>JAHBUS010000002.1 GCA_019637955.1 Pseudobdellovibrionaceae bacterium | reverse complement strand
CGGGGTTGTCGGGTGCGACACGCTCACGAACATCTTGGGTTACACACCCGCGAACGGAACCAACTACGTCGCCAAAGCGGGCGACACGATGACCGGCGCTTTGAATCTTCCAAGCAACGGCTTGGCAGTGGGGACGAATCAGTTTGTCATGAGCGGCGGTAACATCGGAATCGGAACGGCAAGTCCCGACAATATCCTAACGATCGAAAAATCTGCCAACTCCGTGGTTTGGCAGCGAATGCGAAATTCCAATGCCGGGTCATCCGCCTCCATCGGCATCCTCTTTGGTGGTGACGGCTCGACCGGACAATCTGCGATTGTTCAGAACTCGAATGCAAACAGTGCCTTGGGTGGAATCGGCAGCCTAAATATCGGAAACTACGGCGCGGCCGGCGTCGGATTCTTCACGAACGGCGTCCAGCGCGCTTTGATCGACTATCAGGGTCAAGTCGGTATCGGAACGACCGGTCCGGGCCGTAAACTTGATGTCAATGGCACCATCGCATCGACCGGTAGCGATGCGCCTTATACCTCCAATGCCTGGATCAGAAATTTCGAAGCTTCGCATGGAGGCGCGATCGTTTGGCCGATTGGAGCCGGCGACCGGTCCTGGGGAATAGGAAAGAGTAATAATCCTAGCAAGTTCTTTATTTTTAACTCAACCGTGAACGACAACTCGGCAGCGGCAAACTACGTCATGACGATGGAGAACTCAGGCAACGTCGGGATTGGGACGACTTCTCCAAATGTAACATTGGATCTCGGCTCCAAGACAGATGCTCTTCGCCTGCCCGCGGGAACAACGGCTCAGCGGCCCGGGTCCTCCGCGAATGGAGACTTGCGCTACAACTCGACGTCTTCGCAGATGGAGGCCTACGTCGCGGGTTCGTGGACATCCCTGCTGACAACCGGTCAATCACGCGGCTTTTCTGTTTACAATTCAGTGCATGTCGGGACCGGAACCGTCAACTGGGCCGGCGTTCTCTACAATGATGGCAACTACACCCCGGCAAACGGCCGTTACACGGCAACGGTCTCGGGACTTTATTATCTCTGTACGAGCGGGATCTCGTATTCGTTAGCGACCTATGCCCGGTGGTACATCCAAATCAACGGCGTCAACAAAAGCACCGAGTGCCGCACGGGCGCCGTCGGCGGCGACTACGGGTCTTGCGGTGTTTGTACAACGGCATTCATGAACGCGGGCGATTACGCCACGGTCAATGTTACGAACGACGGCATCTACTCAGGCTATGGTGGCTTCTCGGGCGTTATGATCTCGGGTTCGACCGTCGCTAGCGGCGGCAGTGGTACGGCCAACTACATTCCGCAGTGGACCAGTTCAACGGCACTTGGCAATAGCCCCATCGCTGTCAGCGGATCGAATGTCGGGGTTGGCACAAGTTCTCCCGGAGTGAAGCTTGATGTTTCCGGAACCGTACGCGCCAATGTTGCCGAGGGCAGCAATGCACTCTCGCTTTTAAATAGCGCAAATGGCGGGTCTTGGAACTTTAGACTTCAAGGCGATGGATCGACAGCGAACAATTTATATTTGGACAGCTCCAATCTTGGCGGAAATGCCTTAACGATTCGGTCTAACGGAAACATTGGCATCGGCACGACAGCGCCAACACAAAAGCTTCACGTCTACGGAACGGCGAAGATTGATTCCATCATGGGTGGTGAAATCAATGGCGCCGGAAACTTCCACTTGGATGCGCGCGGCGGAGGAGCCACGTACCTGAACTGGAGTTCGGGCAGCGGCGGCGTCTACATCATGAATGGAGCCATGGGCTACGGTTCGATCTATGCCGGTGCGTTCACGGTCAACTCCGACAAGACTCTCAAAAAGAACATTGAACCGATCAAGAACAGTCTCGACCTTGTGAATCAGATGAACGGGGTCAAATTCAATTGGATCAACCCCAAAGAATCTCCCGACCGCCAAGTCGGCGTGATCGCTCAGGACGTGCAAAAGGTTCTTCCCGAACTTGTCACGACCAACAAAGAGACGGGCCGCTTGGCCGTCAATTACCCAGCCCTGGTCGCGCCCTTGATCGAAGCGGTGAAGGAGCTTTACCAAAAACTCACCGGCACGCAAACCGAGGTCGCCGCGATGAAGCGCGAACTCGCGAATGTCAAAGACGAAGTCAAGACGCTCTCCGAGCAAAACAAGGCGCTCAAGGCCTTGGTTTGCCTAGATCATCCCAAAGCTGACGTTTGCAAAAAGTAAGTCCGACGTCAGGCGCCTAGTTTTCTTCACAACTTAAAATCAAGTTGCTTCCGCCTACGGAGTTCTTCGATGATTTCTCATCGAAAACCCTCTCCAGGAGACTTGATATGAAAACGATGCTGATCGCGCTCGCCTTGGTGGGCTCCATCGCCCAGGCAAAAGTCAAAACCGAAACGATCAACTACAAAGAAGGCAGCACCACGCTGAAAGGCTATCTCGCGTATGATGACAGCCACAAAGAACCGCGTCCTGGCTTGGTGCTCGTGCATGAATGGATGGGACTCAACGACTACGCCAAACGCCGCGCGCGCGAAATGGCCGAAAAAGGCTATATCGTCCTCGCCGCCGATATCTATGGCAACGGCATGACCACGAAGAGTCCCAAAGAAGCGGGACAACTCGCCGGTAAGTACAAGGGCGACCGCGCGCTTTTCCGCAAACGCATGCAAGCAGCTCTCGACACGTTGAAAGCGCAAAAAGGTGTTGAGACCTCGAAGATCGCGGCGATGGGTTACTGCTTCGGCGGCACCGGTGTTCTGGAACTCGCGCGAAGCGGTGCCGACATCAAAGGTGTGATCAGCTTCCACGGCGGGCTCGGCTCCCCGACGCCGGCCGATGCTAAGAACATCAAGGCCAAGGTCTTGGTCCTGCATGGTGCGGTGGATCCCAATGTTCCGCCCGAAGAGGTCGCGGCCTTCCAAAAAGAAATGAACGACGCCCATGTGGACTACCAGCTCATTGCTTATTCGGACACGGTTCATGCCTTTACCAATCCCGATTCGGGCAATGACCCGTCGAAGGGCGCGGCCTATAACGCCGTTTCGGAGCGCCGCTCGATCGTCGCGCTTCACGACTTCCTCGACGAAGTTCTGAAATGAGAACAAGACTCGCTCAGTTCTTATTTATGCCGATATTAAGAACGTGCAAGTATCGCCAACAACCAACATTGAGCGCAGCCTTTCACTGAAGCTGGTCGCCCTGACTCTGGGGAGCACCCTTCTTTTCACGCTCATGTTGACGGCGATGGACATTTGGAACCGTTACCAAACCGAAACCGATCACATCTCTTGGGTGATTTCCGAAGTCGTGAAGTCCCACAATGAAAGCCTCGCTCAGGCGGTGTGGTCGAGCGAACAAGCCGTCGTTGAAAAAGAACTCGCCAATCTGCTTTCGATCCAAGACGTCGACGCGGTTTCGTTGCAAACCGAAGATGGCGATGTCGTCCAATTTGGCCAACCTTTGAAAGACCCGCCTTTCCAGCAAAGTTTTTCTTTGATGATCACGCCGCAGGGTGGTGCCGCCCGCCCCGTCGCGACGTTGACCGTGCAATCGGCGCTCGTCAAAACTCACGAAAAAATTCTCGACCGCGTTTTCATCACGATCTTGCAGCAGTTTGTCACTTCGGCGATCGTCGCCGCCCTGCTTTTTTTCGCGGTCAACATTTCTTACGTTCGTCCCCTGTCGCAGATCTCATCCTATTTGGAAGATTTTAAACCCGAACGCAGCCTGCCCGACCTCAAGGTCGACCGCATGATGCCCAAAGGCGGCTACGACGAACTCGATTCGCTTGTCGATCATATCAATTCGCTGAAAGACCGCGTTCTCATGTCCCATTGGGCGCTGAAAGAAATGAATTTTGATCTTGAAAAACGCGTCGAGGAGCGCACGCTCGTGATCCTGGAGCAGCGCCAAAAGCTCGAGTCCAGCGCCCGTTGGAGCGCGCTCGGCGAGATGGCCGGATCGATCGCCCACGAGATCAACAACCCCCTCGCGATCATCATGGGAAAATCCCAACTGATTCTGCGCAAGGAGATCACCGACGACGTTCGCAACTCGCTGAACGGAATCATCAAAACCACCCAGCGGATTGCCGACATCATCCAATCGCTGCGCGTTCTCTCGCGCGATGCCAGCCGCGACCCGTTTGAATTCGTTCCGGCGGCCGTCATTTTGAAAGACGCCATGGGACTTTCGAGCGAACGCCTGCGTAAAAAAGAAATCGAAGTGTCCATTTCGGAAAACTTCGACTCCTACGAAATCTCCTGCCGCCGGGTTCAGATCGCCCAGATCCTGGTGAACTTGATCAACAACGCCGTCGACGCTCTCGAAGGGTCTGAAAAGCGGTGGATTCAGATCAACCTGGCCGAAAAGGCCGGTTTGCTGACCCTGTCGATCGTCGACTCGGGTCACGGCTTCTCGAAAGACATTCAAAGCAAGGTCATGACCCCGTTCTTTACCACGAAAGAAATCGGCAAAGGCACGGGTTTGGGCTTAAGCTTGTCGAAAGCCATCATGACCGCGCATGGCGGCCAGCTGGAAGTCGATTTCGGTGCCGCCCACACGACCATCAACGTCAAGTTTAAGACCTTCCGCGCTCCCGACATGCCCCACAAAATCGCGGGCTGATCTCACGCCGTTTGACCCTTCTCAAGCCCCCCGGTAGAACCTTGGGGTGCTGCTCACCTCGCCTCTTTCCTACTACATTAAAAAGTTCGGACGCTCGTTCTGGCTGGGCATGCTTTTCTTGCTGATCACCAACACGCTCGATGGCGTTTACCCGCTGATCATCAAGCAGGCGCTCGACGAAGTGACCGCCGGCCAAGGGTTTGCGAGCATTGCAAAAACCTCGGCCGTTTTTTTCGCGGTGATGGCGGGTCTCGCGGTCACCCGCTACGGTTGGCGTATTTTCTTTGGTGATTACCATACCAAAGCCGCCGAGCATCTCCGCCAACGCCTCTATCGACATCTCTGTCAGCTGGATCTGCAGTTCTATTCGCGCAATCAAATCGGTGAATTGATGAGTCTGATCGTGAACGATGTTCAGAGCTTCCGCCAAGCCATCGGCAACTCGGTCCTGATCCTGGTCGACGGCGCGGTCATCCTGCTCGTGATTCTTCCGATCATGATTTCGCTCAACCCGTCGTGGACCTGGAAGACGATGGTGTTCCTGCCTTTTGTCCCTTTGCTCATCCGCTGGGTGACGCAGCTGATCTTTAAACGTTATAAGATCGAGCAAGAAAAGCTTTCGCTGCTTTCGGGTTACACGCAAGAGACCGTCTCGGGCATTCGCGTTCTCAAGAGCTTCGTGCAAGAACGCACCCGTCTCAAAGGCTACCGCCGACTCAACCTTGAGTATGAGACCGCCTGCAACCGCGTGGCGATCGTGGATTCGCTCTTCTCGCCCATCATGCAGTTCGGGGTGGCGGCAGGCTCGGTCATCCTGATTTTTATCGCCACCGACGATTTGCTCACGGGCGCCGCGAGTATCGGAACCTTCGTGGCCTTTCAACGTTACATCATCAAAATGGTGTGGCCGATGACCGCGTTCGGCTTGGGATTTTCGCAGTATCAAAAGGGCATGGCCTCCTTCTCGCGCATCCGTGCGGCTCTCGAGACACCCACCCGCATCCCCGACACCGGCAAGCGCGAACTCGGCCCTTTTGCGAGACTTGACGTGCGGGGCCTTGAGTTTCGCTATGAAAATCAAGAGCAAGGTGGTCTCAAGAATGTGGCCTTCTCCGTGGAAAAGAACGAAAAGATCGGCATCGTCGGTCCGATCGGAAGCGGCAAAACCACGCTGGCTCTTTTACTGGGCCGGCTTCTTCCCGTGCCGGCAGGTTCGGTCTTGGTTAATGGCGCGCCGATCGAGGACTACACGCTTGAATCCCTCCGGCGGCGCATCTGCATCGTCACTCAAGAACCCTTGCTGTTCTCGATGAGCATCGAGGACAACCTCAAGCTCGCTGCTCCCGACCTCACCGCCAGCGACGTGCGGCGGGCTCTTGAACAGGTGCAGATGTGGGATGAGATTCAAAAACTTCCGCACGGTCTGCAGACCGAGCTCGGCGAAAAGGGCGTCAATCTCTCGGGCGGTCAAAAACAGCGTCTCGCCCTGGCCCGCGGGATGCTCTCGAACTGCGATCTCTTGATTTTGGATGACGTCATGAGCGCGGTTGACCACAACACCGAAGAGAAACTGATCGCCGCTCTGGCGGAGTGGAACAAAACGCTGATTCTGATCAGCCACCGCCTTACGGTTTTGCGTGACTGCTCCAAAATTTTGGTCCTGAATGAATCGGGCTATGAGGATTTCGCCGCCGAGGTCGAATTGGCCCATCGCTCCCCCACCTTCAAGCAGATGCAAAAGCATCAGGGGGACGCGCCATGAGCCAGTTTGTTCAGCAGGATGACGTTCAAACCAAAATGCAGCTGCGCCATATGTTCGCGCAGCTCTGGCCTTTTGCGCGCGTGTTCTGGAAGCTGGGACTTGCCGCCTCGGTGATGATGATCATCTCGATCGTGGCGGCCCGCCTGCTCCCGCAAACCATTGGCTACGCCATCGATCACGGCGTGATTCCCAAAGATCGCGGAGTTTTGGTTCAAGCGGCCTGGGTTTATCTGGTTCTGCAAACCGTGCACGCCGTCTGCCAATTCGGCTATCTCTTTCTGTTTCAAAAATTTGGCAACCGTGTCCTCGCCGATTTACGCGAAAAGCTGGTCGGCCATGTTCAGGGCCTGCCCCTCGACTACTTCCACCGCAATCCCGTCGGCCGTATCGTCACCCGTCTGACCAACGACCCCGCCAATCTCAATGAGGTGTTCAGCGAAGGCGTGATCGCCATTGTCTCGAATCTTTTGATTCTGCTCAGCTTGGTCGTCGCCATGCTTTTGATCTCGGTGAAGCTGACGCTCATCACGCTCGCGCTGATGCCCTTCTTCTTATGGATTTCCCTCAAAGTGAGCTACCGCATCCGTTTGATTTTACGCGAATCCAAAAAGAAGTTGGCTGAACTGAGTGCCTACGCCTCCGAAAGCTTGCAGGGCCTGCGCGTTTTGCAAATCCTGAACGCGGTTCCGTATTCCGAAAAGCGTTTTTCGACGACCTCGTTTGAATATCAAAATATTCTGCTGCGCTCGATCCGGGCTTACGCGGTTATGCAGCCCTTGCTGAACCTGTTCACCGCGGTGGTGGTGACTTCGGCCCTCGCGGGCGGGGGCTACTTCGCCGTTCAAGGCGAGCTCGCCATCGGCGCGCTGGTTGCCTTCTTGCTGCATGCGCAGGACTTTATCCCTCCCTTGCGCGAGATGCTCGAAAAGTACCAGCAGTTCCAGAACAGCCTCACCTCGGCGGAGCGCGTGTTTCACCTTTTTGAAGAGGCCCCCGAAGAAAGTTTTGGCTTTGAGCCGCACTCAAGCTCGCGTTTCTTCGCGCCTGCGGGCCCGGCACCTGTTAGCCGCCCGAATCCCACGATCGAATTTAGGGATCTTTCGTTCCGTTACGCGAGCGATCAGCCCTGGGTTTTACGTCATCTGGATCTCACCATTCACCCCGGCGAGCGCGTGGCGCTGATGGGCCGCACCGGGGCGGGTAAATCGACGCTGATCTCCCTCTTGCAGCGCTTTTACGAAGCACCCGGTGAGAGCCTTTTGATTGGCGGTACGCCCATACAAAATGTTCCCCGCCACGAGCTGCGCCGCTGGATCGGCGTCGTTCAGCAAGACCCCGTTCTGTTCCGCGGCACCATCGCCGACAACTTGAGCTTAGGCGACCCGCTTCACACCCGCGAGGTCATGGAAGAGGCGCTGAAACGAATGGGCGCCTGGGACTTCTTTCAGCGCTCCGGGCGCGGCCTTGATTTCAAGGTCGAAGAACGCGGCGCGAACCTTTCGGTCGGCGAGCGTCAGCTGATCTGCTTTGCCCGGATTTTGGTGGCGGACCCGGCGTTCTTGATCCTTGACGAAGCCACCGCCAATGTCGACTCGGAGACCGAATCCTTCATCCAGAAAGCAATTCAAGAGACGATCACGGGGCGCACCTGCTTGATCATCGCCCACCGCTTGTCGACGCTGAAAGACTGCAACCGCTTCATCAAAATAGAAAACGGGCGTGCCGTGGATGCGCCGCCCGTTCAGTCGTCAAAATGACGTGAGAAAAATTATGTTCCTTCGGCGGGCGTGTAGTCGACACGCACACCATCGTTCGCACCGGGCTGGGCCGTTCCGTGGAAACGGATCAGATTTCCAGAAGCGTGGTACGTCCAGCCGTTGGTGGCATCCTGAGGAATGAGCACGCCGTTGATGCGGACCTGGATCGTTGCGATGTTGGGAACGCGGTCCAAATGGTACTCCGACAAGATCTCAACGATGCGCGCACGCACGTTCGACACCGCCGAAGCCAAAGTCGATTTGCAAACCGACTCTTTGATCCCGCCCGTGTAGTCGGCCAGTTCCATGTAGCGCAGACCCGCTTCTTTAAAGTCTGCGGTCGTATTGCACTCGCCGCCAATGGTGACGACGCCGATGAAATTCATAATCCAAGCTTTGGTGGTGCCTTTGAACGGCGGCTTCAGCGCGTCGAAAAATGATTTGAGCGAGGCCGTCGATTCCGAGCTGTAATCATCCTCGTTGGTCAGAACGATCATGGCCAGCAGAGCGTCGTCACGGAAAAAGCCCGCACCCTCGCCAGTGAGGTAAGAGGGCTGCATGACGGCCTTGAGCGACTCGAGGCCGCGCTCGAGATCCGAGCCATTCTGGCCGACATTGATGCGCGATTGCAGCGACGACACCAAATTCGACGATGAGGACGACAAGAATTTGGGTGAGCCGATAAAACGGCCACCGTTGCCAGCGCTGCGCATATCGCTCGTCACCACCGCGATGTGGTAGTCGAGACCCAAACGGTTCAAAGCCGAAATCATCGCGGGCACTTCGGTGGCGAATTTATTTTGGTACTGAGTCATGGACGACGAGTTGTCGACCATGAAAACGATGTCCACTTTGTTGTTGTAGGTCACGGTCGCGGCAAATTCTTGGCTCGAATCCGGAAGTCCGAAGTCTTGCTGAGTGCAGCCGACGCCGGCGGCTCCGAGAGCCAAAATCAAAAGCGCGCTTTTCAACATCATGTTTGTCATGTCCATCCTCCTGAAGCGAATTCTTAGGCGGCCTTTTTCGTGTACTCTTTAATCGCGAGCTGAACTTGACGGCTGATGCTCGTGAACTTCACGCCGTACTTGCTCCACTTCTCGCCATGCACGGGGGCTTGCTTGCTCACCACTTCGCAAATGGCGTTGAAGGGCGGCACGCCGTCACCGGCTTTAAAATGCAAAAAGAGGCTTTGACCGGGTTCGAGCGTCGAGTTGTCGACCATCAAACCGCAGCCGCCGGGGCTGATCTCGAGGCTCTCGCCTTTCCAAACCTGCCGGTTGTTGTGCACCACGAGCGAAGCGCCGTAAGACGCGCGCGCGTGACGGCGGCGGAAAAACACATCGCCCACGTCGGGATGACCCGACTCACGAAGCGCGTTCACCGCTTGGGGTTTGAACTCATCGCACTCGGCGACGCGTTTCCAGCTGGTAAAGCGAACATTCCAAACGTAATCGAATTCATAGAGCTGTTTGTCTTGGAGCATTTTCAAGAGCTCAAGGTGCGTGAACGGCCCGTACTTATTGTCGCCGCGAAGGGCGAACCACTCTTTTTCTTTGCTGATTTGCGCCTCGATCGGAGCGGGCTTGGGATTTTGCTTGGGCACGCTCGACGTCGTCGGCGCATGAGCCATCTCGCGGAAGTGCGGCAGGAGCACGGGATGGTCCATCAGCAAAACCCAGTCTTTGCGAGACTCATCGTAGAGATAATCGGTCCACGAGATGCTCTGTCCTTTGAGATTCAAAAGGATGTCGCTGAGCGACCAAGGACCTACGGGTTTTCCATTTTGCGTGAGATAGTACTTTTCCATGCCAGCTCCTGATAGTTCTTTATCGGACTTCGGCCAGTGGACTTAAGTCATTGATAGTCCTTGTGTTTTTGCGCATCTTTTAGACACTCAAAGTGCGGCAAACTGAAGAAGTTGTTCACAGGACCAGGGTCTCGGTGCTTGAATAGTCCGATGCACACCTACGAACTGCTCATTCGCGAATCGCATCTGGATACTTTCGGCCACGTCAACAACGCCACCTACCTGGCCTTGTATGAAGAAGCGCGCTGGGATCTGACGAACGGAAATGGCTTTGGCTTGAGAGACATCCAGAAACTCAAGACCGGCCCGGTCATTTTGGAAGTGACTCTGAAATTTCAATCAGAGCTGCGTTTGCGCGAAAAAATCAAAATCACGACCGAACTTTTGGATTACAAAGGAAAAGTTGGTCACTTGAGACAACGCATGATCAAAGAGGACGGCACTCCCGCTTCGGAAGCCGTCTTCACGTTTGGACTGTTCGACTTGGTGGCGAGAAAATTGATCGAGCCCAACGAGGCCTGGAAAAAGGCCATCGGGCTCGAGCCCTCATAAAGTGGCGCAAGCAGACCACTTCCGATTCGGAGACTGTCCGCATCAAAAATGCGGACTTACTTGAGAGCTTCGCGCAAGTACGCCGAGGCCGTGTCCATAAACCAGACCACGAACGCGATCACCAAGATGATCGTGCCGACTTCGGGCCACATCGCTTGGCCTTGATACTGGATCAAGAGCGTACCGATCCCGCCGCCGCCGACCAAACCGATAATGGTGGCCATACGGATGTTGATGTCCCAGCGGTACACGGTGAAGCTGATAAAGGGCAGAACGACCTGCGGAACAATGGCGAACCAGATGGTCTGAAGGCGCGTCGCGCCCGTCGACATGATCCCTTCGATCGGACCTTCGTTCACGGTCTCGACAATCTCCGAGTATTGCTTCGCGAGCGACGCGATCGAGTGGATCATCAAGGCGAGCATGCCCGCGAACGGACCGATTCCCACCCACACCGAAAAGATGATCGCCCAAATCAAGGCCTCGATTGAACGCGTGACGTTCAAGAAAGTCCGCAGGATCAAGTAAACCGCAAAGCCCACCGGGCCTTTCATGATGTTTTTCGCGCAGAAGAAGCAAAGCACGAACGCGATCGGGATCGCGAGCGCGGTTGCCATGAACGCCATGAAGATGGTCTCGATGATGTTCAAAACCGCGCGAGGCAGCAGATCCATGTTGGGCGAAGCGAGGCCTTTGAACAAACGCGCGGCCCCCGCGAACCCGTCTTCATCCAAGAGCTCGGTGAGCGAGAACTTGGTCATGATCGAACCCACGGTGAAGGTGATGACCAGGAACAGGATCAGTTGGTAGCTCCACGCCTGCTTGGTCCAAGACACCTCTTCGGCCGACGCTTTTTTATAAGCGGGCTCAAAGATCAGTTCTCCCAGAGTTTTGAGCGACGCTTTGTTCAAACCGTAGCTGATCATCGCTCCCAGCACGAGGCCGATGGCGAACACGAGCGTGTTGCGCCCGAGGTTGAGCATCTCGGCCTGCGAAGGCGCAAAAATCGCCAGCATGGCCACGCAAAAGAAATACGCGAACAGAATGGAGTCGAAAATAGTCCGTTTTGTCATCGACGCGATCATGGCATTGTCCTTACTTGCGCCCCATCGGGGCGGCCCCTCTTAATTGATGTGAACTTCTTTGGCGCCGGCGCCGTAGATTTTTTCGAACCACGCATCGTTGATTTCTTTGGGATCGCCTTCGAAGACGATCTCGCCGCCCTTCATGGCGATCACGCGGGTGGCGTACTCGCGCACAAGGCTCAAGAAGTGAAGGTTCGCGATGATGGTGATGCCGAGTTCTTGATTCACCTTGCGCAGGTAATCCATGACCACATGGCAAGTCGCGGGGTCGAGCGAGGCCACGGGCTCATCGGCGAGCAAAACTTCGGGGTCTTGCGTGAGCGCACGCGCAATGGCCACGCGCTGCTGCTGCCCGCCCGACAAGTTGTCGGCGCGCATTTTCGCCTTTTCGCCGATGCCGACGAGTTTGAGATACTTGAGAGCTTTTTGCTTGTCGTCGGCCTTGAACAAACCGAAGAGCGAACCCACGGTGCCCATGAAGCCAAGACGGCCCATCAAAACGTTCGAAAGAACGGTGTGGCGGGGAATCAAGTTGAAGTGCTGAAAGATCATCGCGATGTTCTTGCGAACGCCGCGGACCGCGGAACCTTCAATCTTGGCGATGTCGTGACCTTTGAAGAGAATCTCACCCGAGGTGGGATCGTGCAGACGGTTCAAGCAGCGCAGAAGCGTCGACTTGCCCGAGCCGCTGAGACCGATAATGACCAGAAACTCCCCTTTTTTTACGTCGAAGCTGACGCCTTTGAGCGCCTGCGTCCCGTTGGGGTAAACCTTCTTCAAATTTTTGATCTGGAGAATGTTCTCTGCCACGGTTCACACCTTATTTCTTCATCAGCTCGTCGGCGTTTTTGCCGAGGGCTTTGAGCATGGTGCGAACGGCGTCGTAGTCGGCGTCGCTGGCACGTTTGATATCGTCAACCGCGTAAATCTTTTGGAACGCCTCTTTGCCTTCGGGAGTCGCCACGAACTTGAGGAAGGCCTCAACGATGACGTTCTTCATCTCTTCGGGCATCTCTTTGCGGAAGACGATCGGATCATTCGGGATGCCTTCGGTGAGCTCCAAGATTTTCACGCGCTTCTCAACGTCCGGGTATTGAGTTTTAACCAGGCGGCGCGCGTCCTGGATGCCTTCAGCATCGGGGGGCGAGTAGAACGTCGCGCCCGCATCGACCTGACCGTTGTAGATCATCGATACGACGTTGTCGTGCTTGCCGGCGAAAACGGTTTCGGCGGGTTCGATGCCTTTGTCTTTGAGAACTTTCAAGGGAAGCAGGTAGCCCGAGGTCGACGCGGCGTCGACGAACGCGAGTTTTTTGCCCTTGAGGTCGGCGACGGATTTAAGCTTGTCGTCGTTGCGCGCGATGAACTGGGCTTGGTAGGTCGAAGCGCCGTGGCGCAGAACGGTCATGCGGGCCTCGGCGCCGTAACGCTCGTGGGCCAAAACATAACCGAAGGTGTTCATGGCCGAGATGTCAGCGCGCTTGGTCCCGAAGGCTTCAACGACCGCGACGTAAGATTGCGGGATCATGACTTCGAATTTGTAGGGCGTGTTTTTCTCGAGGAACTCTTTGAAGGTCTTCGAGTTGTCGTCGATCACTTTGGCGTCGACCGAAGGGATGAAGTACAATTTGACCGGGTTTTTCTCGGAACCGAGTTCGGCTTTTTTGCTGGTGCAGGCTGACAGAACGAAAGCCAAGGCCAACGCGGCCAAGAGCGAACATTTCGAAAACGATGTCATCAGATTCCCCCAAGTTTTGTTCGGGTGCAGTCCTACCAAGCCGCACCCCCGGAGCCAAGAATTCTCTTTACCTTTCCAAGACTTCCAGCGAGAAAGGGGGACATGACGCAAACGCATGATCTGCTTCGTCAAATTCTGGTCAGGATCGAGACTTTGAAGGCCCAAGGCCGCGAAGCTTTGGTCGTTTTCGACCTGGATTCGACCCTCTTTGACGTCAGCCCCCGCACCCAGCGAATTTTGCACGATTTTTCAGCAGATGAAGCTCACCGTGAGCGCTTCCCCGAGAGCGTGGAACTTCTCAAAGATCTCAAAATCGCGTCCCAAGATTGGGGCATCAAAACGGCTCTCATCCGCCACGGTCTGCACACCCATTCCAACGACTTTCACGAGGCCGTCCGCCAATACTGGATCGAGCGGTTCTTCAGCGGCCCGTACCTTCACTTTGACCACCCGATCCCGGGCGCCCCCGAGTATGTCTGGAAGGTGCTGAAGGCCGGCGCCCGCGTCGTTTACCTCACGGGGCGCGACGAAAAGACCATGCTCGAAGCCTCGCATAAAGTGCTGGAAGTTCACGGCTTTCCCGCCGCTGAGCTGGTTCTGAAGCCCATTAAAGGCAGCGACGATGCCCTTTTCAAGGTGGAGTGGTTCGACCGCCAAGACTTGGACCGTTACGGGCTGGTGGTCTTTTTTGAAAATGAGCCGCTCAATTTGATCGAAGTGGCGGCCCGCCATCCCGGCATCGAACTCGTCTTCGTCGAATCGACCCACTCTGGAAAAGCGCCGGTGTCTGAGGCGTGGGCGAAGATTGTGAATTTTACCCTCCCCGTTCAAGACTCTCCCGCACTCGGGTAGATTGCCCGCATGAAAAAAGCGTTCTCGGGTTTTCTTTTGTTTTTGCTGTTTTTGCTCGCGCTCCCCAACACGGTCATTGCGTTCGGAAATCAGCCCGGCAGCGTTCGCGGTCTGACCGCGGGCAACTCTCATCTTGTTGTGCAGCGTGAAGGCCGCGTTTATCGCGGGGCCGAGCCCAAGAAGAACACCGACAACCTGATCGAGTTCGGCATCACCGATGTTCTCATCATCAAGAACAGCACGCGCGGCGAAGTCGAAAAAGAAATCGCGGCCCTGCAAACGGGCGGCATGAGCAAAGCCCGCATCACGCACATCCCGCTCACGTGGAGCGCGGCGGGACAGTTGAACAACTCCTGCACGCAAATCATCGAGGCCCTCGCGGTGATCCAAGACGCGCTCAAGAAAAAAGGGCGTCAGCTTTACTTTCACTGCACCGCTGGTGAAGACCGCACGGGCGCGGTGGCGGGACTGACCCGCATGCTCGAAGAGGGGATCTCGGCCCAACAAGCTTGGCAGGACGATCTGTGCGCGCACGGCTACGCCGAGGGCGACGAGAACAAACCGGCCAGCGTGAATAAAAAAATCCACGCCAATCTGACTCCCGTCTTCGTTCATCTCGCGACCGCCATCGAAAATGGAGAGTTGTCGTGGGACCATCTCGATCAAAGCGTTTGCGACGGCAAGATCGACACGCGCGTTTCAAAATGGAGCTGCCGTTAATGGGTTTGATCTTGGTTCCCACGCCGATCGGAAACGCGGAGGACATGAGCCTTCATGCGAAAAACGTTCTGCTGGGGGCTGCAACGATCATCCTCGAAGAGTTTAAAGAAAGCACCGTCTGGCTTCGCGCGCATGGCGTGAGCGGCAAGACCTACGAACAACTCAATGAGCATTCGACACCCGAAGACCTGCGGCGCCTGCGCGATTTGTGCCGGGAGCAGGACATCCCGCTCATCACTGATTGCGGCACGCCAGGGTTTTGCGATCCCGGCGCGGACTTGGTGCGGCTCTGCCGCGAAGCGGGAATCCAAGTCAAAGCCCTGCCCGGACCTTCGAGCTTGATGACCCTGCTGTCGCTCTCGAGCCGCCGCTTGGACGAGTTTGTGTTTCGAGGGTTTTTACCCGCCGAAAACGTGGCCCGCGAAAAAGAATGGCAGCACATCGCCAAAGAAAAACGCGCGGTCATCTTGATGGACACGCCTTACCGCTTCGAAAAAATGCTGGGCGAACTTGAAAAACACTTTGCCTCACGCACCTGCCTGCTGGTGATGAACCTTACGCAAGAGGGCGAGCGCGTGATCGAAGGCTCACCCGCCGCGCTGAAGGCCGCGCCCAAAGAAAAGAAAGCGGAATTTCTGATTTTGGTCTATCCTGCGGCGACATGAGCGTCCCGCCCGTTTCCCTCCCGATTGACGATTTTCTGAGTCAGGCCCGCGATCTCTTCGCGCGCCACCAGAATTTGGTGCTGACCGCCGAACCTGGCGCCGGAAAAACGACGCGGATTCCTCCCGCCCTCTTAACTGAAGTCACCGGAAAAATTTTGGTTCTCGAGCCCCGGCGGATCGCCGCGGTTTCGGCGGCGGCCCGCATCGCCGAAGAAAGGGGTTGGGAGCTCGGCGGCGATCAGGTCGGCTACCAAGTCCGCTTCGACAACAAATCTTCGAAAAACACGCGGCTGATTTTTTTGACCGAGGCGCTGCTCACGCGCAAGATGCTGGCCGATCCCGATCTCAAAGACGTGTCGTGCGTGATCTTGGATGAGTTTCATGAACGCTCGCTCCACACGGACGTCGCCATCGCCCTGCTCAAAGAGCTGCAAGAGCTTTCGCGTCCCGATTTGAAGATCGTGGTGATGTCGGCAACGCTTGAAACTAAAAAACTCACAGCCTACTTGGCCACCGAAGCCCTGCTCAAGGTCCCGGGCAAAACGTTTCCTCTGCAAACTCATTACGAGAACAAAACGATGCTCCTGCGGACGGGACCGGACTTTACCGACCGTTTGTCCTCGCTCACGCTTTCGGCGTTCGGCGCGCAGGCGGGGGCCGACGTGCTGGTTTTTCTTCCGGGCCGCGGTGAGATCGAGCGCGTGGGCGAAAAGCTGCGCGCGCGCCTGGGCGATTCGGCCCTGGTCTTGCCTCTGCACGGAAGCCTCACGCTGGACGAACAGCGCCGCGCGCTTTTGCCGCACCCGCAGAAACGAAAAATCATTCTCGCCACCAATGTGGCCGAGAGTTCGCTCACCGTGCAGGGTGTGTCAACGGTGGTCGACTCGGGCCTGGCGCGCGTGAATCAACTGCACCCCAAGACGGGTTTTGAGTCTTTGGATCTGCAGCGCGTGTCTCTCGCCTCCGCCACGCAGCGGGCGGGCCGGGCCGCTCGCACCGGTCCGGGTCATGTCTACCGAGCCTGGTCTGTGCACGACGAGATCTCGATGAAGGATTTTGAAACGCCCGAGATTCACCGCTCGGAACTTTCTGAAACCGTGCTTTTGCTGGCCGCCCTGGGTCTCACCCGACCCGAAAACGTGAGTTGGTTCGAACAACCCTCACCCGGCGCGCTCAAGACCGCCGGAGAATTCTTACGTTTCATCGGGGCGCTCACGACCGAAGGTGCGCTCACCGACCTCGGCAGCCGCATGCGCCGCTTGCCGTTGCATCCGCGTCTCGCCAAGCTCTTGCTCTTGAGCGAGGACCAAGGCACCGCGGAACTGGGCGCCGAGCTCGCCACGCTTCTCTCCGAAAAGATCCCGTCGGGAAACTCCCATCATGGACAGGAGAACGATCTGTTTGATGCGTGGGAGTCGTGGCGCCGGGATCCGTCGCGCTTTCGTCTGCTGGACAAAACGAAGCGTCAGCTCCTGCAAACGCTTTCAAGCAAGACCACCGCGCGTGAGCCCTCGTTTGTGGATTGGGCGCCCGCGATGCTGCTCGAAATTTATCCCGATCGGCTCTGCCGCCGACGGCGGATGGGTGAAGCGAGCGCCAAGATGGTGGGTGGGCGCGGAGTGAAGCTGCACCCCTCTTCGAGCGTGAAGCAGTCCGAGTACTTCTTGGCTTTGGATGTGGTTGAAGGAGCGCAGAGTGCTGAAACCACGGTTCACCGCGCGGTGGGCGTGCCGACGGCCTTGGTTGAGAAGGCCATCAAGCCCAAGGCCAAACCCGACGCGCGCGTCGAATGGAACGAAGACGCCCGTCAGTTTCAATTCGTGCAGTCGTACACGTGGCAGAATTTGGAGATTGGCAATGAGAACCGCCGTCCCGCGAAGCCCGACGAAATCACCGATCAGCTCGCGCGGCTTGCGGGCGAGCGTTGGGACGATCTGCTCAAGGACAACGACGCTCTCGCTGCTTGGATCAAACGCCTTGAGTTCTTGGTCCGTCTCGAGCCCAAATTCGCGAGCGAAGATCCCAGTCCGATCCCCGCGCTCTCGCAGGCGAAGTTTGCCGAAGGTCTTGAGCTTGCGACCTATGGAGAGTCGAGTCTCAAGGCTGTGGGCGCGAAAAATTTGATCTCGTTTTTTGAACCGCTCTTCGACGGTGACGTGATGAGACGCCTGGAGAAAGACTGCCCGTCCACGTGGGTGGTTCCCAGCGGAAGCCGCATGAAAATTCAGTATTCAGATGAACAGGGTCCGTTTTGCGAAGTTCGACTGCAGGAACTCTTTGGTCTGGCCGAAAGCCCGACGGTCGCCGGACAAAAGCTCACCTTGTTTTTGCTCGGTCCCAATTACCGTCCGGTCCAAGTCACGCGCGATCTGGCGAGCTTTTGGAAAAATGGCTACGTTGAAGTGCGCAAAGAAATGAAGACCCGCTACCCCAAACACAGCTGGCCCGAAAATCCGCTCGAAGCCCCGGCGGTCGCCAAAGGCCGGTCCACCCGCTCCCACTAACTCCCGCGGCGCTCAGAAAACGGTGCGTCACGCAATCACCACCGCTACGGAGGTCAAAAGTGGGTGGATTAAGAGGTCTTCTTCATTTTGTCGGCGAGCATCTGGACATTGACCAGGTTCTTGAGCGACGAGAAAAGACCTTTGTTGTAGGGCTGACCCAGAACATTTTCGATGTACGCCACGGCCTGATCGGCCGAGTAGGTTTGGCCCTCGGAGTTCGAGACCAACTCGCAGAACTGATCCGCGAGGCCCACGATTTTTGCTAGGTTGTTGATCCGAACGTCGCGAATATTTTTGGGGTAGCCCGTTCCGTTCGATAGCTCATGGTGTTCGGCCACGATCATCAAGACCTCGACCGACATCCCTTGGATGTGGCGCAAAGCCTCGGCCCCTTTGATGGGATGCGTTTGGTAAATCGTGAGTTCTTCGGCGCTCCACTCGTGACGGGGCTTTTGCACGATCGCGGCGGGAATAAACTTCATCCCCACATCGTGAAGCAAAGCGCCCACGGCCAGCTTATCCTGAACCAAATTGTTGAGCATGCTCGCCTCTTCGGCCAAGAGCATGGACACCATGCACGTCATCATCGCGTGCTTCGACTCCGAAGGACTTTGCGCCTCCATGATCTCGAGAGCCTTCGCGAGGGAGGGGACCTGCGCCGACAACTTGACGACGAGGCTGCCCGCGCTTTTTAAACGCGCGATGCTGGTGAACTGCGCTTTCTCGAGGTCCTGGAAGGACTCATCAAGAAGGCCCGCGATGAATTGATTCTTCTTTTCGACCGTGACGCCCGGATTGTCGATCGTCTTTTCGGTCAAAGATTCGATGAACGACGTGAGAATGAATTTTTCGGCGGCACGCACGTAAACGCGGAAGTTGTCGTTCTTAAAGCTTTTGAGGTTCGAAACCTGGGCCTTGTCGCCCTTTTTCGAAATCATCAGGTAGGTGTGTTCTTTGAGTCGAACAAAGATCGGAATCGGCAACGTCATGCCGTCGAAGATAAAACTCTTCGGAATTTGGCTCATTTCGCCGTCTTCAATCGTTAGCGTCGTCCCGGTCGATTGCTCTGACATGCTTGGTTTATCGGTTCATCTTCAGGTTTCAATGAGGACTTCGGCACATTCGCGGGGGCGGGCTTCTCACTTTGAAACGCTCGAGCGCCACTCGGGTGGCGTTCGCTCGACCGGAGTCGAGGCCAGATTACTCCAGCACGCGCATGGGATTGCCCACGGCGGTCTTGCCGGGAGGAACATCTTTTGTGATGACCGCGTTGGCACCCACGCGGCAGCCGTCACCCAAAGTGATCGGCCCCAGAACCTTCGCGCCCGCGCCGATCAAAACCTTGTTGCCCACGGTGGGATGGCGCTTAACCGGGTCGAACTTCATGCCGCCCAAAGTAACGCCGTGGAAAATGATGCAATCGTCGCCGATCACGGCCGTCTCCCCGATCACCACGCCGATGCCGTGATCGATCACGAGACGGCAGCCCACGGTCGCACCCGGGTGGATCTCGATCCCGGTGAGAAAGCGGCTGATCTCGGCAAAGAGGCGCGCGATGAAGAAGAGCTTGATGCCGTAAAAGAAGTGCGCGATCCGGTGGAAGAACACGGCCTTCGGACCTGGGTACAGCAGGCCGATCTCGAGGAGCGATTTGGCCGCAGGGTCGTAACTTTTATAGGCGCGCAAAAAAGAAATCATTTTTCACTCTCGCAGAACAGCGCGGGGTTTGAAGAATCGAGGAAGGTTACGCGGCTGACTTTGCGCATACCGTCCTTCATCCACGAAAATAAAAAATGTCCACCAATCACCGTCGTGTGAAAATTGCGGGTCGTGTTCAGGGTCAGACCGGCCTCGCCCTGAGCGCCAAGATACTTGGTCAACTCCAAAACTTTTTGGCAACCGGCACCGACAATGTCATCACCCACGCGGCGTTTCTTCGCGCGGCTGTAGAAGAGAATTTTAGCATCCTCGATTTTTTCGGCCTGCTGGCCTTCGTATTCAAAGCGCACGTGGAAGGTACCGGGCTGCCCGGTCACCCATTTGGCCAAATCGATTTCGGAGCCGCCCTCGGGCATTTCGAAATGAATCTCGCGTTCTTTCAGAACACC
The DNA here is from genome assembly GCA_019637955.1 of Pseudobdellovibrionaceae bacterium. Taxonomy (GTDB): domain Bacteria; phylum Bdellovibrionota; class Bdellovibrionia; order Bdellovibrionales; family Bdellovibrionaceae; genus JAHBUS01. The sequence goes on along the minus strand of JAHBUS010000002.1, from coordinate 492,927 downwards.
GGGATTTTTTTCTTTCAAGATGACGGTCACCGGCGCGTACACGAAAGACGACGTGGTCATCGCCGTGTCCTCCCCGGCGCCGCCTTCACCGCCGCCACCGTGTCCCCCACCGTGCTCTCCGCCGCCGCTGCCTTTGGCCTTTTCGGCCGCCTTGGCTTTGTCGGCGGGACTGGTCAGCAGGAGATCCCAAGCCATCGACGGGATCAAGAAATCGGCACCCTGCTCGCGCACGCGCATGGTGGGGCCGTCGTAGTGGGCTTCGTGGGTGTGTTCATCCTTGCTGCAGCCGCTGGCCGCGAGCAACGGAAGACAAAGACCTGCGAAGAGCCATTTGGATTTAAAGCCCACCGCTCGTCTCCCCGCGTGCTTCCAAGAAAGGACGGTACCGAGGCGAACTCAGAATGCTGCGGCGGATTTGCTCGCGCGCGCCATTGTCATTGCCCCGTTGCTTCATCACAAACGCTTTTCCGTAAAGGGCCATCGGGTTGTCGGGAACCACTTGCAAGACCTTCTCCCACGCCTGCTCGGCGCAGGGCCAATCGGTATCGGCCTGGCACATTTGCCCCTGCGCGAGCAGACCCAACACTTCACCTTGTGAGAGCTGCAGAAGGGCTTTGGCTTCGGCCTGACGGTTGACCTGCATGTACATCAGGCTTTGAATTGCGGCGAGCAAACCGCTTTGCGAGAGCTGCTTGCGGGCCTCATCCAAGCGCTGAAGGGCCGAGGCCGTTTCGCCTTGGAAAAACAGGCAAAGCGACTGAACGCCCTTGGTGCCTTCGGCATCGGGAATGGCTTGCCCGATGCGGTTGCACAGGGGCGCCAAGCGGTCCCAGCGAATGATCTGGTGATCAACCAGAAGATTCTGCGAGAAGTTGCGCGAATCAAAAGGGTCGGCGATCCACATCGACTTGAGCCAGTGGCGAACCTCGTCGGCCTTACCCGCCTGAATTTTGAGCGTCACGTAAAGAAGGCTCTTCTCAAAGTGCAGTTCAAAATTGCCGTCGAGATCTTTTTTGATTTCATCCGCGGCCTGGGACAGACGCTGAACCTGACCGGCTTTCTCGGGCCAACTGAGCGCGAGCAGACCTTTGAGTAAAATCAGCTCGGTGCTGCGGTAACCGCGTTCCACCAGGCGGCTCACGGTCTGTGCCGAGGTGGTGTAGAGGCCTTGGTAGTATTGCAAGAGTGCCATGTTGTGCAGGGCCTCTTCATCGTTCGGATTGAAACTTAAAAGATGATTGATCTCCACCGAGGCGTCGTTCCAGCGCTGTTCTTTGAGATGGATCAAGATTTTCGCGAGCGACATTTCGCGCAAGAGCCGCGGGTCTTGAAGATTTTGGACTTCGGTCAGCGCTCGCTGGGCCTCGACGGTTTTTCCTTCGACTTGCAAGAGCAGCTCCGAGAACAGCAACCGGTCTTCGGCGCTAAAAGCCATCGCGCCGCGGGCGCGGACCATATAATCGAGCGCCTTTTCGGTTTGGCCGTAGCGGACCTGTTCACGCGCGAGCTTCACGAACGAACGGGCCTGATCGTTGGCGACCACGCGGTTCTTCTTTTGATTGTAAAAATAAAACGCCGATCCCGCGATGAGCGCGATCGCCACGCCGAACAGAATGTTGCGCGAAAGATTGCCGCGTTTTTGCAGATTGGATTGAACGCGCGCATCGGAGAGCGAACCGTAAGCTTTGCCACCGCCGAACGTGGACGACAGGTTGCGCTCGGTGCCCGAAATCGGCCGGACGTCTTTGCCACCACGAGGAATGTTGTGCAGGGCCGATGGGTTGGGCGTCAGCTCACCCTCTTGGGCCAATCCTTCGGTCACGCTCAAGGTCACGGTACGGCCGCCGCTGCTGCCGACGAAGGTCGTTTGCGTCGAGTCGTGCGCGGTGTCTTGCTCCTCGCGAAGCTGGCGGACCAGATCGCGCAGCAAGGGATGTTCACGGATAAAGTTCCAGCGCGTGCTGGGATCGCGGACTTCGTCGATGATCGAGAGCGTGCGGGCGCGCAGATGCTGAATGAGCTCTTCCAACGTGAAAGGCCCCAACACCCGTCCTGATGACTTTACGAGCCAGCGCTCTTCATGCATCGAGCAACTCCTAGTGGCGGAAATGTCTTTCGCCAGTTAAGACCATGTTCACGCCGAGCCGGCGCGCGGCCGCGAACACCTCTTCATCGCGCAGCGATCCTCCGGGCTGGAGAATCCACTTCACGCCGGCCTCCGACGCTTTCTCGATCGAATCCGGAAACGGAAAGAACGCGTCGCTAGCCAGAACCATTTGATTCGTTATTTTATGATGGGACTTCATGCGGGTCACCGCGTGGGTCACGGCCTCAACGCGGTTGACTTGCCCCATGCCAAGTCCGAGCGTCTGCCCGTTTTTGACGATGGCAATGGAGTTGCTCTTGAGCGCCGCGCAGACTTTTTCGGCGAACTGCAGATCTTTCATCACCGCATCTCCCGGAACTTCCCCCAAGAACTTCCAGTTCGCGGTGCTGGAACCCAAATCTTGCGGTGTTTGGGTCAGAAAGCCTCCGGCCAACGTGCGGATCTCGGTCCCGCGCTCGCAGGTCATGAGATCGGGCCATTCAAGAACGCGCAGGTTTTTCTTTTTCGCGAAGACCTCAAGGGCGGCCGCCGAAATTTTGGGCGCGACCACGCACTCGAGAAAAATCTTTCCGAGGAGCTCGGCCACATCCGCGTCAATTTCGCGGTTCACGGCGACGATGCCGCCAAACACGCTCACGGGGTCAGCGGCGGCGGCACGCTCGACGGCGACCAGCAAAGACTCTGCCATCCCGACGCCGCACGGATTGTTGTGTTTGACCGCAACGGCGGTGGGCTCATCGAATTCGCGCGCGAGCTGCGAGGCCGCTTCAAGATCCAGAATATTATTGTACGAGAGCGCTTTGCCCTGAAGAATTTTGGCGGTGTGCAGACCTTTACGGTCGCCCGAGGCGGCATACCAGCTGGCTTTTTGGTTCGGGTTCTCGCCATACCGAAGATCCAAAACTTTGGAGCCTCCGAACGAAAGCTCGGGGCCATTCACGGCGCCCAGCCACTGCGAAATCAGGGAGTCGTAGCGCGAAACATGGGCGAAGACTTTGCCCGCAAGTTTTTTGCGGTCCTCAAGGCTGGTCTGTCCTTGCGACGAAATCCACTCGTAGTCGCGAGGGTCCGCGACCACCGTGATGCGAGAAAAGTTTTTGGCCGAAGCCCGCAACAAAGTGGGACCGCCAATGTCGATTTTTTCGATCAGGTCCTGCTCACCAAGACCGTCCTTGTCTTTTTTCAGAAGCGTCTCTTCGAACGGGTACAGATTCACGATCACCAGATCGAAAGGCTCAAGCCCTTCTTTTTTGAGCAGCTCCAGATCGCTCGCTTCGAAGTCGCGGGCCAGGATCGGCATATGGATGCGCGGGTGCAGGGTCTTCACCCGGCCGCCCATCACTTCGGGAAACCCGGTTTGTTCTTTGAGTTCGGTGATCTGAAGACCCGCGGCCTTGAGATGCTCGGCGGTGCCGCCGGTCGAAACGATCCGCAGACCTTTCGCCGCGAGAGGTTTCAAAAATTCGACCAGACCAGTTTTGTCGGAAACGCTCACGAGCGCATTTTTAAACATTTTTCGAACCTATGCCGTGTCACATGGGCACTTTGGTCATCAGCAGCTTCAAATCGTCGTTCGTCAGCAAAAGACCTGCGCCCAGATAGTTGGAGTACTTCTGGCCTTTGTTTAACATATCTGTGACACCACCCGAAAGGTAAATCCCCTTCCAGATATTGTATTGCACTTGCGTCCTGACGTTGAGGTTCGTGAAGTCGAAGAGATCGAGCGTGAACTTCAGCTTCTGATTCCAAACGGTGTAATCGAAACCGACACCGCCCGAGTTCTCCATGATCCCGCCGCGCACGGTCAGGTCGTAGAAGTTCTTGGCGAAGATCAAATTGAACTTGAGTTCGTTGTGGTAGGTCTTCTCTTCGGTGATCTTGCTTTCGCCCGTCGACGTCGTCGTCTTGATGTCGGTCGTCTCGACCACGCCCGCCGGGTCATCCACCACACCGATATAGTAGTAGCGGTCCAAGCCCGGTTGCAGGCGGATGCCCACTTGCGTTTTGGTTTTGCCGATATTGGCGAGGTAATCCGCTTTGAAGTCGAGGCCCGTTTGCAGAGTGGCCGCGCCGCCCAAGAATTCGTTGACGCTGTCGATGGCATTCTCGACTTTTTCGGCGGTGGCTTCATCGCTCACGAGTTTTCCGATGGTGCCTTCGCCATTGTTGATCTTGGTGGTGATCTCATCGATGTTTTTGAGCGAGCTGTCGATGCGGTCCAAGGCCACGGCCCAACGTTTTTTGAAGCCCTTGTCCGAAGGGTCGTTGAGGATCTCGTCCAGGGTCTTGGTGATGCCGTGAACCTGATCGACAATCTCGTTCACTTTGCCTTTGTTTTGCGACGTGATCTCGGAGAGGTCTTGCGTCACTTTTTCAATATTCAAAATGATGCGGCCGAGAACGTGCTTGCGGCTGCCGTCTTCACTGACCGCCTCTTTGAGGTTGGCCGAGACGTCCTTGAGCGAATTGGCGATGTCGCCGACCGAGCTGATCACGCTGTCGAGCGAGCCCTTGTCTTTAATATTGTTGATACGACCGCCGTCCTCCAAGGGAGGATCGGTCGGAGAGCCCGGATAAACGTCGATGTACTTGTCGCCCAGGATCCCGGCCGACTTGATCACGACCGCCGCCGAAACCGTGAGCTCGGTGTCGCGCTTGAAACTGAGATCGACGCGCGCCATCCCGTCTTCGAGACTGATATTGGAGATCGTGCCCACGGGAATCCCCGCGGTTTTGATTTGCGATCCTTTCACGAGACCGCCGGCATCCGCCATGAGGAAGTGCGCTTTTTTACTGCGTCCCAAGAAACTCGGGTTGTCACTGACCTGCACGGACATGACCGCGATCAGTGTCGCCACCCCGAGAACCAACGCACCGACTTTAAATTCCGCAGCCCGAAGCAAATTCATTGATGTCTCATCCCTTTGGCGACGAACTTGTTCACCAGCTCGATGTCCGTATTAAAAAAGACATCGGGCGGGCCAAACAACAAAACCTCACCGGCGTTCAGCATCGCAACAAAATCGGCGATTCGAAAGGCGGCCTGCAGGTCGTGCGAGACCATGACGGATGTCGCCTTCGTTCGCTGGTGGGTTTCCAGAATCAAATTATCCACCATTTCCGTGAGGATGGGATCTAATCCCGTGGTGGGTTCGTCGTAGAAAAGAATTTCTGGATCAAGGGCCAGCGACCGCGCCAGTCCCGTGCGTTTTTGCATACCGCCCGAAATTTGCGACGGCAGTTTCTCGTAGTGTTTCGCTTCGAGACCGACCTCGACCAACTTTTGCGTCGCGATCTGAATGACTTCGTCGATGCTCAATTCAGGACGGTGCTCGATCAAAGGGAAACAGACGTTTTCAAGAACGGTCATATCGTCAAAGAGCGCGGCTCCTTGAAAGAGAACGCCGAAGCGGCGGCGAAATTTGGTCAGCTCGTTGTTGTCCATGTGGGCCAAGTCTTGACCCAAAACTTCGATCCGTCCACGTGTGGGACGGTAAAGACCAAGAATGTGTTTCAGAATCACCGACTTGCCCGTCCCCGAAAAACCGATGATCGCGGTGAGACTGCCTTTGGGAATCGTCAAATTCATGCCTTTGACGACGTATTCTTTGCCGTCGAAGGTTTTCCAAACGTCTTCGATCTTAATCGCGGGCTCCAGCTTGGTCACATCGAAGGTCTCTTTTTTGGGATCCGCCGCTGGCGTCTTCTCGGTGCCCATTTAAACCTTCGTTCCGATGAGGAGGTAGAAGATCCGAATCAAATTCGAGAGGAAGTAATCGAGGATAATGATCATCACCATCGAGGTGACGACGCCGCGATTGGTGGCCTCGCCCACGCCTTTGGCTCCGCCCGTGGTGTTGAATCCGCGGTACGTGCAAACCACGGAGAAGACCAGTCCGAAGACCGCGGCTTTGAAAAGGCCCTCGTTGATGTGGCGGAACTCAAGAACCGATTTGACCTTGTCCCAGAAGATCGCCTCGTCGAGATCGACAAGCTTCACGACCAAGAACCACGAGCCGATCATCGCCACGAAATCGAAAATCGCCGTGAGCAGCGGCATGCAGATGACCGTGGCCCAAATTCGCGGCGCGATCAGATACTGCCGGGTGTTCACGCCCATCACGTCGAGCGCGTCGATCTGTTCGTTCACGCGCATGGTGCCCAGGCGCGCGGCCATCGCGCCGCCCGCGCGCGCGGCGACGATCAAACCGGTGAGCACCGGGCCGAGTTCGCGCGTGATGCCGAGCGCGACGATCGGTCCCACCAGATTCGTGGCGTTGACCATTTTAAATCCGAGGTAAACTTGAAACGACAGCGCGAGGCCGGTGAACAGGCCCGTCAGCGCGATGATGAAGACTGATTGATTCCCGACGAACTCCATGTGGCGGATGATCTCGAGATAACGGTATGGTTTTTCAAAGCCGACTTTGATGGATGAGTAGCCGAACTGAACCATCGCGCCGATTTCGTTAACGAAATCGATCACGTTCGACTTCACGCGCTCGCGCGCTTGAATGAAAACGGAGGTTTGTTCCACCGTGGCTCCTTCCACTACCCGTCAATAACTCGCGGAACCCGTTCGCCCACGCTGGTCAAAATTTCCCACGAGATGGTCTGTGACCATTCCGCAAGTTCAATTGCGCTCAGCAAGTTCCCTTTGGAATCATAGCCAAAGAGAGTGACTTCCTTCCACTGAAAAGCCTCGGGGGTCCCGTCCCCGACCAAGTCCGTCATATCGATCATGAAATAGTCCATCGTCACATTGCCGACCACCGGCAAACGCCGTCCGTCGCACAGGACTTGAGCACGACCCGAGAGCGCGCGGTGATACCCGTCGGCATAACCCACCGGCACCACGCCGATCACCGAATCTCGAGGCGCTTTCCAGCGGTGGCCGTACGCGACCCCTTCGCCCTGCTTGATCCGGCGAACGCGGATCACTTTCGAGCGCAAACTCATGACGGGCTTGAACTCTCCCAATTCGGATAAGCCCTCGACCGGTGAAAGTCCATACAAAGCCAGACCTGGACGCACTCCCTGTTTCAACGAAACGCCCGCCATCTCGTCTCGGCCCGAACGTCGCAGCCGCGCGAGGTTGAGCAGTCCCGCCGAGTTCAGCGTGTGACGCCAGGGGGCCCACGCATCGAATTCGCCGGCAAGACTCTCGAAAGCGCGAAGCTGCTTGAAGCTTTCGCCCTGCGGGTCGAGCGCATCTTCACCCGAATGCAAGTGCGTCATCACGCCTTGCAGGTCGAGTTCGGGATTCTCGTGAAAGTACTCGACCAGTTTTTCAACCTGATCGGGTTCAAATCCCAAGCGGTGCATCCCGGTGTCGAACTTGAGATGAACGCCGAAGGTTTGGCCGTTCGGAATCAACGCCCGCAGCGCGCGCACTTGATCCCACGAGCTTAAAACCGGCGTGAGCTTCGCGTCGATGCAGGCCCGGGCGCCTTTGGCGTCCATCGTGCCAAAAAACAAAAGTTGGCTCTTCAGGCCCATGCTTCGAAGCAGCACGCCCTCTTCAATCAATCCCACGCCCATCGCCGTGACGCCCGCCTGCTCGAGCGCCAGCGCGATCTCGACGTCGCCGTGTCCGTAAGCATTGGCTTTCACCATCGGGCAAAAAAACTGCCCTTCGGCCGTCAGCGACTCGAGGAGTTGGAGATTGTGCCGCAAATGATCCAAATGGATCACGGCCTGCGTGGGCCGGTGCTGTTCGAATGAAAAAGCCATGCGCCTCAAATCGGCGGCACGTCGAAATCAGGTTTGAAATCCTGTCTCGCACGGTACAAGCAGACCTTATTGCCGCCTTTTTCTTGAATGAAACTCAGGGCCTGCTGGGTGGTCTGTTCAAGCTCTTCGCTGCTCGAACAAAGCGTGGGGTATTCACTGATGCCGCAACTCAAGGTCACGCGGTGACCGCTCAAGTTGAACGAGTGGTTCTCGATCATGCGGCGGATGCGCTCGGCGCGAATCGCGGCGCCTTTGCGCGGGCAATGCGGAAGCACGAGCGAAATTTCGTTGTCGTCCGTGCGGCACGAGAAATCGTTGACCCGGCTGGTGCGCTTGATGAGCGTCGCAACCGTGCGCAAAACCGCGTTGCGGTTGCCGACGCCGAACGACTGCTCGATCTCGGGCAAATGGTCGATCGAGACCTTGACCACCGAAATGGCTTTTTGCAATCGGCGCGCGCGGGCGATCTCTTCGTCGATTTTTTTGAAGTAAAATTCACGGCCCTCGAGATCGGTGACCGAGTCGCGCGTGTCGGTTTCGTTCAGACGGCGCGCGAGGTGCAGATTCTGATAGGCGATCTGAAACACCATGTACTCGTTCTCAAAATCTTCGGCTTTCAAAATTCCGTTCGGGCTCCAGAACACCATCAAGGCTTCGATGGCATCGGGTAGAACCAAGGGCTTACCGACAAAATGTTTCACCGCGAGGCCGGTTTCGAGAAGCTGAATCAACTGCGCGGGAAACTTGCCGGATTCGAGAAAACCCATGAGATCTTGGGACTCTTCTTTTTCGAGACGCGCGCCCACGCCCTTGATCTTTTCGAGATCCAGGCCCAGCGCCTGCGTCGCCACGAACGACTGCACGGTCGGCAGGAACTTCAGCACCAACGCGCAGAGCTTGAGATTCTGGCGCAGGCACTTCTGCTCGAGGTGATGCAGAAACGCGTCCATGATCTCTTCTTTGCTTTTCGCGCGCGCGTAAACTTGCAGCTCGGTTTTGACTTGAAAGGGCTCCACCGATTCGAGCTCGCGCTTGCGCGTGTCGAGTTGGTTGATGCGCGCCTCTTGCGTCTCGGTTTTGCGCTTCATCTCGGCCACTTGATCCAGAAGCTGCTCGTTCTGATACTGAAAATAAAGTTCCGAACAGACTTGATCGACGATCCAGAGCGCGCGCAAATCGCGGTCGTCGCCCTTGGTGAAAAGCGCGGCAAAGTTGTACTCACGGTACTCGTTCAGCGCGAGCGCCTGCGACACCGACGCCATGGGAACGAACGCGACTTCGTTGTTGGCTTCCAAAGCCTTTTCGACGAACTCGCTCAGCGTTGTCTGCAGCGCTTCGATTTCAAAAATCACCACGTGCGGCGCGGCCTCTTTGATGCGGCTTAAAATCGTGTCCTGATCGCGGAACATGAAAACTTCGTAGCCCGACACGGCCAAATGGCCTCGCAGATCCGTTCCCTGATCAAGATCCTCCAGGAACAAGAACACGGTGAACTTCGATCGAATCTCGGGAGTCAGAATCACGTGCGCTCCCCGGGACGCCGGATGTGCACGTCGGCTTCAAGCAGACGTTCTTGGCGCGCGCGCGACGGCTTGACCGACTTTGGTTTGTCGATCTTGGCCGTGAATTTCATGAAGTCTTCTTGGCTCGAGCCCGAGGCGTTCGAACCGTCGGCTTTGAGCTGATCGTCGGGTGAAAACTCGATCGATTCGTTCTGCGCGTTTTCGGCGGAACCGCCGAAGCTGAACGAGTCTTCGTTCTCGTCCGTGGTGCGGGATTTGACGACCGGCACTTCAAGGCGCTTGTCCACGAACGGCTCATTGAGTTCGTCGAGACGGTCGATCATGTCCAGCGTGCGCTGCATGAGTTTCTCGTTCAAGACGCCCGGAAGATCGGTCTCTGCCGTTTGCGCGGGTGCCGGTTCGCTCTCGCGAGGCGCGAACGGAGACGAGGCTTCGGGACGGCTCGCGGCTCGAGGAGCGGTATCGGCGGGGGCCGCGGCGAGAATCTCGGCATCTTTTTTAAACGTGATTTCCACGGTGGTCCCCTTTCCGCTTTCGGAACGCACCTGAATATCGCCGCCCGAACCTTTCACCACGCCCAGAGCCAAAGACAGCCCCAAACCCGAGTGGTCGTTTTTATTTTTCGTCGAGAAGAACGGATCGAAAACTTGCGCCACATTTTCGGGCGCGATGCCCGAACCCGTGTCACGAATGTTCAAGCGGATATCGCCATTCTCATCCGTCGACAACTCGACGAACAGTTTGCGCTCGAGGCTGCGCTCCATGGATTCGATCGCGTTGAGCAGAACCTGCTCGAACGCACGCGAGAGCATGAGCGGCTGCCCTTTGATGAGCGGCGCATCGGCCTGCACGTTGGTGAGAATCTCGATGCCCTTGCCGCGGATTTTCGAATCAAGAAGACGGATCGTGCGCTTCAAAACTTCGGCCACCGAGGTCTCAACCACGGGCTCATCTTTTTCGCCGGCGAAGGTCAGCATTTTGTGGACGGTGCCATGCGCTTCGCGCGCGCCCTCTTCGAGTTTTTTGAGCTCTTGGGCCAAGTGTTCATCGCTTGTGTTCTCACGGAGCAGGCGCGCTTGACCGAGCAGACTGAGCAAGGGGCCGCGCAATTCATGCGCAAGTCCCGCCGCCGCTTTCGAATAGGCCTCGCGGCGCTGGCTGTCGGCACCCGGGGACGAACCAAGAACGGGCTTGACCACGGGAGCGGGCATCACCGATGCGGGAATCGCGGCCACCGCCGTTTTGGGCGTGCTGGGTTTGCTCACCGCCAAAATCACCGCCGACCCGACGAGCGCGAAACCGAGGCCCAGCAGAATCAGCTGGATCTGCACCTCTTTGCGGTTGCCGAGGATCTGCGAGAGCTTGGTCGAGACGACAACGTAAACGTTGGTGTTCGGCACCTGTTCGTAAAGCCCCTGCACGGGCCCTTGCGCAGTTTTGAACATCCCGGCACCCGCTCCGCCTTCGGACTTCATCAAATCGGCGACGAGGGGGTCATCGGTGAGCAAGCTGCCCACGTATTCGGGCGTGGTATGTCCCAAAGTTTGGCCGAGCGAATTGACCGCGTAGACTTGGCCGAGGCTTCCTTTTTGCCGGTCCACCGCGCCCTGAAAGAGTTCGGGGCCGACCAGCGCCGCCAGCCAGCCCGCGTTCACGCGGTTCACGACCAAAAAGTAAATCCGGCGTGACGGATCCAGGATCGACAAAACACCCGAACCACCAACGGGAATGTTTTTGGCGTTGAGCTGACGGAGCGCGAGCACCGAGTAGTTGGTGGCCCAGGACTTGACGCTGGAGCCTTCGAGGAAGAACTTCTCGCCCAACGACCACTCCCCGTTCGCCGCTTGGCTGAGGGTGCCGATCATCTGAAAACGGGAGTAGGGCTTACCGGCAGGATAGTCTTTTTTCTCGGCCTGAATTTGCGGCCACGCGAGTTCGAGCGTCTCGCGCACGAGGCGCAGCTCACTTTGCAGCGATTCGGAAACGGCGCCCACCTGAACGCGCGCCTGAGACTCGCTCCAGTCGAGCTTATCCGCGAACAGCACCTGATCGACGCGAAAAACCACCGCCGCGACCAGGAGTCCGAGCAAGCCTAAAAAGATTGTGACGAACTTTCCGCGCATTTGCGTTACCTATCGAATTTTATTGTAGTTTCAGACTCTGACGGGAATCAAGCAAGAGGTCTTTGCCAAATCCAAGAAAGTATTGGAAAAAGGCTCACCTCGAGAGGGACTCCCTGAGATGAAGACACAGCGAACCGACTTTTTGGTGATTGGATCCGGCCTTGCGGGGCTCGCTTTCGCCCTGAAAGCCGCGTCCACGGCGCGTGTCACGCTCATCACCAAGGAAAAAGCGCCCTCCGCGAACACCGCGTGGGCTCAAGGCGGCATCGCGGCCGTGATGGCGCCGGGAGATACGTTCGAGGCACACGTTCGTGACACATTGCGTGCTGGGGCCGGGCTCTGCCGTCTCGACTCGGTTCGAAACATCGTTGAGCAAGCTCCCGAAAGAATTCAAGATCTTCTGAACTGGGGCGTGCATTTTGACCTCAAAGACGACGCCTCAATCGATCTCACCCGCGAAGGCGGCCACTCGGAGCGCCGGATTCTGCATTTCGAGGATCACACGGGCTCCGAAATTCACCGCGCGCTTTTGCAGCAATGCTTGAGCCATCCCAACATCGAAATTCTGGAAGAGCACTTCGCGATCGACCTCATCGTGAATAAGCAGATCGACCCCTTATCGGTCGAGCCCACGGCGTGCGTGGGCGCGTACGTTCTCGAAAAAACCACCGGCGACGTGAAAGCCTTCTTGGCGAAGTCGGTGATTCTCTCAACCGGCGGTGCGGGCAAGGTGTATCTCTACACCACCAACTGGAGCGGGGCGACCGGTGACGGCATCGCGATGGCTCACCGGGCGGGCGCGCGCATCGCCAATTTGGAATTCATGCAGTTCCACCCGACGTGTCTTTACCACCGCGACTCGCGCAACTTCTTGATCAGCGAGGCTTTGCGCGGCGAAGGCGGCGAGCTGGTTAATTCAAAGGGCGAAGCGTTCATGAAAAAGTACCACGCGATGGGTTCGCTCGCCCCGCGTGACATCGTCGCGCGCTCGATCGATGCCGAGATGAAAACGTCGGGCGATGCGTGCGTGTATCTCGACATGCGTTCACACAGCCGGGATTATTTGCAGAGGCGTTTCCCCGTGATCTTTAAAAAATGCCTCGAGTACGGCATCGACATGTCGAGCGAGCCGATTCCCGTCGTGCCCGCGGCGCACTACCTCTGCGGCGGCGTGCTCACCGATGTCTCGGGACAAACCGATCTGCCGGGCCTTTGGGCGCTCGGCGAGACGGCCTGTACGGGCCTGCACGGCGCCAACCGCCTGGCCTCGAACTCTCTGCTCGAGTGCTTGGCGATGGCGCACGAGTGCTCGGAAAAATTGCGCGCGCTCGGCCCCGCGATCAAACTCCCGGAAACCGATCCCCCCGAGTGGCACCACCCGTCGCATTCGGACGCCGACGAGATGGTCGTGATCCATCACATGTGGGACGAAATCCGCCGTCTGATGTGGAACTACGTGGGCATCGTGCGCTCGGACAAACGCCTGGAGCGCGCGTCTCACCGGCTGAAAAACATTTTGAGCGAGGTGAAGGAGTACTACTCCATCTTCCGCCTCAATAGCGACATTCTTGAACTGCGCAACATCGCGATCGTGGCCGATCTCTCGGTCGAGTGCGCGCTCAAGCGCAAAGAATCGCGCGGGATTCATTACAACCTGGATTATCCTTGGGCCGAAATCGAAGCGCCGGGAAAAGACACGATCCTCGTGCGCGGAAGCTGAGGATGCGCGCGGGGCTTCTCTGGCTTTTGACGCTGCTCGTGCCTCTCGCGGCTTGGCCCCAAGACGAGGAGACGTCTCTCTGGGAGTACGGCGCGGGTTTCGGTTACGTGCACTTCGAGCACTACCCCGCCTCGAATCAATTCTCGAATCTGTTTTTGCCGTTTCCAACCTTTCAGTACCGTGGCCGCATCCTGCGCGCCGATGACCGCGAAGGCACGCGCGCGTACCTGCTCAAATCGGATCGATGGTCCTTTGAGCTCGCCGGCGGAGGCTACCCGACGCTTGACTCCGGAACCAACGATGCCCGCCGCGGGATGGAAGATCTGCCTTGGATGGCGCAGCTCGGGCCGCAGCTCGTGGTGAAACTCACTCACGATTTGGAATTTAAGATCGCGGTTTTTCAGGCGGTCTCGAGCGATTTTGTGAACACGAAAACCGCCGGCGCCGTTTTCGACGGACGCTTGGAGTACCGTTGGATTCGTGATTTCGCGGGCTGGAGGTTTGTCGTTCCGGGGCAGGCGCACGGCAAACTCACGCTCTCGCTCAAAGGCGGCGATCGGCAGTTCTTGAGCACCTATTTCGAGGTGCCGCTCATGCAGAGCACAAGCGCGCGCCCCAGTTATGAGGCGAAAGCGGGCCTTCTTGGCAGCGAGCTCGCGTACTTTCAAAGTTTCCGCTCGGGACGCGCGGCGTTTTATCTCGGTGCCGCCATTGCGGACTACACCGCTTCAAGCAATCGCGAGAGCCCGCTGCATAAATCCGACCGTAACGTGACTTACTTGGTGGGATTCACTTACGTGCTGGGCGAATCCGAACGTCCTTCGGTCCCTCCAGAGCAAACCGAAGGCGTGATCAACCGTCTCGAGCGGCGCTATCAACAGAGACTGCCTTGAAACAGAAACAGTCCTAGGGCCAGCAAGACAGCTGTTGCCCGCCCTCCATTTTTAGCCCATGATCGAACACGGAGGTCCGCCCCCGTATGTCGAAGATTTTATTTGCCGCGATTTTCTTGGTGTTTGGTCTGATCGGCTGCGCGACTTTGCCGGACAATCCTCAACTCAAACTGATCTCGGTCGGCGAGTACGAAAGTGTCGTTGCTCGCAATACTGAAGGCGCCAAGGTTTACGATGGTTTCATGAACACCATGGACTTCAAAGCGACCTTGCTGAATGCCGAAGTCGTGCGCGCGCAGGCCGATCAGAATGCCCGCATCTATCAATGGAACCCCGAGCAGTACGAAAAAGAGAAAGCGACGTCCGAAGCGAACCTGCAAAAAGAGTCGCAAGTGTACTTGAGCTTCTTCATCCCCGAGAAAAAATACGACGATCTGGCCAAGCCCACGACTCGCTGGAAAATTTTTTTGGATGCCGGCGGCCGCCGCTTTGAAGGCAAGGCCGCGCGGATCAAGGCGCAGCTCGCCGAAATCACCGTGCTCTACCCGCACCACACGCGCTGGCAAACCTCGTACAAATTGACCTTCAATGTTCCCATGAGCGTGATCGAAAAAGACGAAAAGAAGATCACCCTCACCGGCCCCGTCGGTTCGGCCTCGGTCACGTTTAAAGCGCCGTCCAACTAAAGGTTGGGCCCAGAATCGTCACCCCGCTAAAAGCTGGTCACCAGACCCATGCCCTAACGGCGTTTGAACGCTTCTTGGGCTGGAACAAGGCTCGCACCGGCTCCGGCCGATGCACCCACTTCGAGCTCTCTCCATTTTAGTTCTGATCTCCGGCTGTCTCCAAGCCGCAATGGCGGGCGCGCAGACCAACCAACGATTCAAAGTTTTGAAAAGCGCCGAGCCCACCGGCACCGTGATCGTGATGAGCTTCGAGGATGGGCGCGAAGCCCGGTACTTGCAGCGCCGCTCGCAAATGCGTTGGAGCGCGATGCAAATGGATCTCACCGAAACTCTCTGCGTATCTTCTCAGGCGGCCGCTCGCTGCGAACTGACGCTCCCCCTCGTCGTCGCCGACGGTCTTTTTATTTGGACCAAACACCCCGAGGCGTCCCGCCTCGGCCAAGAAGTGATGTATCTGCCCGGCGGCGGACAACCCAAACAGCATCTGGTCGAGCAGCAAGGCGTTCACTTTGTTTCGATCGAAGAGCAGCAGCGTCTAGGCTCGCGCACGCTCGCGGGTCTGAAGGGGCGTCTGAGCTGCGATAAGTTCGAATGGCTCACCAATGTGCCCAATGTTCCGGGCCGCGTGCTTCCCACCGCGTTGTCGGTGGCTTCGTGGTCGGGAGAGACCAACACATCCACGCTCGAAACCAACGTCGCCGAGAACCAAGCAGTCAATGGCGGCTTCGATGTTCAGCTTTCGATTCTGAATGGCAATACGTATCAGATCGACAATGCCACTTATTACACCGCCTTCGCGGGTTCGCCCGCCTTGGTCTCGCAAGGTCCCGCGACGCTGGTCACGCACGACAAACAAGGCGAACTCTGCCAGACGACTTTCAATATGAGCCTCGGAAAAACCACGCAGATCATCAACGAGCTTCGCGAAGAGATTAAGAATGTCACTCCGGTGCAAGGCCCTTTTCCAATCGACATTCTCACGCGCATTGAATTTTCGATGAAAGGCATTGCCACCAACGCCGAATCGGCCACATTCGCGGGAGCCTTTGAATGAAACCGCTCTTGATGGTGGGCTGGGCCTTGAGCTTTGGCCTGATATTTCAGGCGAAGGCCGAAACCATTGGCGACTTCGCCAAACTGAACCGGCTCAGCCAGGTGATTCGCGGACACGGGCCCACCCAAGGCGAACGGGCCGAACTCGAGACGGCCCTGCGTCTTGGGAACGGTGCGCGTTTTCTCGAAACCAAGACCGACCAGTATTTGGCCAGCGATCAACACGCGTTCAAGATGCGCGTGCGGCTTGAAGAGCTCTTTCGCCTGAAAACCGCGGCCCGCTTGCTGGGACGCGAGGGCGGCTCACCCAGCCTTTTTGAATCCGAATATCATGAGAAGAACGCGCTGACCTATTTGTTCACCGAGATGGGGCGCCAAAACCGCTCTTGGGACGACCTCTTGATAGCAAAAGACTACCGCCTCTTTCCGAGCGAGCGCTTCGCGGTGATTCAAGGCATCGGCGTCAACGACTACGGCTTTATGGCCGCGCTGATCCCGGATCTCAAGTCGCTTTCGGGGACCTACTCGTCGGAACTCTCCAATGAAACTCACCGCGACGTTCGCTTTAGCGGCAACGACCCTCGCGTCGCGGGCGCGATCACCACCAGCCGCTTTATGACCCGGTTCGTGACCACGGGCCTGAATAAGAACCGCAAACGCGCGGCCGAAGTGTTCCGCGTTTTCTTGTGCGACTCGATGTCAGCGGCGATCCCGTCGACCGAGGGCAAAGACGATCAAATTTTTGATCTGATGCTCCCGCACGACCAGAGCATGACCGAAAACGAAATCCGCACCATGGCTCAACAGAGCGATTCGCTTCACGGGTCTCGTCCCGACTGCAATGCCTGCCACTTCAAGCTCGATCCGATGGGCCGCACCTTCTTGACATCGCCGTTCGCGCTCTCGGCGCAAGCCTCTCCCGGCGCGCTCAGCTTTAAGCGCGGGCAGCAGATCGTTAAAGTGCCCGTGAAGGGAATCGGCGAGCTCGGGGCCGCGATCACGCAGCAGCCCGAATATGTCTCGTGTCAGGTCGATCACTTTTGGTCCTGGTTCATGGGTTCGCGCCACAAGTTGAGCGATGCCCGCCGCGCGCAGCTCAGCGCCGAGTTCGACCGCGTCGGACGCCGCACCAACGACTTCATCAAAATTCTCTTGAAACAGCCCGAGTTTTTTGAATTGGGCCGACTCATGAGCGAGGCCGAGATTCGCGCACAGCACGTCAAGACCTTCCTCAAAAAATGCCAGGACTGCCACAAAGATCAGTACAATTCGAACTCGGACGATGGCAGCTTCCCTGACTTCACCAAATGGCCGATCGGCGGTAGCGCCGATGAAATGGCCCGATGGACGCGCAAGATCTCGCGCGCGATGGATCTCGCCCATGACGGCGAAAGCCCCGTTATGCCTCCCCGCACGGCGCCCTGGCGGACGTCTTTGCGCGAAGTGAACTTGCTCAAATCTTGGATTGCGGATGGCGCCCCCGATGAAACCGGGCGCAGAACGGTGGCTCCGTGAAACTCGCGATCTCGATTCTTCTTTTAACGATGGCCCTCGGCCTCCATAGCCAGGCGAGCTTCCGCGGCGGTTACAAATCGCCGCAGGACCTGTTGCTTTCTCTCAAAGAAAAATTCAACGGGATCTCGGGCTCGAGCTGCGATTCGCTCTCGGACAACGACCGCGCCGCCATGGGCGACCAGAACATGCAAACGGGCGAGCCTTTTGCCGACGAGCCGGGCGCCGCCTTCGTGACGGTGTGGTCGACGTGTTTGAACAACTACTCCTACAACCTTTTCTACAGCACGGACACCTCGCCCGAACTCTTGGCGAAGCGAACCCAAATCGTGCGCGAGATCATGGCCCCTCTGCTTGCGGGAGTTGTCGACGAGCAGGTGCTCAAGGCGATGACGACCGTCATGGTTCCCGCGAGCGAGGCCGAGCGCGAAGCCTACATCGCGCACCTGATGCGCTGGGTGCTCGGAACCGATGAAGAAATTCAAGCTTACGGACGCATGACCGACCCGAAGCAGTACCGCCAAGACCTGATGCGCCACGTGTTTCCTCCCGGAGTTAGCGCCTACGCGATGGAAGGCACCCGTCAAGCGCTCCTAATCTTGCTCAAACGCGACGAATTTTTGATGTACCAGTGAGGACGAGAATGAACCGACGTGATTTTCTAAAAACATCCGGATCTTTCGCTCTCGCCGCGAGCCTCGCGGAGCTTGCCTTTTTGCCCGCGGCACGTGCCCAAGGCGAGGCGCCTTGGTTCTTCGTGCAGATCGCGATCACGGGCGGTTGGGACATCACACTCGGGGCGGACCCCTGGCTCACGGCGCTCCCCGATCAGCGTGACATGTACATCGAATACAACCCCTCCGACATCGCCCGCATCGGCAATATCGCCTTTGGCCCTTCGATGCTGCCAATCAAGAATTATGCTTCACGGCTTTGCGTGGTGAATGGCGTTTTCTTAAGTCCTTCGGACAACGGGCACGGTGCCGCCGAACGCTACATGCAGAGCGGTTCGACCAATCAATCCTGGGGCGATTTCGGCGTCGAGGTTTTGGAAACACGCCCCGCCGAACTGATGGGCGTGGCCACCAATTCAAGCGTTTACTTGGGCGTGCGCGGGCAACTGGTCACGCAGCTCGGCAACGTGCCTTCATTCATGAATGGCTCAAGTGCACCTTTTCAATCCTCGCAGAACGACCGCAATCTGATCTCGCGTATCGAAGCGGGACTCGCGGGCTCGGCGCAAAAGCTCAAAACGCTCAAAGACATCGTCGAGATGTTCAAGCAGCAAGGTTCGAACGTGGGCGATCTACATCACTTGGCCGGCCTCTTCGGCGCGGGCCTCTCGCAAATCGGTGTTCTCTCCTTCAATGAGAACCTCGACACGCACGCCGCCCACCCGGGCACGCACCTCGCACAGCAGACCAAGGCGTGGGAAAAAGTCGCGGAGGTCTTCGATCTTTTCTCGAAAGTCGAAGTGAACGGCTCCGGCCAAAGTCTTCTCGACCGCACCACCTTTATGATCACGTCAGAATTTTCGCGCACGGCAGCCTTGAACACTTCGAACGGCAAAGATCACAACCCGCTCACCAACTCCGTCGTGCTCCTCGGCCCGCGCATCAAGGGCGGCACCACGATCGGGGGCTCGAACCTGGTCACCCACGCCCAGTCGAAAACCGGCTCGTCGTACCACATCGCCTCGCCGATCGACCCCGCAACGGGCCTCCCCACGCGCGTGCGTGAAGGCGCGCGCATCATTCGACCCGAGAATGTCGCGGCCACTTTGATCGAATCGCTGGGAATCTCGCGCAAGCGGTTCGCATCAGTGCCAGATCAAACACTCAGCCTTTCGAAGTGGGCCTTGAAATAAGCTTTTGAAACAACGCTCATGACGGCATCTCAAGTGCAAAACCTCCGTAGCGGAGGTTAGTCTTTGAAAAAATCACGAATCTCTTGTTCGCGCGCCATCGTGTCCTCAAAACCGAGCCGAAGAAGTGACTGCATGTATTCGGGCTCAAAGGACAGGTAACTCAAAAGGTCGGAGCCTTTCCCGTCGCGCATTCCGATGCCGCGAAGAAGAAATCGCAAAGTTGAAGGCAGGCTTTCACTCTCGCAGGCCGAGAGGTTGCTGACCTCTTTCGAAGGCCTCAAACTCAGAACGGGGATGGCGCGCAGATGGTCTTTCTGTCGTCCCAGCTCGTCCTCGGTCATGAGCGAGAGCGTCCGGTTCACCCGTTCCATGCGCTGCAGATCGGACTCCAAAGAGTCTAAGAACAATCCATTGAGAATCGTGCCGGCAATCTCGCTAATGGAAACGGTCTTGAAGTGCTGCTGCGACGGAAGCTCCGGGTGCGCGCTGACACCGCGAACGCCAATCACCAACATCTTATCGGCGCCCATTCGAATGGCCGAGCTCAACGGAGACCCGAGGCGCACCATGCCGTCGCCGTAGAAGGCGCCATTCAACTGCACGGGCGGAAAAAAAATCGGGATGGCCGCCGAGGCCATCACGTGCTCGGCCGTGATGTCCGTGCGCACGCCCACGCGGTTGAAGTTGGACCACTCTTGGACTCCATCTGGCGTTGAAAAGAAGGTCGTTGAATAACCGCTGTTGTAATTAGCGGCCGTGACCGAAAGACCTTGCAGGGTCCCCGCCTCGATGTGGCGCTTAATATTGTTAAAATTGATCTGCTCATTGATGAACTTGCGAAGCGGCTCGGTATTGAGCAGGTAGGTGATTTGCTTTTCTCCCGTGGCGCCGCCCAGGGATCGGTCTTTGAGCCAGCGCAAGCCGATCATGAAAAAGTTGGGCGCGTCGGTCTTAAAGATCTTTTCGGTTTTGAGATTCGCCCACTGATCCCACATGCCTTGGGTGGCCTCCGCAAAACTTTCGCACCGGCTCGCGAGCCACACGCCATTGATCGCCCCAGCCGAGTAGCCGGAGATGATCTGAAACGGACAGCCATCGAACTTCATCAGCTCGGCGATCGCTTTGAGCGCGCCGACTTGATAAGCGGCACGAGCACCGCCACCGGTGAGGACTAGGGCATGTTTGCGGGCGTGGGGAACAGGAGTCATCGCTGACCAAAATACGAACACCTGTGGCGAATGACAATTCAAGTTCCCTTCACAAAGCAAATGCCGACTAGACCGGCAGAATTTGCCGAGGACGCATGCCCAGTTTCAAGCTGGAACCAGTGGCGGCTTTTGAACGCACCCGGGGTCCTGCGTCTATCCTGAGAGAAACCCGGATTGAACCGATTTCTTCAGGAGGAAGAATGAACCACCACGCACGGATGCTGGTCATCCTTGGCTTTGCGTTTTTCTGCTCGGCCCTACCTGCGCGCGCGTCGCAGCCACTCAAAGAGTGGACCTTTCTGGTCTTCCTGAATGGTCACAACAATCTGGATTGGTACGGTGAAATGAACGTCGAGCAGATGCAGGAGATCGGGTCGACATCTGACGTGAACGTGGTGGTGCAATGGGCGTCGAAAATGCATCCCACCACCCGCCGCATTTTGGTTCACAAAGGCAGCCACGACGTGGTCGAAGAACTTCCGCGCGTGGACATGGGGCAATGGCAAAACCTGGTGGATTTCGTGGATTGGGGCGCGCGCAACTACCCCGCGAAGCGTTACTTCGTGGCGATCTGGAACCATGGTGGCGGCTGGCACCGGGTGCTCACGACCGATGGCAAGCGCTCGGCGCTTGAAACTCAAGACATCTCTTGGGACGACTACACCGGAAGCAAGATCACCACCGAAGAAATGGGCGTCGCGTTTAAAGAGATCGCGACTCGGCTCGGTCAGAAGGTCGACATCATGGGCTCGGACGCATGCTTAATGGCGATGGCCGAGGTCGCCACCGAAATCCAAGACTCCGTTCACTACATGGTCGGCTCCGAGGAGGTCGAACCCGGACAGGGCTGGCCCTACAGCACGTTCTTGCGCCGGTGGACCAACGCGCCGGCCTCCGACGGCGCACAAGTGTCGGAATATCTCGCGGATGAATATCTGAAGGCCTATTCGGGCGGCATTTACGGCACCCGTGCGGTCACGCTCTCGGCGATGGATCTGACGAAGATGCCCGCCTTTAATCGCAGCTTCGCCAATCTCGCCCGCGAACTGAACTCGCTCCCTGCGGCCGACATGGCCCAAGCCAAAACCATCGCCACCGCCACGCAAGACTACACCTTCAGCGAT
Organism: Pseudobdellovibrionaceae bacterium; assembly: GCA_019637955.1. Lineage (GTDB taxonomy): Bacteria > Bdellovibrionota > Bdellovibrionia > Bdellovibrionales > Bdellovibrionaceae > JAHBUS01. The sequence continues at coordinate 471,378 of JAHBUS010000002.1, read as the reverse complement.
TATAAAGACGTGGGTGATTTTGTGAGGCGCCTGCAAACGCAGCCCGCTCTCGCGCTGAGTGCATCGGCTCTCACCAACGTGCAAGCCGCCCTCAGCGACGTCGTCATCGTGAACCGCGTGTCTAGCGCGTTTAAAGACTCGCACGGCATGGCGGTTTGGATTCCGACGACAAGCTGGGATTGGTCACAATATCAAGAGCGCTACCGCGGCCTCAAGTTCGACCAGGAAACCAACTGGTCCTCGGCCCTCGAAAAAATGCAATAGAGATCGAGAGGCGCCGGCGGCGCCACGGGAGATTGAGAGGCGCCAAAGGCGCCACGGGAGATCGAGCGCGAAGCGCTAACGCGTGAATCGCTTGGTCACGATCTTCTGAAAGGCCTCGGGCAAATGCTGCGCGAAGCGCAGACCCAGGCCGCTCAGGCCGTGCGGCTTGAGCACGTCCAAGTCCTCGAGAATCGCCTCCTTGATCATTTCGGCGTACTTCTTCGGCGGGATGCTGGTCAACCAAGTCACATCCAGATTTTTGCCGTACAATTTGGGAATGTCTTTGAACATGCGGGTTTCAACGCCCGCGGTGATCAAAAGCAAAGTCGAAACGCCCGTGCCTTTGAGTTCCGTGTGCAGGCAGTCTGTAAACGCCGCCACCGCCGCCTTCGAGGCCGCGTAGGTGCTGGCGCAAGGAAAGTGCATGTACGCCGCCACCGAGGAATGATTGATGATCTTCCCGGTTTTGCGCGTCAGCATCCCCGGCAAGTAATGGCGGCTCAGCTGAATGAGCGCGTTCACGTTCACCTGCATCATGGTTTCGATCTCATCAAACTCTTGCGTTTCGAACAGACCGCCCGTCAGCTGACCGGCGTTGTTGAACAAAATGTCGACTTCCAGCGCACCGTGAGCTCGCAAAAACGCGTCGACGCCGGCGCGAGTTCCAAGATCGGCTTGGTACTGCGTGACCGACGAAGCACCGGCGGTCTTGAGGGCCTCGAGAAGTTCGTCATCCGGCGTGCGGTTGACCAAATGCAAATGCGCTTTGTTCTCGGCGCACATCATCGCCACCGCACGGCCGATGCCGCGGTTAGCGCCAGTGATCATCACGTGATGGCCTGAAATTTCCATGATCAGTCTCCTTTGACTCGCGAGGGGTCCACACCCCAGTCGCTGAGAATGCCGGCCTCTTCGGCCGGTGTGCCCGCCTTTTTGAACTTGGCGCCGCTCTGGCCTTTGACACGTTTTTCACAAGACGCCCAATCGCGATGCCGCATGGTCTCGCCATTGACGTTTGATAAATACGAGTACGCCGCCTTCTTTTCGACCTTGGGTCTCATCTCGGGAAGGGGGACGTCTTCGGGAAAGTCATGAATCGCGACGCCGTAGCCGACCAGCGGTCCGTCGTAGAGTTCGATCCATCGCCCTTTTGAAAATTGCACCGCGATCTCATCGCAACGTTCGTTGCCGGGATTTCCCGTGTGGCCACGGATGTATTTCCATTCGACTTTGCCCTCTTTGCGGGCGAGCACAAGACGGTGCAGACGCTCCCAGAGGTCGCGGTTCAAAACCTCTTGGCCTTCGGCGTTTTTCCAGCCGCGCTTCTTCCAGCCCCAGACCCACTGAGTGATGCCACGAATGACGTAGGTCGAATCGGTAAAAATCACGACGGGCTCATCGCGGTCTTTGATCAAATCCAAGGCGCGAATGGTACCCATGAGTTCCATTTGATTGTTGGTCGTCGGGGCCTCTTTGCCCCCCAGCTCGCGAACGTGCCCCTCGGGGAAGGCGACGATGGAGGCCCAGCCGCCTGGGCCGGGATTGCCGGAGCAAGCGCCGTCCGTATAGACGACGATGGATTTGAGCCAATTCGACATGAAGGTAGTGTTGAGGCAAAAACCGTCCCCTGACAATCTTTTTGACAGTCCAAATCGGCCACTTCTTACATAGTCGCAAAATGACACCCAAAATCACGGCACGAAGAGTGCTTTGTATTGCCCAGATGGTGGTGCGCCCAAGTTCCGGGCGTCCAGGCTGAACTATAGAGACGCGCCGAAGGCGCCACGGGAAATAGATGAAGAGAGCGGTGTCTTTGATCATGCTGGCGGTCCAAATCATGGGGATTCTTCTCCTGACGGCTCCCGCACGCGCCGACCGCTCCATCGACTTGGGACTGTCTCCTCAGTTTTGGTCTCTCGCCATGAGCGTGGGCCGTTCCAACTCTCTTTACGTCACCGAAGGCGGCGAAAACGCGGCCGGATGGGACTTCGCTTTGGCTCCTACGATCGTACTCAATCGCGATTACACTTTGGGCGCCCTGATCGAATACGCACAGGACATGCGCGAAGAAGACCTCGATTTTGGACGCGCTTCGATCTCGTTCAAACGCGCTTCGGGCTACCAGATGTTCGTGAACCGCGTGCGTTTCACGCCTGGGATCAACTTGGGACTGCCGATCAGCCGCGCGGCCAAGGCTTCCAGCCTTCAGGCCTCGTCGACCTTGTCGGGACGTTTCGATGCGAACTCGGACTACCTGTTTTCAAAACGCTTTTCTCTCGGCGGATCGATCTCGGTCACGCGCAACTTTCATCAGTATGACACCGCCTACAAGGGAACGGTTAACACGGCTTGGGCTTCGAACCAGGCCTTGGACACCGGATGGGCCTTCGCCGACTGGATGAGCGTGGGCGTGACTCTCGGTCACTTCGACACGATCTCATACCAGGGCGTGGCGAAAGACTATTTGTACCACAGTGAGTCCCTGAACTTTTACCTGTCCCGCCGGTCGAGTTTCGCGGTTGGGCACTCGTGGGGGAAACCGTACGTTTCCACCCGCAAGTATGACGGTCAGTCTCTCAATGTTGAGGCGGCCGACATCGACAACTCGATGGTCTTCGCGACCTTTACGTATGTTTTGTAAGTGATTTTGGACTTGAACGAATGGAGATGCCCATGAAGAAAATGGCAGGCACCGAAAAGATCGTAGCGAAGCTTGTACTCGTGACCATGGCACTCGGCCTCGGTCTGACCGCGTGTACGAAGCCGCGCGACACCAAGATTGCCGACGAATCGCTCGAACTCGAGTTGATGCCCATCTCCGAATTGCAGGCCGGCGGCTACAATATGAAGCTCGGCTCCGAAGCCCGCACCAAGGACCACAACTCCAAGATGATCGCGATCAACGAGAAACCCGCGTTCCGCGTTCAAACCGCGGCGGTCCCCTCGAAACTTTCGGGCCTCATTTCCAATGCTCCCGTGCAAGGTAAACCCGGCGAAGCCGTGGCTCTGCGTTTTAAAGTTCAACCCTCGGCCGTTTTCGTCATGAAACAAGTGACGGACGTGAGCGACCTGTCGGTCTTGGATCAGGACATCATCGAAACCATCAACGGCGTGAAATACCTGCCGATCTATTCGATTCCCGTTCAAAAAACCGGCATCCTCGTCCGTCAAAAGAACGATTACGGCGAGCAGTCTTACAAACAGGATTTCCGCTCGACATCGCTGGCTCAAGCCACGCACGTCGTTCTCGATTTGCGCCCCGAAAAATTCAAGGCCGTCGAGATCCCCCGCAACAACCCCACTCTCCGTCAAGAAATCTTCTTGGCCGGTCAGTTGAACAACCGCGTGGCCACCGTGGCCGAAACCGAAGAGCTCCTGCAAACCCGCCTGGGTCTGGCGTCTGCCGATCAGCGCATCGCGACCCGTTTGGTTCGCCGCGCGAGCCCCGACCGCGCCACTAAAGTGGACATCCTCATCTACGCAATCAAGAAGCGCTCGGACATCACCGACCGCGACCTGCTCGCGAAGCTCGATTCTTCGATCGAGAACAGCGAAGTTTTGAAATGCCCTGCCGACATCAAATCGCAGGTCAATCAAGGTGACGATTGTATCCTCGTTTTGGAGCGCGGTTTGGTCGCGACCTCGGTCATGGCCAAATTGGACCTCAACGAAGACGGTCAGCCCAACGGCAACGTCAAATTCGAAAACGTTTCGGCGGGCGGTCGCATGACCTTGCTGCGCCTCGAAGCCAACTCGCAAGTTGAAGAGATCGGTCCCTTGGCGGCCCGCTCGCTCAATCCTTTGAACGCGATCAAAATCTCGGACATCAAAGACAAAGAATTTCTGTTCCGCCGAACTTTCGAAGATGCCGCTTCGTCGCTGACCGCCTTCGGTCCTGGCGCTTCGGGCAACCTCGAAATCGTGAAATTCGACCTCGAAGACGACCGCATCGTGGTTCGCCGCGCCGACGCGATCAACGGCGAGCGCCGCGCCTCCGACATCGACAAAGAAGAGTTGATGTCGATCCCCGCAACTTACATCAAATTGACGGACGCCAGCGGCACCATCCGCGTCACGCCCCAAGAAACGACGAAAGAACGCGCCGACTACGTCAAACTGAACTGGTCGCAAAATCAGATCCCCACGACCTCGTCGCCTTTGAACTTCTTCCAAGCCGGTCGCTGCTTCGCCTCGGTGGCGAATAAAAACATCACGGGCATGGACATGCGCCTCGACAAAGGGATCTTGAACTTCTCGATCTCGGGTTCGTACACGTTTGTTCCCGAGTGTATGTCGCAGTTCGGTCTCAATGACTACTGGTACGGCGGCAACTTGCAGTCGAGCTTCAACTTGAGCGAGCGCATCTCGTTCAAAGCTCACGACAAGTCTCGCGACCGCATGCAGAACCAAGATCTCCCCTTCCGCGCGCAAGCCCTGATGGGCTTCGGGATCTTTACCATGGGTAAACGCGTTCCCGATCAGTTCGGCAATTTTGGCCGCGTGAACAACGAACTCGCCCTCCCCGTGATCCAAGACTTCGCCGGCGGCAAAGTTTTGACTTACACCTTGGGCGGCCTGCCCGAGGACGAAGCGATGAAAAAGGTCTTCGTTGAAACCACGCGCCAGGTCGTTGCCGACTGGAATGAAAACCTCCGCATCGCCTTTCAAGGCACGGCCCTGGAGCGCTCGGGAATCTACATTGACTTGAAAGTTGACGGTGTGGACGTGGCTCCCGGTCACCTCGGTGATTTGGACCGCAACTACATCTGGAACTTTGACAAAGGCCTCGACTCGGGTCTTTTGGGTATGTCGCAATCGGCGCCGAATCCCCGCACCGGGATCGCCGAGCAGAACAACGTCCTCATGTACAGCGGCAACGTGCTTGGCTACATCGGCTCGATGAAGCATAACGCCCGCCTCTTGCGCGAGTACAAGAAGATGAAGGCCGAAGCGATGAAAAAAGCGGACGCCGACATGCGCGAGCAGCTCGCCCAAAATTCGACGCGCTCATCGGTGGCGCCGAATGCCGCTCCCGCGGCGCCGGCTCAGGACGCCACGCGCTTGATCCGCCGCTGGTCTGACATGGCTCAATACCGCGCTCTGCCCCGCACGCCCCGGGCGCTGCAAACGGCTCAAGGCGTTCGCGATATGGCCGATCAAATCCGCGCGATCCGCACCAACGGCGCCGACATGACCGCCCGCAAATCGCAGGCGAGCGATGAGCTGCGCAAAATGAACGGCAAGCTCTACCTGCACGCCATCGTCGAGAAAGCCCTCGAGATGGATGCGCAAGGCCTCAACGCCACTCGCGATGAAATGACCATGCAGGCTTTGAGCGCCGCCGAGGTTCTCAAGGCTTATGGTCCCGCTCTCTCGAACGAAGAGCGCATGGCTTTGTCTCTGCAAACGCGCCGTTTGGCTCTGGCCGCCGAGTTCCAAAAGAACTTCCGCAAAGGCGCGGGCTGCGCGATCTCGGCCGAAGGCATTCCGTCGCTGACGGGCCTCGACATCGCCGACGTCCCCACGGAGCAAATCTTCTCGAACTGGTACGCCAAGACGTTGTCGCACGAGATCGGCCACTCGCTGGGCCTTACGCACAACTTCAAAGGTTCGTTCGACAAGAGCAACTTTAAATTCGCGGGCGAAGATTCCGAGCGGCACTACTCGTCGATCATGGACTACCCCTCGCCGAACCGTGGTTTGACCAACTACCAAAAACCCGGTCCTTACGATGCGCACGCGCTGCGCGCGGGCTACACCGGTTTGATCGAAGTCGCCGACAACGTCAAAGCGGCCGCGAAAGACCAGAACGGTAAAAAAGTCGTCGGCATGAACATCGACGGTCAAGTCCGCGCGGTTGAGATCGTCGGCGGCAAATACGTCCGTCTCGAAGATCTGAAGAACGCGGTCATTCCCGGACGTGTGGATTCGAGCGGCAAAACGGTGAAGTCATGGTGGGATGTGACATCCGCTCACCTGGCCAAGCTGCCGCTCAAGTACTACCACTTCTGTACGGACATTCATGTTGGCGGCGACCCCACTTGTAACCGTTGGGACGCCGGCACCACTCCGCAAGAAGTCGTGAAGTTCTACATTGAAGAGTACAACGACCAATACCCGCTCATGAACATGCGCGGCGACCGCATCAACTCGGTCGGCCTGGGGTCTTACATCGGCCGCATGATGACGACCTTCTTCCAAATCCGTCAGTTCATGGACGAGACGTTCTACCGTTCGATCCAGGGCTACCAGGATGTGGGACAGTTCGTCCCCGCGGCTCTCGAGTCGTACAAGTTCTTCTTGAACACGTTCAACACGCCCCACACTTCGGCCGACGTGATGGACCCCAGCCGCTTCACCGCGGTGGAGTACAACCGTCAAGCCGCAAAAGTCGGAGCGGACGGCAAACCCGTTCTGGGCGCCGACGGCCAACCCGTCGTGGAGACGCAGAAAGCCGTGACCGTGGTCGAGGCCCGAGCCACTCAAGATATCGCCGAGAACGGAACCGAAGAGTACCAGGTTCGCACTCGCGGGATCGAGTTCGACAAAGCGATGTCGATGATGATGCTCACGCAGCGCTCGCTGCGAAATCCCCGCTACGAGCAAATCTCGCTGCGCCTGTCGTTCGCCGATTTCGAAAAGTACGCCATGCAGCTGCCGATTTCGAACAGCTTCATCATGCGCGCCTTGAACCAAACGCTCGCGGACAACATGACCTCCATGCTGTTCTTGAACGATGGCATCGCGCAGGTTCCCGCGTCGCTCTTGCCGCAGACGTCGGACGTGGTCCGCTACTACTCGGTCTTGGGTTCGATCGTGTACCTCGAGGCGAGCACGCTTGAGGACAAAGACAATTTCGCGTCGCTCTTCCGCGTCGGTTCGGCTCTCGAGTCGGCTCCGACCGACCGCCTGGTCGTGACCAAAGCGGATCAGAACGCGGCCAGCCGCGGAGCCCTGAAGTTCTTCGCCTTCGACAATGCGACGATGGCCGACGAACTCGTGCGCGACGCCGCTCAGAAACGCGTGATCTTGGACAAAGGTGACGTGATGGCCGCCGCGGTCGAAAAAGTGATCATGGCTAAAAATGCCGACGAGCAAAAAGCCGAACTCGAGAAGGCCGCGAAAGTCTTCGAAGAGCTCAACGTTGGTAAAGTGCTTCTGAACGACGCCGAAGCCAAAGCGGGCATGACTCATCAAGCCCAGGTGGTGTTCACCGTTAAGCACATCCAACAGATGATGCAGACGGTAGTGGCGTTGTACGAGCAGGCGAAGAAATTGAATATTCCCGAGGATCAAATCCCCAACGCGGCGGAACAAATCCTGGGCAATATCAAACGTTCGAACGTGGCCAACGCCAAGAACGTTCCGTTCATCGTGATCGCGGGCAAAGTCATGACCAAGCGTGCAGAAGGCAATGCGGTCATCAAAGCTCTCGTGAAATCAGTGATCGTCGAGGATTCGACGTTGAAAACGAACTTGGGAATCATCGTCAACAACTTGCAGACCATGAGCAAGTTGAACTCGATGCTCAACCCCGAGTTCAACCGTTAATCGAGAACGGCGAAGCCGGGCTCAAGTTCAGTTTGTCTGTGAGCGCCCTCTCAAGGTCTTCTTGAGGGGGCGTTTTTTTTGTGACGATCTCGCCATGAAAAGGGAACACGGCGGCCAGTTCGATCGGCTCGTCCGCAGGCACCTTGCCAATCTTACGCAGGGCCCAGGCGTAGATCTCGAGCTGCGCGAGAGCGACGTCGGCCTTCTCGGGGCTTCCGGTTTTGTAGTCCACCACCCAAAGACGGCCTTGGGCATCGCGGCCCCACAAATCGATTTGTCCTTGAATCAAGGACCCCATCATCTGCGCGGCAAAACCCCACTCGACCTCGCCGGTTTTGATAACCTCCAAAAGAAAGCGTCCTCTTTCTGAGTCTAAGAACTCCAGGGCTTCCCGAAACTCGGGACGCGAGCGCTTGCGATCGGGATCGTACTTCAAACTTTCCATCAGACGGTGGACATCGGTCCCCCGAACCGAGCGTCGCACGCGCTCCCATGTTTTGCGCGCATTCGCGGGCGCAGGCGAACCTGACGCCGCAGGGGCTAGCGCCTGTCCCAGCGTGAGCACCTGCGTGACGGAGATCACCTGACCGCGCGGGGGCGTCGTCTCTGACGACCAAGGCGCCCGCACTTCAAAATCGCTTTCGAACGTCCCTCGAAGGGCTTGTGGCTTCGGGAGATCTTGGCGGAAAAGCCCGTTCCAGGCTTCGCCGCGAATCTCGTGCGAATCCGTGCCTTCTTCAGGCGCGTAGAGATCGAGCTTTTGCACCCACTTGTTCTTGTCCACGCTCTTCCAGAAAAGATGCAGAGACTCTTGCGCGCGCGTGAGCGCGACGTAAAGAACACGGTCGGCTTCTTCAAGCTCGCGGGCTTTATGGGCTTCGATCTGAGCATCCAAGATCGGCGGGACGATCTTGTCATTGCTCTCGGGGTCTTTGAGACAGAGCGACCACACGCCCGCCTCGGGATTGAATCCGAAGAAGGGCGTCTTGCGCTTGGCGGCGATCTCCTCGACGTAAGGCACGAGCACGTGTGGGAACTGAAGGCCTTTGGAGCCGTGGACGGTCATCAACTGAACGCGCTTGGGCTCGACGACCGGGCTCGCATCGCCATCCGACGACTCATCGATCGAAACCGGGTCGGACTGGTCGATAAAATCCAAGTATTGAAAGCCCGGATCGCCCTCTTGCACCAAGAGGCTCTGCACCAGTTTCCACAAATTCGCTTCGCGCCGGCCCGAAGGGTCGATCTTCATCGCGTAGTCGAAATAACCCCGCTCTCTCAAGAAGCGGCGCCAAGCACGCGCCACGCCCTCGGTTTGCATCGACGCCAAGTAGCCCGACAAAATCCGGTGCGACTCCTGAAGTCCCGGATGATCCTCGACACGCGCGCCGAGCGAAGCCCAGTAAGAGCGCGCCTGGCGTGAGCAAACCGCCAAAAGATCTTGATCGGTCATCGGCACCCAAGGGCTGCGTAAAAGTGTCACGAGGTTCACGTTGTCATCGGGATTGAGCAGAAACTTCAGGGCGACCATCGCATCGCGGATCTCTTGACGCTGGTAAAACGCGCCCGCCGCGTGCATCTGGCAGGGAAGGCCCAGCTCGGTCGCGCGGGCCGCGATGGCGGTAAGATCGGATTTCTTTCGCGAGATCACGCAAATGCTCTCGAGCGGCACGCCGCTCGCGCTCAGCTCTAAAATCCGCTGCGCCACCGCTTCGACCTGGACGCGCTCTTTCTTTTTCTCTTCGAGCACGCGCCAAAGCGTGACGGGAGCAAAATCAAGACTCATCGGTTTTTTTCCGACCGACATCTTGGCCAGCTGAGGGCTCGCCGAGACAAAAAGCTCGTTCATAAACTCGAGAACCGGTGGAACGGTTCGATAGTTGGTCATCTGCTCGACCAGATGGCCCTGCTGCGAGCGCATTTTATTTTCGGCGTTGAAAAAGACTTCGGAGCGCGCGCCCCGAAAGAGGTAAATCGACTGCTGAGGGTCTCCGACCAAGAACATCTTTTGTCCTTGGGTGAGCGCCTCGATGAGCTGCACCTGCCGGGGCGAGGTGTCCTGATATTCATCAATGAGCCAATAGTCCCACTCAAGGCTGAACTTTTGCGCCGATTCGGGCGCCTGAGTCGCTAGGCGCAGCGACACCAACTCGAGATCCTCCATCGTGAGCAAGGACGTCTGGATTTTTTGCGTTTCGAACTTCTCGGACCACTGAGTCGCCACGCGTTCGAAGCGCACCGAGAGGTCACCAAGTTTTTTGAGGTGTGCGGGATCGAAGAACGGGTCCGTGAGAGCCTTGGCCTCGTCGAAGATTTCGGTCACTTGCAAAATCACGGTCTCGGGAATCGCTTTGCCTTTCAGGGCGCCGCCTTTGCTGGCGGCCAGGGCCTGCAAGCGCTCGGGCCAAGACTTTGTCGACACCAAAAAATCGCCCAGTCCCGCTTCTCGGCGCTGCCAAGTGTCGGTCAGCTCCAGGCTTTGCAACGCGGGCAGAACGTCCTGCACCTTTGCACGAAGGGCCTCGCGGCGTCGCTCGAGATCGGCTTCAACTTCTGCGATGTCGAGGGCTCGCATCCGCCCTGCCCGTTCAAGCTTGAGCGCGGCGTAATCATGCACGCTTTTCTCAAGCGCGGGCATATCGACGTCCTCGCGCAGGGCTTGAAAGTCTTCGGCGAAGGTTTCGTTGTGCTGCAAAAGGCTTCGCAGCGTTTTACGAAAGACGCGGCGGGCTTGCCGGTCGTTCACCAATTGAAAATCTGGGGGAAGCTCCAACTGGCTGCCGTAGCGCTTCAGATAAATGCTCAAGATCCCGTGGATCGTCGAAATGTGCAGCGACTGCGAACTTTGCAGGTAAGACGTCAGGCCTTCGAGATCCAGACCCTTCTCGCGCGACTCCAGCTCGGTGCGCACGTCCGGTTGATTGAGAATCAACCCGCCCAGAAGCAGCCGTTCTCGCAACTCCTGCGTGGCTTTGCGGGTGAACGTCGTCACCACCAGACGCGGCCACTCACCCGTGATCTTTTTGTGCATGAGCGCGATCGAGATCACCCGGCGCACCAGTTCGGTGGTCTTGCCCGCTCCCGCCCCCGCGCGGATCATCGTGTCGCGCAAGTGACCCTTGGAGGCGTCGAAGTATTTATCTACGAGTTCAGATGCGGTGCTCTGCACACTTCACTCCATCGGCACGAGTCGCAAATTGAAAAATCGCCGTGCTCCCCGTTCAAGGGCATCGGGGTGATCTTTCCCATCAAAATCAAATCAAAGAGTTCAACCAGCAGCCGCTCGAGGTCTTGATAGAGCGCTTCTTTGTCCGCCAAGGTTTTATCTTTGGGCGCGGCCTTCTCGGCCGTAAGCCCCACCGCTTCGGGAGCGACAAACCCGCGCCCCCGCCGGAGCGGTTGGTACGTGTAGGTTTCGATCCCGGTCACCATGCCGGGCTTCAACCCTTGGATCAGACCACGGTCCATGGCCCAGGCGTAGATCGCAAGCTGCAAAAAGTTGTCGCGCATCCACGAGTTGTAAGCCCGCTTCTGATCCCAACTGGGCTTGTAGTCCACCAAAGTTTTATAGCCTGCCGGGTGATGCTCGACGCGGTCGAGAGCGCCTTTGAACTTGAGGCGCCCTTCTAAAGGATCGGGATGAAATGTTTTGGCAATTGGATCGTAATAAAACTCAAAGCGAAGTTCGCGCGCTTCGATCTCGACCTGCGGAAACTTTTCGAACCAGTTCTTTTCAAAATCCAGAAAGCGTTTGGCGAGTGAGATCGCGCGGGCCTTGTCGATTTTCCAAAACAGCCCGTCGCGGTGCTCGAGCTCAAGCTCCAAACGGATCTCTTCAGCCAAAACTGAAAGCTCCTCGTCCGTCCAGTCAAAACGACGGGGCGGCGCCGTCAGACGCTCAAAGAGCTTGTGCGTGAGGCTTCCTTTGGAGCGGGCATCCAGATCCATGTCGCGCTCGGGAAGATCCAAGAGATTGAACCAACGCTCGGCCGCAAACTGGAACGCGCAGTTGCGAAAACGCTCGATCGAAGAGGCCGAAAAGCTCGGGGCCTCGGTGAGAGCGAGCGGGGCGACCTCGAGCTGGCCCAGGTCGCGCTTCATCTTGTCGGACAAAGGCAAACGGGAGTTTTGCATCTCGTCCCAGCGGGTAAAGCCCGGACGGTGCGCTTTTTCGCCGCCGCCTTGCTGAATCCAAAACGGATGCGGCGCCTCGGCCTGATTCGAGAACCCGGTCGCGGGGAAGCAGAGCTGCGTGTCCTCGGATTCGATCAAGAGCGACCACTCCAACTCGAAGTTCAAGATGTTCTGCTCCGGATGGTCCAAAAAGAAACCGAAATCCCACCCCAAGCGCTGCAGATCACGCGTCGACAAAAGAGGGTTGGTTTTCTTTTTAAAGTTGGACTCCGACAGACCCAAGAAGATGCGCTTGCGGAACTGAAGACCTTCCGCCTCCATTAAGTTCAAAAGCGCGAGCCCCGCGCGCGAGCCCGGGCGGACCCGGATCTCTTTCTTGGCGGCTAAACTTTCGAGATAAGAAATCCACGAGTCCACATGCATGCGGATGTCCAGGGGGACCATCAAAAGAAGGTCTTTCAAGAACATCTCGAAAGGCTCCCAATTGGATTCATCGGGCCAGTCGCGGGCGGCCCAGCTCATGAACTCCTCGAGATTGACCTCTTCGGCCGGTGCGAGCCCGAGCATGAAAAACCCCTGCAGCGTTTTCTCTTTTTGCAAATCCTCGAGCGCGAGCGCCTGCTTAAAAAAGGACTGAAATTTTTCGAACCGCACCTGCAGACCGGCCTCAAACAGACCTTGCTCCGAATCGGCGAAGCTCACCTGTCCCGCGCGCAGACGCAGACGCGCCAAAAATTTGCCGACGTGGGGCCAAGATTGAAGCCGGGCCACCGAATCTTTTTGAACCGGCAGGCCTTCATAGTCCAAAAACGGCTCCAACAAAGGCCAGTACGCCTCGATATCGGGTGCGATCACGGCCATTTGCGAGAGCGGGACGCCGGCGTCGGCCCATTTGCGCACTTCCGAGATCACGTGCTTCACCTCGGCCAAGGGGCTCGAAAAGCGCAAGGCTGTTCGCGTTCCCGCCGGCGAGGGCACGGGCTCCGACTGGTGCACCTTGTTCTCGCGGGCCAGCACCAGCGAAGGTTCGAGCAAGAAGCGGTACTTCTCTTCGTTAACAACGTCGGGAACCAGGACGGTCACCGAGACGGCCGAAGCCAAACGCTTGAGAATCTCGACTTCGCTTTGACGAAGCTCCGCCCCGAGATCGACCCACAGCGGACGGTCCCAAAACTCGAGTAAGCGGGGTTCATTGGTCAAAATCGCCGGCACCCAAGACGGCAAAGCCCAGTTTTGTTCGGCGAACTGAGCGTAGTAGTGCTGCGCAAGCGTCGCCCAAACACCAAAGCGTTCGGCCGCCACCGGCTCCGCCTCGAAAAACTCGCGCAGAATCTGCGCGCCCGTCGGGTGCGAAAAGAGCGGGGCAAAAAGATCCATCACGCCAAGCAGGGTTTTTGCCGACTGCGGCTGGATCAACTTATTCTGGGAGTTCGCGCGGTCGCGGCGAAGAACGTCGGTCAACCAGCTCAGCGCAAAATCACGCGGAATCAGTTGAAGCTCGGGGCGCGCCCGCCGCAGCAAGAGACGCCACAGTTCGCTGGCACGGTAAATGGTCCAATCCTCGTAACCAGGACGGCTCTCAAGCAATTTTTGTTGGATTTCGTACTTCGAGCGCAGGTCGGAAACGAGCCAGGACTCGGTTTCGGGTTGAAACCGGTCAAGCCATTCCTTCTTTTGGTTGGGGTGCTTGATGCGAACGACCTGAAGCATCCCTCCACCCTTGTCTTGCCAGGCCCCGGAGTCAATGTTTGAATGGCCCGATGAAGATCTTTGAGACCGACCGTAAAGTTTGGAGCTGGGCGCTGTACGATTTTGCGAACAGCGCGTTCGCAACGACTATCATGGCCGGATTCTTTCCGGTTTTTTTCAAAGAGTACTGGAGCGCGGGCGTCGACTCGACCGTGACCACCGCCCGCCTCGGGACGCTGGTGTCCGTCGGAAGCCTCATCATCGCCGTGATGAGCCCGTTCGTGGGCGCCCTTGCTGATTTGCGCGGCAACAAGAAATTTTTCACCTTCGTGTTCATGATGATCGGCGCGCTCAGCAGCATGGGCCTGGGCCTGGTGGGTGCGGGCCTTTGGTGGCAAGCCGCCTTGCTTTACGGCTTGGCGATGATTGGCTTCAACGCCAGCTCCACTTTTTACGATTCGATCCTCCCCTCGATCGCCCCGGGCCAAGAGTCGATTCACGCCAGTTCGCTTGGATTCTCGATTGGCTATTTGGGCGGTGCCCTGCTCTTTACCCTGAACGTCTTGATGTTCTTGAAACCCGCGCTCTTCGGGATCCCGGATGGGGTGACCGCGGTGAAGCTGTCATTCGTCAGTGTCGGGATCTGGTGGCTTCTGTTTTCGATTCCGCTGTTCAAAAATGTTCCCGAACCCCGCATCGAGCGCGCGCCGGCGACGTGGGGCGTGGCCCTGCGCCAGTCGACGTCGCAGCTGAAACATACGTTCAAAGAACTGCGCTCGCAGCGCAACCTGATGATTTTCATCGCTTCGTACTGGCTTTATATCGACGGCGTGTACACGATCATGAATATGGCCGTGGACTACGGCATCTCGCTGGGCTTTAAGTCGTCGGATTTGATCGCGGCGCTCTTGGTGGTTCAATTCGTCGGCTTCCCCTCGACCCTGGCCTTTTCGAAACTCGCGCACCGTTTTGGTTCACGCACACCGATCTTGATCTGTTTGGCGGCTTACGCGGTGGGCGTCGTCGGGGCGATGATGATGAGCGAAGTGTGGCACTTCTACGCGCTCGCGGGTTTGATCGGGCTGGTTCAAGGCGGCGTGCAGGCGCTCAGCCGCGCGATGTTCTCGAAAATGTCTCCCGTCGAGAAGAGCGGCGAGTACTTTGGCTTCTTCAATCTCATCGGAAAGTTCGCGTCGATTCTGGGCCCGCTCTTGGTCGGTCTCGGCACATACTTCTTCCATGATCATCGAATGGGCTGGCTCGGAACGCTCGTCCTCTTAGGAGCCGGCGGCGCGCTTCTTTTCATGGTGGTTGAACCCAAGGAACAAGCGGTCCGCCAAAAAACTTCGAACTAACGGCGCTGCTTGAAGCGGCGCTTGCGTCCCGACTCGTCGGTGATCTTGAAATCCGGATCGAAGCTGAAGTTCATCCCGATGCCGATCTGCACGCGCTTGTCGGGCGTCTGACCGGGGTAGGCCCCGCGCTCGACCGTGTACATCGCCGCGTTCACTTCAAGCAGCCACAAATCGATGGCCGCACCGTAGGTGGGGTAACCCTGATAAAAGCCCGCGCGCAAATCGATGTTGGCCAGACTCACTTCCAATCCCATGTGAATCTTCTTGCCGAGTTGCTCGTCGGTGTCGGTGATGTGACGGTACTCGATGCCGCCCGCGATGCCCGCCAGGGGGATTTCTTGTTCGAACGCCAGCCCTAACGTGAGATTGTCTTTGATGCGCTCAGGAGGAGCGGTGCCTTTGGTTTTCACAAACGACGTGGAACCGATGTCCTGCCAGGCCAACGACACCGTCGGATGAAAAGGGCCGTCGGCTCTCATCATCAAACCGGCGTCGATCCCGTACCCGATGCCTTCGTTCTCGAACTGGTCCAGAATCGTGTTGTTATCCAAGTTGTCCAGGACGCTGGCGCCCAACTGCAAAGGCCCTCCTCGGCGGGTGATCCGCTTAAAGTTCACGCCGAATGAGCCCTCGGGCCCGAGCGGAATCGAAGCGCCGACCGCGAGGGCGTAGTCATGCAAGAAGGTCATATCCAGAACCGGAAACGCCGGGTTGTGCGCGATCGCGCTCAAGTAGCCCTGGTCGTAAACGGCGACGCCGAAGAACGGCAGCGTGAAGGCCGAAACGCCTTGGAAGTCGGTTTGCACGAATTCACCGTAAAGTTCATCCAGGCTTTCGAGCCCATGGAATTCAAAACCTTGGAAGCGTTCGTACTTGTCGTAAGCATTGCTTCCAATTCCGATGCTGAAAAAATCCCAGTTCATCCCCTTTTGGTAGGTCAGGTTGGCCGGATTCCACAAAAATGCGCTCGCATCGTGGGGACTTCCGCCCACGCGCACGCCGCCCATTCCGTAGGAACGCGGCGTTTCGCCAAATTGAAACATTTCGGCCGCGTTCGCGGTCGAAAGAATCAAAGTTAGAATGAGCGCGGTGGCCAATCTTACCATTAAAGTCCTGGGCAACAGTTGTTCGGATCAAGCTGGGCGCAGACGCCCACCCCGATCAGTGGGTGGTCCAAAATTCTTCGTGTCGATTTGATCATCGCCGTCGTGACCCCCGACGCTTCGGTCGTGGCGCACGGGTTGGGCGTCATCGCACTGCAGCCGGTCTCAAGCGCGGTCTTCAAATCGTCGACGTCGCCCGAAAGCTGCGCCGAAAAACCGGCGATGTTTTGCAAGAACAGCGAAAGCCCCGTCACCAGCTCGACGACTTGGGCATCGTTGATCTGATCGGGATCCGTCGAACTCGCGTTGTTACAAGCGTCGAATTCGGCGTCGGTCGTGCCATTGCCAAGTCCGCCGTTTTCGTTGTTGTCAGTCACCGAACGCACGATCGCGCCCATTTTTGCCAGCGACAAGATCGCCATGAAAAGCTGCTGCGAAGCCGTCGGCGCGTCGGCCGCCCAGATCTCTTTGATTTTAGCTTCGGCCTGCGTACACGCCTCGGGATGAACGGCGACGCCGTCAAAAGCGCTCGCCAAGAACTGAAAAAACGTCGGGGTGCCGGTGATGTCTTGTCCGAGCGACGTGAGGTACTGCACGAAATTCAAACCGCAGCGGCCCGCAAAGGCGCCCGCCCAGTTCTGACGAACCGCCGTCTTCTTGGCGAAGCTGGCACTGAGCCCGCTGAATTTGGCGAGAGCGCCATCGTAGTTGCCGTCGTCTAAAAGCTTCACGGCGTCTTCGTAAAGCGCCTCATCCGAAGTCTTATTGGACGCGGGCTCGAAAACGTTCGCGCACGCGGACAAAAAAACGATCATCGCCACAATCGCGATCTTCGCCTTCTTGTTCTGTTTCATACCGTGGTCCTCCATGACCTATTCTCTCAAATGCCGATGGCGCCCGCGGCGCCCCTCTCCCATTTCGTTTTAGAAACGAATCGAGAACTTCAAAACGTACCGCCTGTCCTCTTTTGGGGCGTTGTCCGTCCCAATGTCTTCTCCATACGACGCGATTTGGATCTGTGTGTGTTCGGAAGACAACTCCAGTCCCGCCGTCCAGAACCGCTGGTTCGCGCCGGCCCGCACAAAGAAAATGTCGCTAAAGTTGAGCTCGTAACCCAGATGGGCATAACGGAGTTTGTCCGTCGCCTCGCCCGCCTCTTTCATTTTTTGATACTCGATCGTAAAGGTCGAACGAAGGTCGTTGCCGTGGATCGGGAACAAGGCCACGGCGACGTCGATATCTTGGTCGATATGCTGGGGACGTTCGGTCGTGCTCATGCGCAGACCCGCGCCCGCGTTGAAGCCCGTTCCGCCCACGTCACGCACGACGGCCGAAACCGTTGGGAGCCAGGCCCAAGGCGCCGTGAGGATCACGCCCACATCCGCACCGAGGCCCGCACCTTCGGAGGCATTGCCCGAGATGCTGAGATCGCCCGTGGTCGGAAGGTTCTTGTCGATTTCGATGCGCGAGATGGCTTTGCCGGTCACGCCGATCTTGATCCGGCCGTCCCACAGTCGCAGGTTGTAGCCCAGCACCAGCGCCAG
This sequence comes from Pseudobdellovibrionaceae bacterium, assembly GCA_019637955.1. Lineage (GTDB taxonomy): Bacteria > Bdellovibrionota > Bdellovibrionia > Bdellovibrionales > Bdellovibrionaceae > JAHBUS01. The sequence goes on along the minus strand of JAHBUS010000002.1, from coordinate 453,738 downwards.
ATCGCTCAAGTAATAAGTCTGCATGTTCGCGCCGCTCGCATCCACGGTCGCATCCATCAGATTGCGGCCAAAGATCCCGATCCCGAAGTTGCGCACCACAAACGAGGGAAAGAGCTGCGCATTGGCGTGATAATAGGACTCGCGCTGCAGATCCATCGTCTTCTGAACTTCCGAGGGCTCAAAGGGCGAGCCGAAGGGCTTTGAGTAGTAGGCGTTGGTGATATTGGAGGAGCCGTCGAGCTCGGGATCAAGAATCGTCCCGTAAAAATCCCGCAGCTTGCCGAGGCCCGCGGGATTCGACAGCAAAGCCGTCTCGTCATTGACGACGGCGATCGAAGCGCCGCCCATTCCGAGCGAGCGGACTCCGTTGTAGAACTCGCGCACTTCACGGCCTTGAGCCGAGTAAGCGACTGCGAGCGTGGCTAGAATGGTCAATAAGCGTCCTTGCTTCATGTTCATCCTCGTCTTCTTTTCGGACGCTTGGCGTACCGACTTGAGACATTCACGTGAAAGCTCGACGTTCGGGACGGTCCAGGAAAAATCAGGACCCCCCAGGCCGCCGCAAAATCGCGTAAACTAGAGAGATGAAACTGCAAACACCTTTGATCCTCGCCCTTTCTCTCGTGTGCGTGACCGCTTGCAAGAAGAAAGACGTCGACTACGTTGCGGAAGCGCAAGACTGTCTGGATAAGACCGACTCGAGCGGCGCGCTTGAATGTATGCAAAAAGTCGAAGGGATCGAAACCGAGTCGGCCTATTTGATTCGCTGCTCGGCGAATTTCATCTACCAAGAATTCATGGACCCCGTGCGCCTCTCGAATATCGCCGAGCAGATGAAAGCCTCGAACAGCTCTCCCCTGGCCGCGATCGGCCTGCTGGCTTTTTCAAAACCCGTGGGCAACAACCCGACAGCCGCCACCGCCCGCACGAACTTATCAACGGCAACGATGGATTACTGCACGAAAGCCAAATCCAAAGGCATGCTTTTGCTCTCATCAATGGCTCAGATCGCCACGGTCGCGTCGTCCGCCCTGCCCGACACGGAAGAATTGATCAACGCCTGCGACCCCAACTCTCCGGGATACGATGCCAACGATTGTAAAGACAAAGCGAAAGAAGCCATCTGCGAAGCCTCTCCGGCCGTGATCGGCGAAGCGGCTCTCGCGGCGTACCAGCAAAGCTGCTTGGGTTCCTCACAGCAAAACAGTTCGGTCTGCGAACAGTTCGCGGCCATCACCAATGGCACCACCGATCCCACGACCATCGGGACCAATCTGCAAACGCAAGACGGCCCCTGCCCCCCGTAATCAAGCTGCTACATTTTGGTCTAGCTTCGCGTCACCGATTCGGTGACACGCCGAGTTTCAAAAAGGTGCCAGGCACCTTTTAGAGGTCGAAGTTGGTTTTGAGGAGGTAGACGCGGTTTTCTTTGGGCACGTCGTAGGAGCCGACATCTTCGGCGTAGGTCACGAGATCCAGACGGAACACGGCGAAGAGGAACGAAGCTCCCGCCGAGAGAAAGCCCTGGTTCATCCCGAAACGGTACTGACCCTTCCACCAATTGGCCACGGCCCAGTCGAACTCAAAGCCCACGTGCAAACCTTTGCGCGCCGAAAAGTTGGGGTGGCCGATATCGCGAACATCCAAAGTTCCGCGGCCGCCGAAAATCCAGAAGCTCGGATACTCCCAGCGCGTCCCGACATCGAGAACGCGGTACAGTTTTTCGGGAGGATCGGTCGTCCCATTTTTTTGAATCAGGTTCAGGCTCTGCCCGAAACCGGATTCGGCCACGTTTCGGATCACGGCGCCAAAGGTGGGCCGCGCGAGTTGAAAGACGGACCAAAAGCCTTCGTCAGCGATGTAAGGCGTGTAGAGAAAACCGATGTCGCCATCGACCGTGTAACCTTCGCGAAGATCGGCCTCGCGGATGATATTCGAATCGGCCACAAGATCCAGGGCGTTGACGTCTTTGCTGAAGTAGCCGCGATTCACGAACTTGCCGGTCACACCCCAAGACAGACGGCCCGGGATCAACTCATCTTTGACATCGGCGCCATAACCGAACGCCACGGTGGAATCCAAATAGGCACGCGCGCTGATCGCGGGCGCCGCTTGGTTGTGCACGCTCATATCCAATGTGAAATCGCCGGGTAAAATCCCCAATCCCCAACCCGGGCGCACCCAGATGCCCTCTAAAAGATTGGCTCGCAACTGAAACGCCTTGCCGTAATTTTTTTGCAGCATTTCGATGTAGGCCTGCGCTTTTTGCGCGTCGGTGCCTTCGATTTTGGACGTGTCTTGAATGTCTTGGTAAAAAGACATGAAGTCGCGAGACACCGACGTGCCCACGGCCATATTGATCTGCCCATCGCTCAAACGCGCCAAGCCGGCCGGGTTGTAAAACAGCGCGCTGTAGTCGTTGGCCACGGCAACGAACGCGTCACCCATTCCGAGCGCGCGCGGCGCTTGGTAGTGGTGGTGGATACTCGTGAAAAGACCATCGGTCGCCCAACCCGCGCAAGAGAGCAAAAGCAGGGCGGCGGCGAGGATGCTAGATTTTAAATTCATCTCCATAAAATGTTATTCTGTTCACCGATTCTCATCTATCATATTCACCATGCGGCTCAGGGCTCCCCACCTCTTTTTGACCTTCGTCTCGGCGTCGTTGATCGCGGCTTTTTCGCACGCCGCGCCCACGACCGACGTGAAGCCCGGCCAGTACAATCAAGGCGCTCCCACCGAAACGCCCGACGATTTGATCCGCATTCATGCCACCCGCGTGGTCCGCGACAAAACCTACAATGTGGCCGTCGGACTTTGGTCCGGCAATCTCGAAGAAAAGAACGAAACCCTCTCCACGCAGGTCGTGAGCTTCACGCAGACTTTTCAGCGGGCCGACGAGACCGCGCTGGAATTCGGCTTCGACGTCACTATGAACGGACAGTTCGGAATCCACGGACAGTCCAAAAAGTATTGCTGCATGGGTGAGTACTTTGAACCCTATTGGACCGTGGGCGCTCAGAGTTTGTACAAACCGTCCGAGCAGCTCGCGGGTTTCGTGAAAATCGATTCTTACTGGGCCGTCGCCGGCGGCGGCGTTGAAGACTTCATGAATCTGGGACGGCGTCTGCGCATCGAAGGTCTCGCGGGCGTGGGCGTGCGCGGCACCAGCGTCATTCTGAGAATCGGCTACGCCTTCGAAGAAGAGAGCGCCTTCAGTTTCTGAAGCCACTCTCGCGTTTGGGTTTCAAGGTCTTCGAGAGTTCCTTTGTTCCAAATCACGTCATCGGATTTCGCGACCTTCTCGGCCATCGGGAGCTGATGGCGAAGACGCGCGAGCGCCTCGTCGCGCGTGAATTGATTGCGTTTTTGCACGCGCGCGATCTGCGTCTCCTCGTCGGTGGCCACGGTGACCACCCGGTCGAACTGACCTTGCAGATTCTTTTCGAAAAGAAGCGGCACATCGTACACCGCGAGCCCGTGACCCGCCCGTCGCGCCTGCTCCTTGATCTGAAGCACCCGGGCCTGGACGAACGGGTGCACGGCGGCCTCGAGAGCCCGCAATTGGTCTTCTTGATTGAAAACCAAGGCGGCGAGCGCCTTGCGGTTGATGTTTCCACCTTCGAACAAGATGCCCGTCCCAAAATGAGACACGACTTTTTTGTACGGCTCTTCACCCGGCTGAAGCGCTTGGTGCGCGATCTCATCGGCATCGATCACGACGATGCCCTGCGCTTTCAGCAAATTTGAGACGGTGCTTTTACCAGAAGCTAGACCTCCGGTCAGTCCTATCCACATCATACGTTAAATTATTAACTCCTTTAGCGAACCGACCGATAACTCCAACGATGGCAGAAATGGAACGCTTTGGAAAGTATTTGCTACTTGAGAGACTTGCCGCCGGCGGTATGGCCGAGGTGTATCTCGCAAAGTCGATTGGCGCCAACGGCATCAATAAATTCGTCGCCATTAAGCGCATCCTGCCCCAGTACTCGGACAACGCCGAGTTCATCGACATGTTCAAGGAAGAGGCGAAGATCGCCGTCAACCTGAACCACTCGAACATCGTCTCGATTTACGATTTCGGTATCGAAAAGCACCAATTCTTTTTGGTGATGGAGTTCGTCGAAGGTCAAAACCTGCGCCAAATTCTCAATCACATGAAAAAAGAAGGCAAAGAACTGAGCCTCGATCAGATCATCTACCTCGTCAAAGAGGTCGCCGCCGGTCTGGATCACGCCCACCGCTGCTTGGACGGCACCACGGGACGCCCGCTCAACATCACTCACCGTGACATGAGCCCGCAAAACGTGATGCTCAGTTTCGAAGGCGAAATCAAAATCGTCGACTTCGGGATCGCCAAAGCCGAGACGCAGGTTGAAAACACCCGCGCCGGAACCATCAAAGGTAAATTCGGCTACATGTCGCCCGAGCAGGCCGACGGCCACGCCGTCGACCCGCGCACCGACATCTTCTCATTGGGGATCGTTCTGTGGGAACTCTTGGCAAAAGACCGGTTGTTCACCGGCCAGAATGAAGCCGCGACTCTTCGCAAAGTGCGCGAGTGCCAAGTGCCCTCGCTGCGCAAAGTGAACTCGGCGATTTCGCCCGAGCTTGAGCGCATCTGCATGAAGGCGCTCGCCAAAGACAAGTCGCTCCGTTACCAAACGGCCGCGGCTTTCCACAAAGATCTCAACCGATTTTTGAACACGCAGTACCCCGAGTTCTCGACCCAAGAGTTCTCGAAGTACATGAAGTCGCTCTACCACAAAATGTACCTGGAAAATCGCCGCAAGCTCGCCGATTACGCCAAGCTCTCGTCAGGCCCCGCCCCGACCAGCGAAGACCGCACCGTGGTGACGTCGACCGTGACCGAGACGATGGGCTCTCCGGACGCCCCGGCTCCCCATTACAACTCTCCGCCGCCCGAGCCCGAACAGCGTTTGAACTTGGAGCCGCAAATGCAAGGCCGCGTGGATTTGAGCGCGCTCAAATCGAGCGGCGATCAGTCGCGCGCGCGCGGTCCGATTCGCACCGGCACCACGAGCGGTCCGTTTCCGCACACGCAAACCGGATTCCGCCCGCAAGGAACGCAGTCGCGCATCTACGTTCCGCCCAAGCCCGCCTCCAACAACAACTGGATTTACGGTTTGTTCGCGGTCGCGCTCGCGATCGGCGGCGGTTACTTCTATTTCAAAAAGATGAACGGAGCGATGCCCCAGCTTCCGGCCGCGGCGAGCACGCCCGAAGCCGGCGCTCAAGGCACCGCTCAGCGCCCCACGCCCGCTGGCCAGTACGAGGCGGCCTCGAAACACGTCGTGCCGCTCAATATTCAGAGCAACCCGCAAGGCGCGGTCGTTTACATCAACGGCAAGAATGTGGGCATCACGCCTTACATCGGGCACATCGAATCGCAAAAAGAATTCCGCCTCACGATCCGCAAAGAAGGCTACTTGGTCTATGACCGTGTCGGCGAACAGGCCGGCTCGGACTTGTACCGCCTCGAAGCCACGCTGCAGCCCGAACCTCCCATGGGTTATGTTGCAATCGAAGTTTTGGGCGGAGGCCCCGAGCCCGTCATCACCGTCAATGGCCAGCGCCTCCAAGACAAATCGCAGCTGTCCCGCTATCCTGTCCCTGCAGGTGTCCCCGTGAAGATCCGCGCGACCAATCCGTTTGCGCAGGTCGCCGCCGAAGAGACGGTCACTGTTGGACAAAGTCAGAAAAAAGCGGTCAGATTGATTCTGAGCCGTCAGGGCAATACGCAGTAATCAACAGAGTGAGTCGCATGAAAAACACCACCGGAACGACTCTTTGTGAGTCGATCGCCAAAATGCCGTCGCGCTCTCCGGAGCATTTCGCCTACAGCTTTAAAAAGAAAGGCGTCTGGAAAGAAGTCTCCTGGCAGGAGTACCACGCCCAGATCCAAGCTCTCGCCGCTCAATTTCTCGAAATGGGCGTGAATCCGGGCGACAAGATCGCGCTGATGTCCAACACGCGCTGGGAGTGGTCGGTGACCGACCTCGCCGCGATGAGCGTTCACGCCGTGGTGGTGCCGATCTATCAAACCGTGACGCCCGCGGATCTCGAGTACATTTTGAACAATTGCCGCTCGCGTTTCTTGGTTCTTGAAACTCGCAGCATGATGAAGCTCTTTCTTTCCATCCGAGGCGCGTGTCCGCACGTGGAAAAGATCATCGTTCTGGAAGACGTGCGTGAGGAAGATCCCGACTTCTTTTCTTGGCACACGCTCTTGAAAAACGGCGAAGCGCTCAAGGCCAAATGGACCGAACGCTGGCAAGAACTCCTCAAATCCACGACCCCCGACCAAGTCGCCACCGTCGTTTACACCAGCGGCACCACCGGCCTTCCAAAAGGCGTGGTGCTCTCGCACACGCAGATCATGAGTGAAGTCGGCGAGGCGTTCCCGTACGCCGGCGCGCACTCCAACGACATTTCGCTGACGTTTCTCCCCTACGCCCACGTCTTGGGCCGCATCGAGCATTGGGGACACACGTTTATCGGTTACTCGATGGCGTTCGCCGAAAGTATCGAGCGCGTGCGCCTGAATCTCACCGAAGTTCGCCCCACCATCATGGTGGCCGTGCCCCGCATTTTTGAAAAGGTCTACGCCGCGATTCTCACCCAGATCGAGTCCAACCCGCTCAAACGCAAGATGTTTCAGCGCGCGCTCAAGGTCGGTCTTGAAGTGAGCGAGTACCGCATCAAGCGCGAACCGCTGCCTCTTGCGCTCAATCTCAAATACATGGCGGCGCAAAAGCTCGTGCTCGGTAAAATCAAAGACGCCTTTGGCGGACGTTTGCGCTTCGCGATCAGCGGCGGCGCTCCGCTCGCGCGTGAAATCTCGCAGTTCTTTCACGCGTGCGACATCATGGTGCTCGAAGGTTACGGCCTCACCGAGACCACGGCGGCGGTCACCGTGAACACGCCTTACGACTACGAATTCGGCACGATCGGCAAACCCATCGGCGATGTCGAAATCAAGTTCGCCGAGGACGGCGAGCTGCTCATCAAGTCGAAAAAGGTGATGGTCGAATACTTCGAAGATCCCGAAGCGACCGCGAAGGTGATGCACGACGGCTGGTTCGCGACCGGCGACATCGGCGAGCGCACGCCCGCCGGCTTTATCCGCATCACCGATCGCAAGAAAGACCTGATCAAAACCGGCGGCGGCAAGTACGTGGCGCCGCAAAAACTCGAGGGTCTCCTCAAGCTCAATCCTTTGGTTTCGCAAGTCCTCATTCACGGTGACAACAAGAAGTACATCGTGGCGCTGATCACGCTCGACCCTGTCAATCTGGAAAAGTTCGCCAAAGAAAAAGGGCTCTCGTTCTCATCCAAAGAAGACCTCACGCAGAACAACGCGGTTCTCGAGGTGGTGCGCAAGTCGGTCGCCGAGGCCAACTCGCAGCTCGCCAGCTACGAGACCATCAAACGGTTCGCGGTTCTTCCCGAAGACTTCACGGTCGAAGCGGGCGAACTGACGCCTTCACTCAAAGTGAAGCGCAAATTCGTGGACCAGAAGTTCCGCAATCAAATTGAAAAACTCTATGGTGCTTGAGCGCCGTGGGCGCTGTGGCGCTTGAGCGCCGTGGGCGCTGTGGTGCTTGATCACTTGATCCAGACGCGGATCATGAGACCGACAAAACCGCCGTTCAGATTGAGCGTGCGGTCGGAGCCGTTGGTGTTCTTGGCGGTATCGCCTTTGGACACGTTGCCTTGAAAACCCTTGGAATCGACGTTGTGCTTGAACGAACCGACTTCGAGCGTGCGGTAACCCGCATCCAACACGATGGTCGTCGAATCGGATAAGAGCGTTTCAAAACCGAGTGAGCCTTCGACCAAACTGCCATCGCCTTTGATCTCCTCCCGGAAATCCGCCCCGGGCGTCGGGTACGCCGTCACGCCCGCAGGCGTGAACGTGTAGGAATTTTGCACCGTGACCGTCGCCATCCCGTAGTTGGCCGACGCGAAGAGGCGGCTCTGCGCCCATTGCTTGAAGTTCAACTCCACGCCGACCTTGGGAATAAAGCCCGAAATATTATTGCTCACCGAGTAGTACTCGGTGCCGCCGCCGCTATCGGTGCCCTTCATGTCCTTGAGATCCGCCGGCTTGAGAAACTCAAAGCCGATGCGCAAACTGACTTTCGGAGTCGCGTACACGAAGCCGAATTCGTAAGACATGTTGGTTTTATACTCGTCCGAAAACTTGGAGCCCGCGCCACTGGCGGGCGCGAAAGGCTCGTCTTTTTGCCCGGCCAGGCCGTACTGACCGCGCAGGTAAGCGGCAAAGCTCTCCTCCCCGATTTGAAAAACGCGCGCTTCCGCCGAGAGCCCAAAAGCCAAAATGAAAAAAGCGCCAAGCGCCAAGTTCCGACCCATACTTTTATTCTCACCGTGCCGAGAGTTGTCACCAAGACCAGAATTTGACGGATTTAGTCCCGTCATGACGATTTTAGAGGGGTTTGGCGGCTTTTTTGGCTGGCATTGAACTTGGAAATGAAAAGGTTGGGATTCTTTAGACTGGGAGAGAAAAATGAAACACGTTCTTCAAGCTCTATTTGTTGCTTGCGCTCTGACGGCCCTGGCGGCCTGCAATCAAGGCGGCGGCGGCTCCAGCTCGAACAGCGGTTACGCAGCGACTCCCCAACCCTGCAACGGAGCGGCTCTGGGCACCCCCGCCATGAACTGTTCGGTGTACAACAACTACTACTCGGCCGATCCCAACTCGTACAACTGGTACAATGGCGCTTGGCAGTTTCCCCAACAGTATCAGATCGCGGCCGGTTCTTGCGGCTGCCCGAATGGCTACTTCCCCGTTCAATCCGCTTACTACGGCATGGCCTGCGCTCCGAATGCGTACCGCACCGGCGGCTTCAGCGGCGTTGTGTACTACAATGTCGGCAGCTGGGGACCCTATTGGAACTACTCGCAAAACAACGGTTGGTTGAACCGGCCCCAAGCCACGTACCAGCCCGCCGGCAGCATCAACAATTGCGGCCAGTCGACGGCCCAGGGCTGCGACGTTCGCAACAACAACTGCCCCTCGGGTTCGCGCTGTCAACCCGTCGCTGGCGGCTCCACGATTGGATTGTGCGTTCGCTAAGATTCCCTCACTTCTGACCCATTATGCGCAGCAATAGAGCCCTTCTTTGCTGCCTCAAAACCACGCGTTTGCTAAGTCTGAAGACTTCAGGAGGTCCCTTTCAAGGGACCCGCAAACGGCCGTGCGCTGGCATGGTGGGAGTGAGAAGTTTTATGTCACAAAATCCCTTTCTGACCGCCTTCGAAAACAAGGGGTTTCACAGCCCCGATGAAGTGATTCCGTTTCCGTCGATCAAGGTCGAGCACTACCTGCCGGCTCTCGAAAAATCGATGCAGCTCGCGCGCACGAACATCGCCGCCATTAAGGCCAACAAAGCCGAGCCCGGTTTTGAAAACGTGATGGAAGCGCTCGAGACGTCGACCGAAGCCTTCGATTTGGTCACCAACGTCTACTTCAACATGTTCAGCGCCGAGGCGTCTGCCGAGTTGCAGGCGCTCGCGGCCGAAATCTCGCCCAAAGCGACCGAGCTGCAATCCGAAATTTCTTTGGACGAAGAGATTTTTAAAAAAATCAAAGCCGTTTACGACAAGCGCGCCTCGCTCAAACTCTCGCAAGAGCAGATGCAAATGCTCGAAAAGAGCTACAAGAACTTCGTGCGCAACGGCGCCCTGCTCGACGGCGAGAAAAAAGAAAAACTCAAAGCCATCGATCAAGAACTCTCGCTTCTGAATCCGAAGTTCTCCGAGAACGTGCTCAAAGCGACCAACGCGTACACGCTGTGGATCGACAACGCCAAGGATCTGGCCGGTCTTCCCGAAGGCGCGGTGGAAGCCGCCGCCCTCGAAGCCGAGAAAAAGGGGCAAAAAGGCAAATGGGCCTTCACGCTCCAAGCCCCCAGTTTCTTGCCGTTCATGCAATACGCCGAAAACCGCGAACTGCGCCAGCAGCTCTGGACCGCCTACAGCTCGCGCGCCTTTAAGGGCGAGTTCGACAATAGCGACGTCGTGGTGAAAACCGTCGCGCTTCGTGATGAGCGCGCCAAGCTCTTGGGCTTCGCTTCGCACGCCGACTTCGTTCTCGAAGAGCGCATGGCCAAAACTCCCGCGCAGGTCTTTGCGTTCTTGAACCAACTGATGCTGCCTTCGAAGAAAGCCGCCGAGAAAGATCTCGCCGAACTTCGCGAGTTCAAAAAATCGATCTCGACCGACGCGGGCGACCTGCAACCGTGGGACACCGCTTTTTACTCCGAAAAACTTAAAGAGAAGAAGTACCAGTTCAACGAAGAGGAGCTCCGCCCCTACTTCCAGCTTGAAAAAGTCGTGGCGGGCGTTTTCGAGCACGCGCGCCAGCTGTACGGACTCACGTTTAAAAAACGTCCCGACGTTCCGGTTTATCATCCCGAAGTCGAAGTGTTTGAAGTGCGCGATGAATCCAGCGGCGACTACGTCGGCCTCTTCTACACCGACTTCTTCCCGCGCGAGACCAAACGCGGCGGCGCCTGGATGACCGTGTTCCGGGAGCAAGGCCTCTGGCTCGGCCAAGTCCGCCGTCCCCATGTTTCGATCGTGTGCAACTTCACCAAACCCACGACAACGAAACCCTCGCTGCTCACTTACGACGAAGTGCAGACGCTCTTTCACGAGTTTGGCCACGCTCTGCACGGCCTGCTCTCGCAGTGCCAGTACCGATCGGTCGCGGGCACCAACGTGTATTGGGATTTCGTCGAACTCCCCTCGCAAATCATGGAGAACTGGGTGCGCGAGAAAGAGGGCCTCGACCTGTTTGCGGCTCACTACCAAACCGGCGCCAAGATCCCCGCCGATCTGGTCGAAAAAATCAAACGGGCCAACAAATTCCAGTCGGGATTGATGAGCCTGCGCCAGGTGAACTTCGCGATGCTCGACATGAAATGGCACTCGACGCCTCCGGCGCAAATCAAAGACATCTCGTCTTTCGAAGAGCAGGCCACTAAGGACACGCGCCTGTTTCCGGTCGTGGCGGGCACCAATTCGTCGGCCGCGTTCAGCCACATCTTTGCCGGCGGCTATTCGGCCGGTTACTACAGCTACAAATGGGCCGAGGTTCTGGACGCCGATGCGTTCGAGTACTTCTTGGATGAGGGTCTTTTCAACGCCGAGGTTTCGGGCAAATTTAAAAAGTTCGTCCTCTCGCGTGGGGGCACCGAGCACCCTATGGAGCTTTACAAGAAGTTCCGCGGGCGCGAACCCGATCCCAACGCTCTCTTGCGCCGTGATGGCTTGACGGACGTGCAATGAAGAAAACCCGGCTAAAGTTCGAGCAGGTTCCGAAGGTGGCGCTGGTGTACCGGCTCGCCACGCCGGCGGCCGTCAACCTGGCCCAGGCCTTAGCGGCCTGGCTCAACGAGCGGCACTACAAAGTCTTCACCGCGCCCGAACAAAAAAAGGTTCCCGGCACGACCCTGATCAAGACGGCCAAGGCCCTCAAGCAAATGGGTCTGGTCGTCGTCTTGGGCGGCGACGGAACTTACCTGCGCGCGGTGCGCCTCTTGGAAGGCAGCCCTGTTCCGATCCTCGGCGTGAACCTGGGTTCCTTGGGCTTTTTGACTCCGACCCGTGCCGACGAGGTGTTTGCAGCCGTGGAGCACGCCCTGCAAAACAAAATGGAGCTCGCTCCGCGGGCCATGCTGCAGGTCGAATTCTTTCGCCGTGGTAAAAAAATGGGAACGCATCTTTGCCTCAATGACGTGGTCATCGAACGCGGCAATCAAAGTCATCTGATCAACATCGCCATCCACAGCGACAAGTTTTTGGTGAGCGAAGTGAAGGCCGACGGTATCTTGATCGCCTCGCCCACCGGCTCGACCGCCTACAACTTGGCCGCGGGCGGGCCCTTGCTGCATCCCGAAGTTCACGCGCTCGTGGTGACGCCGATCGCGGCCCACAGTCTCACCAGCCGTCCGCTAATCATGCCCGACGACCGCGACCTGCGTTTTCAGATCGTGGGCGGCCCGAAGACGGGACCCATCGGACGGCTCGTGCTCGACGGTCAAAAGACCTGCGACGTTTCGAGCGATGATGAGATCGTCGTTCGCCGCAGCACCGAAGACCACTGGATGGTGCGCGAGCCCGGACACAATGACTTTTTACTTTTAAGAGAAAAACTGCGCTTCGGAGATCGAAACTAAGTTTTTTGGAGGGGTCCCATGCTACAAGAGTTGAAAGTTTCCAACTTCGCGATCATCGAAAATTTGCAAATCGAGTTTGGCAACGGGCTGAACATCCTCTCGGGTGAAACCGGCGCCGGAAAATCGGTTCTGCTCCGCTCGCTCAGCCTGCTCATGGGTCTTAAAGGCTCCAGCGAGCAAATCCGCAGCGGCAGCACTCAGGCCTCGATCGAAGGCTCTTTCGATTTGCGCGGGCGCAAAGACATCCAAAAGCACTTGGCCGAGCTGGGCATCGAGACCGAAGACGGCTCGCTCGTCGTGCGCCGCGTGCTCAGCGAGGACAAGTCCAAAGTTTACCTCAACGGCACGCTCTCCACGCTCAACACGCTTCGTGACGTGGTCGCCCCCTTGATCGACCTGGCGGGCTCGCACGCTCCCTTGATCGAAATGACCGGCCAGCACGAGAATCGCAACCTGCTCTCGCGCGCCTACCATTTGGATCTGCTCGATCAGTACGCGGGCGTTTGGGATCTGCGCCATGCCTACGGCACCATCTACGAGGAGTGGTTCGAACTTAAAAACAAGATCGAAACCTTCACCCGCGAGAGCCAAGAAAAGGCGCAGCGCCTCGATTTTCTCAAGTTCCAGCGCGATGAGATCGCGGGTCTCGACCTGTCGCCCGGTGAGGACATCGAACTCGAAGCCGATATCAAGCGCCTCAAAAATTCGTCCAAGCTCACCGGCTTTGTCGAACAAGCCGAAGACGTCTTGACCGGCGATGACGATTCGGCCGTCGCGCGCATCAAGACCATTTTCAAACGGGGCCTCGAGACCGCCCAGCTCGATCCTTCGCTGCAAGATAAGATCGCCTCGCTCACCCAGGCGCAAAATCTGATTGAGGACTTCGTCTACGAACTCCGCCAGTCGATCTCGAAGCTCGACGCCGAACCGGGCCGTTTGGACTCTTTGCAAGAGCGCCTGAGCGATCTTCGCAAATTGCAAAAAAAATACGGACCTTCGGTTGATGACATCATCGCCGCGCTCCTGAAGCTTGAAACCGAGATCTCGTCGCTCGAGAATTCGGACGAACATCTCGCCGAGATGCGCGCCGAACTCGAGAAAAAAGAAAAAGACCTCTGGAAACGCGCGGCCGACATGCACAAACGCCGCACCGAAGGCGCCAAACTGCTGCGCAACTCGGTCAACGAGGAGTTGGGCGATCTCAACATGAAGGGCGTTCTGTTCCACGTCGAGATCAAAGAGCGCGCCGAGCTGGCGCCGACCGGAACATCGGACGTCGAATTCCAGAGCCAAACTTCGCCCAAAGATCCTCCCCGTCCCTTGGCCAAATTCGCCTCGGGCGGCGAGCTGAGCCGCATTTTGCTCTCGCTCAAACGCGTGGTCGGCGCTTCGAAATGGCCGCGCACGTATTTGTTCGATGAGGTGGACACCGGCGTTTCGGGCGAAACGGCCGAGAAGGTCGGGCGCAAGCTCAAGTCGATCGCCAAGGGCCAACAGGTCATTTGCATCACGCACTTGCCGCAAGTTGCCGCCTTCGGCGATCAGCACTTCTTCATCCAAAAAAGCCCCGGTAAAAACTCGGTGTCGATGGAAGTGATCAAGCTGCTCAAAAAAGACCGCACCCAAGAGATCGCACGCTTGATTTCGGGCGAGAAAATTACCAAGACTTCGCTCGCGCACGCACAGGAGCTGCTCACCTCCGCGGGCCAGTAAGCTCCGTCATTCAAGTCAAAGCCACGACCTTGGCCGGGATCGACCTGGCCAAGGGCTTAGAACCACTCACAATTGGTTGCCCCGTCCGCCGTTTTTTCAGACCCTGGAGGCTGGAGGTTTTGTCTATGGGTCTGAAACACATTGTCATGGTCCTTGTTCTGTCCGCAGCTTCACTCCAGGCGCTGGCTCAGCGAGGTGGAAGATTGAGTGGCGGCGGCGGCTTGGGCGGTGGTCACTCGCTGGGCCTTGGCCTCAGCATCATGTCGCCGTCTCAAGGCGATGTGAACTCTTGGATCGACTCCCTCGGAACGACCGGAACCAAAAATCTCGGCACCGGTTACGAAGTGATGGTGGACTACGAGTACAAATTCAGCATGACCATGTTTTCGATGCTGATGCGCCCGTCTTATTTTACCCAGAGCGCGAGCGGCGGGGGCGTTGAAGCCAAGCTGACCGGACTCACCGTTTTTCCGATTCTGCGCCTGTATCCGCTCGAAAATAATTTCATCAAGTTCTTCATGCAAGTGGGTTTGGGTTACGGCCAACTCAAGACGGAGCTCAGCAACTCCAACACGGTCGGCTCCGGAAGTTTCGACGGCAGCACCTTCGGCGCGATGGGCGGCATCGGCGCTCACTTTTGTTTTACCGAATCCCACTGCCTAGCGGTCGAGGGCAATGTGCGTTACTTGCCCATTGAGCGCAACACCGGCTCCTCCTCGGGCTCTTTGGGAGGAACCATCACTCAGACCCAGGGCGAACTTGAGCTCAACAACAAAGACTTGGGCACGACGCTTTCGGGCATTCAAGGCATCCTCGGCTACAAGTTGATCTTCTAAGTCGAAACAAGATTGTGCGTTCGAAAAGGCCGGGTGCAAACCTGGCCTTTTTCTTTTCGCGGCCCCTCTCTATCCTAAGGGGGTTCTCCAAAACTCAACAAAAAGGAATTCAATGAAAACGCTTTTGATGCTCGTGATCGCGGCGGTGGCGCTCAATGCTCCCGCAAAAACGAAACCCGCCCCCGTGAAAATGACGGATGCCGAATGGACGGCCTTCTTCAAGTTCCGCAAGGACAGCTATTTCAGCGCGCAAAAACCGGAAGGCGCGAAGCCCGCTCCCCCACGCGCACCCGCCGATTCGACCGAGGATGAAATCAAGCGTCTCGAAAGCCTCGTGAAAAACGAGTACGACACGGTCAACGCCAATGAAGTGATGGCACTGGACAAGAAACCCAAAGCTCTGGAATCGTACAAAGGGTCGCTGGCCCAAATCTTTGTGAATCATGCCAAAAAGCCCAACACCAAGCTGGGGGGAATCATCCGCCTCATGCAGCTGAAATCGATCGATGGGCGCAATAGCGAAGGCAGTTACGCGATTCCTCAAAAGGCCAGCGAGGTCGTCGTTTACGGTCCCGTCTCCAAGAGCGTCGATCAGCGCGAGCGCTGCGGCTACCCGAATGAGAGCAAGCCGAATGAAATGCGCTGCTCATCGGGCTGGGAAGAGCACACTTACCTCGTCGGCATTCCAAGCACCTCGTGCCACAACTCGGGCTGCGATGAGGGCCGTCAGTTCTTCAATGTGAGCGTGGAGTCGACCGCCGAGGTGACCGACGACACCAGAATGGAAGAAAACGCGCGCCCCAAAGTCGTGACCCCTTCGACCGTTCAAATTAAAGTCGGCGATGCCGTGACCATGTCTTCGATGAAATGGGACATGCTCTAAGCCGGAAGGCTTTCGACCGAGATCCATTCGGATCCGTCATCTGTTAGATGAAACACCAGGGGCTCGTCGAACCACGAGCCCAGGTTCACGCTCCGAACCTTGCGGCCCCTGCTCTCGAACGTGTAGTCGTCGCGAATATGCATGTGGCCGGTCACGATCAAATCATAAGGCTCTTTTTCAAACGTGCGCTCGGCATAAACGCGGATCATTTGCCGGAGTTCACTTTCGGAATCCCGTCGTTTGACCGAGCTGCGCTTGCGGCTTTGTTTGCTGGCGCGGTCGCCGAGCCAATGGATCAAGCGCGCCGGTAAAATGTGCGCGAGCCTTTCCATGTGTGGCTGACGGATGAAGGAGCGGTATTTCAGGTACTTTTCGTCGTTCGGGTTGATCAAATCGCCGTGCTCGATACGCACGAGGTGCGGCCCGAGCTGATCGTAGTGCTCTTCGATGTAACATGGGATCTGATGGCGAGACTCCCAGTAACGTTTGACGTGAACGTCGTGATTGCCTTCGAAGTAAATGACCTTTACCCCGTTGGACTTGATCCGCCGGATCTGTTCGATCAAGGGGCCGAACTTTTCATCGTAATAGTCGTGATCGCCGACCCAGAGATCGAAGATGTCGCCGACCAAATACAAATGGGTGGCGGGCGCTTTTTTGTCGGCCAAAAAAGTTAAAAAGCGGAGGAGTTGTTCACTCCTCCGCTCTTGCATGGTCTTCAAATGAAGATCGGACAAAAACCAAGCCGAAATCACATCGGTCTCTTACAGGTTCTTATCGCCTTCGGCGTTCTGTCGTTTGCGGATGAACGCGGGCACTTCCAGATTTTGCGCCGTGAAGGGCGAGCTCAGAACTTCGCGCGCCATTTGACGTGCCTTCTCGAGATCGTCCACCGAGTTTTCGACATTCATCGAGAGCTGCTCGGGTTGGGCGTATTTGGATTTGATATCTTGAGCTTCTTTGAACGCTTTTGCTTTCGCCACCAGCTGATCGCGAGCCGACACCATCGCGTCGGGAGCTCCAAAGGCGGGAGCCGTGTGCAAGTGGGGAACTGAGGGAGCCTGAGGAGCCATCGGCGCCGCTTGCTGAGGCGCGGATTGTTGAGGCGTCAGCGGCTGGTGCACGCTCGGCGTGGGCGCGATCGGAAAGTGATGCGAGGGCGATGAGCTCACGGGAGGCACGGGGTGCAAAATCTCGGGAGCCGATGCCGGCATTTGGGGGGTCATCATCGTTTGGATGGGCTGCGGAGCGGGAGGCGCCATGTGCTGGGGCGCCGCCGGCATTTGCGGCATCATCGGCTGCTGATGGTACTGATGCGTTTGGGGCAGATCCATCGGGTTTTGCGTGCCGAAAGAAGGAATCGGAGGCAATTCGATTCGGGGCATCGATGCGGCCGGCGAGGTGTTCAAGAAATCCTGCATGCGCGAAACGGTGTCGACGCTCTGGATTTTTTTCTCGGGGTCCGAGAAGCCCGTCGCGATCACGGTGACGCGAACTTCGTCGGTCATCGAATCGTCGATCACGGCGCCGAAAATGATCTCGGCGTCTTCATGCGCGGCCTCAGTGATGAGCGTCGACGCTTCGTTGACTTCGAACAGACTGAGATCGGGTCCACCGGTGACGTTGATGATGATGCCGGTCGCGCCGTCGATTTTGATGTTCTCGAGCAGAGGCGACGAGATCGCCGCGGTGGCCGCTTCGACCGCGCGGTTTTCGCCTTTGGCGGAACCAGTGCCCATGAGCGACAAGCCTTTGGCTTGCATGACGGTGCGGATATCGGCGAAGTCCAAGTTGATGAGACCGCGGATGTTGATCAAATCCGAAATCCCTTTGACTGCTTGGAGCAAAACTTCATCGGCCTTTTTGAAAGTCTCGGTGAGAGGCGTACGGTCACCCGCGATCGCCAGAAGTTTTTGATTCGGGATCACGATCAAGGTGTCGACGTTTTCTTTGAGCTCTTGCAAGCCCATTTCGGCGTGCTTCGAGCGGCGTTTGCCTTCGAACACGAACGGACGGGTCACAACACCGATGGTGAGCGCGCCCATTTCGCGAGCGATTTTCGCCACGATCGGCGCTCCGCCCGTTCCGGTTCCACCGCCCATACCGGCCGTGACGAACACCATGTCGGCGCCCTGAAGTTTTTCGACGATTTCGTTGTAAGATTCGATCGCGGCCCGGCGGCCGACGTCGGGATTCGCGCCCGCGCCGAGACCTTTTGTGAGATCGAGGCCCAGTTGAATTTTACCGGGCGCTTTGTTGGCGTTGAGTGCTTGGATGTCCGTGTTGGCGACGATGAACGAAACGCCGTTCATTTGTCCTTCGATCATGGTCGAGACCGCGTTGCTTCCGCCGCCGCCGACGCCGACCACTTTGATATTCGCCCCGATGCTGATGTTTTCTTCGAGTTCAAACATGATGCCCCCTCTTGCCGGCGGTGACGCCGACTAGAATAAATCCTGGAAGAACCCTTTCACCCGGCTCGAAATCGTGTTCAACGACGAGTTGATCGAATCGGAGAGTCCTTCATCCTGCTGATTGAATGCTTTTGTGTACCGTTTTTGAGCGTGACCGTAGAGCAAGAGGCCCACGGCCGTCGCGAATGCGCCCGACTTCACAACTTCGGTAAGACCACCGATGTGACCGGGCATCCCGCGGCGAGCGGGAATATCGAACAAGAATTCGCCCATTTCGATCATGCCTTCGAGCTCAGCTGCGCCGCCGGTCAGGACAATGCCCGAACCGAGCAGCGGAACCAGACCGCTCATGCGAAGATCGTTCTGAATCATCTGCAAACACTCTTCGGCGCGAGGCTCGATCACCTCGGCCAAATCGCGGCGCAAGACCGTGCGCGACTTCCGGCCGCCCACGCCTTCGACCTCGATCGTTTCGTCTTCATGAATCAAGGTCGCAAGCGCGCAGCCATAACGTTTTTTCAAATCTTCGGCCGAGATCTGCGGCGTGCGCAGACCGATGGCAATATCGTGCGTGAAGTGCTGACCGCCGATCGGGATCGCCGACGTCTGCGCCACGCTTCCGTTCACGAAGTAAACCATGTGGCAAGAGCCCGCGCCGAGATCGGCCACGCACACGCCCAGGTTCTTTTCGTCTTCGCTCAAGACCGACATCGCCGAAGCGAGTTGATCCAAAACGAGTCCGGCCACGTGCAGGCCGGCGCGTTCGATGCATTTCAAATTGTTGGCGATCGCGGTTTGGCCGCCGGTCACGATGTGAACGTTGGCTTCAAGGCGGATACCCGCCATGCCGATCGGGTCCAAGATGCCATCTTGCCCATCGACTTTGTACTCGCGGGGGATGACGTGCAAAACGGTGCGGTCCGTGGGAACGGCCACCGCTTTCGCGGCTTCGATCACGCGGTCCATGTCTTGCTTGGTGACTTCTTTATTCTTGATCGCGACCATGCCGCGCGAATCAAACGAGCGGATGTGCGAACCCGAAACGCTGACCCAGACTTCTTCGATTTTGTAGCCGGACATCAGTTCGGCTTCTTCGCGGGCTTTGCGGATGCTTTCGGTGGTGGCTTCGATATTCACGACGACGCCTTGGCGGATCCCGGTATTGGGAGCAGTGCCGACGCCAACAACTTCAAGGATAGGCTCAGATCCAGCGGACTGGTTGACGACTCCGATAACGACGGAGACTTTGCTAGATCCAATGTCGAGTCCCGCAATCACGGGCAGACTGGATTTCATATACTCATCCTTAAGCTCAGTCTTGAGCGACTTCGAGACCTAAGTACAGTGAGGTAAGTCTCGAGCAGGACTCATGTCCTACGACTTTTAGCCTAGGGGCCCTTACGCAGCCTGACAAGAACTTTCTTTGTCAAATTGGCGTCGATGACGCGCGCATCCAACTGGTGCGCTTCGAGGTAGTCAAGCACTTGAGAAATGCGATCCGCTTTCAAATTCACGCCGTCATCGCCGAGCTTCACGCGCACGCCTTGCTTCATCATCGTCGCCCAGAAACCTTCTTTGTTGTCGAAACGGATTTCCGAAATCGTTTTCTTCGAGAAGCTTCCGTCGTCGGGAATTTCGTTCAGCGTGGAGAGCGCGCGGTGCAAAAGTTGTTTGTCCGTCGCGAAGCGATCGCCGCGCAAGAGAACCACATCGGGCATGTTTTCAACCGCAACGGGATTCAAGAAAGTTCCGTCTTCGAGGACCGGAAACAACTTGCCGTCTTTACCGACGAACAAAAATTTGACGAGCTTCGGGGCGATGCGAACCTCGAGACGGTCCGGCCAATGACGGCGCACCTGAAGATTCGACACCCACGGAAGACTCGACACCTGCGCGTTCACGTCGTCGAGATCCAAACGCCACAAAGATTGTCCGCGCAACTTTTCCATTTGCGCATCGAGTTCGGTCACCGCGGGTTTCATGAATCGAGGCTGATCGGTATTTTGCGTGACGACGATGTCGATCTGCTCGAGAGCGAAAAATCCTTTGCGCTCAAGTCCATAGAAAGAACCGCCCACGCTCGCGATCAACAGAACCAGGTACAAAAACGTTTTTGCCGCTGCTTTCAAAACTCGCCCTCCTGGCAAGACGCTGATTCCTTAAGCCCAGTCTCCCATCCGGACGACTTCGGTTTGAAGTTCGACGGATTTTTGGCTCTTCACCGTGGCCTTGACGTGCTGAATGACGCTCCAGATATCTTGCGCCTTGGCCGCTCCCAAATTGACGATAAAATTGGCGTGCTTCGTCGAGACTTGCGCTTCGCCCACAGTGTAGCCCTTCAGCCCCGAGGAGTCGATGAGCTGCGCGGCCTTAAGTCCAGGCGGATTGACGAAAACGGAGCCGCAACTGGGCATATCCAAAGGCTGTTTGCTGAGGCGCACTTTGTTCGCCGCGCGCACCTGCTCCAAAATGGAGGGATCTTGCCGGTGCGGCCACTGAATCCCGACGCGCGTGATGATCCCCGGCTCCCAACCGCTCGAGTGACGGTACGACCATTTGAGTTCGCCATGTTGGTACGTCTTGAGCGAACCGTCGGGCTTGAGCACCTCGATCCATTCGGTGATCTCGGTAAATTCTCGAGGCACCATCGCTTCAGCAACGCCCGCATTCATCACAACGCCGCCACCGACATCGCCGGGAATTCCGGCCAAGAACAAAGCGGGGGCGAGTTTTTCTTTCAAGAAGATTTTGAGAAGCTCGGACTTGCCCGTGCCCGCCTTGACGGTCAGACGGAACCGGCCACCCTCGACGCTCATCTCGGTGCCGGCGAAATCCTTAAGGCAAATCACCAACCCTCGCACACCTTGATCGCTGATCAGCACGTTGCTACCACCACTTAAAACCGTGATCGGCAGGCCCTTCGCCCGCGCCCAGCTTTGAGCTTCACGCAGCTGCTCGACATCTTTGGGTCGACAAAAATGATCCGCCGGTCCGCCGATCAGCCAAGAGGTGTAGGTCGCGAGCGCGACGTTGTTTTGGATCTCCACAGCGATGATTCTCTCCGCGTCAGGGAGCTTTGGCAATGCGTATGGGAATGCGCACGCGCACTTTTTCGTAGTCGCGGCCCGGCGCCGCGAACGACAACGTCGACCACGCATCGATGATGCATTGACGCTGCTCAGGCTTGAGGGCGGGAGCTGCCGACACTTCGAACCCCGAAGTCACCGAGGTCTTTTTTTTGAAGGCGAGATCGAAGGACACCTCGATCGAGCTGGGAAGGACCTTCGGATCCAAACAGGCAAGGACCGCCGGGGTGCACGAAGTCAGTTTGCGCTTTAGCGCCTCGCGGTCGAAAGGGCCGGCCAAGGACTCGGCTTTTCCGCCAACTTCAAGACGAAGACCCGAGTGCTGGGCGACGTAAGAGAACACGCCCTCCTCGAGCTTGGGAACCATCGAATTCAGCAGGGCGTAATCACAGCGAACGCTCGGGGCGCCCCAAACCAGACCAATAAACAAAAATGGGAACCACATCTCGACCTCCCCTCCTCAAGGTTAGCGAAGCCAAGAGCGGGCCCGCGCACTTTTTACTTCAGCATTTGCAAAAGCTCGAGACCGACTTTCCAGCCGTCGCCCGCACCAAGCGTGACGAAGACATCACCGGGCTTTATCTGCGATTTGATTTTGGCCGAGAGCTCGCCATCTTTTTTCAAATAAAGGGCCGAACCGTGCTTCACTTCCGAAACTAAACGCTCGGACGTGATACCGTCGATGGGCGCCTCACCCGCGGCGTAGATATCGGTCAAAATCAGTTCGTCGCACTGGCTAAAGCAGGTCGTGAATTCGTGCCAGCAGATCTGCGTTCGCGAATACCGGTGAGGTTGAAACATGACCACCAAACGGCGGTCCGGAAATTTCTCGCGAAAACCTTGAAGGGCCGCCCGCACCTCCGTCGGATGGTGACCGTAGTCATCGAACACCTGCACACCGCCCGCCTCGCCTTTGAGCTGAAAACGCCGGTCCACGCCGCTGAACTGACGCAAGCCTTCGGCACAGGTTTCGAAGGAGAACCCGGCTTGCAGACCCGCGATCATGCTCGCGGCCGCGTTCAGAGCGTTGTGCTTCCCGGGAATATGAACTTCAAAAAAGCCGCGGCTCTTTTCGCCTTCGAAAAGTTCGTAGCGGCCTTTTTCGCCTTTCAGAACGAAATCGTTGTGGGGCTCAAAGCCATACATGAGCACGCGCTTCGGAAACCGCTGAAAGATTTCGCGGATCGAGGGGTCGTCGCCCCAAACGATCACCGACCCGTAGAACGGGATCTTCAGGGCAAAGTTCAGGAAAGCGTTCTTCAAATTGTCGAAGCTCTTGTAGTAGTCGAGATGGTCCGAATCAATATTGGTGATGATCGCGATTTCGGGCGAGAGCTTCGAGAAACTGCCATCGCTCTCGTCGGCCTCGACCACCATCCATTCGCCGGTTCCGAGCAGCGCCGTGGATTGAATCAAATCCAATCGCCCACCGACCACGATCGTGGGTTTGACTTTCGCGGCCAAAAAAATCGAAGCCGTCATCGAAGTGGTGGTCGTCTTGCCGTGCGTCCCTGCGACGGCAACCCCGCGCTTGAGATGCATGATTTCGGCCAGCGCTTCCGCGCGCGGAATCAACGGAATCTGACGCGCGAGCGCCTCCTGCATTTCGGGATTGTCCATGGAAACGGCGCTGGAATAAACAAGCACGTCGACGTCGCCCACGTTCTCTTTGCGGTGACCTTTATGCACGGTGACGCCAAGACCTTTCAACCGGTCGGTGTTTGCGTTCTCGGAAAGATCCGAACCGCTCACCTGCGCTCCCATATTTTTGAGAAGCTCCGCGAGACCGCACATGCCGATTCCGCCGACACCGACGAAGTGAAATTTCGATCTTTGCAAACGCATCAGCCCCCCAGTTCGAGGATTTGTTCGGCGATCTTTTTCGCCGACTGTGGTTTGTAAAACCTTTTTAAGGCCTCGGCCATCTGTTTTCGCTTTTCGGGCTGCGACATGAGCGCGGTGATTTCCTTTTCAAGGCGCGCGGGACTCAGCTCACTCTGCGGAATGAGGATCGCGGCTCCCGCTTTCACCAGCGCTTCGGCATTCTTGACCTGGTGATTGTCGGCGGCCGGCAAGGGCACCACGATCGGCACGACGCCGAAGGCGGCCACTTCCGAGAGCGTGCTCGCGCCGCCCCGGCAAAGAACCAAATCCGCCCAGGAATAGTGGTGGGGCATGTCGTAGATGAACTCCATGGGTTTGATCCAAGTGTCATGAGCTTGGTACTTTTCTTGAAACACCTTCCAGTCGGTGGAGCCGATTTGGTGCACGACCTGAAGGTTCTTCATCCAATCCTTCTTTGTCAGCAGCAGATCGCAGAGCGCGGTGTTGATCACGCGCGAGCCTTGGCTGCCGCCGAAACAGAGCAGATGAAAGTCTTTTTCGCGCTCGACCGCCTTAGCGCCCGACTCGATTTCGGCGCGTACGGGCATCCCCGTCAAAAAGATGTTTTTACTTTTCAAGTAGCCGCGAGCCTCTTCGAACACGATGAAGCACACGTCGACGAAGCGGGCGAGCCAGCGGTTGGCCAGGCCCGGGTGCGCATTGGGCTCCCAAATTCCGCTCGGAAATCCCATGATCGCCGCCGCCAACACGAAAGGCCCCGAAGCGTAACCGCCCACACCCAGCACGAACTGCGGCCGGTATTTCGTGAGCAGGCTCACCGCCTGCACAAAACCCCAAGGCAGCTTGACCACCGTTTTGATTTTCTCAAAAAAACGGCCCTTGAAGTTGAGCTTTCCGCCGGTGATCAAATGCAGCGCAAAACCTTCTCGTGGGATGATCTTCGTTTCAAGCCCACTGGCGGTCCCGACAAAATGAATTTCGATTTCGGGATCGCGGGCTTGCAAGGCGCGCGCGAGCGCGAGGCCGGGATAGATGTGCCCGCCCGTGCCGCCGCCTGCGATCATCATGATTTTTTTCACAAGACTCCTTTAGAGGCCCCCGCAAAGCTTAAGGGCGCGGGCTCAGACCCGAGCCGCGCGCGGCCGACGACGCGAGAGGCTCGTCTTCCAAATGCTTCTCGATGTTGAGAAGCAGCCCGAGGACCAGGCTCAGCGCGACCAGCGAACTTCCGCCGTAGCTTAAGAACGGAAGCGTCAGTCCTTTGGTGGGCAAAAGTCCCATGACCACGCCCGCATTGATAAACACGCTGAGCGCGAAGGTGATTGTGATGCCCAAAGCGAGCGCGCGGCGAAACGTGTTCTCCGTCTTGAGCGCGATTTGAAAACCGCGCACGACGATAAACCCGTACAAGGCCATCACGGTGATAAAACCCAAGAATCCGATCTCCTCACCCAGCACGGCGAGCGTAAAATCGGTGTGCGCTTCGGGCAAGAAAAACAATTTGCCCTGCCCCTGCCCGAGGCCGGCCCCAAAAATACCACCGTTCGAAAAGCTGAGCATCGATTGAATGACCTGAAAGCCCTTCTGATCGGGATCGGCCCAGGGATCCAAAAACGCCAGAACGCGCGCGCGGCGGTAGGGAACGCTCATCACCAAGATGTAAAACGCCGGAAGCGCCGTCGCCAGACCCGCGATCACGAAGCGCCACTTCAACCCGAAAGCGAACAAAAGCGCGAGCGCGACGAGAACGATGATCGCAAAACTCCCGAAATCGGGCTGCCGGAGCAGCAAAACGAGCGGCGCGCAGGTCATCACCACGAGCCAAGGCCACTTCACCGACTTGAGCGACGTGCGCGATTTCACCAGGATCGAGGCGAACAAAAGACTGAACGAAAGCTTCAAGACTTCGGAGGGCTCAAAGCGAAGACCGAAGGGAAGATTGAGCCATCGAACCGCGCCGCCCACGCGCACGCCCAAGCCGGGGATCAAGGTGGCCATGACGCCCAAAGAAGCCGCGAGCCAGATCATCCAACCCCAACGCTCCACCCAACGGATCGGCACCTGCGCCGCCGTCAAGAGCGCGACGAAGGCGATGCCCGCGAACGCGAGCTGACGTTCAAAAAAGTAGTGACTGTCGCCAAAAGACTCGGAGGCGAAAACGTAAGACGATGAATACACCTGAACAAGACCGATTCCCATGAGGCTAAGAATGGCGAGCAGGAGTGGGCTTGAAAGGTGTCTCAGCATGAATTACTCGTCGAGGCCGTCGTTGTTGTTTTTTTCGGCTTCAACCTTGGGCGCTTCGGCTTTGGGGGCGGCCGTCGTCGCCGTCGCGCTGCCCGCAGTGGCGGTGGCGGCTGCGGCGGGAGCGGCCGTCGGCGCTTCTATGGGCTTGGCGATCGCCGGAGGTGCGGGCGCCTTGACCGGAGCGGGACGTTCCGTGCGGGTCGCCGAGTGCT
This sequence comes from Pseudobdellovibrionaceae bacterium, assembly GCA_019637955.1. Lineage (GTDB taxonomy): Bacteria > Bdellovibrionota > Bdellovibrionia > Bdellovibrionales > Bdellovibrionaceae > JAHBUS01. The sequence continues at coordinate 428,269 of JAHBUS010000002.1, read as the reverse complement.
TACCGGCGAGCGCGCAGCAGTACAGAACGCCCGGAATTTCCGAGGGCGTTTTGTAGCTCGTGATCGTAAAGGATTTCTCGGCGTCACAACGTTGAGCCATTTGCACATTCAGCGCAACGTCGATGTCGGGATACTGCTCCCCGTTCAAAAATTCGCAGTACAATTTGTTGGTTTGAATCAGTTTATCGCGCTGCTCTTTGCGCGCTTTCTGCGCGGAGGAGGCGCAGCCGCCCAAGACGAAAATAGCGGCGAGAACAAGAAACGAAAAAGAGGCGGCCTGGCGGGCCGACGGGATACAAGACATGTTTCCTCCTTGAAACATCTGTCGTCGAATTGCCCGTGCGCTCGGCGCGCGGGCTTCCCGCCGCTGGCTAACGCCGGGAAATCACGAGAATTTGCGAACGATCTCTTTAAAATAGTCTCCGCGCTCTTCGTAGCTGTCAAACAGATCAAAGCTGGGACAGCCGGGTGACAAGAGCACGATGTCGTTGATCCTGGACTTTTGGTAAGCGATCAAAACCGCCTCCTCGAAAGTTCCGATCAAGAAGGTCTCGCTGAAGTCGCCAAGGTCGCGGTTGATGCGCTCTTTGGCCTCACCGAACAGGATCAAAGTCTTGACCTTCTTCTTGATCATGCCGCGCAGGGCTTCAAAGCTGAGGTTGGTGTCTTTTCCGCCGGCGATCAAGATCACGTTCTCGTCGAACGAGTCCAAGGCGCGCAAAACCGCGTGCACATTGGTCGCTTTCGAGTCGTTGAAGAAGAACACGCCGCCGACTTTGCGAACATACTCCAAACGGTGCGGAAGGCCCCCGAAGCCGTCGATCACGCGTTGAACCGCATCGTGGGTCGCGCCGTGCTCACGCGCCGCCAAGATGGCCGCCATGATGTTTTCGATCGAGTGCTTTCCACGCAGTTTCAAATTGCCAACCGAGAAGCTCTCTTTTTCGGGACCCGTGCGAACGACGACTTGATTGCCGATGTTCACGGCGCCGCCGATGTTCATGATCTGGGGCTCCAGCGCCTGTTTGCGCGAGAGATAAAAAATGCGTCCGCGTTGAACGGCAGGATCGCGCGCGAGCTCAACCACCGCGTTGTCGTCGGCGTTCAAGATCGAGGTTGTCGCCAAATTCACGTTGCGGAAAATGCGGCGTTTCGCATTGACGTAATCTTCCATCGAACGGTAGCGGTCGAGATGGTTCTCGGCCAAATTCATGAAGACGATGTTCGACGGGTTGAAGTTCTCGCAAGTTTCGAGCATGTAGCTCGACACTTCGATCACCACGACTTGAGCCTTCACGCCAAAACGCAAGTAATCGGTCACGGGAACGCCGATGGCGCCGCCGACCCACACGTTGACGCCCGACTCTTTGAGCATGGCTTCGATGAGGCGCGCGCACGTCGTTTTACCGTTGGTCCCCGTGACGGCGATCACGGGTTCTTTGATGAATTGCGAAACGAACTCCAGTTCGCCGGTGATCCTGATCCCTTGCGAGCGGGCATATTCGAAAATTTTGAGATTCGAAGGAACGCCGGGCGAAAGAATCACGAGATCCTGCGCCAAGAAGACTTTCGGGCTGTGGCCGCCGAGTTCGTACTTCACCGGCAAATCGCCCAGCAGCTCAAGCTGGTTCGACAGTTCCGGTTTTGACTTGTGATCGGTCAACGTGACGATCGCACCATGCTGGACAAGAAAATGAGCGAGGCTCACCCCGGTCTTGCCGAGACCCACGACCAAAATTTTCTTATCTTTCAGTTCACTCACATCTGTCATCATCACTTACCTCAGTTTCAGGGTGCTCAAGCTCAAGATCGCGAGCAAAATCGAAATAATCCAAAAGCGAACGATAATTTTCGTCTCCGTCATCCCGCCCAACTCAAAGTGGTGGTGAATCGGAGCCATTTTAAAAATGCGTTTGCCGGTCAATTTAAACGAGATCACCTGCGTGATCACCGAAAGGGCTTCCACGACGAAAACACCGCCCAAAAGCGCCATCAAGAGTTCGTTCTTCGTCAGAACCGCCATCACGCCCAAGAAGCCGCCCAGCGACAGACTGCCCACGTCGCCCATGAAGACTTGCGCGGGGTAGGTGTTGAACCACAAAAAGCCCAAGCCCGCCGCCACGATGGTGGCCGCGAGCGGAGCGAGTTCGCCGGCGCCCGCCACGTGCGGGATCTGCAGGTAATTCGCGATGCCCATGTGGCCGGTCACGTACGCGAACAGCCCCAGCGTGCTGGCCGAGATGATCACGGGCACGATCGCGAGCCCGTCAAGACCATCGGTCAAGTTGACCGCGTTCGCGGTGCCGACGATGACGAGCGACGCGAAGACCACGTAAAAGTAGCCCATGTCCATCACGACATTCTTGAAGAACGGAATGTGGACCACGGTCGAGAATTGGTGAAAGCCGATCAAGTAAGCCACCACGGCGCCCGAAATCAAAAACTCGCAGGCCAAACGCACTTTTCCCGAAAGACCTTTCGAGTTGCGTTTTGAAACTTTGAGCCAGTCGTCCAAGTAACCAATCAATCCAAATCCCCAAGTCACGATGATGACCGCCCAGATCAGAGGATTGGTCATCTCGATCCAAAGCAAACAGGGAATCATTGTCGAGATCAGGATCAGGCCGCCGCCCATGGTGGGAGTGCCTGCTTTTTTCTTGTGCGATTGGGGTCCGTCTTCACGGATCGATTGGCCGATTTGTTTTTCGCGCAAGCGGCGGATGAAGTAAGGGCCCCACATCCAGCACAAGAAAAAGGCCGTGAAGAAGGAGATGAAGGTGCGAACGGTGATGTAACGGAAAACGTTCAAGGCCGAAACTTGGTCGGCCATCGAGTAGAGCAGCTGATACAACATCGATGAAGATCCCTCTAAGTTTAAGACCGCGCCTTCAGAGGCACAGCTCACTTGTTCTCGAAATTGACGGGATCACAAAGAAGCACGAAGCGCTCAAGCTTCATGCCCCGTGAGCCTTTCACGAGAACCAGATCTCCATCCTGTAGCATGCGGGCGACTTCAGATGCAAGTTTTTCTTCGTAAGCATTTGAAATAAGAAGGGTTTTTGAGAAACCCGAAGACTTCACGCCGGCCGCGAACTCCGCACTCGGTTTGCCATAAAAGTAGACAACGTCAAACCCCGCGCGGCCCACCTGCTCGCCCAGCTCGCGGTGGCCCGGCCCTGAGTGCTCGCCCATCTCGAGCATTTCACCGAAGACCCCGATTTTTTGACCCGTGCCCTCCAGGAGCTTCATGTTGTCGAGCAGCGCTTTCATACTGTCGAGATTGGCGTTGTAAGCATCGAACAAGATCTCGGCACCCGACTTGGTTTGCACGAATTGATTGCGCCCCCAGGTGGTTTTGCAATTCGGAAGCGCGTCCCAAATCAAGGCCGCCGTCATCCCTGCGGCCGAGCCGCAGGCCGCGGCCACGCACAGGTTGGTCAGGTTTTGGGCCCCGAACACGGGCACCGTCGCCTCACCCGGCATTCCCATGATGTGGCCGGTGACCGTAAGGCTTCGCATGGTCATCGATTTGATCTTGAGCTGAATGTCGGCGCGCTTGGTTTCCGAAAACGTGATCGTTTTTTTTGCGTGCGGGTAGTCTTTCCAAGCCCGCTCGTGCATCTTTTGCGTCCATTCGTTGTCGAGATTGTAGATGCGGATCGCCTTGGCGGGCGCGGCCTTGTAGATCTCTTCCTTGGCTTTGGCGATCTGATCGATCGAACCGAAGTGCTCGATGTGCGCGCGTCCCACCATCGAGCACACGACGATGTCGGGTTCGGCGATCTCGCACAACCGCGTGATTTCACCGAAGTGATTCATGCCCATCTCAGCCAGAATGATTTCGCTCGAAGCCGGCGCCTGCAAAAGATTAAATGGCAGACCGAAGTGGTTGTTGAAGCTGCCCTTGTTCGAATGCACTTCGAAGGCGGTCTCAAGAACGGCCTGCGAAAACTCTTTGCTGGTGGTCTTGCCATTCGAGCCCGTGATGCCGATCACGACGCCGCCCCATTTTTTGCGAACGTCGTGAGCGTAATCCTGCAGCGCGCGCAGGGAGTCTTCGACCTTCAGGATGCTGACGGTCTTTTCGAGGCCTCTGAATTTTTCGGGAAGGTGATCGACGACCAGCGCGCCGGCCCCCTGCTTGATCGCGACGTCGAGAAAATCGTGCGCGTCGAAAGACTCACCCTTCAGCGCCCAGAACACTTGCCCCTTGAGATCTTTGCGCGTGTCCGTGCCGATCCCCGAGAACTCGGTTTGCAATTGCGAAAGAATTTGCCCGTGCGTGGCGTCCGCCAGCTCTTGCAATCGACAAGCTTTCATCTGAGCAGCTCCTGTGCCGTTTCGTAATCCGAGAAGTGTCTCTTCTCGGTCCCGATGATTTGGTAGTCCTCGTGTCCCTTGCCCGCGATTAAAACGACGTCGCCGGGGCCGGCGCCACGAAGCGCCGCCGCGATGGCCTCGCGGCGGTCCAAGATCGACTCACGAGGCCCTTGAGTTTTAAAACCGGCTTCGATCTCGCGCACGATCTGACCCGCATCTTCAGTGCGCGGATTGTCGCTGGTCACGATCACGCGGTCGCTGAAAGTTTCGGCGACACCGGCCATGAGCGGGCGCTTGCCTTTATCGCGGTCACCGCCGCAGCCAAAGACGGTCGTGATTTTAGCATCGGCCTTCGCATCCGTTCGCACTTGGCGAAGGGCCCCGAGCACGTTTTCCAGCGCATCGGGCGAATGGGCGTAATCGACAAAAACATGCACGCCGCGGTTGTTCGGCACCATCTGGAGCCGGCCCGGCACGCCCGCGAAACTTTCGAGGGCCGCAAGGCTGACGTTCGGCGGAATTCCGAGCGCGAGCGCCGAAGCCACGCAGCCCACGGCATTGTCCACATTGTAACGGCCGCAGAGGGGAATTGCCGCTTTGAAGTTTCCCAAGTGGGTTTGCAGTTCAAACTTGGTTTCACGAAAACTCATTTCGGTGATACGTGCGTAAAAATCGACGTCTTTGGTTTGCCCGTAAGTGATGACCTCGGCCGGAAACGCCACTTTCAGCCGGCGCCCCCACGGACCGTCGCCGTTGACCGCCGCGACAAGCGGTCCTTTGCGCGAGTCCCACATCAAATCGGTGAAGAGACGCTGCTTCGCCGCGAAATAAGCGTCCATGGTTTGATGGTAATCCAGATGATCGCGAGTCAAGTTCGTGAACATGACCGCGTTGAAGTGAATCCCGTCGGCGCGAAACTGATCGAGCGCATGGCTGGAGACTTCCATCGCGAGCGCTTTGGCGCCGGCGTCCTTCATCTCGGCGATACGCTTTTGCAGCTCGATGGGCCCGGGCGTTGTCGCCTCTGTCGGCCAAACATGGTCGCGCAGCTTGTGCTGAATCGTGCCGATGATTCCCGTAGGCATGTGCAGAGCCGAGAGGATTTTTTCCATCAAGTAGGTGCACGACGTCTTGCCATTGGTGCCCGTGACCCCAAAGCAAAACAGGCTCAGTGAAGGGTCCGCATTGTAACGAGCCGCGAGCTGCGCCAAGGCGCGGCGGCTCGACGGAACCTCAAGAACAACCCCTTTGTAAGTCGCGGGGACCTGAGCGCGGCTCTCGACCACCACGGCGGCGGGCTCTCGGCCACACACGGATGCCAGCTCACCATGCGAGTCAAAACGAGTGCCCTTCATCGCGACAAAAATGTCACCAGGCAGCACCTGACGCGAATCGATTTGCAGCTCGCGCACATCCATCCAAACCGGATCGAGCCGGCTGAAAGCCAAGGGCTCCTTGTTTTTTCGCAACGGATTGGGATCGAGGCTTTCGATCAACTCTTTGAGCTTCATCGGTGTTTCATTCTGGGGTCGATAGTGGTAAGACTCAAGGGATGAGAAAACTCGGCACAGTGCAATGTTTGGAAGTCCCGGTCGAAGATCCCCAGCAAGAGGCGAACGCGGATTATTTGATCCTGTTTCACGGCTACGGTGCCGACGCCTACGACCTGCGCTCGCTGTCGGACGTGATCGTCACGAGCAAGCCCACGCACATGATTTTTCCGCAAGGCGTTCTTGAAGTTCCGATCGGCCCCGGCTGGACCGGCCGCGCTTGGTGGAACATCGACGTCGAGGCCTTGCAGCGTGCGGCCATGACGGGAGTTCCGCGAGACTTGAGCGAGTCCAAAGCCGATGGCCACGAAAAGCTCACCGCGCGCATCTTCGAGATGATCGCCGCGCTCAAAGTGCCCTGGAACCGCCTCATCCTGGGCGGCTTCTCGCAAGGCGCGATGCTGGCCACTGACATTTTCTTGCGCGCGCCCGAAACGCCCAAGGGCCTCGTGATTCTGTCGGGCGCCTTGGTGAATAAAACCGAATGGAAAGAGCTCGCGCAAAAACGCGCCGGCAGCCGCTTCTTCATGAGTCACGGCCAGAGCGACATGGTGCTTTCGCACAAAGGCGCGGCCCAACTTGAAACCCTACTGAACCAAGCGGGCCTGAAAGGCTCGCTGATGACGTTCCAAGGCGGACACGAAATCCCCATGAACGCCATCCAAAAACTGAACGACTACCTCAAGTCGCTCTAAAGGGAGCTGCCACCTTCCGCCAGGAGGTTTGCGATGGCGAAACTTTTGATGTCTTTTTTTTTGGCCCTCGCCGCTTTGTCGACGGGCTGCAGCCGGATGTCGCTGGCCTACCGGTTCGCGGATACCAGCGCGCACTGGGCTCTTGACGATCATTTCGATTTCAAAGGCGATCAATCCGCCAAGGTCAAAGCCGAACTCGCCAAAGCCAAGACCAAACTTCGCAAAGAGTGGATCCCTTCCGTCACGGCTGAGTTTCGCGCGACGGCCGAAACGATGCGCACATCACCGCCCCAAACCGAGGCCGACGCGATCAAGCTTCTCGATCAAAAAGAGCAGACCTGGGAAAACCTTTTTAAAGCCGCGTGGCATGTCGTGACGCCCGAGATGAAAAAGGCTTCTGAGGTTTTGCAGTGGCACAACTGGGAGTCGTTTCGAAAGAACTACGCCAAGCAGAGCGGCAAAATCAAACGTGAATCGAGCGGCAAATGCGCGGGCCGCCTCGAAGACCAAGTCGAAATTTGGACCGGCAGCGTGACGAATGAGCAAGAAAAGCGCATCGACGACTATTGCAAAAGCAACGCGTGGCCTCCGGAAGAACGCGCGAAGAATCGCGATTTCCTGCTCCCCAAATTCGAGGAGTTCGCCGGGATCACCGAAAAATCCTTCAACGGTCCCAAATTTGTCGACAGTCTCGAAGCCTGGAGCGACAAGCAGCGTGAAATTTCGATTCCCGAGTACAAGGCTAAAAAAGAAGTCTCTCGCCTTGAGCTCAAAAAAACGCTCGCCTGGATGCTCTTAAATTTAACGGAAAAACAGAAAAAGAGATTCATCGACACGCTCGAGAACCGAGCTCAGGAGCTCGATTCTCTCGAGAAGTGACCGGCACGTCAGCGCAGAATCACCGTGATACGCTTGAGATCCACCATCGGGGTTCCCGCCGCCGGAATCACGTCGGCGACGGTGCCTTGTCCGCGGATCTGGACATGCACGGGCTGACCCGAAAACTTTTGCAGAACTTGGCGCGCGGTCATGCCGCTCAAATCGGGAATCACATCCATCATCGCCGCCGCTTGAAGCGACAAAATGTCGGCGGCGGTTTTTGCCGTCTCGGCGAAGACCGAGTCGTGACGGTCGTGCTCGCCCGCGAGTTCGCGCTTCACGCGCGGAATCAGATTTTTCTCACTGAGGCTGAGCGGAGCCAGGCCGTCTTTGCGTACGATGTAGGATGCCACCCGCGAGAACACCGGGGCCGCCACTTGCGAGCCGTAGTACGAATTTTTCTTGGGATGATCGACAGCGACGAAAATCACGTACTCAGGGTCGTTGGCCGGGATAAAGCCCGCAAAACTTGAAATGTAAGCCCCCTTCAAATAGCCGCGGCCATTAGGATCGACCTTCTGCGCGGTTCCGGTTTTGCCGGCGACCACGAAGCCGTCAACCTGCGCATTGGTTCCAGTGCCGCCCGCGCCCGTGGCTCCCGCGAGCATCATGCGCATCGCGGCCGCGTCTTCGGGACTCAGCACGCGCTTCACCTGTTTGGGTTCACGCTGCTGGATCTTGCCGGTTTCGGGGTCGCGAAGCGAGGCCACCAGGTAGGGCTCATTCAACACCCCGCCGTTCGCGATGACGGCGTAAGCATTGGCGACCTGCAAAGGCGTGGCGGTGATTCCCTGTCCGAAAGAGATGTTGCTAAGCAAGTGGGGGCGCCAAGGCAAAGGCAAAAGCGCGCCGCGAGCCTCGCCCGGAAGATCGATGCCGTTTTTGATACCGAAGCCAAAATCCAAGAGCGAGGAGCGCAAACTTTCCGGCCCGAGCATGAACGCGATTTTCGTGGTCCCGATATTCGAAGAGAACGCCAGGACTTCGCTCACCGTCAGATTGCTCCAGCGGTGCGTGGTCTCGGCCTCACGGATGATGCGATCGCCGACAACGAAACGTCCGTTCTCGGTGTCAATGCGCGTGTTGGGCGCGATTTTTTTCTCGCGAAGAGCGGCGGCGATGGCGAAAGTCTTCAAGACCGAGCCGGGCTCGAAGGTGTCGGTGACCACGCGGTTGCGGCGCAGTTCGTTCGGAATTTTGAGCGCGCGGTTGGGGTCGAAAGTCGGCGTGTTGGCCATCGCCACGATCGCCGAGGTCTTCGCGTGCAGAACCACGCCGAACGCCTGCTCCGCATCGAATTCGCGCACGGCTTTTTCGATCTCATTCTCGAGCACGTGCTGAACTTCGGCATCGATCGTCAAGCGGATCTCGGAGCCCTCGATGTTCTCGGCAAACATCATTCCTTGCGCCACCAACGGGCGGCCGCGGGCGTCGCGGCGGGCGATGACTTTTTTCTTATCGCCGCGAAGAACTTTGTCGTACGCAAGCTCAAGCCCTTCGAGACCTTGCCCCTCCCCGCCCACGAACCCGAGCGTCGACGAGAGCAGATTTTCATTGGGATAAACGCGCTTGAACTCTTCGACGAACGACAGACCGCGAACGTCCCAAGCTTTGATTTCGTCGTACTTCTCGCGAGGCAGGAGGCGCGCGAGCCAGATGAAACGCTTGGTCGGATCTTTGAGCTTGGCGTAAACACTCTCGGGGCTCAGGCCCAAAGCTTTACCCAATTTTTTCGAAAGCGCCTTGCGGCCCTCGAGGATTTTAGGATCGGCATACAGCGAATACGCGGTCATCGAGAGCGCGAGATCGCGTCCGTTGCGGTCGACAATCGCACCCCGGCGGTTTTGCAAGGTGATCACCGTTTGAAACTGGCGCTCTTGCAACTGCGCGAGCCGCTCATCGGGAACGATCTGCAACCAACCGGCCCTAAGAACGAGAGCCCCCCACAGCACCATCAATCCGCAAAACAGGAGCAAGACACGAGATTTCAATTCACTTCTCCGCGTTCATTTCCGGAGCGGAACAAAGGTTGCGCACCCGAGAGGTGAATGATCTGACTGGCTTGAACTTTTCGGAGAGTCAGGCGCGAGGTCGCCGCGCGCTCCACGGCCTGCGGGCGCGTGAGCTTGGCGAGCTGCATCTCTTTCACGCGGCGCTCTTCCATCATGCGCTTTTGCACGCGCGTGACTTTGAGGATCTCGTAGCCCATCCGGCGTTCTTCCATCTGCAGGAAGACGAGAAAAAATAGCGTGGAGATAATCAGAACGACACTGAAGAACGGTTTAAGTGGAGCCCAATCCTTGAGCTGTATCGACACGGTGGTTACCTCGCTCGAAAACTCGGAGTTTAGCGCTACGGGCCCGTGAATTCTTTTGTGACTCTTCCCACGTGGGCTTGATCACTTTTTTGAACAACGGAGATCCGAGCTCTTCTTCATCCTTGAAGAGATTCTTAACAATTCTATCTTCGAGAGAATGAAACGTCAGCACCGCAAGTCGGCCCCCCGGCTTTAGTCCGTGGATGAGCGGACGCAAACTCCGCTCGGTCGAATCGAGCTCTTCGTTCACTTTCAAGCGCAGCGCCATGAAGTAATTCGTGGCGGGGTGATGACCTTTTCGATGCCATCCGTCAACGCGCTCAATGAGTCCGGCGAGTTGGCGAGTGGTCTCAAAGGGCTTGTCTTTTCGATCGTGCAAGATCGCGCGGATCACCCGGTAGGGACGTGAAATTTCGCCGTATTTTTGAAACAACGTGGTCAGATCCTCTTCGTCGTAATTCGCAATGAGATCCGCGGCAGTGTCCCCTTTGGTGTTGTCCATTCGCATATCCAAAGGGCCTTCATGATAAAAGCTAAAGCCCCTACGACCTTCGTCGAGTTGCGGGGAACTCACGCCCAAATCGAGCAACATGAAATCGAAAAGCCCTTCGGTGCTTGGAGAAAAATCCACGTAGTTCGAATGTTTGAGCAACAGTCGGCCGTCTTGAATCCAGTCGGAACGCAAATTTGAAACGTACTCGAGCGCCTCGGGATCGCGGTCGAAAGCGACTCCTTTGATCCGTGAATCCAATTTCATGATTTCGGAAAGATGACCGCCGCGGCCAAGAGTGCCGTCGAAGTAGCGGGGCGATTCGTTTTCGGGATCGAGCAAAACGGGAGAGGCGATCTCGAGGATCTCCTTCAACATCACCGGAACGTGCAGTTCTTTCTCGACCTTGGTCATAAGAATCAGGAACTTCGCGTGCCCGAGGCGCGGGGGTCAAGTGTTTCTCCTTGAGGGAAAACAAATTATATATGCTAAGATCAGGAAAATGCTCATCAATTGTCCCAAGTGCGGGTTTTCACAACCGAAAGATCAGTATTGCGCCAGCTGCGGCGTCGATATGCTGTCGTATGTTCCGGCGGCTCCGCCGCTCTGGAAGCAAGTTCTGGTGAATCCCGTCTTCTTGATCGCGATCACGATGTCGGTGGTGGCGGGCTCGGTGGTCTACATCCGGCAGGGCCAGCGCGATGAACTCGCGAGCCGCGCACGGCTTCTGCGTTCGGGACCCATGATGGTCGATCAAAGCGACAACCTTGCCGCCAGTGGCCCCGCCGCCGTCCCCGCTCAAACCGCACAGCCGATCGTTCAAGAAACCGCGCAAGCCTCGGCGCAAACGCCCGCTCCGCCCGAACACGCCTCAGACGCGTCGGCCGCGTCGGCGGCGCCCGTAAAGATGCTCGCGTCGGCCGCCATGAACCCCACGACCGCCGCAACCGCCACGCCGTCCGCGACACCGACGCCCGACGCCAGCGCCGCGGGCGCGGCCGCGCGCCGCGACCGCGTCGTCAATGCGGTCATTTATTACACCGAAGTCAGCCGTCAGGCGCTCGATCAAATGGAAGAAGAGTCTCAAGGCTCCGGCCAATTCACCGATTTCGGTGAATTCAAAGCCGGTCCCGTCGCCGACATCGCGAAACGTCTGACCCGACAAAACGGCGTGCAGGTGCTGCAAAAAGTTTCGCGCGCCTTCGACGCCCGCAACGCCCAACAGCAGTGGTTCGTGGGCAATAAAACGGCCGACAATCAAGATGTGGGCATCACCACCCTGATCGTCTTGGACACCAGCATCCCGGGGCGCCTGCGCGGCGAGATCGAACTCTTGAAATCTTTTCCCGAGCAGGTTCAAGGCGATGTCACGCTTCGCAAAAGCTCCTCGCCCGCCATGAATTTCGATATCCCGAACAAATACGGAATGATGGTTCACATGGCGCTGCCCCGTCAGATCGCCAAAGATGGCGAAGATCTTCTGGGTCCCGAAGGCATCATGAGGATCTTCGAATCGGCGGCTTTTAAAAACCAAAGCTCCGAGTTTACTTTGTTCATTGATTTTGATACTTCGGCTCCATGATTCATGAGCAAAAACACCACTATGGGTCTCAGGTCCACCTCCTGAGCAGCCCGTCGCTTCAGGGTTGGCTCGCTGACCTCTGTTCCCCCGAAACCTTTCAGCCGCGCATCAACCACCTGGTCACCCGGCTCTACCAAAACATGCTCCGTTTCGCGATCGACCAGCAGCTGCCAAGTGAGAGCTTTAAAGTCGCCACGCGCATGACCGAAACGCATCCCGATGCTCTTCTGGAAGGCCTGCGCATCAAGCCCCAAACCAAAGCGATTTCGGTCAATCTGGCCCGCGCCGGCACGTACCCGTCGCATCTGTGCTACGAGGCTCTGCATGATTACCTCGAGCCCGCATTGATCCGCCAAGATCACATCTTCGCGGCCCGCAAAACCAACGAAAGCCATCACGTCACGGGCACCGAGTTCGGCGCCAGCAAAATCGGCGGCGGCCAAGACGGCGCGTTCGTGTTTTTTCCGGATCCCATGGGAGCGACCGGCAGCACCCTGGTGGCGGCGGTGGATCATTACAAAAAGAATGTTCCCGGCACGGCGGCCCGTTACCTGGCTTTGCACCTGATCGTGACGCCCGAATACCTGCGCCGGGTCTTGACGGCCCATCCCGATTTGCAGATCTATGCTCTTCGCCTTGACCGGGGCCTTTCTTCCAAGGCAGTTTTGGAGACCGAGCCCGGCAAACTGTGGGATCAGGAAAAGGGTCTGAACGACTCCGATTACATCGTTCCTGGCGGCGGCGGCTTCGGCGAAATTATGAACAACTCTTTCGTGTGAACGAGGACTTTATGACCATGAACTTGAAACTTTCGACGTACATCTCTGAAGAACAAATTCAGAAAAAGGTCCAAGAGCTGGGCGATCAACTCACCAAGAAGTTCAAAGACACCGAGATCGTCGCGATCTGCGTGCTCAAAGGCTCGTTCATGTTCTACTCCGATCTGATTCGCGCCATCCAAGGCGACGTTCACTGCGAATTCTTCGGCGTTTCGTCGTACTCGGGCACCAGCTCGTCGGGCGAAGTGAAGGTCACTCTCGACCTCGCCCACTCGGTTGAAGGCAAACATGTCATCCTCGTTGAAGACATCATCGATACCGGCCTCACCATGAACTACCTGAAAAGCAACATCCTCTCGCGCAAGCCCAAGAGCCTCACCACGATCGCGCTTCTTGAGAAGCCCGACGCGCTCAAAGTTCCCTGCGAGATTGACATGGTCGGCTTCAAAATCCCGAACGACTTCGTCGTGGGCTACGGCCTCGATTACGACGGTTACTACCGCAATCTCCCGTACATCGCCCAAGTTCAAAACTTCCAATAACGCGCATCCTGCGCTCTGTCTCGCGTGGCGCCTTCGGCGCCGATCGCGCATCCTGCGCTCTGTCTCCCGTGGCGCCTTCGGCGCCGATCGCGCATCCTGCGCTCTATTTACCCGTGGCGCCTTCGGCGCCGATCGCGCATCCTGCGCTCTATTTACCCGTGGCGCCTTCGGCGCCTCTCTATCCTTAGACTGATTTTATTGAAACCCGGCCGCGCGCCGGGTTTTGTTTTTGTGCTCTGACAGGCGCCTAGACCATGGTCTAGGAAATTCTTGCCTCTTTGTGGTGCCAAAATGGGACGTGCTAGTTTCAGGGGCACAAAAGACGTTCCACGGAAGGGATCGCAAAGATGAAAATTAAAAGTTGTTTAGCTTGCCTGACACTTGCGGGATTGGCGTTCTTGCCCATCCATCAAGCCGAGTCGATTGATTCCACTCAATACATGCTCAAAGTCCGCGCCAAAGATAAGTTCGAACGCAGCGTGGTTGCCAACACCGGTGCCTCCATCGAACGCGTGGGTGAAGACTGGGTTTTGGCCATCGCCAATCTCGAAGAAAAGAATCAGCTCGAGAAGCTGGGCTGGGTCGAGCACTCTTCGGTCCTCACGAGCACGATGGATTTCCCCGATCAGGACCGCGATTTTCACAATTACACCGAAGTGAAGGCGGCTCTCGACGAACTCGTGAATCAGTACCCTGATCTGATGCGCTTGGGTTCGATCGGCATGACCCATCAAGGCCGCGACATCTGGTCGCTGCGCATTTCGACGAATCCCGACTTCTCCGAGAACAAACCCGCCGTTCTGTTCTTAGGTGGACACCACGCGCGTGAACACCTCAGCGTCGAGGTCCCTCTGCGTTTTGTGCAGTGGCTGATGAGCGAGTACAAAAAAGGCAATCCCCGAGCCGTTCGCTACGTTGAAACCCGAGAAATTCACTTGATCCCGATGGTCAATCCCGACGGCCTTGAGTACGACATCGAAGGCGGACGCTACAAAACTTGGCGTAAAAACCGACGCGTGAACCGCGACGGCACCTACGGCGTCGATCTGAACCGCAACTACGGTTACCAATGGGGAACCGGCGGCTCTTCGAACAGCCCGAACAGCGAGACCTATATGGGTCCCCAAGCGTTTAGCGAACCCGAAACCCAGGCGATCAAGCTCTATATCGAGACCCACAAAAACATCTCGATCCTGCTCTCGTTCCACACCTTCTCGGAGTTGATTCTCTATCCTTGGGGCTGGTCGAATGGCAGCATCAGCGAAGCGCGTGACAAAGCCGTTCACGAAAAGATGGCCCGCAAAATGGCGACCTGGAACAAGTACACGCCCGAGCAATCGTCGGATCTGTACATCGCCAGCGGCGACTTGACCGACTGGGCCTACGGAACGCAGAAAGTGATTTCATTCACGTTTGAATTGGATCCCGCGAATCAGTGGGGATCGGGCGGATTTTATCCCGGTCAGGGCGTCATCCAGGGCGTCGTGCAAAAAAACATCGAGCCCTGCATGTATCTTCTCGAGTACGCGGACAATCCTTACAGATCGTTGGACGAAGCGGCCTTCTGACCTTTTTTACGAACGATTTCAGGCTGGGCGAGGGCTTCACGGACCTCGCCCTCTTTATTTTGGGGCACTGAGATCACCGCCCCTTTCGGCAAAGTCTTTTTTCCCTTGCGCGTGAGCGACGTGATGTGCGGATTGAAAATCTGCGCCTTGTGGTCGTCACCATCAAACCACTCGAGCAGCTTGGTGTAGGTCAAGGGTTTCGGGAGCACGAGATCCGAAGCTCCCAAGGGATTTGACCATTGAACCGTACCGAAATACTTCGGCGCATTCTTCTCGACTTCCAGAATCGCCAAGAAACTTGCATAGAAATTGCGCGAAGCAAACCCCAGGCGTTTCTTCGAACCGTTGTTTTGCGTGAGATCGCCCAATTCGCGGGACTTGTACAATTTGGTCAGCTTCAAAACGCCGCTCGGTCCGTGATTGTAGCCGGTGACCGCCAAAGGCCAGGCCTGCAGCATTTGGTAGTTGTTGCGTAGGAGCTTGGCCGCGAGCTTGGTGGCTTCGGTGGGGTGATTGCGTTTGTCGATCGCGTCGTTGATCATCATGTAAGGTTTGCCGGTGTAGCGCATGATCTGCCACAGACCACTGGCGCCGACCTTCGAGCGCGCGAGTACGTTGAACGAACTCTCGACGAACACCAAGCGTGTCAGCTCGATCGGCAATCCGGCGTCTTTAAAAATCTTCTCAAACTCCTCAAGATAACGGCCCGAGAAGAACACGCCCTGGACGATCCGATCGCGCTGGCCCAGCTGAAATCGTAAACGCGAATTGCTTGTCGCCTCTTTAAACTTTTTCTTGCCTTCGATCTTGGTGAAATAATCCCAGGCCTTCTTCTCGTTCTCAGGCAAAGTGGTCGCGTCGGTCACGGTTTCAAAGCGCTTGAGCATGTCGATCACGCGCTTCTTGGCGTCTTTGACCATCTTGATTTTCATGCGCTCTTTTTGAAAGCCGTTCAGGTCGGCGCGGCTCGAAATGTACGTGAAGTCCAAAACCTCATACACGAGATCGATGTACTCGCTGTCGTGCAAAACGCCCTGATCGGTCGTGTATTTGCTGTAAATATCGACCCAGAAATTCACTTGCGTCTCGAGTCCCTTGGGGACGGCGAAAGCCGCTTCATTCCAGCCGAGCTGCGAGGTTTGATTCAAATACTCGGGCGCGCGCCAAGGACGCGAACTCGTCAGGGACTGATCACCCTCGATGGCCTCGTGCGTGACGGGCGTGTCGGTCGCGATTTCGGCATCACCCGTCGGCTCAGGGAGCGCGATCGACGCGGGAACCTCCGCAGGTTCACGCTCCACCATCGCGGCATCATCATGCGCGCGCGCGGAAACAAAAACCAAAGACACAGCCAACGAGAGCAAAGCACTGCCTAGATTGAATCTCTTCATTTATTTGACCAACACCTTCATGACATCATCAAATGCGTTTCGCACTTTGGACTCATCGGCAGATCCGTTGTAAATCAAAACGAAGGGAATCACTCTTCCATCCTTGCGTCCAGCATACCCGGCCAAAGACACGACCCCGTCCAGGTATCCGGTCTTGGCGCGAACCCAACGTTCGGCCGGGCTGCCCTTCATGCGCTTCTTCAAAGTGCCGTCCACGCCCGCGATCGGGAGCGAGGTGAGAAACTCCGGCTCGTACATCAGCTGCGAATGCAGGTCCCACAGGACCCGCCAAAGGGCTCGTCCACTCAGACGGTTGGTGCGCGTGAGCCCCGAAGGATTGAAAATCTGCGCTTCGGTGGCGTCCACGCCCAAACTTTTCACGTACTCGCGAATCACTTCGATCCCGCGGGTGATGGTTCCGGGGGGCCCCTGAATGGCGCCCAGATTTTTGGTCAACATTTCGGCAACGTAGTTATTCGAGAATTTATTCATATCGGCCACCATCTGCTCGATGGGCTTGCTCTCGGCTTCGGCCACGAGTTTCGCGCTCTCGGGCAAGGTGCCCGCGCGGATCTTGCCCTTCACGTCGATTCCCCGCTGCTTCAAAAATGACTTGAGCTGCGCGCCCGCCCAGAGTTCGGGCTTGGTGATGTTTTTAAAGACCGCGATTTCCTTCGAATTCACGCCGATCTTGCCCTTGACGATCAACAGATCTCCGGTTTTCGTTTCATCTCGGTCCACGATCAGCTCGTTGCCGGAACCCGCGACGGTTTGCACGCTCGCGCGCAGGGTGGTGTATTCGTTTTCGGGATCCAAAAAAACCGAAGCCGGCTCGCCCGCCGACTTTCCGGGACGGATAAAAACGTTGATTGAATTCCAATTGAACGACATCGCGCTGGTCGGCGCATCGTAAGCGCGGTCGACACGCTCTTTTTGGCGGCTGGGATCGAAGCGGAGCGAGTCAAAGAGCGTGTCGTCAACCACGATATCGCCCTCAATCGTTTGAATCTGCGCGCGCGTGAATTGATTCACCAAAAACCACATCGTCTCGGAGACGAATCCAGGATCACCGCCGCCCTTGAGGTAAAGATCTTTGCCCGCCATGTAGATCTGCGTTTTGAGCTTCGTGCCCGGAGGAAAATGCTTCAGCACGGCGCCGGCCGTCAGGATTTTGGTGACCGACGCGGGGATCAACTCCTTCGTGCCCTGATTTTGATAAAGAATTTTGCCGGGATTTTCGGCGATGTAAATTGTCGTCTTCGATTTCCAATCTCCCAACGGACGCAGGGCCTTCTCGACCGCGGCGTCATCAAAATCCGCCGCCCACAACGAGGAACTCAGAACCAAGATGGCACAAAAGATAGATGATGTTTTCAGCATAGACTCAATGCTATTCTTTTTCGGTGGGTGAAGCAAAGAAAGCCTTCCTCTTGGTGGTCGATGACGATCCGATGGTTCTATCGGCGCTCGAACGTCTTTTGCGTCACGAGTTCGATCTGAGTCTCGTGCAAGACCTCACCCAAGCAAGAACTCTCATTCGACAAAAAAAATTCGATATGGCGCTTATCGACCTTCATCTGGCTGAAGGCACCAGCCTCGATTTTTTTCGCGAATTGCAAACGCTCTCGCCCACCACCGCGCGGGTCCTGATCTCGGGAGCGCTCAACTTGAACTCGCTCGTCGATTCGCTCGAGACCAATCTTGTGCACAAGGTTCTGCAAAAACCTTGGGAGCCTTCGACCTTGATTTTGCAGATCAAAGAAGCGCAGCAAATTCACGAACTTCTCAAACAGAAATCGCATCTCGAACAGCTTTCGGCGACCGACGCGCTCACCGGACTCTATAATTATAGATACCTGCAGCAGCGGCTCGCCAAAGAACTGGACCGCGCGCAAAGACAGCAGCGCCCTCTGTCGGTCGTCATGGCCGACGTCGACGGGTTCAAGATTCGCAACGACAACGCCGGGCACCTGGGCGGCGATGCCGTGCTCAAGCAGATCGCCCAAATTTTGCGCGACTCTCTCCGGACCTTTGACTGCATCTGTCGCTACGGCGGCGATGAATTTTGCATCGTGCTGCAAGAAACGGATTTAAAAACGGCTTTCGAAATTTCAGAGCGCCTGCGCAAAAAGGTCGAGGCCGAATCTGCCGTGACGATCAGTCTAGGCGTTTCTTGCTTTCCGGACCCGAGCACCAGCTATGAAGAGCTTCTGGCCCATGCCGACACGGCTCTCTATTCGGCCAAGAGTCAAGGTCGCAACCGAACTGTGATTGCGGCGACGAAGAACTCAAGGATAGACTGATCCAATCATGACTCGAAAAGAATGGACGCTCGTATTTCTGCCGCTGATCGCCACGTGGGCCGTGGACCGATTGACCAAACTCTGGGCCCTCGACATTCCCGGCGTCCTGTCCTATGGATGGCTGCATTTTTCATTGCACCACAATCCGGGTGCCATGCTTGGATTGTTCGCGGACCTCCCGCCCGTCTTGCGCATCGTTTCGCTTTCGACCGGCGGCGCATTCTTGGTTTGCACCTACGCTTTGATCCAGTACCTGCTTCCGATCAAGAGCCTCACGTTGCGCACGGGCATGTCGATCCTGCTCGGCGGGATTCTCGGCAACGTTTCCGACCGTATCATCTGGGGCCACGTCGTGGATTTCATCATCCTCGGCCCTCCGAACATGGCTTCACCGGCCTTCAACCTGGCCGATGCGCTCCAGTGGGTGGGTTACGGCTTGATCGTCACCGCGATCATCCGCGATGGCGAACTTCTTTGGCCCGAGAACAACGCGCGCAAAGTGTATTGGATCAATCCGCACTTTCAATTGAAGTACTGCTTCTTGCTGCTCGGCGTGGGACTGGGGATCAGCCTCGTGACCATGGTCTTCAGCTACACCTACCTGCGCGTGACGATTTTAGAGCTCGTCGGCAACAACCCGATCTTGCTCGACAAGTTCTTGATCCCCTTCGCGCTGACCTTCGCGCTGGTTTGCATCGGCTTTTCGGTGGGCCTTTTCGCCGTCGGCAAAATCATCTCGCATAAAATCGCGGGCCCGATTTACGCGTTTGAACGCTACATCCAAGAAATGACCGAAGCCGGTAAAAATCCGAACGAACTGCGCAATTTCAAACTGCGCACGAAGGATGAGTTTAAGAATCTCGAACAATTGGCGGCGCATTTGCGCCAGACGATGGTGCGCTTACAGCCCGGGTTCGATCACCCCGAGCCCGAAATCATCGAGCCTTCAGAGAAGACTTAAAGAAGGCCGTGCGCCTCATTCACTTTTTCATTCATGGTTTTTTCGAGAGCCGCGGCCGCGCCGAAGTCGCGCTGACCGACGGCGAGTTCGGACTGCTTGATGAACTCGTTGCGGAAATCGTTCAAGATCACCGCGAATTCGCGCATCAGGGCGTGGTACTTCACCATGTAAGAATCAAGAGCCGCGCCGCTCAGGTCACGCGCCTTGAGCGGGAGCATCTCGCGGGTGTTCACGGTCAACGCCGCCTCCACGCAAGATTGCGCCATCGCCAAACCGTCGATCGAAGCCTTGAACATCGCCTCGGTCACGTCACCGGCGTCGCGAGTCCCGCGCTGAATGGACGTGCTGGCCTGCATGGTGCCGCGGCCAAAATTGCGCATCACGCGCGCGAGCGAGAGTTCGGTTTCGCGCGGGCCGAGGGGACAGGCATCAGCCAAAGCCGCCGCGAGCGAAAGCACCGAAAAAATCAAAGCCAGTAACGAGATGGAGACCAAGCGTTTCATCGAAAAAGCTCCTCAAAAAAGAGGCCCTTTTTCCCGTTCTCGAGCCCAAAGTTCAAGCACCAGCCGGGGTCATTTCTAACTGAAAACAGGTTGAGAATCCCGAAGAGAGAGGCGCCGGAAGCGCCACGGGCCAACAGATCGCAGGAGGCGTTACGAGCTAAAATCTAAGATCTTACCCAAGTAAAAACGCTTTTGGGCACGGTCGATGTGGCAAATCGCAGACACATAGTCGCCATCGGGGTTGCGCACGATCCCTTGGGGAGTGATCCGGCGGGTTTTCCCTTTAAGGCTCCCGCCATCGTAAACGATGTCGAAATCTTTTTTATGCAGAATCGCGAGCGCGAGCGCCTGGATCAAGTTGGACGGATTTTTCAGCAAGACGTAGTCGGCCCATTTGAGCTCTTTGCCTTGCAGCTTCGAGATCTCGGCCAAGGTTTTGTCTTCGCCGGCTCGTTTCCAGCACTCGAGCTCCACGTACAGACAGGCGCGCGCATCGTCCAGAGCGCGGTGCGCGGTGCCGCCATCAATTTTCAAAACTTTGATGAGCGTCTGCAACTTGTGATTGGGCGACTCTTCAATCAAGCGGCGGGCGAGCAAGCTGCTGCACAGGACAGGATCGTTCGGAAACGGAAGTCCCGCTTTTTCGAATTCGACCGTCATGAAGCCAATATCAAACGGCGCATGGTGGGCGACCAAGACGCCGTCCGACATGAAGTCGCGAATTTTCTGAATTTGCGTCGACATCGGCGGACAGTTCTCGACCATTTCGTTGGTGATGCCGTGAATGCTCATGTTGAACGGGGTCATCGGCTGCGAGGGCTTTACCAGGACTTGCAGTTCGTCGATGATCTGACCGCCGCGCCATTTGACGGCGCCGAACTCGACGACCTCATCCCCAAGCGGATACGCGCCGGTGGTTTCGGTGTCGAAGGCGATGAGCGTGATGTCCGAGAGCTTTTGTTCCAACCAATTCATGAGTTCCCGAGACTAGTGCGAGGGGCGAAATTAAGCAAGCGCGGGCCGAAGGTCCAGAACACCTTCCCCGGTTTCGCGAGGAGTGCAAGAGTTTCAAGGGGTTCGATAGGATCAAGAGGATGAATCCTCGTCTTCGATTTTTACTAGCGGGTGCGATCATCCTGATCGGACTGAAATTCTGCATTCGCGCCAACGCGCAAGAGACCAGCGACAGCCTCCAGCCCGGAAAGATCTTTGGCGAAGCGGGGCTGACCACCAACTGGGTCGAACGCGGAGTCACGCAGACCGACAAAGGCTACGCGCTCCAAGCCGGAGTGGGTTACCGTTGGACTCAATTCAAGATGGGTCTCTGGGGATCGAACGTGAAACTTCCGGGAACTGACGACAATCTCAACTTGCGTCTGTACCTGGCCTATAAATTCGTGCTCACCACGAACGCCGACCTGACCGCACGCTACACCTTCAATCGCTACTACCAGGGTGGCTCGAACAACGGCGCGCTCACCGGAATCGATTTGCGCATTTATGAGTATCACTTCTTGTACGAGGTGAACAGCAACTGGGAAGGACTCGATCCCTCCACGCGGGTCGCGCTCACACGCGACTGGCAAATCCCCTACAACCTGACGTTGTCGGTCGACGGCGGGTACAATATGGTCAAAGCGGACGGCTTTTCCAACTACTTCGACGTCAAAACGCTCGTCAACTATGAATGGGCGGGAGTGACCTACGCGGTCGGAAACACGTTCAATTCGAACAGCGGCCAATTCGACGGCCGCGGCGGCCTCTACTTCTTCCTTCAAGCCACCGCCAAATTTTAAGGTGCCTGGCACCTTTTTGAAACGCGGCGCCCTACGGGTTCGCGGGTTTCTTTTTCTTTTGATCGTTCAACTGCTTCACGAAGCTGTCGTAAACGTCCATGCCGTCGTCGGGATTGCCGAACGCGGTTTCCAGCTTGCGCGGCTTTTTGCCGTTGGCTTTGACTTCCTTCTGCTTGATCTCGAAGTGGATCATGCCCGGAGGGCGCTGGCTCTGGCCGTCGATGAATCCCTTTTTGCCCGTGACGGACATATTGCCCTTCACTTCAACCGTGGGATGCTCAAGACCGGCCTGGATTTTATTGCGGATCAGATCCAAACGCTCGAGAGCGACTTTTTTGGCGAGATCGGGATTTGAGCCTTCCACCGACTGGTAGAACAGGCGAACATCGATGTCGATGATCGAGTCTTCCAGACCTTGCGTGACCGCTTTCAGGCGGTCCATGTTGGTGATGAACTGCTCGTTCGGGATCGCGGTTCCGGGAACGAAGAATTTATCGTCCAGGATGTCGAAGTCCACTTTGTCCGAGCCGATGCTCATGTTCTTTTTACCGACGATGATATCCGAGAGCTTGTCGGCCATGAAAGCGGCGACCGTGCTCTGCGAGCCGAAATCCATGATGTTCGGCGTCTTGTCCATCGGCTCCATGAAAGAAGCAAACGCTTTGAGCGGCTCGTTCACGAAATCGAGGAACAATTTTTCGAGCGTGATCTCCACGCCGAAGTTTTGAAAACTGTATTCGATCAAGCTGGGCGTCGAGAAATAATCCGACACGGCTTTCTTGGTCTCGGATGTTTGCCCGAGAAGCCACATGACGAGGAAGAAGGCCATCATCGCCGTCATGAAGTCGGCAAGAGCGACCTTCCAAGATCCGCCGTGGTGGCCCGCGCCGGCCACGATGATCTTCTTGATAACGATGGTTTGACCCTTCTTCTCTGCTGCCATGGATTACGCTGCCTTCTTGATTTCTTTGGTCGCCTTGTCAGCTTCGTCGAAGCTCGGGCGCTCTTCAGGCTGAATGGTACGGCGAGCGTACTCGATACAAACGATCGGAGGCGAACCGCGCTGCAAAGCAACCAGTGCGGCTTTAATGACTTGCAAATAACGGCCTTCGGCTTCGATGTCCGCGGCCATTTTGGTGGCGGTGGGACCGATCAAACCGTAGGCGCAAAAAACCCCGAGCATCGTTCCGACGAGGGCGGCCCCGATGAGGCTACCGATGACTTCGGTTCCTTCGGTCAAGTGTCCCATCGTTTTCACGATACCCAAAACCGCCGCGACGATCCCCAGACCCGGAAACCCGTCGGCAACCGCTTGGATCGCGTGCTGAGCCATGTGCTCTTCGGAGTGAATCGCTTTCAAGTCGTCATTCAAAAGATCGTCCACGTCATAAGGAGACAAGTCTGCCGCGAAAACCACTTTCATCGTGTCGCAAAGATAATGAACCGCATGGTGATTCTTCATGAAGCTGGGGTAAGCCGTGAAGATCTCCGATTTGTCGGGATTCTCGATGTGCTTCTCCACCGCCTGGGGTCCGTCTTTACGGAACAGCTGGAAGAGTTGGAAGAGCATCTGTAGAAGTTCGGTGTACTCTTTCTTCTGAGGTCCCTTTGATGTCATCGCTTTGATGGAGAGCTTGATCCCCATCTTGATGACCTTCATGGGATTGGCGATCACGTAAGCGCCGAGAGCGGCACCACCGATGATCATCATCTCGATGGGAGCGGCTTTTAAGATCACGTGGATGTGACCGCCGGCGATGATGAAACCGCCGAACACCAAGCCGAAAACCAGTAATATACCGACAAAACCCATACTCACCTCTTCAGGCAAGTTATCGGAACGAGACGAAAGAGACCTGAGGACCTTAGGAGGCCTGTTGCTGAAATCAAGACGGAGGTCGTGATTGATGAACCCGCCCTTTTGCCAGTACACTGAAAGCGCCTTCAGGACGAAGAGAGGGTGAATGACTTTTTTGGCGCGTGCGGCCCTTCTATTATTAGTCACGGCTCAGGTGGGATGGACTCCGGCTTGGGGCGCACGTGCGCTCGATGAAGAAAATCCCCTTCAAGCCACGGGCCGCCTGAACCCCATTTTGCTGAGCCCCGAACAAGGCGCCGAACTTCGTTTGGAACTGCGTCTCCCCGAAGGTTATCGCGCCTACGCGGATCAGTTCGTGGTCAAGGCCACCGAGGCGTCAAAATTTAAAATCGGCCAGTTCCGCATCACTCCGCTCAAAGAATTCTTCGACGAAACTTCCAAGAAAAAGAAATTGGGCGTCATCCATCAGGCCACGCTGATCGCCCCGATCGAAGCCCCTGCCGATTTGGATGCCGAGACCAACCCGCTGATCATCCGCGTGACTTACCAGGCCTGCACAAAGACCTTCTGTCTTTTTCCGACCACGCTTGAAGTGCCGGTAAGCTTTCAAACCCCGCCCACCTTGCGCGACCCGCCCCTCTTGCCGGCGACGTCGGCGGAGGTGAGCTGGGATCAATTCTTTAAGCGCCCAGTCCACGAGATTTTTGAAAAAGAGAGCCTGATTTTTGTTTTTGTTTTCTTGTTCATTGCGGGCTTTTTGACAAGCCTCACACCCTGTATTTTTCCGATGATCCCGATTACGCTCAGTGTGCTTGGACGCCAAGCCCACGCGCGCACGAAATTTCAGAACGCATTGGTTTCGGTGGCTTACGTCTTGGGCATCGCGCTCACCTACTCGCTTTTGGGCGTCTTCGCCGCAAGCACGGGCGCGCTGTTCGGATCAATGATGAGCTCGCCGTGGGTCTTGGGATTTGTCTGCATCGTGTTTTTGGCGATGGCCCTCTCGATGTTTGGGCTATACGACCTTCAGCCGCCGCAGTGGTTGCAAAACCGCTTGGGCCGCGCCCATGCCGACGGCTACGGCGGCGCTTTCTTGATGGGCGTGATCGCGGGTCTCGTAGCCAGCCCCTGCGTGGGTCCCGTCTTGGTGGGCGTGCTGACGTGGATCGCGCAGACCAAGAATCTGGCGCTCGGATTTGGCGCGCTCTTCGTGTTTGCACTGGGTCTCGGCCAGCTCTTTTTAATCTTGGGCATTTTTAGCGGCGCCACCAAACTGCTTCCCAAATCCGGAGCGTGGATGGACGGCGTGAAGCACTTCTTCGGCCTCTTGATGCTCGGCGGATTCTACTATTACCTGGATCTACTCGTTCCCACTCGATGGTTCGAAGCCTGCGTCGGTTTGGGCCTGATCCTGCTCGGTTCACTGAAAGGCGCTTTTGAAACCAACGACAAGCTCAACACCGCTTGGAAGAAAGTGCGCAAAGGCCTCTGCCAAGCGTTGATCTTGATCGGTGCCAGTCTCATCGTGGTGAGCCTCTTTGATGTCAGAACGGCGACCAACACCCATGACATCAGCGCCCCGGGACCTCATGTGGATCAATGGAAGCCTTATTCAAAAGAGGCTCTGGCCGAAGCCGCGCGTGAAGGCAAGCCCGTGATCTTGGACTTTTATGCGGACTGGTGCGCGGCCTGTAAAGAACTTGAGCACATCACCTTTGCCGATCCTCGCTTCAAACTGGCCACGGCGGGATTCGCCCTGTTGCGCTTTGACGCCACCAACAGCTCTCCTGAACTGGACGAACTCAAAAAGACCTACAAGATCGTCGGTCTTCCGACGGTGGTCTTTCATGACGCCAAGGGAACTTGGCATCACGATTTGACCCTCACCGAGTTTGAGGATGTCTCGGCCTTTTTGAAACGGGTCGAGGCCCTCAGAGAAAAAGCGGAGGCACCGTGAAGTCCTGGGTTCTCTTACTCACCGTGATCAGCAGCGCGGCCTGGGCCCGATTGGACATGGCTCCCCGAAGTGGTGGCTCCCCACGATCGGCTCCGGGACATGAACTCAGTGGCTTGGATCGCATCGCGGAGGCTCGTCAAGATCAGCTCTGCGCCGACATGAAACCGGGAGAGTCTCGCACGGTCGATGAGGCCAGCCGCAACTCACCGACGGGAGTCACGCGTCGTTACCGGGTCACCCGCGACACCACCAATCCACGGGTCTACAAGGTCGATTTGAACATTCGATTTTGGGGCAACCAAGATTACGTTCAAGAGCAGTACGGCCGTCTCGGCTCGGGTTTTGGATATTTTCCCCGTCACGGCGAGACCCATCAACGCTTCAGCCAGAAAGCGCAGGAGTGCTTTCGTCAAATGCAGGGTCGCCTCAAAGATCCCGATGGAAACGAACTGCATCTCAACATGACCAACGACGAAGCGGTCCCGTCGAACACCGTCTGGATCGAAAAACAAAATTTTCGCTCGAACGCCTCTCAATGGGAGAGTCAAATCGACTGTCCCACGATCGTTCATGAAGCTCTTCACCTCATGGGACTTTGTGATGGCTATCACGAGCGCACCTTAAAAGCCCACAATGGACAGCGAGAAAACGACCCGACGGCGAGTCAGTACCGATACGACTGCCGAAATACCGAACGAGATGGCTCGGTGATGAACAACCAATGGGACGCCCTTGAAGATCGCGATGATGTTCTTTACTGCAATTGCTCCTCGGATGGATGCCGAACGGCACCCTCCAGGCACGAAGTTTCGACCGCCACCGGCGCTCTCACTTGTCCGCCGGGGTATTCCACCTTTTACTCCGGAACCGCCGCCCAAACCAGCGCGCGCAACTGGGGCAAGTTTGTCGTGAACGAGCCGGGTCGGGTCATGATTTCACGCCGCTCGTCCGCGCCGAGACCCGCCACGACTCTCTTGCGGGCACACACCGAAACGATCTTAAAACCTCGGTGCTTCCGCGGTTACTACCACCGGTGCACGAGCAATGCCTACCGCACGCGCACGGAGGACACCTGCCTCGTTCAGCCACCTGAATGCGGAGGTCTTCAATGAAACTTTGTCTTTTGTTCTTGCTCTTGGCCGGCCCCGCAAGGGCCGATGAAATTTTGAGTCTGCTCAGATCTCAACCTTACCTTCAAGAACGGATCCTGATTCGCGAAGGAGACGGCGGACGCGAAGAACTTTTGATCAACACCAATGTTCTGCAATTAAAACGAAACACCTTGGGGCGCTTGACTCGGCCTGCAACCAATCTGAAGGCGAAAGCGGAAGCCCTTCTGGCCGAATCTCCAAAACTCCCCTCACAACCGCCGAACCTCGCGCGGGACCTGCACAACTGGAAAGTCTTCGTGAAGGGGAGCCAAATTCATCCGGGAGATCCCCGCTATGATAAAGCGTTCGATCTGATTCTCAAACAGATCGAAGACTCTCGCTGGTCCTTGCAGGAAGGCGCGACCATGACCAATCGATTTCCGAATCTGGCGGTCGAGCGCGAGGCCCTGGAAAAAACCAACGGCCTGACGTTAAAAAAAAACAAACGCACCGAGACGCTCTCTTTTTTTGAAACTTGCCGCATCACCTTTGCCGGAAAAACGGGATGCCAAATCCCCGACTTCGGAGTTTGGTTCCTCGAACCCTAAAAAGCGACCCTAGTCGTTCAGGGCTTTTTGAGCTTTGGCGTTGAGCTTGTCGATCGTGCGTCCCATGCGTTTTTTGAACGACTTCCACTTGCTGTCGGTCTCGTTCTTCATGAGTTCGTAGTCCGCGCGCAGTTTGTCACGGGTCTCTTGAACCTCTTTCAAGGTCTTCTCTTTGGCGGCGGTGCTTTTTTCGGCGGTGCTTGCTTTGAGCTGATCGATTTTTGCATCCAGCGCATCGAGCTTCGCCTTCATTTCAACTTTTGCCGCCTCGTAATCTTTTTTCGCGCCTTCAACGGTTTCCAGAGCGAATCCTGAAACCGAGAACGTGAGCGACACCATCAAAGCCATCAAAAATTTCATACAACCTCCCAAAAAATCAGAAGCGCTTCATCCGCGCGATTTCCATCTTTGCTTCGTTCAAAGCCGACTGCGTGTTCATGATTTGCTGTTCGCGTTCGGCGATCAGTTTTTGCAATTGGCTCAGGCGCAGTTCGTAAGATTTCAAAACCGAATTGTGGCGGTCGATCATCTCTTGAACTTTCATGTCGAGCGTGCGGCGCTCGCCCAATTTTTGCGCCAGCTGACTGAGCTTTTGCGTGTTGTCCAACGTCAGCGCTTCGTCGCTCTGTTCGAGCTTGCGGATCGCCTCGCCCATTTTGTCCACGCGCTGATGGTTGGCTTTCATCGCGTCGTTCACCTGGACCGCGAAGCGGTTCATGTTGTCGATCATCACGTTCATCTGCGAACGCATTTCGGCGAGTTTGGTGTCGACCTCTTTGACGTGAAGCAAACCCATCGTGGCCACGGGGCTGGGAGCCTCGACGGTGCGGGTTTTCGAGGTGCTGGGCTCCCCGAAGAGATCCGGATTCAGCTCTTTTTGCATCTCTGCCATCCTTTGCAATTGACTCATCCTTTGAGTCATCCCTATCGTTTTAAGTATGCAGAATGTTGGCTCGGTCTTAAAGTACATTTCGTCACAAAAGTTCCAGCTGTCGCCGGGCCTGCTGACCTTTCATAACTATCTGCAGCATTTGCACGGCGAAGACGAGACATGGTCGCCCTCAATCCTCACGCACTTTTTCAACGATTGTCTGCAATACCCGCACTGGATTCAGAACCGGGTCTCGCTCACCGAAGATCTGCAGCAGTGTTTGCAGCAGTACCAAGTGATCCATCAGGCAAATCTCGGGCTTGAGCACGTGCGCTGGCCCAATGAAACCCAAGTGGTCGAAGTCGAGACCAAGCGCGACTTTGCGGACCTGATCAACTCATTCCTGACGTTTCAGTACCAAAAGACCGGATCTAAATTTCGCCTCGTGCACGAAACCGAAAAAATGGTTTTCGCGGTCATCTTGCACCCCGACCGCAGCCTCACCGTGCGCCAGTTCGACCGCAAGTTCACCATGCGCGAAGGCCATCTCGAGCCTCTGCGCACGGATCTCGAGGTTCATTACGATTCTGAACTTAATCTCGAAGAGGACCTTCACTTCAAGCTCGAGGTTGCACCTTTCGTCACGTGCCGGTTCATGCGCACCGGCGAGGTGGTCAGCGCGAGCCTGGTTCGCGGCTACATTTGCCAGAAGTTCCACGAGTTCAAGATGGCGCCCATTGAGTCGTACCCCCGCCTGTTCTACACGCTCAAACGTATTGAGCAGACCTTCTTACGCCGTGAGTCCGACCCGTTCTACGTGCAACTGACCCAGGATCTCGAGCGCACCCTGAATCTTTTACGCCACGGCGAACCCCTGGATCCCGCCCAGGTGACCGACCTGCAAGTCCGCTCTCAAAACGCCCTTGAGTACGTGTTTCACGGTGACAAACTTTTGCGCCTTCTGCTAAGAGATCTCGAAAATCAGATGGCCGCGCCCCGCCCCCAAAATCGGGCTTCGGCGAGTACTCCCGAACTTCGCTTCGGCAACCTCAGCCACCTGGATTTTGTTCAGGACGCCCGTGAGGCCGGAGACAGCAAATGGAACAACGACAATCCCAAAAATCGGCCACGGACACCCGAGTTCGACTCAACAAACTGATCGCCGATAGCGGTTTGGCCTCGCGCCGCGCGGCCGACCGAATCATCGAAGAAGGCCGCGTCGTCGTAAACGGCAAAAAAGTCTACGAGCTCGGCATCAAAGTTGACCCCTCTGAAGATAAAATCGTCGTCGATGGCAAACCTCTTCGCTCCAAGGCGGCTCCCGTCTACGCGGTTCTTTACAAGCCCACCGGCGTCTTGACGACGATGGAAGATCCGCTCGAGCGACCCACGATCAAAGAATACATCGAAGACCTCCCCGTGCGCCTGTTCCCCGTGGGCCGTCTTGACTGGGATTCCGAAGGCCTCTTGCTGCTCACCAACGACGGCGACTACGCCAACCGCGTGATGCACCCCAAAGCCGAAGTCACCAAAACCTACCTCGTCAAAGTCGATGGTCAGCCCCCCGAAGAGAAGATCCAAAAGCTTCTGCGCGGCGTGACCATCGAAGGCGGCAAAGTCGCCGCCAAGAGCGTCGAGCGTATCAAGCGCGGTAAAGACCAGTACGCGTGGCTTAAAATCGTCATTACCGAGGGTAAAAACCGTCAGATCCGTCAGATGTTCGAGAAGATCGGCTTCGACGTTCTGAAACTCCAGCGCGTGGCCATCGGCCGTCTGCGTATCGGGGCCATGGACCGCGGCGAGCTGCTCTTCTTAAACGAAGTGGCCGCCGAACGCGTGTTCTTGCCGGATGAGCCCGATGAGGTTCGTAAAAAGAAAACCTATCAAGGCCGTCAGAAGTCGCTCAAAACGAGCGCTCGTGACACCGCCACCAAACGCCGCTAACCTTTTCGCATGGGTTCTCTTCAAGTCCTTCTCGCAGGGGCCTGCTTTGGCTTTCTCGGCATTTTTGCCAAGTGGGCTTACAGCTTGGGCTTCTCGGTGGGCGAAGTTCTGACGTTTCGATTTTTAATCGCCGCGCTCGTCTTGGGCGCGGCGCTCGCGATCTTTAAGCGCGAGTGGCTGGTCCTGCCACGCCGGCAAGTCGTGATCTCGCTCCTCCTCGGGCTTCTGGGTTATGCCGTTTTCTCGACGCTGTACTTTGTTTCGATCAAAGGCATCACCGTGGGTCTTGCGGCCCTTTTGCTATTCACCTTTCCGCTGTTCGTGAATATCGGCGCCGTGGTCTTTTTGAAAGAACGCCTGACGCCGCTGCGGGCGCTCAGCCTCGTGATCGCGGGCACGGGACTTGTGCTTCTCGTCTGGGGCGACTGGAGCGTCGAAAAAGTGTCGGCGGTGATCGCCGGAATCGGCGCGGCCTTGGCCTACGCCGGCTACGTCTTGATTTCGGGGGTCGTGCAAAAAGACGTGCGGCCGCTGTCGTCCAGTTTTTACGTGATGATCGGCGCCAGCCTGGGCCTCGCGCTCTACCATCATCCCTCTCCCACGGCCTGGATCGAGTGGCCGCCAGAGAGGTTCGTGGTTTTGCTCGGCATTGCGGTGATTTGCACGATCGCACCGCTCACGCTGTTCCTCTCGGGTTTGCAAAAGATGTCGAGCTCGCGCGCCTCCTTGCTGGTGATGATCGAGCCGGTGGTGGCCACCATCGCCGGTGCCGTGATCTTTCAAGAGCGCCTCTCCGCCGTTCAGAGCGTGGGGGCTGGCCTCATTCTCTCGGCTTTGGTCCTGAATCGACGTCCCGAAATCCCCACGAATGCGCCTCCGGCTTAAGACGATCTCGACCAAGGCCGCCTTCAGCTCCGGCCATCTCATTCCGAAACAAATGGCATGAACCCTCAGGATGAGGAGGACGGTTATGCCAGGAAAATTGGGACGCATCTTTTTGACCGCGGGTCTCGCGCTGCTCGTCGCGCTTTTCACGTGGGAAGTGTTCGCCGCCGAAGGTGATGTGCGCATCATCGAGGTTCGCCGAAACATTCCGCTCGCGGACACCGATCCCGTTTACAAAGACTTCTACATCAACGCCGGCGGCGAAGCGGGCCTCAAACCCAATCTCGTCGTGAGCGCGGTTCGCAAAGTGAACGTCAAGGACGCGACAGGCACCCAAGCCTTCGGCGAACTTCTGATCCCCGTCGGCCAACTCAAAGTGATTTTTGTTCAGCACGGCATCGCCGTTGCGCGTGAGCACAAACCTTACGGCCGCGAGCTTTATCCAATGCTGGAGCAGACCGGAATCATGGGCGGCGATCTGATCGATCTCAAAGGCTCGTTCGTTGACAACAGCCCTCCGCCAGTTCATAAAATCGTCCAGAAGGAGACAGCGACCTCTGAGACGGGCGAACGAGAACCCGGTTCCGAAGCTCCACCGACCGCGAGCTTGAATCCGGCCGTCATTCAGAGATCCGTGATGGATTCAATGGCCGAAGCCATGGGAAAAGTCGCTGACCATAAGGAATGAGTTCTTACTTTCGCGTCCGGGTCCACAAAGTCACGAGCCAGCTCGAAGACATCATCACCACCATCGCGTTCGAGCATGGGGCCACGGGCGTGAGCGAAGCCCTGGCTTACCAGCAACCGGATCTGACCTACGATCCCGATCTCATCCCCGTTAAATTTCACGACATCGACGTCTATTTTTTGACCCAACCCGAAGACGAATTCTTCAAGCGCCTCAAAGCACTCGATGAACGCCTCAGCTGGGAAAGTCTCGAAGAAGAAAATAAAGACTGGCTCGCCGAATGGAAAAAGGGATTTGAAGCCTTTAATCTCGTGGGCGACTACTGGGTCGTGCCCTCATGGCTCCCTTCACCCGTCGACGCCCACCACGCGATCCTGATCGATCCGGGCATGGCCTTCGGGACCGGCACGCACGCCACCACGAAGATGGCTTCGGCCTTCTTGAATAAAGTCGCCAAAGAACTTCCCGGCCGCCAAGAGATGACCTTGATGGATGTCGGCACCGGCACCGCGATCTTGGCGATGCTCGCTTCGCGCATCGGTTTCGGCCTGGTGGCCGGAATCGAGATCGACCCCGAAGCCCGCCGCGTGGCGCGCGAGAATATCAAACTCAATAAGCTCGACGATATCGACATCCGCGATCAATTGATCGAAGAGGTGGACGATACTTTCGACGTCGTGATCGCCAATATCATCGATGGCGTTTTGATTCGCATCAAAGCGGATCTCATGCGCATCTTGAATCCCGGCGGCCACCTGTTTCTCACCGGCATCCTGCTCGAGCGTGAGGACCACTTCTTCGAAAACTTCATTGAAGGCTCGGGCCTCAAAGTCGTGCGCCGTCTCGAAAAAGACGAGTGGGTCGGTTACTGGTTGCAGGCATGAGACGCTATTGGCTCGAAGCTTCCGCTTATGACGACGAGGGCGTGACGATCGAAGGCGATCCCTTCCATCACATCTTCGATGTGTGCCGCCAAGAGCGGGGATCGAAATTCGAAGTCCTCGGCAAATCCGGCACGGCTTGGCTCGTCGAAGTCACCGAAGTCGGCAAGAAACGCGCGTACGCCCGTAAAATCGAAGAGCGCAAAGTCGCCGAGCTTTCCAAACCCCACATCGTGCTCTGTCTTTCGGTTCCGCGCTTCAATGTCATGGACGCCGTCGTGGAAAAAGCGGTGGAAATGGGCGCCACGCGCATCCAACCGTTCTTTTCGGACTTCAGCTTTGTCCGCAAAGCCGATTCGCTCCCTGCCAGCAAAATGGAGCGCTGGAAAAAGATCATCGTCTCGGCCACCCAGCAATCGGGCCGCGGCGATTTGATGCCCCTCAGTGAGCCCATCTCCTTCGACGCTCTTCTTAAAGACTTCACTAACCCGTCGGTCCGCCGCGCGGGTCTGTTTGCTTATGAGGGAGCGGCCCCCACCGCCGTCCAAGATTTTACCCGCACAACGGGTCTCAAAGGCCTCGATGAACTCTGGGTCTTTGTGGGGAGCGAAGGGGGCTTCTCAACTCAGGAAGTTCAAAGAATTCAGGACCTTGGGCTAGCCCCGGTCACTCTCGGGGACCAGGTTTTGCGGGTTGAAACGGCTTGCATCGCCCTTTTAGCCGTCCTAAAGTACGAATTCGGACTTTTAGAGAGGCGCTGAAGGCGCCACGGGCCAGTAATCAGGCGCTGAAAGCGCCACGGGCAAATAAAGTCGCAGCCGGGGGACTGATGTCGAACGATCCGTTTGAAGAATTTGAGTTTCGTCCACTGACCGAAGGTCTTGGCTTTCACAAGAAGTCGGAGCCCCGCCAGGCGGGCCGTTCCGCCGCCGAACCGGCACGTTTCGAACTCAATAACGGTATTCCCGAGGCCCCGACGCAGCTTAAAGACAGCCGTCTTCCCGAGATTGAGATGCCGCAAACTCAGGTCCGCCGACCTGTTGCCGACCTTCCGACAAAACCTGGCAGTAAGCCGACAGCAGGAACCGAGACGGTCGACGAGATCCTCAAAACTCTGCAAAACAAACGCAAACTCGAATTTCAAGAGCACGGTTCGAAGCGTCTGGATCAGTCCACCGCTCCGGCCTTCCGCACATCGTTCCCCGACGTGTCGTCTTTGATCTTGGATTCGATGCTCGTCACCGCCGGCACGCTTGCGTGCATGATCATCTTGTTGATGGTCACGCGCGTGGACTTGTTCCTGCTTCTCAATCAAGTCGGCGAGAACACCGTCTTTTTGGGCTTAGGCCTGATGTTCGCGGGTGTTGCTTGGATTTACCTCGCACTTTGCCGCGTGTTCTTGGGCTACACGCCCGGAGAATGGGTGTTCGATCAGCGCGTGGGGCTTCCCGCGCAGCTGGGAACCACGGTTTACGCGGGCCGCGTGCTTTTACGCGCGACCCTCGTGATCGCGACCGGCATGTTCTTGCTCCCTCTGCTCTCGATGATCGTCCGCCAAGATTTGGCGGGTAAAATCTCGGGAGCTGAGCTCTTGCGGAAAGTTTAATTCCCCATGGGACAATTCTGTTCACGGTCCGAGATCGAAGCGAAATTGTCCTCCGTCCGTTCGGGCCAAAAAATCGTCTTCACCAATGGCTGCTTTGATCTCCTGCATGTCGGACATGTCCGCTACTTGCAGGAGGCCCGCCGTTTGGGCGATCTGCTCGTCGTGGGCCTCAATGCCGATGCCAGCGTGAAGCGCCTCAAAGGTCCCACCCGTCCGCTGCAATCCGAAAACGACCGCGCCGAGATTTTAGCGGCGCTCGGCTGTGTGGACTTCACGACTTTGTTTGAGGAAGACACGCCCGAAAACCTGATCAAAATGATCAAGCCCGACATTCTCGTCAAAGGCGGCGATTGGAAAATCGATCAAATCGCCGGCGGACCTTTCGTGCAGTCGTACGGCGGTCAAGTGATGTCGCTTCAATTCGTCGAAGGAAAATCGACCACCAACATCGTCAACAAAATGTCTTAACGGTCAGGCTCTAGCGGGTTCCGAGGTCGCCATCTTCAATCGCGGCGGCCCGGTCGGCGGGATTCGAATTCTGGTAGAAATGCCCGGAGCTGCTGGTCCATCCGGCTTCGGTGTGCAGGCTTTGAAAACGGCCGCCCTCATCTTGGCGGCTCAAGGCGCGGCGGGTGCTGAGCTTATTGACCGTGCGGTTCCACTCGTCGGGCTCATAAGCCCCACGTCGGTAGACAGGCGACCAAGATTTGGTCGTTTGGCGGCGGGCTCCCCGTTCTTTGGCTTCGCGCTCGGCTCTGAATTCGGCCAAGAGCTGCTCGTGGCGGGTCATGGGACCGTCTTGGCGCTCCGAGAGCGTCACGCAAGCAGGCATCACGAGCACCGTCGAAATCAGAGCTAAAATAAGGCCGAACAGCCGCAAATTCATACTCTTGAACTAAGCAAGGAGCGTGCTAGAAGCGAACGCCGATCTTGGCGCCGTAAGTGGGGTCGTAAGACCGGGCCACTTCAAGAGAGAAAAAGGCTTTCGAATATTTGATCACAAGGCCCGCCAGAAAGCGCGACGTGGAGAGCGACTCCTCAATGGTCTCGCCCGTGTCGGTCATGCCTCGCGAGGGGTTCGCCTTGTTTCCCAAAAAGCTCCCGGCGGCCTTGATGGTGCCCGCGCCGACGTACATCGTGATGTCTTCAACCGCGAAACCCGCGATGAGATCGATGGATTGAGTCGTGACGTTGACTTGATCCTGGAAACTGGTCGAATTGGCGCCCACTTGCAAAGAGAGCGAGATGGGCATGTACTCGGCCTCAAAAAAACCCCAGCGAAAACCGCCGCCGAAGCTCGACACCTCTTCGCTTTGACCCATGGGCGCGACGTTCACGAACAAATCGAAATTGTAGTAGAGACCCTTGGCAAAACCGAGTTGCAAGTACGAGGTCTCCCCTTGCAGCGTGGGCTTGCTTCCCAATCCAGAAAAATCCGTGGTGGAAATCGTCTCGTACGACACGCCGATTTCGACACCCGAATAGCCGCCGAGGGGATAGGGATCTCCCAAAACGCGAAGACCGGAGCTGGGCCCCAAAATCTCGAGCACCCGCCCTCGCTCCTGCGCATTCAATCCGCGCGGTAAGTCCACCTTGGCGAATCCGCCAGGCGAAAAGAGCAACAAAATGCAAAAGATCAGGACCGTTTTCACAATCCTGATCTTGGCAATTCTCTTCGGGGCTGTCGAGAGCTTAGTAGATGTCGGTGCCGGGCATCGCCAGACGACTGGCCTGAGAGGGACCCGCCGTCGCCTTGAGCGCTTCAATCTCCGAAACCAGCTGCGACATTTGCGACGCAACGGGGCTTGAGCCGCCCTCCGCGAGGCGCTTCAAGGGAGACACCATCGCCAAGAACTGTTGCAGGCTAAATCCACCGGCGAGGCGGCGGTTCTGATTTTCGCTCGACGTGTAGACTTTTTTGAAATCGCTAAAAGCCGTCGACAACTGGGTCGCCGCGGTTTGCAGAACGGCCGCGTCTTTCGAGGACGAAAGAACGCGAATCAACAAAGCCATTTTTGAAGGCTGAGCGTAGCTCGCCAGGGCCTTTTGAATTTGCGCTTTCGCATCCGAGGGCGCCGACGCCAGAGACGTCACCAAAAACTCGAAAGTCTTTGCGCTGATATCTTGGTCCAAGATGGCCAGAGCAGCCCGGCGGCGGTCCGAAGCCGAATCCACCAAGAGTTCGTGAACGATTTGGTAGTAAGTCGTCGAATCGATTTTGCCTTCGTGCTTGGCCTTAATGAACTTGGCGATATTCTCGGCCGAGGGTGAGCTCTGCAGAAGCGAGCGCCATTGGCTCGCGGTCAACTGCTCGTCCTCGTCTTCTTTTTTGTTGTCGGCGGGATTTGCCGTGGTGTCCGTACCCGCGATGCCCGAATCTCCGTACATTCCAGTTTGCGAGTTCGAACCGGGAATGAAGTTCGCGGTCAAAGTCGAGGCGCGCGCCGTGTTCACGGTTTTAACCTGTAGGCGGCGTTTCGCGGCAGCCAGAGCGGCGGCACGGGCTTTGGCCTCAGCGGCTTTCTTAGCGGCCACGGCTTTTTTATCGGCCTCGGCCTTCTTGGGATCCACTTTGGCTTTTGCTTTCTCGGTGGCCTTTTTCATCGCGGGAAGACCGGGAAGCTTGGTGAAATCGCGCTCAACTTCGCGGTCCGACAGGTCAAAGCCGGGCTCGTAGTTTTGCGGGCGGGGCATTTCGTACGAGAAGCTCGCCGACGTCGGCGCCCAGGCTTCACGCTGAACACCCCAGCGGGCCGCAGAGGCCAAGAACAGCAGCAAGCCAACGACACCGATCGCGGTCCAAGTGCGTGTACTGATGTTTTCCATAAAAGCCTCCTGAAATGAAGGAGTCCACGAAATGTGCCATCCCCGTGCTTCCCAGCGAAACCAGGGCGGTTTTGGGGTCTCAGGACGAGACGGTTCCGAGGGGGGTGACAGTTTTGGGTTCCGCACCTGTCTAATTCCCAGCCGGAAGCACTGTCTCATTTTGTTGCACCCCCCTCACATTTGGGGGCCTTCCGTGCTACGACCCCGGCATGCGAACGCTCATCTCGATTTTAATTTGTGCCCTTCTCCCACTGGGCGCGGAAGCGACCTCTCCCATCGTGGACGGGGTTTCGGCCGAAACCCACGCCCCTCTCAAAATCGCGCTCGATCCCGGAAAAAAGGCGCTGGTGCTGGTGTTCCTGTCGGTCAAGTGCCCCTGCTCACGCAGTCACGTCGCCGAGGTCCGCAAGCTCGCCAAGGATTATCCGCAGTTTCAATTCGTCGCCGTCCACTCGAACACCGATGAAAACCGCGAGTCCACGCAGGAGTACTTCAAGGCGCAAGACCTGGGATTTCCGGTTGTGCAAGACGAGGGCGCTAAAATCGCCAACGAGTGGAAAGCTCTCAAAACGCCGCACGTTTTCGTCGTGGGTGCTCAAGGCGAGGTCTTCTACAAAGGCGGCGTGAGCGACTCGGCCAAGTTCGAAAAAGCCCGTAAACTTTATCTGCGCGAGGCCCTCGCGGATCTGGCGCAAGATAAACCCGTGCGCACAAGCGAAACACGAGTGCTTGGCTGCGCGATCGAACGCGGAGAAAATGCCGATGTCTGGAAAAAATAATCTGCGATTTCTGATTTTGACAGCGGCGCTTCTGGCGGGCTGCGCGAAGCCCAACTACGCGGACAGCAAAGGCGGCGGCGAGCCCAACACCCAAGCTCTCGGAAGCTGTGAACTTAAATTCGAAAGTGAAAATCTCTGTGTGTCTTGGGCTTGGGAAAACGTCGCTTCCACCACGCAGTACGGAAGCTTCTTGCTGCAAACGGCGTTCCCGCAAAATCAAGGACTCATGCTGCGTGCGCCGGCCGCCGAACTTAAAGTTTTGCTCTGGATGCCTTCGATGGGCCATGGATCCATCCCCGTCCAAATCGAAATGGTCACGCCCGGTCTTTACCGCATCAAAAATGTGTTCTTCATCATGCCCGGCGAGTGGGACTTGCACTTCCAACTCTGGAACGGCGGCACCAAGGTCGATGAAGCCACGCAAAGGATGATTCTGTGAAGCTTCTCATCCTCGGCGCCTTCTTCATGTTCTCGAGAGCCGCGATGGCGGCTCCCTGCTGCGGAGGCAATTTTGCGATCCCTTCGCTCATCGCGGGCGATGAGAAAGCCCAGTTCACCACGTCTCTGGCGACATCCCAGACAGATCGCGATGTTCTACCGAATGGCGAGTGGGTTCACCGCACTCAAGGCGAGACCACGCAAACTCTGAAAATTGAAGCCGCCCATATTTTTGCCGACCGCTGGCAAGCCAATGCCGCGATCCCGGTGCTGGCGCGTGAGCGTGCGGGCGCGCGCTCCACGGGACTAGCCGACTTGCAAGTGGGCCTCGGCTACGAGGCCCTGCCCGATTGGGACTACAACCCTTACCGCCCCAAAGGGATCGTGTTCACCTCGCTCACGGTGCCCACCGGAAAATCCTCGTTCGAAGCCGAAGATACCTTTGGGCTCGAGGCGCGCGGCCAGGGTTTTTGGGCGCTGGGCGCGGGCCTCCTGCTGACCAAAACCATTCGTCTATGGGATTTCAATGCTTCGCTTGAGGCGCACCGCTCGTTCGAAAAACAGGTTTCGGCTTCCGGCTTTGACGGTACGCTGAGCCCGGGTTGGGGCGGCACCGCCACGCTCGGCGCGGGTTTTAATCAAAACGATCTGAGACTCGGCATGAGCATCGCCCAGTCGTACGAGGATCCCATCGAAAGCCGCGGTACCGTCACGAGCGACGGCAGCCTCAAGCGCTTCGTGACCGCTTCACTGATGGCCAGTTATCTGGTGAGTGACGAATGGGCCGTTACCGGCTCGTATTCGGATCAATCTTGGTTCGGAAGCCCCGTGAATACGTCACTCAATCAAAGTCTCACGGTGCTCTTGCAGCGCCGCTGGGCCCGGTAAAAAACAAAACCGAAGGTTCAACCTTCAAGGAGATTTCAATGAAAGCTGTTTCATCCATCATCGCCGCCTTGATCCTGGGTTTGGGCTTGAGCGCCTCTGCTCACGACATTCACACCGATGAGGTGTGCAGCACTCAAGTCGCGGACCTCTGCGTTCACATGGGCTTTCACAAAGCTCCCGTTTCAACGGAAGCTTCGGAGTTCATGGTTCACTTCACGTCGGGGTCGCTGGATCTCGCCGCTCTCGACAACGTCGCGGTCGATCTTTGGATGGACATGGGTCACGGCCACGGTCATGGGACCGCTCCGGTTAAAATGCAGCGCTTGAACGCCGATCACTTCGCGGTGACCGAAGCGTGGTTCGTCATGGCAGGGCCGTGGCAGATCCGCGTGAATTTCGAACACGACGGTGTCAAAGATCAAATCATCGTTCCCATTCAGGTCGCGAAGTAAACACTCACGACCTCTGAACGCTGACTACTTGGGGTTCTTCGGACAGAACCCCGGCTTGGGCCCGAGGTCTGAAGGAAACTTCCGGCAGACCTCGGGCCTTTTTTCATAAACCGTGCAGAGCCGGGTCACCGGATGCAAGAAGTGACAGTCGCCATTGGGCCGCGCCTGCATCGTGAAGAGTCCCGTCCCCTCTCGGTAGTTTTGAATCAGTCCTTGTTTCTGAAGTTGCTTTGCCGCTTTTTTAGGCGAAGCCGCCATCTCATCGGCACCAATCACGCCCAGACGAACAAGATCCGACGCCGTCACTTCGACGGGCATCGTGCAACAATCACCGCTACAGCCCGTGCACATGCCGGTGCGGTAGCGAATCCATGTCCAAGGTTTGTCTTTGTCGGGTCTCATCACAGGTGAATTCGCACAACCGGCCCACGAAGTAAAAAGAATTATGTTGCGGCCTCGACCCCTCCCATTTCTTTGATGACCACGACTTAGGGCCACTCTACGATGATCCTGACGTCCCTCGACTGAACAAAGGCTTTCAAGATGAAAACCAATACACCTCAGACCCACGAAAAACTTTTTGATGAAATCAGCGGCAAGCTGAACGAACTCAGTCAAAAGTCCGACCTGCAAAGCAAACAGGATCTCTGGTCCGAAAGGCTGGAAAAAATGCAGTACAACCTGCGCATTTCGCAAGAAGAGCTCAAAGCGACGCAGACCGAGCTGCAAGCCAAAATCCGTTCAATGGACGCCCTGGGCGGTTCGCAAAACGACATGAACCAAGAGATCAAAAAAATCGCCGAGCAGCTCGAGCAAGAGCGCATGGCCAATTCAAAGATCAGCACCGACTTGGCCAAATCGCTCGAACTCAATCTCAAATTGCAGTTCGATCTCGAAGAGATCCGCACCAAAGCCAACAACATGGTCGTTGAAGAACGCAAGATGAACCAGTTCCTCAGCGAAAAAAACCGCACGGCCCTCGCCGAACTCGATTTGGCCCAGGCGCTGCAAAATGAAACCCGTCTCGAACTCAGCAAAGCCAAAGACCGCTTTCAACTCGAAAACGAGCAGTGGCAACAGCAGCGCAAAAATCTCGAAGCCCGCATCAAAGATCTCGAGGTTCAAGCCGACTCACGCGCGCTCGAAATGGACGAAAAAGAATTGGCGCTCAAATCGCATCTCGAAGAGATCAACCGTTTGAACGACATTCTCGGGCAATTCGAAAGCCACGCGGTTCAACAAAATGGCGTGCTGAAAAATCTCTCGGACGTCGCCGAGAAAAAATTGATCGAACTCAAGCTGGCGTTGGACAAAAAAACCATCGAGTCGCACGACTACTACAATCACTTGCAGCAGGCCCTCACGCAGATCCAGGTTCTGCGCCAAGAAAACGCCGCGCTCAAAGATTATATCGCCAAGCTTTCGAACCTGCACCAAACCCGCACGCCCGAAATTCGCGCTTAATCGCAAAAGCTAGAACGCCACCTGATGCACGAGCATCTTGAGGTAGGCACTCTCCGGAAAACTTACCAAAGTGGGATGATCCGGAGCGTGTCCGCCTTTGCCCACCATGCGCGCTTGCACGTGGTTGCGCTGCAAAGACTTGCGGACGACATCACGAAGCTCTTCCTCCGGAAACAGGCCCGAACACGAGCATGATGCCACCAGCCCACCCTTGTTCACGAGGCGAAACGCCTGCGTGTTGAACTTCAAGTAAGCGTGTTTGCCCGTGGGCAGATCTTTCTTGGCTTTGATAAACGCCGGAGGATCCGCAATGACCACGTCGTAATGGCGGTCGGGCAGTTTGCCGAGCTCCTCCATCACGTCGAGCTCACGGGCCAGCACGCGCGCGCCTTCGCGCTCGGCATTCTCTTTGGCGAACGCCAGAGCGGACGCCGACACATCAACCAATTCCACGTCGACCTCAAATCCCATGCTTTTAAACAGGCGCGTGAGCTTGGTCGACCACTGGCCCACGTAGCAGCACAAGTCCAAAATGCGAATGTGGGATTCAAAATGGGGGTTGCGCTTGAGGAGCTGTCCCAAGATCTCGATGTTCCAGGACTGATCCAAAAAGAACCCGGTTTTCTGACCTTCAACGAGATCGCACTTCATCGCGATCGGCTTTTCGGCGCCGGGCTGGCTTTGACCTTCCACGGGCGAAAAACCCACGGCATCGACAAGGACCCATGCGTTTCGCAAATCAAAGCCTTCGATCTCTTTGATGACCTTGGGTTCTTTGACCTCGAGCCCCTCGAGCTTGCGCACGTTCACGTCCGCGCGGATCACCACGGCGGTCGACGCCCAATTCAAGGTCGTTAGTCCCGACTCCATCGCCTCCTCGGCGATCCGGCGCGAGAAGTACTCAAGATCAGTCAGCGCCTTTTCCATACCTGCGGTCGTGATCTGGATGGCCAAGACTTGTCCACCCGCCTCTAAAAGGTAACGGTCGATCACAAGGCCCGGCAAAAAGTCGCATTCGCCAAAGACCAGCCGGAACGAGCGCTCATAGCCCAGCATGCGGCGGTGGCCCCAGGCTGAAATCACTTTGTTCACGAGACTTTCGATCTGAAGACAATCGTCCTCTTTTTGCTCAAAGCTCACGGCACGAAACGCGATCAACGAGTGCGGATTGCCGTAGCCATGCGCGAGAAACGAGCCTTTTGAGTCCTGCAGCGTGATGGGGGCGCCTTGAATATGACCCTTGGGCGAACCCGACAGTTCATTCGAGAACACCCACGGGTGGCCGCCACGGATGCGTTTATCGGCTCCGGGTTGCAATCTCCAAATCGTCATTTTTTTCTCCCGGGTACGTCGACTTCTTTTTCGTTGCGGGCCAAGAGCCAGAACTGGGTCGGCTCACCCTTTTGAAAGTTGTTGTCGCTGATGAGCACGAGGGTCTTGCGTCCATCCGCGAGAACCGGGCCCTCGGCCATGGCTTCAAAATTCGGAAGCTTGCGCTGAAGGGTCGCGGCATCGAGGATCAGTTTCTTTTTCAAAAATCCCGTGGTCACATCAGCCAGGTCCACTTCGTAAATTTTCACGTTGTGATTCAGCCCGTTGAGTCCCACTTCGAGCCCACGCTCCATCACCCACAAAACCTGATCGCGGACCCAAAAAATTTCGGACACCCCGCGCACCGAGATCAGCTCCCCGGTTCCGGGGCCTTCGAGTTCGTAGAGAAACTGCTTTGTCGGCTTGATGATCCAGGCCTCGGTCATTTCGTACTGAACGATGCGAATGCGCTGAGGCTCCAGTGCCTTGTCTTGCACCAAGGTGCCTTCGATCGCCGCCCACAAGAAACGGCGGTCTTCCGACGATGTCAGCCCCTCGGGCCCCATGTTGTTCTGGATGCCTTTGGTCTGCGCGCCCGCGAGTTCGGGAATCATCGCCTCAGGCAAATCAAAGTTGCGCGCGAACGTCCCATCCAGCTTCACGTCCATCAACGTGGGCGCAATACGGGGCTTGCGGTTCAGGTCGCCTTCCGAGCCAATCAAATAATTGGCCCAGGGTAAAAGCGTGATGCTTTCGCAATCCAGGACGTTGGGCTCCCAACGTTTTTGATTTTTCTTGTGCAGATAATGAACCTTGACGGGCTCTGCCTTGAACGGGTCGGCGGTGATTTTAAACTCGTAAAAACGAGGTTCTTGTTTGCGGCCGCGGTCGTCCGAAATCACGGCCCAAGTTTGCGTGTCGGGATTGTAGA
This sequence comes from Pseudobdellovibrionaceae bacterium, assembly GCA_019637955.1. Classification (GTDB taxonomy): domain Bacteria; phylum Bdellovibrionota; class Bdellovibrionia; order Bdellovibrionales; family Bdellovibrionaceae; genus JAHBUS01. The sequence continues at coordinate 385,154 of JAHBUS010000002.1, read as the reverse complement.
CCGCGCCCGAAAGACCGCCCACCGTGGTGCCCTTAAAGTCTGCGCCCGAAGCCATGTCAAAGCGGCTCAAAAATTCGAGCCTCGTCTCGATCTCTTTGCGCGCGGGTGAGAGTGCTGAAGCAGCCAGGTCCGTCTGCGGAACCGGACCGGTCCCGCACGCACTCGAGAGCAAACAAAAATTGACGAGTAAAATTCCAACCAGGCTCAAGCGCATCGGTCAGCTCCGTGATTTCGTGAGGCCTTTGCGTTTTTCGGCCAGCAGCACGGTGTTTTCAAGAAGCGTCGTGATCGTCATCGGACCCACGCCGCCCGGAACGGGCGTCGCCGAAGCGACCCAGCCGTTCAGTTCCGACAAGCGCACATCACCGGCGAGGCCCTTGCCATCACCGGTGCCGTGCATGCCAACGTCAATCACGACCGCGCCCTGTTTGAAATCATCCTTCCCCAGCAAGTGCCTTTTTCCCGCGGCCACGACAACGATGTCGGCCTTGCGGGTGAAGTCCCCGAGGTTCGGTGTTTTCGAATGGCAAAGCGTTACGGTGGCATCGGCTTCGGTCAAAAGGTGCGCCATCGGTTTTCCGACGATCATGCTCCGGCCCACGACCACCGCGTATTTCCCGGCCACCGGGATTTGGTAATGCGACAAGATGGACATCACTCCTTGCGGCGTGCAGGGCGCGACGATCTTCTGCCCCGACCACAGGTGTCCCAGAGTTTCGAACGTGAAACCATCGGCATCTTTATCGGGACGCAGACGGCGGTTCACCTCGTCCGCATCCAGCGCTTTCGGCAGGGGGAGCTGCACCAAGATGCCATCGACGCCGTCGTCTTGATTGAGCCGATCAAGAACGGCGTTGAATTCGGCCTGGGTGATGGTTTCCGGCAGATCAATCCGGCTCGATTGCAAGCCGACGTCGGCGCAGGACTTCTCTTTGTTGCGCACATACACGTGGCTCGCCACCACGTTGCCGACCAGAACGACCGCCAAATGGGGCGCTCGGCCCGTCTTTTCGCGAAAGGCTTCGATGCGAGGTTTAAGAGCCGCACGACGAGTCTGGGAAACCAGTTTTCCATCCAGGATTTGCATGCGACTTACCTACCATCTTTCTTGACCCGAAGTCTTGCCCGTTTTATGGTCAGGCCGCACTCACCGCCGACCTATGGAGGCACCATGTCAGATAAAGTGAAACTCTCAAAAGACGGAAGCTCAATCGACTTCGTCCAATCCGAATCGATCCCCACCTCGATGAAGAAATTCCGTCAATCGCCGGAAATCGAAGGCTTCTACCGCTTTATCTTCGAAAATGACCTTCAACGTGAGGCTTACGAAATCCTCGAGCGCATCATCCAGTCGCGCAAAGCCAAGAAAGCCGCCGAAAAGGCCGCCGTGAAAGAGGCATCGAAAGCCGCCAAAGACGCCGAAAAAGCGGCCATGAAGGCGGCCGCCGTGAAGGCCAAAGAGACCGAGAAAGCCGAAAAACAACAAAAAGAAGCCGCCGAAAAAGCCAAGGCCGCCGCAAAGTTGGCCGCCAAAGCCAAGCCGGCCGCGAAGCCCGCCAGCAAACCGGCGCCCAAAGCCGCCGCAAAATCCGCCGCCAAAGCCACGGCGGCCAAAAAGCCGGCGCCCAAAGCCGCAAAACCCGCTGGTAAAAAACCGGCGGCCAAAGCCAAAAAGAAATAGTCTTCCGGCTCTCCGGCCACCGTCCGCGCCCAGTCCCCTGGGCCGGACCTAAAGTCTCCTGCGTTCCGTTTTAATCTTGCGTCCCCTTTGCTTGAGGCACTCCTCCTGAGGAGGACACATGTCTCAAACACAAATTCAGAAATCGCCCTTACGAACGGTCAAAAATCAGCGCGGTCAGGGCCTGGTCGAATACCTGATCATCGTCGCGCTCGTCGCCGTCGCGACTCTATCGGTGATGCGCGTGGTGGGTCAAAGCGTGCAGGTCAAATTCGCCCAAGTCGCCAAAGCCCTCGGCGCGACGGTCACCGACGACATCGGCGAAGCCACGGTGATCAAAACCAATTGGAAGAAAAAGGACATGAACGACTTCATGACCGGAGCTCAATAGTGAGCACGGTCGAGTCGCTCGTGGCCCTACCGGCCACGATCGCCCTGATTGTTCTCGCGGTCTTTACGCTGGTCCTCGGGGGTTTGCGCCTTTCGCTAGTTCAAACCACCGAAGAGTACGCGAGTTGCCATCTCAGCACCAAAACCTCGGTTCATTGTCTGCTGGAAGCACGCGAGCGCGCTCAAGATCTTCTCAAACTCGGAGGATTCTCCAATGCCCAAGTGGTTGGTTGGTTTCAAAATCCCACAGCTCATCTCTTTATCCGCGCACACTGGGGCAAGATCCCCGTCCAATGGAATTTGCAGGCCCCCAGCCCCCTACCGGCCGATTCATTCCGATGACGGTTTCGCCGCGATTCTAGCATTGGCGCTCCTGCCGGTTCTGGTCACCGCCGCTCTTTTGGTTTTTGCCCACATCGGTGGGGTTCTCGTCGAACGCAAATCAATGCTCATCTGCCAAGCCGAACTGGCGGAAGGGCAGCGGCAAGCCGGCGACGTCATCGAAAAAATTCTGGCGCTCAATAGACCAATTTTTTGGGCGAAAAAGGCGAAGGCTATTGGCGAAGCACTGATGACGAATCCATACACACTTGTTCAAGGCGAGAGAATTCGAAGTGGTGCGATTTTGACCCTTCGGTTGCTTCTGGCGAAACGTCAAATGCATATCATCATGGGAACTCAACAGCTCTGGTCGGCCATGAGCCGAGCCGAGAGCGCTCTCCGGGACGAATGGCGCCAGCAACACCAGCAGCAGTCGACCGCTCTCATGGCGGTTCATGGCTCGGTGACCCGAAGGTCCTTTCCTTACCTCGCGATCCGTCCGTCGGATCCGAGCGAAGAGTATCCGGAATACGAGTTGATGCCGTTGTTCTCATCCCTGCAGGCCCAGTCCATTTCTTGGAAGACCAGCTACGGAATCACAAAGGAGAATCGATCATGGAGCCGCGCCTCGTGGAGCAAACCTCAAAGTTGCGAAGTCACCCTTCAAGAACGAACCGACCCAAAAGACCGTCTGCAAGTGCGTCTGAACACGGGCAAGTTCTCTTTGAGGCGTTGGTTCTAACGGTCCTCTTGAGCGCGATTCTTTGGTCACTGCATTCACGCGTCAGTGCGGTCGAGTCCTCGATGCAAAAAACCTACAAACGGAGAGCCCGATGAAAGATCTGAAAAAACATTTTACCGTCTGGTTTCAAAACCCACGCAACCGCATGAGTTTGATGGCGGGTCTCGTGATCCTCTCAATGCTAGCCGTTTACCAAGCGCAGACGGCGGTGCCCGAGGCCGTTAAAGTCGAAAATGCGTCGCCCGATGAATACATTCCTGAAGGCTACTCGCTCGTTCCGCTCATGATTCAAAACAGCGAAGCGCTTCAGTCTCTCATTGGGGCTTTTGCCGTGGTCAATCTGTACACGCCTTCGATGGACGGGATCACCAAAGGCACCTTGGTCGGAAAAAAAATCAAGCTGCTTCGATCACCGAATAATCCCGAGCAATTTTCGGCGCTCGTGCCTTCGGATGAGGCGGCGCTTTTGCTCGCGCAGCCTCATCCGCTGATGGCGGTCGTTCTGAGCCGGGCAAAAAATGAAAAATCCGAGATGATTAACAAGAAACCCAAAAAATCGCGCGTTCAATATTTACCGGGAGATGCTCCGTGAAAAAAACAATCTGTCTGGGTCTGGCTGTCTCGATGCTGTCCTCAACTTCGCTGGCGCAATTGACCGTGTACCGTGCGCCCGGAGCTGATATCCGTCAATACCGTGAATCGATTACGGGCAATTCGTTTCGAATCACACCCGTCGACGTGATGGCCTCGCGCCTCAAGGCCGCCGACCTTCCCGCCGAACTGCAACTCAAGCTCGACGAGGTGCTGACGCTCGCGGCTCAAACGCCCGATCGCGCCCGTGAGGCTTACAAATCGGTTCTGGCACTGGCCATTCAAGGCCCCCGCACGCTGGCGGTGCGCGAGACGACGAAGGCGCTTTTGGGACGCCTGATTCCGATTGTTCCGGCGGACGAGGCCGACGTTTACCGGCAACAAAAAGTCTCTCTTGAGAAAATCGAAGGTGTCGCTGCTTCCGAGTGGACGCAAAAACCAACGCTGACCCAACAAGAAATTAAGTCTTGGCTGACGCAGCTCAAGTCCAAGCCTGGCGGGGAAGACGCCGCCCTCTTTTTTAACGGCGTGCTTTGGAATGAGCGTTGGGATTTGAACGCACAAGACACGGGACAATGGATTATGCTGTCGAGTCAATGGAAGCCCAAGCTCTTTGACGGAACTTGGGCCGAGTTTCTCATGCAGCCCGCTCAAGAGCCCGTGAATTGGGTGAAGGGTTCCTGCGATCAATCCGAGATTCAGGATCTGGGATTCGCGCCGCGAGAGAAAATGGCTTTCTTCGATTTTAAATGTCAGGGGGAAGGACTGTCGCAGGCGCCGATTTATCACGATCCCGCGATCGAGTCGCGCTCGCGCTTTGACGGCAAGAAAACCTTGATGTGGACCGTAATCGCGGTGGGCTTGGGAATGCTCGCCTTGTCCGCGAGTGGAAAGAAACTGCGAATCAATTCGAATTGACCGTCGACTCAAACACCGTGCGGTCGTCGAAATCGACGCGCACGACCTGTCCATTTTCGATGACGGTTCGGCAGCCTTCTCCCCATTTTGGATTCGGGTGCACGTGCGGCCGCCACCAATCGCCAGGGAAGGCGGGAATCCCCGCTTCGGGCGAGTGCTCAAGCGCAGACTGGTTGTCGAAAAGCGAAGGCTTTTCGATGGGGGAATCGCTTCCCCAAATGACTTCGAAGCCGCGCTCGCGGGCTTCGGTCCAACGAAACACGTGTGCGTACAAAGGGCCGAGTTTTTCTTTGAGCCAACGGCGGTCCGAATTCCAGTGACACGGCTGCATGTGGAAAACGGTGGGGATACCACGGAGAAGATCGAAGGTCTCCGGGCGAACGACTTCGGCATGTTCGAGATTCAGAACACCGTGCACGCCCTTCTCCCAAGTTTGCCGTGCGGCCTGGGCGACCAAAAAGCTCGCCTCATCTCCGATGGCGTGAACGCTCATTTCGAGATTTTGCTCCCACGCTTTTTGCGTCCACTCCTGAATCTGCTCGAGACTCCAGAGTTGCAGTCCTTTCGAATTTCCGCCCGGATAAGGGCGGCTCAAGAGCGCCCCCTCAGAACCCAGCGCACCATCGACATAAAACTTGAGACCGCGAGGCTGGAGGTGCGAGTGTTTTTCACGACGAGCGCGGATCGAAAGATCCAAAGCCTTGCTAAAGTCTTCCGCCCGCTCGAACGTGAAGTTTTGATCCAAGTAAAGCGTCAGCGACTTTTCGGCTTCGAGCTCACAGAGCGCTTGCCACTGGCTCTCGTCGCCCGACATGTCTCGCAAATGTGTGAATCCCGCACGGTTGTAAGAAGCGCAGGCTTCGAGCAGATCTTTCTTCTTTTGCGTGAGAGAGTCTTGCGGGATCACGGAAAAGATCAGCTCCATCGCCCGGTCGATCAAAAGACCCGTTGGTAAACCGCGGTCATCCGCGATGGCCTCGGCGCCGGCGGGAAGTCGCCACTCGCTGACGGGTTTGAGCAGACCGGTCACTTCAAGCGCCTTGGTATTCACCCAGAGTGCATGACCATCGGCGCGCGAGAAGGCGACCGGCGTCGACGGAAAAATGGCGTCAAGATCGAAGCGGGTGGGAAACGACGGGCTCGGAAAACGGTGTTGGTCCCAGCCAAATCCCAACAGCCACTCCCCGCGGTAAAAGCGGGGGTGCAGTTCGAGATGACGGACATCGGCGGGAGCTTGGAGATCCCAAAGCGAAACCATCGACAGCATTTGGCCCGTGGCCAAAAGATGCGAGTGACTGTCGTAGCATCTGGGAATCTCGATTCTCAACGGCGCCCCTTCTCGAAGGGCCTAGAAATGACAAAGCCCTCTTTCGAGGGCCTGTCGTACCAAGTTTTAGCTAAAAATCAACGGTAACTCGGAACGGCCGTGCCCGTACCGGGTGTGGTGGGCGTCATCGGCATCACGCCGGGAGTTGTCGAGTATGGCATTGAAGGCACCATCATATTGACGCCTCCAGGCTGACCCGGAAGTGCAGGCATTCCCGGAGTTCCGACACCGATGTAACCGCCGGTGCCAACACCCATTTGAGCCTGCTGAATGCGGAACATGAGCGTGTACATCTCTTGGGTCAGACCTGCCACCACTTGGCTGCGGGCCATTTGGCTCTGATACGCCTGCTGCTGCATGGACACATATTGTTGGTACTGCTGCATTTGCATTTGCATCATGGACTGCTGCATCTGCATTTGCATTTGCATCGCCATTCCGCCGTCCATCATGCCGCCCATTTGCATGCCCATGGGCATTCCGCCCATCATTCCCATCTGCATCCCCATCGGCATGCCGCCCATCATTCCCATTTGCATACCCATGGGCATTCCGCCGCCCATCATCATGCCGCCCGAAACCATCATCGGCATCGGCATTCCCATGGCCATTCCCATCGGCATGCCCATCATATTGCCGCCGGAGACCATCGCGCCCATCGGCATTCCCATTTGCATTCCCATGGGCATTCCGCCCATCATGCCGATGCCGCCCATCATGCCCATTTGCATGCCCATCGGCATTCCGCCCATCATCCCCATCTGCATACCCATCGGCATGCCACCCATCATTCCCATCTGCATGCCCATGGGCATTCCACCCATCATGCCGATGCCGCCGGAGACCATCATCCCCATCGGCATTCCGCCCATTTGGAATCCACCGGGCATCATCATGCCCATCGGCATTCCCATACCCATGCCGCCGCCGAGACCGCCGGGCATTCCCATGCCGAACGGACCCATCCCGGGCATGAACATACCGCCGCCCATGGGCGAGCCGAACATGTTCGCAGGATATCCGAAAGCACCACCGCCCATGGGGCCATACATGCTGCCTTGGCCGAAGGGGCCCATCATACCGTAAGCACCGTTGGGGAAACCGCTTCCGTTCACGCCGCCAGCGCAACCGAAGGAGCCTCCGCCCGTACTCCCACCGAGAGCGCCGTAGAGCGCGCCGGTGAAGAACGGCATTCCGTAACCGAGAGCAGGATACGGCTGCGTCGGAAATCCGAGGCGCGCGTTCTGATCGGTCGTGTATTTATTCATTTGATTGCCGAGGTACATGGCGCCGAGCCCCAGCACGACGTTCGCGCCGATCTCCCAGCCACTGGCTTTGCGCTGCTGCATGACGCCCGAGTTGCCCATGATCATACAATCGATACAGCCACCTTCGGTCTGGGCCTGGCGCTGTTCGCGAACGTACTCTTTCACGGCTTCGCGCAATTCTTGTTTCTTGGCCTTGGTCATCGCCTCGAGCTCTTTGACGCGAGCATCGAGTTCGGCGACTTTCGTTTCGGCCATGCGCAGTTCACGTTGTTTTTCGATCCAGGTGCCCAAGTAACGACGGCAAGAATCGGGGTTGAAACCACGAGGGCGGTTTCCGGGAAGATTCTGTTCACAGATCGATCCGCGCACGCCACCGTTTTCGCAGCTACGAGCCCAAACTTCGGGAGCGAAGGGAGCGGGACTGGTCAACGTGCCGCTGCCGCAAGGATCGCCCTGCGGGGTTCCTTGACGAGGATTGCCAGGAGGGGGCTGCGGACGTCCACCACCAGGCATGTCGGCTGCCGGCATCCGCGCGTTTTCACCTGAAGAGATGACATCGGAGGCGTTGGCTTGGCCACCGGGGCAAGTCACGCGCTGATAAGTTCCGCAGCTGTAGCCGCCCGTGATGTGATTTTCGATTGTCGAGAACGCTTCACCTTCAAAACCGGTCAACTTGAAGAGGTCTTTTTGCGAGTTGACCGAAGTTTTCAGCGAGCTCAGTCGAGATTTCAAACGGGAGAGTTCGGATTTCACTTCACGCAAATCCTTGTTCATCTCTTCCATATCTTCTTTGATACTCGTGGCTTCGTCGCCGATCTGGAGTTGGTAGGGGCAGGCTTGCATACCGCCGTACATACCGGTTCCCCAATTTTGCGCGCTTGCGCGTTCGGCACCAAGCAGGGTCGCGAGTCCCAAGACAAGGACATGCACTTTCCCTAATTTCATAGAGTTCTCCTCAACATAAAAACAAACTTCTCCAGTTCCATTTTCGTCGAAAAGCGGGCCAAACTTGACACAATTTGAGGCAAAGGTCCGTGTGGCGCCAAAATCTGGACGTTGAGTGAGGCGTGATTGCGCGCCCGCGCGCCCTTCTCTAAACTCTTTTCATGGTCAAACAGACGATTCTTTGCGTGGATGATGAGGTCGACAATGTCGAGGCGCTCGAGCGCCTCTTTCGGGCCAAGTATAAAGTCCTGAAAGCCACCTCCGGCGCGGAAGCCTTGGAGATCCTGGACCAACATCCAGAGCCCATTTCTTTGATCCTGACGGATCAGCGCATGCCGCAAATGACGGGCGTTGAGTTCCTCGAAAAGTCGCTCACCACCCACCCCGATTCGGTCCGTATCCTGCTCACCGGTTATACCGATATCGAATCGGTTGTCGCGGCCATCAACTCGGGACAGATCTACCGCTACATCAATAAACCCTGGGACCCGATCGACTTGACGGCGACGGTGGACCGCGCGGTCGAGCGTTTCACCCTGAATAAAGAACTCAAGCAGAAAAATATCGAACTTGCCGAGGCCCTGACGGAACTGCGAACGCTCGATCAGGCGAAGAGTCAGTTTATGATTTTGATCAATCACGAGTTGAAAACGCCCCTGACCTCGATGATCAGCTTCACGGATCTGCTCAAAGAAACCAGTCTCAACGAAGAGCAGGCCGTTTGCGTGGCCCGAATTTCGAAAAGCTCGGAACGGCTCAAAGAACTCGTCGATGATTCGCTCCTGATCGTCTCGGCCGAAACCAAGACGCTCAAACTCAAGACACAGCCTTTCGAGACCGGTAGCATCGATCTCACCCTGAAGCCCGAGGTCGAGAAGCTCAAAGCCCAGCGCCAAATCTCGGTGGAAACCGATTTCTTCGACAAACGGGTGATCGGCGATGCCGGCGCCGTCTCGCAGATCTTGCGCCGCCTGGTGCACAACGGTCTCAAGTTCGCCAAGGAAGGCAGCAAAATTCAGGTGCGCACCGAAATCAGTGGCCCGCACCGCGTGCGCCTTTCGGTTTTTAACGAAGGCTCCATGATCCCGGACAGCGTGCGCGATAAGATTCTCAAGCCCTTTTTCTTGGATGAAGATGTGATGAAGCATTCGACCGGTGTCGGTCTTGGGCTCACCGTCTGCCAGGCCCTGCTCAAGGCCCACTCTTCCGCTCTCGAAATCCAGAATGAGGACGAGGGCGTGCGGGTCTCTTTCGAGCTCGCCTACATCTAAGCGCTCGTCCGTCCGGTCCTCCGGAAAGATCCGCCTCCGCTCTTCGACGACCAACTGATCTCTTCAAAAGCACCCGCCGACTTTGCTGAAGACCTCTTCCCGGAGGTCGATATGCTGGTGATTTTGGCTCTTTTAGCTCTCATGCAAAGTTATTCGTGGTCGCAAAGTGAGGCGCGCGACTTGGTGCTCCGCGTGGGCGAGCAAAAAATCCTCACCTCTCCAAACACCTTGGTCCTGCCTCAGACCAAGGTTGTTGGTGTCCGGGATCTTGGTTCCGGTTACCAGATCACGGGCCTCAAGCCCGGACACCTGCAGATGCGATTGGGCTCCGTCCCCTACCGGATTTCCGTTCTGCAACAACGGCAATTCGAAACCCATTTGCTCTTGCAGCAAGAGACGAAAAAGCGTCTCGGTCTGGAGGTGAAAATCGAAGAAGGAACCATCGTGTTGGCGGGCCGGCTGAATTCCGTCCGCGATTGGTTTTCGATCGCCCGCAGTTGCCGGGTTGCGGGCTGTGATTACCGCGCCCGCTTTGATCTCCATACCGATATGCAGGATCAGGTTCAGGCCGAATTGATTCGCCACTTCGAAGATCAAGGCTTCAACTCGTTTCGCGTACGCTGGCAGCCTCAGCTTCAGCTCGTGATCCCTCAGCAATCAGCCGATGCGGCCGCGTTCGAAAAAGCCGCCGCGAGTTTTGGCGCCGAGGTCGTCAAGGAGGCCGGGGCTCTCGAGCTGGCACCGTCAATTCGCGTGCAGATCATGATCCTTGAAGTGAAAAAAGCCGAAGTTCTGAAGTACGGGATCGTGTGGGGACCGGGTTATCAGGCGCAGATTCTTCCCAAAAGCGAGAGCGTCGACGGGCTCATGATGACCGCCAGCTTTCTCGAGAGCGCTGGGGTGGGCCGGGTGCTCGCGAGCCCCAATCTTCTTTGCCGCAGCGGCAAGGACGCGGAGTTCTTGGCCGGGGGTGAGATCCCCATCAAAATCTTGAACCGATTCACATCCGACGTGATTTGGAAGAAGTACGGCATCTTACTGCGCCTCAAGCCCCTGGCGGATTTTTCCGGACGCATGAGCTTAGGAATCGAGACCGAAATCTCGAAGGTGGACGATTCTCACGTGGTGGACGGCATTCCGGGGTTTGAAACCAACCGTGTGCAAAGCCACTTCGATTTGACCGAACCCCGCACGATCGCGCTCTCGGGCTTGATTCGCATGGAGGATGGTCAGAGCACGCAAGGATTTCCGTGGCTCTCGAAAGTCCCGATTCTTGGAAGCTTGTTCTCGAGCCAGGAGTTCAAGAAAAACAAGACCGAACTTATTATTTTGGTCCGCCCCGAACTGGTGAAACTGCAACAAGGAGCCGCGCGATGATGCACGAGCTGCTCAATCAAATCGAAGCCGAACTGCAAACGCTTTCCACCGAGTTCGAATCCTACCAGATGGCTCCCGACCAGGGCCGCCAAGAAAAAATCCAAGCTTTGATTCATCAGCGGATCAAAGCGCTTTCTGTCTCGGAACAAGAACGGGTGCAAGCGGAGTTTCACGGCGACGGACCGCTCGGCGCCTTGTTCAAACAAAACGACATCACGGAGATTTTGGTGAACGGCCCGTTCGACATTTGGTTCGAGCGCAACGGCCGTTTGCAAAGATATGAGGACCGGTTTGCCAGCCGAAATAGTTTTCGCAACTACTGCTTCCGTCTCATGGAGGAGGCGCGGGTTCAGCTCACCACCGAGCATCCCACGGCGCACGGACATCTGCGACAGTTCCGTCTGCACATGATCGGCGGTGAACTCACGGGCTCGAACGTGCACCTGAGCTTTCGTCGCCACCCCGAGAACCCTTGGACCTTTGAAAAACTCGGCGCCAGCGGCTGGGGGCACGGCGAGCAAATCCAAGAAATTCAGCGCATCGTTGACTCGCACATGAATTTTTTGGTGGTGGGCGGAACCGGCACCGGAAAAACCAGCGTGCTGAACGCGTGCCTGCAGCGCCTTCCGGAAAACGAGCGGGCGGTGTTGATCGAAGACACGTTAGAACTCAAAGTGCCGAATGCGGCCTCGATGCGCCTGCTCACCCGCGAAGACCCCAACGGGATCCTGAAGCGAGTGGATCAAACCGAGCTCGTACGAAATGCCTTAAGGCTGCGTCCCGACCGTTTGGTGATGGGCGAGATTCGCGGCGATGAAGCCAAGGATTTTTTGATGGCGCTCGCCACGGGACATGCGGGCAGCTTCGGCACGCTCCACGCGGCCAGTGCGGCGCAGGCGTTGATCCGTCTCGAGATGTTGGTTCAGATCGGGGCTCCGAATTGGAGTTTGTCGGCGGTGCGAAGGCTGATTCAGATGAGCTTGCAGGCGATCGTGGTGATAGGCCGAAATGCGCGCGGCGAGCGGCTGCTTGAAGGCGTTTATCGGGTCAGCTCTTTGGAAGAGAACGGACTTTTACTCGAAAAGATCAGGTGATGGTGAGAGGACTTGAGTTTCCGATGACCTCTCACCACCGCTGATATTTTTAAGCTTGAACGTCGAGATTATCGCCCGAGACGGCGGCTTTTTGCGAAGGCGCCTGCGTCGAAGTGGCCGCGGGCGGAAAGAACTGGGCGGCTTGCATCGGCACCATGTCTTCAGCTTCCGTGGTGCGCTCTTGGGTTTCCTCGCTGGCGGGACGTTTTTTGATGTCCTCGCCGACCTTGCCTTCGAAGAACTTCTTCGAAAGATCGTCCACGATTTTGACCGACTTGGCCTCTTTGGGATTCACCGCGCCCAAGGTCTCGCGGAACGCGATGTCCTTGGCCTGCTGAGAAACCGTAAAGCGGTCCTTCATCGGATTGACCCCCACCGGCCGGCCGTAAGTGGCGACACCGGGGCGCACAGGCTGAGCGTCGCTCAAGTCCACATTTTTAATGCGCGGACTCGAAGGCAGAATGCTACTCAGTTTTTCCATGACCTCACCTCCATGTGAGACTTGAGGAACCCTCATCCTGAGAATTCTCTTAGGACTGATCGGCAGATTCCGCCCCAACTTGAGACGAGAAGCTCCTGCCTTCGCCAAACCTGGCCCTTGGGCCGGAGTTTGCGGCAATAAAAAACCCAGCGCGGAGCTGGGTTTTTTATTTTGATGGTATCGAAAAATTTAAGACTTCGAGTTCGCCTCTTCGAGAAACTTTTCGGCGGCCGCCGAGAGCTTAATGCCGACTTCCGCCATCTGGTCGCGGGTGACTTCGCTCGGACAATCCGACATGAGGCAGGTCGCCTTAGCCGTCTTGGGGAACGCGATCACTTCGCGGATGGCGTCCGTTTCGCACAGGAGCATGACCAAGCGGTCCATTCCCCACGCGATCCCGCCGTGAGGAGGCGTTCCGTATTTGAGCGCCTCGAGGAAGAAGCCGAATTTGGTCTCGGTTTCTTCTTTGCTCATGCCCAGCGTTTTGAAGAGCGCCTGCTGAACTTCGTTGCGATAAATCCGGATGCTGCCACCGCCCATTTCGTAGCCGTTGCAGACCAAGTCGTAAGCCTTGGCCAAAAGCTGGCCGTAGCGCGACTCATCCCCGCTCACGAGGATGTCGGCGTGTTCGTTTTGGGGCGACGTGAAGGGATGGTGTCTTGCGACCCAACGCTTTTCTTCAGGCGAGTACTCGAACAGAGGGAAATCAACGACCCACAAGAAGTTGTCCTTGCTGGTGTCGATGAGCTTGAGTTCGCGACCGAAATGGAGTCGAAGAGTCGAAAGAGCAGCGCAAGCTGTATCAAAATCATCAGCGACAACAAGAGCGGCATCGCCCTCTTTGCCGCCACAGGCTTTAAGGATTTCATTGAGTTTTTCATCGTTAAAAAATTTGGAAACCGCGGAAGAAATTTTGCCGGCACCTTCGGACTTGATCCAAACCAACCCCTTGGCGCCCGCTTTTTTCGCCATGTCGGTGAGTTTGTCAATTTGGCCGCGCGAAAGCGTCCCGCCACCGGGAACGGCGATCCCACGGACGATTCCGCCCCGGGCCAGAACATCGTCAAAAACTTTGAAGCCCGAACCCGTGACGAGACCTTTGAGATCTTTGATCTCCATCCCGAAACGCGTGTCGGGTTTGTCGATGCCGTAGCGGTCCATCGCCTGCTGGTAGGTCATGCGCGGGATGTCGCCCACGGTGACGCCCTTGATCTCTTTCCAGATCGTGCGGAGCATGCCTTCGTTCAACGCCATGATGTCTTCTTGGTCGATAAACGACATCTCGATGTCGATTTGGCTGAATTCGGGTTGGCGGTCCGCACGCAAGTCTTCGTCGCGGAAGCAGCGGGCGATTTGGAAGTAGCGGTCGTAACCGCCCACCATCAAGAGCTGCTTCAAGATTTGGGGACTTTGCGGAAGCGCGTAGAACATGCCGGGATTCACGCGTGAGGGCACGAGGTAATCGCGCGCGCCTTCAGGCGTGCTCTTAAAGAGAATCGGCGTTTCGACTTCGATAAAATTTTGATCGCTCAAATAGCGGCGCACGATCTGCGCGACCTTGTGACGAGTGATCAAATGTTTCTGCAAACGGGGCGAACGCAGATCGAGATAACGGTACTTCAAGCGCAGCATTTCGCCGACATTCTCGTCTTCGATTTGGAACGGCGGCGTCGCCGCTTCGTTCAAAATTTCGCAGCGAACGGCTTCGATCTCAATCCCGCCGGTTTTGATCTTGGCGTTTTTCATTCCGTCGGGGCGAATCTTGACGATCCCCTCGACCGCGAGAACGTACTCCCCGCGCAAATCTTTCGCCGACGACGTCTCGGATTTTTTGGGATCCAGCACGACTTGCACAATGCCTTCACGGTCGCGCAAATCGATGAACACGAGGCTGCCGTGATCGCGGCGGGAGTTGACCCAGCCCATGAGGACAACTTTCTGTCCTGAAAGTTGTTCGTTCACATGGCCGCAGTAGTGTGTTCTTTTTAATTGGGAGACGAATTTCATAGAGGAGCAGTTTGACACATCGTTCATCCGGGGGTCAAAAAACATCTTTTTATGGGCCAGCTAAGCAAAATGATGGTAAAAAGCCGCATGCCTAAAATTAACGTGAATCACAACTCATCGCTCCAAACACCTGACGCAAGCGCCAAGATCCGTGAGTTTTTTGAAACGGACAAAGACCTCAAAACTCTGGATCCCAAGCTGCAAGTCACCTTTGATGAAAAGACAGGCAAAGGCAAAGTCACGGGCAGCCAGTTCAAGGCCGAACTCGCCATCGAACCTCAGGCTGAAGGCTCGCTCGTGAAGGTGATGATCGACCTTCCGCTGATGCTGACGCCGTTTAAAGGTAAAGTGGAAGAAATGCTTCAGAAAAAACTGAAGAAATACCTGGCCTAAGGGGACCATGGCTCAGAAGCCCGCCAAACCCTCTACCGCCAAGAAAGCCAAGGCTCCCGCCTCCAAAAAGGCGAAGAAGCCTGCCGTCCGCGCGGTTCAGGCCGAAATCGTTGAACCTCACGAGGGTCCGCGGTCTGACGAACAAGAGGACTCCCCACTGGCTGGTTTCGACAGTGAAACCGAGTCTCGAGACGAGGACTTTGAGATCGACGAGAGCGCGCTGGTTCCCGCGCCCGCGAAAAAAAGAGCTTCGGCCGCAGACACCAAATCTCTTTCGACCACCGATCCGATCACCGCTTATCTCCAGGAAGTTCGCAAGTACCCCGTGCTGACCCGTGAGCAAGAGCTCGAGCTCGCCAAACGTTACTATGAGACCAAAGATCCCAAGGCGGCTCAGGCTTTGGTCACTGCCAATCTTCGGTTTGTCGTGAAGGTCGCCGCGGAGTACTCAAAATTCGGCGCTCGTTTGATCGATCTCGTGCAAGAAGGAAATATGGGCCTCATGCACGCCGTAAAAGATTTCAACCCCTATAAGGGCGTGCGCTTGATCACCTATGCGGTGTGGTGGATCCGCGGGTACATCCAAGAGTACCTGATGAAACAGTACTCGCTGGTGAAGATCGGCACCACCCACAATCAAAAGAAGCTCTTCTACCGCCTGCAAAAAGAGAAAGAAGCGCTCGATGCTTTGGGCGAAAACCCGACCGTCGCGCTCATCGGCTCACGCTTGGGCATTCCTGAGGATGAAGTGCAGGAGATGGCGCTGCGGTTGAAAGGCCGCGACGTCAGTCTCAACCAACCTCTGGATGATGAGTCGAAATCAAGCCTGGGCGATTTTCAAAAATCCGACGCGCAGAATCCGGACGAGCTTCTCGCCCATGAAGAGGAGCTTTTGCTCTTGCGCCAGCGCCTGAAGGAACTGGCTCCCCAACTCAACGAACGTGAAAAAATCGTTCTTGAAGAACGCCTGCTCTCGGATGAACCCTTAACGCTGCAAGAGATCGGCGAGAAGTACGGCATCACACGTGAAGCCGTCCGCCAGCTCGAGGCCCGTTTAATGGAAAAAATTCGCAAGAGCTTCAAGGACGAAAGCTCTTAAAACCTCATCTCAAATCAGGCCGGGCACAAAAGGACGACCCCCCATCAGCCTGGGGCAAGATTCCTCTTTCCTTGATCCCGACGCCCTTTTGTTTTGATCTCTCGATCGCGGCCTGATGGCACCTGACCTGCATTCGCTCCTGATGGACCCTTGGGTCCGGACGTGAAAGGAGCTTTGTATGACAGAATTCTATCCGATGCCGAGTCTTGTCGATCCGATCGTTGGCAATCCGAGCGCACGCGCCATGCCCGATTCGATCACGGCCGAACTCCGCTATGAGCCGAAGATTGAATTCATGCATAAAGTCTTGCGCGGAGAATTGAGCGCGGTGGCCGCTTACGGAAGCGTGGTCGAAAAATACCCCGCGTCTCCTTACGTCGGTCAGTTACGAGTCATCCAAAACCATCACCGTGCTTCGGTCGATGCACTCCGCCAGCTCTTGGATTCCAATGGCGAGATTGCCGATCGCGATTCGGGCGTTTGGGGCACCTTCGTGCAAACTTTGATCGCCGGCTCGAGCTCGCTTTCACTTGAACTTTCACTGAAAACTTTGATTGAAGGCGAAGAGCACGGTCTGAAGCAGTATCAGGAGCTCATCGAGTTTCCGCTCACCGATCGCGAACTGAATGTGGTTGAAACCTCGCTGATTCCTCGTCAGTTCGCCCACATCCAAAGTTTGAAGAGCATTGTTTAACCTTTTAATTTTGACATAAATCGGGCTCCCAATGTGGGGGCCTCTTTTTTTAAACATCCTACGGGATCAACTTGAGGAGAAACCATGAAAGCAATCGCCCTGATGACCGGACTTGCCGCTGCGGCCCTGATGACCGCGTGTTCGAGCTCGACAAAAACATCGGACATTAAGCAGACCACCCAATACAAACGTGAGCAAGTGGACGCGGCCGTCCGCAACAACGCGGCTTTTGTGAGCACCGTCGAATTCGACCGCGGCTCGAAAGCCGTGACTCCCGCGTCGGCAGAGAAGCTCCGTGAAATGATCATGAATGCAAAAGCCAACGGAAAAATCGACGAAGTCCGCGTGGCGGCATGGGCTGATGAAGCTTACCCCTCGAATCAAAAGAAAAAATTGAGCAAAGGTCAACGCGATCTCGCTGCCGACCGCGCAGACCATATCAAAGACATCTTGAAAAAAGATCTGAACGTGGACGACGTTGCCGTTTACAACATGGCTGAACGTCCCAACGCGGCTGAAAACTTTTTCAACACTTCGGACGCCAAAGTGAAACACGCGCTCGAAGCTTCGGGTTTGGCCAACAACTCGGCCGTCCTGAGTGGCCAGACGTCCAAAGCGACCGTCATGGTCATCATGGAATAAGCCCCGAATCGAAGAACGATCGAATCTTGAGACGGGGGCGATGGCCCCCGTCTTCTTTCTGGCGAAAGGCCATTCATGACCCGTTTCCGCGACAATCTTTTTAGTCTCTTTATGCGCATCGACCTTCTGTCGGAAGCGGCGGCATTGGCGTTCTACGCGCTTTTGTCCATGGCGCCTTTGGTTCTGCTTTTCTTTGCGGCCATGTCTTTACTTGGCGTTCGCATGGAAAGCGCTTTCATCATGCAATCCCACTCGCTCCTCGGCCCAGACGCCGCGAAAGCCATCGATTCTCTGCTTTCGAATCTGCGGTCAGAGCAAGCGCTCGTCCGCGGCACGAGTTTGGCGGGTCTCGCAGCCCTGCTCATTTCGGCCAGCGCCGTCTTTACTCAGCTCAAGAAGGTGCTGATGATGATTTTCACGGGCTCTTACCTTCAGGACGAGGCCGGCTACATTCGCACCTATGTCATCGAAAAGTTTTTCTCGATCGGCATCGTCATCGCCTTTATTTTTGTCACGGCCTGCTCACTCCTTTTGTCGTCTTTGCTCGCGATGGTGGAGCTTGAAAAGTACTTCTATCCCGAGGTCGTCGACTTCTTCGCGAACCTGGTATTGTACACCTTCATCTTTTTTATGGTCTTTAAAGTGGTTCCGCGGCGTTATTTGCGCAACCGCATGGCCCTCAAGGGAAGCCTTCTCACGAGCTTGCTTTTCGTGATCGGAAAGGGGCTCATCGGTTTTTACATCGGAAATTCGATGTTCAGCTCGGCTTTCGGGGCCGCCGGAGCCTTCGTGATCTTTTTGATTTGGATGTACTACACCGCCCTCATTGTCTTCCTCTCAGCCGCACTGGTGAAAACATGGATCGATACAAAAAAAGCCGCCGCTTAAGCAAAACGACGATTTTCATTGGAGCCGTGATCGTGCTTCTGATCGCCGCCAGGGCGGCGCTGCCGGTCTTTATTAAAAATAAAATCAACTGGTTCCTGGCCAATAAAATGGACTCTTACACCGGTCATATTGAAGACTTTGACCTCTCGCTTTGGCGGGGTGCTTATCAAATTCAGGGCCTGGTGATCGAGAAAAAGAAGTCGAACAATGAACGGCCCATCCTCACCCTTCGCGAGGCGGATCTTTCGGTCTCGTGGCGGGCCCTTTTTCAGGGAAAAATTCTTGCCGACGCCATTTTCTACGACCCCGTGGTGGTCTTCGCGGACAGCAAAGACGAGAGTAAGAAGCAAGTCGGCGCCGAAGATAAAAACTGGGATGAGGTTTTCAATCAGCTGATTCCGTTCAACATTGAATCGGTTCGCGTGGTGAACGGCCGGATCGAGTTCGAGAATCGCGACAGCCTCAAGGCGCCGGTCCATCTCTGGCTGTCCAATGTGGAGCTGGACATTCGCAACATTCGAAACACGTCCCGCGACGCCGAGGACCTGTACGCCAATTTGACCCTCACCTCGACCGTTCAAGATTCGGCAAAACTCTGGGCGCGGGGGCATTTTAATTTGGCCAAGTCGTTCGACGTGGACGCAAAACTCGAACGCGTCAATCTGGCCCTCTTCAATCCTTTGTTCAAAGCCTATGGTCCCTTTGACGTCGAAAAGGGATCCCTCACGATCGACGCTGAACTGGCCAACAATGGAAAAAATTTGAAAGGGTACGTCAAACCGATCATCAAGGATCTGAACGTGATCGAATTGAAAGAACGCTACGAGAAGGCCGAACAGACGGGGACCGAAATCGTTGTCGGAGTCGGTCTGTATCTTCTCAAGAACTCGAAATCACGCTCGGCCGGCACGGTGCTGGAGATCAAAGGTTCACTGGCAGATCCTCAACTCGACTACTGGGGCGCGATTTGGACCGCCGTGAAAAACAGCGTCGGTGAGCCCGATGTGAAACCCGGCCTTGAGAACCGAAAACTGCGAAAATAGTCGAAAGCGGGGTCAAGCCATTGCCCCGCCGCGGGGCACAATGCCCCGCATCTTTTGTCTTTTGCCATTTAATGGCCGCTGACCGTTGGCCACCCCCTTGCTTTGACCCTGAATTGAAACCAACCCCCCACTGACTTCCTTCGGGAGTCGAACAAAGGAGACTTTATGAACGAACAAACCGTCAAAGGTAAATGGACAGAAATCAAAGGCGAAATCCAAAAAGCATGGGGCAACCTCACTGGTGATGAACTCGAAAAAACCAAAGGTGATGCCACTGCGATCTCGGGCCTGATCCAGCAGAAATATGGATCGAAAAAAGAAGAAGTTTCGGAAAAGCTCAGCGGCATTTTCGAGCGTTTCAGCGACAAAGTTTCGGACAAGGCCGAGCAGGTGAAAGAAAGTCTGCGCGAGTCGAATCGCAAAAACTAATTGGAGGTCTCAGATGAAAACGACATTGAAAACGGCAGCCCTCCTCTTGTGCGCGATCCCCGCGATTGGCTTCGCTCAAGAAGCGACCCAGTACGAGTCGACCACGACCGAGCAGACAACCACGACGACCGAGCCCGCTCGCGAAACCGAGAAAGAAAACAAAGGCGGACTCTTCGTTGAGCCTTTCGTTTTGGCTTCTCGCGAAGACATTTCGATTAAAACATCGCAGCTTCCGATCATTTCGGACGACACGTCCGGAACAGCCGAGAGCGCTGGTATCGGTGCTCGCCTTGGCTTTCATATCGGCGAAGCGGTCTTCCTCGCGGCTGACGGACGTTACCGCAAGACTCGCATTGCGGACTCGTCGTACGGCACGGCCGAAGGCGACTCTTGGTCGGTGGGACCGACTTTGGGCGTTCAAGCTCCGTTTTTCGGTCTGCGCGTTTGGGGAACCGCCTTGGCTCTGGGATCTTATGATCCTCAAGCCGGCAACTCGGACGTTGACGTGAAATTCGAAGAGCCCCGCGGTTACCGCGCCGGCCTTGGCTTCCGTGTGGCCGCTGTCAGCGTGAACGTGGAGTACCAAGATATGTCTTACGGACGTACCGACATCCAATCGTTCGGCCCGATCGCAAATCCCGGCTCGACCGATGTGGACTTCGAAAACAAAGGCTGGACTGCCAGCTTGAGCTTCCCGATCGAACTTTAATCAAGAACTCACAACACACAAACGTAAGGAGACAATATGAAAAATTCAATGAACGGACTGGCTGACCAAGCTGAATCCAAAGCAAATCACATGGCTCGCGAAGCAAAATCATTCGCGAAAGACGCCTCGAGCGAAGCGAAGTCTTTGGCTTCCGATGCTCAAGGTTACGCTGAAGAAGGCCTGAAATCGATCCAAGACGCGGCCATGGTCGTTCGCGATCAAGCTCAAGCGGCTTGGAAACGTTCGGACGAAGTTCTGAAAGCAAATCCCTACTACTTCGTGGCGGGAACTGCCGTTGCGGGCTTGGCTCTGGGATACCTCTTGGGTCGTTCGCGCCGCAACTAAGCGGTCAAATTGAGAGAAGGATATAGCATATGTGGACCAAGTTGCTTCTGATGGTGTTCAGTTACTTAACCGGGAAAATTTCGCTCCCGAATCAACCGTCGCCGATTTTCGAAATCGGGATGGATAAGATCCGCAAAGTCGCTCTCGCGCTCATGGTGGGAGTGATCGGCTTGATCGTTTTTACGCTCAGCCTCGGATTGATTTTGGCGGACTTTTTTCACCTGTCCACCAGCCAAAACCAACTTGGTCTGACGGAAGTCTCGATCGTTGGCGGCGCGCTGCTCGCAGTGTCGCTGCTGACCTTCGCCTTCGGTTTCCGCAAGGAATCGTGGGGCATCCAGACGAAGCCGGTCGAGCCGCCTCCCCGTGAGGCGCACGACCACGTTTCGCCGATTGCCGACGCCGTGAACGCCTTGATCCTGGATTTCATCGAAGAACGACGCGCGGACCGTGAATACCGGAATGCGCAGGCACGCACGCAGGCTTCGGCCTTCGCGTCGGAGCCGCAACCGGGTGCTCAAAAAAAAACGACACCGGGAACTGAACCGTCCGCCGTTGACATGCATTAATCGAACGGGAGAGAGTGCTCTATGGCACAATTCCAGAAGCACGCTCTCTCTTTCTTTCTGATCGCTCTTTATCTCGTTCTCTTTCTTCCATTTTGGAAGGCCATCGTTTCGGGTTGCTTGATCGGACTTGCCTTCAAGCACCTGCAGGGCAAAGCCCTCTCCAAAGTCACACACCGGCCCAAACGCTACCAGATTTACGGACCTTACGTTCTTTTTGGCCTGATGTTTATCGCGCTCCTCGCCGTGATCGAACGAACCGCCCGATTTTTAAAGGCCTCCCCTCCCAGCGCCGAGCTCGCCGCGACCATCACGGGTAAAATCAATGGATTCCGCGATCGCATCTTCGAGCTGATCGGCCGCTTCGTTGGCGAGTCTGAAAATCTTGAGCGCCGCCTCTCCGCCATTTGGGACGACGGCACCCACACCGCGGTCACCTCGCTCATGGGTTATGGGCAAAGCTTTTTGACCGATCTTCCGATGATCCTTCTCAACACCGCCGTTTTCTTTACCGTGGTCGTCATTTTTATGCTGGGTTACCACCGGCGCATCACCGAGAAATTTCATCTCAAACAACTGGGGATGCACTCGCCCTTGTCGTGGACCGACATGGAAATCATTTCGTTCAACGGCTTGGGATCGATTTTTTTGATCGGCTGCGTGCAGGCCGTTTTGGTGGTGATTGGCGGCTCCATTGCCGGCGTCGGTTACCTGGGTTGGATCTTCGTCATCACCCTCTTGATGTCGTTCTTACCCGTGGCCGGCGCGGGATCAGTTCCTTTCTTGATCGCGGCCAGCCAGGCGCTTGAGGGGGATATGCGGGCCGCTGGCATCATGATCGTCACCTTTCTCATCGTCAGCACGATCGACAACGTCCTGCGAGCGTATCTGTTCTCGCGGCTTTCGAACGTCAACGCCTTCTTATCCTTGCTGGCAGCCATTGGCGCGGTGATCCTCTTTGGTCTTCCGGGCCTTTTGATGGCGCCGGTGATCGAGCAGGTCGCGATTAAAATTTGGCGCGGCTACGAAGACACGGAGCCCACCGAGGCCCCCAGCGCGGCCGTTTGACTCTGCGGCATTTGACCCCAGACTTTAGGGGCAGAAGTCTCTCTTCATTGATGAAATGCAACGTGGTTAGGCTCTCGAATGGCCTCTTGGTTGCACAATGTCGTTGTTAGAGGAAAGGAGTTTCATATGAAACCTCAAACAGAAACGACAAAGCGTGATACGCCCCACGCCCCCCAAAAGATGACCACCGACCAAACTCAGCGTCAGCCTTCGGAGTACGAAGAAACGGCTCCTGAGCGCCGCCAGCCCCCCACAGACACTCTTCCCGAGGCCACTCAGACACAGACCGAGGGCTCTTTCCAAGCAGGCCCTGGCACTCCCAAGCCGGTCCCGCAAGGCGACGAAACCGAGACGGAGACGGTGATTGGCGACCGCCCGGAGCGCGCAGATCAAGCCTATGAATTGAATCAGCCGAAAAACACGCACTGATCACATTAAGTGAGTGACGTGAGCAAAACAATCGAGGGCGGCCCTTTTCGGTCAGCCCTCGAATCTTTGACAAAAGGAGCGGGCTGATCTACCTGTGACCCGGACTTATGAGAGTATTATGTCTTGAAGATTCCGCTTCGGATTTTGCCTTGATCGAACGGATTTTATCCGTCGACATGAAGGCCAGACTTGTCGAGCAGGTTCAGTCCCATGACGAACTTCGCCACCGTCTGGAAGGTCGCGATTGGGATCTTATCATTTCGGAGTACCAAACGGCAAGGATCGACGCCGTTCAAGCCATGGCCATCGCACGTGAAAAATCTCCCGACGTTCCTTTCATCGTTCTTGCCGGTTCGATCGGCGAAGAGAACGTCATTGAGCTTCTGAAAAGCGGCGTGCACGACGTGGTCCTCAAACACAATGTTGGACGCCTGCCTCATGCTTTTAAACGGGTTCGCAACGAGTTTGATTCGAGAAAACGCGAACGTGAAGCTCAACGAGCCAAAGAAGACGCGATTCGATCGCGCGAAGAGATGCTGGCGATCGTGTCTCACGACTTGCGCAACCCCCTTGCGGCCATTCAATTGAATGGTGAGGCCATCGTTCGGGAAATGAAGCGCCAAATGGCCCATCACGGCCCGAGCGCGGAGTCCGAGCGCACGGCTCAGAATGCGCGATCGATCGTGCGCACCTCGATTCGCATGAAAAGTCTCATCTCGGACATCTTGGATAAAGTGCGCCTGGACGCGGGGACCTTTCAGATTCATCGCCGCACCCGCAATGTGCGAGACTTCCTCACCGAAGTTTATTCGGTCTTCGCCCCGCTCGCGCAAGAAAAGCGCATCGACTTCAAAATTCAGCAGAACAACACCGACACCTCGATCCACGCCGATTTCGAACGCCTTTTTCAAATTTTCTCGAACCTGGTCGGCAATTCGCTCAAGTTCACGAATCCCGGCGGCGTGATCACCCTCACTTGTAAAATCGACGCGCTCGGCTTTCACGCCTGCGTGCAAGACACCGGCTCCGGCATCGCTCCCGACCACCTGGATAAGATTTTCGACAAATTTTTTCAAAATCAAGGCTCAGGCCGCTTGGGCGTGGGCTTGGGACTGACCATCGTCAGCGAGCTGCTTCGCGCTCAGGGAGGCTCGATCTCGGTTGAAAGCCATCCGGGCCATGGAACTCAGTTTCACTTCTTCTTGCCCGCCGAGGAAATCAAGAGCGAACTCTCGAATCCGGGCGAGTCGAAGAACAAGAACCACACAATTTACCTGGTTGAGGATGACGACGACTTGCGCGAGATCTTGGTCATGAACCTCTCGGGCCTCGGATATAAACTCGCGGCGTTCCCCGACGGCAAAAGCGTGCGCGAGTATCTCGACAATCACCCCGTTCAGCCCTCGGTCGCGATTTTGGATTACCGTTTGCCCGATACCACGGGCGGAGAGATTGCCGAGTTGATCCGCGTTCGTTTCAGCGAGGCGCGCATCCCGGTCGTGTTCTTGTCGGCCGAAACCCATTTGGATTCGATCGCCACGACCTACGAAGCAGCGGACTTCTTGACGAAGCCCCTGCGTTTTAATGATTTAAAAACAACCGTTGAAAAATTAGTGCGCAAGTGACGACTTGCCTGACAGCCAAACCTTGAACTCATCGAGCTTCAGCTTGAGCAGATCATGGTCTTTGGCGACGGCGCCGTTTTCGAGGCTCTCGCCGAGCTCTGACAACTCCGGAAACCCGAACGTGGTGCCATTGCCCTTCATCTTGTGACCGATCATCTCGATGTCGGCGTAGTTTCTTTTCGCAAACGCGAGGAGGCACTTTTCAAAGTCCTCCTGCCGACGAGTGACGTACTTTTTAAGAACTTCTTGATCGATCATAATGCACCCACGGTCTGGCCTTCGGCCTCGATTTCTTGAATCTTGCGATAGAGGGTCTTACGGTCAATCGCGAGATCTTTGGCGGTCTTCTCGCGAGCACCATTGTTTTTATTCAAGACCAACTTGATGTAGTTTTTCGTGATCTGATCCAGCGTCAGAACCTCCGTGGGGTCGGCGGAGGCGGTGTCCAGGAAATCGAGAGGCGATTTTGTCGTCTCCATGGCCTCGAACTCGCGAAGGTCTTCGACCGGAATCTGATTGCCTTGGCAAAGAACAACGGCACGTTCGATCGTATTTTCGAGTTCACGGACGTTGCCCTTCCAGTGCTGACTAAGAAGCCACTGAACCGCTTCCTTCGTGAAGCTCAAATTGTCACGGCCATTGAGGCTGGAGAACTTTTTGAGGAAGAAGTCCGCCAAAGGAAGGATGTCCTCTTTCCGTTCTCGCAGCGTGGGGATTTTGATGGGGATCACGTTCAAGCGGAAGAACAAGTCTTCACGGAAGTTTCCTTTTTTAACTTCTTCGGCGAGATCTTTGTGGGTCGCCGAGATCACGCGAACGTTGGCGTCGCGTTGCTGGTTTTCACCGACGCGTCGGTACTTCTTTTCTTGCAGTACGCGAAGGAGCTTGGCTTGCAACTGAAGGTTGAGATCGCCGATCTCATCGAGGAACAGGGTTCCACCTTCAGCCTCTTCAAAGAGACCGATTTTCTTATCAATGGCGCCGGTAAAGGAACCTTTAGCGTGACCGAAGAGTTCAGACTCGAGCAGCTGTTCGGGAATCGCCGAGCAGTTGATCGCGACGAAGGGCTTCTTCGCGCGCGCGCTGAGCTTGTGAATCGTGCGGGCGATCACTTCTTTGCCCGTTCCGCTTTCACCGGTGACCAGGATGTGCGCCGTGCTGCTTGCCACACGTTTGGCCAGCTCGAGAACTTTCAAGAACTGAGGGCTCTTGCCTTTAACGTCGGGAAGATTGGTGCCTTCTTTGATTTGCAACGCCGTCTTGAGCGTCTGATTCTCGCCTTGCAAGCGCGACAAATACAGTGCCCGTTCGAGCGTGATCAAAATTTGCGCCAAGTTCAGCGGCTTCACCACGTAATCGAAAGCGCCCTCGTGAATCGCCTCGACCGCAGTCTCCATTGAGCGGTTCGAGGTGATCACGATGACGGGAATATTGATTTGATTCTTTTTGAGTTGCTGCAAAATCTCGATGCCGCTCATCCTGGGCATTTTGAGATCCGTTAGGATCAATTCGGGTTTGAGCTTCTCGGACTGAATGTGTTGAAGCGCGGTCACCGGGTCCTCGGAGTGAACGCAGTGATGTCCTTTTTGTTTGAGAAATGCTTGAATCATTTCTGCCAAGTCAAAATCGTCTTCAATCAAAAGAATTTCAGCCATGATCAACTCCTCGTGCTCTTTTTCTTGCGGGGCTTATTTCCGCCGCGCCCTCTTTACTAACGCGGCAAAAATCCCGAGGTCAACTTTAGAAACCTTGTATATTCGCGTTCGCGCCGGGCCGCTGAATTGCCTTTGGAAGAAGTATAAGTGATTTCAGGGGCATTCTGGGGTCAAGAAATCTACACAGGTGTGAGGGACACATGACAAATCAAAAGAAAGTTCTGTTCGTGGACGACGACGTTGAGTTTCAAAGTTTGATGGCTTCGCACTTGGCGAACGCTCTGAACACGAAGATCACCTGCGTAAGCCATCCTTATGAGGCGATCGAGCGCATGACCGAACGCCGTTTCGACCTGATTCTTCTCGACTGGCGCATGCCTTCTCTCCGCGGAGACGCGGCCTTGAAGAACTTCGAGCGTTTATGGATGGAATCGTCTTTCATTCCTTCGAAGTGGTTCAAAGAGAAGATCCCGGTGATCGTCCTCTCGGCCGAGTCGCCCTCGCGCGTGAAGAAAATTGAAACCGAATTCTTCCACCAAATTGGCTACGTTTCGAAGCGCCAAAACGCGACGCAAATTCTCTCGGAGGTCCAGGCTCTGTTTGCCGAAGAACTTCAGAAGAGCGAGCGTCCACGTCACTTAAGCGTCGTGCGAGACACCGAAATGCCCGAGCAGACCGCTACTTCTTATTGACCTGTTCGATGATTTTTTGGAGCTCCTCCTGCTTGGCGAGGAGCTTGGCTTGACCGATCTCGGCGCCCTCTTTAAAGAGTTCGCTCTGTTTACCCGCCAGCTTTTTGCCGGCAGGAGTTTTGTAAAATTTGGTGATCTCCTGAACTTCAGCTAGACTGAAGTTGGTTTGGTAGAGCTTGATCATGTCGGCTTCGACCGCCTTGAAGCCGATCGTTTCTTGAATGAACTTCTCCATCAGGGGCTTGGCCTTGACAGGATTCTCCGTCTGCGCCGCCAGCATGGCCGCGGTCGCCCCCAGAGTTTCGTTGACCGTCTTCTCGATTTCCATGGCTTGAAACATTTCGCGAATGGCTTTGACCTGCTCGTCGCTCGCGCGAGCCGGAAGTGAAAAGGCCAGGGATAAACCCATGATTGCGGTCAGGAGTGCTGTTTTCATATTTTTAAGGTTCAAGCGGGCGCGGCCGGGAGTCAAGAGGCCGCGTCGATCTCTTCGGTACCCAAGACTTGAGTCAGCTTGTTGCGTAGGCGCGAAACCGCCTGAGCATGGAGCTGAGACACGCGACTCTCCGTCACGCGCAGGACCTTGCCGATCTCTTTCAAGTTGAGGTCTTCGTAATAATAGAGGGACAGGACCAGGCGTTGACGCTCGGGCAACTCCTCAATCGCTTGCGTGACCACATCCTTGACGGTTTTGATATTGAGCTGGACGTAGGGATTGTTCAGCTTCGTTCCTTCAAGGATATTCAAAATCGATTTTTTGTCGACGTTGCTGAACGACTGAGCTTCGTCAATCGAGAGCAGCGACACCGGGCGAACTTGATTGAGCAAATCGTGGAACTCGTCCATCGAAATATTCATGGCCTTGGCGATCTCGTCCTCGGTGGCGGTGCGGCCCAGATCCGATTCAAGATTCTGAATCGTCTTGTCGAGCAGCTTGGCCTTGTCACGAATCGAACGGGGAACCCAGTCCTGAGCGCGAAGTTCATCGAGAATTGCGCCACGGATGCGGAATTCGGCGTAAGTTTTGAATTTATTGTCGCGGCTCGGATCCCACTTGTCGATGGCGTCCATGAGCCCGATCACGCCGGCCGAGATCAAGTCATCAAGCTCGATATTCGAGGGCAAACGCACGGCGATTTTTTGCGCGATGAATTTGATCAGGGGAGCATATTCGGTGATCAACTTGTCTTTTTGTTCTTGCGTGAGCCTTTGCGGCTCGTCTTTATACTTCTTTAATGCTGCGGTATTTTTCGCCATTCATCCCCTGCCCGTCTCACTAGTGTAACAAAAGCTGCTTCTTTCAAAAGTCCAAATCTCTTGGTGCCAGCCCTGCCGAGCTGGCCTTCTGGATTAGGCCACGCCCATGACTTGCTCCCAGAACAGGGGCGAGCCTTCCAAGGTCGTGTTTTTCGCCTGGGCCTGTTGCAAATTCTGAGAAATCGCTTGCAAAGCCCGCGAGGCATTATTGGTTGGATCCTGTCTCAAAATGAGACGCTGCATCTGGGTCGACTTTCTGAGGAGAGAATCCTGCGGAATCGAACCCCAGTAATCGAGGCCCACCGAAAGAAAGCGGTTCACCGCATCCGAGAAGCGAGAGTAGAGTCCCATCCCCTCGATTTCATCGCGCACTTGATTGCAAACGATCGAGAAGCGCGTTTCTTTGTGCACTTGGTACAAAACCTTGATCAGCGCGTACGAGTCCGTGAGGCTCGCGGGATCGGGCGTGATCACCACCGTGATATGATCGGCGGCCGCATTGAGGTAAAGAACGTTGTCCGAAATCCCGGGAGCGGTGTCGATGACGATATCGTCATAGCGGTACTCAAGACCCATCACCGCCTCCACGAGGGAGCGGCGTTCGAAGCCACTTAAGCGGTTCATCTCGACAAATCCGGAGCCGCCCGAAATCAAATCGATTCGGGGCGCCAGCGGCGTGAGAATCTCCTCAACCGTCTTCTCCCCTTGCAAGATTTCCAAAAGATGACCGCGCGCCTTGGCGCCGAAGAACAGGTCGACATTCGCCATGCCCAGATCGCCGTCCAGAATCAGAACGCGGCGGCCTTGTTGCGCGAGCGACCAAGCCAGATTGCACGTGAGGGTCGTTTTACCGACGCCGCCTTTGCCCGAAGTCACGCTCACCGTGCGTGTGCGCTGGGGTCCACGTTGAGAGCTGCGTTGAGAAGTCACGCTTCGTCCTCCGCTTTTTTCATTTTCGAGAGTTTGAAAATCAAATCCAGGACGCGTTCGCGCGTCGCCATCTCGATGTCTTCGGGCACGCGGGTGCCGATGCCGAACGAGTGGAGCGGGACGCCAAAGTGTTTCATGAAGTTGTAGATGTTCCCGTGCTGGGTCGACTGATCCAGCCCCGTGAAGATCACGTCTTTAAAGTGCGTGACCTTGAAGCGACGTCCCGCCTCGTACAAATCTTCGTTCTTCGCCGTCGTGGGGAGAACCAAGTGAATATCGGATTGGATCGAGTCGGGAGGCAGCAAACCGCGCAGGAGCGAGATCTCTTCGACGCTTTTGAGGCTCATGCCGGGGAAATCGCAGAGAATCAAATCGTACCCCGCCAGCTGGTTCATCAGATACGTCCAATCGCTCTGCTTGCGCACGACCGCGAAGGGCACGTTCAAAATTTGCGCGTAAATGCGCATCTGGTCCGCGGCGCCGACTTTATAGGTGTCGGTGGTGAGCAGAACCACTTTTTTCTGATCCTTCACGGCGGCGTGAGCGGCCAATTTGACCATCGCCGACGTCTTGCCCGAACCCGAAGGTCCCACGAAGATTTGCACTTTGGCGGGAGCGCGATCGCCCACGATCTGGGTGCTGTCGAGCAGGTAGCGCGCGGTCCACGCGTCGACCAGAGCTTTGTTTTTAAAGCGCACGGGAGGCATTTGCGACTGCGCGACGTTTAAGATTTCGGCCGCGATCTCGGGCAAAAGGCCCGCGGCGGTGAGCTTTTCAAACGTGGGGCTGAATTCGTAGGACAAACCGTAGTCCGAACCCGGATGGGCGCCGACCACCGTCTGCGGAACCTTTTGAAATTGGGCGAGGGCGTGCTTCAATCCGGCGAGTTCTGAGCGAAGCGCCGTCAGTTCGGACTGATCTTGGCTCGGCATCGCGGCGGTCTTGACCGCAGCGGCGGGAGCCGCTCCGCGAGATTGAAAGGCTTCAATGCGGGCTTTGAGGGAGTTGGGCGCAGGGGCCGAAGCCTGAGGCGCGCGTTGTCCTCCTCCGCCGCCATCGGCCTCGAAGAACGCCGCGGCCGGCGAGTCCCCGTGCGCGTGCATGGCATTCCAGGCACGCTGCGCGGCCGACTTGATCCGCGTTTGCGCGGCGGAGTCGGCTTGGCCAATCTCTTCTTGCTGATCATCGATGTCGATGTAGCGCGTGCGGGTCACGGGACTTTTGGGCTTGTTGTCTTCCATGTACTTATTCACGAAATTTTCCATGACCTGTTTTTGCACGCGGGCCGGAGACGCTTGGAAACGCTCGCGGTCCTGAGGGCGCATCTTGGATTCGGTGTAGCGCTTTTTCTGAAGCACCTCTTCGGAGATCGCCGCGGTGATTTCCACGCTGCCCTCTCCGACCAAGCCGAAGCTCTTGCGGTTGTCGCGGGCGCCAAGAATGATGGCCTCGGGGCCAAGGTGTTTCTTGACCATCTCGAGGGCCTCTTTCATCGTACGCGCTTCAAATTTCTTAACCTGCATGGCTCAGCTCCACGACTCCAACGGATTTAACATTCGTATCGGGCGTCAATTCGGTGTGGGACAAAACCACCAACTGCGGAATGAAGCGGCTGGTGAGTTTGTACAGGTGGCGGCGCGAGGTCGGGCTCGTCAGCAAGATGGGCTGACCGGCGATCTCGGGATGGCCTTCGACGGTGCGGGCGATTTCGGTGATCAAACCTTGCGCCGTGTGCGGATCCATCACGAGCTGAACGCCCTGCTCGGTTTGCAGCAGGCTGTTCGCGATCAACTCTTCGATATTGGGGTGCAAGGTCATTACGGGCACCGTGTTCGAATCGGTCGCAAATTTGGCCGTGATCGTGCGGGCCATCGCCTTGCGCACGGATTCGGTCAAAGACTCGATGTCTTTGGTTTTCGTCGCTTCATCCGAAAGCGTTTCGAAGATCGTGCGCAAATCGCGGATCGAAACCTGCTCTTTCAGCAAAGCTTGCAGGACGCGGACCACCGCACCCAGCGAAAGCTGTTCGGGAATCAGATCTTCGACCACCTTGGGATGCGTTTTCTTGAAATTTTCGATCAGGCTCGAGGCCTCTTGACGGCCCAAGAGTTCATGCGCATGCGAGCGGATGATCTCGGTCAAATGGGTCGCCATGACCGTGGGCAGATCCACCACGGTGTAGCCCGAAAGCTCGGCCTGTTCTTTGTTGGGAGGTGAGATCCACAGCGCATCGAGACCAAACGCGGGCTCCTTGGTGGGGATTCCGTCCACGGGATCCGAAACGTTTCCGGGATCCATGGCCAGGAGCGCATCGGGACGCAGCACGCCGCCACCCACGCGATTGCCTTTGATGAGCAATCGGTACTCGCCCGAAGCGAGCTGCAAATTGTCGCGGATGTGGATGCTCGGAACCACGATACCAAGATCCAAGGCGAATTGCTTTCGAATGCTGGCGATGCGTTCGAGCAGGTCGCCTGAGTTTTCGCTCTCGACCACATTGATCAGACCGTAACCCACTTCGAGTTCGACCATGTCCAAGGGAAGCAGCGTTTCGATGTTTTCTTTGGCCGGGCTGGCGGCCGTCTCTTCGGCCTGACGGCGCTCTTGCGCTTTTTGCTCTTCGCCCGTTTTCTTGATGAACCAGGCGATGGCGCCCATCATCCCGCCCATGAGCAAAAACGGAATCGTCGGCAATCCCGGCACCAGACCGAGAAGGCAGATCACGCCGCCAGAGGTGCCGATCGCACGCGGGTTGACGAACAACTGGCCGACCATTTCGGTTCCCATGTTCTTGTCGTTGCCCGTGCTGCGAGTGACGACCAAGCCGGCCGCGGTCGAGATGATCAGCGCCGGAATTTGCGCCATCAAACCGTCACCGATCGAGAGCATTGTGTAGTATTTAGCGGCCGTCGAGATGTCGAGGCCTTTTTGCATCACGCCGATCGCCAAGCCACCGAGAATGTTGACCGCGGTGATGATGATCCCCGCGATCGCGTCACCGCGAACGAACTTGCTGGCACCATCCATGGCCCCGTAGAAGTTCGCTTCTTGCTCGATTTCGGATCGGCGGCGTTTGGCATCGGCTTCGGTGATGAGGCCGGAGTTGAGATCGGCGTCGATGGCCATCTGTTTACCGGGCATGGCGTCCAACGTGAACCGGGCCGAGACCTCGGCGACGCGGCCGGCACCTTTGGTGATGACCACGAAATTGATGACGACCAAGATCACGAAGACGATGAAACCGATGACGTAGTTGTTCCCGATGACGAAGTTCCCGAACGCCTGGATCACTTCACCGGCGGCTTTGGGTCCCTCGTGTCCGTGCGTGAGGATCAGGCGTGTCGTCGCCACGTTCAAGGCCAGACGGTACAACGTGGTGATCAAAAGCAAGGACGGGAAAACCGAGAATTCAAGAGCCTTTTGCGTGTAAATCGCGACGAGCAAAATCAAAACAGACAAGGCCAGCGAGAAAGCCAGCGTGATATCGAGAAGAACGGCCGGAAGCGGGATGATCATGACCGACAAAATCGCGAGCAGGCCTCCGGCCATCAACAGGTCGGTGTTGCGCGTGTATTTTTCAAAACGTCTCAGAAACTGAAAAATGCCATCCATCAGATACGGCCCTTCATTTTACGTCGCAAACGGTAAACGAACGAGAGAACCTCGGCCACGGCCACGTACAATTCGCGGGGGATCACCTGCCCGATCTTCATGGTTTTGAAAATCGTGCGCGCCAGGGGTTTGTTCTCAACGATCGGAATTTTATGCTCACGGGCGATTTCTTTGATCTTCTCGGCCACCAGGTCCCCGCCCTTGGCGATCAGCTGCGGCGCCGGGAGATCCGCGCCGTACTTGATTGCGACCGCGATGTGCGTGGGATTGGTGATGATGACGTCGGCCGTGGGGACCTTCTGCATCATGCGTTTATTGGCCATTTCGCGCTGGACGCGTCGGATGCGCGCCTTGATCATGGGATCAAGCTCGCGGTTCTTCATTTCTTCTTTGACCTCTTGCTTGGTCATCATCATCTTTTTCTCGATGTCCCAGCGTTGGAAAAAGAAATCGGCCGCGCCCAAGACGATCATGGCCGCGCCGATACCGGCAAAGAGCTTGATCGAGACCATTCCGACATAAGCCGCGAGCTGGGCCGTGGAGTAATTGATCAAAAGAGGCATTTGCCCGACTTCTTTGCGGAGCAAGAAATAAACGACGGCGGCGATCAGTCCCATTTTTAGCAGGGCCTTCACGCCCTCGGAGAGCGCCCGCAAGCTGAACATCCGTTTGAAGCCTTGCAAGGGGTCGATCTTTTCAAATTTCGGGGTGAGGGCATCTTCAACCTGGAGAAAGCCCGTTTGCAAAACGCTCGAGCCGACACCGATGACAAACGACATCCCCAAAAAAGGCGCGATCAACGTCACGAATTTCAAACCCGCGAAGCGTGCCGCCTCCAGGTAGGTGTCCTGGCGGATCATGGCCACCAGTTGCCCGCCGTAACTGTAGGTAAAGAGCTCGTGAAGCTCTTGGAAGAAATAGCGCGAAAGCCCGCCGAGGACCCCGGCCAGCGCGAGCAAAAAGAAGGCGCTCGCAAACTCTTTGGTTTGCGGAACTTGGCCACGCTTGCGGAACTCATCCCGCCGCGTCTGCGTCGCCTCTTCCGTCTTTTCGTCGTTCTCTTCAGCCACTTACAGCACCCTCATTGCGGACATGAACTGATCGCTCATGCCTCGAAGTAAAACTTCCATCTCTTCAACAAAGAACGGGACCGTGATGATCAAAACAAACATCGTCACCAAAAACGTGACCTGCAGGCTGGTGACGAAAACGTTCATTTGCGGAACCGCGCGTCCCAAAACACCCATCGCCAGGTTGGTCAAAAGGATCGAGATCATCACCGGCGCGGCCATCTTGATCCCGATCAGCAAAACGGCCTGAAACCCCACGACGATCGACGTGAAGCCTGCGGTCTTGATTGCGACATCGGCCAACGGAACGATTTCGAAGCTTTTGCCGAGACCGAGCAGGAACAGATGGTGGCCGTTGAGACCGAAGAAGAAGAGCGTCGCCAGGATCGTGTAAAATTGCTCGAGCACGCTGCTCGACGTGCCCATCGCGGGGTTGAAAAGCTGGGCCGACGCCAAACCCGAAGAGATCCCGATGATCTCCCCCGCGATGCTGATCGCGAAGAAGAACAGGCGCATCAAGTAGCCCAGAAACAGACCGATAAAAATTTCGCGCACCGCGAGAAAAACCACGGCGTCCGAAATTTTGATCAATTCGGCTTGTTGAAACTTGAGAATCGGAAACAGAACCATCGAAAGCACGAGCGAGAGCAGAACTTTGACTTGAACAGGAACGTTGTGGGTGCCGATCACGGGCATCGCGACCACGAAAGACAGAATGCGCAAGAGCACAAGTGCAAATGCGATGATCTGACCTTCGGGAAACTGCGAGAAAATCGGCAGCATCGAGTTTATTCCCTCACCACGGTGGCGATCGATTCGAATAAATTCACGGTGTACGCGCTCATGACATCCATCATCCAAGGTCCGGCGAGCACGACGACGGCGGCGACGACGATCATCTTGGGAATGAATGTCAGCGTCGCTTCGTTGATCTGGGTCAGCGCTTGGAAAACGCTGACCACCAGGCCGATCACCAGCGTCGAGAGGAGAATCGGCGCCGAGAGCATCGCGGTCACTTTGAGGGCGTCTTGTCCCAATTTGACGATCAGTTCCTCAGTCACGTCTTAGCCTCCGAAGCTGTTGACCATCGAACCCACGAGCAGGGCCCAACCGTCGACCAATACGAACAACATGATTTTAAGCGGGAGCGAAATCACGACCGGCGGAAGCATCATCATCCCCATCGCCATGAGAACGGAGGCGGCGACCATGTCGATAATGAGAAAGGGCAAGAAGATGATGAAGCCGATCTGAAACGCGGTTTTCAATTCCGAGATGAGAAAGGCCGGAACCAAGACCATCGTGGGAACGTCGGCCAGGGTTTTGGGTTTTTCAAGTTTGGACATGCGCACGAAAAGGGCCAAGTCCGCGGGACGGGTCTGGGCGAGCATGAATTTGCGCAGCGGAGCCAAGGTCGCCTCGAGCGCCTGCTCCTGGGAGATTTGATTGTTCAGGTAAGGCTGCACGCCTTTGGTGTTGATCTCGGTAAAGGCGGGCCCCATCACGAAAAATGTCAGAAAGAGCGCGAGTCCCACCAAAACCTGATTCGGCGGCATTTGCTGCACGCCCATCGCTTGACGCAAGAACGAGAACACGATGATCAAGCGGGTGAAGCTGGTCATCATGATCAGGATCGCGGGCGCCAGGGTCAGAACCGTCAGCATCAAAACGATTTTGATGGCCGAGACAACTTCGGTCGGATTCTGCGTCGTTTTGAAACCCAAA
Organism: Pseudobdellovibrionaceae bacterium; assembly: GCA_019637955.1. Lineage (GTDB taxonomy): Bacteria > Bdellovibrionota > Bdellovibrionia > Bdellovibrionales > Bdellovibrionaceae > JAHBUS01. Next base: position 349,873 of record JAHBUS010000002.1, on the reverse strand, counting down.
TTGACCGAAGGCAGCGTCACTTGCGCGTGAGCGAAAGCACCCGCCAGGGTCACGCCGGTAAAAAGAAGGAGCAACGCCCAGGCTTTTTTCACTCGAAAGACCTCATGTTTTTCAGGCGCGAAGACACGACGTCCTTGATGCCCGAGATCGAGAACTCATCGGCTTCGCCGTCGCCGTCTTGGCGCGCCTGAAGCGACCGGTTGTTTTTGACCATCACCTGGTCGAAATTCACGGGCGACTCTTCGGGAACGTCTTCATCCAACAAGGCCAGCGATTTGATCAGCGAAATGTGGTGGTCGGTGATTCCGACAAGCACCGACTCCCCAGCCACGCGCACGATCGCCAAGGATTTTTTGGGTCCCAAATGGTGCTGCGCCAGGATTTTCATTTGCGTCGCGGGGTTCGCGGTGCGATTCGAAAGTTTGTATTTCTTGAGCGCGAGCCAACCGGCCATCGAGAGACCGCCGATAACGACGAGGCCCATCAGCATTTTGGTCAGAGGGCTGCCTTCGGCCGAATCGCCCTTTTTGGTTTCGAGTCGCAAAGGGATCTCGGACTCTTTCAACGCGCTCACGGGTTTGGCTTCGGCTTGAACCGCACCGGCTTGCGCCTCGCGCGCCATCAGCGCCGATTCGATATTGTTCTCGTTCAACGAGCCGACGTCCGCCGCCAAAGCCGAGGGAGTTTCGACTTTGAGCTCGTCGGTGGCCGGAGCCGTTTTCGCGGCGAGCGCGAAAGAGGTGCCGAAGAGGATTGCGATCGAAAGAACCAGATTTTTCATCACTTCAATTGCTCCACGCGTTCTTTGGTCGAGATGATGTCGGTCAAGCGTACGCCGAATTTTTCGTTCACCACCACGGCCTCGCCGCGCGCGATGAGCTTGTCATTCACGAACACTTCCATGGGCTCACCGGCCAATTTCGCCAGCTCGATGACCGAACCTTGTCCGAGGTTGAGCAGTTCGCTCACGGGCATTTTCGTGCGGCCGAGTTCGACGGTGACGCGCAAAGGAATGTCCATGATCATTTGTAAATTGCGATCCTTGGTGGGATCCAAGACGTCGGCCGCCGAGCTTGAGCCCGAACCGCCGCCATCACCCGCGCCGCCCGACGCACCTTCGGCTTCCGCCGCCAATTGATCCGCTAGGTTTTCTAAGTTGTCTGCCATTTGCTGTATCTCTCCCTTAGGGTTTCTCAATGGGGCGGGTCACTTGCATAGCGACCGAGCCGTGGTGAATGCCGTAGTAACCTTTGAATTTGCGCACGCCTTCGACCTGGATGTCGAACTCGCCGGTCGAATCTTGGTTCAGGGGAATCACGTCCCCGATTTTTAGACCCATCAAATCCGAAAGCGAGATCGCCGACTCGCCGAGATCGACCTTCACGTTGAGGTCGGTCTCCATCAGCTGATCGCGGATGATCGTGGTCCAGAGTTTTTTGTCGGTCTGATCGGATTCGATTTGGAAACCGCTCGAAAGCTTTTGCTTGATCGGCTCGATGGTCGAATACGGAATCACGATGGTGATCGTTCCGTTGGCGTTCTCGAGCTCGACGTCGAAGGTCGACGCGATCACGACGTCCGTGGGAGGCACGATCCCGACGAACTGGGGATTCACCTCGGTTCGCACGAACGAACAGCCGATCTTTTCGACCGACTCCCAAGCCACTTCCATATCTTCAATCGCCAGATCCACTACTTTACGGACAATCGAGAGCTCGATTTGGGTGAAGTCTTTCCCCTCGATTTTTGTATAAGGACGGTCGGCGCCGCCAAAGAAGCTGTCGACGAGCGCGTAGGCGAGCTTGCTCTCGATCACGAGCAGGGCCGAACCACGAAGATTCTGAAAGCGCAGAACGCTCATGCAGGTGGGCATGGGCAAAGTGTTGATAAACTCGCCGAATTTCAGAAAGTCCGTGCTTGCCAAGGTCAGCGACGCGATTTTACGCAGAGCCGACGACAGCGAGACGCGGAACGAGCGCATAAATTTTTCATAAATCACTTCGAGCTGAGGCAGACGGCCGCGGATGATGCGATCCTGACTGGTCAGATCGTAAGTGACGACGACTTTTTCTTCTTGGACGGGTTTTCCGCCGCCGCTCGATGCGGCTTTGCTGTCGCCGCCACCGCCGCCCGCGGGTGCGCCGCCGGAGTCTCCCTCAGAGACCGCCGCTAACAGCGCATCAACTTCACTTTGGGATAAGACCTGATTCACGCGATGACTCCCTTAGTTGTAGATAAACTCGGTGAAGAACACGCTTTCGATTTTGCCGGTCGAAAGGAAGGCGTTGACGGTGTCTTTGATTTCTTCACGCAGCTGGTTCTTGCCTTCTTTCGAAGACACGTACTCGTAGGTTTTGCTCGAGAGGATCATGATAATGATGTCGCGAACCTGGGCTTGACGTTGGTCGATCTCTTTTTGCACGTCGGATTTCGAGACTTCGAGTTCGATATTGACCTTGGCAATGCGGCGGCCTTTGCTCCCAGCCAAATTCACCAAGAAGGTCTCGAGAGGCACGACGGGCTTCTTGATCGCCTTGGTTTCTTTCTTTTCTTCGTGTTGGGTTTCGACTTCGCCCTGGATGGCGTGATCGATCGTGGGTTTGGCTTTTTCGGCTTGGCGGCCTTTGTAAAGCATGAACCCGACGGCGCCGACGACGACCATGTTGATCACGGCCAAGGCCAGGATCAAAATGTTCTGTTTACCGCCGCCACTAGGACTTGCGGCCGGTGCCGCCACTTCTTTTGCCGCTGCATTCTCTTCAGCCACTCGACTACTCCTGAGCTATGAACCCCGGCGCACTTTTGCGCGCTCGTCTATTTGGATCTGTTCATTTCTTCAAAAGAGCAACACGGGTGCCAACAAGACGTGAGTCGTGTTTGTACGGTCATAAGAAGTCTATTGGTTTTTAGTCAGGACCTCGACCTTGGAGCGAGGTCAAAACTGCCGAGTCAGCGTCAGTTCGTTGACGCCAGAATGTAAGGAGCGAGTTCGGCCTGGACCTGTTTTACGACGGGCTTTGTTCCGGCGACGATCGAGTTGTCGAACACGCCGTACTCTTTGCCCCGGTAGGTTTGCACGCATCCACCGGCTTCGCGCACTAGAAGAACTCCCGCGGCCGCGTCCCAGGGCTTAATGCCTTTTTCCCAATAGCCGTCGAAGACGCCGCGAGCGACAAGACACAAATCGTAGGCCGCAGCTCCCGCGCGCCGAATGGCGCGCGCCTTGCGAACCATGTTCGAAAACACGCGCAGCTGCTCCTCGAGATTCTCTTCGATTTCCGAGATAAATCCCGTCGCGAGAAACGCGTCTTTGAGTTCGCTCGTCCCGCTCACCGAAATCTTGCGTCCGTTAACAAAGGCGCCACCTCCGCGAACGGCGGAGTACACTTCACCCATCATCGGCACGTCGACAACGCCGACTTCAAGATCGTCGCCGACCTGCAAACCCAAGCTGACCGCGAACGCCGGGAAACGGTGGATGTAGTTCGTGGTCCCATCAAGGGGATCGAGGATCCAGCGCGGGCGCGCGGATTTTGACTGGACCGCACGAAGGTCCAGGGTCGATTCTTCCCCGACGAACTCAAAGTCGGGATACTGTTTGCTCAAATAGTCACGGATCACGCGCTCGGATTCTTTGTCCGCTTCGCTCACCAAACCTGCTTGAAACTTTTCTTCGATATGTTCGAGCCGACCAAAGTAGTGGATCAGGACCTCACGCCCCAGGCGCGCGGCTTTTAAGGCGCAGCGTAAAAGTTCTTTGCGTTCAACAGGTCCGACGGATTGAAAGTTCATGGGCGCCAAGCTACCATAAAAGGAGAAGTCGATGGACCGATTTCTTTAACAAATATCAGGACAGGATGGATTCTATGGCAGGGGATAAAAATGCAACGAAAACGGACGCGGTCGTGAAGCTCGTCTTGGTTTTCTTTGTCTGCTTGTTGTCATTTTCGATCGGCACGTTTGTCGGCAAGAAGTTCAGTGACAGCCAGCACAAAATCGCGAAATTCGAACCCGAAACTCAAGAACGCGAAGTGGCATCGGTGTCCCCTGAAGCCGGCGAAGTCAAACCTGGCGAGGCTTTGACGGATGACGAAGTCGCGAAATTGGCCGAGGAGTTCATCGCCGAAGATAAAAACGGCGTCCCCACGCTTGGTGGCCACGGTGAAGACGAGCACAAGCCCACGACAGATAAGCACGACGAACTCGTCAAAGAGGCGAACGCTGGCGGTCACGGCGAAGAGCATCCCGCTCCCGCGCCCAAGCGCACGGCTCAATCGGTGACCAATACTCACGGTGAGTCTGCACACGGTGCCGCAAAAGACGAGCGCGCGGCCGGTGGCCATGGCGAAGCTCCTTCAAAAGCCGCCGAGAAAGTTTCGAAAAACGAAAATCCCTCGGCCTGGGAAAAACCCGCCGTGAAGAAAACCGCTCAGGACCGCATTCCCACCGCTTTGCCGAAAGAGATCGCGGGATCGGCGATCGGCAAATACACCGTGCAAGTCGCGTCGTACCCCGACGAAACCGAAGCGCAGAAAATGGCGACCGATTTGAAAGCCAAAGGTTTCAGCTCGTTCTACGTGTCGGCGAAAGTCAAAGACAAGAAGGCCGCGGCCGAAAAGACTTGGTACCGCGTGAGTGTCGGTTTGTTCACGACTCAAAAAGAAGCCGAAGCTTACAAACAGGATCTGCTCAGCCGCTCGAAAGTGAGCTCGGCGATCGTTCAGAAAATCACCGAGTAAGTTTAATCTCGACGTTCAGTTGACGATTTTCTGAATTTGAAATTTGAAAAACGCGCCTCAGGGCGCGTTTTTTTATGCGGAATCACCAGATGACGAAGCCCAACCGCACGAGACCGCCCAGCATCGGATCGGGATCCAGCTGCTGGCTCTTGTAAACGCGGCCCTCGGCCGAGAGCCAGAGGTGCGAGCGCGGCCAAAAACGCACGCCCAGTGAAGCGCCCAATCCCATCTGCCAAGGACTGCTATCCTCATCGCTCGCACCGCCCAAGTTGGTGGTGACCTGCGTCTTCATCGCGCCCACGCCGCCACCCAAAAAAGGCGTGATCAAGTTAAACTCGGTCGGTTGCCAGTAGGCCCACGCGTAAAGAGTCTCGACTTTGCGGTCAATGCTCACCGAACCATCGGCGGTGGCTTCTTTGAAGCTCGTGTACTCGAGAAGCCCCATCCAAGGGCTCCACTCCATCCCACCGGCAATGTTCATCATCGGTCGTTGGCGGATTTCTTGTTCTTGATTGCGTTCGAAACGCACGTCGTAACCAAGCATAAAGACCGCGCCTTTGCGGCTGAACTCGGCCTTGCTCCCGACCTTCGGTCGCTGTAAGTCCGATCGGCCAACGGCGGCTTTGCGAGTCGGCGCGGACTTGACGCCGCCCGCTTGCGCGAAAGAACAAAGAACGAAAACGAAGGCGAAGAAAGCGAGTTTCATCGCGCCTCCGGAGTTCTGACGGCGGGAGTTCCGCAAACGTCGGTGCCCGACTCCACCTTTTCGCGGATCAGGGCACAGCCCTCATCTCCGAGAGCGGGAATTTCGTGCGAGAGGATTTCGAGAATCGAGCTGGGCTTGAGGTTCTCGTCATCCTTCAGAGATTTGATTTTTTCTTCGAGCTTCACCAACGAACGGATCAGCGCTTGCGCGATCTCGATGCGGGCCTGATCTTGGATGCGAAGGCCCTGGCTTTGACCCTCTCGCCCCATGGCACCGCGAACGGCGACGCGCAGGACTTTGGCGTACGCGCTTCCAAGCGCGTACGACTCCCCGAGCGATTCACCAACCCGGGAGTACATCCGGATGCGCTCCGCCCATTGTGTTGAAGTTGGGATCGCTTCGCCTTGCTGCTCGAGATCGCGGGCTTTTTCGGAGCGCAGCGAGCGCGACACGAAACTCGTGTCGCCCGAGTACAGGTAGCCCCAGATATCGGCGAGGCCTTCGTTCATTCCGCGCAGCAGAGTCACGTGGTACATTTCGCGTTCGCTCATCGACTGACCGCGGTCAGTCTTAAAACGGTCGATGTTCGCCGCGAAATCGGCAAGCTCATGATCGGGATGGGCGTCGGCATTGGACGCTTGCGAGAAAACGCCGCCCAAAGGCTTGAGGACGAGCTTGTAGAAGAACGAATGAAAGTGTTCGTGCCCGATCACGCCCGCGTTCATTGAGAGCGGCAGGTCCGACTTGGTGTAGGGCACAAAAAGAAACGCGTCGATCTGGCCGCTGTAAAGCGCGTTGTCCCGCTGTTGTCCGCGGGCATCGACGAGACGCGCGTTCACCGCTACGCTGCGCGGCCAGGTGTTCAGATTTTTGATGCCGATTTTCTCATCGAGCTTCATCAAATTTTCGAGATTTGAGTAGAGAGACAGCATCTGCAAACTCAGCGCATCGGTGGCCACAAACGTTCCGTCCGAGGTGCGCATGGTGCGGATGCGGGGCTCCACCCCATAAAGCTGATTGCCCTGGATCCCGGGAGAGAAAAAGAACTGGGCGGCTGCCCCGCGTAGGGTCAAAAGATTTTCGAGCGTCGTGAGTTCCACGAGGCCCATTTTGTAAGTCCCCTCGCGCAGGACAGGAACCTTGACGGTGACGGTGCCCTCAGGCTTTTGATGTGGATTTGTGTCCTGGCAAGCCGGAAGGCATGCGAGCGCGATTCCGCAAACAGCGGAGAGGAGAACTGACCTTGCGCGCAATGACTTCAGCTTCACAAAAAAGGCCCCTTGCAATAAACCTGATCAATCTCCTAGAAATCAGCAAAGCTCCTGCCATGCGAGCCTGATTTCATCGCATTTAAACGGACCTAATGTGTCCAGAGGACCCAAGAGTGACGGAAAAAGGCACCGCCCTGCAGATGATCCTGAAAGGCCTCAATCCTCCCCAGCGCCAAGCCGTGGAAAGTTTGGACGGGCCTCTTTTGATCTTGGCCGGCGCTGGTTCCGGCAAAACCCGCGTGCTCACGCACCGGATGGCGAACCTGATTCTTCAAGGCAAGGCCGCGCCCGATCAGATCCTCGCGGTGACCTTTACGAACAAGGCGGCGCGCGAGATGGAGTCGCGGATTTTTAAAATCCTGGCTGATCTCAATATGCCCATTTACGAACCGCTATGGGTTTCGACCTTTCACAGCTTTTGCGTGCGCGTTTTGCGCAACCACATCACCCTGCTCGACTACAAACCGTTCTTCGGCATTTATGACGATTCCGATCAGCTGAGCCAAATCAAAAAGGTGATGTCGGCCCTCAACATCAACGACAAGCTCTTTCCGGCCAAGACCTTCAAGGGCCGTATCAACCACGCCAAGATGCTCGCCCTCTCGCCCGACGAGGTCGAAAAATCGTCGAAGCTGTTCTTGGATCAAAAGACCATCGAGGTCTACCGCATGTACGAGCAGGAGATGAAGAAGGCCAATGCGCTGGACTTCGGCGATCTGCTCTACAAAACGTACGAGCTCTTTCGCATGTACCCTGATATTTTGTCGGCGTATCAAGACAAATTCCGCTACATCATGATCGACGAGTACCAAGACACGAATCACATCCAGTACCTGCTGGTGCAAGAGCTCGCGCGCGGCCACCGGAATCTTTGCGTGGTCGGCGACGAGGACCAATCGATCTACAGCTGGCGCGGAGCCGACATCTCGAACATCCTGGACTTCGAGAAAGAGTTCAAAGACGCGACCGTCATTAAGCTCGAAGAGAATTACCGTTCGACCCAAACCATCGTGAATGCGGCGACCAAGGTCATTCAAAACAATACCGAGCGCAAAGACAAGACCCTGTTCACGAGCAACGAGCCGGGCGACAAGATCCTCGTGCGCGAAGAAAAGTCCGAGTACGATGAGGCCCGCTGGGTCGTGCGCCGGATCGAACAGCTCATGGCCGAGGGTGAAGGTTCTTATTCGGACTACGCCATTTTCTACCGCACCAATGCCCAGTCGCGGGTGATCGAAGAGCAGCTGCGCACGCATGGGCTTCCGTATAAAATCGTCGGCGGCGTGCGGTTCTACGAGCGCATGGAGATCAAAGACGTTTTGGGATATCTCAAGCTCTCGATCAATCCCACCGACGATATGGCTTTTAAACGCGTGATCAACACGCCCGCGCGCGGTATCGGCAAAACGACGGTCGAAAAGATCGAGCAGCTCTCGATGGAGCAAAAAATCTCGATGATGCAAGCGGCGCAGATCGCCTGCGACAACCGCGCCTTCAACTCAGGAACCACCAGCAAGGTGCGCAACTTCTTGCTCTTGATGGAGTCTCTGCGCGAGCAGGCCGCCGATCTGAACCTTTTGGACTTTTACCAGGTCGTTCTTGAACGCACCGAGTACGTCACGCGTCTGAAAGTCGAAGAAACGCCCGAGGCGGCCGCCCGCATCGAGAACTTGGAAGAGTTCAGCAATGCGATGTCGCAGTTCATGAAAGAACGGACCGAGGCCTCGCTGCAGAATTTTCTCGAGGAGATGGCCCTGGTCTCGGACGTGGACAGTCTCGATGAAGATCAAAATTCGGTGACGCTGATGACCCTGCACGTCTCCAAAGGTCTCGAATATCCCTACGTGTTCGTGGTCGGCCTCGAAGAGAACCTGTTTCCGTCGTTCCGTTCGGACGAAGAGGACGACGGCCACTCGGTCGAGGAGGAGCGGCGTCTTTGCTACGTGGGAATGACCCGCGCCCGCAAGAAGCTGCACCTCACTTATGCGCGTTCGCGCAAAGTCTGGGGCCAAGAGCAATTCAATCCGCCCTCACGTTTCTTGAAAGAGATCCCCGCCGAGTTCTTGCAGATGTCGACCGCGCTCGAAGCTCCCGGGTTCGTTTCGCGCATGTCTTCACGGTACGCGGACGCGAGCGCCTCGTCATGGGAGAGCAAAGGGTTTAACGACCGCAAACGTTCCGAGGCCTCCGATTTCGATTCGCAGTCGTTCCCCGATTATGACGAACCCGGAAGTGCGGGCCTAGGCAAAGGCATGAAAGTGCGCCACCCGACATTTGGCGTTGGCACGGTCTTCGAAACCGAAGGCTCGGGCGATCAGCAAAAGGTCAGCGTTCTCTTTTCGGACCAAACCATCAAAAAATTTGTCGCCAAGTACGCCCGTCTTGAGCGAATGTCTTGAGAGGAGATTTTTATGCGCCTCTTCATCCTGCTCGCTCTGATGCTCATCGGTGGTTTTGCCTCGGCTCAACAAAAGCGCACGGCCGCCCCACCGGTCGAAAAAATTCCCTACATCTACGCGGGCGCTTACTATCACGAGATCGTGCTTTCGGGCACTCAAGCCGAATTCACCAACGGGCAAGAGACCAAAGCCTCCACCGAAAAGATCTCGCGCATTTCTCTGGATGCCGATTACCGCTATCAGGTCTTTAAGGCCGTACAGGCTGGCCTCCAGCTCGGTTTTCAGAGCGTGAGCGGCGGCAACACGACCTACTCATGCATGAATGCTTTCGGTACGCTGACCTACAATTTTTCGGAGGCTTGGAACATTTCGGATTCGCTCTACTCCACCGGCGCGCTCGGTATGGCCGACGAGAACTGCGGCCTTAAAGATTCGGCGAAGAAGACCGCCTTTAGCGTGTCCGTCGGCAAGCGCTTCAAACTCTTTGAGCACGTGCACTACATGCCCGAACTCGGCGGACGCAAAGTCGGCGACAACGACGCCATCTTGTTCGCGAAGCTGATCAATTTTTCGCTTGCTTGGTAAAATCCCACTCGGCCTGGTAAGACTCCCAGTCCCTCGGGAGACGCCGCTGTTCGGCCGCCGGGTTTCGATACTCGGCGCGCACGCCATCCCAGCCCTCATAGACCCGCACGCCTTCGCCGCGCGAAACTTCAAACTCCGGAACCAACGACGCTTTTCCGCCGCCATCGGGAATGTCGAGCGAGAGCTGCGGCATCGCCAGGCCCGAGAGCGTGCCCCAGAGTTCGCGCTGAATCTGCATTGACTCCTCGACCGACGTGCGCAAGTGATCGGTGCCTTCAGAGGGATCGCACTGAAACATGTAGTAAGGTTTCACGCGCAGGAACAGAAGCCGGCGTGAAAGTGCCTGTACGACTGCCGGGTGATTGTTGACGCCGTTGAGCAGCACCATCTGATTGAAAACCGGAACCCCATTGTCCACGCATCGTTCGAGCGCTTCGGCCGCCTCGCTCGTCACCTCGCGCGGGTGATTGAAGTGGGTCATCAAAAAGACGGGCTTGTGTTTTTTGAGAATTTTCACGAGCGGATCGGTCATGCGCATCGGGCACACCACGGGCATGCGCGAACCGATGCGAATGATCTCAATGTGCTCAATCCGGCGCAAATCGCCGAGCACGCGGTCCAGCTGCGTGTCCGCGAGCGTGAGAGGATCTCCGCCTGAAAGAATCACTTCGCGCAGACCCGGCTTGGAACGCAAGTAAGCGAGCGCCTGCTGGTAATCGTCCTCTTTGGGAAAAGCCTGTTCCTGACCCGTGAAGTGTTTGCGCGTACAGTAGCGGCAGTAGACGCTGCAAAAATCCGTCACCAAAAAAAGCGCGCGGTCGGGATAGCGATGGATGATCCGCGGCGCGGGGTTGTTGCGACGCTCACCCAAGGGATCGAGGAGCGCCTGCGCGCCCGGTGTGAGTTCGTCTCGATGCGGGACGAGAATGCGGCGGAGCGGATCTTCGGGATCAGGCGTGAGCAGGCTCTGGTAATAGGGCGTCGTGCGGAAGCGAAAAAGATCGCGGCCCTTTTGCAAAGCTTCACGTTCGGCCTCGGTGAGCTCAAAAGCCTCTTGAAACTCCTCGGCGGTCTTCAATGAACGGCGCAGCTGCCAAGACCAGTCGGTCCAATCTTGAGACGCCATGTCTTCGGGGCGCGGTGCGCTTTTGAACTGCAGCTTCATCCACCCGAGGAGTTAGCTCGTCCTCTCAAGAGGGTCAAGCGGGGGTGGCTAAGGTTTGGACAGGTGCTTAAGGATCTCTGGCACCCTCCCCTCGGCAAATGCGCTTTGCGTGCCAAGGCTCCAACACGTTCGAGAAGCCATCTCAAGCTGACTCAGTGCCGGTGGCCCGCTTTTTGGACTACCTAGGCTTGTCGCAAAGAATATGGGCTCGGAGCCCTTTTGTAGGAGGACTTATGAATTCGAAACTTTTCTTGGTACCAGGCCTTCTGGTCGCCCTGGGCTCCACCCTCAGCTGGAATCCAGAGATCACCCAACTCGCCCGCATCGAGAAGATCGCGCAGTCTTGGGAATTCGCATCCGAAACCACTCCCGCCGAAGCGGAGACGGCCGGCCGTCCCGCTGCTCCCCCGGCCGCGCCCGGCTCAACGGCTCAGGCTCCCGTGCCTCCGCCTCCGAGCACGGCGGCGCCCGCTCAAGCCCCCGGCTCTCAGGCACGCCCTGAGCAATCCGTGCGCTTTGGCGAAATCGATCTCGGCGAAGTCGACACTCAGAATGTCGGCACCCGCGTTCGCTATGCCCGCAATAACGACAAAATCGTTTATCGCATCGAAGGCGTCGGTGTCTGCACCGACTGTATCGGCGTGCAAACCACGACCGTTTCGGTGGGCGATTTGAGCGATCTCACGAAGCTTAACCGCGTGATCGCGGATCACGCCATCGCCCGTCTTCGCGAAACCAACCCCAGCCGTCCCGGCCCTGCGGGTGGACCCCGTCCCAACGCCAATGACGTTGAGACCAACTGCACGCAAGACCTCAAAGACGGTCTGATCGCGTGCCAAACATCCGAGCTCAAAGCGCTGATGGAGAAGTGCAACAACTTGCCTTCGAAAGTCACCGCGCAAGAGAAGAGCGCCTGCTTCCGCCGCGTCGAGACCTTCTTCCGCAAACACTTGCAGAAGAGCCTGCAAAAAGGTCTGAACGCCCAGCTCAACTCGGACCTTTATATCGAAGCCAAAGAATCGCGTGATGAGCTCCTCGAGGATCTCCCTTCACGCTACGATGACAGCATCAAACAAGTTCTGTCCGCCATGACCACTCAAGGCGTTCTGAACCGCGCGATGACTTACAACAACTTGGTTCAATCGCAGTGTCAGATGATGATGGGCGGAAACAATCAACAAATGCCTCAGCAACAGTTCCAACAACAGCCGATGATGCAGCAGCCTGGCTTTAACGGTGGACCTTCGCTCCCCGGTCAGTTCAATAACGGTGGTTTCCCGCAACAACAGTTCCAGAACAATCAGCCCGTCAACTGCGCGAGCTACGCGGCCAACCAAGCCAAGTCATTGTTGGTCAACGAACTGCAATTCACCACCGGTCCTCAGCTCCGCAATGCGCTGATCAACTCGGGTGATGGCGATACGATGTCGCTGCAACAGATGTACATGTCCACTTTCCACAACCCGCTCATGAACGTGTGGAACCAGAACTCGCAGAACGGCATCAACTGGTCGCAAGCGATGATGGTCACTCCCGGCCTGCAAAATGGACAAATTCCCGGCCTGCAGTCGACCGGCCCCGTGAATCCCGGCACTTACGATGCCCGCACCCAAGGTCAGCGCGGCAATGGTCCTCAGCTTCCCCAAGCCTTCGGCAACCCCGTGGGCAATGGAACTCCGATGGGTCAGCCGGGCTACCGCCCCGTGGGCCAGTCGACCGTGCCGACTCAACAGTCGTACGCGTCGCCCACGGCTCCCACCGGACTTCGCGTTCGCCAGTAATCTCTGTGAGTCCTCCACGGGCCCAAGGATCGGGCCTGGAAGTTTTTTGAAGGCGCTCATCCGAGCGCCTTTTTTATTTTAAAATTGAGGCAAAAAAAAATCCCGGGGTCTTGCGACCCCGGGCCCTGCTGACCGCCATCATCGAGCTGTGTTCGAGCTGCAAATCAAGATGCGATTAAAAAGAGATCGCGGCTTTGCTTTGAAATCCATAGTTAAATCCGGCATCACGTCCCACCGAGCCTTCTTTGTAGGCCGAGCCGGGAGCGAAGAAACCGATTTCGTTCACCCACTGCACGCGCTCGTAAGGACGGTAGATCAGAGCGGTGTCCCACTCAAATCCGAGATCCTTGGCCGTGTCGTTGCCGACAACGCGTGACGAGTTGGTTTGAATCTGTGCGTACGTGAGCGTGTTGCGCCAGTCGAGTTTGTCACCGAAGCTGATCGTGAAGCGGGGTGAGAGAAACACGGTGTTGCCGATCGCGTCTTCGTCCAAGGCCTCTTCGTTGGCGTACAACGGGCAAGGCGCCGTCGTACAAGCCGTCGAGCGGTTGCGCTGAGCATTTGTGGTCAAGACGTCGTAGCCGCCCATGGGGTGGTTGAACATCATGAAGGCGACATCGTAGTTCCGGTCAAAGCTGTAGCCTTCGTAGTTGTCGGTGGTCGGATTGTCACCACTGGCCATCCCGGCTTTCACGAGCCATTTCCAATCGGTTTTGGGGAACTCGAGTTCGACCGCGATCCCGTAGCCGTTGATTTTGATTTCATTGTTGGCCGCCGTGTTGATCCCCGTGGTGCCCGAATCGAAACCGGCTTCCATGCGGAATTTGAACGACTCCCAACCGCGCATCAAAGTGATGTTGGTATGATTGGTCGACCAACCGCTGGCCGCCGTGGTGTTGGTGTAGGCGGGATTCACGGTGGCATCGTAGACGTTGAACGCATCGTTCGAGGTGAGCGACGACGTGCGCGTGCGGTAGAACAAGCCAAAGACCGATTCGGTCTCGGGATTGTTGTACTCCACATTGAACATGGTGTCGGTGACATCGCGGCCTTGAGCCGGCGAGTAGTCGTAGGGTTTGCCGATCATGGGCATGAACGACAAATTTCCGATCAGGAATTTGTAGCCGACCATATCTGAGACATCGCCCCAGTGGTCGAAAGCGCCTTTACCGGCGTTGTAAGTCATGCCGAGACCAAACTGCAACGGCGCACGACCGACCACGATCGAGCCGTACTCTTGATTGAAGTTCGCGTAGAGTTCGCGGACCTGCAGGTTGCTCGCGCCTTGATTTTGCGACGCCACGTTCGAAGAATTGCCGCTCATTCCCGTGGCGGTTCCGGCGTTCACGCCCGAACCAAACTGCTGACCGACTTGCGAATTCGGGTAGTTCGCGTTTCCGAGAACTTCGAAATTCGCGACGATGTTCACGCCATCGGCCGCGATGATCTTCGGCGACAGATTGAGGTGGCTCAGCGCATAGGCTTTACGGCCACCACCGGGTGCGAGCGTCGTTTTATCGATTTCGGTGTATTCGAAGCGGTAAGTTCCAGCCCAGTCTACGGCCATGGCGGAGGCCGCCTGTGCAAAAGACAAAGACCATCCAAGAAGGAGAAGTTGCTTTTTCATAGCCCTCATTCAAACACGGATTCTGAAAAAGACAACTTTAAAATTTATGTTTCAACGATTCCAAGAATCTCGTTCTCCCGCACCACGAGCAGATCTTGGCCGTTCCAAGAGATCTTCGAGCCCGCGTAACGGCTGTAGAGAACTTCATCGCCGACTTTCAACTCGATCGGCTGAATACGGCCTTTTTTATTTTGATGTCCACGGCCCACGGCGATCACTCGGCCCTTGAGATTGCCCGAGTCGTCAGCAGCATCCGGCAAAATCAATCCACTGAGTGTTGTTTTCTCGGCCTCGACAGGCGCGATCACGATGCGATTGTCGAGAGGCTGAAGAAGTCCCGAAGAAAACGGTTGTTTGACAGTTTTTGCGGCACTTGCTTTTGTTTTCGGAGCGGCGGCCCCTCTATTGGCTTTAGGCTTTACTTTAAGCTTTGCTTTCGGCATCGGCTTCGCCGCAGCTCTTTTGGCCGCCTTTTTGGTGGGCGCCGCTTTTTTCGCCGGCTTCGCCTTTTTTTTAGGCGCTGCCTTCACCGTCTTTTTAGTTTTGGAAACAGTTTTTTTCAGGGTTTTCTTTTTAGCCTTGGCCACGACGACTGCGCTCCTCTTCGTAATACTTGCGATACAGAATGTCCCACTCGGGCGTGCCCTCGAGGACATTGCGTTTCAGAGAGGCCACCTTTTCGCGCGCTTTCTGATCGATGTCAGCATCTTCTTTGACGAAGTCGGAGATCGCTTTTTTCGACACGCGAAGCGCCATATCCTCATCGGTGAAATCGACAAGATCGTCGTTATAAACGGCATCGTTCATGAGCAAGGCCAGATGACCCTGGCGGTCTTCGGAAATGATCATAGAATGATCTTCCTTTCCTTCGCGAGTTTCTGTTTCAAGAGCGGGTACATCTTGTAGCGCTCGAACTGCCCGCCATGGCTGCGCTCGAGGTCTTCAAGCATCTTATTGACGTCTTTTTCAAGAAGGGCCTCGCGGTCATAGTCCTCGCGCACGGCGGCGATCATCCGCTCGAGCACTTGCTTTTCATCCGCTTTGAATTCGACGAGGTTGTGCGACTTCCAGGTTGCGAGAACCTTTTCGGCCAGCTTCTGGATCTGGAGAGGAGTCAGTTTCATCCGACGCTCCTTACGTTTGTTTCAGGTACGACTTTGACTATTGAAGTGGGCCCTTCTAATGTCAAGCGCATGGTGAAATTGACTCTCAAGCGGGGCCTCCTTGCTGCAGCTGCGTTGTTGACGGTTGTTCTGATCGCTTTGGGCGCTTGGGTTTGGAGTCTGAATTCCGAAATCGAGGACAAGCTCAAGAACCGGCGCTTCCTGCCTCCGACCGAATTTTTCACCTCCCCGCAAGCGTACGGCAAAGACGACCGATGGACGCGCGACGAAGTGCGCGCCGAACTGCTCCGCCGCGGCTACCGCGAGAATCCCGCCGACCGGCCCCTCTCCGCCGGTCAGTTCTGGAGCTTGGAGGGTGGCGCCTGCACGGCTTCGATCTCCCCGCTCGCCGACGTTCAAGAACCGACGTGCCTGATCTACAGTCCCAACGAAACGCCCGATCCCGAGTTTGAAAAGCCCGAACTCAAATTGCAGGCGCTCGCTTGGGCCGGCAGCGACCCTTCGGTGATCGCCATGGCCCTGCAAGGAAATCCGCTGCAGTTGGCGGCGCAGACCTGGCTGGAGCCCGAAGTCTTCGCGCAATATTTAGGTTCCACGCCGGTCTTGCAAACGTGGACCAATTTGGGCGACACGCCTTCGGCCTGCTTGAACGCGGTTCTCGCCATTGAAGACTCGCAGTTTCTCGAGCACGGCGGCGTCAGCTTCTTGGGGATCGCGCGCGCGGCGGTCAAAAATCTCTTGCGCGGCCGCGTGGCCCAAGGCGGATCGACGATCACGCAGCAGATGGTGAAGAACTTTTTTCTCACGTCGGAGCGCACGCTCAAGCGCAAAGCGACCGAGATCGTCATGTCGATGCTGCTCGAGGCGCACGCCAAAAAAGACGACATTTTCGAAACTTACCTGAACATCATCTACATGGGCCAATCGGGTCCCTTCGAAGTTCGCGGTTTCGGCGCGGCCGCCCGTCACTACTTTAATCAGGATCTGCCGCAGCTGAGTCTGCCCCAGTGCAGCCTGCTGGCCGCGATCCTGAACTCGCCCGGCAGCTTCGATCCGAGCCGCAAACCCGAGAATGCGCTCAAGCGCCGCGCCCGCGTGCTTGAGCGCATGACCGAACTCAAAATGATCTCGAGCGATGAGGCCACGGCGGCCGAACAAGAGCCGCTCCCAAAAGTGCAACGACCGGCCGTCTGGGAAACGGCGCCGTACTACATTCAGGCCGCACTCTTCACGCTTTCGCAAAAAGGCCTGTCCTCGGAAGGCTTGCAAATTTTTACGGGCCTCAAGACCTCGCACCAAGAGGTCGCGCAAAAAGCCGTGCAAGGGCAGATCGACCGGCTCGAAAAAGAAAACCCCAAAATCAAAGCGATCGCGGCTAAAGGAATTCCGCTCGAAGGCTTGATGCTCTCGATGGACCTCAAGAACAATTGGATCACGGCGGCCGTCGGTGGACGCTCGTACCGCAAAACTCAGTACAACCGGATTTTGGATGGCCACCGCCAAATCGGCAGCTTGATGAAACCCTTCGTCTTCTACTCGGCCCTTGAGAACGACCCCAATCTCAACGCCCTGACGCCCTTACAGGACGCGAAATTCTCGTACAAATACGAAGGGCAAACATGGTCGCCCGAAAACTACGGCAAGAAGTACGAAGGCGAAGTCCCCATGTACTACGCCCTGAAGAAAAGTTTGAACGCCGCGACCGCGCAGGCCGGAATCGCCGCGGGGCTCCCGCGCCTCAAGGACGTCGCCGAACGTGCGGGCAGTCAGAGCGCGCTGAAAGCGCTGCCGTCACTCACGCTCGGCGCCTTTGAGCTCTACCCCACCGAAGTGCTTCGCATGTACTCGACACTCGCGCATATGGGCCGGCGCACGGAACCCGTCTGGGTGCGCTCGGCGCGCTATCCACAAGGCGAAACCGTGTTCACACCGTCGACGGAGTCCTCGGAAGTTTTAGACCCGGTGATCACCGCGCAAGTGGTCGGCATGATGAAACAGACCGTGCAGTCGGGAACCGCCGCGGCGGTCAAGCTCAGCGGCTTTGACCTTCCGGCCGCGGGTAAAACCGGAACCACCTCGGACTCGCGCGACACTTGGTTCGCCGGCTTCACCGCTCAAAGGTTGACGCTCGCGTGGATCGGCTACGATCAAAATGCTTCGCACAACTTGACCGGTGGCTCGGGCACCGTGCCGATTTGGATCGAGTTCATGAAAAAGGCGGCCGAGCATGACGCCCGCACCGACTTCGCTTGGCCCGAGGGCACACGGATCGAACACGTGCAACCGCCGCTCGAGCCGTCCGAGATCGAATTGATTTTGAAAAACTAATTACAATTTGGAGAGGTCGATTTCAAGGCCCTCGTGCGCGAAGCGCCACTTGACCTGCGGAAGGGATACGCGGTTGGTCTCGGCCGTTTTCATGCGCCAGTCGTAATATTCACGTGTTTGACGTTTGAGTTCGTTCAAGGCCTGGGTCGTCGCGCCGGGATCGTGGTGCGCGAAGATGACGTAACGGATGTTTTCGCGGAACGCGATGTCCAAGCCAATCTGCGAAGCCGAATGGCCCCAATTCGCCTTTTCGGCCAATTCGGGCAGTGTGTACTGAGCATCGAAGTACATCAAATCCACGTTTTGATAGAGTGGAAGATCGGGACCCAGCGCCTCGCGCGTGGACCGGGTGCCTTCGGTGTCCACGCAGTGAGCGTAGGCGGTGCCGCCGGATTCAATGCGAAATCCCCAGCAAGGATCTGGATGGTCAAGCTGGTACGGCGTCACGAGCATGTCGTCGATTTCGACGGGCTTGCGAGGTTCGAGCGCGTGAAAACGAATGTCGGACGCGAGCGAGTCGAAGGCCACCGGAAAATAAGGACGCCGGAACACGCCGCGAACCATCTCTTCAAGTTCGGGCTGAACCGCATAGAAGTTCACCCGGTTACCGCCGATGAACAGCGGCACGAAGAACGGAAGGCCCAAGATGTGGTCCCAATGAAAATGCGTCAGAAAAATATGAATGTTCGCTTTGCCTTTGCTCGCCGGTCCCGGCATGAGCGAGTCGCCGATGTTGCGGATCCCGCTGCCGCCATCGATGATAATTTGTGACTTCGCGGACTTGACCTGTACGCTCGTCGTGGCGGTTCCAAAGCCGCCAAGCTGCGTGGTGGACATCGTCGCCAAATACTCGCGAACCTGGTCTGCACGCGAGAATCCAGCTTTGAAAAAACCGTGGATGAGTTCCTCAAAATCCTTCGCCCACTGCTCGGGTGTGGGAGAGCTTGGCAAGGATCCTCGGACCCCCCAATATTTGAGAGTCAAAGACATAGTCTCCTTAGAATGTCCGAGCGCAATCTTATAGGCAATGGGTTTGATTGGACCCCTTACGAAGTCGAGACCCACGACCATCGTCTTGACCAATGCGAATTTGACCTTAAAAACAAACTCCAGTTGAACCGCGGACGAGCCGATAAATGCCGTGGAGGGGTCTTTGAGCTATCGAGTTCTCATCGCCGACGATTTTGAAGACATGCGCGAGCTTTTGGAGTTCGTGTTCGCCGGCGAAATGGGATTTCGCACCGTGACCGTCGATTCGGGCAATGCCGCCATCGAAACGCTCAAGCGCGACTCATCGTTCGATCTGATCTTTACGGACTTGAACATGCCTGACGGTTCCGGTCTCGACCTGTTTAAAGCCTATCAAGAGATGAATCTGAATTGCCCCTTCATGGTGCTCTCGGGAGACAAGCCGGAACAGCACCCGGCTCTCAGAGGGCCGACCGTCGAGTGGATCGCCAAGCCCTTCGACATCTCGAACATCATCGCGCGCGTCGCGAAGCTCAAAGATCAGTTCGAACTGCCGAGCGATTCTTATGTTCCAGTTTCGATTTCGCTCTTGAAGCACATCGGCCAAATCGAGATTCCGCTCTTCATCCGCATCAACAACGAAAAGTATGTCCGCCTGACCAATGGGGCCACGGTTTTCAACCAGGACGAGTTCGAAAAGTATCAAGGCCGCGGTCTACGCTACTTGTACATCGAGTCCGGTTCGGCCGACGAGTTCATCGCGGCCTACCGCAAAAAAGTGCTTTCGCTGGATGCGTGGAACGAGGTGAAGCCGGGCGATCACGACCTGGTTTCGCTCAACACCGAGCTGCTCAAAAATTTGAAAAACCTGCTGGGGTGGGAAGACAAAGTCGTCGAACTTGCCAAGGATTCAATTCAAAAGGCGCTCTGCTTGGCGAAGAACCACCCGACCTTGCAGTCGGTGTTCCAGCAATTTCACAAAATCGAACGCTACGGTTTCGCGGATCATTGCACGCTGACGTTGATGGTGTCGTGCGGCCTCCTGCGCGCGATGGGGTACCAAGACGAGATGAGCTTGGCCAAGATGACCTTCGCCTCGGTTCTGCACGACATGAGCGTCACCGATCAGATCTACGAGCAAAAACCCAAGCTCATCAAACGCATTCTGGCGGTGGATAAAAACAGCCGCGAAACGCAAGTCGTGTTCGAACACACCGTGCGCGCGTCCGAGCTCTGTGCCAAGTGGGACTTCTGCCCGCCCGAGGTCGATCAAATCATCCTGTACCACCACGAACGCCCCGATGGACGAGGCTTTCCGTTCGGTCGCACGGCCGCGGACCTGAGCTTTTTGTCCTCGGTGTTTATCTTTGCCGAAGATCTTTCGGACTTTTTCATCGCGTCGCTCGGAAAACCGAATTTGCAAATGTTCCTCGAGAGCCGCAAGAGCGTGTACACGAACGGCCATTTCAAGGCCATCTACTTGGCTTTCGAAATCGCCGCCAACGCGGCCGCCTCCACCTCGGAAGCCGCTTAATCAACGTTCATAATCAAGAATGAGTTTCGGGCATCCGGGCTTGATCCGCATCTGACAAGTTTGCACGCGCGCTTCGATCGGAGCGTGCCCGACGAAGTCTTCGACTTCACCCTCAAGGACCAAAGCGGTGCAAGAGGAGCACACGCCCTCCATGCACGAGTACGGCGCCGGAATCGAATTTCTCAGCGCGCAGTCCAAGACCGTTTCGTGCTCACCCGCGATCACCTCGTAAGACTTTCCGGCAATTCGGTACTCGATGCGGGCGGGTTTCATTTTCCGGCTTTAGCGTCGAAGAAATAAATGTATTTGCCGTCGTCGTGCGTGACCAAGAAAAGATTCGACTTCGGCTTGTCGGCGCGAATTTCGGTCATCGTTTGCTGGGGATCACCCATGACGGTGATCTTCGTGCAACGAAACTTCGAATTGGTGGCGCAGATATCGTCGTAAACGGCGCGAAAGTTTTTTCCTTGATCCATTTTGTAGCTCTTGTTCAGAGCCGCCAGGCAGGCTTTGAAGTCGTTGTTCGGGCAAACGCGCGCCCATGACGCCGTGGAGAGAAGGGTGAAAATCAACGCGGCTGTTGTCATCGTGGCCTCCCAAGACAGCGCGTCACCTCTTGTCGAGAACTGTCATAGCGCTGTGCAGTCTTAAAGTTCTTTCCAAATGCGCGGCTCAAAACACGCGCTCGCCTCTATCAAACCACCTCTTCACGGTGTGGAAACCAATTATATGCGATTTGACGCGCCTGGTGCAAAACGCACCAGGCGTTTTTTTTGCACTCTGAGGGAGGTTGGAGAATTGGAGTCACGGTGACACTCATGAACGAAGCCAAACAACTGAAAGACCTGCACGTGCTGCGCCGACCGAACGGCGACGTCGTGGCCTTTCACGCCCGCAATCTGCAAGTGGCTCGTTTGTCTTCGGAAGCTTGGGATGTTTTGAACCGCGCGGCTCAGCGGCCTTGGATGTCGTCCGACCATCAAGACGAAGCCCTTCAGGCATTGCTCGATTGGGACGGCAGCACGAGCGAAACCGTTCAACGCGAAAAGCGCGAGACGGGCGTGCGCGCGCTCACGATCAACGTCACTCAAGTCTGCAACCTTCACTGCAAATACTGCGCGGCCGGTGGCGATGGGAGCTTCGGCGATCCCATCAAAAAAATCGTGGTCGCCGACACCCTCCCCGCTTTGGCGGAGCTGATCGGCAAAGTGCCGGCGGGCGAGTCTTTCCGACTCACCTTCTTGGGCGGCGAACCTTTGCTGTACCCCGAAGGCATCGAGCTCCTCGCCGAGGAGGCGTCGCGCTTAGGTCAAGCGGGCGGCGTGAAAGTCGATTTCACGGTCGTGACCAACGGCACGCTCTTCTCGCAAAAAAATATCGACTTGCTGGCACGCTTCAAGATGGACGTCACCGTCAGCATCGACGGCCCGGCCGAGGTTAACGATGCCCGCCGCCCCACCAAGGGCGGACGCGGTGTCACCGAGCAGGTGATTGAAGGTCTTCGTCGTTTGCTGCCGCAAAAATCGGCCTTAGGCACCGTCATGCTCTCGGGGGTTTTCGGCAAAGGAAACCTCGATCTGATGGCGGCGTACAATTTCTACCGCCAATTCGACGTCGATTGGTTCGATTTCACCTACGACCACCATGAGTCGACGGCGGAGATCAACCGTGCGTTCATGCTCGAAATCGGCAAGGTCGCGCGCCATGCCTTTGAAAGCGAAGGCGAAGCGGGCCTGCGCCGCATTCACACGTTTGACCGTTACTTCATCGCCTTGGACAACCAACAGCAGACCGAAAACTACTGCGGCGCGGGCAAATCGTTCTTGATGATGGACGCCCGCCAAAATCTGTACACCTGCCCTTGGGTCGTCAACGAGCCCAAGGAAGTCGTCGGCCATGGTGGAAAAGTCTGGGGAGACAAGCTCAAAGCCTACGAGGCTCCCCTGATCGAAAAAAACGGCTGCCAGGACTGCTGGGCCCGCTTCTTGTGCGGCGGC
The DNA here is from genome assembly GCA_019637955.1 of Pseudobdellovibrionaceae bacterium. GTDB lineage: Bacteria > Bdellovibrionota > Bdellovibrionia > Bdellovibrionales > Bdellovibrionaceae > JAHBUS01. The sequence continues at coordinate 327,648 of JAHBUS010000002.1, read as the reverse complement.
GGCTGCATGTACATTCACCGCCAGGCAACCGGAGATAAACACCGGGTGGATCAAAATTACTGCGATCGCACCCGCTTCTTGATCGAACAAACACTTTTGTACTATGAACAAACGAGGGGTTATGAAAAAGGTGAAAGCCATGTCTGAAGTTCAAGTGAAAACCGCGAACGCGGACGTTAAAAAACAATCGAAAAAAGCTCACGTCACGTTGGTGAAGCCAGTGAAATCGCTGACTTCTCCCGGTGTGGGCTGCCGCCCCACCGGCGTGCAATGAGCGACGGGCCCGAGAACAAAACTCGAACCTGGGCGACCCTGATTTTCAGGGCCGCCTTCGCCCTGGCCTTTAGCTTTCTGCTCGTCCAACTCAAGTTGGATTTTCTCGACTCCTACCTCTACGATCTTCGCTTCCGCCTGCGTCCCTTTGCGACCGTTTCGGGCGATGTCGAAATCGTGATGGTCGATCAAAAAACCGTCGAACATTTTAAGCGCATTCCGGGATACGACGACCACGCCGCCGTCGTGCGAACGCTCTTGGCCCACAACCCGAAGGCCGTGATCTACGTTACGCCATTGATCAAAGCCGGCGACTCCGAAGAGGAGGAGGGCCGCGCCCTCGCCGCACCGTCAGGCACCGTGGAGCAGGGCCGCGAGCTGGCGCAGTTGCTGGCGGACTCAAACCGCGGCTACCAGATGACCGACCGTCTTTTTTTGAAAGGCGAGAGCGGCCAGAACAAACTGCCGGCACCCTTCGACCGCGTTCCGCTGCTCGCGGGTCCTAAGACCGCGGACCTGAATTTGTTCGCCAAAGACGGCGTCACCCGGCGCGTGCTGGTGGATTATCAAGGCGAGCCCTTGGGACACGCGCAGATGGCGGCCGAGTTCAATCCCGACATCAAAGATCTTGGAAACCTCAAGGGCAAATTCGAGGTTTACGAGACCAATCAGCTCTTCATCGATTTTCAGCGCAATGGCTCGTTCGCGACGACCAAATTCGAAGACTTCATCCGTCAGTCCGTGGACCCCAAGCGCTTCGAAGGCAAACTCGTTCTGATCGGCGACGATCTGGGCAAATCGCTGAAGAGCTATGTGCGCACGCCCTTCTCGCGCGACCCCTCGGCGATGACCCTCACCGAGATGCAGGCGAACATGTTCGACACGTTCATTCGCAATTCGGCGCCGCATGAGGCGCCGGGCTGGGTGAACCTCTTGCTCACCGGAATCATCTCGATTTTCACCGTGCACGTCGTGCTCACGCTCCGCCCGCTCAAAGGCATGGGGCTCTTGATGATCGCGGCCGGAATCCTGACGGTGGTGGGTTTCGTGGCCTTCTGGCCGCTCAAGATCATCCTGCCGATGGCGCATCCGTACCTGGCCATTTTTCTGTGCTACTACTTCTTTATTCCCTACCGCCTGATCGTCGAGAACCGCCGCAGCTGGGAGTACCAACAAAAAAACCGATTGCTCAGTCAAGTCGAAGAGCTCAAGACCAACTTCATCTCGATGATGAGCCACGACCTGAAAACGCCGATCGCGCGCATCCAGGGCATGACCGAAGTCATCATGAAAGACCCGGTCACCTTGAGCCATGGCCAGCGCGAAGCCCTGGATCACATCCGTTCGAGCAACGAAGACCTTTTGCGCTTCATCAATTCGATTCTCAATTACGCGCGGATCGAGAGCCAAGGCGTGGAGCTGCACTGCCAGGCCCGCGACATCAACGAGATTCTTGAAGAGGTCGTGCGCAAACACGAGTTCCTCGCCAAGGTGAAACGCATTCAGCTCATCACCGAGATCGAGCCCCTGTTCCCGATCCAGGTCGACCCTGATCTGATCCGTCAGGTGTTCTCGAATTTGGTGGAAAACGCGATCAAGTACAGCCCCGAGGATTCGAAGGTTTTGATCACCTCCGAAGAAATGAACGGGTTCGTCCGGGTTCAGGTCTCCGATCAAGGCGCGGGCATTCCCGCCGAAGATCTTCCCCATATTTTCATGAAATTTTTTCGCTCCTCCGCCGCGAAATCGTCACCAATTAAAGGCTCGGGGCTTGGACTTTATCTCGCCAAGTACTTCATCGAGCTTCATAAGGGCTCGATTTTAGTGGAGTCTTCGGCCGGCCAGGGCTCCACCTTCACCGTCGATCTCCCCCTTCAGCAAGTTTGAGCCCGCTTGTGAATTTCCCAGAGATATGGGATACATGACGCGGGGTATCGACATTTTTAGTGTCGATCCATGGGTGGAGGTTCTCACATGATTCGTATCCTCGTGGCCGATGATGATCAGGGTTTGCGCCTTTCGGTGAAATCCGCGCTCACGTCGACCGGCCGTTACCAAGTCGAAGAGGCTTTTGACGGCATCAACGCTCTTGAAAAGATCAAAGCCGAAGGGGCCGCCTTCGACGTCGCCATCTTGGACGTCGACATGCCTCGAATGAACGGCCTTGAAGCCTTGAAACAAATCAAAGAATTCAATCCCGGCGCGGTCGTCATCATGATGACGGCTTTCGCCTCGATCGACCACGCGGTTCAGGCCGTCAAAGACGGCGCTTACAACTACCTCTCGAAACCCGTGAACGGCGACGACTTGATCGCCTTGGTCGACCGCGCAGTGGCCGCGCAAACTCTGATCTCGAACGTCGCGTTCAGCGCACCGGTTCTGATGGAAGAGGGACGCAAGTTCATCGGCCAGAACACCCAAATGAAAAAGGTGTTCAACGTGATCCACCGCTTGTCGAAAGTCGACACGCCGGTGCTCATTCGCGGGGCTTCGGGGACCGGTAAAGAGCTGGTCGCCCGCGCGATCCACTTCAACTCGGCCCGCAAAGACGGCAAGTTCGTCGCGATCAACTGCTCGGCGATTCCCGAGAACCTTTTCGAGTCCGAATTGTTCGGTCACGAGAAAGGCTCGTTCACGGGCGCCGATCAACGCAAGATCGGTAAATTCCAGTACGCCGAGGGCGGCACGCTGTTCTTGGACGAAGTGGGCGACATGCCCGTTTTGATGCAGGTCAAACTGCTGCGGGTGCTCCAAGAGAAGATGTTTGTTCCCGTGGGCGCGAACCGCGAGATTTCGACCAACGTTCGCATCATCGCGGCGACCAACCGCCCGCTCGAAGACATGATGAAAGCCGGCACGTTCCGTGAAGACTTGTTCTACCGTTTGAACGTGATTCCGATCTTCTTGCCTTCGCTGGTGGACCGCAAGGATGACGTCGATCATCTGATCAACATGTTCATCCGCAAGTTCAACCAGAGCCATGGCAAGCGCATCACCGCGGTGAGCGCCGACGCCATGGCCGTGCTGAAAAAGTACGACTGGCCGGGCAATATCCGCGAACTCGAAAACGTGATCGAGCATTCGTTCGTCATGGAAGCCTCGAACGTGCTGACTATCAGCTCGCTCCCCGAGGTGGTTTTGAACGCGACCGGCACGACTCTTCCCGAAATCCTCTCCGGTGCGCCCGCGCTGCCGGTCGGCGGTCCCTCCATTCCGGCCACAACCATGCTGCCGGTCCGGGCGCTGATGGATGACGAGATGGACGACGCCGTGACCGACGATGATGATCTCGGTGACGCCGAAACGATGGAGCCGGGACTCGGTGGCGGCGCGCTGGATTTCAATGCGCAGAAAGAAGCCTTCGAGAAAGAGTTCATCATGAAAGCTTTGAAGATGTTCAAAGGCCGCATCAACCAGACGGCGCTGCACGCGAACATCCCGAAGAAGACGCTCTTACGCAAAATCGAGAAATACGGGATTGTAGCAAAAGACTTTTCGCAACAATAATCCCCCGGCGCGCGGCGACGCACGCCCGTCTCATCGACGAACTGCCCGCTTTTTGTACAACTCAAAAGCAGGTCAAGAGGAATCTTGGCCTGCTTCTTTTTTGTGCGCTTGTTCATTCCGGAATTTGTCTTGAAACCCCATCGGGGGGTCGATAATTTTTCACCCCTCACATGACGATGAATCCGCTTCCCCCTCAGGCATACACGAAAGAGACGCTGGTCAAAGCTTACCAGTGGCTGCAGCACCAAAACGGAAGCATCAAAGAGATCGCCACCAATCCCGATATTCTCGTGAGCCTTTTCTTGAAAGCGAAACTGCAGGGTGACAGCGCTCTCGAACGGCCGAGCATTCAGAACTTCAAAAAGGAACTCAAAAATCTCGCGGGCATGATCGGTGAATTTGAAGGCGCCGAGATGGACATGGTTCTCCCCACACTCACCCGCACACAAGCGGCAACCCCTCCGTCGCCGCCGCCCCAGCCGCAGACGGTTGTCATGCCGCCGCCGCCCACCTCCACCGCCATTCCTGGCGGGACGCGTATGCACACCGCCCCCACGCCGAGCACGCCGCTCTCAACCGAAGCTGCGCTTCCGAACACGGCCAGCCGTCAGCTCTTTCCGGAGCTGGACACGCGCTCTTGGCTGATGATTCAGGAAGTCAAAAATCAAATGAATCTCAGCAGCGAACTCGAAGCGCTGCGCCTCTTGATTTCGGTCGGTCATACGAAGCTGAAATCTCTTATGGCCGATAAATAAAGAATTGATCGGACTGGACCTTTTCAAATAGATCCCGCTTGGGTACACCTATTTGTCTATGACAAGCACACCCCCGGATTACAAGAGCACCGTCCGCCTCCCCACCACCGATTTTCCGATGAAGGGCAACCTTCCCGTTCGCGAACCCGAAATTATCAAGAAGTGGTTGGAAGGCGGCATCTACCAAAAGATGCTCAAACGCAACCAAGGCCGCCAAAGCTTTGTCATGCCCGATGGACCCCCTTACGCCAACGGCAACATCCACATCGGCCACGCGCTGAACAAAACGCTCAAAGACATCATCCTCAAGTATAAAAGCATGAGCGGCTTTCACGCGCCCTTCATCCCGGGTTGGGACTGTCACGGTCTTCCGATCGAACACGCCGTGATGAAAAATCTCGGCAAAGAGGCCAAAGAAAAAACCAATCAAGAGATCCGCATGCTCTGCCGCCTCGAGGCCCAGAAGTGGATCAACACCCAGCGCGAGCAGTTCAAGCGCTTGGGCGTATTGGCGGATTGGGACCATCCTTACGTGACCATGTCGGCCGACTACGAGGCCGAAGAGGTGCGTGAGTTCGCACGCGCGTTTGAAAAGGGCGTCGTGTACTTGGGGACCAAACCCGTTTACTGGAACTGGACGCTGCAAACCGCCCTGGCCGACGCCGAAGTCGAGTACCATCAGCACCGCAGTCCTTCGATCTACGTGAAGTTCCCGGTCACCGATGCCGCCACTCGCAAAAAAATCTCAGCGTCGGTCTCGGACCAGGCTCCGCTTTCGATGGTGATTTGGACCACGACCCCTTGGACGTTGCCCGCGAACTTGGGCGTCTGCTTGAACGCGGACTTCGAGTACGGCGTTTTCGAGACGGCTTCAAACGAGGGCGGCAAAGAGTACGTCGTCGTCGCGGCCAAGCTCAAAGAGGCCGTCGAAAAAGAAACCGGCCTAACTCTCACGCCAGTTTCGACGTTCAAAGGTGCGGACCTGGATCTGGGCAAAGCCCGCCATCCGTTCTATGACCGCGACTCGCTCATCATGCTTGGCGATCACGTTTCGCTCGAGGCCGGTACGGGCTGCGTGCACACCGCTCCCGGGCACGGCGCGGACGACTACCGCGTGGGTTTGAAGTACGGCCTGCCGATCTTGAGCCCCGTCGGGCCCAACGGCGCGTACACTGACGAAGTCCCCGAATACCAAGGCGTGAACATCTTCAAAGCGAACCCGATCATCATCGAGCGTTTGAAGAGCGACCACCGTTTGCTTTCGTTCAAAGAGTTCGAACACAGCTACCCGCACTGCTGGCGCTCGAAGACACCGCTCATCTTCCGGGCGACCCCGCAATGGTTCCTGGGTCTGGACATGGAAAAGAGTCAGATCCGGCAAAAAACGCTCAAGGCGCTGGACGACATCAAGTTCTTCCCGGCCTGGGGCGAGGCGCGTCTGCGTTCGATGATGGAAGGCCGTCCCGACTGGTGTTTGAGCCGTCAACGCACCTGGGGCGTTCCGATTCCGATCTTTTATTGCAAAAAAACCGGCCAGCCGCTCGCCCGCCTCGACATCATGATGAAAGTGGCGGACGTGATGGAAAAAGAAGGCGGCATCGACGCTTACTACAAGCATGATCCCGAATTCTTCATCGGGGCGTTCACGCCTCAGGGCGATTTCGGCAGCGAAGGCTTCCGTCACGGACAAGACATCTTGGACGTTTGGTTCGACTCGGGCGTGTGCCACGCGGCGGTTCAGCGTAAACGCGAAGGCATGAGCGTTCCGGCCGACATTTACCTCGAAGGCTCGGATCAACACCGCGGCTGGTTCAACACCTCGCTGCTGTCGTCGATGGCGACCAACGAAGCGCCGCCTTTCAAGGCGCTGCTCACGCACGGCTTCGTCAACGACGCTCAAGGCTTGAAGATGTCCAAGTCTAAAGGCAACTCGGTCGAGCCGGCCGACGTGTCGAACAAATCGGGCGCCGAAATCCTGCGCCTGTGGTGCATCTACGAAGATTATGGACAGGACCTGACTTGCGGCCCCGACCTCTTGGACCGCGTCACCGAAACCTACCGCCGCATCCGCAACACGATGCGCTTCTTGCTGGGCGCGACGAACGATTTCGATCCCGCGAAAGACCAGGTTCCTTACGAAAAAATGACCGAGATCGATCAATGGGCTCTCGGCCGCTTGGCCGCCCTCACCGACAATGTCACGGCCGCGTACGACGAGTACTCGTTCTACAAAGTTTATCACGCGCTCAATCAGTTCTTTACGGTCGATCTTTCGGCGACCTACCTGGATGTCTTGAAAGACCGCCTGTACACCTGGAAAGCCGACGGCATTGAGCGCCGATCGAGTCAGACCGTGCTGTTCTTGATGACCGATTATCTCGTGCGCATGATGGCGCCCGTGCTCTCGTTCTTGGCCGAAGAGGTGTACTCGTACGCCAAAGGCCCCAAGGCCGAAAGCGTCTTTCTGCTCGACTTTCCGAAGGCCCCCGCTTTGTGGAAGAACAAAGCGCTGAATGATCGTTTCGACAAATTGCTCGAGGTCCGTTCATTGGCCCAGAAGCAATTGGAAGAACTGCGCGCACAAAAAATCATCGGCGCGAGCCTGGAAGCCTGCGTAACCATCAAGGGCGATGACGAGGTCATCAACCTTCTTAAAAACTACCAGGGCCTGCGCGAATTCCTGATCGTGTCGGAAGTGAGACTGGACAAAGGACCCTTGAGCGTTCATGCTGAAAAAGCCGCAGGAGAAAAGTGCGTCCGTTGTTGGACGTATTCGGACAAGATCGGGACCGATGCTCGGTTCCCCGGAATCTGCCCGAAATGTGTGGCGGCTTTAGCGTAGGGGTGTTCGCATGAGAAAACGTTACCTGATTCTCTTCGCGTTCTCGTTTTTGATCGTCGCGATCGACCAGTTGACCAAAATGTACGTTCACATGAGCTACCAACTGGGCGAGAGCACCCCGATCATCCCCGGACTTTTCAACCTCACGTACGTGCGCAACTTCGGTGCGGCGTTCGGGTTTTTGGCGCAGACTCATCCCGCGTTCCGCGAGATTTTCTTTTTGGCCATGCCGCCCATCGCGCTTTTGATCATCTTGATTATTTTGCGCGGCGTGGACGACCGAGACACTTGGCAGGTGGCCGCCTTGTCTTCGGTCTTTGGCGGCGCGATCGGTAACTACATCGACCGCCTGCGCTTTCGTTACGTGATCGACTTCTTGGATTTTCACTGGAAAGAACAGTACACCTGGCCCGCCTTTAACATCGCCGACATGGCGATCGTGGGCGGCGTGATCGTGCTGTTGATCTTGATGTTCATCGAGGGCCGCCGCGAGTCGAACAAAACACCCTCGGCGGAAGCCGGGTCGTGACCTACCTGATTTACCAAAGCCTGCTCTACACGGCTTTGGTGATTTACGCTTACTTTCGCATCGATCGACATGAGGTCGACTTTAAGACCGCCTGGAACCTGGTGCTGATCATCATGGTCGGTGGATTCATCGGCGGACGGCTCTTCCACGTCGTTTACGAATACCCGTCGCTTTACCTCGAGCATCCGATGCAAATCCTGCGGTTCTGGGAGGGCGGCTTCGTTTTCTTTGGCGGCTTCCTCGTGGCGATGGCGGGCTTTGCCGGTTACATTTTTTGGAAGCACGAACCCTTCTTGAGATGGGCCGACTTCTTCGCACCCATCATCGCGCTGGGGTACGCCTTTGGCCGCTTGGGGTGCTTGATCGCGGGCTGCTGTTACGGCAACTTTTGCGATGCCCCTTGGGCCATTCAGAACCGTCACCCCACGCAAGTCTATGCCTTCATCACCGAAGGCCTCTTATTCTTGTATTTGATTAAAAAAGAAAAATCCCATCCGCCCGCGGGCAAGATTTTCTCGCTCTGGCTGATCTGGCATGGCGTCGGCCGTATGGTGATGGAGTTTTACCGCGCCGATTTCCGCGGCGCCCAATTCGGCGGCCTCTCGGTTTCATCGTGGATCAGCCTGGTGATCTTATCGATCGGGTTCGCTTTGTACATCGGCCTGACGCCGATCAAACGCCGCTCTTAAATTTGAAGTCCCGCTACCGCTGAACCTCGCGGGCCTGCCGGCGGGCCAGCGCCAAGTCGCTTTCGGCTTGGCCGGTTCGGATGGGCTTTGAAGGGTCGTCTTCCGAAATGCCGCTGGCCGTGTAGGTCGAAGGACTCGTGAGATAAGAACTGGCGCGAGGATCGGTCTTTTTCAAGAGATTCTCCCACGTGGCGAGAGGAACCGCTTCTTGAAGCAAGAGCGGGTCGATCACGTAAGGTTCGGTGCGACCATCGGCCTGGCGCACGTAGATCACATTGGCCACGTGGTACTTGTCCCAAGAATAGGACTGACCATTCACTTCGACGTCTAAACTGTTGCGCCAGAGACCCAAGGCCAAACGGCTGCGCGAGGGTTGCACAAAAATTTTGGCCGATTTCATTTTGCATTGATCCAAAAGATCGAAGGCCACCATCTGCGCGCGCTGAGCGCAGACTCGATTGGCGACGCCCGCGCCGGTCAATGCGTACCGCGATTTTTGCGGTCGGATAAAATCGAACACCTGCTTCGCCTCTTCGATCGAAACCACGCTCACGTCGAAAGGACGGTTCTCGGAGTTGCTCACGGCCTGCGCGGGGGGCTGGTCTTGGCGCTTGGGATCGCAGCGCTTCAGAGCCTCGGGAGTGGGCAGCGGGGCGGCGCGGGGCGCTTCGGCCCGGGTTTGTCCGCAGGCGCTGCGCTTGGTGTTGAGCCGGTCGCAGGCACGCACAACCGTGTCTTGGATCAAATTCTCGAGGGTGCGGTCGCTCGTCGCGGGCGCACGCGGGGGCGCCCGGCGCTGCTGAGCGGGCGCCGAAAGGCTGACAAGAGCGGTGAAAATGACAAGGCCCCCATAAAAACGCATCTCTCGGTATCGGAAATCGCCGTCTCTCAGCTTAGAAAATGAGGTCCAGAAGCGCGTCTCATTCTGGGACGGTGCCCCTCGTTGCAGAACCAAAAACGTCACTTGCGCAAGCGACTAAAAGTTGAACACCCACGAGCCCCTGTTTTTTCGAAGCTGGAGCCCTTTACCGTGCCGCCGCCTCTGGCACATTCCGTGATCTCTCATCGGTGTGAGGTGACTTATGGAAAAGAAACAATACAAACTTTCGACTCTGATGACCATGATCTCGGTCTTCGTGTTGGGTGGCCTTCTGACCGCGTGCGGATCGAGCAACTCGACCACATCGACCAGCGCGACCGGAATCGTGACCACGTGTACGGCTTCGGGCTGCACGTACGGTTTGCCGATCAACTACAAGGCCGGCGCTTACGCCCAAACCGCCAACCTCCAAACTCCCGGCTACGTGAACAACGCCAGCACCTTCAACCCCCGCCAAGGCTTGTACCAAGTCTTGAAAGACGCGATGGGCGTTTGTGACCGCTCTTACGTTTCGGGCGGCCTGGCCGGTTGTCAGACATGGTACAGCGGCGCACACGACATGGTGATCTACTTGAACGGTCAAGACGCTTCGCAGGCGCAAACCGTCAAGCTCATCATCCGCTCGACGCCGAACATCCAAATGGGCGGCTACGGTTACTACTCCTACAGCCTTCCCAACTTCAAACAGTTCATCCTCGGCCTGTTCGGCTACAATCTCTCGTCGCCCGCCGGCGTCTTCGACCCGATGGTTCTCGACGCGACGATCTGGCCCATCAACGACAGCAAAGGTTTCGAAGTTCGCGCCAATGGCCCCCGCAATAGCTATGCCTGGAACAAACTGTTCCAACTGCAAGTGGCGAACGGAAAACTTGAAGATCCCAGCTGGGACTACCAACTGTACTTCAACGGTCAATTGGCCGCCGATGGCCGCGGCGCCATCTGCCAATCGCAATACTGCGGCATGGACAGTTCTTACTTCACCGGCTACGGATACTGAGCTAGAACTTCGAATATGAGCGCTGAAAAGCCGAACGCAGAACGACTCGTCAAATGCCCGCGTTGTGGAACGCGGGCTTCGTTTTCTCCCGAAAATCCCTTCCGTCCTTTTTGCTCCGAACGTTGCAAGCTGATCGATCTCGGCCAGTGGGCCGACGAGAGCTTCCGCATCCCTGCGGAACACACGGACGTGAGCGAAGATCAAGCGCAGCGGCCTTCTGACGAAGATCTGAACTGAGCGCCCAACTGACACGCCTTTGTGCAAGCATCCTCAATTCTTAACAATTCACCCCGCGATCGCTGACGCAGCCTCGTCTATTTCTTGTGGTGAAATGCGAAAAACGCGAAAAAAGCTTTTGACGATCTTGAGAAAATGCCATTTCATCTCGTGTATCGGGACGAAAACAAAGATCAACAACGAACAAGGGAGTTCGAGATGAACAAACAACAATTGATTGAGAAAATTGCTTCGGAAACAAACATGTCGAAAGCACAAACTGAGAACCTTCTCAACTGCGCTTTCGAGAACATCAAAAAAGCCGTTAAAAAAGGCGACGATGTGAAACTCGTTGGTTTCGGCACTTTCACAAAAGCAAAACGCAAAGCCCGCACTGGCCGCAACCCCCAGACTGGCAAAGCGATCAAAATCCCCGCTGCTTGGGCACCCAAATTCCGCGCTGGCGCTGAATTTAAAGCTTTGGTGAAATAATCTAAGCTTGCTATAAGATCTTGCAGGGCTGGCCACCAGCCCCGTGAGACTGAGGACAAGGCTCACTGAAAAGTGGGCCTTTTTTCATTTGGAGCTTCCGTGAAATTCAATCAACAGCTCAAGAAAATCGCGGTTTACACGAGCGGCGGCGACGCGCCCGGTATGAACGCCGCCATCCGTGCGGTGACCCGCATCGGCATCAACTCCGGTCTCGAAGTTGTCGGCGTCCTCGGCGGCTACAGCGGCATGCTGGAGTCACAATTTCAAACGCTGCAGCTCCGCACGATGGCCAACATCATCCAACGCGGCGGCACCATCCTCAAAACAGGGCGCTGCCCTGAGTTTCAGAAGCCTGAGGTGCGCGCGCAGGCCGCACGCAACCTGCAAGCCGCCGGCATCGACGCCGCGGTTTGCATCGGTGGCGACGGCTCCTACACGGGCGCGCACGCGCTCTGGACGGAACACCAAATCCCCGTCATCGGCGTTCCGGGCACCATCGACAATGACATCTACGGCACCGATGAGACCATCGGCTTCGACACCGCGGTGAACACGGCGCTCGAAGCGATCGATAAAATCCGCGACACCGCCGACAGCCACGACCGGCTCTTCATCGTCGAGGTGATGGGGCGCGATTCGGGCTTTATCGCCGCAGCCGTGGGCCTGGCGGGCGGAGCGGAGGAGATTTTCGCACCCGACTTTCCGGTTCCGCTCGAAAAAGTGATCGAAAAGATCAAAGCGGGACAAGCCAAAGGCAAACGCAGCTCGATTCTGATCACGGCCGAAGGGCAAAAGCCCGGCCGCGCTTACGACCTGGCCGAACAACTCCGCAAACGCTCGGGACTGGATGCCAAAGTTTGCATCTTGGGCCACCAGCAGCGCGGCGGTGCTCCCACGGCCAACGACCGCATTCTGGCTTCCCGCTTAGGTGCGGGAGCCGTGCAGCTCCTTTTGCGCGGCGAATGCGATCTCGCGGTGGGCGTTCAGGGCGGCAAAGTCGTCGCGATTCCTCTGGAAGAGGCCTTCACCAAAGAGAAGCACACGCCCCAAGACATTCTGCAGCTCGCGGGAAGTCTTGCGACTTGACCGCTTTCCTCGAGGAATCTACGCTTTCAAACTGAATTCAAAACAGCGCCGCGAAACCGGCGCCCCTTGAGGTCGCACCAAAGGTGCGCGTTTTAGAGGAGACCCTATGCGTTCGCTTTTGCCTTTGTGTCTGACCGCCTTTTTGTCGCTCGCTGCCTGCACCAAGAAAAACGCCAACGAAATCGTCGTCGGTCAATTCGGTTCGATGACGGGCTCCGAAGCCACCTTCGGCATCTCGACCGACGAAGGCGTGAAGCTCGCGATCGATGAAGCGAATGCGGCGGGCGGCATCAACGGCAAAAAAATCAAACTCGTGACGATGGACAATCAGGGCAAGGCAGAAGAAGCAGCCGCGGTCGTGACCCGCTTGATCGAACAAGAAAAAATCGTCGCGCTCCTTGGTGAAGTGGCGAGCTCCCGCTCACTCGCGGCGGCGCCCATCGCCCAAGGCCGCAAGATCCCGATGATCACCCCCTCGTCGACCAACCCCAAGGTGACGGAAGTCGGCGATTATGTCTTTCGCGTGTGCTTCATCGACCCGTTTCAAGGAACGGTCATGGCGAAGTTCGCGACCGAAAATCTTAAGCTGAAGAAAGTGGCGATTCTTCGCGACATGAAGTCGGACTACTCGGTTGGTCTGGCCGATTTCTTCAAGCAAAAGTACGTCGAGCTTGGCGGCACCATCGTGGCCGAGCAAACCTACCAATCGGGCGATGTCGATTTCAAAGCGCAACTCACACAGATCAAATCCAAAAACCCCGACGGCCTCTACATCCCGGGCTACTACACCGAAGTGGGACTCATTGCGCGCCAAGTGCGCGAATTGGGCATCAAAGCGATCATGATGGGCGGCGACGGCTGGGATTCGTCGAAGCTCTCGGAGATCGGTCAGGACGCGGTGAACGGTTCGTACTTTTCGAATCACTACTCGAGCGAGTCGACCGACCCCGCGGCGGTTGATTTCATGAACAAGTTCAAAGCCCGCTACAACAAGACTCCCGACGGCCTGTCGGCCATGGGTTACGATGCCGCGCTCGTGCTGATCCACGCGATGAAAAATGCCAAAGAGATCACGCCCAAGGCGATCCGTGACGAACTCGCGAAGATCAAAGACTTCCAAGCCGCCACCGGCAAGATCACCATCGACGAGAAGCGCAACGCATCGAAGAACGCCGTTGTGGTTCAAGTTCAAGGTGCCGTGAACAAATATGTGACAACCATCAATCCGTGATGTGAAATGAGAGACGTGCGCGCATCGCTGCGCGCCGGGGATTTTATTCATGCAGGATTTTGTTCAGCACCTGATCAACGGAACCAGCCTCGGGAGCATCTACGCCCTCATCGCGCTGGGATACACGATGGTCTACGGAATCCTGCAACTGATCAACTTCGCCCACTCTGACGTTTACATGATGGGCGCGTTCTCCGCCTATTACTTGGCCATGTTCATGGGTCTGCAAAACTCCCCGGGCGTCGCGACTTTGGCGAGCCTGCTGGCCGCCGCGATGATTGGCTGCAGTCTTTTAGGCTTGGCCATCGAGCGCTTCGCCTACCGCCCTTTGCGCAAAGCTCCCAAACTGAACATCTTGATCACCGCGATCGGCGTCAGCCTTCTTTTACAATACTCAGCACAAATCATTTTTGGTGCCGATCCCAAAGTCTTCCCGAAGGTTTTGGAAGACTCGGTGCTGATTGATTTTGGCGCGGTTCAGCTGAAGTCCTTGGATGTCGCGGTCTTGATCGTGACCGTGATCATGATGCTCGCGCTGAACTTCTTGATCTTCAAAACCAAAATCGGCAAAGCCATGCGCGCGGTCAGCCAGAACATGACCGTCGCCTCGATGATGGGCGTGAATGTCGACCGCGTGATCTCATTCACCTTCGTGGTGGGGTCCTCGCTGGCGGGTGTCGGTGCGGTTCTCGTCGGAATGAAATATCCCAAAATCGATCCCTTGATGGGGACTTTCATCGGGATCAAAGGCTTCGTCGCCGCTGTTTTGGGCGGTATCGGCAGCCTTCCCGGGGCCGTCCTGGGCGGTCTTTTGATGGGTCTCTCTGAAGAGATGGTCGTCGCTTACCTTTCATCGACTTACCGTGATGCTTTGGCTTTCGGCCTTTTAATCATCATCTTGATCTTCCGCCCGAGCGGTTTGCTCGGCAAAAAGGGAGTTGAGAAAGTCTAATGCGCGTTCCGATGCTGACTTTTTTAGGACTGATGATTTTGGGCGTGATCGCTGAGTTCACGCTGGATTCGTTCGTTCAGCTCATGTTGATCTACGTTTTGATCAATATGATTCTCGGCATGTCGCTCAACCTCGTTAACGGCTTCACGGGTCAATTCTCTCTAGGACATGCCGGCTTCATGGCCGTCGGTGCTTACGTGTCGGCCTACCTGTCGACGCTCTTTCCGGACCTCACCGGCGGCATGGGCCTCGTGACGTTTCCGGTGTTGGCGCTGCTCGGGGGCCTGGCCGCGGCGTTCGCGGGCTACCTTGTGGGCCTCCCCAGTTTGCGTCTTCGCGGGGACTACCTCGCGATCGTGACCTTGGGCTTTGGCGAGATCATCCGCGTGACCTTGCTCAACATGCCCGCCGTTGGCGGTGCGCGGGGGTTTTACGGCATCCCCGGCCCCACCGACTGGGATCTTGGCGGATTCGTCATCAGCAAATTTTTGATCGGCTACGCCCAGGCGATGTTCTGGGTGGTGGCTTGTTTCTTTGTCATTTGGCGGGTTGTGCGAAGTGCCCATGGACGGGCCTTCCTTTCTGTTCGCGAAGATGAAATCGCCGCCGAGGCCATGGGCGTGGACACCACCAAGGCCAAGGTGCGCGCTTTCGTCCTGTCGAGCTTCTTTGCCGGCATCGCGGGCTCGATCTTCGCGCACTACGCGAATTACCTGAATCCGGCTTCGTTTGGCTTCAACCGATCGATCGACGCCGTGATCATCGTAGTTTTGGGCGGCATGGGAAGCCTGACCGGCTCTCTCGTCGCGGCGGTCTTCGTGACCTTGATGCCCGAATTGCTACGCCCCTTGCAAGAGCTCGTCGGCGTCGACGTGCGCATGGTGGTTTACTCGCTCTGCTTGATTTTGCTGATGATTCTGCGACCCAAAGGTCTCTTCGGCAGCAAAGAAGTTTTCGAACTGGTGAGGAAGTATGTCCGAAAAACTTCTTGAAGCCCGCACGCTCACCATGCAATTCGGCGGCTTGAAAGCCGTCAACGAACTCGATTTCTTCGTGAACCGCGGTGAACTCATGGGCCTCATCGGCCCCAACGGCGCCGGAAAGACCACCGTCTTCAACATGCTGACGGGCGTTTACCAACCCACGACCGGCGAAGTGGTCTTCGAGGGCAACCCCATTCGTGGCCTGAAACCGTACCAGATCGCACGTCAGGGATTGACCCGCACCTTTCAGAATATCCGCCTCTTCCGCGATCTCTCGGTGATTGAAAACGTGCTCGTCGCCGGCAGCCACCTGGCCCGCTACGGTTTGATGGCGCCCGTATTTGAAACCAAAAACTTCCGTCAGCTCGAGTCCGAACAATACGAACGCGCCCGCCACCTCTTGGATATTTTCGGTCTCGAAGGCAAGAAAGACTGGTCCTCGGGCACTCTGCCTTACGGCGAACAGCGCAAACTCGAAATCGTGCGCGCGCTGGCGACGGGGCCCAAGATGATCTGCCTCGATGAGCCCGCGGCCGGCATGAACCACAAAGAAACCCACAATCTGATGGAACTCATCGCGAAAATCCGCCAAGAGTTCTCGCTGACCGTTCTTTTGATCGAACACGACATGAAGCTCGTCATGGGCATCTGTGAACGCATCGTGGTCTTGGATCACGGCGTGAAGATCGAACAAGGAACGCCGCAAGTCGTGCAATCTTCACCGAAAGTCATCGAGGCCTATTTGGGAGTGGATGAGGCATGAGCATTCTCGACGTTAAAAACCTCAATGTCAGTTACGACTCCTGCCACGCGATCAAGGGCATCTCGTTCAAAGTGGACAAAGGCGAGGTCGTTTCGCTGATCGGCGCCAATGGCGCGGGCAAAACGACCACGCTCAAGGCGCTCTCGGGCGTGATTCCGTCGACCGGCATGATCACGCTCAAAGGCCAAGATTTGACCCGCGTGCCCGCGCACCAGCGCGCGCCCATGGGTCTGTGCCAATCGCCCGAAGGCCGTGGCGTGTTTCCGCTGATGAGCGTTTTTGAAAACCTCGAGATGGGGGCTTACTTCCGTTCGGACAAAGCCGAGATCAAAAAAGACATCGAAAAATGTTACGGGCTCTTTCCGCGCCTCGCCGAGCGCCGCTCGCAACTGGCGGGCACGCTTTCGGGAGGCGAACAGCAGATGGTCGCGATCTCGCGCGCGCTGATGGGACGCCCCGAAGTCTTGCTGCTCGATGAGCCTTCGCTGGGACTCGCGCCCCGCGTGGTCGCGCAGATCTTTGAAATCGTGCAGAAAGTCAATCAAGAGGGCATGACCGTTCTCTTGGTGGAGCAGAATGCGCGCATGGCTCTCAAAATCTCGCACCGGGCATATGTGCTTGAGACCGGTCTGATTTCGCTCGAGGGGTCGGGCGCGGAACTTTTGAATAACGACGACGTTCGCCGCAGTTACCTGGGGATCTGATGAGAACTTTGAAGGACTTTGACCCCTTCTTAAAAGCCCTGCACCAGTCGATCTGCGAATCCAGCCAGCTTGAAACCGATCTTCCACTTGAACAAATCATGAAGCAACCACGCCTGATGGTCGCACTCAACCACGCCACGCCCATCAGCTGGGTGCCCGCGATCTCGCTTCTTGCCCCGGCGGCCGCCGAGGCCGGTGGAGACGACCGTATCGCGATGGGCGTCGTCGATAAGTTCTTCTATTCAAACCCGCTGACCAAGCCGGTGGCCGAGTACGTCACCCAATCCGATCGGCCTTTGGGGTTTGAAGAGCTTTTGAAACACTTTCTGGGCAGTGAGCGCCGGGACTTGGTGATCTTTCCCGAAGGCGCCCGCACGTT
This sequence comes from Pseudobdellovibrionaceae bacterium, assembly GCA_019637955.1. GTDB lineage: Bacteria > Bdellovibrionota > Bdellovibrionia > Bdellovibrionales > Bdellovibrionaceae > JAHBUS01. The sequence goes on along the minus strand of JAHBUS010000002.1, from coordinate 310,370 downwards.
CTTTGGCGACCTGACTCAGATTCAGCCCTTCCGCTCGCCCCGCTTTATCGAGCTCGCAATCCGGGCCCAAGCTCCCATCCTTTTGGCCGTTCACCGCGGGAGCGAAACCTGGAACCTCGAACTGGCGCTGCCGCGCGAGTGGGGCGCTTTTTTAATGCCCTTTAGCCGCTTCTTTGGCCAGGGACTGATGGAAGCGGGATCGCTGAACCTGCCGATTCTTCTCAAGAAAATCCCGCACTTTCACATGAAGCTGCATCTGTATACGCCCGCGCTTTACGAGTCGGACCTCTCGGGCTCCGAAGCCGAGCGCCGCTCGCAGCTCCAGGCCGAAGCCGAAAATATCCGGGCCCTCATGCAGGAGATGTACGATTCGCTTCCCGCGGCTCGCGTCCGCACGTAAGTCATTTTTTCAGGCGCCCGCAAAAGACGGTGCCACTCCATAAAAAAACGGTTATTCGCCTGGCCCGTGACCAAGATCGTGATTCTGCTTCTTTTCTCGATGGTGCTCTTTCCGTTCGTGTCCCTCTCGGGGAACGACGAGACCGCCATTGAATCTAAACCCGGCGCGACTTACTTGCAGATGCTCGAAAATTACCGCGAATTGGGCCTCATCGAAGACCGCCCCTAAGACCGACCAATCTTTAGACACCCGTTAAGCCCAAAGCGCTCCGGACCCCTCTGGCGAGGACCGCGAACCGCGTTTTAAAGCATTAGACGGGGTCCCGGGCTTGCTCTTCTGAGGGTTATGAAAAGACGAGATTTTCTCAAATTCGCCGGTGCCCTTGGTTCTTCCACCCTCTTCACGTCGGCCCTCGCCAACACCTTCTTTTTGGCCAGCGCCCACGGGGCGGCCGTACCGGTCGAGAGCCTGCGCAAGATTTTGCCTCCCAATGAAGGGCAGATCCTCGTTCCGACCGATGCCAAATTCAAAGAGACCTTGGTGATTTACAATAAACGCGTGCTGGTCGCACCAAAGGTGCGCGTGATGTGCGCGACCCCCAAGGCGGTGGCGCTGGCGATCCAGTGGGCGCGTGACAATGAGATCCCCCTCGCGATGCGCGCCGGTGGACACTCGTACGAAGGCTTTTCCAGTTCCACCGGCCTGGTGATCGACGTGCGCCCCATGAATAAAATGACGATGTCGCAAAACGCCGAGACCGTCACGGTCGGCGCGGGCGGCGCCCTCGGTCAGATTTACGCGCACATTTCGGCCAAGGGCCGCGCGATTCCCGCGGGTTCTTGCCCGACCGTGGGCGTGACCGGACACACCACGGGCGGCGGCTTCGGCTTGCTCGCGCGTTCGTACGGCCTGGCTTGCGACAGCCTTCTCGAAGCCAAGCTCGTGAATGCCAAGGGTGATCTGCTCACCTTGAACGCTCAAGAAAATTCGGATTTGTTCTGGGCCATTCGCGGCGCCGGCGGCGGCAGTTTCGGCATCGTGACCGAACTCACGTTCAAAACTCACAAAGTCGAAAACGTCAGCGTCTTTGGCGCGAGCTGGTCGGCAACTCCCGAAGTGGCCACCCGCCTGATGCGCACCTGGCAACAGTGGGCGCCCAACTCCCCCAAGGCGATCAACACGCTCTTTAAAATCTCAAAGGGCAAAGATGGCACTTACAACATCCGCTGCGTGATTCAGTGTGATGGTTCGGAGTCTCTGATCCGCCAACAAATGGAACTCAGCCTTTTCAAAGTCGCCGCCCCCGCGAGCGTGACCTACAAGACGCTTCCGTTCATCGGCGCGGTTCGCCGCTTTTCCGGTGAAGAGGGCCCTTACCCTTCGATCTACATGAAAGCCAAATCCGACTACCTGTCTAAAGTGATGACCGAATCCGATTGCGCCAACTTCCTCAAGGCGCTGCCCTCGGGTGTGGCCGTGATGTTCGACAGCTACGGCGGCGAAGTCGGCGCGGTCGCCAATGACGCGACGGCCTTCGTTCACCGTCAGGACACGATCTGTTCTCTTCAGTACTACATGGAGTGGAGCGATCCTGCTTCGACTGAAGGAAAGCTTCGCACCATGCGCGAATTTCACACGGCGGTTCGTCCCGCGATGTCGGGACGCGCTTACTTCAACTACTGCGATATGGATCTTCCGAACTGGGCCGAGGCTTACTGGGGAAGCAACCTTCCCCGCTTGACGCAAATCAAGTCGCAGCACGATCCCGAGAACGTTTTCCGACACGCCCAGAGCGTGCCCTTGAAGAAGTGAGGACCCGATGATTTTCGCTCGCGCCTTAACCTGCGTTCTGATGATGACCGCTCTCCACGCGAAAGCGGAAACTTGCGAAACGACCTCGGCGCGCGCGCCCTTGGGTTTGGTTTTCACGCGCGGCACGGATTTGCGCCAACCCGTGAACGTTCAATGGACTTTGGACAAAACGAATCTCAAAGCCCGATTCGAAGTCAAAACCCCGACGATCCACTCGAAACCGGTTCTCGGTCCCGGCGAATATCCTTACCAGTTCGACGTGGTCGAAATTTTTATTTCGGTTGCGGACCCGGCGCAAAAAAATCTTCCTTACTACGAATTCGAGGTCACGCCTCTGGGACAAACCCTGCAGGTGAAAATCAATGATCCCAAGAAAAAGTTCGAAGAGGGCATCGACATGGGCCTCAAGATTTCGACCCAAAAAATAGCGGGTGGCTGGACCGCCGAGATGACCGTGCCTTTGGAAAATCTGAACTGGAACGGCCGCGTGTCGCAAATCACGGGCAACGCCTACGCGATCCTCGGCAAATCGCCGAACCGCAGCTTTTGGAGCCAGTTCATGCCCGCGCTGCCGAAGCCGAATTTTCATCAGCCCCAGTATTTTAGGCCGCTTTTTAAGTGCCGGTAATTACCGCAGGTCTTGGGTTCGGCGGCTGTGCACCGCACGCGTTTGACCCAGGGTTTGATTCACGATCGAGCGCATCTCGGCGCTCGGGCTCATCTGATCCAAAGGCGTCAGACGAAATCGGTAGGGCCACTCATTCGGGTTCAAATCCCCCAAGAAAAACGGCATTGACGACACATCGCCCACGCGAAGTTTGCCGTCATTGCCGGATTCCAAGCTCAAGTAAAGAATCGCGCCGATGTTTTTGGCGGCGCCGCCTTGCCGGGCGATAAAATTGCCGAGAGAGTACGCGACGAGCGTCCGGTTGCCGTTCTGTCCACGCACGAAGGTCACGGGCTGCAAGACGTGCGGGTGGCTTCCGAGAATGGCGGTCACCCCAAGATCGGCCCATGCTTGAGCCAGGCGTTTTTGGCTGGCGTTGGGTTGATGCGTGTACTCGTGGCCCCAGTGCGGAGTCGCGATCACCGCGTGCACCGACGTATCGGCCACCAGACGTTCGAGCGTTTTGGTCATGTCGGTGGATTCGCATTTGAGAACTTGCCCGTGAGGGTCGGGGATGCCGTTTGTTTCTTGCGTGCACGAAACGAACGCGACGGTTTTTCCTTTGCGGCGAATCAGCGTTTCCCAGTTCGCGGTCGATCCCTTGGCGCGGGTTCCGGTGAAGGGCATCTGAAATTGCGTCAAGGCGCGGATCGTTTCGTCGACGCCCAGCGAGCGGCGGTCGAGCGCGTGGTTGTTCGCGGTCGAGACGACATCGATGCCGACTTTCTTCAGATCGCGAATCACGTTGGGATGATAGTTGAATGAAAAGTTGGTGCCGCAGTAAACGCGCGCGCCTTGGCAGTCGTAAGAAAATCCCACGTCGGCCGTGCGCGATCCATTCTGATTCACGTTACGGGCGGAGGCGCCTTCGAAGTTGGCGTAACTGATGTCCGCAATTTCGAAAAGCGGCTTGAAGTTGGACCACAGCGCGTAGAACTGGTCGGGGTGATTTAAAATGGAATTGTACGGAGCATCGTGAATGATCACATCCCCAACGGCGGAGAGCAGAATTTTTTCGCCCGCCACGGCCGAAAGCGGAGCCCAGAGCGTGGCCAGCAAGACGTAGATCCCGTATTTTTTCATAGCGGCATTTTGACAAAGGGTGGAGGACCGCGCGACCGGATTCAAGTCCTCAGAAAAAGGGACAAAACCCGCCTGAAAGTTCGACAGGACTTGGGGCCGATTCTGTGTTTTTTCTCAGTGTCTTTGCGCCTTTCGCCGATAAAACGGCATGAGATATCTTCCGCTTTTTCTTCTCGTGTTTTCGCTGGCCTTCATTCTCGGCCACCTCAAGAGCCGCCTCGTGACGACGGCGCCCCCCTCTGCTGAACGCACGCCCCCGGACGCGCCGAAAAAGCCTCAAGCCGCCGCTGCCTTGCAGGTCGCACCCTCACCGGCCATCACGCAAGCCGGTCCGATGAAACCCGCGCCCACACGCGCCCCCCTGCCGCCGGCGTTTCTGAGTTCGGCTCAAGGAGCCCCTCTGTTTCACGCGCTCTTCGACGGACCCTTCTCGCGCCGACCTCTCACGCCGGAAGAGCTGCGCTCGGTTCAAGCCCGATTTGAAAAACCCTATCCGGTCTTCACCGCAGGCAAACACGGTCAGGCCCCCGAACGTGAGGCGGCGGACCGCATTGGTTTGCTGAAAGCCCTGGCCGAGAACGGCCGCCGCTACCCCTCAAAATCCACGAACCCGGCCCTGAAGGCTCTCTTCGAGAGCGTGATCAGGCAACCGCGGGAGCCTCTGATGGTGAAACGCCAAGCGCTGCGCGGTTTGGCTTCGGTGGCACCCGCGCGCACCGAGAGCGAGCACTTGCAACGGCTGCGGTCCACGGACCCGGCGCTTTTATCGATCTCGGGTCTTGGCGACCGCGAGTTGATCGAGGTGACCCTTGGCCGCTAAACTTTTACGTTACGCTCTGTTCACCGCTCTCGCCGTCTTGGGTTATAAATGGGGATTGGCCACCGCGCCCGCCTTGAGTGCGACTCAAGATCTCTCTTCCGAAACGACCGAGATTCCGAGCCGCAATGACTTTGCCGCCCTTCCTTGCCCGAGCGAGGCCGACTTCTTGCGGATGGCCGCTGAGGTCAATTTGGTCGTTCCTGAAGGACCCTCGATCGATCAAGCTTGCGATCAAAGTCCTCGCGCCCTTTTAAGCAAATCGCTTTTGCTCATGACCTCATTGAAAATCAAAGTTCCGCAAGACTGGCCCGAGCCCCTGCGCTCGGATATGCTCAATTCGTTTGAGTTCCTCAAAAAGAATGTCAGTAAGCTCTCTCTGGACCTCACGCAGAAAGATTCGATCGCTTACAATAAAGTTTCGGCCCGCGAAATTTACCTCGGCGGCCGCTTCTTCACGACAGAGCCGTTGGGCGCGGTCGCGATTTTGGTTCATGAAGCCCGCCACTCGGTCAAAACCGCTCCGGGGCATGAGTACTGTCTGAGCGGCGACATCCCCCGGACGGCGGGAGCCTGTGACGCCGAATTCTCGCTCGAGGACTCACGAAATGGGGCGTACGGGTACGGCACCCTCTTCGCCATTGCCGTGGCGCTTTACGGTGAAGACGTTTCGAAGGCCGATCGGGAATATCTATTGATCGATGCGCTCGTGCAGCTCGGCGCTCGATTCAACAAGATTCCGGATGCCCTGGCCCGCAAAGTCGATGTGCTGGCGGTTCTGGGTCCAGATCAACGCATCTACCTGGTGCACCCTTTTCTTCACTACGCGCGCCCCTTGAATTTGGCGTTCGGCTCGGCGGATGAGCACCCCGTGCGCATCGAGTTCGCGCCCTTGCACAACGGGCTTTTGATCTACACCAGCAAAGGACAAGTCTGGCAGTGGAGCTCACTCAAGGGCCTTCAGCGTCTTTACGAAAAACTTCTCACACCCACGATGAGCGTGGCTGACGTCGCCCGTCTGCGCGTCCCGTTTCAAGAGCAAACGTCTTACGTGGTTCGCGAACAAAGCGGCTCACTCAAATTCATTGAGTACTCTCCGGACCTGAATGAGCGCGTGCTGACGCCCTACCCGGTGAATTTTCCGCGCACCAACGGACCCACGCCCGACATTCAGTCGATGGCGCTTGCCATGTATGACGACAGTGTCTTCTTGGACAAAGCCGGAGCTTTGTACCTCGCCCCCCACTTCGGAAACGAGAACGCGTTCACGAGAGTGCCGCAGCTTCAATCTCCGCAAGGTTGGACGTCGCTCAATGGCGGGATCATCTACGAAAGCCTCAATCTGATCGACCGCAGCGGCCAGAACCACTGGGCGGGCATGAACATCGTTTATGACAGCTCGGGCGGTGATGACTCGGGAATTCTTCGTCAATATGAACAAAAAGTGTCTTTGATGCAAACACAAGTGCCCATGAAGAAGTTCATGGAAGGTCTCCGTGTTCGCACCGCCTTGGACGAGCAAGGACGTCTTTCCGTCTGGAAGGACGCGAGCGACGCGAAGGTCTTGAATTTGGGCTTCCCGATCAAAGACTTCGTGATGATGCAAAACGCGGAGACGAGAGAGCCCGTCGGTCGCACGACACAAGAGCCCGACAAATTTAAAAAGCAATGCGGAGTGAAGCGCTCTTTGCGCGATCCCTGGCTGGGTCGAGGCATCGGCGTGGATCATGATAACCAGATCGTTATGGCGGGAGCTCGCGACGGCGAATGCGTGCGAATGACAGAGCAAGAGCTGCGTTCGAAAACGCCCTATTTCGATTAATCCCAAAGACGATACAGCCTGCCCCCGCTTAAAGACGCGAGGGCACGGCCGCTGACAGTTTGGAACATAGAGGAATATCTGGATCTAGACGGCCCTCTTCAGGGCCGTCCGTTATTTTAGATTAAGAACTTAGGATTAGCGTTTCAGTTGGATCACTTCTTCGAGGAGCTGATCCGTTGTGGTGATGGTCTTCGCATTGGCTTGGAAGTTACGCTGACCTTGGATCAGCTGAACGAATTCCGAAGCCAAGTCGACCGTCGAACGCTCGAGCGATTTCGCGAAAATCTTACCGCGACCCGCACGGTTGGGTTGACCGACCGCCGCCGCACCCGAATCACGCGACTCTTTCAAACGGTTGTTTCCGTTCTTGAAGAGGGCTTCGGGGTTCTCGAATTTCGCCAAAACGACTTGCGCCAGATCCTGGGTCGAACCGTTCGAGTACGCCGCGCTCAAGACGCCTTCGTCATTGAACGAGAGCGACGTGATGGTGCCCGCCGCCGAACCGTCTTGCTGCCAAGAGATCATGTCCGACTCTTTACCATACTGTTTCGAACCGTCGAGACCTTTTCCGCCTTCAGCGATCGCATCACCGAACTTGAATTTCACTTGCTGGTTCTGCAAAGCACCACCGGCAAAGTTCATGTTCGACTCGATCATTTCTTGCGACTCGAGTTTTCCATCCACGGTGAATTTCAGTTTCCCTTTTGCAACTTCAGAGAGCTGTCCAGTTTCGCCGCCGGTCACTTCTTTACCGTCGACCATCCCGCGCCATTCCCAAGTGCGATCCTCAGTTTTATTGAAGAACGCGGTCATCAAGTGCTTGTTCCCTTGAGAATCGTAGATCTCAATGCCCGTCGAGAAATGCGACGTGTAGTAGGGGTCTTTCGGATCAAACTTCTTAGTCGCGTCCACGCGCGAATCCAAATTGAGGTCCATTTTGACCTCTTTGGTCGCTTTCGCGGGGATCAGCGCACGGGGGAACTTGATGTCGGCCGTTTTGTTGATGATGCGGCCGTTCTCGTCGCTCATGTAACCTTGAACGCGTTGATTGTCATTTGTTGTGAGGTAGCCTTCACGGTCGAAGTGGAACGAACCATCACGCGTGAAGGTTTGTCCATCCGATCCTTTCACCACGAAGTAACCATCGCCCGAAATCGCCAGATCCGTGACTTTTTCAGTCGCGTCCACGTTCCCTTGATTGAGGATGGGGTTGACGGCGCCGATTTTCACACCGCGGCCAATCTGGTTACCGCCCAAGATCCCTTTCAAGTTTTTCGAGATGATGTCTTGGAACTCGGCGCGAGAAGCTTTAAAGCCCGTGGTTCCCGCATTGGCGATATTGTCCGCGGTGACGCCCAGGGCTTCCCCGTGAGCTGCCAAACCCGACACGCCAGTGTACATTGATGAAAGAATACCCATAAAGACCTCCATGTCTTTTTGAAGCATCGCTGTCATTCCCTGAAGCGGCTCGAGCCGCTTCGGCGATAGACGACGTCTTCAGTTATATAGCGAAACATTCGGTTTCGCGTTTTGGAGGGCCCCCTTGAGAGGACCGGCCCTAGTTAACGAACACTTACTTTTCAAAACACTACATCACGATGGTGGAGTCGATGTTCGTGAACACGTTCTCTTTGAGCGCGCTCTTGTCCATGACCGTCACAACCGTTTTGTTTTTCACACTGACAATCAATGCCGAATCGTTCATGAGCACGAGGGTGTCTTTCGATCCCTTCGCGGCGGCTCGAGAAACGGCATCATTCAAGCGCGACACATCGTCGGGCGAGAACTTGATCCCTCGAGTCTGCATGCGCTCAACGGCATGGTTCGAGAACTTCACGCCCTCAGCCGCGGCAGGCCCCTTATTCAGGCCTTGCAGCGCGCCCACATTGGGCATGCTGATCGGGGCTTGAGGAGCTTTGGCCTGTTGGGGCCCGCCCGTCAATCCCGACAGTGTGTCGGCGAAGCTCGGTCCACCCGAAGGCGTGGTGTTCACCTTTTGGGTTTGGCCGATGTCCGCTTGAACACCGCTGGTTTGTGAGATCTTTTTCAAATCAACGTTCATTTTTTCTCCACTTTGGAATCTGGTTTTGTTTCTTTCTCCAGTCGGCTCATCATCTCTCGAGAGAGTCCCACTTGATCAAGAAGATTGGTTTGTGCCCCAATCGCCACTTCCTCAGCGCCTGCATCCTTCTCAGTTTGACCTGCAGCAGCACTATTTCTCAAGTCCGGTTTCGCGGGGTCGCCGTGAATTTGGACTTTCTGATTAGGACTAGCCGTCTCGCCAGACACGATTTTTCGCACGTCTTTGAGCTTCACGCTCTGACTTCCGATCAGCAAGACGGGACCTTCGGGCGTGTAATTCACACCCGTGATGGTGCCGTTGAAATCGGTTTTCACGGTGAGCTTTTGATCGCTGCTATTTTTCGCTTCGATGATCACCTGGTAATCGCCGACGGGAGCGGTCGAATCGGTTTCGGTTTTTCCGTTCCACGTCCATCGGTTGTCACCGGCTTTGAGATTCTGAAGTTTGATCTCTCGGATATAGTCGCCTTGGGCGTTGCGAACTTTGATGACGGCCTCTTTCGCCGAATCGGGAAGCGTGAAGTTGACGTCGTGATCGCGATCTCCCTTGGAGCGGGAAATGCGCGCGGAATCTCCCGCGACGGACTTGCCAATAAAATTCAGAGACTGATACGTTTCCGTGGGTTTCTGATTGGCCTGCATCGACTCGAGAGTCTGATTCACGTTTTGCAACTGTTCGAGCTGAGAGAACTGCGCCAATTGAGCCGCCATCTCGTGTGACTTCAGCGGATTCGTCGGATCTTGATTCTTCATTTGCGCGAGCATGAGCTTCATGAAGGCATCTTTGTCCATCTTATCGCTGCCGACCGCACGAACTTTTTTCGAGGGGTCGATCCAATTGGGGTCCGCGACTTTGTTGAGAACTTCGCCGACACTATCGCCGCCGAGTTTCGCTAAATCTTGAGCGCTCAAATTGTTCGAGCCTTCCATCCGGCGGTTTTCACTCGCCGGGTTGGGGCTGAAACCTTTTGTGTCGCGCTTGATTCCCATCATCGCCATTCTAGCACCTCGTTCTCGAAGCGGCCCGTCCTGGGCCACTCCTTTGATTGTAACATCACGCTACTAAATTCATACGTTCGCCGCGTCCTTCAACTTTTCTCTGAACTTTGGCCTCGCCGGCCGGACCGATCGGGTCGGCCGCACGCGAAGGCGTCCGGTACGCCCTTGATCCAGGCATCTCGAAGAAAGGTTCACGCCGCGACAAGTTGTCGTCACGGAATTGTTGGAAGAACTGGCGCGCTTGATCGCGGCCTTGGTCAGGACGTGCATCGGGATTTTTCTGCTGCTGATTCAGCTGGTCCGCCGAACTCTGCATGCTGGTGTCGACCTTCACGCTCTCGAGCGAAAGCTTGTGGCCGGCCAATCCCAATTTCAGATCCGAGAGCGCACTCTCGATCATCTTCTTGGCTTCCTTGGTTTCGGTCGCCAATTCCACGTTGACCTTGCCATCCTTCACGATCACCTTGAGCTCGACTTGGCCGAGTCCTTCGGGAGTCATGCGGATCTTGGCTTCGCCGCCGCCTTTTTGGGCGATGATCTGCGCTTGGCTCATCAGTTTGTCGATATTGGCCTTCATCGCCTCGGTGTCGGTTCCCTTGGCGGTGCCGATGGACGACGCCTGCAGAGCTTCTTGGAAGCCCAGCTTGTCACCGATTTTAAGGCCGTCTTGTCCGCGTCCCAGGCCCTCGAGGCCGTCGGTTCGCGAAGACTCGCCCTGGTTCTCGCCGTCATCGGCATCGGAACCGAAGCTTGAGGAGTCGCCGCGGGCTGAGCTGATCGCCGCCGCCGCCGAGCCCGTCAAACTCGCCAGTCCCAAACCACCGGGAGCGCCCGCACCGGCCGCGCTTGGCGCCTCGGCGTTAGGCCCTTGTCCGTCGGCTTTCGCGGCCGCCTTACCCAGAGCCGCCGCGCTCGCGCCGACGGCCGAGAGTTTCGCCATCAACGTTTTCATCGCGTCGTCTTCGGAGCCTTGAGGCTGCGCTTGCCCCAGATTGGGATCTTGCAAATTCAAACCCTCTTTGGGATTCGCAATCTGCTTTTGATCCGGCTGCAGCATGGGATACCCTTGCGCCTTATCGAAACTGAGTTTGTCGACCAACTGCGAGGCTTCCATTTTGGTGTTCATGGAATCCGGGCCCGTCATGCGGTTCATCGCCATGTTCGCGCGGTCCTGCATGAAAAACTTGTCGTTCATGCGATCGAGCGAGTCACTGAGCATGGCTTTTCGTTCTTTCGCCGCGAGCGCATTTTGCTGCATCTGCGACGAGGGAACGGCCACCAGCAATTCGGGTTTCGCCTCTGGTAACGGCTGCGGAGGCTGAGCCAATTGGTTCAGCATTCCCGCATATAGAGAATAAGCGCGCTCGGCTGCCTCGGGAGGCAGTTCCAGCGCATCGATCACCTGTGCGGCCGTCTCTTCGGGAGATTGGAGTTGTTGGTCTTTGGGAAGGTTGGCCATGGCCTCCACGATCTTCTGCGGAGGGATGCCGAATTCACTCTCCATGGAGTCCATAAATTCCAGCATCGCGTTTTCCCTAACACCCGGAGCCTTTTTCTTGGTGGCTCCTTTACTATCCGTTCTCTCTTGTTTCGGCTCTGCGACAGATGGCGTTTTGTCTTCGGGTTCTGACCTTTTCGCTGCCGGCATTTTGTCGTTTTTAGCGACTGGTGCCACTTCCTTCTTCGGATCCTGAGTTTTAGCACTCATGACATCGGCGAAGGAATCTGACTTGGAAGCCGCGTGATCTTTGAGCGTGTCCGCTTTCAGATTTTTCGCGGAGCTTCGAAGCTCGGCTGCGCCCTTGAGGCTCAGACCCAGATTCAGCCCGTCTGTTTGCAAAGTACTTTTCTCCTTTCGTGCCCTTCTTGGGCTCTATTTGTTTTGCGCCCCTTTGGGGCGACCTTGACTGCAACTGCGACGTCGTGTCGCTTTTCTTTAATCTCTTTTGTAGCCGGCGAATTTTTCGGCGAACACCTTGGCCTTGTCGGGCTTGATGATGTTCATGATTTCGGCGGCGTTTTTCTTTTTCATTCGGCCGATGATTTCGACCGCGAGGTCTTCGTCCATCTCTTCAAAGACTTTGGCGGCTTGTTGCGGCTTCATGTTCGAGTACATTTGAACGAGCGTTTCGACTTTTTTGTCGTCGGCTTTGACGCGGTCTTCGAGAACGCTCGAGATTTCGCGGCGGGTGGTTTCGAGGCCCGACATTCGCTTTTCGAGTTCAGCTTTTTGGGCGGTCAATTCGGCTTCGAGGCGGCTGAGCTCCTCTTCGCGGGCATCGAGTTCGCGCTTTCGCTCGTTGAGCTTGGCGAAATGATTGAGCTCTTCATCGGTGAAGTCCTTCTTTTTCGGTGCCTCAGCCGCTTTTTCGGCGGGGGCTTCGGCTTTGGCGACTTCGGTGCCGGTGGGTTTCGCCGGAGCTTCTTCGGCGAACGATTGACTGACGAAACCGACTTCGACGCGCTTCAAGAAATTTTCGATGCGCTCGTGCTCAACGTAACCCGTCGCGGTCAGCACCAGGCCGAGAAAAGAAATGCCAACGAGCTTCCACGGAATGCCCTTGTTCTTTTTAGATCGTCGATTGTTGGCTTGCAGACGCGTGCGCAGCTCTTGCGCGGTGGCTTTGGGCGCCTTGGGCAAGGCCATGAGCGGATCTTGGTGATCCGACACTTGAAAACGGGGCTTCGATGCTTGCGCTCGCGGTTTGACTTGCGCCGACGCCTTCAAGGACTCGAGGCCCGTGTTTTGACGCGCTTTTTGAAAGAACTGATCATAACCCGTTTTCTTCATCAGCATCCTTGCTTCTGAATCGTGTCGTTGCGATATCGTCGAGCTGTTTTTGCTCGCGCTTCTTCTGCTCAACGCGGAACTCATCCCGTTTCCGCTCTTTGAGCCCTTCCATGATTTTAGTATCAACCGCCTTGGCCCGCAAAATAGATCTGAGTTCCTCGACTTGTTTCTCGATGTCTTGGATTTTTTTACTCTGGATCTTGATCCTAAGATCCTGGCCTTTCAGGAAGTCGTGCACCTGGCTCAAGGCCTCGGAGGTGGCACCGCCCTGGACTTGGCGCTGGTAGCGGTTTTCAAAGGCCTCCAATCGGACCTGCTTCATCTTGTCGAGCACGTCGATTTCGGAATTGAGGTAGGCCTGCGCTTCCGAAAAATCTCGCTGCGCGAGCTCTTCGAGCGTCTTGCGGTAACCGAGAACTTTTTCGAGCCCAAAGCGGAACTTCGCCATCCTGGTTCAGATCCTTTGCGTCAGCATTTTTAAACGTTCATCAAAATGGATTGCATGCGCCGGATCGTCTGCCCCAGATCCGTGGGATCGTCGACCCGCTGCTTGAGAAACTCGTTAATGTCGTCGATCACTTTTACGGCCTTGTCGATCTTGGGATTCGATCCTGGCTTGTAGGCGCCGATGTTGATGAGATCCTCGGCTTCGCGGTAGGTCGCCATGAGTTCGCGCATTTTCTGTGCGAGCTTCGTCTGTTCGGGCGTGGAGACGGCCTTCATGACCCGGCTGGCGGAGGCCAGCACGTCGATCGCCGGGTAATGCGCTTTGTGCGCTAACTTTCGTGACAAAACGATGTGGCCATCGACGATCGAACGCACGGCATCCGCGATCGGATCATCCATGTCATCGCCTTCGACGAGAACCGTGTACAAGCCCGTGATGCTGCCCTCTTTTTCAAATGCACCCGCACGCTCCAAGAGTCGCGGCAGCGTCGAGAACACGCTCGGCGTGTAACCCTTGGTGGCCGGGGGCTCACCGGCCGAGAGGCCGATCTCACGCTGGGCCATCGAGAACCGGGTGACCGAGTCCATCATCAACAGCACGCTTTTTCCCATCGACGAAAAAAACTCGGCGATGGCGGTCGCCACGAAAGCGCCGCGCATCCGAATCAAGGGAGATTGGTCCGACGTCACGCACACGACCACCGAACGCTTCATGCCCTCGGCGCCCAAGTCGTTCTCGATAAACTCGCGCACCTCGCGGCCCCGCTCGCCGATGAGGGCGATCACGTTAACATCGGCTTTGGTGTTGCGGGCCATCATGCCCAGGAGCACGGATTTTCCCACTCCGGAACCGGCCATGATCGCGACCCGTTGCCCTTGACCGACGGTCGTGAGCGAATTGATCGCGCGGATCCCGAGATCCAGCGGCTGACGGATGGGTTTACGATCCAAAGGGTTACGGACTTCTGAGTACAGGGCGATTTCGCGACTGGTTTCGATCTCACCGCGGCCATCGAGCGGACGTCCGAGGCCATCGACCACGCGGCCCAGAAGCTGCGCGCCGACTTTGACCGTCGCCGATTGTTTGGCCAGATTGATCCGCGACCCGAGGCTCACGCCGCGCATTTCGGAGAGAGGCATCATTAAGACGCTCTGGTCTTTAAAACCGATGACTTCGGCCAAGAACGATTTCTCGCTGCCGTTGGGAATGATTTCGCAGACCGATCCGAGCGATGCGCCCGGCAGCGTGCCCTTGATCAGAAGACCCGTCACTTCGGTCACGCGGCCGCTATCGCGGGTCAAGTGCAAGCCGGCGATCAAGTCATGGTACTTGTCGAAGTCGATGCTGGGCTCAGAATGGGCGTTCAGCGGAGTCACGTCCGACATTAAGCTGCGCTCACTTTTTGTTTCAATCGCGGCAGAGTCTCTTCAAGACTTGTCCACAATTGCTTAAAGCGTTCTTCCAAGCGAGAGTCGACTTCACCGTAGTTCGAAATGACGATGCAGCCCCCACCAGCGAGCTGCTCATTGGGCTCGAATTTGATTTTTTTCATGAAGTCGAACTCGCGTCCCGTCTCTTGCTTTAAAGTTTCGAGGAACTGCAAGTGGTCGGGAGCGACTTGCACCGTGATGTTCTCTTCGGACTGCGCCATGCCCACGGCTTGGCGGACGATTTCGACCGTCGCTTCCGGGTTGACCGACACTTCGTGCGCGGCCAAACGCTTGGCCATGTGAAACGCGAGTTCGATCAGGTGCCGTTCGTTTTGCGCCAGCAGCTCGGTTTTCAGGCTGGTGAGCGAATCGCAGAGGGCCTGAAGACCCGCGATTTTATTGTCGATCAGCTGCGTGGTTTGCGTGAACGCTTCTTTTCGCCCGTCATCGAGACCCAGTTGATACGCCTCTTGATAGGCGCCCTCTTGGATTTCTTTGATTTTCTCGAGCGTGCGGCGCTCGATCTCTTCTTCGGTGTGGGCCGATTCGATCTTGTCGAGGCCCGTGTTCACACGGACCGCTTCACTCATGCGAAAGTCAGAGCCCTTGGCGCGGTTGCGCTCATAAGACTGCAGAGCCGAGTCCGGAACCCCCAAAGTGATCTTGGGGGGATTGAATTCCAGAACGCCTTTTTTCGCCGCCTGAGAATCGATAAGCTTAGACAAGCGCATCCTCCGAGCCACCACGTGCGATCAGGATCTTTCCTTCTGCCTCTAGGCGGCGAGCCGCATTGACGATCTCTTGCTGAGCGCCTTCGACGTCGGACAGACGTGAAGGTCCCATGTTGTTGAGGTCCTCGCGGAGCATTTCGGCCGCGCGCTGAGACAGATTCTTGAAGAATTTGTTCTTGATCTCGTCGTTGGCCGTTTTGAGGGCCAGGAGGAGTTTGTCGTTCGGAACCTCTTTGAGCAGAACTTGAATCCCGCGGTCGTCGATCTTGGTGATGTCCTCGAAGACGAACATGAGCTTGCGGATCTCCTCGGCGAGGAGCGGATCCTTCTCTTCGAGACGCGACATGATCGAAGTTTCGGTGTTCTTGTCCATGACGTTGAGCATCTCGGCCACGGGCTGAACGCCGCCGAGCGCGGTTTGTTCGACCGACGACATCGACGAGAGCTCTTTCTTCAGAACCTGGTCGATCTCCGCGATCAGCTCCGGAGCGACGTGGTCCAAGTTGGCCATACGCAAAACGACTTCGGCTTGTAACGTCTCAGGCAGGCGCTTGAGAACCTCGCCTTTTTTCTCGGGCTCGAGGTGCGCCAAGATGACGGCCACCGTCTGCGGGTGCTCGTTCACCAAGAAGGTCGACAGCGACTTGGCGTCGACCAGCTCAAGCGACTCGAGCGTGCGGCCGCCGCCGGAAACGACGTTCAAACCGCCCAGAATCGCGCGCGCCCGGTCTTCACCGAGAGCTTGCACGATCGAATCTTTATTGCCCGAACGTTCCGAGAAGATGTAATCCTCGGTCTCCGAAATCAGCTCGTAGAACTCTTCGAGAACCTTTTTGGTCACGTGGACGGGAACGACGCGGTACTTGGGCATCGAATTCAAAAGTTTACGAATATCACCGTCATCAAGGCCTTTGAACAGAACGCGAATCGCATCGGGACCCAGGTAATTCACGAGGATCGCGGCTTTTTCAAAACCGCGCAGGCTCTCATATTCTAAATTTTCGGGTTTGACGAGCTTCATCGCTTACATGTCCTTTCTCACGAGCCACATGCCGAAGGCATTCGAGGCTTTCTCTTCGTCGGTTTCCATAATCGAGATGATGCGGTCTTTCAGCAGCTCGCTCTCGGCTTTGTCGGGATCGATCGCCTCTTCAAGCACCGGCAGGGCGGAACTCATGCCCGGCAGTGTGCTGTCGACCGAGTGAAGCTCTTCAAGCTCTTCGATCGTGCGCGGAAGCATGTCCTCCACCGAGTCTTGGAACGAATCGGTGATCCACTGCATGAAAGGTCGGATCACGATAAAGAAGAACAATGCCAAGCTGAATCCCAAGAGCGCCCATTTGAACAGAGCGTGCATGAGCTTCTTGCGCTCGAGCGTGGTCAGCAGCTTTTCGGATTCGGTGAAGTCTTCGGCGATGAACTGGATGTTCTCAATTTTGACCGAGTCGCCGCGATCGGCTTTGAAACCGATGGCGCTCTTGACCAGAGATTCGTACTTTTGGATTTCTTCGGCACTGCGGGGGTTCCACTTGCTCTCGACCGTCCCGTCGTCTTTGGTGAGCGTGGTTTGCACGCCATCGACGATCACCGCGACGCTGAGGCGCTCAAGGCCGCCCGCCATCTCTTTGATGTTGCGAACGGTTTTAGGAACTTCGTAGTTCGTGGTTTTGATCTCTTTTTTGACGTCTTGTTTGAAACCCACCTGGCCCGCATCTTCGGCGCCGGGGATGTTCGAGCGTGAACCGGGGATGCCCGCGGGGTTCGTGCGCGCGCCGTCGAGCGACTCCTCTTCGGACTGCTGGCTGCGGATCGCGGTTTTGTCCGGATCGATCGACTCTTCGACCGCCGACACTAAACGATTGCTCAAAGTCGCGTCGACGCGGGCGATGACTTTGGCCTGACCGACGACTTTCGAGAGCATCGCTTCGATGCGCTCTTCGAAATCGGACTCGACTTTGCGTTTCAGGTCCATGATTTCGGTGGTGCCGGCCGTGTTGCCGTTACCGGCCTTGGAGAGCATCTTACCGCGGTCATCGACCACTGTGACGCGCTCGGGATCCAGGCCCTCAACCGAAGAGGACACCAAAAATTGAATGCCGCGAACTTGATCGGGGCTGAGAGTTTTACCGGCGTGCATCTCGAGCACGATCGACGCCGAGGCCTGTCCGCCCTCTTCGAGGAAAGTTTTCTTGTTGGGAAGCGCGAGGATCACTTTCGACTGCTTCACCGCGCCCAGGGTGTTGATCGAACGCATGAGCTCGCCTTGCAAGGCGCGCTGATAGTTCACGCGCTGCGAGTAGCTCGAGCTCCCGAAATCTTGTTTGTCGAAGATCTCAAGACCAATGCTGCCCAGTTTGCTGGAACCGAGCTCCGACATCAAACTCATCTGCGTGCTGTGCAAGAGTTCTTTGGGAACGGCGACGGTCTTCCCGTCATCGCGGAGCTGGAAGGGAATGTTCTTCTCGTTCAACTTCGCCACGATGGTCGAAACTTGATCGCTCGGAACATTCGTGAGGAGAGGCGTGTAGTCCTTTCCGCTGATCATGTAGCTGATCACCACCAGGGCCACCACCGCGATGATGCTCGCGGCCACGATGGACAGGCGCTTGGTCGGCCCCAGGGTCTTAAAAAACTCCTGGAATTGCACGATCAGGTTTCCGAAAATCTTGTTCAAGGTCGTCTCCTCGGTTCTAAAACAAAAACTCTATGTTCTTAAAAATCAAACCTGCATCTTCATGACTTCTTGGTACGCATCGATGATTTTATTGCGTACTTGCATCATCAACTTGAGCGCGATGTCGGCGCGTTCAGACGAGAGCATCACTTCGGCGATATTGTCGGTGCGGCCGGTGGCGAGATCTTGAGCCCCTTTGTCCGCGGTCTTTTGCAGTTCATTGACGTTGCCGATGGCGTCTTGAAGAGTGTCGGCGAAGCTTTTACCAGAGGCGGGAGACGTGGAGCCGAGCGACCCAACTTGAGACGAGCTCTCCCCGTTGATCTTCATCGATTTGTTGTCGAGACTGCCGGTTTCTAAAAACCGGTTCGCTCTCGAAACTGTAAAACCGTCCATGGTTTAACCTCTTCTTCTAGTGTAGCGAAACTTTTCGAGTTTCGCTCTAAAATCCGCATTCAAGGCCGGTTTCAAGACGGCCTTTATTTTTTAAAAACCACTAACCTTTATCGCCCAATCTCGAGTGACGAGAGCGCCATGTCCTTGGCCGCCTGCAGGGACGAGACGTTGGCCTCGTAAGCCCGCGTGGCCTGGATCATATTGGTCATCTCCTCCATCAGGTTGATGTTGGGATAAGCCACGTAGCCCTCTTCGTTCGCGTCCGGATGATCGGGTTCATATTTCATCATGGGCGCCTTGGTATCCGAAATGATGTCCGTGACTTGCACGCGCTGGACATTCGCCTTGGGGTCGGTCACCCCCAGGATTTCGCCGAAATTTCGCGCATCGGGCATCGCCTCGAACACGATGTCTTTGCGGCGGTAGGGGCCGCCCTCGGGCGTGCGGGTCGTGTTGATATTGGCGATATTGGACGAGATGGTGTTCATGCGCATCCGCTGCGCCGTCATCCCCGAACTTGAAACTCGGAATCCACTCATGAAATCAGCCATCTAATTACCGGCCTTCCGTGACGGCGTAGCGAAGCGCCGCGAGTTTTTTATTGATCAGCTGCAAGGCCGCTCGGTACATGACCGTATTCTCGGCAAGCGAAGACATCTCACGCTCGAGATCCACGGTGTTGCCGTCGTTACTGATTTGGCCTTCGGGATTGTCGTAAATATCGGGACCGACTTTGCCGGCACCGCCGCCGCCCAGGCCGAAGTGCTCTCCATGTGTCGCGTTCATCGAACGCATGCCATCCAAATCCACCGCGCGCGCCAAAGCCTCTTCAAAGTCCAGCTTCTTGGCGTGATACCCGGGCGTCTCCGCGTTGGCGATGTTCGAAGACACCACGTTGTGCTTCAAGAGGCGCATGTTCATCGCCGTTCCTAAAGCCTGGCTCGTTTTATCGAACAAGATACTCATGAGACCTCCGCTTCACGGTAGGAGTTGAGTTTGTTGCGCAGGGTGCGAATGCTTATGCCCAAAATCTGCGCCGCGCGCGTTTTGTTCTGACGGGTCATTTCCAAAGTTTGGAAGATCAGTTTCTTTTCCATTTCGAAGAGCGTGATGCCACTCTGACCCACGTTGAGTTCTTCTTGCGTGCGCGACCGCGACAAGAAGGTCAGATCGGTTTCATTCACGGTGCTCGAGTCCGATTTGAGTGCCGAGCGCTCGACGACGTTGTTGAGTTCGGCCACGTTGCCGCTCCATTCGCGCGTTTGCAAAAGAGCCAGGGCTTCGTTCGAGAATTTCTTATCGGGAAGACCGTTCACCAGGCAGGCCACGCGCAGGAACATGTGCGCCAGTCCGATGATGTCTTGATGACGGTCACGCAGCGAAGGCATTTTTAATGTGACGACGCAGAGACGGTAGGCGAGTTCACGTGCCAGCGATGAACTTTCGATCCAGTCATTGGGACTCAGCGACGAAGTCACCACGAAGCGCACGCGGCTCGAACGCTCGAGCCCCGAAGCCTCGAGGTGGCGCTTGAGCTTGATCAGATCCGCGGGCTCGAACTCGTGAATGTTCTCGATCAGGACGGTGTCGCCTTCACGCAAAGCCGCGGCGTCGAAATCGTGCGCCGACCAAACCAAGAAACGTCCACGACTTTGGCTGTGATCGTGAACCCAACGCGCGAGGCTGCGGCGTCCCGACCCCTCCTCGCCGTAAATGAAGAGTGCGCCCATCGTCAGCGCGAGCTTCTCGCACGACTTGAGCAGGCTTACGACACATTCGCTTTGAGTTTGAAATCTTCCGTAATCAACCCAGTTCATCATCATTTACCTTCACCAGCCATCGCGGGGATTCGTTTCATGTATTTCTTGTATTCGTCGCCCCACTCCGAACCTTTGAGCTGTTCTTGAGCGAGCTTGTACCAGAACTCGGACTTGCCAGTTTTGAGATCGCCCCAAACCTCGGCCGCCTTTTGCACTTGTCCTTTTTCGAAATAAATCATGCCGAGCTTGTAGCGCAGCGACGCCAAAGGACGCGACTTTTCGTAGGTCTTCAGCAGTTTATCCAGAACCGCGGCCGCCTGATCGCCCTGCTTTTTGTCCAGATGGATCTGCGCCATCTTTTCGAGGGCCTGCGCGTGAATTTGCGGACTCACCAAGCCCGAATCTTTCATGAGTTCGTCAACGCGCTTGAAGGATTTCAGCGCATCATCACTGCGGCCCAGCTTCATTTCGATCTGTCCGGCATCGTAATAAGGTCCCGCCACGAGCGAGGGAACACCCTTCCACGTTTTGATCAACTCGGCGAGATAGCGCAGGGCGAACTCGGGCTCACCTTTTTTTTCCAAAAGCGCCGCTCCCATTTGGACGCGCTCGATCTGCTCTTTGTCCGAAAGCGCTTCGGGCTTCTGAATTTCTTTGAGTTGATCGTAAGCTTGGTTCCATTTTCCTTGCGCATAGTCGCTAGCGGCCAGGCGCAAGTGCAGGTCGTCGGTCGACGGCAACTTTTCAAAGATATTGCGCTCAAGGCCCGTTTTGGTTCCCTTTAAGGCATAAACCTTGTTCAAGACGTCGCGGTAGAGCTTGCTCGACTCATTGAAAACGCCCGCTTGCTCGAACGCTTTACCGACCCAGAACTTGGTATCGATACGATCCGAACCTTTGAGCCAAGAATCCGCGTAGGTGTTGTGGGTTTTTAAAGCGTCCATGAATTTGCCGCTCTGGACTTGCTCACGAATCTTCTCATTGATGTTGCGAACGATTTTGTTTTTCAAGCGTGCGGTGTCGGCATTGGTCGGGTTGTCTTGATAAAATTTGACCAAAAGATCAATCGACCGGTCGTACTCCCCGCGGCTGGTAAAACCGTCGGCGATCAGGAGCGTCGAGAACTGACCCATTTTCGGCAATTTTGACTGGGCCGCGAGGCGCGTGATGTCCTCAACGGCTTTATCGACTTCCTTGGGCTTCATCGAACGCATGCGCGTTCCGAGCAGACGCAAACGGGCCACCACCGCACTGGGGGAATCGCCATAACGGAAATACGCTTCAAGGTACGCCCCCACGACGCGCGAGGAGTCGGCGCCCAGAATATCGAGAATCTCGCCCACGCGGGTCATCGCGTAACCGGCGTAAGGGTGCGACGGAAACTTGGTCAAAAACTCCTTGAAGACGTTCAAGCTGTCACGGTAGCCGCCCTCGCGGAAGTACGAGGACGCCTGGTTGTACAGCGCCGCGGGATTGTCGATGGCGGCTTTGGGATACTTCTTCAGAGCCTCTTGATAAGTTTTGATCGCCTGGGCGTCTTTTTTCTGCTCGAAGAACACGTCGCCCTTCAAGTAAGCGGCGTGCACGCGGTCCTCTTCGCGGGCGGCGTCCTTTTCGATCTGTTCGTAAAGAGCCACGGCATCGTCAAACTGATTCAGATTCAAATACGCTTCAGCGATCGCAATACGCGAAAGATCTCGGTTGGGCGACGCGGGCAGTTTTGCCAGGTGCTGCTGGAACAGGCGCAGGGTCCCCAAATAGTCGCCGCGATCCAAGGACGCATACCCCATCAGGAGCATGGTGCGTTCGGCGAGTTTGGACGTGGGATACTTGGTCAAAACTTCGCGGTAACGAGCCATCGCGAGGTCGAACTGACGCATGTCTTTGTTTTCTTGATACAAAGCATAGTGGGTGTCCGCCCACATAAAACGGATGATTTCGTCATATTCACTGTCGGGATACTTTTCGTAGAACCAGTCGACGGTTTTCAAGAACACGTGGTAGCGCTTATTGTTGAACAACGTCAGGAGCAAACGCGCCATTTTGTTTTCGTCTTGAACCTTGGGGTCCTTCGAATCCTTTTCGGCGATCTCGTACATCGGGCGGCGTGAGTTCAAGACCTGAAGCTCATCGGGACGCTCGTGGAGCATCGGAAAATCGATGTAATCTTTTTCGCGGCTCTGAATCACGGCATCTTCACGGATTTCGTAATCTTGAATGGAGAAGCGGCTGAAGCCGGGATCGCTGCCGTCAAACACGCCCGACTGGACTTCGGTCTGAGGAGCGGCGGTTTGCAAATCTTCGATCGTGTCGTTTTTCACGATCAAAACGTCGGTGGTCGCGGGTTTGCGGTTCTGACCCTTGACACTCTGGGCGGTTTTCTTCTTGGCGCCCGTCTCGTCTTTGGCCGTCTCGCCCTCGGCGGGAGCCGCCTTTTTCACCACTTTGGGTTTTTGCGGATAGAAATCGACGATCAAGCGCGAAGGCTGGTCCGTTAAGTAGTCGAAACTTTCCACATCGCCGGGATTCAGTAGCAGTCGCACGAGATGGCTGCCGTCCGGCCCCGAACGGTCGATCGTGACCTCACGGATCGGTCCTCCCTTAAAGGACTTGAGCTTTGCAACGGCCTTGTCCGAGAGCGCGGGCAAGCGAAGTTCCACGAAGGTTTTGTCCTTCTCGGTCTTTTTTTGCAGATCGTAGTTCCAATTATCGCGGCCCAAGAACTCGAAGTGAGCGGTGTCGCCCAAGAGAGAAGACTCCACGTCCAGAGCGGCCCCGGTGGCGGCACGGACTTGAGTCGAGATCGACGACATCATCAGGACGCAGACGAGCAGACGCATCATGCACTGCCCGCCTGATTTTGATAAGCCGCCCCAGAGGGGCGCACAGAAAAGACTGTTCAAAAACTCCTCCTGAGTTTTTTGACCTTCGTCGTGCCCGAGAGCGCCGAACAAAAAGACCTGGACCTTCATTCACAAACAAAGCACGTTCGGTGCCAATGGACCTTCGACCTCAGGAAAAAATGGACGGGGTCTGAGGAAAAAACTTCCTCCGTTTCTTGTCAGTCCAGACGTGGATTTGACGCTCGACTTTAGACGGACCGGGTTTTAACCTTTGATGGTCCATCTTGAGGAGTCATCTGTGAGTTTTCCTTTTTATGTTCCCACCCGCGTCCGCGTTGCCGGCATTGCTTTGCTTGCCTTGATCACCGTTCTCGCCGGATGTATTTCGGTGAACCTCACCAAAGAAATTCCGAAATCGAAAGGCCTTCGCGTTTCGCCGCCCTCTTCTCCTTTTCGCGAAGCCGCCCTCGCGGCCGCCGATCAAGCTTGGAAGAGCGACGCCACCGGTAGCACCATCTCCTACTTCTCCGAGTGCGCGGCCGCGCCCACCACGCCCGAACGCCTTCGCGACGACGCTCTCGCCTCGCTCCCCGCCGCTAAAATCTTAGAATCGCAGACTCTTGAATTTGATGGACGCGAAGCCCTGCGCTCACAAGCCGAAGGCAAGGTCGAGGGCATTGCGTTGAGAGTCTCCCTGCTCACCTACCAAAAGAACAGCTGCCGCTACACCATCAGCTACGCCGCACGCTCCTCGGTGTTCTCGCAGGAGCTTGGCCGGTTTGACGACTTCTTAAAAGGATTCAGCGCTCCGTGACCGAAGAGATTCTGATCTTCTTAGGTGGATTTGGTTTGCTGGTCCGAACGGTGAGTTCGGAATTCTGGCGCCGTCCTTTTGAGATCCGCCTTATCATTGAGCAAATCTTTCATGTCGGTTCACGCTCCCTTCCGTTGATTCTGATCACCGCCCTCAGCACCGGCATGGTGATGACCTTGCAGTTCGGGATCGGCCTGGCCAAGTTCGGCGGCGCCCCGTACGTTCCTAAAATCGTCGCGCTCTCGATCCTTCGTGAGATGGGACCCGTGTTCACGAGCCTGATGGTCGCCGCGCGCGTGGGCGCCGGGATGGCCTCCGAAATCGGCTCGATGGTCGTGACTCAACAAATCGATGCCATGCGCGCGCTGGGCACCTCCCCGATCCGAAAGATCGTCGTTCCCCGCGTGATCGCCTGTTTGATTTGCCTTCCGCTCTTGGCCGCGATCGCCAATGTGATCGGCATCCTGGGCAGCCTCATCGTCGGCACCAACGAGTTGCAGCTCGACCCTCAATTCTTTCTTTTGAAGGCCGTCACCACCTTGAAGGTCAGCGACTGGACGTCGGGAATTGGCAAATGCGTGTTCTTCTCGCTCTTCATCTCGCTGACGGCTTGTTATTTCGGTTTGAACGTAAAGCAAGGAACCAAAGAGGTCGGTCTGGCCACGACCCGCGCGGTGGTCGTGTCGTCGATGCTGGTTTTGATCGGGGACTTCTTGCTGACAAAACTGTTCTTCATTCTGTTTTAAGGACGAAAGATGCCCGCGTTGATTGAGATTCAAAACTTCGAGAAATCCTTCGGGACCAAAAAGGTTCACGAGGATATCAATCTCGACATCCGCCAGGGCGAATGCCTCGGACTCATCGGGGGTTCGGGAACCGGCAAGTCGGTGCTTCTGCGCAGCTTGATCGGCCTTGAAAGGCCCGACCGCGGGCAAATCTTGGTCGATGGCATCGACATCACCAAGCTCACCGAAAAAGAGCTCATCCCGGTCCGTAAACGCGTGGCCTACGCGTTTCAGGGCGGCGCGCTCTTTGATTCGATGACCGTGTTCGAAAATCTTGCCTACCCCTTGCGCGCGCACACCGATTTGACCCCGCGCCAGATCTCCGAAAAAGTGATGAAGCTTCTGAGCGACTTCGGCCTGGCCGGCAACGACAAACTCCTGCCCGCGAGCCTTTCGGGCGGCATGCAAAAGCGCGTGGGCCTGGCACGCGCCATGATCTTGAACCCCGACGTGATTCTATACGATGAGCCGACGGCGGGCCTGGATCCGTTCAACACCACGAAAATCCAAGATATGATCCTCAGACTTAAACAGATGGGAAAGACCGGCATCCTCGTCACGCACGACATGCCCGTCGCCTTCAAGGTTTGCGACCGCATTGCCATGCTTGAAAATGGCCGCATCGGCGTCGTCGACACGGTCGAGACGATTCTCAAGAACCAGGATCACCCCATCATGCATTTCGCACACGGAGAGGTGGCTTAAGATGGACACTCAAGGACGAAACCAGCAAATCCGCGTCGGCGTTTTCTTGGCTCTGGGGCTGGTGGCCGCGATCGCCTCAATCATAGCCCTGGGCGGCGACAAATCGCTCTTTCGCAGCTACATGCGTTTGAACGCCCGCTTACCCCAAGTTCAAGGTTTAAACGTCGGCAGCGTCGTGAGCCTGTCGGGTGTGACTGTCGGTAATATCGAAGAGATCAAGTTCTCGGATGAAGACTCCTCGCTCATCGTGGTCATGAAAATTGACGAGCGTTTTGAAAAACGCATCCCCAAAGACTCCACCGTTGAAATCCGCACGCAAGGCGCGCTGGGCGACAAGTTCGCCTACATCAGTCCCGGCGATCCGAGCAAGGGCGTCGCTGCCAATGGCGACACTCTCGAGTCGGCCCGCTCCAGCGACCTGCTCGGCATTCTGTCCGAGAAAGGCAACGAGGCCGGCAAGATCTTTGACGTGATCTCGGAACTGCACAAACTCATGAAGACCATCAACGATGACAACCGCTCCGAAAAAATCATGCGCAATCTCACGGAGGCCTCGACGAACTTCAAGGTTCTCTCGCAAGAAACGCGGGCGCTCCTGGGCGAGCTGCGCGGCCAAAACGCGGGCACCATCGCCTCCTCGCTCAAAAAGTTCGACAGCATCCTCACCAAGCTGGATAGTGGCCAAGGCTCATTGGGAGCTTTGATCAACGATCCGACCGTCCACGAACAGCTCAAGGGCATGATGGGCGGCGGAATGCGCAAACAGTATTTCAATTCCGTTTTACAGAACTCCATTGATCAAGGTTCCGAGAAGAAGAAGACGAAGTAGTCCTAAACTCGGACTCCATCCAAAACTCCCGCGGCGCCCCAGAAACGTCGCGTCACACACCACCACCGCTACGGATGTCTCTTATTTTTTATTCTTCAACGACGCGATTTGATCGGCGATTTTCTCGGCGTCGATCACGGGATCGACGTCTTTGCCGATCTGACGGATTTTCAAATTCGGATCGATCACGAAGGTCCAACGCTTTGACATCTTCATGATCGGCATTTTGGTGCCGTAAAGGCCCACGACTTTGGCGTCAGGATCGGCGAGCAATGTGAAGGTCAGCTTGTGCTCGTCATGGAACTTGGCTTGATCTTCGACGGTGTCAGAGCTGATGCCGTAAACGTCGGCGCCTTGCGCGCGGATCTTTTCGATATTGTCACGAAACGCGCAGGCCTGCTTGGTGCAGCCCGGAGTTCCCGCCTTTGGGTAGAAGTACAAGACGGTCCACGATCCTTTGCGGGTCGCGAGATCGAAATTGAGTCCCTCGTGGGTTTTGGTCTTAAAAATCGGCGCGCTGTCACCGATTTGCAGATCGTTCGCGTGGGCCGATTGGAAGAACAGGGTCAGAAGCAAAAGCGCCGAAAAAACCGTGAGCGTGAATCTCATTGGCAAACCTCGTGGGGCCAGGGCCCTCTGGCTCGCATCATTGATCTCCGTCGCAGGTCTGTCAAACACCGCTGGGCCGTATTATGTAACTTGTCAGTCGTCGGCGCGCTCGTTCATCAAGTTCTTGACGGTGGCTTCGAGCCACTTTTTTTCTTCGGGATCCTGGGGAACGGCCTTACGGTCCATGGTGAGGTGAATCTCGCGAATCATGTCCTCGCCCAGCTTTTGATTGATCGTCTGGCGCATCTGATTCTTTAGAAAGACCATCTGCTGCATCCAGGCCGCGTTCTTCACCCAAACTGACAGCACGCCGTTGCGCAGAGCCACCGGCTCGCTCACGCCCGACATCGTCGGCCCCACGAATTCAGGCCATTTTTTCCAGAGTTTCCAGCGCAAGAACGGGCCCGACAAGGGAGACTTGCCATTTTGAAAGAGGGCCTGTAGGACGGCATCACTCTTCAACAACCCTTTTTTGCTCGCGGGAGGCTTAAAACTCATGTCCCAAGATTTGCCAGAGATTCAATCCCCAGAGCAAGCGCAAACGCCCCAAAAGACCGCGTTGGAGCGCCCTTTCAATCCTAAGAGCATTACGGTGGTCGGCGCGGGTTTGGCCGGGAGCGAATGCGCCCTGCAATTGGCCGATTTGGGCTATGACGTCACCCTCATCGAAATGCGCGCCGTGAAGCAAACGCCCGCGCACAAAACGCACGATTGCGCGGAACTGGTGTGCTCAAACTCTTTCGGCAGCATTTCGGACGGTTCGGCTCCCCACCAACTCAAATGGGAAGCCGAGCAGCTTGGCTCAAAAATTCTGGCGTCGGCCAAAGTGGCCGCCGTTCCCGCGGGACAAGCCTTGGGCGTCGACCGCGAACTGTTCGCCCAAGTCGTGACCGAAAAGGTGCACGCGCACCCGCGCATCCGTCTTGAAAACCGCGTCGTCACCTCGCTCGATGAGATCCCGCGTCCCGCCGTGATCGCCACCGGCCCGCTCACCGACGAAGCCTTGGCCGAGAGTCTCAAGGCCCATTTTGGCGATGAGTTCTGCTACTTCTTCGACGCCATCGCGCCGATCATCGACACCGACTCGATCAACACCGAGATCGCGTGGAAGCAAGACCGCTACGACAAGGGCACGCCCGACTATTTCAACTGCGGTTTGAACAAAGATCAGTACTTCAAATTGATCGAAGAGATCAAAAATGCCCGCAAGATCGAGCCTAAACATTTCGAGACGACCAAATTCTTCGAAGGCTGCATGCCGATCGAAGTGATGGTTGAACGCGGGCCCCACACGCTCCGCTTTGGCCCAATGAAGCCCGTGGGCCTCAAAGCACCGAATGCCGAGCGCGAGCCTTACGCGGTCGTGCAGCTCCGACAGGACAACAAAGAAGGCACGGCCTATAACATGGTGGGCTTTCAAACACGGATGTCTTACGGCGAACAGGTGCGCGTGTTCCGCATGATTCCGGGACTCGAGAATGCCGAGTTCCTAAAACTCGGTAGCATCCACCGCAATCTCTACATCAATTCGCCCAAACGCCTGAACCGCGACCTCTCCAGCCAAAACGACCCCTGGCTTTTCTTCGCCGGCCAGATCACCGGCGTCGAGGGCTACTTTGAGTCGACTTGCATGGGACTGTTGGTCGCGGGCTTTTTGCACCGCAAGCTGCAAGGTCACGAGTTCTCGCCGCCCCCGCGCGCCTCCGCGATGGGTTCGCTGCTGGAATCGATCACCGATCCCACGCGCGCGAAGCACTTTCAGCCGACGAATATCAATTTCGGACTGCTGCCCCCGCTCGAGGAGCAGGTGCGCGATAAATCCGTTAAAAAGCAAAAGCAAATCGATCTCGCCCGCACCGCTTTCCTCAACTGGAAAAGCGCGCAGGCCGGAGAATCACTGCCAGTCCACGTGACCGTCGTTTAAGTGGTAGAGGGCCGACTCAATTTTGACTTCGCCCTTCGTCACTTTTTCGCGGATGATCGCCGACCGTTTCAGCAAATCGCTCGCGACGCCCTTGGCGTTTCCCGCCGACTCAACCGCGACATCCGCCGAGGTGCTCGCCGGGAGGCGAGGCTTGATATCTTTGACCAGGGCATCCAGACTGGGACTTCCCGCCGAGCCGGTTTTGGTGGCAATCGCCGCCTTCACGGCTCCGCAGTGGGTGTGGCCCATCACCAAAATCAGGCGCGCTCCCAAATGCTCCACCGCGTACTCGATGCTGGCGATCACCGAAGTGTCGAGCGCTTCGCCGGCCACGCGGACCGTGAAGATCTCTCCCAAGCCTTGATCAAAAACCGTTTCGGGCGGAACGCGCGAATCCGAGCATGACAGCACGATGGTGTGCGGTTTTTGACCCGCTTCGAGCTTGCGGACGTCCGCGCGCGAACGTCCATCCTTTCGCCCATGCTCGCTGGTGAAACGTTTATTGCCATCGACCAAACGCTGGTGTGCGGCTTCGGGAGCAACGCCTGCGCCCTCGTCTTTAGCAAATGCGGGAATAGTGAGAACAAGAGCGGCGGACAAAATAAAACGAGATACCAAGCGGCCTCCGGCGAAAGAAAAGTTTTTTTGTTTATTTAAATTAGCGGAGCGCGTGGCCCGCGACAACGGGACGACCGCAACTCTGGCCGTTCGACCGATCAAGCGCGGACTAAACTCATCTGACTTTAGTGGAAAAGAGGCCAGGTGGCGAAATCTTCATATTGCCGACACGTGAAAACGCAAAACAAAACGCGCGCTCCATCGGAACGCGCGTTTGACTTTTAAGTTTTAAGAATCGATTAGATGTCGATGCTGAGGCCCGTCGAGATTCCGAGCGACATGTTGAACAGATCCACCGAACCGGCAGGCGATTCTTTGTTGATCTTGCCCAAGCTCTGTTGGTAGTCGGCCTGGATCAACCAACCCATCGTGCGGTTGATGCGCAGGGTACCGCCGAGTCCCAAGGCCGCGCGCAGGTCCATCGCGTTGTATTGATCTTTGATATTGGCTTCGAGGGTGAAGCCGCCGCCTTCTTGTTTCACTTTCGCTTCTTGCAAGAGACCGGCAACCAAGCCGCCCTTCACGAAAAACTGCGACGAGGTGCGGGGCTGGAACGCGTATTTCGCGAGCAAAGGAATTTCCAGGTATTTATAGTTGTAAGTGTTGGTCTGAATGCCGGCAATGTTCGAGATCTTGGCGCCGCGCTCGGCGTAGATCAAACCGGTCTCGAGCTGAAGCTTCTCGCGGCCGATCAAGAGCTCCGCGCCGCCGTTCAGGCCGCCGAGGTTCTCGAGCTTCGCGCCGTTTTGCGCTTGCACGTTGGCAAAAGACGATTGGGCATAACCGAGGACGGGCGCGATTTGCATCAACGAGCCGCGAGCGACGGGACGTCGGACCGTCGTGGAGAGACTTCCTTGAGCATCGTAATTGTCGAGCGTGAGCTCTTCATTGTTTGACGTCGTGGAGGCGGGAGCCATCGTTTGGCGGGCGCCCACGGTGGGACGGGACTGCTTTACGCGGCGGGGGGTGGTCTCCTGGTAGCCCAGGCCCTGGGCCGAGACGATCGAAGTCATCAAAACAGCCAAAATTCCAACAGTCAGCGAAGTCTTTTTCATGGGGTTTCTCCTCATACCCCAGGGAATTACAAGACTGGCGCCACGCCAAAACGAAATGGCCGCCCGATGGCCCACTCGTGGCCCAATCCAGAGCGTAAAATTGTTCGACAGCTGTTTAGAGCGAAACCAGTGAAGAGACCGGGGGCTGCACTTCAGGTTTGAAATGCTCGCGGCAGCGGGCTTCGTAGAGACCGTGCGAGCCCACCACGAT
The DNA here is from genome assembly GCA_019637955.1 of Pseudobdellovibrionaceae bacterium. Taxonomy (GTDB): domain Bacteria; phylum Bdellovibrionota; class Bdellovibrionia; order Bdellovibrionales; family Bdellovibrionaceae; genus JAHBUS01. Next base: position 280,065 of record JAHBUS010000002.1, on the reverse strand, counting down.
TTGTCCTTCGAGCGCGGCCACGCGCTGGGTGCGCGAAGCCTCGTGGCCGCAGACCACGCAAATCGCGTGGTGCTTCGTCACGTTCTCGGCCATGGCCATGAGCGTGGGCATGGGCTCAAAGGGTTTGGCCTGCCAATCGGTGTCCAGGCCCGCGACGATCACGCGCACGCCACGGTCGGCGAGTTCCTGGCACACGCGCACCAAATCTTGGTCAAAGAATTGCCCCTCATCGATGCCGACCACTTGGGTGGCATCATCCAAATATTTCCAGATCTCTTCCGAACGTTCGATCGGCTGAGCGCGGAACGACTCTTGACTGTGTGAGGTCACGTCCTCGGCATGATAGCGGCTATCGATCCGAGGTTTGAAAACCTGCACGCGTTGGCGCGCGAATTCCGCCCGGCGAAGACGACGGATGAGCTCCTCGGTTTTTCCGCTGTACATCCCGCCCACGATCACCTCGAGCCAACCGCTGCCACGAATGAAGGCTGCGGACAGGCGTCCTTTGAATCCAGTCTGATTTTCCACTCACCCTCTCTTTTCGCGCCCTCGGCGCGGCCCCTCGAAAATGACAGATGGACGCTACCGAGCCCCTCCCGAAGTGTCAAAAATTCCCTCTTGGGCGCTCAGAGCCAATAGGGTGCTTTCAGAGGGAAAACTTGCGAAAAATCGGCCCAAAGAAGTTGCACATCCCAAGGGGCTCGACTACTCACAGACACCCATGCTTAAAAGATGGATATTAACGCTTCGCACCGTATCCGTGACCTTGATGGCCGGAACCGTTGCCGCCGTGAATGGCTGCGATGGCTGGGTGGTGAGCGAGACCAAACCCGATGTCAAAGTGATCAAGGTGGCGGCCCTGCGCGAACCCTTGACCCGCGTGCGTCCGGGCCAGGGCATCGAGCATGATCTCATCTGGCAATTCGCCGAAGGCCACCTGGGCGCCAAAGTTCAGTGGACCTGGGTCAAGACCCCCGAGCAGGTGATCGAGGCGCTGGCGACCGGCAAGGCCGATATCGGCGCGGGCCGCTGGTCCATGGAAGCCATCGAAACGCAGAATCTGCGCCGCTTGGCCGGACCGGCTTACGAGGAGTCCAAAGCCGTTTTGGTCTGCCGCCGCGATCTGCGAAGCCGTCAGGAAGAGTTCTTCCTTCAATCTTGGTGGCGTCAGCGCGAAAAATCGCCGCCCATCGAGGAGCGCGAAATCTCGGTCGCGGTTCACCGCCGTGATGCGCTTCCCCGCCTCTTGAGCGAGTTGAAAAGTCAGCCCGGATGGACGATCACCATCGGCAACGATTCGCTGCTCACGCGCGCCTCTCAGGTGCAAAGCCGCAAACTTGATTGCTTCGTTTCGGACGTGAACACCGCTCACTTTTTAACCTCGGCACGCCCGGGACTTCGGGTGGTGCAACACCTGGATTTCCGCTTCTCACGCGCGCTGCTGTTCTCGGCCCACGACCCCGAAATCGAAGAGGCCTTCAGCACATGGTTCAGCCGCTACAATCGCAGCGGCCAGATTTCGCGGATCCGCCACCGCTACTTGGGTTACCAAAAATCACTCAGCGATCAGGACCGCGCGCGGCTCTTGCGCGCCAAAGCGACGGAGCTTCCCGAACTCAAAGCCAAGTTCAAAAAATACGGCGCCGAATTCAATCTTCCTTGGGAGCTGATCGCGGCCGTGGCCTACCAAGAATCTCACTGGAACCACCAGGCCCTCAGCCACACCGGCGTTCGCGGCATCATGCAGCTCACGCGCGAGACCGCGCGCCACTTGGGCGTCGAAGACCGGGAAGACGTTGAACAGTCGCTGTGGGGCGGCGCCAAGTACCTGCGCATTCTGATCGACCGTCAGCCCGCGCACTTGCACTTCCGTGAAAAGCTCGCACTCGCGCTGGCGGCCTACAACGTCGGGATCGCCCACCTGAAAGACGCGCAGAAACTTGCGGTCGAAGCGGGCCGCAGTCCGTTTTCGTTCTGGGATTTGCGTTTGATGTTGCCGCTGCTCAGCGACCCCGCGATCGCGGCGGAGCTGGAGTACGGCATGGCCCGCGGCGAAGAGCCCGTCGTGTTCACCGAGCGCGTCCTCGCTTTTTACGACATCCTTTCGGACCGTTCCGAAGTCTATTGAGACTCAACAAATTCGGGTCGCAAAGCTGTTTTGTATAAATCCGTTGTTTGAACCAAACCGCTGCTAACGAGCAGGTCGTTGATCATTTTTGCCGTGACGAAAACCGAGTTCTCGCTCTCACCATCGAATTTCTCTTTGTTCGCGGCCAGATCGAAAAAATGCATCGAGCGGAAAGACTCGGCAAAGACCGCCGGCTCGTTGCCGTAAAAGGCCTTCATGTGGGTCGCCGCCGCGAGCGGGTCTTCGAGAACTTGCTTTTGCGCCTCAAAGAACACGCGCGTGAAGGTTCGGATCAACTCGGGATGGGCCTTGAGCAAACTTTCGCGGAAGGCCACCACCTCCATCACGATTCCCGGCGACTCTTCGGCTTTGGCCAGGACTTTGAGATTCACCTTGAGGCCCATCTCTTTGGCCGGGCTCCAGGTGTGGCCAGCATCGATCTCTCCGCGAATCAGCCCATCAGGAACCTGATCAAAAGGAAGCTCCACCAACGTCACGTCGCTCTCTTTCAGACCATTCAACGCGAGCATTCTTTGGATGAAAACGTGCGAGAACGAATTCATCCGGTCCACCGAGACGCGCTTGCCGCTGAGATCGCTGATCGAGATTTGATCCGCTCGAGACAGAATCACGTCGCCGTCGGTGGAGTAGTCGGTGAGCAAAACACCCTGAAGAGCCTCACCGTGCGAACGCATGATGAGCAGGTCCGTCAGCACCACCCCGCAGATGCCATCGACTTTGCCATCGCGGAACCATTCGTTCATCTGGGCGGGACTGGTCGCTTTGAACAGTTCAACGCGCAAACCGTTGGCCATGTAGAGACCGGTCTCTTGAGCGTAGACGGCGGGTGCATATCCGCCCCACTCATAAACCGCGACGCGCAGAATGGGGGCGTCTCCATCCGAAGATTTCGGATAAAAAAAGAAAGTGATGGCAAGAACGAGAAGAAGGCCGAGGGCGCCCCCTGCCCGGTAAAGAACCGTGCGCTTCACCCTCTCACCTTCAGCCAAGTTGGCTTCAAATGAAAGTGGTAAAGCATCATTATTGATTTTCTAAACTCATTTTCCTTTAGAGCTTACTCAACAGTGACCGATTTGGCCAGATTGCGCGGCTGGTCTACATCATGACCCAAGCTGTCGGCCAAGTGAAAGGCCATCAGCTGCAGCGGAACCACTTCCAACAGCGGGTTGGTCGACCAATGGGCTTTGGGAATCCCCAGGTAACGTTCGCTGATGCTCTTCAGACGTTCGTTTTCGCCGGTCCCGATGGAGATGATTTTGCCCCCACGGGCCTTGGCCTCTTCGAGGTTGCTCACGGTTTTTTCGAACAGATCGTCGCTCGGCGCGACCATCACGATCGCCATCCGCTCGTCAATCAACGCCAGAGGGCCGTGTTTCATCTCTCCGGCGGCATAGCCTTCGGCATGCAGGTAAGCGAGTTCTTTGAGTTTGAGCGCGCCCTCGAGCGCGATGGGATAGCTCACGCCGCGGCCCATGTAGAGAAAGCCCTTGAAGGATTTAAAATCCTCGGCGGCATCGGCGAAATATTTGTCGTACGCCAAGACCACTTCCATCTGGCTCGGCACCGCGAGCAGCGCTTGCACCTGTTCGCGCGCTTGGCCCAGGCTGAGCTGTCCGCGCGCTTGGCCGAAAGCAGTGGCCACGAGATTGAAGATCGCGAGCGTGCTGACGAAGGCTTTGGTGCTGGCGACGCCCACTTCGGGACCGGAGTTCATGTACAAATGGCCATGGGCTTCGCGGTCGATCGACGAATTGCGCACATTGCAAATGCTCAAGGTCTGCAGCCCATTTTCTTTGGCCAAACGAATCGCCGCCAGCGTGTCGGCGGTCTCCCCGCTCTGGGACACGGTGATCACCAGCGTGTCTTTAAGAAGAACGGGTTTTCGGTAGCGAAACTCACTGGCGACATCCACTTCGACCGGAATCTTGGCCAGCGCTTCGATCAGGTACTTCCCGACCAGGCCCGCGTAATAACTCGTCCCGCAGGCGACGATCGTCACGCGGTTCACCGAGGCGAAGATTTTTTGAGTTTGCTCCCAATCTTTGGCGGCATCGAGACTCTCGAGATGGGTCACGCCCGCGCCGCCGAAGCCCACCTTCGACAAACGCACGGTTTGATTGGTCGCATCGATGTGCGGAGCCATCGCCGACGAAACGGCGTGGGGCTGCTCGTAGATTTCTTTGAGCATGTAGTGCGAGTAGCCCTTTTTCTCGACCTGATCGGCATTCCAGTTGAGCTCCACCACGGGTTTTTGCAAAGGGGCGCCCGCGCTCGAGAACACTTGCACGCCCGTGCCTTGCACCAAGGCAATTTCGCGGTCTTCGAGGTACATGAATTTTTTGGTGTAATTCAGCGCGGCCTGCACATCACTCACCACGAAAGTCTGCTTCTCGCCCAAACCGATCACGAGCGGCGGCCCATCTTTGAAAGCGACCAAGCGGTCGGGCTGCTGATCCCAAATCACCAAAATCGAGAACGCGCCCCGCAGCTCTTTCAGGACCACTTGCACGGCTTTGAGAAGATCCTTCTGGATTTTGACTTGTTCGGCGACCAAGTGGGCAACCAGCTCTGAATCGGTGTCCGAGGTGATGTTGGCGCCGCGCTTGAGCAAGGCTTCTTTGATTTCAAGGTAATTCTCGATGATGCCGTTGTGGACAAGACTCACGCCGCCGACTTGGTGCGGATGGGCATTGCGCTCTGAAGGCACGCCATGCGTGGCCCAGCGCGTGTGTCCAATGCCGAGATGTCCATCAAAGCTTTCATGCGCGAGCTTGGCTTCGAGATTGCGCAGCTTGCCCTCGGCCCGCACGCGCTTCACCAAGCCGCCATCCAAAATCGCGACCCCCGCGCTGTCGTAGCCGCGGTATTCAAGTTTTTTGAGACCACCCACGATCACGTCCTTGGGATTGAGCGGCCCCAAGTAGCCCACGATTCCGCACATGGATCAGTCTCCCGACTTCTTGTCTGATGTCTTTTGTGATTTGTCTTCGGTCTTCACGTAGTTTTCGATGATCACTTGCTTGCCACGCGCGACGGCCAACGCCCGCGCCGGCACGTCTTTGGTGATCGTGGAGCCCGAACCGATGACGGCGTTTTCACCCACGGTCAACGGCGCGACGAACTGCGTGTCGCTGCCCACGAAGGTGCCGTTGCCAATGACGGTTTTGTATTTCTTTTTATCGACCGCGTAGTTGCACGTGATGGTGCCGCAGCCGATGTTCACGTCCGAACCGATTTCGGCGTCGCCCAAGTAAGTCAGGTGACCGGCTTTGGACTTGGCGCCGAACTTCACTTTTTTCATTTCGACGAAGTTTCCGACGTGCGCCTCTTCACCGATGATGGTTTCGGGACGCAAACGCGCGAAGGGGCCGACGCTCGCGCGGTTCAAAATCTGCACGCGCTCCAGATACGAGTTGGCCTTGAGCTGCACGCCTTCGCCCAAAAGCGAATCCACGATAAAACAGTTGGGCTCGATCGCGCACAGGGTGCCGATCTTGCTGCGTCCACGGATGAAGACTTGCGGGTAGATCACGCTGCCGGGAGCGATCTCGACCGACTCTTCAATGTAGACGGCGCGCGGATCCAAAATCAAAACGCCCTTGTCCATCAGCTCTTTGGCTTTTTGACGGTACTTGATGCGGGATGCTTGCGCGAGTTCGGCTTGCGTGTTCACGCCAAACGCCACGCGAGGGTTTCCCTCAAGCGTGCCGACCTTTTTTCGAGCATGAATCGTCAAGCCCAGGATGTCGGTGAGGTAATACTCTTTTTTGGCGTTGTTGTTCTGAATTTTTGGAAGATAGTCCGCCAAGATCTGCGCTTTGGCGACGTAGATGCCGGTGTTCACTTCGTTGATCTTGAGCGCATCGTTGGAGGCATCTTTGGCCTCGACGATCGCGACCAGCTGACCATTGGCACGGACGATACGGCCGAAGTCTTTCGGCTCTTTGAGTTTGGCCGAGACGACGGCGAGGTCCATCTTTTGCGCTTCGAATTTCTCGATGAAGGACTTTAAGTCCGCGGCCGAAAGCAAGGGATGATCACCATTCAGGATGATGACGTTGCCTTCGATCGTCTCGGGCTCCGCCGACATCACCGCATCGGCGGTGCCTTTTTGTTCTTTTTGCGAGAAGAGATGAACGCCCATGGGCTCCACCACGTTTTGCACCAAGTGCGAACCATGGCCGACCACGAGTCGGATATCCGAGACGCCCGCCTGACGGCAGGCTTCGATCACGTTTTGGAGCATCGGACGGCCCGCAACCGGGTGGAGCACTTTCGGTAAGGGCGAGCCCATACGCGTGCCTTTGCCGGCCGCCAAGATGATCGCGGTCCACTTCGGATTGTCTGTTTTTTCTTTGTGAGATTCGGATTTCATGGGCAACATCATTTCATGTCTTCTGATCTTTTGCACCTTCCGAGTTGGGCGTACAGTGCGGCGGGAAAGCCTCTCGAACTGTGGAGCTGTGAACACACCTCCGAGGCGCCCATTCTGTTTATCGGCGGCGTGCACGGCGACGAGCCCGAAGGCGTGCGTCTCGCCCAGGATTTTCTCCTGTGGCTGCGTCAAAACGTGATGAAACATTGCGATCAATACCGCCCTTGGATCTTGATTCCGTGCCTGAATCCCGACGGCTTTGAAAACAACGAGCGGGTGAACTCCTCGGGCGTCGATTTGAACCGCAATTTTCCGACGCCGGATTGGAGTCCCGAAGCCAAAGCGGCCCGTTATTTTCCGGGCAGCCGACCCGGGAGCGAGCCCGAAGTGCAGGCCTTGGTGCGGCTGATTGAAGTCAAAAAGCCACGGCTCATCGTGCACTTTCACTCCTGGCAACCCTGCGTTGTGTACACGGGCGCTCCGGGCAAGAATGCCGCAACGCTTTTGAGCCCTGGACCTCAGTACCCCGTCTCTGAAGACATCGGCTACCCGACGCCGGGCTCTTTGGGGCAATTCGGGTGGTTCGTTCACCAGATCCCGGTCGTCTGCATCGAAGAGATCGAGAAAAGCGATTTGTCGCTGGTGTGGCCTCACTTCGGGCCTGGACTTCAGAAACTGCTCGACCGTAAAATTTCGGTATGAACGGCAAGATCAAAGCGATTATCTGGGATCTCGACGACACCCTGCTGGACACCACCCAGCTTTTGATTCCCATCGCGCGCACGCCCGCGTTTGAAAAGCGCATCCGCGAGCCTTTGCCTTTGCTCGACGGCGCGCTCGAAAACCTCAAAGCCTTGCACGGACGCTACTTGTTTTTCTTGCTCACCTACGGTCGCACCGAGGCCCAGCAGGCCAAAGTCGCGAGTCTCGGCATCGCGCCCTTTTTCCGCGCGCAGTACTTTGCCGACCCGAGCAAGCAAGAGACCAAGTCCATGTACTTCAAACGCATTCCGAGCGAGTGGGGCCTCGCTCCGCACGAAGTGCTCAGTATCGGCAACCGCCGCTCCAGCGACATCAACGAAGCCAAATCGCAAGGCTTGCAGACCTGTTTGTTTCTCTATGGTGAGCATCAGGACGAACCGATTCTCTCGGCGTTTGATCAACCCGACTTTGAAACCCCGTCGCATCAAGAGTTGGTGGCGAGATGCCGGCTCTAGGCTCCAGCGTTTTGATCGTCGGCACTTCGAGCCGGCCTCGGATTGCGCTCGACTTTGAGCTCACGCCGCGCGTGGATCAGATCCGTCAGTACCCCCAGGCCAGCGTGCTTGTGCTCCCGGCGCTACTCGCCAGCTCAGAGAGCTTCTACCAAATTTTCTCGGATCTCTTCGAAAAAAATCCGTCCGCGCTTTTGTTGCTCATTGCCGGCGTCGAGACTGATGATGGGACGCTTCGCCATTTGATCCATCAATTCCCCGTGTTCCGAATTCTCGAAACGCTTGAAGACCCCGCGCTTGAAATCAGCCTGCTCGAAGCCTTGGAGCGCGTGCAGTGGAACAAACAAAACGAGCAACTTCGCTTTTTGGTGAACGAGCAGAACGAAAAGCTCAAGAATCTGTACCAGACGCTCGAAGACCGCGTCGCCAAACGCACGCGTTTTCTCGAAGAGTCGCGCCGCAAGAGCCTGCTCGCGCAAGCGCGCTGGGAAGCGATCCGCCAGGCAACGGTGGCCATCCATCAATCAGCCTCGATCCCCGAGATGGAGCAAAAATTGCTCGAGGTTTTGGCCAAATCCATGGCTCTCAGCGCGGTCAAGATCGTGCCGGGTATCACGCACAACCTGCCACCGGATCCCAAGCTCGGCAAATTCGTCTTTCAGCGCGTGACTCTGTTCAACGCGCAAGAAAAGCCCGAGGGCACCGTCTTGTTTTTGCGCGGATCGGAACATCCGTTCACCGCCGAAGAAAAAGAGTTCTTTCAGCTTTTGGCCGAAACCTTGAATCCTGCCTTGCAGCGTCTGGGTACACTCAAAACGCGCGAGAGCTTCAAAGAAGAGTGGGAAGCGACCTTCAACGCGGTCGCCGACCCGGTGGGTATTTACAACAGCAATTACGAGATCGTGCAAACGAACTCGTCGTTTCAAAAAAAATCCGGCGTCACCGAAATGGTCGCCGGCATGAAGTGTTACCAGGCGCTCTTTCACCGGGATTCACCCTGCGCGGGCTGCAAACGCGGAGAAAATTTCCGTCTCGAGAACCGCCGCGAAACCTTCGACGTCAGCGGACAGGTCGTGCACTTGTCGCCCGATGAGGAGCCCGTTTTCGTGCATCAGTACCACGACGTCACCGAGCAGGTGCGTATGGAGCGCCGGATTCTCGAGTCCGCCCGCCTTGCCGAGCTCGGCACGATCGGCAGCTCGATCGCGCACGAACTCAACAACCCGCTGGGCGGGATCCTGTCTTACGTTCAGCTTCTCAAGATGGATTTGCCGATCGACGATCCCTTGCGCGTGGACATCGAGGAGATGGAGCGCGGGGTTTTGCGCTGCCGGGACATCGTGCAGAATCTTTTGAATTTTACCCGCAGTCCGGGTCAGGAGCAGAAAACGCAGCTCGATCTGCGCGACGTTCTTCGCCGCGCGCTGGGGATCCTGATCCTGAAGACACGCTCGCAGGGCATTGAGGTTAAAACGGATTTTCCTGATGATCCGGCTTGGGTCGAGGGCCATTTCAATCAACTCACGCAGGCCCTGCAAAACGTTCTGCAATCGTCGCTCTCGTCGATTCAAGAAAAACTCGTCACGCAAAGAGGGTTTCAACCCGTGCTCGAAGTCGTGATGAAGATCCACGAAGGAGAAATCTCCTTAAGTGTCTTGGACAACGGTCGAGGTCTAGAAACCGCGCCCAGCCTGGAGATCCCGCTGGCGCAAAGGATTTTAATCGAACACGGCGCATCCTTGGAAATTTCTTTCCAGCCCCGCGCTTTACGGATGGCAAAAATTTCCTTCCCCCGTCTAGTTTTGGTGCCTTAAGTCCCGCGCTCGGCAACGGAATTTTGACAGTCCCGTCAAGAGTTCTTACCATTTAAAGAGAGCCCACCAAGGAAGGAAGGTTCATGCGTACTGCGCGTCTCCTTATTGTTGATGATGAATCCACGCTTCGCACCGCCCTGTTTCGAGTTCTGGAAAAACGCAATCTCCATGTGATCACGGCCAATAAAGTCGAAGAAGCCAAGCAGCTCGGCGGCGCGGATGCTCAATTGGATTTGGCTTTGGTGGATTTGAATCTTCCCGACGGCGACGGCATCGAGCTCATGACGTGGATCAAGTCGCAGCACCCGGGCTGCCAAGTGATCATCCTGACAGGACACGCCACTATTGAATCGGCCGTGCGCGCGACCCAATTGGGCGCGTTCCACTTCATGACCAAGCCTTTCAGCATGGACGAACTTGTCAACGTCGTTGAAAAGGCGCTGACGCAGCAAAAACTCCAACAAGAAAATATCCAGCTCAAACGCGAACTCGGTCGCCGTGCCAGCTTCGATCAAATCGTGGGGGGCTCGGAGGAGATTCAAAACGTTTTGTCTCTGGTCGAGCGCGTGGCCGACACCGAGTCGACCGTGCTGATCACCGGCGAGAGCGGAACGGGCAAAGAACTGATCGCCCGCGCCGTTCACTACAACTCGGGACGCTCGGACAGTCCGTTCGTGGCCATCAACTGCGGCGCGATTCCCGCCGAACTTCTCGAGAGCGAACTTTTCGGCCATATGAAAGGCGCGTTTACCGGCGCGATCGCCAACCGCGTGGGCCGTTTTGAAATGGCCGATGGCGGAACGATCTTCTTGGACGAAATTGGCGACCTGGAACCTTCGCTTCAGGTCAAACTCTTGCGCGTTTTGCAAGAGCGCTCGTTCGAACCCGTCGGCAGCACCAAAACCGTCGCGGTGAACGTGCGGGTGATCGCGGCGACCAATAAGAATCTTGAAGACCAAGTCGCTCAAGGCAAGTTTCGTGAGGATCTGTTCTACCGCTTGAACGTCATTCCGATTTCGCTCCCCGCTTTGCGCGAGCGCCGCACCGACATCCCGCTTTTGTTCGCTCATTTCATGGATCATTTCAATAAATCCAAATCGCGCAAGCTCACGGGCGTCTCGAGTGATGCCATGGACTGCCTGGCCCATTACCCTTGGCCCGGAAATATCCGCGAACTCGAGAACCTCGTCGAACGTCTGGCCATCTTGAAGGGCCACGGCCAAATTGAAGTGAACGATCTGCCGGCCAAGTACCGCGCCCAAGCCTCGATGGGAACCGGCGACTCCTTGAGTTTCGAAATTCCCGAGGCAGGGATGGACTTTAACACGGCTGTCGATCTGTTTGAGAATCAGCTGATCTTGCGCGCGCTCGAGAAGACCGGTTGGAACCGCAACCAGGCCGCCTTACTGCTGCGCCTGAACCGTACGACCTTGGTCGAGAAGATCAAGAAAAAAGGTCTGCGCCCGCCTCACGATGCCATGCTCGACACCTAAGTTTTAAGGCGTTTTCTCCGATAAGCATTCCGGAGGAAACGCCCATGTCCAACGTTAAAGTCGTCCCGAAGGGTGAATATCTTTTCAAAGAAGGCGACAAAGCCACGTCGCTCATCCTGATTCAATCCGGCGCTCTCCAGCTTTGCGTGATCCGTCCCAAAAAGAATATCGACATCGCCACCGTCGGCGCGGGTCAAATTTTGGGTGAACAATCCATCTCGAACGGCACGTACAACTATTCGGCGATGGCCACCAGCGAGACAAAAGTGGTCGAGCTTCCCGGCGAATTGTACAAGCAGCAGGTCGAAGGCTCGGCGCAAATTCTAAAAGTCGTCATCAAGTCTCTCACCGACCGCATGAAACTGGCTTTCACCGATATCCGTGCCGCGCGCATGGAAAAAGACGCCAGCCCCTGTCCCGAAGATCAAGTGGCCAAGGTGTTCGGCACGATCTACCACACCGCCCGCTACAAAGGTGACAAAGACCCCAAGAATCCCAATGCCGCCGCTCTCGAGTGGCAGTTTTACCGTCAGTACTCGCAGCGCATTTTCGGCGAATCGCTCAAGCGCCTCGAGCAAGCGACCAACCTGCTCGTGAAACTGGGCCTGGCAAAATACGAAATGGGCAAACTCCCCGAGGACCCCGAAGGTCCCGATCAAATCATGCGCGTGCAGATCCTGGATCTGGGCGCCGTCGAGGCCTTCTTCGAGTTCTTTCAGTATTACTACTACAAAGGTGGGAAGACCGATCTTCTGAAGTCTGACGAGATCGCCACCAACTTCTTGAACGAGTTCATCAAGATCGGCGAGCCGATCGAAAAGGACCGTTTCGGCGTGGTCGCCATTGAGTATTCCAAAGTCATCGAGGCCTTCAAAAATGATTTGGGCGTCACGCTCAACAACGACCACTTCTCACGTCTCGAGGCCAAGGGCGTTTTCATGAAGCGCCAGCCCCGACAAGACGGCAGCGTGTGGGTGTCCTTCGAAATCAAAGAGTTTCAGACCACCGCCAAGATCTGGAAAGTGCTGCGCGAAATCGAAAAGTGGAACGAAAAAGGCTTCGTCGACATGAACGAAGACGACAAGCCCAAGAAAAAGTCGGGTGCTCCCTGTTGCCCGTCCTGTTCCGCCGAAATCACGCCCCAAGCCAAATTCTGCCAAGAATGCGGCCACAAACTCGTCATGGACAAAGCCAGCTAAAAGGTGCCTGGCACCTTTTAGGGACTCAGCGCGTTTCAAAAAGGTGCCAGGCACCTTTTTATTTGGCGTGGGATTTGACCATGAGGGACATCATTTCGAACATGACGTCGACGCCGACGAGTGACGTGATGTCGCTGTGGTCGAAGGGCGGCGAGATTTCGACGATGTCTCCGCCCACGAAGTTTTGAATTTCGAAAGAGCGTAAGATGCGCTGGGTTTCGTAGGTCGTCAGACCGCCGATGACCGGCGTGCCGGTGCCGGGCGCGTACGCCGGGTCCAAGCAGTCCACGTCAAAACTCATGTAGGTCGGGATGTCGCCAAACTTGGGCAGCGAGCACAAGAAGTCATTCAGGCTGCCGTTGCGGATGTGATCCACGGTGAAAACGCGGATCTTGTTGTTCTTGATAAAGTTCAAATCGTCGCCGCCCGCAAGCGGTCCGCGAATGCCGATTTGGATCATGTGCTCGGGATCAACAAGCCCCTCTTCCACCGCGTGGCGGGCGAAGGCGCCGTGATGGTACTCACAGCCCCAAGCTGCCGGGTAGGTGTCCAAGTGCGCGTCGAAATGAATGAAGCCCAGCTTGCGGCCGTAGTGTTTTCGCAGCGTGCGCAGAACCGGGAGCGTGGTGGAGTGATCCCCGCCCACGCCGATCATTTTCTTGTTGTTGCGAGCCAGCTCGCCCACGAAAGCCTCGATGCGCTCATAGGTTTGCAATTGATCAATGGGAACGGTCGGCGAATCGCCGACGTCCGCGAATTTGAGGCGATCGAAAATCGAGAACCCGCGCTCCATGTGGAAGCCGCGTCCCAGTGAGGAGACCTCGCGGACCTTCGAGGGCGCAAATCGAGGACCCGGGCGGTACGACACTCCGCCATCGTAAGGAATCCCGTAAAGGGCGACATCGTAATCCGCGTCCACATTGACATGCGGCAAACGGAAGAAGGTTTTAATGCCCGAAAACCGGGGAAACTCGCGGCCGCTCAAGGGTTTGTATTCCATAGATCCCTCTTTTCGTGTAACTAAGGGACAGTGAAGCGCAACCTCCCCAAAAAAGATAGGCCTGATACCTCGCCCAATACGGCCGCAATGTCGGACGCCCTCACCTCCTGGTACCTGGAGAACCGCCGCCCATTGCCCTGGCGCGCCTCGCAGGACCCTTATCGCATTTGGATCTCGGAGATCATGCTTCAGCAAACCACCGTGCAAGCGGTGATCCCCTACTACGAGCGATTTCTCAAAGCCTTTCCGACCGTCAAAGACCTGGCCCAAGCGCCGCTCGAGAAGGTTCTCGAGATGTGGTCGGGACTTGGTTACTACTCGCGTGCGCGAAATCTTCACAAGGCCGCGCAGCTCTTTGCCGAAAAAGGTTTTCCGAAAACGGCGGCCGAGCTCACGGAATTTCCGGGCCTGGGGCCTTACACTTCACGCGCGGTTTCGTCGATCGCGTTCGAAGAAAAAGTGGGCGTGCTCGACGGCAACGTGATCCGCATTCTTTCGCGCGTGCACAATCTTGCTGTTGAACATTGGAAGCCCGCGGGCCGCGACGTTTTACAAACGCATGCGGACGCGCTCGCGCAAGTCGACAAACCCAGCGATTTGAATCAGGCCATGATGGAACTCGGCGCGACGGTTTGCACGACTCACAGCCCGACGTGCCTCCTCTGTCCGTGGAAAACTTCGTGCAAATCTCTCGAAGCGAACACGCACCAAACGCTGCCGCTCAAAAAGCCGCGCGCCGAGGGAGAAATCTGGGTGTGGCAGCCCGAAATTATGATGCAGAAAAATCGCGTGGCTTTGGTCCAGAATCCCGACATGCCCTTCCTCAAAGGCCAGTGGGTGTTTCCGGGCAAAATCAGCCGGGTCAAGAAGAAGCCCGAAACGTTTGATCTCAAACATGGGATCACTCATCATGACATCTACATCCAGATCAAGAAAGCCTCCGCGAAGGAGCGCCAGAAGTTGGATGTTCAGACTGCAAAAGGTGTCCAATGGTGCGAAGTCGGCTCTCTCTCGTCGGTCAATCCCTCGATCTTGCTCAAAAAAGTGCTCTCGCACTTGCCCTCGTGACGCTCGCCGCTTGTGGCGGCTCGTCTTCGACCAAAAAAAATCTCGAAGCGGCCTCCATGCAGGCCGCCCGAACGACCGCGGGGCTTCGTCTCACGTCGATCGGCACCAACCGCAAAGCCCACTTCTCGCCTGACGGCAAAAACGTGATTTACCTTTCGGGAAACCGCGATGGGCATAAGTACGTGCAGGTTTACGAGCTGAGTCTCGAAACGTTTCACGAAAAACGCATCACCTATCACGACGGCGATTGCCACGATGTCGACTACTCTCCCACCGGTTCACACTTGATCTACGCCTCAACGACCGATGAACTCAAAGAACGTCCGCGTCTGTTGAACGAACAGGTCGGTAAGCTCCCGCCCACCGAAATCTATCTCACCGATCGCACCGGCGCGCAAATCCAGCGCCTCACCCACGAGGCGGGCTATCAATCCGAAGCCGCCTGGGTCGGCCCCAATCAATTTCTCTTCGTCAGCGAGAACGACGGGCGAACCAAGATCAACCGCCTCATGCTCGCGGACGCCAAGGTTCACCCGTGGGCCGAAGACGCGTCGGCGAGCCTGCGCATCCCGGCCGTCGATGAGAGCGCCACGCGCGTGGCCTGGGTCATTCAAAAAAAGACGGGCGGCATCGCTCTGGGACTTAAACTCGCGGGAAAGATCAAGAGCCTCGAAATTCCGTTCAACGACATTCAGAGCCTGCAGTGGATCATCGGACCTGGGAAACGACCGGTGCTGCTCATGAGCGCCAAGAAAAGCGCGTCCGACCGTCTCTCGGCGTGGATGCTGGATCCCGAAAATGCCGGAAATAAAACGCCGTGCGCGGCCCCGCTGTTCGCGGAAGCCGGTGGCGATCTGAAGGATTTGAGTGTTTCAAAAAATCAAGACAGGGTCGTGATGACCTTTGAGAACGGCGCCAGCTCGCAGCTCTTTATGCGCGAGTTTCCGGCGCTGCCCGAGGCGGCCTCCTGCGTGCCCTTGGCGAGCCCGGAAACCGCAAGCCCCGCGCCGGTTACGGCTGGGGCTCCTCAAACTTAGGCGTCAGCAAAATCTGCTGCGAGTCTTCGAGAACGTCCGAGAACACCGTGAGGTTGTTCGGCAGAAGCACCATCAAAGGCTGTTGAGCGTAACCCTTTTCGAAATCGACAACCACGGTCTCGCCCGCTTTGACCGTCACTTTTTCGGGAAGAGCCGCATACGATTGCGCGGCCTCATTCACCGAAAGCGGCAGCCAATTGAGCGCGCTGTTTCCTAAGAAGTCATCGGACTCAACCGAAGACCCCGAAAACTCTTGCGTCGCCACTTTGATCGCCAGTTCGCCCGTCGGGCGGCGTGCGAGCAGTGACACGTCGGCCTCAACGATCATGATCGTCGAGTGGTCGATCGGCTTCAAAGGCTGAGCGCCCAGAACCGCGGTGGAGTAATTCTCTTCGACTTTTTCGGTCGAGGTGGCCGAATCGGCTTCGAACTTGCGGCGCAGCTCACGCACTTTCGCGGCGTCGAACAAGACGCTGGCGAACTGACGCTCGGTTTGCGGCGTCGACAGTCCAGGCACGTTCCCCAAGGAGATCGCGGCCAACTCTTGCTCGGGCTCTTGATCGCCATTGCTGTCGATCAAAACCGTGAGTTCGCACATGTTCCACTGCGTGAGAGGCTCGTAAACCTTGGCCGCGATTTGCAGAACCTTGGTTTTTTGACCGTCAATCACCTTCTCGATGATGCGGTAGCCGACGCTTTGAAGATCGCAGCCCTTGCTGGCGAAGCGGTCGTGGTGGGGATCGCTCTTACGCGTGTCGTTCGCGAGCAGATTGAAAAGCAAAGCATCGCCGGCGTTCTTGCCCGAGTTGGTCAGGGTCACCGAAGCCGCCGAACCGGCCGCATCCGCGCGCCCCGACTCAACGACGAGGCTTGAAGCTTGAATGCTCGAAACTTTACGGGCCACCGCCAAAACAGGAACGCGTGCGATTTCTTTTTGTCCTTCGCTCAAGATCACCCAGCCGTCCATCTCGCGCACGAGCTCGTCTTTCATGCCCGAAGCATCCAGAAGCATGCTAAGCGTGACGGACTTCTCTTCGCCCGCCGCCAGCTTCAAAGCCGGAACCGAGCGCAGAGCCAGGCCTTCACCGCGCTTCACGAGCGAAACGGTGAGGTCCAAGGCGTCTTGCGAGATGTTGCGCACGGTGATCGTGCGTTTCATGGTCTTGCGGGTCTCGATCGCCACTTCGCCGAGCGAGAGTGTCGAGGGTTGGATCACCGTTTTCGCGTCGACCGACTCGTCGATCTGCACGCGGCCCGAACCTTGACGGCTGATGGGGTACACGTTCTTCTGAGCGTCGGTGATGGTTTTCGCGCGATTCAGGAGCAACGCTTTGAGATCGCTCGCCGAAAGATTCGGGTGCGCTTGTTTCAAGAGAGCCATCGCGCCGGCCACGTGAGGGCCCGCCATCGAAGTCCCCGACATTTTCACGCCTTTGCGTCCGCCGCCCATTTCGGCCGAGATGATGTTGCTCCCCGGAGACGAAATCTCGGGTTTGATCATCGAATCTTCGGAACGAGGGCCTTTGGACGAGAAGTCGGTGATCGTGTCGATCAACTCGGGCTTCAGAATCATTTCGCTGGTCATGAATTCGATCACGACTTCGCCTTTGGCGAGTTCCGCCTTCAGCGTCGCGCCCATCTCTTGGGTCACCATGATCGCCGGAATATCGTATTTGCCGTCGCCGCCCATCGTGAACGCCGCTCCGGGAGCATTGTTCGCGACCACGACGCCGATCGCACCGGCTTCTTGAGCCCGGCGGATTTTTTCCGAGAACGCCACCACGCCGCGATCCATGAACGCGACACGGCCTTTGAGTTGAGCTTTAAGGTCGTCCGAGAAGTCTTTGTCACCGAGACCCGCGTAAACAAGCGCACCTTTGACGGGGCCGGCTTCGTTGATCGACTTGGTGATCGCCGCCTCGACCGCTTCGGCGAGCTGGGGGCCGAGCGTGGGAAGAATGAACTTCACCGCGCGCACCTGCCAGTTGTGATCGGTATTGTCGACCGACGCGGCCACCGAAATGGCCTCGTCCGAAATCGCGGGCGCGCCCGTGATGTAGTCGACGTTGCCTTCGTTACCGGCCGACGCCACGACGACCGTGCCGCCGCGGCTCAAGTTGCCGATCGCTTCGTTGTACAAGATTTTCGCGTTTCCGAACGAGCTGCCAAGCGACATGTTCACGACGTCGATTTGATCATCATTGCTGCCGTCGCCGTTGGGATCGGCCGAGTACTCAAGGCCCGCGATCACAACCGAGTCACTGGTCGAACCGTTGGCGCCGAACACTTTCACCGCGTAGAGATCCGCGCCGGGAGCCACGCCCGAGTACGTGTCAACGCCATCACCCACGCCGGCGATCGAGCCCGCGACGTGCGAACCGTGGCCGCCTTCGTCGAGAGGGTTGCCGTCAGGCTGGGGAATGTGTTTCGCGAAATCGATCGAAGCCGCATTGTAGTCGGTTCCGACGAGATCGATCCCGCCGACCACTTTTTTATTCGGGAAGGCCGACGAGGGCTTCGAGGGATCGATGGATTTGTATTCATCCGCCGAACCCGAACCACCGAGCATCGCGTGCGTGTAGTCGATACCAGTATCCAAAACCGCCACGGACATGCCAGTCCCGTTCAAGGGAACCATTTCGCCGCGGGCGTTTTTAATCGAACGGGCGTGGAGGTTCTCGGCGCCGATGAATTTGGCCGAGTTGCGCTCTTTCCAAGTGTTGGCTTGCGCCACCGCGGTCTGAGTCGACATCGGGAGCGGGCGTTTGAAGCCGCCGTCCGTCTCAACGCTCGCGACAAGCACGATGGACTTGAGCTTCTCGAGGGCCGAGGTGGGGCCCGTGAGCGCGAAGCCGTTCAAGACGAAGCGGTACTTATAGACGATCTTGATCTCGCTGGAGATCTTGGCGACTTCGGCCAGGAACGCCGCTTGTTCTTCGTCAATGGCTTTGACCTGGTCGGGCGTCACGATCGCCTTGCCGTTTTTAACTTCGGCGGTCTCGAACAGGGGCGCCTTTTTCAGCTTCACGACAGCGAAGAAGTTTTTAAACGCAACCGGACGGTTCGAAAAAATCTCTTCACCGGCGGCGTTCAAAACGGTGTCGTTCTTCTTAGATTCGCAGGCGGTGAGGCCCAGAACCAATGCCGTCAGCAGCAAGAGACCTTGTGTCTGAATTCGAAAAAGAGTTACCATGGATTCAGCCCCTCCCAGAGTTGTCAACCGAGGGGGAACTTAGTGGGGTGAGCCCCCGAAAGTAAAATGAAAAGAGCGTATGCCAGAGCAAGTTTTTAGTTATACCAAACTGCTGTTCGCCATAAGCTTTTTGATTTCAACTGCTTATGCGTCTCCCCACCCCGGCATCGGGGCGTCGCCATTGACCTCGAGTGAAAAAAATCTGTTTTTGGCGCGCAAAGGATTCGAGTTGGGGCTGAAAGGGACTTCGTGGCAGATCCACCAGGATCAATCCCTGAGCCGCGGAGAAGACGACAGCTCATGGCGTTTTTCGAACGCGCAAATTCCCACCGCCCAAGCCCATCTGAAGACCGACTTCCTCAAAGCCGAGATGAGTCTCGAAGCGTACGCCAAGCGCTGGACACGCGACTACAGCGCCCTGGGCATGGACGTGATGGGATCCCGCCTGTTCGCGCAGAATGGCCAACGCGGGATCGTCATCGACATCATCCAGCCGAAGAAGAAATTACAACTCCGCCAAGCGGTGTTCATGCGTAAGAAATCGGTCGTGATCGTGACCTGCTCGGACGAACAGGCCACCTTCGAAAAATCAATTGGTCAGTGCAACCAACTGATTAAGAATTTTTCTTGGGCCCAGCCGACGTCGAGCCCCCACCAAACAGCTTTTTAAAGAATCCCGAAACTTTTTGTCCCACGGATTGCTGTTTTGCGGTCTTGGGCGCGCCTGAACGGTTCTTGGCGTGCAAGTGCGGCCGGCTTTGGCCATTGCGGTGTTGTGGCTGACCCTCGCGGTTGCCGCCCTCACGGCGCGGACCACGATTGTCGCCCTCGCGGCGGGGACCGCGGTTGCCATCACGGGGACCGCCTTCGCGGCGAGGTCCACGGTTGTCACCCTCGCGGGGGCCGCCGCCCTCGCGACGGGGACCACGTCCACCTTCGCGGCCGGGTTGACCCTGTTGGCCTTCAGGACGAGGTCCGCGGTTGTCGGCGCGGCGGTGTTCACCACCCTCGCCCTCGCGGCGGGGTCCGCGGCCACGATCACCATCGCGGCCCGGTCCGTCTCGTCGGGGGCCCTCACGGCGCGGACCACGATCTCCGTCACGACGGGGACCACGACCGCCACCACCTTCGCGGCGGGGACCTTCGCGGCCAGGACCACCTTCGCCACGGCCTTCGAAACGGCCGCCCTCGCGGGGACCATCACGTCGCCCGTAGGAATCGCGCGGGAACGGTTTGAAATCTTTGATGAGGTCAGCTTCGTCAAACCAAGCCATTTCGACTTTGTGTTTGAGGTAGTCTTCGATGCGCTTGAGCGAATCGACATCGCGGTCACTCACGAGCGAGAGCGCTTTGCCTTCGGTGCCCGCGCGGCCGGTCCGGCCGATGCGGTGAACGTAGCTCTCGGCATCTTGCGGGAGTTCATAGTTGATCACCATGTCCACGCCTTTGATGTCCAAGCCGCGAGCGGCGACATCCGTCGCCACCATGATGTTGTGATCGTTCTCGGATTTAAATTGCTCGATCACGCGGTTGCGCTGAGCCTGCGAGAGCAGACTTGAAATCGCCATCGCCGGAAAGCCATTCGACGTCAGGAACGCCGCGATTTTCTCGACGTTCATTTTGAAATTCGAAAAGACGATGAGCTGCTTGGGATTGTGTTTTTTCACCATCGACAGCAAATGCATGGGCTTTTCGTCTTGGCCGACGTGATAGATTTCATCTTTCACGTTCTCGGCTTTTGCTTGGTCTTTGCTGATGTTGATTTCGATCGGCTCCGCGCCGAACTGATAAGCCGTGTTCAAAACGTCGAAGTTCAAAGTCGCGCTGAATACCAAAAACTGACGCTCGCGAGGCACACGCTGAAGGATGTACTTCATGTCGTCTTTAAAGCCCATGTCGAACATGCGGTCCGCTTCGTCAAAGACGATGGCGCGGACTTGCTTGAGATCAACGTGGTGCTCTTTGTACAGATCGATCAAACGGCCCGGAGTCGCAACGACGAACTCCACGCCTTGCTGGATGGCTTCTTTTTGTTTGTCGTAGCCGGTGCCGCCGTAGATCGAAACGCCGCGAAGGCCGGCGAATTCTCCGTACTTCACCACGTTCTCGTAAACCTGTTCGGCGAGTTCACGCGTGGGAACCAAAACAAGAATAAAATTTTGACTGCGCCAGTCCGCAAAACCGCGGGCGGCGGCCAACTCTTTTTCTTCTTCGGTCGCCGTCTCGGGCAAGGGGCGCGAGCGGAGAATCCGTTCCATCAAAGGAAGAACGAACGCGGCGGTTTTGCCGGTTCCGGTTTGTGCCAGACCCGAAACGTCTTTCTTTTCAAGAACGAGGGGCATGGCTTGAGCCTGGATCGGGGTCGCCTCGGCGTAACCCATTTTATCGATGGCGGCTTGGAGAGTGGAGTCGAAACGAAGTTCTGCAAATTTCAAAGTGGTATCCTCAAAAGCGCTAAGCTACGAAAGGCTTTAGCGAAAGTCACGATTCTTGAGAGCGTAGGTACCCTCAGGCGCGAGCGAAGTCGAGCAGGGTTTTTAAGAAGGCTTCAGGTTGGTCTGAGTGCACCCAGTGCCCTGCGTTAGGAATGACCACACCCTCGATGTGAGAGTTTGATGTGAGCATCTGCTCGTAGATGCCTTGAGTCAATTCGCTCGAGTTGGCTCCGCGGATCACGAGCGTCGGCATCGAAAGCGCTTTGAGCTCCGCCCAATGATCCTCTTCGCGGCCTTGGGTCACGCTCAAAAACATCGCCTCTTTCGAAAAGCGCCAGTCGGCTTTGCCGTCGGGCGTGTCGATGATGTTCGAGTACAAATACTGACCCAGCGTCTCGGCATTGCCGCGCGCAAAGCCCATCTTCGGAAACTCATTGAGAAAGAATTCTTTGGCCGCGAGCTTGGTCGGAAAGGGCGTTGGCGCCGCGTTCAAAAGCGCCTTGTAGTAATCGACAGCCTGGGGCTTCGCTTCCGGACCAATGTCCTCAATGACGAGCTTCTCGACCCGTGCGGGGAACTTGCTGGCGTACATCAAAGCGTTGCGCCCGCCCATGGAGTGCCCGACCAGAATAAACGAGTCCCAGCCGATCTCTTGCATGATGAGCTCAAGATCGTCGGCGTAATCCTCGGGTGCGTAACCCGTGAGCGGCTTAAAGGATTTGCCATGTCCCCTTTGATCAAAGACGAAAGCAATGTCATCCTGTTCAAGTCCCGTGGCGATCCGGCGCCAGTTCAGGCCATAGCCCAAAAGGCCGTGCAAGAACACGAAACGGCGCAAAGCGGGGTTGCCCCTGTCCTCATCGGACACCGGTTTTCCGGCGGGACGCATGAATTGATAATTGAACTGCTCAAGATAGGATGACATAACCAGGCCGATGCAAGTTAAATCGAAACCCGCCCTCCACGCAAGCTGGATCGACGACCGCGCCAAAGACATCGTCAAGAGACTCCAAAACCGCGGCTTTAAAGCCTATTTGGTCGGTGGCTGCGTGCGCGATCTGCTGGTCGGCATTCATCCCAAAGATTTTGACATCGCCACCTCGGCGCTCCCGAACGAAGTGAAAAAGAACGTTCCTGGCAGTTACGTCATCGGCCGCCGGTTCCGCTTGGTTCTCGTCAAACGCGGCCTCGATCAATTTGAAGTGGCCACCTTCCGCCGAGCCAGCCGCCCCGAAGATTTCGTCGAGTCGACCGAAAATACCGACGCGCCCGCGCCCTCGGGCGACAACTTTTTTGGCACTCCCGAAGAGGACGCGCTCCGCCGGGATTTCACGATCAACGCCCTCTTCTACGACCCCGTGAGCGAGGAGCTGATCGATTTCGCCAATGCGATGACCGATATCAAGTCTCAGACTTTGCGCATGATCGGCGATCCCGCAGCCCGCATCGTTGAAGATCCCATCCGCTCGCTGCGCGCGATCCGTTTCGCGCACAAGCTCGGTTTCCGCATCGAGTCCTCGCTGCGCGACGCGATCACCAAGCACACGGCCGAAGTGGGCGCCGCGATTTTGCCCCGCCGCCGCGAAGAGTTTTTGAAGCTTTTGCGTTTGAGCGAGCCCTCGCGCGCGTTTTTCGAGATGTGGGACTTGGGCTTGGTGCACACCTGCTTTCCGACGCTCGTGCCGATCTTTGAAGATCCCGAGCGCCTCGAGATTTTTATGAACTATCTCGACCGGATGGACGAGCTGGTGTGGAACAAGGATTTGACCGTCGAACTTTACCTGCCGCTGGTCCTCGCGTTTGAAAAAGCGTCGGAAGGACTGCCGGATTTTGAACGACGCCGGGATCAGTTCTTCCGCGATGAGGTCGGTCTGTTCAAAGCCGAAGCCACCGAGATCCTCTACGCCTTTGAAACCAAAGAAAAGCTCCACTCCATCGACTCGTTCAAAAAGCGCGGCAGCCGCCGTCAGTCCGCCTTCTTGAGCCAGCCCTCTCTCCCCCTGGCCTTCCGTCTGGCGACGTTTGAGCATGAGCTGGCGCCGAGCGAGTACTGGTTCTGGCACGAAAAGCTCTTCCAGCGGGACCACCCGTCGGGGCAGCTCGACCAATAGCCAGGGCGCGGCCCTTAACCCTTTAGTTTTGCTCTGAAAACGCCGATTGAAAAGGCATGAAAAATGTCTTCGTCCGCACTGCTTTGTCATGGTTGTTATCGATCTCCGTGGCCGCCGCTCCCTCGCTTGCTTGGAGCAAGTCCGAGCCGAAGCAAAAGAAAGACGTGACGTACACGCGCGAAGAGGTGGAGCGCATCTCGGGCGAAGCCGCCCTTCGATACGCGGTGCTCGAATACCAAGTCGCAGGCACCCCCGAACGCTATGCCGACATCGTGCTTCCGCGACTCTCCAAAGAAGATCAAAAAACGTACAAACAGATGACTCAAGGCCTGCGCCAACTTCCACGGATCACGCAGAACGGACGCACCTTCATCTTAAAAGATGCGCAAGAGTCCGTGACGGTTGAAGTCGTGAACGTTTTGAAAAATCAATTCCGCGTGAACGGGCGCCTTTGGACTTACGATCCCCGCACGCCGCTCAAGACTCAGCTCGAAGTCCTCAAGCGCAACTATCCTTGGAAGAAGAGTGAGTGGGTTTACAACCAGATGGTCCCCCGCGCGGAGGCGATCGAGCCCGTCACGCTCATCATCGTGGCGGTGCTCACGGCCGGCGTGACGACGGCGATCAATATGTTCTCGACCGTGCTTTGCGATCAGGTCTTTGCCTGGACCGGATTTAACATGACCCGCATGGGCGTTTGTAAGGAATGGGAAGCCAGCCGCAAAGAAGCCATGAACAAGGATGCGCCCCGTTTGGACGCCATCGAAAAGGTCATCTCCTCGGATAAAACCAACGTCCTCGGAAAATTTGAAATTCAACGTGAGATGTCCTGCCCCGACAACAATGACGGCAAAGAGCGTTTCTACCGCGCGACCGTCAAAGTCAAAGAAACGGGTGAGCCCATCAACGTGGAAGTCACCTTCACTCCTGAAGGAAAGGCCAAGTCGTTCAAAGCCACCGATGCGAAAAACAACCGCGATTTGGCGAAGATCGAATTCGACAACGAAAATTTCATGACCTGCGCCTCGGTCCCTAATCCCACGACGGGAACGCCGGCCGCGACGCCGATCACGCCGAAGAATATCAACCTGTGCCGGTCACAAGCCACGCTCACGTCGGAACAAGCGGGCGAGCTCAAACTGCTCGAAGACTTGGCCAAGTACGTGAACCTTCGCGTCGCTCGTTGTACCGTGCAGTCCGCCGCCGAAGAGGTCGCCAAAGGAAAAGACATCGGCTCGCCCGTGCAGCCCAATCCTCCCAACGCACCCAATGCGCCGAATGCTCCCAACACTCCCAATCAAGGGCCCGGAACTCGTTAAGTTCAGCGCCCAACTCTCAGCCAGCGGCTGCCCTAAAAGGGCAGCTCCCGCTATAGACGAGTTTAAATCAAATTGTTTTGATCCTCACCTTGATCAAGGCGGCCCTGCCTTTGCTCTTCCTTTGGCGTGACCCAGGAGGGCCTTGGTGCGCGCTTGTCTCAAATTGATCCAAATTCTGATGCTGCTCGCGGCGCCCAGCGCGCTCGCCAAGAAGAAGATGGACCCCACTTCGGCTTGTGAAAAACCCGCGCACTTTCGTGACGCTGATCTCGACGCCTTGAAAAAGAAGCATGACGAGTTCATTATTTATATCTGGTCGCCGTACATGCCACTCTCGGTGGAGGGCCGCCGCCACATCGAAACCTGGGCCCAAGAGATTCAAATTCCCGCCACCGTGACCGTGCTCGATCCCAGCCAGCGGATTTGTCACGAGAAAACGGGCGCGCTCGCCGACCCCTCATTCGATTCGAAAGAACTGATCGAAGCCCGCGCACTCAACCACTATCCCACCATGGTGTACTACCGTAAGGGCGTGCTGAAAGCCATGGTTCCGGGTTTCGACGATGCCGAAAAATTTAAAAACCGAATTGCCGATCTTCGCAAAGGGAGTCCCCAATGAAATATCAAGTGTTGTCCATGATGGCCGCCGTCTTGACCGCCGTCCCGGCCATGGCGCAGCTCAATTTGGCTCCAGGGATCGCGATTCAGAAACGCATCCACCTGAACTTTGAACCCTCTTATTTTTTTAAGATCAATGGCGAAGGGACCAAGGTCGCCTTCACGATGTTCCGCAACTACAGCAACACCGGCGAGCAAAACTTTTTGCTCAATATCGACGGTCCCGATCGCAACCCCAAGACTCACCCCATTCCCGGCAGCTTTGATCCGATGTTCAATCATAACTTCAAATCGATGACGATCCCCGTACAGTCGGGTCAGCAGTACGTTTGCGGCTTTTACTCGGAAACCGACGTTCTTCGCCGCGGCCGCGACGCCACCCCGAAATATGTCGACCATGAAATGCGCTGCGTGTACCAGTCGATCGGCCTCTTGAGCACGAACGATGAGCGGGACACCTTCCGCTTGATCGTCGAGAATAGCGGCGGATTCACCATGCGCGATTATGAGGAAGACAAACGAAGCGGCAAGATCCGCCCGATTTCACCCGTGCGCAACCTTTGCCCCGGCTTCAACATTAAATTACCCATGATTTCAAAAGATGGGCGCGAAATGGGCGCCTACAGCTTGTTGCGCGATTCGACCGTGATTCTCTCGATCGATGACGACGGCGGGTGCACGGTGAAGGATGACCTCAAAGTCCGCGCGGGAAAAATCGCGTTCTCTTACGATGGCAAGCGTGTGGCCTACCACGTTTTCAACAGCAAAGACCGCGCGTTGACGACCACTTTCATCGAGGTTCCCACGGACGACTACGTTTCGGACATTTTCGTTTTGAACCGTGAAACCGGTAAAACTCAGCGGGTCACGAAAAATTCGCGCAGCAATTCGATGTTCCCTGAGTTCACGCGCGACGGACGCGTGGTCTTCATCGACCACCCGCACGCGGATGCGCGAACCAAGGTCAGTCTCGTGATCATGAAGCCCCTCTAAAACGGGCGGGCTCGATTGAGAAAGGGCGAGCGGCGAATCCGCGTTGCCCCGTCGATGCGGCGGCAGGCCAGCATCGATTCTTTGGCCACTTTGTTCCCGTGAATCCAAACATAGTTGAAGGCCGCGTACGCGGCCTCTTTTTGTTGCGCCTCCCCTTCGGGAATTCGGTCGTAAGACAGAGGTTTTGCTTGAACGGACGAAGATCGTGATCGGAGGGGCTTTAACCCGTCACGGTCGATGGTCCGCTGAGCCTCTTGCAAGGCCTTCCAACATGCGTCGAATTCGCCGGACGTAAAACCCGACGAGACCGACGCGATCAGAATGAAAAGAAGCGAACGCACGGTCCGCATCAGTGGCGGTAATCGCTGGTGGTGACGCCCGATTTTAAGCGCATCAGCCGCTCATGAGGAGCGTCGTCGCTTCCCATTTCTTCGATCTCCGCTTGGAGCTGCAAATACCGCTGCCCCAGTTCGCCGCGCATTTCTGAGCTCGTTTTTTTTCGGAACTCCGGAAGCATCTCCTCTTCCTCTTCTTCGATATGATGCTGGACGAACTCGGCGAGAACTTTGACTTTTGCCATGAATAGATCCTCATCCGTGGTTCTTTTGAGCTCTTCGCAGAGTTGATCCGCGAGACCGTGCTCCACGTCTCCCTCGAGACCCTCGAAGACCATGTCCTTGCCTTCTTTCATTTTCAAATACCAAGTTTGCTCTTCGGGTTTCGCATGCGCCACCAACGTCGGCGCGAATTCGAGAAAGGCTTCTTTCTTTTCGCGGAAGGTCGCCTCATCGTCTTTCATGACTTCGATCAGCTCTTTTAAAGGCTGATGGTCGTGCAGGATCAAGTCGACGATATCGAGCGAGCCGGTAAAGTCTTTTTCTTGTGACGGTCTTGCTTTCATAAGTGGGTCCTCCGGCGGCTTTAAAAGCAAAGGCAGCGCCGGACGTGAACCCGCTCAAACGATTTTCAGCATTCATCCAGGGAATTCTGACTCAGACGGGGCGCCGGTTTTGCCCGTACCGGCTCGAAATCAAAAAAACCAAAGCGCGTGATCCCATAATACCACCCCGCCGTCACCACCCAGGTGGCTCCCGCCATGACTTGAACGTAAAGGATGTTTTGAGAGATGTGCGCGCTGGTCTCAAGCGTCATGTAGATCAAGGTGGTTGACAGAAAAATCATGGCATAACGACGGCGGAGCAGATCGCGCATCACCAAGCCAGCCAAACAAAGTCCTAAAAGCGAAAGGGTCACCACCACGTTGTAGGCAAGCACCACACGCAGCAAAGGGCCGATCTTGTATTGCAGCAAACCGGAGGTTCCCGGCATCGTCTCAAAGGCATGCGCCATCATTTGTTCAGCCAGCGGAACCCCCGAAATCGACAGCACCGTGCAGACCGAGGCCAAGACCGGCAGGACCGCGAGAATGAGAAGTCCTTTTTTTCGACGTTCAAAGAAGATGGGGTCCATGATCGAGAAAACCAAGCATGCCCACAGAGGGACCACGAAAGGGTTCGTGAGCTGACGAATCTTGGTGAAAAAGATCTTGGCCTCGAAAGGCTCAAAAAACATCGTGCACAGAACCCAGAGCGACCAGATCACGAAGCCTGCGAGTGCGGCTCCAACCCATTTGAACAGGGGCTTGCGCCAGTGGCGTGAAACTTTGAGCAGCAACGCCGCGGCTGCAAAAAAAGAGAGCACCAAGTTCAGTTGAAAAAACAGAATCATGCCTTCTCAAGCCTAGAGAATTTAGGTCCCGGAGGCAACCTCCGGGACTCGTTGATTCGAACTCGACCCGCTCTAGGTCCGCGCGGAGCCTGGTTTAGTTTGTTTGCCTTGCATTTTGGCTCCCTGGGTCTCGGGAAGCACTTTGGAAATCACCGATTGGACCTTGTTCATGAAAGAACCCGCCACCACGTGATCTTTGCCCGCCATCAGAGCCTCAAATCCGTCTTGCGCGACCTTTTCGGGCGAATCTTTTTCACTCGCACCCGCCTTGGTATCGAGCATGTCGGCCCGAGCGAAGAAATTGGTGTCGGTCGCACCTGGCTGCAGCGCCGTGATGGTCACGCCGCTCTCTTTCACCTCCTCGCGGATGGCTTCCGAAAACGATTGAACGAAAGCTTTTGAAGCCGCGTAGACCGCGTAATAGGGACCAGGCATGTCGCCGGCGATCGATGAGGTGAACAAGATCCGGCCGTGGCCCTGCGCCACGAGATCTGGCAGCACGCGCTTGGTCAGATGCACCAGCCCCACCACGTTGAGACGCAGAAGATTCAGTTCGCGCTCCAGATCTGTTTTGACGAACTCGCCCGAAACTCCCACCCCCGCATTGATGGCGATCGCATCCAGATGTTTAGCGTGACTTTTAATTTTGTTCGCGAGCTCTTCAACGCCCTGGGGTGAAGCGAGGTCCACCTGAACCGTTTGCACCTCGGCTCCAAAACTGCGAAAGGCCTGGCCAGCCTCGGCGAGGCCCGCATCTTCGGCGGCGACGATCAGGTCGAATCCGTTTTTCGCGAACACTTTCGCGAGTTCGTAGCCAATTCCGCTCGACGCGCCCGTGACGACGGCCAAGGGTCGTATTTCATGTTGAAATTTGTCGTGTTGCATATGTCCTCCTTCAGTTGCACCTGTCTGAAGGAGTGCAAAATGAGGACCGTTACTCGGCTTGACTGGTTCCAATGTCTCGCGGATCCGCGACGGCGCGCAGAATATTGGCTTCTGGCGTTGACTCGCGCGCGACCGCCATCACGAAACAGCCGGTGGGCTTGACGTCGACTTTATAACCCAACTCTTCGAGCGCTTTCAGCACCTCGGGCGCGGGACCGGGAGGATCCAGCTGCAAAATGTCAGGCTTCCATTGGTGGTGGTAACGAACGCTCGCCACCGATTCGAACAGCGGCATGCGGAACTCGAGCGAGTTCAAGATCGTCTGCGCCACGCAGCTGATGATCCGTGTGCCGCCGGGGGCCCCCAGAGCCATCACGGGCTTTTCATCTTTTAAAACCAAAGTGGGCGCCATGCTACTCAGCGGCGTTTTTTTAGGAGCCACGGCATTGGCCGCGCCCCCCACCGCTCCAAATAAATTTTGCGCGCCCGTGGCGGCCGAGAAGTCATCCATCTCGTTGTTGAGCACCAGACCCGTTCCTGGAACGACGAGCCCCGAGCCCATCCAACCATTGATGGTTTGCGTGGAGGCCACCATATTGCCCTCGTGATCGATCATCGAAAAATGCGTGGTCTCCTGAGATTCGTAAGGAAGCGGATCACCCGCCGACACTTGATCGGCGCTGCGAGCTTTGTCCATCACGACTTTCGAGCGCAAAACACCCGCATAGTCCTTGGAAATCAACCCTTGGACCGGGACTTTCACAAAGTCGGGATCGCCCATGTACTGCGCGCGGTCCGCGAAAGCCGACTGCAGCGCCGAGGCCGCGAGATGGATCGAATTCGCCGACAAAAATCCTTTGGTTTGAAGGGCGTCGCGCTCGACAAAGTTGAGGACTTGGATCACGTGCACCCCACCCGAGCTGGGCGGAGGCATCGATACGATGTCGTGCCCTTGGTAACGGCCGCGCACGGGCTCGCGCCATTTCACCTCGTAATCGGCAAAATCTTTTTCGGTGATCAGACCTTGCTTCTGGCGGAAATAAGCCAGGAACTTCTGCGCGACCGGTCCTTTATAAAATCCGTCACGCTGCTTGCGCGCAATCTCGCGGAGCGTGCGCGCCAAATCGCGCTGAGCCAGGATTTCGCCCGCCTTTAAAGGCGATCCATCTTTCTTGAGATAAATATTTTTCGCGGCGGGCTCGCGAGCCAGGGCCGCGGCGCGAGCCTCCAGGGCGGCCGCGAGGTGGGGGTAAACCGGAAACCCACGCTCCGCCAGATCGATCGCCGGCTTCACCAAACGCTCCCAGGGCAACTTGCCAAAGCGCTGGTGAATTTCACTCAGGCCCGCGACCATTCCCGGAACGCCGGACGCGAGAATCCCGTCTTGCGAAAGCTTGGAGTCGGGCTGCCCATCGGCGCCAAGAAACATGCGCTCCTCGGACTTGAGCGGCGCGCGCTCACGAAAATCAATGGCGTAAATTTTTTGCGTCGAAGCTTCGCGGTACAACATGAAGCCGCCGCCCGCGATCCCGGTCGATTGCGGCCGCTCGACCGAAAGAACGAACGACGCGGTCACCGCCGCATCGATCAGGTTGCCGCCTTCGGCAAGAACATCGCGCGCGGCTTGCGTGGAGTAAGACCCTTGAGTCGAAAGAGCGAATTTTGTTCCGACCGCCTCGGTGCGGTCTTCACGCGGTCGTTCGTTCGACGCCAAAATGAGATAATTTTCGGGCGAGGGAGGGGTTGACGCACACGAGACCAGGAGAAGCAGGGACAAAAAGAAAAACGACATCTGTTTCATGCTCGAAAGCCTAGAACAGCGCTCCTGGAGAGGAAAGCGCTTAGGAGCTTTTTAAGGAAAATTAATCTTTGAGCGCCCATTCGGCGGCCGCGCGCGCGTGAAGAACGGCGGTGTCATACACGGGCAGCGGCGATTGACGGGCCTCGAGAACGAGACCCAGTTCGGTGCAACCCAGAATCACGCCCTCGGCGCCCGCGTGCTGGGCTTTGAGCGCGAGCGCGCGGAAAAAATCCTGCGCGGCGGGCGACACCTCGCCCAGCGTGAGTTCATCAAAAATAATCCGGTGCACCTCGCCGCGGTCTTCGGGCGTGGGCGTCCACACCTCAAAACCTGCCACCTCGAGCAGCTCACGGTAAAAGGTGCTCTCCATGGTCATTTGCGTCCCGAGAAGCGCGAGTTTGCGCCGGCCGTCTTTTTTGAGCGCTTCGATCAGAGGGGTCGCGATGTGCAGAAAGGGAACTTGAAGGTCGTTTTGGATCTGATCGGCGACAACGTGAATCGTGTTGGTGGCCATCAAGATCATGTCGGCCCCGGCCTCTTCAAGTTTGACGGCCGCCGAGCCCAAGTACTCACCGACGGCGTTCCAACCCTGCTTGTCGGTGAGTTCGCGAATCTCCGCGAAGTTCGCCGAAAAGAGCAGAATGCGAGCGGCTTCGTGACCGCCCCGCTTTTCGCGAACCCTTCGGTTCATCTCCGCATAATAGATCTGGGTCGACTCCCAACTCATGCCTCCCAGCAGGCCGATCGTCTTCATCCGAGCAGATTTTGAGCCGCTTTGACGATCGCCGTCGAGTCGATTCCGTGTTTCTGATAAAGATCAATCGCGTTGTAGGCGCTTTGACCGAACTCACCGTGCACCCCGAGCATTTTGGCGCGGACGGCATTTTTACGGTCGATCAGCTCCCCGACCAAGCGCTGGCCGAAGCCGCCGATGAGTTGATGATCCTCGACGGTGACCATCATCGAGCCGGTTTTCTTGAGCGCGTTTTCGATCGCGGCGAAATCGGGATGCGAGTGCGCCGACGCGTGCAGCACGATGCTGCCGACTTGTTTTTTCGCGAGCTCGTCGCTCGCGATCAAGGCCTGAGGCACCATCGAACCCGAGGCCACGATCAAGATATTTTTCGCTTTAAGGTCTTCGCGCAGGACTTGCGCCTCACCAAGTTTGTACGTGAGACCCGCTTTGTAAGTCTTCGGGAAGTTCTCGCGGCCCAAAAAGAACACCGTGGTGTCGGGCGTGCGCCCCGCTTGGCGGTCCGCCGCAAATTTTTCGATCGCTTGGGTCACGAGAGCATCGGCCTCCTCGCTCGAGCTGAGCGTGAAAACCTTGAGATGCGGAATCCCCATGGTCATCGACAAGTAGGTGAGCGCCTGGTGAGAAGCGCCGTCGGCCGCGTCCTGAAAGCCCGTATGCGAGAACACGCAGATCATCGGCGCGAGTGAGAGCGAGGCCATGGTGAGCGGGAGCGCGCCCTTGGTGACGCCGAATTGCGCGAAGGTGTCCACGACGGGAATAAATCCTGCCTTCGAAAAGCCCGCCGCGGCCGAGATCATGTTGCTCTCGGCGACGCCGACGTCGAACGAGTCTTTGGGAAATTCTTTGCGGAAACCGGCAACCCCGGTCGAGCCCGGAAGGTCCGAGGTCACCGAAACGACCGGCAGGTTTTTCTTGCGGCAATTCACCATCGCCGTCGAGACGCCGACTTGAATTTTTTCTTCAGGCGTTGCCGGCTTCACGGCTTTGGCCTTCATGTCGGTTTCAAATTTTTTGAGCTCCTCGATCCAGCCCATGTACTCCGCGGGCATCGTCGAACCCTCGAGGATCTCTTCGAGGAACGCCGGCAGTTCGGTGGGGCTCTTGAGCGGAAATCCGTGCGCGCCGGTCGAAGACTCGGCGGTTTTTTTGGTGCCGATGCCTTTGATCGTTTTGGCGTGGATCGCGATCGGCACGGTCGGATTGGCGATGGCCTCTTCGATCGCGGCCGAAATCGTGTCGAAGCATTTTTGCAAGTCGTGACCGTCTTGGAGTTTCACGACCTTCCAACCCAGCGTCTCGAGCGCCGCGAACGTGGGCGTCATCGAAAAGCTCTCTTGATCGATACGGCCGGTGAGTTTGGTGTTGTTGTCGCTGATGATCAAAACGAAAGGCGCGAGCTTTCCTTGGCGGGCAAAACCGGGAACGGTCGCCATCGCCTCGCGCGCTTCGCCCTCCATGCAGCCGCCATCCGAAATCGCGGTGACGGTCACGCGTTTGTTCCCGGCGTGATGATCGGCCATCGCCAAACCTTGCGATTGCGGAAAGGCCGAGCCCAAGGGGCCGTTCGACATCTGCACGCCTTTCGGGAACAGATGCGCTTCACCGTGACCGGTGAGGTGGCTCTCCATCGAGCGGAATTTTTTGAGGTCGTCAATTTTTAAGTCCGCGAATCCGTAGTTGGCTTTCAGCGCGTACAATCCGTTTTCGCAGTGACCGGCATCATTCACGAGGTTGAACATCTCGTGCCAAGCCTTGCCCGCCTTTTGCGATTTCCAGAACACGTAGCCGTGCAGAGCCGACATCAATTCGGCAAAAGCCGCGGGACCGCCGTAATGCGAAGCCGCGCCGCCCAGAACCGCGTTCATGTCCATGAGCGACACCAGTGCACGGGTCGCCTTGGGATCGGCCACTTTCAACGGCTGACCGTCGGCGCCCTTGATTTCAACGGCGTAGGTGGGTTCACGAGTGGGGTTACCGGCCAAACCTGAAGAGAAGCTCAAAGGTTGCATGCAGAGCCTTTCGTCACCCAAGAAATGGTGACTTTTGCGAGAGAGTGTTTTCTAGTTCCTTTTTATCCTTCTCCCCATGAATCGAGGTCAAGATGATGCGCGATTTTTACCCCGAAATCTCCCCCTTCAACCAAGGGCGTCTGAAGGTTTCGGAGATGCACGAGATCTTTTTCGAAGAAGCCGGCAATCCTGAAGGCCAACCAGTCGTTTTTCTGCATGGCGGACCGGGCGGGGGCATCAGTCCCGATCACCGGCGTTATTTCGATCCGAAGCATTATCGCGTCGTTCTCTTTGACCAGCGCGGCTGTGGGCAGAGCACGCCCTTTGCTGAACTTGAAGGCAATACGACTTGGGACTTGGTCGACGATATTGAAAAACTGCGCCGGCATCTCAAAATCGAGCGTTGGATCGTTTTTGGCGGCTCTTGGGGCTCGACGTTGTCGCTGACCTACGCGATTTCGCACCCCGACCGGGTTCAAGCGCTGATCTTGCGCGGAATCTTCTTATGCCGCCCCAGCGAGATCAAATGGTTCTACCAAGAAGGCGCGAGCCATTTGTTTCCGGATTTCTGGCAGACCTACCGCGATTTGATTCCACCGCAGGAACGCGGCGATTTCGTGAAGGCTTATCACAAGCGCCTCACGTCCGAAGACGAAAAGGTCCGCCTGGCCGCCGCCCGCACTTGGTCGCAGTGGGAAATGGCGACGAGCTACCTGCACGTCAAACGTGAAGCCGTCGAAGACATGGAAGATCCCGCGCGTGCTTTGCCGTTTGCCCGCATCGAGGCGCACTACTTCATCAACAATGCGTTTTTTAAAACCGACAACTGGCTGCTCGAGAATGTCGGTCAAATCCGCCATATTCCGGGCGTGATCGTGCAAGGCCGCTACGACGTGGTCTGTCCGGCCACGAGCGCTTGGGAGCTGCACCGGGCCTGGCCCGAGAGCGATCTGCAGATTATTCCCGATGCGGGCCACTCGGCCGCCGAACCCGGAATCCGTTCGGCACTGATCAAAGCCACCGACAAATTCCGCTCGCTCTAGCAAAATCGCGCGGCGGCGCCAAAGACACCGGCCCCGTACGGGCCGGTTAATCAACTTCAAAATATTTTTTGGACCGCTCGCAAACCCGCATCCAGAACGGGTTTGCGGTCTCTTTCGATCACGAACTCTTATGTTGCGGATGAAAACAATCGTCTTTTAAAAAGAGGGCGCGCGCGGTTTGATTTCTGTCGGGGGTGAGACATGAAATCACAAATGAGCATTCAAAAAAAGATTCTGATGGGGCTGCTGTGGGGGCTGACGATCGCGGGAGTCACTGCCTGCTCCGATCCTTCGCGCGAGATCGCGAGCGTGGAAGACGCGCTTCCGGCCGACGCCAGCGGCATTATCGGGGGTGAGGCCGTCGACGACAACGATCCCGTCGCCGCGAGCACCGTGGGCATTATCGATCTCAAAGCGGGAGCGGTGATCTGCACCGGCTCTTTGATCGACAACAATATGGTGGTGACCGCCGCGCATTGCACGTCCGAAAATCCGCTCGAGCGCGGGATCCTCTTTTCGCGCAAGATTCCCAAAACGCAAAGCGAGGCCGCCCAGATGCAGGCCCGCCGCGTGGTTGCGGGACGCACCAGTCCTCTCTGGCCCCGCCTCAAGGCTTCGCAGCGCGCGGATTGGGGCGATATCGCCGTGCTGAGATTCGTGGGCGAGGTTCCCCAAGGATTTAAGCCGGCCAAACTCCTGACTCAGTCCTCGGCGCTGAAAGATGGCGGCACGGCCACCATCGCGGGGTTCGGGATCACCGACGGGCGCTTGCGCACGCCCACGGATCAACTTTTGAAAACCGACGTCAAATTCGCCCAGGCGCGCTTTTCTTCGAGCGAGGTTTTGTTCGATCAGAACAACAAGCACGGTGCTTGTCATGGGGACTCGGGCGGGCCCGCTTTCGTGCGCGTGGGGCAAGAGACGCTCCTGTTCGGGGTGACGTCACGCGGGTACCAAGACCCCGGCGACACCTGCGAACGGTTCGCGGTGTACACGAATATCGTGAGCTACGGGTCTTGGATCCGTTCCACCATCGCGGCTCTGAATTTGGTCAAGAAGGTTGAAAGAATTCCGCAACCCGCCGGGATGTGAAGCGCGGGTTGTCCAAGAAAATTCGGTGCGACGCCTTGGGCACGATGCCGCCCTTGATGTGCTCGAATTTAGAGTCGATGAGCTCTTGGACAAAGCCCACGAATTTGGGATCCTTCTCCCCGGCGAGCCAGAGCTGTTCGGTCTGGGATCGACGGATCCAATTTCGAAAGTCCGGCTGGTCCGCGAGCGAAAATGTGGTTAAGACTCGTGCCAGCACGGCACGGTCGTAGTCGTTCTCGAGCCGCTCGGGCTCGTGAACCGAATCACGAAACACGGGCTGCGTCTGCCACTCGTTGATCAGCGGCTCCCACGGCGCCTCGAAAAACCGCTGACCCCAGATCTCGTCGTTCGTTTTACGTGTCACGCGCTCGAGTTCGGCTCGTCCCACGTCTTGAAGCGAAAGCGAAGGGTCATCAGGGTCGCGAAGCCCCGGGTTCACCGAGAGAAAAACCAATTTGGCAAAGAGATCGGGCCGTGCCGCGTGGAGCGAGAGCAGCAGTCGACCGCCGAGCGAGTAGCCGACGGCATAGAGATCAGACGAGCCCTTCCAATTTTCGATTTCGAGCAAAACCTTGCGATTCCAGTCCGACCATGAACCCATCGGCGCGAGAAACTCGTCTTGGCAGACCGCCATCACGCGCACGTCTTCAAACTCCGCAAAGCCGCGCTCGGCGAGCGCGCGCCTCAGATCCGCCGTCCATCCATCAAAGTCCCGGCGTGTGCCTAGAAACCCCGGAAGAACCAGAAGCTTCACAGCGCTCTCCAACATTCAACGAGCGTCACAGCGCTCTCCAACATCTGACGAGCGTCACAGCGCTCTCCAACATCTGACGAGCGTCACAGCGCTCTCCACTCTTGACTGAAAAAATCAGATGATTTTTCGTCGGGACGC
The DNA here is from genome assembly GCA_019637955.1 of Pseudobdellovibrionaceae bacterium. Classification (GTDB taxonomy): domain Bacteria; phylum Bdellovibrionota; class Bdellovibrionia; order Bdellovibrionales; family Bdellovibrionaceae; genus JAHBUS01. Next base: position 243,840 of record JAHBUS010000002.1, on the reverse strand, counting down.
AGTTCGATGATTTGATCGTGACTGAACGACGATGAATTGAAAACGGCGCCGTCTTCGCTCGACAGATAACTCCAACCCCACATCCGCGCCCACGATTCGAAATGAATGTCGTGGCGGTTGAGAAAGAGATCGCGCTTGAACATGGACTTAAAGATTTGACCGCCGAAGTTGTTGATGATCACCACCCGGCGGTCACGGGGCTCCAGAGATTTGGTGATCCAGGGCGCCGAAAGATCGTAGAGCGCGGTCAAGTCCCCGATCAAAGCCCAAGCCGTGCGTCCTGAATTTTGCGTCCACCCTAAAAACGACGAAATTTGTCCGTCAATGCCGTTGGCCCCACGATTCGCCCACACGTCCGGCGCGGAAAGATCGCCGCTCACCAAATCCCATTCGCGAATCGGCAGACTGTTCCCGAGGTACACGTGATCCTCATGCGCGGCCACGGCGAAGTCGCGGACCAGCGAGGCTTCCGAGCGCGGGTACTTCTGCAGCAAAATCAAAAGGCGCTCGAAGGTTTCTTGATCGCGGTCCATGAACGCGAACGACATCGGCTCCAGAATTCGCATCGTGGCCAGATCTTGCAGACCACGAAACTGAGTCACGTCGCGCGCCAAGCCCGAGAATCCCGCGTTCGAGCACGAGGTCACCGGGATCTTCGCGAAACGCTCTTCGAGATCGCGCCAAAAACGCAGGGTCGGCACCCCGCCAAGACGAAGCACGGAACCGAGGACCTGCGATTGAAAACCGAATGGCAGCGTTTTCTCGGGACATAAAATGCGGCGGCGCCAGGTCGACGGTTCGAGCGTCAGCCCTGAGGGTCCTTCGGCGACGAAAGGCACTTCATTTTGATTCAAGAAATCTTGCACCGACGCCTTCTCGTCTTCCTGCAAAGGACCGACGATGACGACCGGCTTGGAGAGCGTGTGCGCCTGCATCGACGGCGCGTTGAACGTGGGCGTCCGCCGTTTTGTCAGCTCGCGTGCGCTCATCATGGCCGTCGCTTGCGGGCCCGAAGGCTCCTCGAGGCAGAGATTTAAGTGCAGCGGTCGGAGCCCGCTCCATGCCGCGAGTTCGACGGGGCTTTCGCCCTCGATATCCAGGCACTTTTCCACATAGGAGGAAAAAATGCCGACCTGCTCGATGGACTGCGGGGCGCCCGTGCCGCGAAATCGCGAAGGGCGGTCGGCCGAGATCACCATCAGCGGCATTCCTTGGTAGTAAGCTTCGATCACCGCCGGCAGCGTTTCGGCGACGGCCGTGCCTGAGGTCATCACGACCGCGACCGGTCGGTTCAAATCTCGGATCCGGCCGAGCGCGAAGAACGCGGCCGCTCGCTCGTCGAAGAACGGAAAAATTCGCACGCCCTCGGTGACTTCAAGTTGAGCGACAAAGGGGGCATTGCGGGCGCCGGCGCACACGCAGAATTCGCGCACGCCCGAGGCCAGAACGGCCTCCAGAGTTCGCATCGAGATTTGCAAGTTGCGTTCGCCCAGGGTGGTCGACATCAAGTCAGTCCCAGAAGCGAGAACAGAGTGCGCCGTTTCACCGCGAGTTCGTGCCATTCGCGTTCGAGCTCCGACGTCGCGACCAGGCCGCAGCCCGAAGACACGCGCGAGCCGTTCTCGTCCCAGAGAATTGAACGGATCGCGACGAGCGCCAGCGTCTCGTCGTTCGAAAGGCTGAACAAAACCGGCGCGCCAAAAAGGCCGCGGTCTTTTTGATCCGGAAGTTCGCGCAGCCACTGAAAGCCGTAGGCCCTGGGCGCCACGCCCAAAGCGGGCGTGGGGTGCAAGAGGCGAACGAGCTCAGGGTCGCGCTTCGCGCAGCCACTGATTTCGAATTTTGTTTTCAAGTGAAAGAGCGTCGGCAGCTCGAGAACTTCGGTCTCGTGCTTTTTGAGCCAGCCCAGCGGCTTGAGGCGCGCCATCAGATCGTTGACGACGAGCTCGTGCTCGCGCATCTCTTTGGGATCTTTGAGCAGCGGGGTGCGGGTGGCGGCGTCCTCTTTGGGCATCGAGCCCGCGAGCGCCATCGTTTGCACGACCATGGCTTTGCGATGAAAAAGAACTTCGGGCGTGGCGCCCAAAAGCCCGCGGCTTTCGTTCCAGTAGCCGTAAACGTGCAGCTCCGCCGGCAGGCTCAGCATCTTGAGCATGCCGCCCGCGATGTCTTCCATCTCGGGCTTCACCGCTGAACGGGCCGTGGCGATCGGCACGGCCTTTTCGATTTCGCCACGCTGGATTTTACCTTGGATGATTTGGAAGCTGGTTTCAAAACCGGCGCGGTCGGGTTCTTGAAACGCGTTCTTGCTCCAGCGGGTTCCGGTGCCCAAAGCGGGCTCCAAGAACCGAATCAAATCGCCGCGGCTGAACTCTTGAATCTCGGTGGCCTGGTAACTTTTTAGTTCGCTGGCGAAGAAATCCTGGAAAGCCAAATGAAAACCGTCGGTCACCCCGTCCTGGAGCGGTTTCCAGGGTCCCCAATACAAACGAAAGCGGTCCGGCGAGAGGCGATAAAAAGCCCCTGAATTCAAGAACCTAGCTAAATCGGCGGGAATTTTTTCAACCGACATATGGCCTTTCCAAAGAGTGGTGTTCATGCTACAAGTCTCAGCCCGGACTAGCAACTGAAAGTGGGACCGACCGCATGAAAGACCACGTTCCCTTAAACGAGGCGCATCTGAAAACCGATCTGACGCCGTCGTCAAGCCTCTCGGCATCATCGGCATCGAAAACCAAACCCGTGAAAGTCGGCAATGTCACCATCGGTGGCCCCGAGTTCGCGGTGATCGCCGGTCCGTGTTCGATCGAAAGCCGTGAGCAGTTTTTCGAGACCGCCACCGCCGTCAAAAAATCGGGCGCGGTTCTTTTGCGCGGCGGAATTTGGAAAATGCGCACCAGCCACCAATCCTTTCAGGGGCTGGGTCCCGAAGCCGTCGGCTTCATCCGCGAAGTTCTCGATCACACGGGGCTGCAACTCGTTTCGGAAATCACCGACCCCCGCCAAGTGGAACTTCTCGATCCGCTCGTGGGCATGTACCAGGTCGGCGCGCGCAACATGTTCAACTACGCGCTCTTGAAAGAACTCGGCCAAACCCGCAAACCCGTTCTTTTGAAACGCGGTTTCTCGGCGCTCGTCGATGAGTGGATCAAAGCCGCCGAGTACATCACTATTGGCGGCAATCAAAATATCATTCTCTGCGAACGCGGCATCCGCACGTTCGAAACTTCAACCCGCAACACCTTCGATCTCAACGCGGTTCTCGTCGCCAAATCCCGCACGAGCTTCCCCGTCGTCGTCGACCCCTCGCACGCCGTCGGCATTCGCGAATTTGTTCCCAAACTCGCGCTGGCCGCCGCCGTCGCGGGCGCGGACGGTTTGATCGTCGAAGTTCACCCGCGTCCTGCCGAAGCGCTCTCGGACGGTTTTCAAGCCCTCACGCTGGAAGACTTCCGCAAGCTCTCGCACGATCTCGAGCGCGTGCTTGGGGCTCTGGACCGCACGATGCTGAAACCGGTGTGAACGATGGAAAAACACACTGTTCAGGCCGATAAAATCCGTTCGATGTTCGCCAAAGTGGCCCCCAGCTACGACGCCGGAAACCAAATTCTGTCGATGGGTGTGCACCACCTGTGGCGCAAAAAGCTCGTCAAAATTTCGCGCGCCAAGGCCGGCGAAGCGGTGCTTGATTGCGCCACCGGCACGGGAGATCTCGCGATCGAATTTAAAAAAGCCGTCGGCCCGACGGGCCAAGTTGTCGGCACGGACTTCTGCGCCGAAATGCTGGTTCCGGCCCCGGCCAAAGCGCGCGAGCGCGGTCTCGACATCAAGTTTGAAGAGGCGGACGTGACAAAGCTCCCTTATGCGGACGCCTCCTTCGATATCGTCAGCATTTCGTTCGGCATCCGCAACGTCGAGAACCCGCTCAAGGGCCTTTCGGAGATGGCCCGCGTCCTGAAACCCGGCGGGCGTTTGCTCGTTCTCGAATTCGGCAAGGTCCGTCTTCCCGTTTTTGCGCAGATCTACAACTTCTACTCCGAGAACATCCTCCCGAAACTGGGCGGACTCGTGAGCGGTCAAACCGAAGCGTACGAGTATCTGCAAAAATCGTCGGCGGCGTTTCCGTCGCGCGAAGACTTCTTGGCGCTGATGGAAAAAACCGGCCAGCTCAAGAACATGCGCTACTCCTCGCTCACGGGCGGTATCGCCTACATCTACGACGCCGAAAAGAAATAGTCCGAAGGGATCGCATGGCCGCGTCTCCGAACTTTCCGAAATTGCCCGATGACTGGGTTGAAGAGATCGTCCGTGAGGACGGTCTGACGATGCGTGTTTGGTTTCATCCAAAAAGCGCGGCGCTTCCCGCCTTGTACCTCGTGCACGGCTACGGTGAGCAATCGGGGCGTTACCTTCACTTTCCGCATTACTTGCGCTCGGCCTGCGGCACGATTGCCGCGATCGACCTGCCAGGTCATGGGCTCTCGGACGGACGCCGCGGTCACTGCGAAAACTTCAACGAGTTCCCCGCGGCGGCCCTCAAAGGTTTTGCGATGTTCAAAGCTTGGCTCGCGCGCCGGGGCCTGAACGAAACGGCTCTTCACTGGATGGGTCACAGCTTCGGCGGGCTCACGACGCTCGCGGTGATGCGCGATTCGCCGCCGGCGGATGTGCGCTCCTGGATCGTGTCGGCACCCGAACTCGCACTCTCGATGCCGGTCCCGAAAATCAAAAAATTTTTCGGTGAATTGATCGAGCCGATTTTGCCGCGTCTGCAGCTGCACAACGAAATCAACGGGGCGAGCCTTTCGAAAGATCCCAGCGTCGGCGAAGAGTACGTTCGCGATCCGCTGAATCACTCGAGCATTACGCCCCGGATGTTCAAACAGATGAACATCGGCATGGACACGGTTTCGGCCTGGAGCGGCCCTCTTCCGGGACGCACGCTCTTCATCGTGCCGTTGAATGATCACGTCGTCGATGGGATGAAGACGTTCCGCTTCGTGCAAAACCTCAAGGCGGGACCCGAGCTGCGCCTGCAAACTCTCCCGGGCGTTTGTCACGAGTCGTTCAATGATTGGGAGCGCGGACCGGTCTTCAATCTCATCGAAAATCATCTGACAGCCTCAAAATAATGCGCCTCCCGGGCCGTTCCACACCGGCTCGATGGTGGCGCTTTTGAAGTCTCAATCATGGACCGTTCTTTGGTCCAGACCCCCTGAAGATTTCGTGAAGCTAAGCCGATAAGATCCTTGGTGAAAACGAGTCTTCTCAAGATTATTTTGGTGGGTTCTTTATCGACGGCACTGGCCGCGTGCGGAACCAAAAAAGAAGAGCCCGAAGTGACGGGCGTCGCGACCACCGTGTCGGCGTCAAATTCCACCATCACCGGGACCGGTCCCGTCGTCGCGGACGGCGTCGCCACCTCCACGGTGACCATCACTCTCAAGGATGCCGCGAGCGCCCCCGTCGTGGGCGTCACGCCCAAATTCGGTGCGACAGGTACCGGCAACACCTACGGTGCTTGTCCCGCAAGTGACGCCAATGGCGAATCCATTTGCGTGATCAAATCCACGAAAGCCGAAACCAAAACGCTCGCCATCACGTGGCCCGTGAGCAAATCTGATGGCACCGTTGTTTTTGAAGTCGGCGCGCCCGCGAAACTCTGCTTCACCACGCAGCCTGGCGGCGGTGTGGCCGGTACGACTTGGAGTCAGCAGCCCGTTGTTGCCATTGGCGATTCCACTTGCAATATCGTCACGAGCGCCACGGACTCCGTCACCCTGACGGTCTCGACGGGTGCGGGCGCCCTGATTGGCACCGCCACCGTGAGCGCGGTGGGCGGGATTGCCACCTTCTCGGGTCTGAGCATGACCAATGCGGCGGATGCCAAAAAGCTTTCGGCCGCAGCTTCGGGACTGACGACCGGCGTATCGAACAGTTTCAATATCACCGCGGCGGCGGCCACTCAGCTTGCCTTTAGCACGCAGCCTAGCGGCGGCGTCGCCGGCACGGCTTGGCCTGTTCAACCCGTGGTCGAAGCGCGCGACACTTACGGCAATAAAGCCGTGAGCGCGAATGGAACCGTTTTGCTTGGCCTCTCAACGGGAACCGGAACTTTGGCGGGCGGCAACTCCCGCAATCTCGTCAATGGCGTGGCGACGTTCAGCGGTCTTTCACTCAATCTCGTCGGCTCCGATAAAGTTTTGACGGCCGCCTCAAGCGGGCTGACCTCTGCCACCACCAACAGTTTTACCATTATCGCCGGCACGGCCGCAAAACTGGGTTTCAGCACGCAGCCGGGCGGGGGCGTTTCGAACACCGCGTGGGCGCAGCAACCCGTCGTTGAAGTTCAGGACTCCTCTGGCAATCGCGTCACCTCATCGACCGCATCAATCACGTTGGCACTCACGGCCGGCACCGGTGCGCTCACCGGAACGGTGACGGCGACCGCCGTTGCGGGTCTGGCGACCTTCTCGGGCCTTCGCGTGGACTTGGTCGGCACCAACAAAGTTTTGACGGCCTCCTCGAGCGGTTTGACCTCCGGTGCTTCTAACAACTTTACCATCACTCCGGGAACGGCGAACAAACTGGGTTTCACCACGCAGCCCGGGGGCGGCATCGCGGGGACGGTGTGGGCCCAGCAACCCGTCGTGCAAATCTTGGATGCCGCGGGCAATCTCGTGACCTCGTCAACGGCAACCGTGACACTCACGCTGACCACCGGAACCGGGACCGTCACCGGAACACGCGTCTTGGCGGCCGTGGGCGGAGTCGCCACCTACTCGGGCTTAAGCCTCAATCTTGTCGGAACGAACAAGATTCTCACGGCTTCGGCCACCAGTATGACGGCGGCGGTTTCCAACTCTTTTACGATCACCCACGGAACCGCCACGAAGCTGGCGTTCACCACCCAACCCGGTGGCGGACAAGCCTCGGCGGTCTGGGCCCAGCAGCCCGTGGTTGAGGTTCGCGATGCCAACAACAATCCCGTTTTGAATTCGAATGTGGTCATCACCGTCGCACGCGCGAGCGGCACGGGAACCCTGGCTGGCACCACTTTCATGAATGCCGCGAGCGGCGTTGCCACTTTCACCAATTTGACTTTGAGCGTGACCGGAACCAAAACGTTAAACGCGACCTCGCCTGGCCTGACCACCGCCACATCGTCGTCGTTTGATATTCTTCCGGCCGCCGCCACTCAGCTCGCCTTCACCACGCAGCCCGGTGGCGGCGTTTCGAATGCCGTGTGGGCTCAACAGCCCGTGGTGCAGATCCGCGATGCCGCAGGTAATATTATGACCACGGCAACAGATCCCGTGACCATCGTGGTGAATACGGGGACCGGCACCATCGGCGGAACCGCGACGGTCAATGCCGTTGCCGGCGTTGCGACCTTCGGCAATTTGACCATGAATTTGATCGGCGCGAAAACCGTTCGCGCAACCGCGACGGGACTGACGGCCGCGACCTCTGCAAGCTTTAACATCACCGCCGGCCTCACCTCGGCAGCCTCATCCGTCGTCGCGTCGCCCAGCAGTCTTTTTGCCGATGGCGTCACGACGTCGACGGTCACTGTGACCCTCACCGATGCGGGCGGCAATCCCCTCGCGGGTAAAAACGTGACGCTCACGTCGAGCCGTGGCGCGACCGACACGATCACCGGTTCACCCGCGACAAGCGACGCTTCGGGCGTCGCCACATTTACGGTGACGTCGTCGACGGCCGGTTCACCGAACTTTACGGCCGATTGTACGACCGACACCGTGACCCTCTCGACAACGCCTACGATCAGCTTCCAAAGTGCGCTCGCCGATGCGACGCAAAGCACTTGGTCCGTCAGTCCCGTGACACTTCCGAATGACAATAGCTCCACCGCCACGGTGCGTGTGACCGTGAAGAACGCGACGGGAACGGCGCTCGCCGGCAAGAGCGTGACCCTCACTTCGAGTCGCGGCGCGAGTGATACGATCACCACCTCGCCGGCCGTAACGGATTCTTCTGGGAATGCGAGCTTTACCGTTCGTTCTGCCACTCGCGGCGAGCCCACGCTCACACTCGCGGTGAGCACCGACTCGGTGACCATCACCAACCAAGCCAAACTGATCTTTTACGACGTCGCCCCTTATTCAGACTGGCAGTCGCGACTCGCGGACTCGAGCGCCACCAAAATGGCGCCCGGCTTGAACAGCTCCGCGACCAGCACGTGGGTGGACCTTTATAATTTGGGCCCTTTCAACGGCACACTCAACGGTTTCAATTTCAATACGAGCAGCGGTTGGTGTGGAGACGGAACAACCTCCATTTCCGCCTGCACAAACGGCCCCTATCGACTGAATTTTGACGGCTCAAATGACTATGTGAACTTCGGCACAAATGCCAACTCCTTCTCGAGCGTCAGTTACGAGTCGTGGCTTCGCGCCGCGAACCCAACGCTCAAAGGCCGCGTCATTCTGGCGAATGGCGACACCTCCAATCGCGGTCTGACCATGCGACAGGCCTGGGATGCGACCGGCCGGATCGAACTGAACACCGGGGTGAGCAAATCTTATGCGTCTGAAATCACCGACGACTCCCCGCTCGTGTTCTACAAACTCGATGAGACCAGTGGAACGACCGCCACGGCAGTCATCGGCACCACCAATGGCACCCACGCGACCGTCACCGTCAACTCCGGAACCGCGCTCAATGAAAACCGGGCCTCCGCCACGTACAATGGAACGACGAGTTCCACCTCATCCGGAAACGTCTATGAAGGGACCAATGATCAAACCGTCGAAGCTTGGGTTTACCCATCGAGCGTGAGCGGCACGCGCGGAATCGTCTCTAAAATCTCAACGACGCGTGGTTACTCGCTCGAATTGGTGAATGGAAAAGCCTCTTTCCGCCTGCTCAACTCGTTGGGATTGACCGAAGTCGTGACCGGGACGACGACGCTCTCGACAAACACGTGGTATCACATCGTTGGGGTTCGCAATTCGACGACGGGTCGAATTTACATTTACGTGAATGGACAAGAGGAAGCCAACTCCGCGCTGTCCGGAACGGCGATCGGGACCTCGACGACAAACTTCTACATCGGAAGAAATGCCGCAACGTACTTTTCCGGACGGATTGATGAAGTGGCCGTTTACACCTCCGCGCTTTCGGCAGCACGGATCACCGCGCATTACGACGCCCGCAACGTGGCGACTTGTTACTCCTCGACATTGCTTTCGAATGCGGCTTGGCGGCACGTCGTCAGCACCTTCGACGGCGCAACCGGTGATATGAAGCTTTACGTGAATGCCACACTGGAGTGCACGCGCTCCGCGACCGGCACGACCCACGCGGGCACCACGGCTCCTTTGGCGATGGGCACCTACGTGAGCACCGGCGGAACGCCCTTAGCTTCGACGTACTGGCCCGGCGCCGTGGGCGACGTGCGCGTTTACAACTCGGTTCTGACGAACACGAACATCACGAACAATCGCAGCGCCACGTCGGCGCGCTTTCCTTGATTCAAATTTGATCCAAACGGCGCAGCAAAACGTGATCGGCCAAGACCAAAGCGGTCATGGCTTCGATCACCGGCACGGCCCGCGGAACGATGCACGGATCGTGGCGGCCTTGTTTGGCGACATCGAGAATCGACGAGGTCGGCTTGAAGTGAACGCGCAAGACCAAATCCTCACCCGTCGAAATGCCGCCTCGAATGCCGCCGTAAACGGCCTCACCACCGCGGTGAAACTCGCTGCCGAGCGCGCGCGAAGCCTCGAACCCGGCGCCAATTTCAAAACCGGAGGTCGCACCCACGCTCATCATCGCGGCGGCCAGATCGGCTTTGAGTTTGTGAAACACCGGCTGACCTAAAGAGAGGGGCATCCCTTTGACACGGACGGTGACCGTTCCACCGACGCTGTCGCCTTTTTCTTGAAGGCCGCGCAGATAAGATTGCACTTCATCATGACGGCTGGAGATAAAACGCGCGGCATGCGCGTCCACTTGCTGGACCCAATCGCCGGGACCGGCGAAGAAATTTTCTTCATCGTTGGCGTTCACTTCGAAGGGGCCAATGCGGCTCGAGAAACCCGTGATGCGCAAGTCCGGGGCCGCCGACTTCAAAAACATCTTCGCCGCGGCTCCGCCGATCACGCGCGCGAGAGTCTCGCGTCCACTGGAGCGTCCGCCACCGCGAGGATCCGAATGCCCGAACTTCTCGCGCCAAACGTCGTCGGCATGTCCGGCCCTGGGTGCCTTGGCAATTTTTTGATAATCCTGAGAGCGGGCGTCTTGATTGCGAACCGTGACCGCAATCGGCGTTCCCAGCGTTAGACCTTCGAAAACGCCGCTCAAAACTTCGGGTTGGTCCATTTCTTGACGAGGAGAGACGACCGCATTGCCCGCCAGCGCCGAAGCGCCCGGGCGTCGCCGCTCCAAATCCTGAGCCAGCAGAGACTCATTCCAGGTCACACCCGCGGGGCAGCCATCAATCACCACGCCCAAAGCGGCGCCATGACTTTCACCAAAGCTCGTGATGCGAAATTGAAGGCCGAAACTATTCGACATACTGATCCCACTCCTGCCGTTGGGCGGCTGCTTGGGCTTTGAACATCATGAGCCCCGAGACATAAAGGGCCTTTAAGCGCACGGCGTACTCACGTGCGGCCGAATCCTCACGGTAATTGAGATCAACCACCTGTCGGGGCATCCCGATATTGGAAGGCGGCTCCTGGGCCTCGGGCCCCGCCGCCCACACGAGCGTTTCGGCACCGCTCAAGGTCTTGGACTCGTCACGAGGACCACGCGAGCGCACCGAATAAGGCACGGCTTCGGGAAGAACCTCTTCGATCGTTCTCAGGGTGCCGCCGCCGCCCCAAATGACGGTTTTTTTCGCATCGAGCTCCACGCCATCAAAAAGTTCTCGCAGACCTTCCAGGTCGGTGTTGTGACCCCGCCACTCACCATGGCTGAAGCTCAGCGTGTTCACGGCCTTGAGCTTCTCGGCCTCGGGACTGCGCACCTGTGCGAGTTCAAAGGCTTTGAATTTGAGTGGAGATGTGACCGCCGCGATGGTGAGACCCCAATCGCGCAGGCGCGGGAGTGCCGACTCCCACTCATTTTCGGTCAGATCGATCGCGAAGAAGCTCATTTGCCGGTGTCCCGCATAGGAGAGATGCTCAATGGGAGAAAACGAGTGGTTCACGGGATGGCCCAGCACCGCGCCGAACTTGATCGGGCGGTTCAAATTGCGAATCCACTCGTGCAGCGTCGGTTGATCCAAGGCGCTGCCGTCGCCATCGCGCCAGAAGTTGAGCTTCTGGCGTTCTTTGAGAAGCAAACGCACCCAAGCCCAACGGCCTTCGCGAGAACGCGGCAAGAAGCTGCGCTGCTCGGGCTTCTCGCGCTGCCAATCCAAACCGAATTGCAAATCTTCGAACGTGTCGATGATCGGGCTCCACTTGAGATGAAGGCCCTTGCGTTCATAGGCGTCGAAATCCTTGGTCCACGATTGCAAGGTGGTGCCGTCGGGCTGCTCATGGGCCGACACGCAGGTGATGCGAGGCGCCTTGGGCGCTCCGAGTTCGAGGGCCCAATCGACCTCGGCACTGCGCTCGATGGTTTGCATCCACTCATCGGAGAGGGGCCAAGTGCGGATGGCGACGAGCTTTCGCTCGGTTTTAATCCACTCATCGGCCATGACCATTTCGCCTTCGCTTAAAAAATCGGTGCGAAGCTCAAAGAAATCCGTGCCGGCATGACGAAGTCGGGTGCGAAAGACTTTGGGATTGCGAAAGTGATCGGCCCGCAAGGTGAGGATCCCGCCGATATCGTCGAGCTTCACGTTCCAGATTGCTTTTTCAAATTCGCAAGGCGAGGTCAAACCTTCGGGCAACCAATAAATCCAATCGCAGTTGCGCGAGAACATCACGTCGCGTGCGCGATAGCGCTGCAAGTACTCGTCCTTGGCGCTGATGCCGGTCTCGAGGCGGGGGCGGTCCGTGAAGACGCGGCCCCAGGCATCGCTCGAACGGCGCACCCACACGATCTCGCAGGCCGCCGGAAACACGAAGGACCCGATGGGAAAGCCGGCGCCGAGCGCCACCACCATTTTGGGTTGAGTGCCGATGAGCTTCGCCAGCGTCTTTTTTTCGAGTTCGCGGAAATACTCTTCGCCCTGATCTTCAAAAATTTCGCCGATGCGTTTACCCGTGGCTTTCTCGATTTCACGGTCGAGATCAAAAACTGGAAGCGTGGCCCGCCCGTAAATTTGCAGGCGTTGGAGGAGCGAAGTTTTACCGGTGCCGCGATGGCCCATCAAAAAGATCTGCATGACGTTAGAGTCCTAACACAGACCAAAACTCAGGAAAGCTCTTTCTAACGACTTCGCCGTTTTGGATCTTGATTTTGGGCTCGCGCAGGCGAAAAAGCGCCGCGGCCATGGCCATCCGATGGTCCTGATCGGGATCAAAGACGAAATCTTTCGGGATGAACGTCATTCCCCTGCCATAAATCACGAGTCCCTCGCCCTTGATAGCGCTCTCAACGCCGGCAGAGGTCAAGAGTCCGTGGGTATTCTTGAGGCGGTTGGACTCCTTGAGCGCCAGCTGGGGGGCCTCTTTTAAAATCGAAGTGCCGTCGGCATAGCCGCAAAGAACGGCCATCACCGGAAACAGATCGGGGCAACCCCGAAACCCCGCCTCAATGGCCAGAAGCTTCTTGGCTTTGTGCGCGTGCAAGACGCCGTCTTTCATCGCCATGGGCGCGCCCATTTTTTTGAGCAGATCCATGAAAATGTAGTCGGGCTGCAAACTGCGATCGCCGACGCCGGTGATATCCACCGACCCTTCCACAAGGGCGGCGGCAACCACCGCGAACATCGAGCTGTAATCAGGCTCGACATCAACGAAGGCCGCCATGATTTTTTGATTCGCGGGAATGCGAATTGAACCGCCGCGCGGCTCTTCAATTTGCATCCCGAGCGAACGCGCCAGATCCAGCGACATCTGCCAGTAACCCTCGGAGACCGCGGCCCCGGCGAATTCGAACTCGAGATCGAACGGCAGATTCCAGGCCGAAAGCAAGAGCCCCGACGCGAACTGCGAAGACCGCGAGCGCGGAATCTTGATCGGAAAGAGCGGGCGTTTCCAGCCTTCGCTGGTGATGATCACGCCATCGGGCATGAAATCGACGTTCACGCCGAGCTGATTGAGAATAAAGGCCATCTCATCATGCGGGCGCTTCATCAACCGCTCCGAGCCCTTGAGCGTCCACACGCCCGGCTCGCGCGACACGCGAAGGCCCATGAAGCGAAACACGGTCCCCGCCTCGCCGCAGTCGAGAATCTGTTTGCGGATCATGCTCACGACCGACATTTTCATGTGGCGAACGTCGTCGCAGTTGGAATCGCCCTTGATTTTGAGCGCCGGAAAAAAACTCTGCACGAGCAGAGCGCGGTTCAATAAAGATTTGGAGGCTTGCAGTGAACCCTTAAACTGAAATGGCATCGAATCTCTCTCAGGCGTTTTTTTGACGTTCGATCTCGGCGAGAATGTCGGACACGCTCACCTCACGGATCGAAGGATAGCCCGGGCGGGACACGAAAATGAATCGAATTCGTTTGTTCGTGACCATCTTTTTGTCCTGCGCGAGTGCCCGCGCGGGGTTCTTCAGGCGGGCCAATGCCCGGCGGAGCTGCGCACGGGTCGCAATGCCCCAAAGGTCTTTTTGGGCCAGCGCCCCTCCCGCCCAATCGATGGCGAAACGAAGGCCGAGGCTGACGGCCTCACCGTGACTCAGATGCAACGAGGATTCAAGGGCATGACCAACGGTGTGGCCAAAGTTCAGAAGATGACGGTGGCCCGACGTCTCCTTCGGATCAAGCGCGACGATCTTGAGCTTGGCGCGAATCAAATCTGGCAGCAGCCGGAACAGTCCCGACTCGTCGCGGACTTTTTGCGTCTTGGTCCAAAGCGCCGCCGAGGTGAGCAGCGCCACCTTCGCGGCCTCGGCCTTGGCATCGTCGAATCGTGCGGGTCCCTGATTAAGCAAAAGATCGCGGCAGATCAAAACTTCGCTCGCGGGGTAAAAGGTGCCGATCTGATTTTTAATCCCGCCGACGTTCAGCGCGGTCTTTCCGCCATGGGCTGAATCGATCGCCGAAAGCCAGGTGCTGGGCACATGCACCAAGCGCACGCCGCGCTTAAAAACACTCGCCACAAAACCAGCAAAATCGCCAACCGACCCCCCGCCGAGAGCGACGATTTGCATCTCGCGAACCGAGAGGCCCTCACCGACTTTGGAAATCGCGGCCGCATGGCCCGCGAAGTTTTCGACCGCCTTGAGATACTCGCCCGAGCGCACGCCGTACCGGCGCGGGAACCGACGAATCCAGGGACCGAATTTTTTTTCGAGCACGCGGTCATAAATCAAGACTGAGTTTTGAAAATCAAAACGCGACGGCAGGCGGGTCGAAAAACGAACGCAGGAATTTTTCAATGCAAATTCCAGTCGATCGGTTTTTGCCCGCGCTCAGAGAGATAGTTATTAATCTTTGAAAACGGCTTCGAACCCAAAAAACCCCGGTGCGCCGAGAGCGGCGACGGGTGCGGCGATTCGAGAACGAGGTGCTTTTTGCGGTCGATGAACGCGCCTTTTTTTTGCGCGTAGCTCCCCCAGAGAACGAAGACCAAACCCTCGCGCTCTTCGGCCAAGCGGTGAATGACCGCATCCGTGAAAGTTTCCCAGCCTTTGCCCTGGTGCGAAGCCGCGCGGCCCTCTTCGACGGTCAGAACCGCGTTGAGAAGAAGCACGCCCTGATTGGCCCAAGACTCCAGCGTGCCGTGCGAGGGTCGCTGGATGCCCAAATCGGATTGCAGCTCTTTGAAAATATTCACGAGTGAGGGCGGCGCCGGCACGCCCGGAGGAACCGAAAATGAAAGGCCGTGCGCTTGCCCCGCGCCGTGATAAGGGTCTTGTCCCAAAATCACCACGCGCACATCTTCGAACGGAACTTTGTTCAAGGCCGCGAAGTACTTGTCGCCCGCCGGAAAAATCTTTTTCCCTTTTTGATACTCGCTCTTCAAAAAGGCCTTCAAATTTTTCATGTAGTCTTTGTCGAACTCAGCGGAGAGCCGCTGTTTCCACGACGTTTCGAGCTTGGCGGGAGAGTCGCTCTGGGCGGGGTTTTCATTCGCACTTTTCATGAGCGCCATCAAAAACTTTGATCGCTCTTTTGTCCACTGAAATGTCTCGTTATGAAACGGAGCTGAACGCTCAGAATCAATAGATTGTTTCCGCCTCTTTCTGGACCTGACTTGACCTGAAAAGATCCGTCCCCACTGTTACTATAAGGAAGAGCCCAAAGGCGGCGTCTTCAACAGTGGCACGTGATCTCTTAGCATGAAGGAGGATTTGCATGGAAACCCCCTCCCAGCCCCAAATTGACCTGGATAACATCGGTCCTGAGGTGCGCTCGTACATCTATCAAGCAATGCTTGATTTTCAGCCGTTTACGACTTCAAGCACGCAAGTCGCGGTTGTGGCCAAAGACCCCATGAAACTGCTTAAACTTGAAGAGTATCTCGATCAGGATCCGAAACTTTTGCGTAAGTCGTGGCGCATCTCGATCGCGCTCAGCGAAGACGGCACGCAGATCGAAGAAGAAGCCGTGCACGAGGACATTTATGTCGCGATCCGTCTGGCAAAAGACAAGCTCGTGAAAACGTTGACCGAGATTCAAGATCAAATCATCAGCAGCCAAGACCGTGTGATCCAGATCAAAACGGCCTTGGACGGCAATCAAATGCACTGATATGGTGGGGCCTCTTTGAAGAGGAGGCCCCATGTCCCATCCGCAAATGCAATACCGCTCCCTCGGAAAATCCGGCCTCAAGGTGTCGATGCTCAGCCTCGGCGGCTGGACGACATTTGGCGGATCGGTCACCGATCTTCCGCTGGTCAAAGCCATTCACCGCCGCGCGTTTGATGCGGGCGTGAACTTCTTCGATAACGCCGACGTCTACGCCAAGGGCGAGTCCGAAAAAATCGTCGGCAAAGCCCTCGCCGAATTTCCACGCCACGAACTCGTGCTGTCGAGCAAGGTCTTCTGGCCGATGAGCGAAGACGTGAACGACAAAGGCCTCTCGCGCAAACACATCATGGAGTCCGTGCACGCGAGCCTAAAGCGCATGGGGACGGATTATTTTGATCTTTATTTTTGCCACCGTTTCGACCCCGAGACGCCTTTGCTCGAGACCATTCGCGCCATGGACGATCTTGTCCGCCAAGGAAAGATTCTTTATTGGGGCACCAGCGAGTGGACCGGCGCGCAGCTGCGCGAAGCGCACCGGATTTGCGACGAGGGTGGCTATTACAAACCCCAGGTGGAGCAGCCTCAGTACAACCTGATGGTCCGCCAAAAGTTCGAAGAGGACGTGGCTCCGGCCGCCCGTGAGCTCGGCATGGGCCTTGTGACGTGGAGTCCGATGGCCTCAGGCTTCTTGTCCGGAAAGTACGACAGGCCCGACGAACTCGGCCGCCTGCAACAGATCAACTGGCTGAAGAATGAGTACGTGACCAAAGCCAATCAAGAAAAGATGGCGGAGTTCAAAAAATTCGCCGAGAAAAAGGGCATCACGCGCGGACAGATCGCGATCGCCTACGTCGCCGCTCATGCGGATGTCAGTTCGGTGATTTTGGGTGTGACGTCTCTTGAACAGCTTGAGAAGAACCTGGCATCTGCGAAGGCGAGTTTGTCTGCTGAGGAGATTCGGTCCCTGAAGGAACTCTTCCGCTGATCTCGAGGCTGACCAAGAAACCGATGATATCCTGAAGTTCGACGAGCGACTTCTCGGGCGGTTCATCTTCTTTAAATTCGGCGGTCAACACGGGCGTCTTGCGCTCAAGCCAAAGATAGCGGCCGAGCGACCCCGGGTAATTGCCGAGCGTCTTCCATGGTAAGTAATCGAATTTGGGCGGCTTCACGCGGGGGCCGTCAAAATCCAAAACTTTCAACGGCGTGTGCACCGAAACCACGAAGTCGGGTTTGAAGTCCATAATGTGATCAAGCGCGCAGCGGGTTTCGGGTTCGCTCGCGGCCTTCTCGCCCGGATTGCGACGGGGATTTTTGTTCGACGTTTTTTGCCAGTACGCGCGCGCTTCTTTATCCCAATCCGCCGTCGGAAAATTGCGATTGATATCAACCTTGTTGGCATTGGTGCGTGTGCGGGCCTTGACGCCGTCGGGATTCAGAACGGGAATCACGCGCCAGCTATTACGGGGATCGATTCCCTGCAACCGCTCCATCCAAAAGCGGCCGACCATGCCCGCGGGCACTTCGTCGCCGTGAATGAGCGAGAACACCAAAATTTTTTGTTGAGTCTTGTGTTTGCCGGGACGGTCGTAATGAAAGAGCGGAACACCGTTCACGCTGCGGCAGTTGTCGCCCAGAACTTTGACTTCGTTGCACGCCGCTTTCAAAAGCTTGGGATCAACCTTGCCTTTGTCGCCGTAAATTTTGAGGGCGTTCTCGCACTGCTCAGCGAGAGCCGGCGGCGTCGTCGACGAGGCCGCGCCCTCGGCCAAAGCCGAAAGCGACAAAAGAGCCGTCATGAAAAAGAGAGAGAAGTTCATCGACATACGCGTGTCCCTTGATTGTCTCACAAAAAAAAGATTTCGCAAAACGAAGGGACCGCAATTTGCTGATTGGAACTAATTACCCCCGAAGGTCGGGGACACCAGTTAGCTGTTCTGCTTTTCTTTATTGGATTGGGTCTGGCCCTGAGACGAGCTGGACTCCGTATTTTTGATTTGCTTGTCGGGATCATTCACCGGCTTCGCATCGGCTTCCATTTCGTTCATACCGTCTTTGAAACCGCGGATCGCGCGGCCCAGAGATTTTCCGAGACCTTCCACACGGCTGGGTCCAAAAAACAAGAGCGCGATAAAAGCGATCACGAGCCAATGCCAGATACTGAACTCACCCATGGAAGACCTCCACACGAAATATTAAGCCGTCATTTGGTCATAATCGAAGGGGGCGGCGGACGCAATGCCCGCAGCCCCCTTTCCTAACGCTCTGGGCTAGTTTTGCCGTTTAGCGCTGCTCAAATTCGTGGCGCTCCTGCCAAACGCCCGGCGCTTCGTGCCGGACAAGGCGCGGTCCCGCGAAGAGAAACCACAGCAGGCCCTTGAAGATCCGCCATCCCGCACCCACCGCGAGCCGCGCGACGTACGCGGCCCCTTGGCGATGGAGGAGATGGTTTTTGAGAATCCCAAAGGCCCGGGCGATTTCAACGTGGTCCACGACGAGAGCTTCGTTTTCAGGCTCAGCCTTGAAGGGCTGTCCCCACTTTTCCCAGTGCCGCTTTTTTTGTCTCAAAGCTTGCATAAAAGTATCTCCTCCACCGCAAGTGCGGTGCGAACGTTGATGACCCTTCCGCGTCCCGGGCCTCGAGACGCAAAAAGGATGTGCGCGCGGCCCCATGCCGGCGTACAAAATTTTAATTTTTGGATTTCAGTTTTGGTGCGCTTGTCAGAAGACCGAAAGGGTCTTCATCTCTGAAAAGTCGCAGGACTTATCGACGAGGGTCACCATGCCGTGAATGACGATTTCATTCGCTGCGATGTTTGTTCTTGTAATGTTCATGGTGACCTCCCCACGCTCTTTCTGTTGGTTCCAAAGTGGTCGACAAAAACTGATTTGGATCCATCATCGGTTCCAAATTGGGAATCAAAATTCCCGTTTGCCGCCTTTACTCTTTTTGAAAGACATTGCGTGTTCTTGCGTTTGTGAAATTGCAAACCCGAGGCCAAGCACAGCATCGCAAATCAAAACACCGAAATAAATTTTGCCAAAACCACGTGTCGAAATGAGAAGGCCGCTCATGTTCTGCGAAGTGATGCCGAAAAGCCATCACTAGACCAAAGAACAGGAGAGTCCATGCGGTTGTTGGAAAAGGGCGAGATCAGTTTTGTCTTTCTGTGGGTCCTTAATCCCGTCGTGATTCTGTTTTATCAAAACTGCGCTCCCAGCCAATTGAGCCAGGCGAACACCACACCCACGCTCCGCACACCCGCAAGCGTGAAGGCCGTCACCACGGCCAGCAACTCCTCCGCGCAAGATTGGTCTTGCAAAGGCCGTCAGCAGCGCCCTTGCGCTGAATGATAACTCCTTGAACCGAAAGGACTTTCGGGCTATCCGATGGAATGCTCGAAGTCCAAAATCTTTGCACCGAATTTGAAACCATCGAGGGCACCGTGCGCGCCGTCGATGGCGTTTCATTTCGGGTCGAGCCGGGACGCACCCTCGGCCTCGTCGGCGAATCGGGCTGCGGAAAATCCGTCACCTCCCTTTCACTCATGCGACTTGTGCCCGAACCCGGGCGCATCAGGAGCGGCCGCGTTCTTTTGAACGGCGAAGACATTCTGCAAGTCTCCGAGAAGAGACTTCGCGAATTGCGCGGGCGCCAGATGGCCATGATCTTTCAAGAGCCGATGACCTCGCTCAACCCGGTTTTTACGTGCGGCGATCAAATTGAAGAGGCTCTTCGCCTGCACCGGAGCGACTGGAGCCGCGCGCAGGTGCGCGAGTACGCCCTGCAAATGCTCAAAAAAGTGGGCATTCCGGCTCCCGAGCAGCGCTACCACGAATACCCGCACCAACTCTCGGGAGGCATGCGCCAACGGGTGATGATCGCGATGGCGATGGCCTGCGATCCGCAGCTTTTGATCGCGGATGAACCGACCACCGCTCTGGACGTCACGATTCAGGCGCAAATCTTAGATCTCATGCGCCGCCTTCAGAGCGAGACCGGGGCGGGCCTCTTGCTCATCACCCACGATTTGGGCGTCGTCGCCGAGATGTGCGATGATGTCGCCATGATGTACGCCGGCAAAATCGTCGAGCAGGGCTCCGTCGAAGACATTTTTCACCGTCCCCGTCATCACTACACGCGCGGGCTTTTAAGTTCGTCACCGCGTCTTCAAGCTGGTCAGCGGGTCCGCGAACGCCTCACCGCAATCCCGGGAACGGTGCCCAGCCCCCTGAATTTGCCCGTCGGCTGCCGCTTTCAAGACCGCTGCCCCGCCGTCCAGAGCGATTGCCGGGCGCGAGAACCCGAACTCAAGGTTCAAGACCGCGCCTCTCATCTCGCGGCCTGCTTTCATCCGGCGGAGGATCTGACGTGAACACGCCCCTGCTGCACGTCGAACATCTCAGCAAATCGTTTACTGCGAGCACGGATCTTTTCGGGCGCGTCTCTGCGCGAGTGCTTGCCGTGCAAGACGTTTCGTTCGATCTCGAGCGCGGCGAAACGCTGGGACTTGTCGGCGAGTCGGGGTGCGGAAAATCGACGCTCGGTCGGTGCTTGGTGCGCCTGCTTGAGCCCACGAGCGGACGTCTTCTCTTTAAAGGCGAAGACATCACCACCTGCAAAGGCGCGCGCCTCAGGGCTTTGCGGCGGCAGATTCAAATCGTTTTTCAAGATCCCTACGCCATGCTCAACCCCCGCATGACCGTCGGCGAACTGCTCACCGAACCGCTGATCGTCCACGGGATTTTGGACTCGGCTGGCGACCGTCGCGACCGCGCCAAGCAATTGCTCGAGACCGTTGGTCTTCGCCCCGAAGGCCTTGAGCGCCACCCGCATGAATTTTCGGGAGGACAACGTCAGCGCATCGGCATTGCCCGTGCCCTTGCCGTTGAGCCCGAGCTCTTGATTTGCGATGAGGCGGTCTCGGCACTCGACGTTTCGATCCAAGCCCAGATTCTGAACCTGCTGATGGATCTGCAGCAAAAACTCGAGCTGACGTACGTCTTTATCGCGCACGATCTGAAAGTTGTCGAACGCGTCTCAACCCGCGTCGCGGTGATGTACCTCGGAAACATTGTCGAGCTCGCCGAGAGCCGCGAGCTGTACGCGAATCCGCGTCACCCGTACACCCAGGCGCTCCTCTCGGCGATCCCGATCCCCGATCCGTCCCACCGGGCCACGCGAATCCCACTGAAAGGCGATGTCCCCAGCCCCTTAAATCCGCCCTCGGGTTGCCATTTTCATCCCCGCTGTCCGCAGGCGATTGATGAATGCGCACGGACGGTTCCGCGTCTCGAAGTGAAACGCCCTGAGCACTTGGCGGCTTGCCTGCGGGTCGCGCCAGAGTGAGCCGTCGATCTTAAGAACATTGCCGCCGCCTTGACGGCGGCGAACTAAGCATTTGAAACCTCTGATTTTTCTCTCTGAAAATCTCGTCCTGAGACATTTTTCTTCGACAAAAAAACGCCATCAGCTTCGACGAATTGCTCCGCGCCTGGCCCTGCCCTTGCTCTACTATCAGCCAAGGGGGACATGCTGATATGTCGATGAATGCGATCTCTGCAAAACTAGCTCTTCTTGAGGCAGATTCTTCGAGTCGTCGTAAACGCCGCCGGGGCTCGGAAGAGACCTCCAGCTACACCGACGCCTCAATCACGTTCATCGAGGGCATCTCGGCCGCTGAGCTCAGATCTCTTCGCGAAGGTCCTCAAACTCCCATCGATCTCAATGCACTTAAAAAGAAGTACGAAGGATTCGCGGGTCTTGGGCGACGGATCGCCCCTCGTTTTTCTCTGAATCTTCAGGTCGTTATTATGAACAACCGCGGAGCTTCGTTCCGCACCGAAAGCTTGAATATCTCGGAGTCCGGCGCGCTCTTGAAGGATATGCTCCCCACCAACTTCATGGACACGTCATTCGAAGTGCTCATCACCTACAACTGTCCCGAAACCAAGAAGCAGCAGCGACTGATGTTCACCGGCGAAGCCGTCGGCGGCCCCCTTCGCAGCTCGCGCGTGTCTTTTAAGTCGTCGGCAAACAAAACGGCGGAGCTCCTTCAGGGCCTGTTTGTCGACTTAACGCCGATTGCGATCTAATTCAAATCCACGACCCTTGTCACACAAACCAATCAGTCACCGAAACAGGACCACACGGTCCTGTTTCACTTTGAGATGACGCCCGTCCCGAGATTTTCTCATGGTTAACGCAATCTTTGCCGAAAAGTCTCGTAGGAGAACACAATGGCAAAGACGACATTAAGATCAAGTATTTTACTTGTGATTGGTCTGGTCGCCCTATCCTCGTTTTCGATCTCGTGCGCGAAAAAGCCAGAAGCGGATCTGCTTCTCGACGGCAATTCCGTTTACTCCTCGGGCGATATCGTGATCTCCAACTCGGGGTCGCGCACGTTGCTTCTCTTTGATTCAAAAGGAAAGTTTAAACGCGTTCTCTCCAGCCTTTCACATACGGCTGGCGAGATTTTCACTTCGATCGTCTTTAACCGAACGACCAAGCAACTCGTCGTTGCCGTCGATGGCACCGCCGACCGTCTGATTGCCATCGCACCAGACGGAACTCAGTCACTCTACTATACGGACGCTCAATTCTCGGGAACCATTCGTGGCATCACCCAACTCCTTTCGGGCGACCTCTTGATCGTTGAAACAAGCAACGTGGAGCGCATCTCAAGTGCCGCGATCCCCACTCGCCGGATCACGGTGGGCGCACAGACGTGGCCCAAGGCATTGCAAACGACCGGAACCGGCATCGATGCCATGCCGAATGGAAACTTCGTTCACTGTTCGACAGGATCTGACTTCGTCCGCACCTACGTCGACAACCCGACAGGCGTCACCCAGGTGGCCTCGGCGGTCTCAGGTATTGCCGGAACGACCGACGTCATGGACTGCCGCTCGGATGCCAACAACAACATTTACGCGGTCTTCAGCGGAACCACCGATACGGTCCGCAAGTACTCAACTGACCTGACAACTGCGGTGTGGAGCTATTCGGATCTTGGAGTCTTATCAACACCGGGCCCGATGGCGATTCGCGCGGATGGACGAGTTCTGGTTGCCGACACCGCCTTCAACCACATTGTTGAAATCGCCGCCGATGGTTCTTCGGGCGCGGTCCTACAGGGCGGAGACATCGATATCGATGACCTCCTGAACAACCCTCAGTTCATTTACATTATTCCCTAGTTCCAGAAATGCTGGATCAGCTCCGCGGTTCCGTGCGTGAGCCCCACGAAAAAAGCGAAAGCAAAAATCGCGATCACGTAGCTGATGAGCAGCACGAGGCCATCTCGCTCAAGCCAGCCGGCGGCGTTCAAGATCAGAAAATAAGCCGGGACCATGTTCGAAAATGGAACCGGCAGCGGCAACGCCAACAAAAACGCGAAAATCAGAATCAAAATTCCGTTGAGCACGCGAACAATTGGAAGCTCCACCCAAGATCCGTAGCGGGGCTTGATGAACCGCTCGGTTTTCTCGAGCACTTTCTCGAGCGCCGTGCAGACTTTGTCCACCGTCTCGAACTCGATGTGCCTGTTCAGGATTTTTTTTGGCAGCCAAGGCCGACGGATGCCCATGGCGAGCGAAGCGCCCATGGCCATCATGACCATGCCCGCGGGCGTGGAGAGGCCCAAAAGGGGGACCGGCTGCACGAAGGGAACGCACATCAAAAGAACAACGACAGACTGGCTGAGCGTGCCGAAAACCTCGAACACGTCGGCGATACAAAGCCCACGGGGCTTGGCCCGACGATGCAGAACTTCGACCATGTGTTTGAGCGAAAACGAATTATGAACCATTGATTTTGAGCAAAGCCTGGACGGTCTTGCGCAATTTATCGATCTCGAAAGGCTTCTTGATGAAGTCGTCGGCGCCAATCGCGAAGGCGCGCTTGAGATCCTCATCCGAAGCTTGTCCCGACACGAACACGAGCGGGATTTTCTTGATCTCTTTGTGTTCTTTCAGAAGCTGGGCCAGTTCAAAACCGTTAATCCAAGGCAGTCCGATATCCATCAGGATCAAATCGGGCGTGATCTCGTCCATGATCACCGAGAGCTCAGTGCCATCCGACGCCAAGCGCGTCTGCAAACCGTCGCTCTCGAAGATGCGTTTCAGAGCCGTGCGCATCGTCTCGTCATCCTCGATGATCAAGATGGTGCGCGGCTCGACTTTATTGCGAAAGTCGCGGAATTGGTCGAGTTGAACGACCTCAGGGCTCGTCATGCGCTCTTTGGTGAGCTTTTCGATTTTTTGAATCAGATCGAGAGCGTTGACTTTTTTCTTCGCCATTAGGGATTGGCCTCCAGCCATCGTTCCGCATCGATCGACGCCATACAGCCCGAGCCGGCGGCCGTGATCGCTTGGCGGTAGACATGATCTTGCACGTCTCCCGCGGCAAAAACACCAGGAATGTTGGTGTAGGTCGAGCCCTTTTCGGTTTTGATGTAACCGGTCTCGTCCAAGCGCAGCCACTCTTTAAACACGTCGGTGTTCGGCTTGTGGCCGATCGCGAGGAACAGGCCCTGGAACTGGTGACGCTCGGTCGCGCCCGTCACGGTGTCTTTCAACATGAGACCGTTCACGCCCTTTTCATCGCCCAAGACTTCGACGACTTCTTTGTTGTAATGCACTTTGATTTTCGGATTGGCGAGCGCGCGGTCGACCATGATTTTCGACGCCCGGAACGAATCGCGACGGTGGATCAGATGCACGGTCGAAGCGAAGCGCGTGAGAAAGTTGGCTTCTTCCATCGCCGTGTCGCCGCCGCCCACGACCGCCACTTCGACGTTCTTGAAGAAGGCGCCGTCGCAAGTCGCGCACGCCGAAACGCCGCGGTTCATGTATTTGCGCTCGGACTCAAGGCCCAGGTACTTCGCGCTCGCGCCCGTGCTGATAACCACGGTCTTCGCGAGATACTGCGTTTGACCGATAAAAACTTTGAACGGACGCGAAGAAAAATCAACTTTGGTCACGTTGCGGGTGATGAAGCGCGTACCGAAACGCTCGGCTTGCGAACGCATCGTCGCCACAAGATTGGGGCCCGTCACGCCATGCTCGAAGCCCGGAAAATTTTCGACATCGGTCGTAACCATCAACTGGCCGCCCGCCTCTTCGCCTTCGATCATGAGAGGCTTGAGGTTGGCGCGGGCCGCATAGATGGCGCAAGTGAGACCGGCAGGCCCGGACCCGATAATAATCATGTCTTCAAGTTGATTGTCGCTCACGAAATGTCCTTCGGTTGAAGTCGTCAAAGTCCCGACGAGCATAGCAGTTTGCGCCCGTTCAAGAAAGCCTAGCCGAGAGTGAAGTGCCCGTTGGCGCCCTGCACATCCTGCACCCAGCTTAAAGTTGAGGCAGCGACATCATCGGGGGTTTTGAGAGATCCGTCAGTCTGACGCGGCCAAGCATCCTGCGCCAAAAGCGGGGTGTCCAGGTAACCAGGGCTTAAAAGGCGTAAATCCAGTCCCGAGCTCTTGTCGGCTTGCAGGCTTAGCACCAATCCCCTCAAAGCGTGCTTGGCAGCGGCGTAGCTGGCGGCTTCGGGATCGGCTTTCGCTTCATTGACCGCCGATCCGACAAAGAGCGCTTGTTTCAATGCGGAAACTTTCAAATTCGACAGGAGAAACGCGGGGAACAAAAAGTTCACCCGGAAGGTCCACTCGTGCGACGACCATTTTTTTTCGAAATACGGGCCGTGAGGTCCGCCGCCGGCAAAGTAAAAGAGCCGCGTCGGCGCGAAGCCTTCGATCAACGCCAGTGCGTTTGGCCACTCTTCGATTTTCGAAAAATCGGCCGACACTTCCGAGCGCCGAGACATCAGCACCTGCTCGATCTCGGGATGTTCGGCCCTCACCAGCCGCGAGAAGGCCCGCCCGAGTCCCGAGCTGCCCCCGCAAATCACCCACTTTTCGCCGGCCTCGATTTTCATATTCTCACCAGTACGTTGTATCGACGGTCAAGTCTTGATCACCCAGGCGCACTTGGCAACTGATGCGCACATTTTTCTTGAGGCTAAAGCGCTCCGCTAAGAACTCTTCGGTCTCATTGCGCGCGCCCAAGCTCTCCAGTCCCTGCGAAACCTCGATGCGGCACTTGGCGCAGACGCCGTCACCATGGCAGCTCGAGGCGACGGGCACGTCGTGATCGAGCAGCGCCTGCATCAGATTGGTTCCGGGAGCGGCGTCGAAAGCGGCACGTCCGGGTTTCGCGAACGAGATCTTCGGCATTAGGGCTTTCGCAGACGCACGAAATTGATTTTCATGCCTTGGCGCAAAAAGATGCGCTCAAACTGGGTGACCACGTTTTCGCTCGCCAGGGGACTTGCGTGCAGATCCTCGGTTTCAAATTCAATTTTGTATTTGCACTGGCGCACGTTTTCCATCGACCACCGGTAGGCCTCGAGCGAGTCCGTTTTGAAATCGAGCTTCGCGCCCGGGCGCTGCAGGTCAAAAAACAGATCCAGCATGCGCGGGTTCAAGATGCGGTTCTTCGGTTTGCGCGGCGTGGTCCAGGGATCAGGAAAGTGGATGTAGACGTCGTTGAGCTCGCCCGCCTCGAACAGAAGATCCAAATTAAAAGCGTGGTAGCGCACGATGCGCGCGTTTCTCGCGCCTTTTTTGAGAGCGCCGCGAATGGTTTGGATCAAAGGTTTGTACTTGAGCTCGACGCCCACCAAACAGCGCTCGGGCTTTCCGAGACTGTGATGCTGGAAGTGGACGCCGTTGCCCGTTCCGATTTCAAGGTCGACTGGGTGCTCACTTTTCACGCCAAAAATGTCGGAGCGCCAGCGGCCTCGGTTCTCGGGCCCGCGCTCTTCGTTGAACGCAAATTCGCGAAACTCCCCGTCGAGCGCCTTGGTGTAAGCGTTCGGGTGCTTCAAAGACTTGGTCAGAACGATTTGCGGCCGGCGGTATTCGGTGGCGGTGACTTCGGGTTTCATGGCGGGCTCCTTAAGCCAAGTCTTTCTGAGGCGGATGGGTCAAGTTCAAGTCGGCAAAGGGCTGACGGCCCGTAAATTCTTTGCGCCGGACCGGGCATCCTTGCACGGAACAGCGTGCGCAGTACTCGCGCTCGCAGGGATCCAGGTGAAACGCGATTTCGCCGTCGTACGGGTAATCCCGGACGACCGACTTCTCGAACTCGTCGGCAACGGCATGGGCCTGCAGAACGCTCCAAAACTCGGGGACCACGAGGTGCGCGTCGACGTGGTGGTAACGACCCGACCGGATCACCCGCATCTGGTGCACATCGATGATCCCGGGACGGCGGTTCTTCTCGAGCGCTTCCGTGAGTTGGTTGATGGCCGTGGGCTCCACCTCATCCGTCATGCCCGCAGCGGCCCGGCGAACGATCCGGTAACCCGAAAACACCAGGAGCCCCGCCAAGAGCAGAGCGGCTGCAGGGTCGAACCACGCCAGGCCCGTCCAGCGCACCAGGGCCAATCCGACGATCGCGCCCGCCGTGGTGGCGACGTCGGTCATCACGTGAACGCCGCTCGCGTGCAAAGCCTCCGAGCGGTGCCGACGCCCGATCAACATCAGGTAGGCGCCCAAACCCACATTCGCCAAGGCGGCAGCGACGGCGATCATAAGCCCGGTGTCCATATTGCGAGGAACCGATCCCTGCATCAGCGCCTTGATCGACTCCTGCGCGATCACCAGTCCCGCAAACGTGATCAACCCGCCTTCAAAGGCCATCGAGAAAAATTCGAATTTTCCATGACCGTAGGGATGATTTTCATCAGCGGGACGCGCGACCACGCGCATGACCTGAAGAGCCACCGCCGCCGACAGCACGTTCACGATGCTTTCGAGCGCGTCGGACAACACCGCGGTCGAATGGGTGACGGAGTAGGCCCAGAATTTAAGGGCTAAAATCGCGATGCTCGCGGCGAGTGAGATGACGGCCGCTTTGCGGGTGATGTCCATGGCCCCGGTTTAATCAAGGGGCCGCGTCAGTGTCAACTGGCGGCGGGGGTCTGGCCCGAAGTTCCCGAAGAAGAATCCCCCGGCGCCATTTCAATCGAGCGGACGCAGTTGCGGCCGGCCCGTTTGGCCTCATAAAGGGCGTTGTCGGCGGTTCGGACCAACGTTTTGGCGTCGGTCCCCTTGTCGCCGATCGCGGTGATCGCAAAGCCCAGAGAGGCGGTGAGGTGGATCTCATCGGCGCCGCTCTTGAAAAGTTTGGTCGAAATCGCCTTGCGCAGACGCTCGCAGAAGATTTGCGCGCCGTCCTTGTTGAGCTCGGTCAAAACGATCAAAAACTCGTCGCCACCGTAGCGGGCGCCGATGTCGATATTGCGGATATTTTTGCGGACAATGCCGCCCACTTCCGTCAAAACGAACGAGCCGAACAGGTGGTCGTGCCCATCATTGACCGACTTAAAGAAATCCATGTCCATCATCACGACGGCCACCTGACGGTTGAACCGGCGCGCGCGCTCAAGCTCGAAATCAAGGCGCTGGTACACCGAGCGCATATTGAACAGCCCGGTGAGATCGTCGATATCGACCAGCTCTTTGAGTTTTTCGTTAGCGTCACGGAGCTGATCATTGAGGTCTTTGATGCGGAGCTGGGTGCGCACGCGCGCCAGCATTTCGAGAGGATCGAAGGGCTTAGCGATGTAATCGTCGGCGCCCATATCCAGCCCCTCAATAACGGCTTCGGTGCTGCTGTTTCCCGAAATGAACACCACCGAAACGTAACGCTCTTGCTGCCGCAGATCGCGGAGAGTTTCGAGGCCGTTCATGCCGGGCATATTCACGTCGAGAACGATGAGATCGAATTTTTCGCGCTTGATGAAGTCGAGCGCCTCGGCGCCGCTCGCGGCGGTCGTGATTTTGTAGCCTTCCCAGCGGAGGGCCTCCGAGACAATTTCGAGACTGTCCGGATCGTCATCGACGACTAAAATTTTACGGTCCGCGGCCGTGATCGACTGAGCCTCTGCCAAAAACACACTCCTGGTGCTGCCTTCAGTCTACGCGACTCTCGAGCATGGCCCGAGTCCGGAGGCTCGTTTCTGTGCCGAAGTCGGGGGCTTTGCGGGCCGCTTTTTTGTCGATTTTCCTGGACTTTGATTTTGAACGCTCTCATAAACGAAGAAAATGCATTCCCGCTCTCGGGAATCCACCATTTGGAGGACTTGAAGACGATGGAACATCCGAGCCCTGAGTTGGTTCAAACGGGTCCCGCCAGCCCCACCGGTTGGTCGGCAGACAAAAGCTCTGAAATGTACGGAATCAACAATTGGGGACACGGTTATTTCCGCGTCAACCAGAACGGAAACGTTCACGTCACTCCCTGCGGAAAATCCACGGGCCCGAGTGTCGACCTTCTCGAACTGACTCAAGACCTCATGGACCGCGGTATTCGCGTTCCGATCATGATCCGCTTCCCCGACATTCTCAAAGCCCGCGTGGATCTGATCAACAACTGCTTCTCGAAAGCGATCACCGAGCACAACTACAAAGGCCAATACACCGGCGTTTACCCGATCAAGGTGAACCAGCAGCGCCACCTCGTCGAAGAGCTGGTGAAGCACGGCCAAGGGCACCGCATGGGCTTGGAAGCCGGCTCGAAACCCGAACTGCTCGTGGTTCTCGCGTTGATGAAGACGCAAGACGCGGTCATCATCTGCAACGGCTTTAAAGACTCCGAGTACATCGAGACCGCCCTGCTTTCGCAGAAACTGGGCCGTCACACGATCATCGTCGTCGACCGTTTCGAAGAGATTCACCTGATCGTCGAAGCTTCGAAAAAGCTCGGCATCCGGCCCAACATCGGCTTCCGCGTGAAGCTGAACACCCAGGGTGCGGGCAAATGGATCGACAGCTCGGGCGCACGCTCGAAATTCGGTCTCACCACCGTTGAGCTCGTTGAGGGTCTCGAGATCCTCAAGTCGCACAATATGCTCGAGTGCCTCGAGCTGATCCACTTCCACATCGGCTCGCAAATCCCGATCATCCAGAACATCAAATCGTCGCTCAAAGAGGGCGTGCGCTTCTTCACCGAAGTGTACAAACAAGGCGCGACCAATTTGAAGTTTATCGACGTCGGCGGCGGCCTGGGCGTGGATTATGACGGCACCGGCACCTCGGATTCGTCGACCAACTACTCGGCGCAAGAATACGCGAATGACGTCGTGTCGGCGTTGCAAACTCTTTGCGACGAAAAAGGCGTTCCGCACCCGAACATCGTGACCGAGTCGGGTCGCTTCTTGACGGCGCACCACTCGATTTTGGTGTTCAACGTGACCGGAACCAATGATCTGCTCCGTCACGAGCCTCCCCGTCCCGCGACCAAGACCGACCACCCGCTCTTGCAAGACTTGCAGTACATCTACGAGAAGCTGAACCCCAGCAACATCAATGAGTGCTTCAATGACTTGCAACAGTCGAAGCAAGAGACGCTGCAACTCTTTACCTACGGCGTTTTGGGCTTGCAGCAGCGCGCGTGGGCCGAGTCGATGTACTTCGCGATCGCGACCAAGATGATCAAGCTCGCCAAGACCCTCGAAGACGGCGAAGGCATCGTCGAGCAGCTTTCGGATGAGCTCTGCGATACGTATTTCTGCAATTTCTCGGTGTTCCAGTCGATCCCAGATTCTTGGGCCGTCGGACAATTGTTCCCCGTCATGCCGATTCACCGTCTGAACGAGCGCCCCGTCGTGCAAGCGACGCTTGCCGATTTGACTTGCGACTCAGATGGTAAACTCGAAAAGTTCATCGACACCGAGACCGGCAAGACCAAGAAAACCATGCAGGTTCACGAGATCAAAAAATCGGAACCCTATTTCTTGGGCGTGTTCTTGACCGGCGCCTACCAAGAGATCCTGGGCGACTTGCACAATCTGTTCGGCGATACCGACGCGGTTCACGTGTCGGTCACCGCCTCGGGTTACACTCTCGATCACTACGTTCCCGGCGACACCGTGACCGAAGTTTTGAGCTACGTGCAGTACCGCCACCACTCGATGGTCGAAAGCATCCGCCAAGCCGCTGAAGAGGCGATTCAGCGCGGAAGCCTTTCGAAGCAAGAAGCCAAGCTCCTGATCAAGTTCTACGAAGAGGGCTTGTCAGGCTACACGTACCTCGAAGACCCCGAACAATAAAAGGTGCCTGGCACCTTCAGAGCATTCGCATCAAGATCATAAAAAAGGCGCTCCGAAAGGGCGCCTTTTTTATTGGTCTTCGAGAGTGGCCGAACTAGCGGATGCTGGCGGGACCGTCGAAACGGAACGAGAAGGGCTGCGCGATCACCGCCGAGCGGGTTGATGTGCCATCGTTGTAGGTGCCGACAAAGAGAATCTCGCCATTTCCGGCGGCCGGGATGTTGGTGTCGGTCAAACCGATGCCGCCGACTTCAACGAAGCAGGCATCGGTGGTCGAAACCACCGAGTGGGGCGCGACTTTCACAACACCGGGCTTACCCAAGAACATGTACGACAGATCCAGGCCCGAGATGATTTTCGCGAAACGGCCGTTGTCGACTTCGTTGCTCATGAGCTGAATTTTGATGTAGTCCAGGCGGAACTCATGGTCGCCGTCCCATTTGAGATCCAGAGTTCCCAAAAGCATTTTGACCGCGTCCACGTCGGCATAGCCGGTGGGATCTTGAATCTGCTGGCGGCACGACATTCCGTCGGCATCGAGCAAGAGATATTCGGGGTAGCTCGTTTGAGCAAACGCGGCTGCCGAGACCAAAACACCCATCAGAACCATCGCCAAGGCTTTCATCATCACTCCTTTGATTTGTGATGAAGAAAGTCTAGGAGATGCCCGTCCGGGGGCAAACAAAAATTACCAGACAGGCGGATTGATGCCAGGAGGCAGGAAGAACACGCCAACTTGGAACATCATGGCGATGGTCGAATCTGAAGTTTTGCGCAAATCGCGGCCCTGAGGAGCGCCGTTGTCCACGATGTAGCGGCCGTCGTCACCGGCCGCGATGAACGTGTGACCGGGTGTGTAACCCGCTCCGTGCATCATGAACGCACCCGTTAGGGGGCGGTACTTCGTCGAATCCCAAGGCACCCAGCCAGCCTTGTAAAGAGCCATCGAAAAATTCACGACGGCGGCGGTCGAAGACCAGATCACTTCGTTGCCTTTGGTTTTATTGAAGTCGTCGGTCAATCGATAGCCCGCGCGCTGGTACGCCTGGCGCAGCATTTCGCTCTGAAACTCGGCACAAGGCACGTTCGGAAAGCCGTGACGGACGGCCGTGGCGTTGACCGCGATGGTCCACGCGCCCACCGGCGAGATGGTCCCGGTTTTTTCGAAATTGATCGAAGCCTGAGTCGCCGCGGCCTGATCCATCATCAGGTAGGACTTTTTGGTTTCGACCGAGCGGTCAGCGGCTTTTTTAAGCTCTTCATAGATGCGCTGGTACTTGGTGCGATCTGCGTTCGACATCGAATTGGGATCAATGCCCTTGTTGATGCGCTCTCCGAAACGCTTGGTCGACGAGGTGGTGTAACTGAACTTGGGTTTCCCATTGGCGTTGAAGGATTTGGTAAAGCCCGCGCCCAGCTCGGCGGGTTTCAACGCGGCAAAATTGCCACTCACGCCCTCGATCGCGCTGACGATCGAAGCGCTGATAAAGAGTCCGCCGGCCGTCTGGTTGATTTCGGCGATTTTGGTGGCGGGAAACGCCGACTCAAAATCTTTGGGAACAGAAATGATCTTGAGAGGCGTCACGAAGCCTGTGCTCGAGCGCTCCAGAGCGCCGCTGCTATTGCGAAAATCCAAATGGCTGGTCGAGTAGTCCGAGGGAACTTCGACCTGCGTCCCCGCGGGAAGTTCGATGCGAAGTTCGAGCACGCCGTTCTTCTCTTGGCGCAGATTCATGGCCTGATTGATGAGAAGTTTTTGCGAACCCGAAGCCGGTCCGCGATCCCCGCCGACATCGGTGGCGGTTTCGTCGCCGGTTTCATCCAGCGCGGGAATTTCATTCATCTTCGAACAGGAGACAGAACACAAAGACAGAGCGAGAAAGGCGCCCCAAAGAAGTCGAGATGTGCGAATGGTTCCGACCATGGATCATCCTTTAGTGAGTGAGTTCTGAATCACTCTTCGGACGATGTATGGGCGGGCATTAATGAATCGGGAACTGTCGAACCCGCAAACACACGCGGGGCGCGAATCTCGAGGGAACCGTCAAATTTTTATGCAAAAAAACAGAACTCCAGACGGGCCAGAAACTGACCCCCGGCACTAGGCTTTGGCGTCGTAAGCGTCGCGGATCGCGATCCCGATGTTGATCAGCGCCGTCATCGTAATGACGATCGAAATCGCTGGGGCCCACACGAGCCACTCCGCGGTCGTGATGTACTTTTGCGACTGCGAGATCAACTCACCCCAGCTCGGTGTCGGCGCGGCCAAACCCAAGCCAAGATAATCCAGAACCGTCAGACCGTAGATGTTCGCCGCGATCGCGAAAGGCGAGAAAGTCACCAGTGGCGTGAGCGCATTCGGCAAAATGTGCGAGAGCGCAATGCGCGAGTGGCTCGCGCCCAAGGCGCGCGCCGCTTCGACGAAATCACGCTTACGCAACTGCAGAAACTGCGCGCGCATGTGGTGGAAGATCGAGGTCCACTCGAAAATCACCGTGAAGACGATCAGCCAGATCAGGTTGGGCGAGAAGATCGAGATGATCGTGATCAAAAGCAGGGTCCGCGGCATCTGCTCGATGACCTCGACGAAGCGACTTCCGAGCAGATCGGTCGAACCGCCGAAATAGCCCATCACCGCACCAATCACGGTGCCGGTCACGTAGGCCAACAGCCAAACGCCGACGGCGTAAATAATCGTGTAACGAAAGCCGTACAACAGACGCGACAAAACGTCGCGGCCACGGTCATCGGTGCCGATCCAGTTCAGCTTGGAGGGCGCCGCCGGGTACGAGTCCACGAAGGCGTTGCTCTCGAAAGGATCCCATTGAACGAGCGGCCAGGCCGCCCAATCGCCTTCGTTGAACTCAAGCGAGCGGTAGTCCATCACAAAGATGTCTTCGCGCCCAAACTCGGAGGGGTGGTAGTCTTTGACGAGCGGAAAGTACATCGAACCGTGATGTTTCATCACGATCGGTTTGTTGTTCGCCCAGAATTCAGCCGTAAAGCTAAAAAAGAAAATCGCAATCAGGATCCAAGCCGACACGATGGCCGACTTGCTCCGCTTGAAGCGCCTCCAACGTTTGAGACTGAGTTCGTTCTTCAGGCGTTTTTCGATCATTTGAAGTCAATCCTCGGGTCGATCAAAACGTAGGTGATATCGCTGAGCAGACGGCCGATCATCAGGGTCAAAG
This sequence comes from Pseudobdellovibrionaceae bacterium, assembly GCA_019637955.1. GTDB lineage: Bacteria > Bdellovibrionota > Bdellovibrionia > Bdellovibrionales > Bdellovibrionaceae > JAHBUS01. The sequence continues at coordinate 209,735 of JAHBUS010000002.1, read as the reverse complement.
CATTGAAGAAGATCAAACCCATGATGACGTTGTAGTCGCGAGCCAAGATCGACGTGTAGCCGAGCTGTCCGAGACCGTCCAATTGAAAGAGCGTTTCAACGATGAGCGAGCCGGCCAAGAAGACCTGCAAGAACCCGCCAAGGTTCACCGCGATCGGAATCAGGGCGTTTCGCATGGCGTGCTTGTAGAGAACCTTGTTCTCAGAAAGCCCTTTGGCGCGAGCCGTGCGAACGTAATCTTGGTTGATCACATCCAAGAGCGAGTTGCGCATCAACACCGTGAGCTCGGCGAAACCGCCGATCAAATAACAGATCAGCGGAAGAACAAAGTGATGGGCACGGTCCACGATTTGACCCCAAGCGGTCATATTCTCGTAGTCGTCAGATCTGAAGAGACCCGTTGGGAACCAACTAAAGTAAGAGCCACCGGCGAAGAACGTGATCAAGAACACGCCCAAAACGAGCGGTGGGATGGCGTAAGCCAGATACAAAACAATCCCCGAAGCGGCGTCGAAGAAGGACCCCGCGCGGGTCGCCTTGGCCATTCCGAGCGGAATACAGATCAAATAGGTCAGAAACAGAGAGGCGATCCCGAACTGCAGCGAGACCGGAAACTTGCTCACGATCACGTCGATGACGGGTTCTTGGTACTTGAAGCTTTCGCCGAAATCCAAACGAGCCAGGTTTTTGAGCCAGATGATGTAGCGCTCATGGATGGGCTTGTCGAAGCCGTACTGCTTCTTCATGGCCGCGATCACCTCTTCGTTCATGCCGAAGGTGCCGCGGTCCCCGCCTCCGCCGCCGCGCTCACCTTGAGCGCCGAAACGGATGGCTTGGATCTTTTGCTCAATGGGCGACCCCGGAGCCAAGTTGATGATCACAAAGGAGATCAACGTGATTCCGAAGAACGTCGGGATGAGCAGTACAAGTCGGCGCAGAATGAACGTGAGCAAAGAAAGTCCTTACGAATTCAAATCAGCCAGAGCCAAAAGCCCCCATTAGGGAGCTTTGGTCCACCAGTAGTCGAAACCAACGTCGAATGCAAAGGTATCGGCGGGTTTGGCGACTTTATTCGAGTTCGCGTAGAACGCGTACTTGTCGTTGAAGAGCCAAGCGTAGGGAGCATCCGCCGCGATCAGTTCGTAAACTTTATTCAGCTTCTCGATGCGTTTACCTTTGTTGGCTTCCATGCGAGCTTGGTCGATGAGCTTATCAACCTCGGTGTTTTTGTAGGCGATGAAGTTCGAACCACCGGGAACCGCGTTCGCCGAGTGCCAGATCTGCTTGGGGTCCCATTCGAAAGTTCCCGACCAGGCCAGGGCGGCCGCATCGAAGTTGCCTTCGTCGAGGAGTTTCAAGAACGAGTTCCACTCGAGATATTTCAAGTCCATCTCGACGCCGGCCTTTTTGAGACCTTCTTTGTAGAGCGTCCAGTATTTTTCGAAGTCTTTATTGGCGTACATCAGCGAGAAGCGCAGATCCACTTTCTTGCCGTTGATGGTTTTGTCCAAGATGCCGTCTTTGTTGCTGTCTTTCCAACCGGCTTTGGCGAGCAGTTCGGCCGCCAATTTGGGGTTGAACTCGAGCGCTTTGACCTTTTTCGAAGCGTACTCCGACATGCGGTACGTGGGGCCCGTGGCCAGGTCCGACATTCCGTAGCGGAATTTTTGGTTCATCTCTTCGCGGTTCATCAGGTGCGCGAGAGCGATACGGACGTTCTTGTCTTGGAACATGTCGCGGCGGAAGTTCCAGCCGACGAAGCCGTACGATTTGGGCGATTTGTTCTCAACTTTGTTTTTGAAAACGGTTTGGCCCCAGGGAGCGCCTTCGGCCTTTTTCACGTAGTATTCAGCCGTGAGAACTTCGTAGTCGAGCTCACCCTTTTTGATCATCTCGAAAGAAACCGCGGCTTCTTTCACGAAACGCAGGATCACGGTGGCGAAGTTGTTCGAACCTTTCCAAGCGGGCGTGTTGTAGCCGTACCAAGTGGGGTTGCGCTTGAGAACGATACGCTGACCGCGTTCGAATTTGTCGAGGATGTAAGGACCGGCGCCGACAGCGGCCTTGGTCATTTTTTTCGACTTCTCAACGTCGCTGTAAACGTGTTTCGGCAAAACGTAGAGTTCTGCCATCGAAATGAAGTTTTGGAAGTACGTGTCTTTCACATGGAATTTCACGGTGTGCGTGTCGACGACTTCAACTTTGGCGATGCCCTCGTAGTAAGGGAGCTTGTCCGCGGCTTTGTAAGCGGGATCGCGAAGAGCGTCCAAGCTGAACTTCACGTCTTCGGCGGTGACAGGCTTACCATCGTGGAAGGTCGCATCTTTGCGGAGGAAGAATGTGTAGGTCTTTTGGTCTTTCGAGATTTCCCATTTTTCGGCCAAACGGGGTTCGAACTCATTGGTCTCAGGGTTGCGCTGAGCCAAAGTGTCCATCACGTAACCCAGAACATACGCGCCATAAAGATCTTCGTAAGTGATGGGGTGGATGGACGGGGGCTCACCGCCCAAGTTGCGCGTGAATGTTCCGCCGACAGGGGCGTTGGCATTCAACGAAACGGCACCAGCAGTGCCAGCAAGCATCATCAGGGCCGTCATCAGGGCAAGCCCGAGTGTGTTCAGCTTCATTTGGGGGTCCTCCTCAAATTGGTTAAGCCGCCACAACATCCGGGCAACGCCTTGAAAAATCAAGCCATTGGCCTTTTGACGCAAGATGCAAATTCCCAAATAAAAAAGGGCTGGTGGCGTCCTTGCCACCGAGCCCTTTGATTTTTTTAGAGTCTCTTCAAACTATCGCGCGTATTTCTTATTCATGGATTCGCGGATCTCGGCGCCTTCGATTGAAAGGCGGGTCCACGGAATCGCACGCAAACGCTCGGGCTCGATGAGCTCGTCAGTTTCTTCGCAGATGCCGAAGCTGCCGTTCTCGATTCGGGCCAACGCATTTTCGATCTCCATGAGCTGATTTCTCAGACGCTCGTGGCGCGACAAGAACTCGGCTTCAGCCAGAACGCGAACGGTCTGGTCCGCCTCGTCTCCCCCCTTGTCGTCATTGTTGAGATCGTTGCGAGACTCTTTCACGCGATTGAGGAGCTCCGCCTTTGCGGTGAGAAGCTTCTGCTTGCATTCCTTAATCAGCGTTTCTGCGACCGGTGACATAAATTCCCCCATTTGTGCCGTCGGTTGAGATCAGGCGTTCCCCCTCGGACCGCCCTGTTCCCTCCAGATCCATTCGAGTTCGAACTCTAGTGGACCCATTTTGGAACTGGTCCATTGAAAGAGCTTTGAAATCTCTTGGCAACAAAAAAATCTTACACGCCCTTAAAATCTTTGAAGTGTTTAGAACTTCACGACTTCTTAATGAGTGCGGGTTGATTCTTTAATTGGCTCTTCTCAGAGACAAGTTAGTTTCACGACAGGACAGGTAAGATCAGATCATGACAGGTCGCTGCCAAACTTTAGTCTAGCAATGCGTCGAGATTGATGCGGGTGCTTTGAAGGTGCCAGGCACCTTTTAGTCGGCGTCGAAGGACATGCGCATGCGGCGCGAGGGCTTCCAAACGTGATCAAGATTGATCCAGGCTTTGTCGCCCGTTTCGTCCTGGACTTGAGTCCAGCCGTCTTCGCCGCCCAGGTCCACGAAGGTGCTGTACTTGTCGGCGACACCCGCGTGGGCGATCGCGAACTCAGAACCGGGACCCGTGCGGAGTTTTGATTTTCGGGACGCGACGACCAAACACTTCAAGCGGCTCGAGACATCTTTGGTGGAGGCCCAATGCTTTTGCCCGTCGACGTCGACGACTTCGACAAACCCGGTACGGCTTTGCCCGGTGGTGGCGAGCGGCATGTACTTGGGAACTTTCCAAGACATGGGAGCAGAGGCCTGAGGAGCCGAGCGCAGAATCGCGCCGGAGCGGTGAACGCAGGTCGATTGCGCGCGGGACACCGCGCACGCGAGAACACCCGCCAGAAAAAAGAAAATCAGCCGCATAGGCTGATTTTCGGGACAATAAACAAAAAAAACGACAGTCCTGAGGTCTGGTTTTACTGGGCCGCAATCGTCTTCGATTTGAGACACTGTTCGACCTGAGAGATCAGCTCGTCGGTCTTATCCGAGAAGCGCTGGACCAACTTTTGTTCACGCTCTTGGTGGTTGCGGAAGGCGACGGCCGACTTCTTCATCCCAACAACGTCGGCTTTACGAACGGTTTTCTTGGAATTGAAAGTCTGGGCGTACTGATCCAGGGTCGACGCCATGGATTCGTTTTTGCGGACCATGGATTCGAGCAGAGCGGTTTGAGCTTTTTGCATCGCGCGCAGATCATTGGTCATGTCTGAACACGAGCGGGCTTCGGCCTGAACGGCGGTGGCCAAAAGGATCGAGACACCGAGAATCGCAAGTTTCAGTGAATTTTTCAGTGCATTGATCATGGTCGCTGGCATTGAGGACTCCTGTCGTTGTTTGCTCGCTTGAGCAACTTTTAGTCGTTTTTGTGATTTCCACAGGCCCGGCGAACTTTAATTCATCGGTGCCCGTTTACGTCACTCTCGAAGAATCCATTAAGCGAACGCCATGCCAAAGAAAAAGCCCCGGGAGGTCTTCCCAGGGCTTTTGAGAGCGGAAACGCTTTGTAAAAAATCGCTGTCAACGCCGCAAACAGCGGACGAGATGCTTAGTTGGTCCGACGATACGTGTTCTGCAAAAGATCGCCGCGAGGGCAAACGCCGCCATCAACCGGCCCCATGTGAATCACGAAATTGTCGCCGCCCATGAAATCGAGCGGGTAAGAAAAACGTCCCAAGGCCCCGCGCGCATCGCAGTTCGAATTCACTTGCGTGGAATTCATCACCAACACATTGCCATCGAAGGTGTAGCGGCCCGTGGTCCACGTGTCGCAAGCGCCGACGCGGCTGCGCGACGAGAACGTCTGTTGATTGAAGCTGATCTCCAAACGGTCGCGGCCGGGAACGTACGCGTCGGCCGGAGGAGCGCCCGAGCTGCAGGCGTGGCGGATCATGGTCCAATCGCCCTCGAGGGTGATGGGAGCGGGGGTGCTCGAGTGGTTGTCTTCTTGAGACTCGGCCCAAGCTTCGGTCGTGGCCAAAATTAGAACGAAAATGAGAGCGAATCGTTTCATCGAGATCTCCTTGAAGGTGAAGCGCACCTTGGGTGCGGCAAGTCCCCCACATCACAAAAGGGTTCCGCGGCTCATTCAAACAAAAAGTGGACGGCTGCCTGCGTAAACATGCTATCCTTAAATAGGATCGCGCTGACACGGAGGTGGGTATGAGAAAAACGATGTCCTTGATCGGTGTTTGCTTGCTGGCGGGCTGCGCGGGCCCCGCGAAACATGCACCCGCGCCCCGTGACCCCGCCAGCGAGTCGGCCTCCAGCTTTAAGCTCGTGCGCGCGATTCACACCAGCTTTTGGAGTCAAACCGATTGCAACGGCACCAAAAAAGGCAAGCCTTGCAGCAATGTCTACGCGAGCCACGTTTTTGACGACACCGGTGCCTTGCGGTTGATCGTGTCTTCGATGTCGATCACGCGTGGTGAGAAAACACTGGCTCCCGTGATCACCGCGTTCGTCGTTCGAAACGGCGAGTCGTCTTCGAACTTTGGCAATCAGTTCCCTGCCGCTGCTGCGCAGTTGATCAAAGCGATCGGCTTTTTGCAGCCCGCCGGAGACGCGAACTGCCCGGTCACGATTCAAGTGAGCGGTTCTGACCAAGTCACCAAGGTCGAAACGCCCTGCCACGATTCGGGCGCTCTTTAAAAAAGAAACGGCGCCCATCGGCGCCGCCCCGTCGTCATCTTCGTCGCAAAGTCTTTACAGAGTGACTTCGAGCAAAATGTAAATCGCGAGGATCAAACCGAATCCGGCGATCAGCGTGTTCTTCAACGTCGTCAAGAATCCCGCTTTGCCTTTGAGACCCCAGAACGTGAATCCCGCCCAGATCAATCCGAACACGATCCAGAAAAGCGTCATTTTCGACTCTTCACGAACCGCAAAGGGCAAGTGACTGGCCGCGCCCATGAAGAAAAGCATCGGGATCGAAAAGACGGTGTTGATGCGCGAGGCGACCATCGCGCGCGCGCCTGAAGCCGCCGCGCTCGGAAGCGCCGAACCGCCTTGCGACACCTGATTGGCCGACTGAATCACGACTTTTTGATTGGGCCAGATCACGAACCAAACGTTCGCCCACATCGTCAGACCCAAAATCGCCCCGATCGAGATGGTGAGACCGTAGCTGGTCATCAAATAGTCATGAAAGGTCGGGAACTGCATGATGCGGTGGCCGAGATAGAGCACGCCGGTCAGCATGGTGCCCATCGCGCCCCAACGGAACCACCAGAGAGCCTTCGGCAAGAGTTTGGTTTGCAACGACGTCTTCGCGGCCGCATCGGCCTCGGCCATGTAGGCACCCTGAACGAAGTTGAAGTAGTAAAGATGTCCGATCCAGATCACACCAAAGAAGTAGTGCAGCCAGCGGAGCAGAAACATCAGCCCGTTTTCGTTCAAGAGCGTCCAACCCATTTTGCGATCCCCTTTTTTTAGCACCAAAGGTGCCTGGTTTTTTTAAAGCACCAAAGGTGCCTTGTTTTAGAATTTTTTAAGACGGTTTTTTTGATGTTGAAAAAATGAAGTCTTCGAAATCTTGCCGCATTTGCCCTTCGGTCCAATGGATCAAAAGACGCGCGACATAGATCTTTCCGTTCTCGACGTGCCGCTTGGCGGGCTGGCGGTCGGCGCTCTCGAAGAAGTGCAGGAAGGTCGATGCGGTGGCCAGAAGGACGTTCACGACGAACTGGGTTTCTTCGTCGTTGTCGATCATCTTCATCCAGCCCGCTTTGATCCATCGGCGGTACATGAGAGTCATCAACTTGAGAACTTTGGCGATGTGAAGCTTCCACATCTTATTGAGTTGAGAATCTTTGCGGCGCAGGTAGTACATTTCACGGTGAAAGAAACGGTACTTCCAGAAGAGTTCAAAATTTTTCTCGATCAGCACCAGCGGGTGGACCAGCTTTTGGCCCTTCTTGGTGTGCCAGAGCGCGTAAGTCTCTTGGCACATGATCTTGAAAATGTGACGGATGATTTCTTCTTTATTGCGGAAGTGAAAGTAAAGATTTCCCGGACTGATGCCCAGTTCTTTCGCGATGTGATTGGTCGTAATGGCGACCACGCCGCTCTTATTGAACAGCTCCACCGAGGTGAGAATAATCTTGTCTTTCGTCTTCATGCGCCTCCCCATTTAACTTGGTACGCTGATAAAAAACAAGCTTGGGGAGGCTTTTTCTCTTGCCTCGATTTACACCCCCCCTCAAGCTGAACATTGATATGCGGAAAAATCTCGAAATGCGGACTTCCAAAACTCGACGCCCCCACTCAAGAATCAAGCTGAAGCGGCGTTTGCTGACGCTCTTTCTCCTGCCGTGGGTTTTGATGGCCGGCATTTGGTGGTGGCTCGGAACGGATGAGCGCGAAGTGAAGCGCCAGCAGGTCGCCGAGACCAAAAAGGTTGCCGAGATCTCGGAAGTGCGAGGCCGCTTGGCCAAAGAACTCGGACCGCTTTTTTTGCACAACCAGTTTCCTGAAAAAACCGAGATGTACTGGGACGGCGACACGAAGAACGTCCAAATCGACTACAGCATCGACCCTGATCTGCAGAAAGAGGCGGATCGGCTTTTGCGCTCTTACCGACCCGATTACGGCAGCGTTGTCGTGATGGATGCTCTCACCGGCCGCATCTTGGCGATGAGCACCTACCAAAAAAATGACCCCAATGCCACGAACCTGGCTTTGCGTGGGACGTTCCCCGCGGCATCGATCTTTAAAATTGTCACGGCCACCGCCGCGATGGACAAGTATGAGCTGTCTCCCGATACCATCGTGATGTTCAACGGCGGCAACTACACGCTCTATAAAAAGAATGTGATGGACTCGAAGCGCAACCGCTGGAGCCGGAACATGACCATCCGCGAAGCCTTCGCGCGGTCCATCAACACCGTTTTCGGCCGTTTAACGCTGGAGCGTCTGCAACCCAGCGATCTTGAAGAGTACGCGGTCCGCTTTGGCTTTAACAAAAAGATCGACAGCGATCTGCCGTTCGACTCAGGTTTCACCGAAATCCCGACCGAAAAGGACTACCACCTGACCGAAATCGCCTCGGGTTTTAATAAGGTCACGAAAATGAGTCCGATCCAGGGTGCGATGATCGCGGCCTCGGTCGCCACCTCGGGTAAAATGATGGTTCCCACCATCATCGACCGCATCCGCGACGAAACAGGCGATCTGTTGTACCAATCCGAGCCCGTCACCGCCGCCGTGACCATGACCCCGGAAGGGGCTGAGCGCCTCAAAAAGCTCATGGGGTCGACGATCTCGCGCGGAACCTCGAGCAAGTCGTTCCGTCCGCTGATGCGTGATCGCAAGTTCCGTGAGCTTGAACTCGGCGGCAAGACCGGCTCGCTCACCGGCGACAACCCTCGCGGCAAGGTGGATTGGTTCGTGGGTTACGCCATCGGTGGCGCCGACAGCCGCCTGGCCGTCGCGGCCATCACCGTCAACGTTAAAAATTGGACCGTGAAGTCCTCGCACCTGGCGCAGAGCTTGTTCCGCAAGCACTACAAAGACCAATTCAGCGAACGCAACGAGAAGTTCTTCAACGCCTCGAACTCCCGCGGCCACGAATAAAAGGTGCCTGGCACCTTTTTGTAACGCGATCAGCCTCCGATTCGGTGACGGATGGTGTTACCTGGCGCAACTCCACTTAGGCTCCTAGAGACGAAACAGATGCTTGTTGATGGCTTGCATTAGGACTCTGCGGGTGGCCGCGAGGGTCTTACCATCAAGCTTCAACCTTGACCTTGGAGTGCCGATGAAAATGACCGCTTTTCTCTTAACGCTGGCTCTGGGAACCTTCGCTTTCGCTAAAACGGAACCCACCAAAAAAACAGAACGCTTCCCGGCCAATGACGCCATCGAAACCGTCAAAGCGAGCTCGATGAAGCAAGCATGGGCACGTCTTCTCAAAAAGAATGCCTCGATTCGCAACGCCATCAAGAAGGTGCGAACAGACTACAAAGATTGCGGTGGCTCCTTAGGCAATTTGAACATCGACGGTAAAATGGTCACTTATTCAGGCAAGGGCAGCGCCACGAGCCATTACAATGAGTATCTCATCCCCATGGTCGGCGGCTGTTCAGGAACCGGGATGATCGAAGAAGCCGCGCTCGTCGCTCGCATCGGCGTCAACACGACCGTGGGTGAGGATGATGATGAGACTCAGGACACTTATCACTTCTTTGGCTTTGTGAAAGTGACAAGCCATCCAGTCAACGAGCCCGACCAATCATCAGGTCTCGCTCGATAAGAAGCCTCGACATCAAAGAGTTCAAAAGAAAAAGGCCCGCTTTTCAGCGGGCCTTTTTAGATTTTCGGGGAGAGCGCTCCCGCCGACTACCGACGGAAGCGCTCGAGGATGGGACTTGGGATTGATCAGAGGATCTGATCAAAGATTGGATTAGTTTGTTTTGGGTTCGTTCACAGCGTCCGCAGCTTCATCAACTGCGTTTTCTGCTTTGTGTTTTACTTTTTTAACGGCGCATTCCATTTTGCCGTTCACCATTTCGCAGGTTTTATCTTTCACGTTGCGAACGGTCTTCTTCGTGACCTTTTTCACATCGCGGCCCGCTTCTTTGGCTTGCTCAGTCACCGAAGGCTCATTGGCATACGATTGCTGAGGGATGGCCAGAGCGCCCACACCGAAAGCCAGCAAAATTGCGGGCAAAACTTTGGGTGAACGGCCTTGGAACAAAGACACCAAGAAAGACAGAACGGCGAGGATCAAGAACACGATCAACAGTGTTTTACCGATATCCACCGACAAGCCGGCGAAACCCGTCGCACCGAGAAGCATCGCTACCAAACCGATCACGAAGAACAAAATTGCTGCACGTAACATCTTTAACTCCTTTTTTAAACTCTAGGGCCATGCCCCAAGCTGTTGTTTACGACGGTCATTAAGGCAAAGCCTTTGCCACCCGGATTTTAAGGCCTTCGGCATCTAAATTTGATTTGAGACAATAAGCCGGGGCAAAATGGGCGAGGCCGATAGGGCCCTGGGGCTTTTTGGTGTCGTTTGACACACCTGCCACAAATGGAAACGCCCTGGTCGGCTAGACCAAGGCGTCTTGAATGAACCCGTCGGCGGAGCCTTATCGAGGCTCCCGATTGTTCATGATGGGTTCATCGGGGGACTTATCAAAGGTGCGCTGGACGCTGTCCTTGACCCGCTTCACGGTACACACCGTTTCACCATCCACCTTTTCGCAGACACGTTCCTTGGTGGTTCGATATTTCGAATCGCCCACTTTCTTGGACTCGTGATTCTGATAGGTTTTGGTGGTGGTCTCAGCCGCGCCGCTCACTTGCGGAACGGACAGGAGCCCACCCAGACCTACGGCCAGGAGCACCGCCGGTAAGGTTCGGGTCGTGCGTCCGGTAAAGAGCGACACGAGGAAGCTCAAGACCGCGAGCACCAAGAAGACGAAAAGCAAGGTCCGTCCGATTTCAACCGAGAGGCCGCCGAAACCCGTGGCTCCCAGTAACATCGCAACCAACCCGATCACAAAAAAGACGATTGCTGCTCTCAACATAGATTCCCCCTTGTCCTTGGTTAAATCTCATCAACTCTCGAAATCACTAAGAGGCAAAGCCGCTGCCAACGCCAAAATTCGCACCGTGCAGGCGGCGCCTTGGGAGTGGCAAATTTCTACGAAGCGGCGTTTTTCAGAGGGAAATTTGGGGTCCAGGAACGACAAAAGCCCGGAACCAGTCCGGGCTTTTCTTCGATGCTTTTCGAAAAATTTTAGTTCTTCAAGTAGCGGAGGCAGTTCACGTCTTCGATGAGCTCTTCGCCGTTGCGTTTCTGCAAAGTCAAAGTCGCGCCGACGTCTTGGCCATGAGCCAAGGGCGCCGCGTACGAAAAGTCGACCGAAAGGATGATCATGTCGAGCTGTCCCAACTTGGTGCCACCGATCAGTTCGCCTTTGCGGTTGGACTCCAACACGCGCAGGTCCACTTTGCCGATGTACGTTTGCTTGTAAGACGACACGGTGCTTTTCGCATCCGTGAAGGTCGCGATGGTTTTATTGCCATGGCCGACACCCGAGTTCGAAACAATCATGACCGCGGCCGAGCGGGTGCCCTTTTGCGCTTCGGTGTGATTGTAAACTTTGAGAACCAAACCGGACTCGCTCGTGCAGACGAAGCCGTCTGCTTTCGCGATAAAAGATGTTCCGAGAACGGCCAACGCGACGATCAATGCTTTCATTCTATTCCCCTTGTGAAGGTGTTTGTGTTTGTTGAAGGCCTTGTACGGCCCCCCAGCCACAAATAGAAATGAATAGAGTTCAAGTTATTATTCTTTTTTTGAATCAATGCGAGGCTGGTCGTCTTCAATCACGCGGGCTTCCACGTCGATGACATTCGGATCGGACGTGGGCCCCGGTCGCGAAAACCCACCGGCCGCTCCGCCGCTCATAAAGGTAAACGAAAAGCCCGGACCGCCGCCGCTCGCGAAACCCTTCATCAACGTGCGGGCGAGCTTTTTGTAAACGAGCCACACGATCAGATGCCGCGTGCCCGGCAGAACCAACAGCGCGCCCGCGACATCGGTGATCACGCCCGGGAGGATGAGCAAAAAGCCGCCAAAGCTCATCAGAATGCGGTGGGCGATACGGCTCGAAGGCATCGTCCCGCCCGCGGCCGCGCGCTGAAACTCCTCCATGGCCCCCGAACCCTGCGAGCGCACGATGTAAAAGCCCACGATCGCGCTGAGCAGACACCAAAGGACGGCATCGCCAAAGCCGAAGTTCGAGATGAATTTCCACCAAAGGGCGATTTCAAGTACCGGGTAAAGAAAGAACAATAACAGCGGCATCAAAACTCCAACACGGCCGAAACGGGACAGTGGTCCGAGCCCTCGACGTCGTCATGGACCTGCGCCGACTTTAAATTCGGAAGCAAATTTTCGGTGATGCAAACGTAGTCGATCCGCCATCCCCGGTTGCTGATCCGCGCGAGTTCACGGTAAGACCACCACGTGTAACGGTCTTTGTCGTCGGGATGAAAGTGGCGGAAGGTGTCGACAAAACCGAGCGCCAAGAAAGAATCGAACCAAGCGCGTTCTTCCGGAAGAAAACCGCTCTCCGCCGAGAGGCGCAAGGGATCGTAAACGTCGATCTCGCGGTGGGCGACGTTGTAATCACCAACCAAGACGATCTTCTTGCCCTTTTTGATCTCGCCTTCGAGATGCTTGTTGAGGTCTTGCAAAAACTGCTGTTTGAAATTGTGACGAACGTCTCCCGAACCGCCGTTGGGAAAGTAGATATTATAGAGATCGAACTCTTTCGTGGGCGTGATCACGATGCGCCCTTCGGAATCGTATTCGGCTTGACCCCAGCCGCGCATAAGTTCGCCCACCTCGTTGTTGTAGAAGGTCGCAACGCCCGAATAGCCTTTGCGAACCGCCGACGACCAGAACGAATTTTTATAACCGAGAAGGCGCGCGCCCTCTTCGACCTGCTCCATGTGAGCTTTGGTCTCCTGAAGACAGAGAAAGTCCGGTTGCTCACGGGTGACGAACTCCATGAGACCTTTTTTATAGCAGGCGCGAATGCCATTGACGTTCCACGACACGATTTTCATACCCCCGTCTTGGCTTATTTTTCGAAGTGAGGCAACAATGTTCTGATGAACACCCGGCGTCTTCTCCTCGATCACCTGCACCGTAAATTCCCCGCGCTTGCTCTCGAGCGTTTGGAGAGCCTGGCGGCCGAAACGCTGGTGTCCAATCAGGTTCTCAAACTTCCGCACGCCGTGTGGATGCAAGCGACCGATTTTGTCCGCGCCTGTCATGAGCTGCGCCATTCTTCGCGTTACGCGCGCACGCTGGAGCGCGAAACCCAAGATCGACATCTCATCGACCCGGGCCACGATTCGATCGCGATGTCTTATGATTTTCACCTGGACGCAAGCGGCACGCTGAAACTGATCGAGATCAACACCAACGCCTCCTTTCTCGCTCTGGGCGACGAACTTTACGAAGCCCAAAATTTAGCGAAGCCGAATCCCGAGTTTTCATCGCGAGCCTTCGAAGCGTGCGTGCGCCGCGAGCTGAGCGCGGTTCTCGGGCCGGGCGCGCCTCTCAAGGCCGCGATCGTTGACGAGGCCCCCGAAGCGCAAAAACTTTTTCTCGAGTTTTTGGTGTACGAACAGTGGTTCAAGTCGTGGGGCTGGGACGTCGCCGTCCGCGACTCCGCCCTCGATCCTTCGGGATTTTCGTTCATCTACAACCGTGACACCGATTTTTATTTGGAGACCGAGCGCCTGGCTCAGCTTCGCCGAGCATGGGTGCAAAAGACGGCGGCGCTGTCTCCGCACCCGTACCAATACTTGCTTCTCGCGGACAAGCAGCGCCAAATCGACTGGGCCGTGCCGGGCTTTTTTGAATCGATCGGCCTCAGCGAAGACTCCATTCGAGCGCTCCGCCGCCACCTGCCGCGTGTGTTTGATCTGAATGCCGAATCTGCCGAGACGCTTTGGGCCCAACGCAAAAGCCTCTTCATCAAGCCGAAACGCTCCTTCGGCGCCAAACAGAGCTACCGGGGCGGATCGATCTCACGCAAAATGTTTGAAGAGCTGATTCCGCAAGACATGATCGCCCAGGAGTTTATCCCGGCGCCCGAACTCAAGTTTGACGTGAACGGAACACCCACTTCGATGAAGTACGACCTGCGTTTTTATGCTTACGGCGATGAGGTGCAGACCGTGATGGCGCGCCTCTATCAAGGCCAGGTGACCAACCTGCGCACCGAGGGCGGCGGCTTCACGGCGATTTCGTTTGAAGGGCTTCCGAGATCTTAATCAGTCCCGAACGCATAAGATCCAGACGCTGCGGCTTTTCAAAGTACCCGGCGGCGCCAAGCTCGGCGGCCCGCCTTGCGGTCATCGCCGTTTGCGCCGACAAAAACACGAACGGAACTTCACTGCCAAGCGTTTGCAGCTCTTGCAAAAGTTGAACGCCGTTCATGCGCGGCATGTCCATATCGGAAACGATCAAGTCGACTTTCGTTATTTTCAAAAAGCCCAGTGCCGATTCCGCACTGGGAGCGGTGATGACTTGATGGCCTTCGCCTTCAAAATAGTCGCGCAGAACCTCGAGAAACTCCCGATCGTCGTCAACGAACAGAATGCGTATGCTTTCACCGGATGTGGCCATCCCCTTCAGGATGGCACAGTTATGCTTGGGAGCAATCGGAACACCAAAACTTCACCCAAAATTGGATCGAAAGCTGGCTTCTTAAGTCGTTCTTAACTTATAACAGTGGAATCGCGTTTAGAAGGAGACGCTGAGGTCGAGGTGGGTGCGCAGGTACTGGGTGTTGTCCGTCGTGTATTTCAAGCGGCAGGCCATCTGCGTGAGCCGGACCGAAACCCCTCGGGCGAACTTCCAACGCCCCGACACCAGGACTCCCCGGCTGTCGGTTTGCCCATTGCCAAAACTCGACTGCGTAAACATGGAGGGGACGGCGTCCGACTCGCTCTGACCCCATGCGAAGGTCGTGTCCCAGCTCTTTTGCCCCAGCGAGGCCGACACCCACCACGCTTGGTTCGGGTCGTTCGTCTCGCTATTCACCAGGTACTCGATGCCGAGTTGCGTGTCCCAAGAACCCCAAGGACGGCGCAGCTCCACAAACGCCTCGCGAGGAACGTAGTTATTCTTGATCACGCCGGGTGCGCTCTCGGAGTTCCCACGGGCGGTGGCCCCCGCGGCGATGTCCGAGAAGTTCATCCCTTGCAGCCCGACGTAATTGTAAAATCCGCCGCCAACGGTGACACCGAAATCGTCTCCCTCGAACGAGAACCCAAGCTGGCCGAAGTTGAGCATGTTGTCGGTTTGCTCTTCGGAGTAAAAGGAATCGTAGTTCTCACGGATGATCAACGATCCGATATTGGCAAAAACCGACCACGTTCCGTTCAAAGCCCGCTGCATCTGAACGCCCACGCCCTCGAGCGCGACGTCATCGTCCAGAAGAATCTCGCTCCCCGCCGCTTTGTACTGAAATTGCGGGATCCGACCCGCGAAAACCTCCAAAAACGGCAGCGCTTTCCAGTCCGCGTAAGCCACATCCAAGCCGATAAAACGGCGGGACGAACCGGGACCGTCTTTATCGCCGAGCGTTTGGTTGGCGCTGCGGTTCCCCGTGGCGGTCGCCATGCGAATTTCGGCGGTGAGATCGTCCTGCAGGCGTGCGGTCACTCCCACGCGCAGGCGCAGGCGCTCGACGAGACGAGAATCTTTGTTGTCGTCGTTTTCCATTTGCGTGCGCAAACGGAGATCTCCCTGCCAGAGAAGGCGCGGGCGTGCCTTCTCTTGGGCGAGCGCGGGCGAAAGAACTGCCGCCATCAAAAAAAACAAAACCGCCAAAAATTTCAAATGGCTCCTACAAGTAGAAGTGACCGATCAACCAAACCGCATCCGAGAAGCTGTTGTCCAAGGCCGAGTTTCGTTCCTTGCGGTAGTAACCCAAAAAATCGAGATGCGGGCGCGGAAACCACTGCGCCCCGACCGAATACGCCTCGAAACGGGGGTCGGCTTGGTCGACGTTCATATTGGCGAATTCATGAACGCCCAACAAATGCAGTCCCTGGCGAATTTCATGGCCGAGTTTGAAGGTCGAAACGAGCCCCCATTTTTCGTCCGCCCCTTGTGGACGCGCCAGGTCCCAGAGACCGTACCACTCCTTCGTGAACGAGATGTGCGCGAAGGCGCCGTAGATTTTGCGGTCGAACTCAAGCCCCGCGGGCGTTTTCTGCTTGGTCTGATAGTAATTCAAACCCAACTTGGAGTTGCTTCCGATGGCGGTCGCCGCTTGCAGGATGCCGCCCTGCTCGTGCTGAATTTGATTGCCGCTCGCCTGCGACAAAATGCCCGTCGCGATCACCTGGTAGTTCTCGGTGATCAACGAGAGTTCGCCCGCGTAGCGTTCTTGCCCGGGACCGAAACCGAGCAGTCCGCGGCTCACGAAGGTGTGCTCCGCGAAACCGATTCCAAACGCGGGCATGAAACGGCCCAGCCGAAACGCCCAGCGGTCGTCCGCTTCGGGCGCGCTCAAGATCAACTCCACCCAGTGACGAGGGCTCGAAACAAAATCCGGGGCGGTCGCCTCTTGCACGCGGGGCTCAATGCGGCCCACCGACAAGACGACCTTCAACCGGTCGGCGATGACCGTCGCGGCGGCGTCGAGATCCACTTGCATGATAAAGAAGCGGCCTTTGGAGGCCTGTTTGGATTCGATGAACGATTGCAGAATGCGGACGTCGCCGCCGTATTGAAGCCACTCGGGTCCCGGAGCGAGGCCGTACAAGACCTCTTCGTCGCCCTCGGCGGCGGCTTTACCGCCGAGCGTGGGCTGCGAGAGAAGCTCTTTCGAGATCGAGCGGCCGTAAGGATTGATCAGATTGCCGCCCGTGACGCTGACGTGACAGGTGATGCACTGAAGGTAACCGTGGCGGACCAAGTCCGGAAACGCCTCCGCGTGAAGGCCGAACAACGCCGCAAAAATCAGCAACAAAAGTTTCACTCAGGCATCCCCAGATCGATCCAATTCAGAAGCACTTTCCGCTCCTTTGGCGACAGCGCCGGGAACGGCTCGATCGGCATGGTTTGCTTCACGATCACAGCTTCGAAAATCTTGGTGATCTTGTTACGAACTTCGCTCAGCGAGGTCAAATCCAAACTGGCCGCGGGATTGGCACCCGCGTGACACGCCAAACATTTGGATTCAAAAATCTGATCGCGAATCTTGGTGAAACTCACCGGGCCCACCTCGAGGCCCGCGCCGGGTTTTTCGGCGGGCGCACCGGGCATCACAGTCTCGGGAGCGCCGGAGTCCAGCCAGGCGCGTAGAATCGAGGTCTCCGCCGAGGGCAAGCCTTGCGGAGGCATGTCGCGCTTTTCAAGCGATCGGTACGCGAGACGATTGAGCGAAGCGCGAACGGCTTGATAAGTCTCGAGGTTCAAATTGCCTTTGTTGCCGGTCTGATTGGAGTGGCAGCTCAGACACTGCGGCCCAATCACGGTTTGCTTGATGGTGGCGTAATCCAAAGGTCCCAAATCTTGAACGCGAGCGCCGCCCGGTCTGTTCCCGGCGGGCGCCTCTTTTTGCTTGCTGTAGTTGCAAGAGGCCAAGACCGCGGCCACCGAAAATCCGATCAAAGTTTTTACGATTCTTGTCATCTTCAACTCCGTTCGCATCCGCGGTTATTTTGGGAAAGCCACTTCGCACTGATCGATCGCCGTTCCCCAATTCCCTTCGGACGCGGTTTCTAAGAATTTGAAAACCGCCCATCCCGCATTCCACGCCGCCCGGTCGAGCCACTCTTCGACGCGTTCGGGATTTAAGGGCTTGTTGGTTCGCGGATTGAAAGCCAAATCAGGATGACCGGGAGCCAAGTTGTCCATGAAACACACTTTATTGAAAATCTCGTGGTCCATGAAGTTGGGCGACGATGGTTTGTCGGTCGAAATCTGCGCCAAACATTTTTCGCGAATGCCATTCAGCATTTGGCCACCGTGTTTGCCAACGTAAGAGGCCGCTTCGGGAGGGAACTGCACGCGAGTGCCTTCCATCGCCATCCAAATCAGGTAATTGCCGCCGAGATTGCGTCCGTCGAGATCGAAGGTCTTTAAATTTTCGTTCTTATTGCCGAACATGCCCCGCATGAAGTTCGCGACGCGAACTTTTCCGCCCGACCAATTGAGCATGCCCTTGGCGAGCGAGGTGTCACCGTCCGCTTTGGGTCCGTGGCACTTCGCGCACGTGTTGCGATAGAAATATGAACCGGGCGTCGTCGCGTAGATCTCGCCGAGCGGACGCTTCGGCTGCGTCATCTCTTTGTCTTTGTACATCCAGGGTCGGCGATCTTCTTTGGCGATTTCTTTTTCGGGAAATGCGCAGATCGGCTTCTTGGTCCAATAGCCCACCGGGTATTCGGTCGTGATGGCTTGCTGCAAAGACGGCGTTAAGTGCAGCTCGCGGTACTTCGCGGGCATGCCGGTGCCGGTGTCTTTCCAGTCCGCGCGACGGGGCACGTAGCTTTCGCCTTCGACCCAGGTAAAGTCCATGTCGACCCAACTCCAAGGATTTTCTTTCTTGCACGCGGGTTCAAAAGCGAGAGCCGCCTCTTCGCTTTCGAAAGACCGGATCCACTTGCCCATCACCGTCAAGACTTTGCAATCCGGAGAACCGGGCGTGTGCATGGGCATCTGCGAGAACATCCCCTGCTGCGCCGGCGAGTCGGCGACTTTGCGCCAGATCTGCGACGAATCGAGTTCACCCGCCTGGTGAACCAAGCGGCGGCTCGGGATCTGAATCGATTTTTGCTGCGTATTGAAATTGAAAAGATCGCCCGGTCCCAACGCCAGTTGAACGCCATTTTCTTTGGTGAAGGCAAGTCCCTTGGGGTTGTGACAATGGTAACAGTTGCCGACGGTGTACCCGTTGGCGCGGAGTTCATGCACGTTGCGAGGCGCGATGCGGCCTGAATTTTCGAGCACGGGCAGTTCATCGGCGGTTTTCAAACCACTCAACAGTCCATAGTCGACGAAGCGAGACACCTGGTCCAAGTCGTGCGAGGCCGGAATGTCGAGACGTCCCGCGGCTCCCCACGGACGCTTGTTGATTTGCAAAGGTTGAAAACCGAGGACGAAGTTCTGCGTGGGACTTCCCATATGGCAGTCGATGCAGCGTTGACGGCCCGGAATGGCGTAGGGACGCATTTTGAGCTTGGCTTCATCGACGACGACGTCGAACTCCAAGTCTTTCCAGGGCGTCCCGTCTCGGTAAGGCGCTTCCACCAGCACGGCGACCTGTTCGGTTTCGTCCCATTGGTAGCTGCCGAAGAGGGACTTCTCCCAAGGCGTGCGCGCGACGATGATTCGAGTTTCCATCCGGCGCATTTTAATTTTTTTATTCGGCAAGGTGACCGCCCGGTAGAACGACTTGTAAAAGCGCGTGTTCTCGGGAATGTCGAACTGCTGAGTGACGGGATTGTACTTGATTGATTGTTTGACGAGCTTTCCGTTTTGCATCGCCCAGGGGACGTGAACCCAACGGCCCTTCTCGGCATTGTCGGCCCAGAGAGGGTACTCGACATTGTACGCGAGCGTCCCTTTTTGCGCGAGCGCGTAGGGATCGAGAGTGAACATGTCGGTCTCGCTTAAGTATTTTGGCAGCGCGGTCGCGTTCTCGAACTTGCGATCCGTCTGGTAATCGAAGCCGATGAGTTTAGCTTTCGGAACGCAGTCTCCCAGATCCGAGGTGGAATGAGGTTTTTCGGGGCGCGGTTTGCCGCGCGGATTTTCGGGAGCTTTGCCGAGACGGAACGTGCCGTTTGGTGTTCCGGCCTTGATCCAAAGATCGATTTGCCGGCCGATTTCGAGAAAAGCCTCGGGATTTTTCTCGCGGCGTTCGGGCGGGGGCATGCGCTTCGCAGGATCTTCATGCAGCATGGAGTTTCGCATCTTCACCGCGGCCTCTTTAAAGCCGTCGATCCAGAGGCGCTCCCCGTTCAAGAGGACTTCGGCGCCTTCCCAGCTGTCGCGGTAAGTGAAGCCGCCGCTACGGGCGGGTGACTGGTGGCAGCCGGCGCAGGCTGAATTGACGGTCGCGCGGATATTTTGAAACGAGTAGATGATGTCCGTGCCGCCGCGGAAAGGCGTTTCTTGGAACTCATGCATCGCTTCGACGGGCGTGCAGTTCTCGGCGCGAAGGCGGTCCGCTTCGGACATCTCGCGGTTGTTTCCGCAGGCCGACAATGACAGCAGGGCCCACATTGCTGTGAGCCCCATTTTCAGAAAGCGTTTGTCGAGCTTTCGCTGATTCATTCTTCTCCTTCAGACAAGCCCTGCGGGCCTGTCATTAGTCGATGGTGATGAATTCGTGCGCTTGAACGATCGGGTCCATGAACGAGCGGTCGGTGATGTAAGACATCAACTGGAGCTCTGTTTCATTGGCCGTGCGTGCGCCCGTCACTTCGTAAACGTACAGTTTGCGTGCAAAGGGGTACGAGAAATCACGGATGGTTGCGGTCGTCGGAAGGACCGAGGGAGCGCCCGCAGTGGCCGACAAAGCAACGATGCGGTTTTCAGCGACTTTACCCGAAAGACCCGCGTAGCCGATGGCTTGAACATCACGAGCCGTCGCTTCGGCGATGTCCGCCGTTTCGTTCAAAACGGTGACACAAGCACCGAACGATTTCAGGCCGGTGAAGTGCTTGAACGCGTCCGTCGTGCCTGACACGTCATTGCGACGGTAAGCTTTGATGTCGCCTTTCATGCCTGAACCGGGGATTTGTTCCCACTTCGTGAATTCACAAGTGTAGATGCGAGCAACGGTTTTGACGTCGAGCGTAGCAACGGCGTTGTTGTCTTTGACGAACATCGCGATGCCATCCAAAGCCACGACGTGACCGGTGAGGTTGATCCCGCGAGCGGTCAATTGCGCTGCGATTTCGGGCTTCACTTCGCGAGACATGGGGCCGATGCCTTGATCGCCCGACAAAAGGTTCTTTTCGGCATTACCGGATCCGCCGCCGATGTACTGAATTTGTTGATCCATGCCGGCCGCGATGATCGCGTCGGTGAGGGCGCCGGCCAAGGTGTCCGATCCTGCGAAGGTCACTTTTGTTTGTGCCGATGCGATTGAAGAAACAACCAGCAAAGCACTCACGAGGAACTTGTTCATGTTCGACTCCTGTGTTTTTCAGCTCATAATTGAACTGAATAAAAGGTTCATTTGCAGCCATCGCTTCTAGGCGGGAACATACCCGAAATCACGTTGGCTTTATGTCGAGATTTGGTTGGGATTTTGAGGATTGTCAGTGTTCTGTCAGGAGAAGCGCTCTTAGAAGCTGACGACGAAATCCAGCTGCGAACCGGTGTAATCGCGAGACACCGAATGGACACCGCGGGTGGCGCGGAACTGGTTGAAACCGACCAACGAGTTGTCGCTCAGTTGATACGCCAGAGAAAGGCGCGTGCCCTTGTTATCGGTTCCGCCGCCGTTCGTGTCGCTATCCGTAAAGGTGCCGACAATGCTGTCGGTTTGCTTTTCGATGAAGGCCCAGCTGAGAGACGTGCGGCCCCATTTGGCGGCAAACCCGTACTCCACGGCGGTGTTCTGATCGTCGACTTCGGTATTCTTCACGATCTCGTAGAAAAGAGCCGGCTCGATGGGACCAATCTTGTGTTTCCACTCGAGACCCATGGCTTGCAAAACGTATTTATTTTGGAAGTAATACTTGCGTTGGTCGGGAGCCGCGAGCGGATCGTTCGGGTACACGGTGTTTCCGCGGTAGCGATCAAAGGGGTACGAGTAGGCATCGACTTTTCCGTCTTTCTCGACGGCATTGATCTGTTTATCTTGGATGTTCAAAAAATGGTAAGTCCCGACCCGGCCGGTGAGGGTGCCGATGGGAGTTTTTTGCGAGTAGCCGATCTCGGCGGCCGCGATGCCGGTATCGACGACATCGTACGGAGAATCAAAATTTTCCGAGATGATAAAGCCGCCGAGATTCACAAAAGCCGACGACGCGCTCCACTTCGGTTCCCACTTGACCGCGAGGCCTTCAAAGGCCAAATCCGAATCGAAAACGGTTTGCACTTTGGCCGGCGACCAGAACGGATTGGCCGCGCGGCCCGCCCAGATTTTGCCGCCTTTCGCGAACGTCCAATCGATGTACCCAAGATCGAGGCCAAACGTGCGACGGGGCATGCCGGGATCTTTGGCGTCGCCCAAGGTTTGGTTGGTGCTGATCGCGCTCGAACCGGTGGCGAAGCGGATCACGGCCTGGGTATTTTCGTTGACGTCGGCGCGCACGCCCAGACGCGCGCGAAGCTGTTGGTAGCTGCGCTCGTCATCGATGCTTTCTTTGGCTTTGGCAAAACGGTAGCGAAGATCGCCCGCCCATTCGATTTTCTTGCTCCACTCGGCAAGATCGACGGTGTTCTGCGACCAACCCGCGACGGGGCTCAAAAGCAGCGGCAGGAAGAGGATCAAGAAACGCATGCCCTGGTTTGAAGCCAGAGCCCAAAGCTGTCAAGATGCGGGATGATCCCAACAGATTCCTGACATTCACGATCAACGGAGAACGTCGTACACAACCCGGATCGAATACACCGCGCCGTCGATGGTTTGATCCCAGATCAACTCGTAAGAGTCACCCTCACCGGGACGCCAGATTCCGCGCTGAGCAATTCGGCGGACCTCTTCGATGGGCGCCAAGCGGGCTTTTTGACTCCAAACACCGACTTTTTTGGTGGTGGTCAAAGCCTGGATCTGCCAGAGGGAATCGCCCCATTTTTTTTCGGTCGAAAGATCGATCAACGTGGGCACCCACGTCGACAGATTGATCGAGCCTTGGTAAGGGGCCTTCGAGCAACGCACGTCGCTCTTCATATTCTTGAAATTGTGTTTGAGAAAAAGCTTGAGACCCTTTTCTTTATGGGCGACCCAAACTTCGGCTTCGCGGGCCACCAGAACTTGATTCGGCAGACGCGAAAAATCGAAAGTTTCATAGTTCCGGGCTTGCGCGAAGCTCGGTGCCTGATCACAGACAGGCACTTTCGCTGAGGCGTTTTCAGCCATGAACAGCAGAACCAAAATAGACAGAAGCCAGAATCGCATTTGTCTCATGTTTCCCCTCGACTCGACTAGACTTCTGTCTGATCGGTCATGGTCAAAGAAACTAGACTGTTTTTTGGTCTAAATTTGACGCCGTCTCAATCAAGAACAGGACCGGACATCCGATGAGTTAGACGTTCGACACTTTTCGGAGGTTTCAAACCAGATGGGCGCGCGCAAGATCAAAAAGACTCCAGCGAATGTCGCGTCGATGTACAGCGCCTTTGATCAGGTCGACGGGCACCACCCTTGGATGGACAAGGTCCCCGACGGTTATGTTCCCTACCGCGTGCGCGAACTCGGAATGGGTGAGATCGCTTACTTCAACTTCCCGCTCGCCAAAGAGATGGGTCTGATCCCCGCCGACCACCCGAACCAGTTGACCGAAGCCCTCAAAAAGAAGCTTCTGGCCACCTTCTCGATCCAAATTATCAACGAATATGACGAGATGACCGGGCGCAAGTTCGACCCCTCGACAATCAAGCCGAACAAATACATGGCTTCGCGCTACCTTCAGCTTCAGCACTCCAATAAAAAAGGAAAAACCAGCGGCGATGGCCGCGGGATCTGGAACGGCACGGTCGAGAACCGCGGCAAGATCTGGGATGTCTCTTCGCGCGGCACTGGCGTGACCTGCTTGGCCCCCGGCGCGGTGGCGGCGGGCAAACCGCTTGAAACCGGCGCGAGCGAATTTGGTTACGGCTGCGGCAAAGCCGAGATCGATGAACTTTACGGTGCGGCTCTGCTGGCCGAGATGATGCACCTTCAAGGAATCTCAACCGAGCGCGTTCTCTGCGTGATCGACCTGGGCAAAGGTTTCGGCATCGGCGTGCGCGCGGCGCTGAATCTGATTCGCCCCGCCCATCTCTTCTTGTATCTCAAACAGAATCGCAAAGCTGAACTCAAAGCGGCGATCGATTACTTTATCGACCGTCAGGTGCGCAACGGCCGCTGGAAACCCAAGGCCCGCGGGGCCGCGGTCTATGACGAACTCGCCGAAGAAATGGCGCGCAGTTTTGGCGGCTTCACCGCCAAGCTCGACACCGAGTACATCTTTGCGTGGCTCGACTGGGACGGCGACAACGTCTTGGCCGATGCGGGCATCATCGACTACGGCAGCGTCCGCCAATTCGGCCTTCGCCATGACCGCTACCGCTACGACGACGTCGAGCGTTTCTCGACCAATCTCAATGAGCAGCGCCAAAAGGCGCGCCTGATCGTACAAGTCTTCTGCCAGATCGCCGATGTTTTGCGCGGGCGCGCGAAACAGGCGCTTAAAGCTTACGGGTCGCACCCGACTGTGCAAAAGTTCGATCGGTCGTTCACCGAGGAGCGCGCGCACCGCATTCTCTACCGCGTGGGTTTCAATCAAATTCAGCGCGAAAATATCCTGAAAGAGCGCGGGCTCTTCGAACAGTTCGATCAAGTTTTTAGTTACTTTGAACGCGCGAAGGTCAGCGGCAGCGTCCGCAAGGTTCCCGACGGCGTCAACCATCCGGCGTTGTTCGACATGCGCGCCGTGTGCCGGGCCCTCCCCGCGCACTTGCTGAAAAATGGAATTGATCAGGCCATGTCCGAGGACGAGTTCTTCAAGACGCTCCTCTCGAGCTTTGCCCGCACGAAGGACTTGCGCAGCCGCCCCAAACACACGCGGCTGATTCAAAAGTTTCAAGAAATCTATAGACTCTTGCTCAAGGCCGCCGCCGGCCGTTCGAATCCAAAACTGATTTTGCCCGGAATCACCGCACGTGCGGGTAAGCTCAACACCGAAGAGCGCATCACCGGGAACGCCTTGATCCAGATCGTGGATGAGATTCTCACCCAGCGCCGCCGTGGGGCCTCCCATGAAACGGTGCAGGCCTGGATCGAGCAGTTGATCTTTGCTTACGTGGACCATCCCGAGGTCGCGGCCGGAAATTTCTATCCCCGCTCGCCCCGCGCGATCCCGAAGCCCGAAGTTCTCGACAAGCTTTTGGAGCTTGTTCACGAGCACAAACACGATATATAAAGGATCGTGGCTCAGATCCGAAACAGACCCGAACTCGATCAAGTTCTTACCGAGGCGAAACGCTGCACGAATTTCATCGAGCGCGCCGATTGGCTCATTCTTCTCTTCGATTGGATTCGCAAGGGGACGGTCAGCCAGGACGCCGGCAAAGACCCCCGCCGGCTTCCGATCATCCGCCTCAAATTTCTTCTCACGATTTTGGACCGCAACCCCGAGTGGAAAGAATCCTTCGTTAAAAATATCCGCACGCTCTTTTTCGAGGTCGAAGCGACAAATTGTCTTACGGACGTGGGCCTGGGCAATCAGGCCGGCTTTCTTCAAGAACTCGGCGAGCGCATCGTCGGAAAGTTTCTTCCCTCGACGCCTTTACGGGGCGATTTTTCATCTCTGCTCGCCGAATTGTTTCCGGACGAATCCGATATCGCCTGGTTGGAACAGATCGACGACGACCTCTTTGAAAAGTTCGTCGCCCTTCTCAAGAATGGCGGAACCGAGCACGATCTGGGACATCGTTTTCAGACGCAAGCTCTCGACGCCAAATCTTTTTTGATCAGCCAGATTCGTTCTTTCGGCTTGAGCGCGCCTTTTCGTGAGCGCACCAATCTTCCGGCCATTCGCACCAGCCCGTTTTTCTATTTGGTCGAACTCGATTCGCATCTCAAGCTCCAGTCCAGCGAAGAACCCCTGTCTTTCAGTCAGCTGATCGAAGAGTGCGAGGCGCTCTTGGGCGAAGTGAACCAGTACTTGGACCGTCACGGCGTGAGCATTTCTCTCATCTTTCAAATCGAGCGCACAAAAAGACAAATTCATCGGCTGCGCTTACTACAAGATCTGATCGAGGGCGGGCCCGCGCAGTCCGCGGCCGTCCGCGCGCTCATCCGTAGCGTGGCCCATACGGCGATTTCCAACCAGAGCGTTTCTCAGCTCTTCCGCGACAACTACGAACTGCTCACGCAAAAAGTCGTCGACCGAAATTCAGAAATCGGCGAGCACTACATGGCCACGACCTCGCGCGAAGCCTTTAAGATGTTTAAGAAAGCGGCCGGCGGCGGCATGCTGACGGCGATCACCGTCTGCCTCAGGACCCTGGTTTACATGCTCCCTTTTGCGCCCTTCATGACCGGATTCGTGCAGTCGATCAATTACAGTGTGAGCTTTTTGGCGATTCAGTTCTTAGGCTTCACTTTGGCGACGAAGCAGCCGGCATCGACCGCCGCCGCTTTGGCGTCCAAAATCGAGGGCGCCGAGAAGTCGGGTTTTGCCAGCCTGGTCGAGAGCATTTTTGCCATCTTGCGCGCGCAGATCGTCTCCGTTTTTGGCAACATCGCGGCCGTCATTCCCGCGGTTTTGGCTTTGAATTTTCTCTACTTCTTCTTCGTTGGCCGTGACTTCATGACCCACACGGAAGCCGAGCACATCCTAGAATCCACCGACATCCTCGGACCTTGCGCCATCTACGCCGCCTTCACCGGAGTGCTGCTTTTCAGCTCCAGTCTTTTTGCGGGCTGGGTCGACAACTGGTTCATTTACCGCGATGTCGCCGAGCGGATTTCGCAAAATCACAAGATCCGTTCTTTTCTCGGTGTTGATCGCGCCGCGCGGGTGGCCGCCTTCTTGAAGAACAATATGGCCGCCTTGGCCGCCAATATTTCGCTCGGTTTCCTTCTCGGGCTGGTTCCCACCTTCTTAAAATTCGCGGGCATTCCGCTGGATGTCCGTCACGTCACGTTGTCAACCGGAGCCTTCTCAATCGCCCTGGCGGGTTTGGACACGCACCTGCTCCAATCTGACGTCGTGCGCGCGGCTCTCGGTATCATCATCATTGGGATTTTGAATCTGTCGATCAGCTTCTACCTGGCGCTCAAATTCGCGCTCAGCGCAAAAAAAGTGAACGCCCACAAGCGCCGCGTGATTTATCTTCGCTTCTTCAGCGCCTTGGCCCGTCAGCCCTGGCGTCTCTTCTGGCCGCAGAAGCCGCCAGAGATCAAAGCACCGGCCGCTTGATTCTTATTTGAGCCAGATCCGGTCGGACGTCAGAGAGCCAAAGGGCACTCGGATCGTTGCTGACGACAAAACCGAATTGTCGACTTTTGTCGCCGACAGAACCGCCCCACCCGCGAAGGATCGCAGATAACGAAGGCCCGAGGCTTCGTCGAAATACTCGAAATACCCCTCACCCGCCTCGCGAATGTACCCGTTGCCTTCAAAGACCGTGCGGGTTTTGTCACGCAGTCGGGCCTTGTCGCCATTGGTGATCGCAAAGATGTGCTCACCCTTGACCTGCCAGATGAATTTCTCGTCGCTTTGCGGAGCGATCTCCGTGAGCGACCGCGAGAGCCAACGGTAGGCCCGGGGATTTTGTCCGCTTTCATTGACGACGATCGAGTCTTCACCCGTCACGATCATCCCTTTAAAAATTTTCTGCAAAGTCATGTGGCCATCGTCTTCGACCTGCATGAACTCATACTGAATGCCGGCCGACGCATTGACCAGAAGGCAAGACTCTCCCGAAGCGTGGCACTGGTAGAGACGGGCCACATCCAAGTTCGGAAGAACCGTCCCGGTGGCCTTGACCAAAAACCCCGCACCCGAGAGGCCCACCCATTTTTCGGTGTTGATCTTCGCGCTCATGTTGGAAGCCGCGCTGATCTCAAACGACTTGGGTCCCGCCTCGGACAGATCCCACACGCGGGCTTTCCCGGCCGGCGCCGTGAGCCCGAACATCAAAACGTTGGCGGGCGCAGATCCAAGGTTCACGACTTCGCGGGGCCACCAGGCGGCCTTGCCCTTTTCGAGCCAGGCAAATCCGTTCTCTCCCACTTGTCCCAGGGCAAATTCACCCGTCGCCAGGTTCGAAACCAAGAAGCCCCGACGCAGCATCTTGAGCTGGTTCGGCGTGAAGCCCAAAGTTTCGTCCAAAGTGTGATTCGTTTCCAAATCGGTCAGCAAGACCCGGTCGCCGTCGATTTGCACGAGGGTGTCGTCGTCTTCGATCAATCCCACAAGACCCGTTCCGGTCTTCACGGGTTGACCGCCGCCGAGCGCGCGTTTTTCCATTGTCCAATCGGCGAGCCTTTGCCCGAGCATCCATCCGCCTTGCGAGAAGGTGGTGCTCACGAAGTTGTCGACTCTGAGCCAATCGTAATTCGCGCCGTGGGCCCCCCACTGCTGAGCAACGGGCGCCTGGCCGTCAGAAACAAACCAAGGAAGGCGGCGCACCCACTGCGCGAGGCTTAACGTCTCGCCGCCCAACTTCAGGGCCTTGACCGACATCGCCGCGGTCATTAGTGCCAGCTGCGCGCTCGGGCCGTCCTTCTGGTAAGCGCTCATCAGAGCCGGTACCGTCGACATTTTTTGATCCTGTTCGGCAGGCACCTGACCCGCCTTCAAAGCTTGTTCGCGTTCGGCGCCGGCTTTCTGCAGCAGCACGGAAGCCCAGTCGGCGATCGCCTCACCGCTTACGCCCCAACGCTTGGCCGGAAGATCCATCGGTTCGCTCGAAAACGAGCCGGCCTGCCAGGCCGCCAGCAGCAACGCGAGGTTGTACGACTGCCCCTGAATCTCGATAAAATCGTCATGCAAAAGCGGACTGCGGTCGAAGGCGCCCGTCGGCAGGTTTTGCAGAATCAATCGCACCTGTTGATTCAAATCCGCAATGCGTTTGTCGCGAGTCGGCGTGGACCAATCTTCATAACCGGAAGAGCCCGGAGCGCAGCTGTTTTTCGAGCAGTACACGAATCCGTCTTCGACAATCTGCAAGCGGTCTTTGAACATCGTCTGCATCGACTGGTACGCTTCTTCGGCAACCTTCTTGAAGTCCAGTGTCGGGTTCAGGCGAAGATAAACCTCTTGATTGTACGGAAAATTCGCCTTGCGCAAAAAGTCGGCGGCGTACTGCTCATTTGAAAAAGACGGCATGCTCGAACCGTTCGTCAGCGTCACCGAACTGCCCTTAAATTCGGGCCAGCGCATCCGCAAGAGGCCGCCTTTGTTCACCAAGGGCTGCGCCGTGTACCAAAAACCTTGGACCGAAAGCTCACGCACTTTGCGCGGAACGGTCGACTGGATGATCAAGAACGGGAGCAAAATTCCGGGCTGCTGGTCGGTGCGGTAAATAATCTGCGTGTGCCCGCTCTCACGGTGCAAATCCAAATGGTAAACACCAGGCGCCACCGCTCCCGGTTTGATTTCGATGGGATAAGAATCCGTCATCAAACTGTGCGTGTAGGTGTTGTCCAGAATGTAATTCAACGCCGCCATAAAACGGCGATCGGCGAACCAGTCTGCGGCGGTGGGAAGAGAGGCCCAAGAACCACGCAGCGAGCGGTGAGTGACAAAGCTCCCCGAGCCCGACAAACGCGAGGCCATTTCGAGTTGATTGTTGCGGGCGAAGATCCAGCGAAGCGCGTACAACACGTCGGCGCAATCGGTGGCGAGTTTGTACTTTTGGAAAAACTGCGCGTCGATGTCGGTGGAAATCCAAGTGGAAAACTTCTGTTCCCACGACGCGTCCCACTTGTTGCGAGCCTCCCAAAGTCCTTGCGCCGCTTTTCCGGGGCCGGTCAGCTCTTGGCCGTCGCCAAAAAAAACGGACTCAGCGCCGTCTTCCGAGGGCCTTTCACGCGTCTCGGGTCGCAAGTCCACCAGATCCTGAAACTCGGGATCGGCCGTCACCAGAAAAACTTTGGTGTTGTTCTCGACGAACTCTAGGAACTCGGAGGCATTCGCGAACGAGCGGGTTTCAATTTTGTCCTGCCACCCGTCTTGAGCCCGGCGGAACTTGTCGACGATCAAGCGGCCGTCTTCGCCTTTGTACTGAACCATCCACTGTTTCGGCGCGGGCGCCGCCAGGGCCGGAACGGCGGCGAGAAATCCAAAGATCAAAGAGATCAAAAGACGGCGTGACATGAGGGGCTCCTTCGTGAAGTGCCCTTCATCTCAACAAAAGAAAAAACTGTTTGCACGATTCAGCGCCGAAACTGGACTTTATTATGCGGCGTATCTTGATCAGCGAGAGAGCTGACGGCGCACCCAGCGGCGGATGACGGGATACTCTTCTTCTTCGAACGTGTGCTCTTTATCAGATTCGAGCCATTCGATCTTGAGCCCCACCGAGCGCAGTTTTTCGACGCCGTATTTGGTGTCGTCGATCGGCAAGACATCGTCCTTACGGCCATGCGTGAGCAGCCATGGCGTGTTCACGGCCGACGGCTCGATGTCTTGACGCCAACGCGGGTAAAATTGAAAGTACCCGCTCACACCCACGACGCCCGCCAAAGGCTTGGGATAGTGGAGCGCGATGTCGGTGCTCACCAGGCAGCCCTGCGAGAAACCGAACAAGAACGTGCGGTCCATTCTCCATCCCTGCTCTTGCAAGTCATCAAGAAGGCGGAACATCTTTTCGCGGATCCTCAGCACGCCCTGCTTCTGAAAGGGCGGATCGCCGTACCAGCTATAGCCGTCCAAGAATTTCTTGGGAGCATTGAGCAGCAAGAAATTGAAGTCGTGCAGCTCCAGCTCGGCGTTGAATTCTTTGAACGCGCGCAGCGAATCGCCCTTGCCGTGCAAGACGACCATGAGCTTATCCGACGGACGCGCCGAAGGGATAAAATGCGATTTAAAGAGTTCCGTTTCGATCACCGTTCGAATTCCTTGTGTCGCAGTTCAAGTAAGAGAAGGCCATGTCGATTTGCGGGTCATCTTGATGCAGACGCGAACCCGGCTCGATGCATCCCACTTCGTTCATCCACGAGAGGGCTTGGGGGCCTTCCCATAAATCCGAAGGGCGCAGCGAACTGTAATACAGCTCGTCTTCGCGCAAGGTTTCGTCCTCGAGCGAGCTGACTTTCAAGTCGGGCTCAAGCCCCACGAGCTGAGGCGTCCATCCCGTCGGGAAGTAGTAAAAGCCTTCCGTCTCGAAAAAAGCCACGCGCGGGTTCACGCCCCACAAATGGCCGTCTTGGAAGGTGCCTTTGCCGAAACTGCGCTCGCCCACGAGGGTGGCGCGGTTCAAATCTTTGAGACTGCCCGCGACGATCTCGCTCGCCGACGCCGAACCGCCGTTGATCAGAACCGAAAGCGGCCCTTTGTAAATCGAGTCGCGCTCGGTGCGGTAGCGGTCCGTGGGACGCGTGGGATCCAGATAACGGGTCTCAAAAAGATCTTTGTTCTTATCGACAAAAAGATTGAGCAGGCACGCGGCCTCGTCGACCTGGCCGCCCGGATTGTCGCGCAGATCCAAAATCAAACCCGCCAGACCTTCTTCTTTGAGCGCGATAACTTCACGGCGGGCCATGGAGCACGTCTCGCGCGCGAATTTGTGAATCGTGACGATGCCCACGCGTTTGCTCTCGTCGACCCAACGGGAAAGGACGTTCGGGTACGCTTCGTCGGATTTCAGAATTTCGAAATACTTTTTCGAGCGCATTCCGTTTTCACGGCGCTCGACCAAGAGGCGCAGGCGGTCACTGTCGCGGGCCTTGAGCATTTCATTGTACTGCGCGGGGTGCAGCGAGAGCACGGCCGTGCCGTTGATTTCGAGGATGCGATCGCCTTTTTTCAAACCCACAAAGGCCGCGGGACTGCCCGAGAAAACTTTGCGAACGTAGGCGCCGCCGCGCACGCGCTTGGAGATGAAGCCCATGTGCGTGGGACGCGCATCGCCGCGGGCCACGACCTCCTCATAGAGGTTCAGCGGCAAAATGTACGTGTGCGGATCTTTGGTCACCGACAAGAAGCCGTTCAGACCGGTGGCCACGACCGCCGAACGCTCTTGCGCCTTGACGTGTTGAGAGTCCAGCTCTTTCCAGAGATCCAAAAACGAGAACTCGGGCGAAACTTCGGGGCCGTTCAACTTTTTTTCCCAGTCCTCGAGTTCGCGCTTTTCGGTCAGGCGCGAGTTGATCGTCTCTTCGGTCATGGGAACGAGTTTGCCGCTAAAATCCAGCGCCAGGCTGTAGCGCTCGGCCATCGAACTGATCGCGTTCACGCAGCCCAAGAAACTTTTGTGATCTTGCAGGCAAGATTCGGGCTGCAGCGCCAGCTCCAGCTCGCGGGCCGACAGACCGGTTTCGCTCCAGTAAAAATCGGCGGACTTCGCGCCGCGATCGACCTTCTGCACCGAGCAGGTCGGCACCACGAGAACAACCTCGAGAGCCAAAAACAACAGGGCTCGCAGGGTTCGCGACGGGCGGAAGGTGATTTTTCCAAGAAGATTTTGGAGCTTCATGAAAGATTCCAGAGAGCAAGCAGTAGGCCATCCTGGGACTGGGCATAAGCCCTTGAAATAACGTGAGAAAAAGGCGATTTTCTGTACTTTCTTCAAGGCTGGCCAAAAGCTTGCCAGAGGGCCCCGGGACTTGAGTCCCCCGAAGGCCGGAGCTAGAACAAAGATTCATGGGTTCCGCGAGGATCCAAAAGGGGTTTGCCACATGTGGATTGTGACCGGTGCGAATGGATTTATCGGCAGCCAAATGGTTCGCGAACTGAATCAAAAAGGCGAAAAGGCGATCGTCGCCGTCGACACCGTTTCGTTGAGCGAGCGCCCCGAACCCTTGAAGGGGACTTCCTACGCGCGCTTTCTCTTGCGCGACCAGCTTTGGGATTTCTTGGCGACGCCCGAAGCGAAATCGCAGGTGAAGTGGATCATTCACATGGGCGCGAACTCGTCCACCACCGAAAAAAACTGGGACCATCTTCTTGAGGTCAACACCCACTATACGCAGCGAATCTTCGAATGGTGCGCGCAGAACAACGTGCCGATGATCTACGCCTCGTCCGCGGCAACGTACGGCGCCGGCGAACTTGGGTACGATGACACGACGGATTCGGAAAAACTCAAACCCCTGAATCTCTACGGCGATTCGAAGGTGCTCTTTGACCGATGGGCCGTGAAACAAACCCAAACGCCGCCGCACTGGTACGGACTGAAGTTCTTCAATGTCTACGGGCCTGGCGAAGCGCACAAAGGGCCCATGTCCTCGATCGCCTACAAGGCGTTCTTCCAAATTCGCGATAAAGGACAGCTCGAACTCTTCAAGTCTTATGTTCCGCAGTTTCGCGACGGCGAACAGATGCGCGACTTCATTTACGTGAAAGAGGTCACCGGCTGGATGTGGGAACTCACCCAGAAAAAACCCAAGTCCGGCATCTACAATATGGGCTCGGGCAAAGCCCGGTCGTGGGTGGATTTGGCGCGCGCGGTTTTTAGCGCGATGGAAAAACCCGAGAAGATTCAATTCGTCGAGATGCCCGAGAGCATCCGCGGACAGTACCAATATTTCACCGAAGCTCGCATGCAGAAATGGCTGCAAAACGGCCTCTCCGCGCCCCACTGGACGCTCGAGAGCGGCGTGCGCGATTACGTGCGTGAGCACCTGATGCGGGGATCGTGATGGCCGAGGCGTTACCGAAACATCTGCGCCGCTACGTCGTCGCGCAAAATTACGAGAAATACACGCCGATGGATCAAGCGGTCTGGCGCTTTATCCTGCGTCAGCTGCGCGCCTTCTTGTCGGTTCATGCCCACCACTCTTATCTTGAAGGGCTCGAAAAAACCGGCATCGAAGTCGAGCGCATCCCGAGGATCGCCGACATCTCCGAGAAAATTTCGAAATTTGGTTGGCGCGCGATTCCCGTGAGCGGCTTTATCCCGCCCGCGGCCTTTATGGAGCTGCAAGCTTTGAGCATCTTGCCGATCGCCTCGGATCTGCGCACGCTCGAGCATCTCTTGTACACGCCGGCTCCCGACATCGTTCACGAAGCCGCCGGCCATGCGCCCATCCTCGTCAATCCCGAATTCGCGCAGTACCTCAAGGAGTACGCGCAGGTCGCGCGCAAGGCGATCATTTCGCGCGAAGATCTAGAACTCTACGAAGCGATCCGCGATCTTTCGGACTGCAAAGAGAATCCGAATTCGACGCCCGCCCAAATCCAAGCCGCGCAAGACAAGCTCGACCGCGTTTCGAATTCGATCTCGCACGTTTCGGAAGCGGGAGAACTTTCGCGCATGAACTGGTGGACGGCCGAGTACGGCCTGATCGGCTCGCTCGACAATCCTAAGCTTTTCGGCGCCGGGCTGCTCTCGTCCGTCGGAGAATCGAAAGTCTGTCTCAGCGATAAAGTCCGCAAGATTCCGCTCACCGTCGATTGCATCCGCCAAGGTTACGACATCACCGAGCAGCAGCCGCAGCTTTTCGTCACGCCCGACTTTAAAACGCTCTCCAAAGTTCTTGAAGATATGGCGCAAAACATGGCCTTCCGCACGGGCGGCCTCCAGGGCTTGAAAAAAGCCCTGCTCGCCAAGTCGTTGACGACATCGCAGTGGAGTTCGGGTGTTCAGGTGAGCGGTGTTCTGGCGAACGTCATCGAAGCCCCGCAAGGCACGCCCGCCTATTTGCAGTTCTCGGGTCCCTGCCAACTCTCTTATCTCGATGCGCAGCTCGAGGGCCATGGCCCCACTTACCACGCGCAGGGCTTTGGCTCCCCCGTGGGTCTGCTCAAAAATCACGACCGCTGCCTGTCCGATTGGGACGAGCATGAACTGCACGACTACGGCTTTAGGCCCGGCCACGATATCGTTCTCGAGTTCGCTTCGGGCGTGAAAGTCGAAGGACACTTTCAAAATTTGATCCGTCACGATTCGAAAAACATGGTTCTCAGTTTTGAAAAATGCACGGTCACGCACGGCTCAAAAAGACTTTTCGAACCCGCCTGGGGCACTTACGACATGGCCGTTGGCGCCGAGATTTCGTCGGTCTTTGGCGGTGCCGCCGACCGCGGCGCTTTTGGTGAGACCGACGATTTCGTGGCGGTTCAAGTGCCACCCCGTCAGTTGACACCCGCGCAAAGAGCCCAGAACGAACAGTTCGAGCGCCTGCGCGCCTTGCGCGAGAGCGGCGCGCGAGGGCCGAAACTCATCGAGACCCTCACCACCCTGCTGCGCACGCACGACCAGGCTTTCGTTGACGATTGGCTCTTTCGAGTCGAAGCCCTCGAGCTGGTCTTGAGCCGAGACGGGGGCGGCGAGTTGGAATCGAAGCTGCGCGCGGATTTGGAGGCCCTCCAGAGCCGTCTTCCCACCCAAAAAGCCACGATTGCCGATGGTCTTTCGCTCGCGGCTCAGTTATAAGAGCCGCCATGATCGCTCGTCCTTTTCGCCCCATCGTCGTGCTCGTGCGCAGTCTTTACGACTCGAATATCGGCGCCAGCTCGCGCGCGATGGCCAATATGGGTCTCGACGAGATGATCTTGATCGCACCTCAGTGCGAGGTGACCTACGCCGCCCAGCAAGCCGCGGCCACGGGACAAACCGCATTGCAAAATCGCCGCGTGCACGCGTCTTGGGACGAGTTCTTCGCCCAAGAACCCGAAGGCCTGCGCATCGCGCTCACGGCCCGTGATGGCCAGCGGCGCCTCGTCGAAGATTTGGCCACCGCGCTCACCACCATTGCTCACGACGATCCCCGCTGGCGGCGCGCTGACGCCGATGCGATACCGGTGTACCTGATTTTTGGACCCGAAGACTGGGGTTTGTCGACCGACGATTTGGAACTCGTGCATCACTGCGCTTCGATTCCCACCTTCGGCAAAAACCCCTCTTTGAACTTGGCGCAGGCCGTGCTGCTGGCGCTGTTCATCCTGCGCACCACGTGGGGCGGCGAGCGTTTCTCGCTCGAAGCACGCGGAACCGAGACCAAGTTTTTAGAGCGCGAAAACACCTTTCCCGAAAAGACGTTGCAAGATTTCTTGACGACCATGGGATTCGATATCGAGAACCGCCGCGTGAACGTCTACACGGTTCTGAGACGGATGCTGCTACGGACCTTTCCCACGACAAAGGAACTCAAAATCCTCGAGGTCGTGTTTCAACAAGGCACCCGCAAACTGAAAGAGCGCAAGGAGCTGAAAGCCCGATTGCTCTCGCTCGAAAAGCGTGATTAAAATTTTTTGGTGCTTCAGCTTTTCAAAGACAAAACCAAAAAAATTCTCCTTGGGACCCTCTGCATGACTTCGTTGTCGGCCTGCGCCTCTCGCGAAGAGAGCGCCCGCAGCGATCACTTTGACGGTTCCCATTACTTCAATCCCGGACACACGCCTTCCAAAGGTTTTTGGAGCGTGCTCAAGTGGCGTTGGACGGCCGACCCGAAAAAGTGGCCGGTCAAGGTTGAGAACAAGTCCTACGCACCCCGCTTGCAATCTTTGGGACCGGGCGAAGTCGCCATCACGTTCGTGAACCACGCCACCGTTTTGGTGCAAACCGAATCGTTCAATTTTTTGACCGACCCCGTTTGGTCTGAACGCGTGAGTCCCTTCACGTGGATCGGTCCCAAGCGCGCACGCGAGCCCGGGCTTGATTTCGACAAACTGCCGACGATTCATGCCGTGCTGGTTTCGCATAATCACTACGACCATCTCGACCTCGAGACCCTCAAGCGCCTGAACCAAAAATTCAAACCCCAGTTCTACGTGGGCTTGGGTGACGGCAAACTGTTGAACGAGAACGGCATCGAGAACGTGCACGAGATGGACTGGTGGCAGACCAACGAGATCGGCGGGGCCAAGATCACCTTCATGCCGGCGATGCACTGGTCGGGACGCTGGCTCAACGACCGCTTCAAATGCCTGTGGGGCTCTTACGGCATCGACGTTCAAGGCCGCAAAATCTATTTCGCCGGCGACACCGGGTACGCCGATCACTTTCTCAAGATCCGTGAGCGTTGGGGCTCTCCCGATTTGGCCTTTTTACCGATCGGCGCTTACGAACCTCGTTGGTTCATGAAGGACTATCACATGAATCCCGAGGAGGCGGTCCGCGCCTTTTTAGATTTGGCGGCAAAAAAGGCCCTCGGCATCCACTTCGGCACGTTTCAACTCACCGATGAAGGCATCGATGAGCCCACCCAGCATCTGAAAGAAGCGATGGTGAAATCAGGTGTCGCGCCCGAAGCCTTCAAGGCTCTCGATCAAGGCGAGAGCTGGGTCTTCAAATCGTTCTGACTTTTATTTTCTTTTTTTGGATTTTTTAATCAACGCGAGGATTTCTTTTTTATCGTCCATGCGGGCGTCAAAAAAGGCCTCGTGAAGCGGAATCAACTGATCTTGAACCTGGCGTAAAAAATAAATGCGGGCGCCTTTTTCAAATTTGTAGCCATCATCCGGAACGGTGGTGATTCCCATTCCCTGGAAGCTGAATTCAATCTTTTCGGGCACTTGGATCGAGCCGCGTTTGAACAGCACGTTCCCGGCTTTGGCGACGTAGTGAAGCCTGTTGTTCACGCCGGGGCCCGTACAGTCTTTGCCGGGCTCAAGGACTTTACCCTCGGGCGTGCGGCAGTCGACATGCTCGGTTTCGACCTCAATGATCAGATCGCTGGATTGAACCCGTTCTTTCATGGACATGGGAGCAAAAGAGGTGGCCTGGGCCGAACCGACAAAAAGAAGTCCGGCGAACACCCACCCGCGCATCAGCGCACCCGCCGCGATCCGATGACTTCGGACTTGCGCGCCAGTTTGATCTTTTCGTTCAAACGCGCGAGCTCTTCGCTCATGCTTTGCCCCATGTCGCTCAACGTGTTGAGACGCTGAACGGTCTCTTCGACGTTGCCGCCGACCAAGCGCAAGGACTCGAGCTTCACCGAATTGAGATCGATCTCTTTTTGGATGCTTTCGAGCTTTTGGTTGAGCTTTTTACGGTCCTGGCTCAAAACGCGCGTCAATTCGCGGACCTGATCCGGAGACAAAGCCTCCAGGCGTCCACTGACAAAAGCGTCCGGCTCCGCCTCCGATTCGTCGTCGCCGACCAAGCTTTGCCAGAACATCTGCCAATCAGTTTTTAAGGATTGCAGGAGAGAACTTTCAGAATTTCGCGAAGACCGTGTTTGTCTCCGACTACTATCGTCACCCATTGATGGCAGTATACCGGATCTCGCCCGCGACGACAGGTCCATGTTGCGCCGCGCATATCGACTTCACCAATTCTTGTAAGTTCGATCCTAGATCAAAGAAACCTAAATTATTTTCATGTCTTAGATATGATCATACGGCCGGTGGTCACGTGGTCGGGTCCTAATGCAAGGTGCCTGACCGCGCCCAAAGTCCGTCTTTCTGCCATGTGCTCGGACCCCCAAGACTCGGTCCAAGAGCGCCCATGCCGGCCGCCCAAGAGATGCGGCCCCTGAAAGAGCCACAACCGGTCGCCGATGCCCGCCCCCAATGCCGAACTCAGCGTCTGAGCTCCACCCTCAATCCAGATGGAGCGGATCTGACGCTCCCATAAGG
The DNA here is from genome assembly GCA_019637955.1 of Pseudobdellovibrionaceae bacterium. Lineage (GTDB taxonomy): Bacteria > Bdellovibrionota > Bdellovibrionia > Bdellovibrionales > Bdellovibrionaceae > JAHBUS01. The sequence goes on along the minus strand of JAHBUS010000002.1, from coordinate 171,696 downwards.
CCTTCAAAGTTTTTTTCAGGTACTCGGCCGGTGAGATTTGCTCTTCGACAAGAAGGACTTGCGCGAGGCTCGAGGCTTTGTGAACCGATTCGGGGCCCACCGCGATCCAGATGTTTTGCGCCGAGTGCGTTTTGAAGAGCTGCAGGTCGGGCTTGGTGAGCAGCTCTCCCTTGGAGTCCAAAATCACCACGTGCCGCGACTCTTTCGCGAAACGTGTGTCCCGAGCGTCCAAGCGAGGGTTGTCTTTGAGAACGGTTTGTTTGCCGACCAAGCACGCCTCGTGAGCACCCCGCAAGAAACGCGCAAAATCGCGGGACGCCGGCGACGTCAGCCACTGACTCTGACCGTTGCGAAGGCCCATCATGCCGTCGAGCGAGGTCGCGACTTTCAACGAAACGAAGGGCCGCTTGTCGGCGAAGTTGGTGAGAAAGAATTCGCAGACCGCACGCGCGGCTTCGATGAGCGGCTCATGCGCCGAGCCCTCGGCTTCGAGGCAACGCACTTTTTTACCGGCCGCCTTCAAAATTTCGAAACCTTGTCCCGAGACGAGCGGGTTCGGATCGCGAAGCACCGCGAGGACTTCGCTCACCTCGGTTTTGGCGAGGGCCTTCGCGCACGACGGTGTGCGCCCCTCATGCGCGCAGGGCTCAAGCGTCACGAAGACGCGCGCGCCCTTCAAGCTTTGTCCTTCGCGCAGACCCGCGAGCGCCAGCGCCTCGGCGTGACCTTCGCCCGCGCGGTGGTGATAACCCATGCTGATGAATTGATTTTTTGAGTCCAGGATCACGCAGCCAACGGCCGGGTTCGGCGCGGTGAAGCCGTAACCCTCGAAGGCCTGTTGAACCGCAAGTTGCAGCGCCTGCTCGTCAGTGAGCCGGTCTCCGAGAGCGGGAAAAGGAACGAGCTCCGCAAAGTGGAGCCGGAGCCATTCGCTCATTTGCTCCAGCTTTGCCAGTATTCGGGAACTTCGACTTTGGCGAATTCGGGATCGATGTTGAGCGTCTGCCACGAATCGATCATCACCGCGACTTCATCGGTGTGGGTCTTGGTGCCGATGTTCTTCATCGCTTTGGGATGGGGTCCGTGAGGAAATCCCGCCGGGTGCAGCGTCAGCATCCCCGCGTGCAAATTGTCGCGCGAGAAGAAGTTGCCGTCGTGATAGAAGAGCACTTCATCGTAATCGATATTCTGATGGTAGAACGGAACCTTGAGCGCATCCGCATCGGTCTCAAGCGGGCGAGGCAAGAACGTGCACACGACAAAGCCGTTCGCGGCAAACGTGGTGTGCGCCGAGGGCGGCAAGTGCACGCGCGCGCTCAAGAGCGGCATCAGGTCTTTGATGTGCAACGTGAACGGAAAGAAGTCGCCCTTCCAACCGACGGTGTCGAAGTAGCAGCCGCCGTAAGAGAACTTGGTGAATTGGTCCCAACGTTTGACGAAAATCTCGGTCACGTTGGTGCCCGTCGCCGCTTTGAGCGATTTCATCGCTTCGAGATCGGGAGTTCCCAAAGCCGCAAGATCATAAACGGCGTTGCGGCCGACCATGCCGCGCTCGGGCTCACGGAACATCGAGCTGCGGTTTTCGATCACCAAAAATTGCGTGTCCTCTTCGAACAAGAAGGTGTGGGTCGTGCATTTGGGAATCATCACGTACGAACCGGCGGTGAACTTGAGCAAACCGAACTCGGTGAACACCTGGCCCGAGCCCTTGTGACAGAAATACAGAGTTTCGCCATCGGCATTGCGGAACGCGTGGGTGAGCGTCTTTTCGGTGCGTTTGTCGTGATAATTGTAAACGACCACGTCCGAGTTGTAGAACATGCGCTGCCAAGCGCCCCAGATTTGCGGCATCTTCACGGCATCGAACAGGTGCGGGCGCAGCGGCCCGTCGATGTTGGTCCATCGGGTCGAAGCCTCGGGCTTGATGATGTGCGAGACGGGTCCGAAGAACCCTTTACGCCCCTGCTCCTCTTCGTAGCAACCTTCGGGAATGCCTTTGTGGCCTTGCGTGGTGTGCTTGCCTTGCGAGTACTGAAACATACCGAACCTCCGGAGCGACGAAATTAAGAGATCACTTCAAGTAGCCACGTTCGCGCTGATCGGCTTCGATCGCATCGAACAAGGCCTGGAAGTTGCCATTACCAAAACCATCGTGACCTTTGCGCTGAATCACCTCGAAGAAAATGGGACCGATGATGTTCTTCGAGAAAATCTGAAGAAGATAGCCGTCGTGATCGCCATCCACCAGGATCGCATTCTTTTCGAGGTGGCCCAGATCTTCGGACACCGCCGGCAAACGCTCTTTGAGTTGGCGGTAGTACGTCGAGGGCGGCGAGGCCAAGAAGTCGAGCTTGTTCATGCGCAGCGACTCGAGAGTCTTGATGATGTTGTCGGTGAGCAGGGCCACGTGCTGGATACCCGAGCCCTTGTATTCGTCGAGGTACTCTTGGATTTGCGATTTGTCGTCGGAGGGCTCGTTGATCGGCACCGCGAACAGCCCGCAAGGCGAGCGCATCACTTTCGAGAGAAGACCGGTTTGCTTGCCGCGGATGTCGAAATATTTGGTCTCGCGGAAATCGAACACGTTCGTGTAGAAGTCCGCCCATTTGTCCATTTCACCTTTGGGAACATTGTTGGTGAAGTGATCCACGATCGAGAAGCCAAGTCCCACGGGAGCCGCGTCTTCGGGCTTCACTTTGAAAATGTCGTTGTACAGTTTTTTTGAAGCCGACTCGTCCATGAAGTAAACCAGCGAGTCGCCAATGCCGTAAACGGCGAGGAAGGGCGTCGCGCCCTTGTCGGTGTCCGAACCTTTGTAAGGCTTAGCACCACGTTGAACCGCGAGGTCGTAAGCTTTTTGCGCGTCCTTCACGATGAAGCCGGTCGAACAAATCGAAGGGCCATGGGCTTGAGCGAAGGCCGCCGCGAAGGTGCCGGGCTCGGCGTTGATGATGAAGTTCACGCGGCCTTGACGGTACAGAGAAATCTTTTTACCGGGAATCTCACCGACTTTTTTGAAGCCGTAGCCGAGGAACAGTTTTTCAAAATGCGAAGCCTCCGCTCCCGCGTACTCCACAAAATCAACACCATTCAAACCCATCGGATTCGCGGTCTCATTCGTCACTTGCGCCATGGTGGCCTCCTTAAACGCTCTGAAGATCTTTGTAGAAATTTTGGACTTTGGGGTCAATCATAAAGGACTTGGAGCTCCAGCCCAAAAGACGCAATCCCCGTCCGCTCGAGAGTCGGCTGAGCGCCACGTACGCCTGTCCCGGCTCCCAGAGGGCCGAGAGGTTCACCCACAGCTCATCGAGCGTCGCGCCCTGCGATTTGTGAATCGTGGTGGCGTAGGCCAAAACGAGCGGAAAGTTGATCACCGACGCGACCACTTTGCCCTCGGCGTCCATCATCGAAAACTGGGTTTTCTCGACCGTCACGTGACGGAACGTCTCTTTCTCGACGGTGATCTTATCGGCCTCGATCTCGACGACCGTGCCGCGCGTGCCGTTCACCCAGCGCTTTTGCGGATCGTTCTGAATAAACATGACTTGGCAGCCCACCTTGAGGGTGAGGCGTGGCGGCACCGGTGAAGTTTTCTTGAGCATCTCGACCTGCTTGTCGAGCCCGAGATAAATCGAGTCGATGTGGACTTCGGGCTGCGGAATTTCGGCGAGTTCACGCTGATTGAACATCTCGGACTGCTCGCGGCGCGGGAACAAACGGATGCTCTTGTCGTCTTGGTCGTGTTCACGCATGTGCGACTCGAGATACTCACGCACCCGCGGCGTCACTTTCCCGTCACGAACGTCGGCCAGCACGTCCAAGAAGTCGCTCTCGCGCACGCGCTGATTGTGCTTGAGCCACACGGGTTGGAAACCCGACTTGTCCCACACGGGATTCAAAAAAGCCCAGTCGCGCGGACCGCCGCGAGTCACGGGAGGAAGCTGCGCGAAGTCGCCCACCACGATCACGCGCATGCCGCCCCACGGGAGTGAAGATTCGCGGGCGGTGCGCGCCAAGCGCTCGGCCAGCTCGAAGGCCACGCCCGGGATCATCGAGACTTCATCGAGAATGAAGCCTTCCACTTGCGCGAGGCGCTTGCGGATGCGCGCGTCGTTGGCCGCGCGGTCGTAAGTCGCCTCCGGCCCGCCTTCCATAATGCCAAGACCAAAAAAAGAGTGGAAGGTGCGGCCTCCCAAGAGAACCGCGGCCGCGCCGGTCGACGCCAAAATCGGAAACTCTTTGGGATTCAAGTCACGCATGAAGTGACGCAAAAGAAAGCTCTTTCCCGAGCCCGCCCCGCCCGTGACAAAAACGTTCTCACCACTCTGAAGAATTTCGAGTGCGTGCGCCTGCTCGGGCGACAAATCTGCCAGGAAGGTTTCTTTTTTCTTAGCCAAATCTAAAGGTCCTCGTCGGTGAATCTAACAGCCCTCCCTCAGGCCCCGTCAATAATGCTCATCAACTGAGAAATCTTAAGTGATTAAGCGCATCTAATGCCAAGCGCCAGCCAATATTGCTGACGCGCAAATGGGCGGACGTGATAAGCTGTCGTGCTAATATCACTCTTCGCAGGAGGCGAACTATGGTTCTTAATTTTGAAAGTCGTGAAGAAAATCTTCATTACGAAGGGGTTATCGACATTGACCCCAAAGAGCTCATGAAGGTCAAAGACCAGGTGGTGATGATCGATGTCCGTCAACCCGAAGAATTCACCGGCGAGCTCGGCCACATCCCGGGCGCCAAACTGATGGTTCTCGACACCCTCCCCGATCACCTTCAAGAACTTCCCAAAGATAAAAGCGTCGTTTTTGTTTGCCGCAGCGGTGGACGCTCGGCCCGCGCGGCCTCGTTCGCGATGGCCAACGGTTACAAGGACGTCTTCAACCTCAAGGGCGGCATGCTGCTCTGGAACGAACTGCACCTGCCCACGGAAGCTTAAAAAATCATGCACTCAAAAGTTTATGTGAATCGCACCCTGAATTTGAAACGGATCCGTTACTTGGGTCTTGATATGGATCACACGCTGATCCGCTACAACTCCGAGGAGTTCGAGCGGCTCGCGCACTCGGTGATCAAAGAAAAATTGGTCAAATCTCGCGGCTACCCCGAAGAGGTGCTCGCGCTGCCTTTTGATTTCAACATGACCATCCGTGGTTTGGTGATCGACCGCGTGCGCGGAAATTTGATCAAACTCAACCGCCATTCGGCGATCCGCGCCACCTACCATGGCCTGCGCCCGTTGGATTTCAAAACGCAAAATAAGACGTACCAGTCGACCTACATCGACTTGTCGGACTCGAAGTACCTGGCGATCGACACCACCTTCTCGGTGTCTCTGGCGATCATTTACTCGCAAATCGTCGAGATGAAAGAAGAGAACAAAGACGTCAAGCTGCCCGATTTCGCGGTCATGGCCGACGACGTCCTTCAGGCGTTGGACGAAGCGCACCGTGACGGCTCACTCAAAGATGTCGTCAAAACGGACTTGGCTCGATTCATCATCAAGGATCCCGACACCGTCGCGGGCCTGGAAAAATTTAAGCAGCACGGGAAAAAGGTTTTTATCGTCACGAACTCGGACTTCCATTACACGAAGCTCCTGCTCGATTACGCGATCAATCCCTTCTTGAAAAACCACAAGTCTTGGACCGAACTCTTCGAGTTCGTGGTCGTCAGCGCGCAGAAACCGCGCTTCTTCTTCGATGACCTGCGCTTTTTGAAGATCAACGTGCAAGACGGCACGATGACCAATCAAGAGAGCCGTTTGGAACCTGGCGTGTACCAGGGCGGCAGCGCGAGGTCCTTTACGCGCGACCTCAATCTGCAGGGCGACGAGATCCTTTATATCGGCGATCACATTTATGGCGATATCCTGCGATTGAAAAAAGACTGCGGCTGGCGCACGGCCATGGTGATCGAAGAACTCGAGCACGAAGTCCGCCACAACAAAGAAACCGAACATCTCACGCGCGAGATCGAAAATCTCATGCATAAAAAAGAGCCTTTCGAGGACGAGATGACCGACTTGATGACGTTAAAAATTGAAGATTCGGCCAAAGTCGATGAACTCAAGGTCGAGGCGCTGCAAAAACAGATCGCCGAGATCGACGGGCAGATCTCCGCGCTGATCAAACGTCAGCAAATGCACTTCAACGCCAACTGGGGTCAGATCATGCGCGCCGGAAATGAGGAGTCGTACTTTGCCTACCAGGTTGACCGTTACGCCTGCGTTTACATGGCAAAACTGGCCGATCTTCTGGCGCTCTCGCCGCGAACTTACTTCCGCGCGCCCCGCCGACCGCTGTCACACGAATTGTAACCGCGCCACGGGCGCGCATCATTGGAGTTTTTGATGAAAACGATCGTTTTGCTCTTGGCCTTGGCGCTCCCCTTCGCGGCGCGCGCCGACTATCAAAAGACCCTGGATGAGTGCATCGCCGCCTGGAAGGACGCGCCTTTCAAGAAAGGACACGCGGCGGATAAAACCATCTCGCCCGGCGTGAAGGTTTTTGGCATTGGCAAGAGCAACACCGACGACAACGACTCCACCTCGTCACCGAAATTGGTTTTGGTCCGTCCCGCCGTGAACGTGCTTGGCAAGTCGACCATCCGCCTCATGAACCCGAACGGCTGGTACTGCTTCAAATCAAACGTTTCGGTTTTAGGAAAGATCTCGCTCGAAGTTCACTGCAAAGCTCACTTTGCGAGCGCGGTTGAAGGCGCCGAAGTCTTGGCCGCCGACGACACCCAAAATGGCGTCACCGTCCTGGGAAGCCTGCGAGTCACCCGCGTCGGCTGCAACTAAAGGTGCCTGGCACCTTTTAGGGACCCAGCGCGTTGACCAGATTTTAGACGACCGGGAGAGTTTTTTCCGGCCTTGAGACCCGACTCGAAAACGAACCTCTTTTGGCTTACAAAAGGGGTTTTGCATTTCTAGCTCAGGGAGATCTCATGACATCCGTTGCCGCTTTTGTTTTGACCTTCGCGTTCGCCGCCCCAGTTCTGGCGCAAGTGCAGTTTTCGGCCGATGAGATCCGCCGTCACCAAGACAATATCGACACCATCACCGACACCGCCAGCCGCTGCTTGCGCGAAACCTACGCGGATCATGTGCAGTTTTACCGCAAGTGGGGCGTTTCGAAATACTACGGCGACCGCAAACCCGAATATAAAACCGAGGCGGGCCGCCGCCAGGCTTTGCGCCAATACGGCGCACCCGACAGCTTGATCACCGAGCTGACTCCCACGAGCTGCGTGGGCCTCACCATGACCTGTCTCGAAAAAGGCTTCGCGGCCGCAGGCCAGCAGTCGACCTGGAACAAGATCTACGCACAACTCAAAGTGGAGAATAAATTCTACGGCACCGACCTTCAGGTGATGCTGCGTGGATTGGGCTGGAAGATCGTTTATTGGAATCCGGATCCCCGCCAAAACGCCGCTTGGGATGCGGAAGACCAAGCGCTAAATCCCTTGAAACCGGGCAAAACATGGAACCCGGTCTGGGGCGGACACGCGTACAACTACGCGCAAGTGACTCGCAAATCGATTTACTCCGGTTATTCAATCCCCGTTGACGACGCGCAAACGCTCGTGGGTTACGGGACCAAGCTGCCCGAGTCGTTCAAGCAAATCCCGTTCTTCGTGGGCACGGCGCACTCGGGTTACCACGTGTTCCCCGGGTTTTTCGGCACCGTCATCGAAGCGCATAGCATGCGCGAACTGAATTCGTTCGACAACCTGGAGACCGCGCCCTTCAATCCGCTCGCCCCGGGTGGTGGCCCTCGTTGGACGCGCATCGAGAAGTACCGCTCGGGTATCGTCGCGGTTCCGCCGAAGCGCCGCTGATCAGCGCGACACGCCGAGACTGAGTTTAAAGGGCGGCAGTTTCTTGCCGCTTTCGGTGACGAGCGGGTCGATGTGGACGACCGCCGTTCCCTCCATGGGCTTGGCTTTGTGCATTTTAAAAATCAAAAGTCTTTCGTAAGTGAGGCCTTGGCGCATGACGAGGTCCCCGGTTCCTGGACGGACCGCGAATTTCTCGCCCCCAAACTCGATCAAGAACGAACTTTCTTTGAGCACGATGTTTTCGGCGTACCCACTGCGAACCATCAGCAGCACATCGATCGAGTCTTTTTTATTCTTGAGCCAGAGGGTGCGAACCGAGAGGCCGTCTTTTTCGTTCTCGACGAGGTTGTTTTCGTTGTTGTAGGTGAGTTTTTTGTGACCGCAACCGAAACCCGCGATCAAGGCGAACACGGACAGCAAAATCAATTTTTTCATCAGTCCTCCGAAGGACTTATTTGGTTCGAAGTGGCCGCCAGAGTCAACGGCTCAAAGCGGTAGCCGCGGCGCCGGGACTCGTTGATAAAGTACTCGAGCGTTTCTAAAAACAGTTTCTGATTTTGTGGGCGCTGCACATCGTGCAAGAGCACGATCGAACCCGGCTTGAGCCTCGCCAGCGCACGCTCGGCTTTGGCGCGGGTCCAAGGCCAAAGGCTGTCGTAAAAGCGCAGATTCCAAAGGATCAAGGGCTTTCGCAGTTCGCGGGCCGCCGCGAACACTTTGGGAGTCAAAATTCCATTGGGCGGGCGAAACCCCACGCGCGGCGGAAGCCCCATCGCATCAAAGACCTGTTCCGCCTCTTCGATCCAGGCTTTCATCGCTTGAGTCCCGCGAAAGAAAACGCCGTAACGATGATCGAGCGAATGATTGCCGAGCGTGTGGCCCTCATCGACCATCGCGCGCACGAGCCCCTCATTCTGTCGAGCTTTCTCGGCGACCAAGAAAAAGGTCGCGCGAACGCCATGACGGCGCAGCAGATCCAAAGTTTCGCGCGTGCCCATACTGGCGGGACCGTCATCGAAGGTGAGGTGCAACACGAGCTCGGGACTGGGAAGACGCCGGATCAAACTCAAGCGCCGCTCCAAGTGATGACGGAACGCCCCTCTTCTTTTTGGGTCTCGACTTTTTGCGTTTCCGAGGACAGCAGCGCGGAGGCCAAGTTGAAAAGCGCGTTGCGCGAGGACGGGCGGTGACTCCACTGCGGCTCCGTGAACACCGGGCGGGCCTCGGGTTTCATCTCGATCGAATTGAGCCTTCGGCCGAGCCCACCGGGCTCGCGCGCCAACACAACGGCGCTGGCGTACGACGCGCTGAAGCCCGAGCCCCCCTCCAGACCTTTGATCGCGGGCCACGCATCGAGCGAAACCACCAAGCAGAAGCGGCATTGCTTTTCGTCCAAAAGAACCTGCGCCATTTCGAGCGCCTGTTCCTCCGAAAAGAAAGACGGACTCGTGCTGATGACGGGGCCTTTGATGGCGTACTGAATCGCCAGAAACCCGGCGGTGGCGTTGTGCAAGCTGCTCTGAAAGAGCAGGGGCCGCGCGATGCCCATCTGACTCCAGCCACGCAAAAACTCGACGGTGGCTTCAAGCTCCCCGGTCTGCGACTGAAGAACGAGGCCGATGTCTTCCGACAGAACTTCGGGGTGGGCGGCCCGCAGATCCCGCAAAAGCGGCTCGAGCAACTGCGCGCCCAGAACCATATTGATGGTCGCACGGCGGTACTCGGGCTTCGCGAGCCACTCTGGGGCGGGCGGTCCGCTCACGACATGCGCGCCAAAAATCGCGGTGCTCATGCCCGATCTCCCACGCGGCTCAAAACCAAAGCGGCGTTGGCGCCGCCGAAGCCCAACGTGTTTTTCATGATGTGGCGAAGGGGCCGAGGTTCGCTTTTGACCAGCACATTCGCTCCGGTGGTTTCATCGATGTTTTGCACGTTGGCGGTCCCGAGCACCGTTTGCCGCTTGAGAGCCTCAACGCCGATCACGGTCTCCAGAAGTCCAGAGGCCGCCAGCAAGTGACCGTGGATGGCCTTGGTCGACGTGAGCGGCGGACTCTTTGCACCAAAAAGCGCGCGCACGGCTTGGCCTTCGGCGGCGTCATTGTGCATCGATCCGGTTCCGTGCGCGTGAATCCAGTCGATCTCGTTCGGCGCCAGCTTTGCCGTTTCGAGCGCTTGCTTCATCGCTCGGTAAGAGCCTCGGCCTTCGGCTTCGGGGCTCGTCATGCTGAACGCATCGGTCGTCAGGCCCCACCCGCGAACTTCGGCGAGCGCGCGCGGGCCCGGATTTTGGCCTTCGAGGCAAACGAAGGCGGCCCCTTCCGAAAGATTGATGCCCTTGCGGTCGCGATCGAAAGGACGCGCGGTTTCGTTTGAAAGAAGCTGCAGGCTACGAAAACCCTGCACGGTCAAATCACAAAGGACTTCAACGCTTCCGACCAAGCATCGCTTGACCTTTTTTTGCCGGATCCAGAGAGCGCCCATGATGAGCGCCTGCGTGGAGGCCGTGCAGGCCGATGTGAGGAGCCAGCGGTGCGGGGTTCGAGATCCGAGCGATTCGGTCAAGGTGTTGAGCAGCTGACCCAAAGGTTGATGGGCAAAAGCGCGGCGGAACGATTCGGGATCGGCTTGGTCTTTAAAAAAATGCAACAGCGCCTGGTCCCACATCAAGATTTGCCCGGTGGTGGTGGCGATGATGATGCCGTCATCCTCGTTTAAGTGGCTCCACCCGGCCTGCCCCATCGCTTGGCGGGCGGTTTCGAGCGCCATCGAGAGCGCGAGATCGGCCGGAGCGTCTGGCGAAAGGTCGGCGACGCGGCCGAGGCCCTCGATCAATCCCGATTTTTCGGCGAGAAGACTCTCCCAAAGTTCGCCGGGATTACGGCCCGCACAAGACAGGGCTCCGGTTCCCGTGATCCACATCAGGGCTGAACCCTGTGTTGACGGACAAATTCGGCGATGCTGCCGAGATTCCGGAAGTGCTTCTTCCCATCTTCGGCGTTGGCAATTTTAACACCGTAGCGGTGTTCGATGGTGACGACGATTTCGAGAATATCGATCGAGTCGAGTTCAAGGCCGCCTTCGCGCAGCGAGGTTTCGGGCGTCAATGTCGACGCGTCCACGCCGCGAAGATTGACCGCCTCAACGATCAGTTGGACGACGTCCTTGAAAAGTTCCGAGTTGGCGGTTTCGGCGTTTTGCATCGTGAGGCTCCCGAAATGACATTGCTGAGCCGAATATAGTCGAGTTAACTTTCCAGAGCAAACATGAAAGGGGCGCGCCTCATGACGACCTTGACGACTCGAATTCTGCTTTCCCTGCTGATTTTGACCGCCCCCACGGCTTTTGCGGCTCCCCGCGAAGTTCCCGCGACCGAACTGAAAACCCTGTTTCAACCCTACGCTTCGGTCTCGGAACTGGATGTTGATTTCCGTCAAACCAAAACGATCAGAGGACTCAAGACCCCTCTCAAATCGACGGGCCACCTCAAAGTGCGACAACCTGATCTTGTCGAGTGGACGGTTCTCAAGCCCTCTTACCTTCAAGCCCGCATGCAGGGCCGCAAAATGACCCTGACCACCGGCCAAGGCGAGAATCAGCGCACCCAGGCCGTTCCCGAGTCCGAAACGGGAAGCCTTTCGGCGCTGGTGGCCTGGATGCGCTTTGATGTCGAACAGCTCGCAAAAGACTACACCGTGACCGAACTGGGTTCGAACTGGTACTCGTTCGCTCCGCAAAAGCCCGAGTCCGCTCCGCTCAACAAAATCGACGTGGAACTCGGACCTGAGCGCAAGCTCAAAACCCTGGTGCTTCACGAAAAATCGGGTGACCGGATCGAAATCGCTTTCGAGTCCCCGAAAGTGAAAAATAAAAAATGAGGCTTCGCGGACTCGTTCTTTTTTGCCTGCTCTTTCTCAGCTTGGGCGCGCGGGCGGCCGAACCGACTTGGTACGACCGATCGAACGAGGCGCTGCTCCCCGCCAATCTCGATAAGAAGATTTTGATTTATACCGATTACCCGGCGTTCTGGTGGAACTTCGCGGTCGTCGAATTTAAAACCGGCGAGATTCCCTGGGGGCCGCTGCGCAAAGCCTGCGAGCGCGAACTCGCGGGTGTTTCGGAGCTGATCCGCACCTCGCCCTGCCTGCCCTTTCAAGGACCCTTCGCCGCTCTCTTGAAAGATTGGTCACGCGACTACGTGCTGCGCCACCCGCTGCCGGCACCCACCGACCTGCAGGCGAAGTACGATGCGGGTCTCGCCAAGGCGTCGCTCCCCCTGCCTCCCGAAATTTTGAGTCTGCTTCGGACCGATCCGATGAGCGCGCTTGATGAACTGCAAGATCTGGCCAAATCGCGAGCGGGCTTTAGTTTTGAGAACCATCAGGGCTTTTTTTACGACCCCGCCACGAAGCGCGTGCTCATGCCCCTTCAGGTCGACCGCAAACCCATGGACGTCGCGGGCGTGGGCGCCGTCAAAGACGCGTTCACGGCGATCTGCAAAGACGTGGACTGCGAGATCGCCGGTTACTTCGGTCCGCACTTCTCGTCGCTGGAAAACGAAATGCAAACCCGGCGTGACGTCGACGTGGTGTCGATGGTGGGTTGGACGATTTTGATTCTCTCGTGCGTCCTCTTCACGTTTCTGGGCCGTGGACGCGTCTTCTTGCTGTTCTTCGCGATGGTGCCCGCGATGGGATTCGCCGGTCTTTTCACTTACCTGATCTTCGGAAAAATCCACGGACTCACTCTTGCTTTCGGCCCTTCGATCTCGGGACTTGCCATCGACTACGGCTTACACGGGGCTTTTGCCGACAAAGATGACCGCGAAATTTGGCGGGCCAATCTTCTCGGGTTGTGCACAACCCTGTGCATTTTTGTGGTGATTCTGTTCAGCCAGCTGCCGATCTTGAGGCAGATCGCGGTCTTCTCGATCTTCGGTCTGTCGTTCAGCTACCTCTTTCTCTACGCCTTTAAGCTCAAAGCGCCCGCGCTCTTTCATCTCAAACCCTTTTCGCTCAAGTTTCCGCCCTCAAAAATCATGACCGGACTGGCGGGAGTCTTTTTGCTCTTCGCGGCTCTGAGTCCCTTGTTGCTCAAGCCCAATCTGTCGCTACAGGCGCTGAATTTTGAAAGCCCCGCGACCCGGCACGTGCGCGAATGGCTCTTCAAGGCCGGAGAGTGGAAAGCACCGTTGATCCAGATCCAGCCCCGCAGCCAAACCTTGGGAATTTCATTGCAAGAACAAAAAGACTGGGCCGATCAACAGCACATCAAGTCCGAGTCCGCGGCCCGCTACCTGCCTTCGCCCGAGCTCCAGAGCCGCAACCTGGCGAGTTGGGCTCCCGAATTGGCCCGGCATCAAAATGCCGAAACTCCGATCGGCGATTTCTTTGAACCCTTTTGGCGCGACGCCCGCGAAGCTCAAGTGTGGGACCTCTCGCAGGCAAACACCGTTCCGCGCTATCTGCGCGATCTCGAATCCAACGGGCAGTGGCTGACGCTCTGGTTCCCCTCCTCCGCCGAACAGAGCGATCTCATTCGCCGGCAGTATCCCGATGCGGCGTCGTCGATTGAGATCCTGATGCTGTTCTCGAAAACTCTCGCGAGCGAACTTTTGTGGATGATTCCGCTCGCGCTTTTGATCTCGGCCGTCTTTCTATATCTCTACTTCTCGTCCCTGCAGCGTTCGCTCTTCGCGCTCGTCCCTTGCCTGACGGGCCTGGGGTGCTTTACCGTTTGCTTGCTCGCCACCGGCGCCACCATGAGCTTTATCACGATCATCGGCTTGATCATGATGTTCAGCTTCAGTCTCGACTACGGCATTTTCGTCGTCAGCGCGTTTGAATCAGGCGAATCCGATCCCGACTCGTTGTGGACCTCGATCGCGTTCGCGGCCACCACCAACATCCTGGGCTTCGCACCCCTGATCTTTGCGGGCCACCCGGCGCTCCAGCACTTAGGACAAAGTCTTTTCTGGGGGTCTCTCGGCGCGCTGATCGGCACGATCTGGGGAACGCCGTTCTTGCTCACTCGATTCAAGTCGTGGCAAAAGGCTCGTGCATGAAGAGTTTTATTTTCGGCCTCGCGCTCACTTTTCTTTTGGGCTGGACGCTGGTTCTCCGCACCTACCACGCGGGCGTGGCCCCCGTTCCCGAGCTGCCCGCAGCCCGGCAAATCGAGGGCACGTTCATTTCGAAAGATCAGTTCGGCATGCATCACCTGCTCTTGTCCGGCAATCCCTACGAGCGCGGCTTGCAATCGGGGTCCCACACGCGCGATCTTCTTCTCAAACAAGAGGACGTGTTGTTCGATCAACTCTCCCGATTTCTGCCCTCGAAAAGCCTGCTCCCCCCGCTCACCTTGGCGGGGATCTGGTGGTTCGGCGGCGTTGAAAAGTACATTGAACCCTGGATGCTTCAAGAGATGTACGGCGTCTCCCGGTTCGCCCCCCAAAAGTATGACCACGTCATCGACGGCTACACCCGCCAAATCGTGTACCACGGCATCCATGAAGTCGGCCAAATGAGCGTCGATCAGGGACTCGAGGCGATGGGCTGCACCGTGATCGCACACCCCTTGGGCGGTCAATGGGTGCTGGGCCGAAATTTTGACTTTGAAGCGGGCCGCGTGTTCGACGAGGAAAAGATCCTGAAATGGGTGTTTCCCGACGAGGGCCACGCGTTTTTGTCGGTGATTTGGGCCGGAATGGTCGGCGCGGTCACCGGCGTGAACGACCAGGGTCTTTACATTTCGCTCAACGCCGCGGGCAGCGAGGACTTTCGCCGGATCGGGCTTCCATCGACGCTCGTCGCCCTCAAAGTCTTGCAATTCGCGAAAGACCTGAACGACGCGATTGAAATTTTGCGGCGCGAGCAGGTGTTCATCACCGACATTTACGTCCTGCTTGATGCCAAAACCGGTCGGCTTGTGCGGGTCGAAAAATCGCCGGCACGCTTTGCCGTGGTTGAGCTTCAAGGCCCCAGCGTTGTTGCCAATCATCTCATCGCCGATATTTGGAAAGACGACAAGGTCAACCGCGACCGACGCCAGTACCTGACCTCCACCGCGCGTCAGGACCGCGGCGAAGAGCTTCTGGGCGCGCTCAAGGGCCGCGACTTTCAAAAGTCGCCGGAGCTCGAGATTGAAGTGCTCAAAATCTTACGCGACAAGGGCCGCACGGATGACGGCCAACCTTTGCACCTGGGCCACCGCCGCGCCATCGACGCCCTCATCGCCACGCACTCGGTGATCTACAACTCTCGCGACCGCGTCTTTTACGTCGGGAAAGGCCCGGCCGTCGCCGGGGCCTTCGTCGGTTACGACCTCGAAGCCTCCTTCCGCGAACGCAAACCCGTTTTCGTGCGCGAGCTGCCCGCGGATCCTGACGTCACGCCCGCCCAGTTCAAGGCCATTCAGGAGTCATGGGAGGAGCTGCGATGGACCCGTTTAGCGCTTTGGCGCAAAGACTGCGATGCCGCCCAAGCTCATCTCGAACGCGCGGCGGGCACCTTCAAAGAACAGGGCGATTACTACCTCACTCTCGGAAAATGGCATGAATGCCGCCAGGAGATGGATCAAGCCCGCGCGGCTTGGCGCCACGCCTTGGATCTGGTTCCGGCTTACCACAAAGATCGATTGGACCTTGAAAGGAAGCTTCAATGACCAAGCCTCTCCTCGCGTTTCTGCCGCTTTTGTTTTTGGCCGCTTGCTCAAGCGCGCCGAAGAAAACCGTGCAAACCAAACCCGAGGCACCTCCGCGAACTTTGATTTTTCCCTACGGGTCCTATCAACATCTCGTGCACGTCGCGGTGAAAAATCCCAAGAACAAGGGTCCTTCGCAGATGGACTTTCAGGGCGCATTCACTTTTACGGGCGAACAGATCTCTTTGATCGCGCTTTCGGGTTTCGGGACGACCGTGTTTCGGGTGGACGAGAACGTCCAAACCTCCGAGGTGAAAGTGCAAACCTACGTTCCGGCGCTTGAAAAATACGAACCCCGCATCCGCGGATACTACGCGATCCTGCGCGACGTGCTCACGACGCCGCTCGCCGGCACGCCGGCAAAAGCCAAAATCTTGGCGCGCACCGAGAGCGGATTTCCGAGCGAGATCGAAGTTCCCGGCGACACGGGTCCAATCAGAGCCCGGCTTGGAGGCTACGACGAGAACGACATTCCCAAATCGGTTTTGATCACGCACCCCGATTTTGAATTGGACGTGAAAGTTCAGGGCTATGAAATTTAAACGGGTCGTCGTCTGGATTTTACTTCTGATCTTAATCGCGCTCTCGCTTGAGATCTTGGTCGATCGTTGGGTTTACGGTTTGATCCCGACCCAGGTCAGCGCCCTGACGGTGTTTGCAACTCTTCTTGCCAACGGTGCCCTTGCCGCATCTTACCTTCACTCAACGGCGAGACCGGGATCGTCGACCAGAACGGGTAAAAATTAAACCACTGCTCGGGATGCCGGCGTAGCATGCGCTCGAGGCACGACGCGTACTCTTGCGCCCACTCAATGCACTGCAGGTCGCGGTCGCGGCCAGGTTCGAAACGGTAAAACCTCGCGGGCTCCGCGAAGAACTCGTACTCACGTCCCTTGTCTTTAAATCCGAACGTGAAGATCACCGCCGCTTTCGCGGCCGCGGCCAAACGAAACGGAGTCGTGTCGAAGGGCGCCAGACGTCCGCAAAACTTCACCAGCTCATAGTGTTGACCCATCGGCCGGTCCCCCATGAGACCGACGATGTTTCCTTGTCCGAGAGCGGTGTAAAGCTCCATCACCGAAATGCCCGCGCCCGGATCGGGCGTGAACTGCTTAAGGTGCCGCATTTGATCCGGGCCTTTGACATCGCTGAACTTGCGCTCTTGGGACTGGTACTCGGCGATGTAGAAACCGCGCGACGTCTTGTCCAAAAGCGAGGCCGCAAAATCCCAACCGCCCACGTGAGCGGTCAAGAGGATGAGCCCGGGCGAGACCAGGCCCGGAGAGGCTTCACGGGCCGCCAAAATATGCTCGACGCCGTGAGAGCGCGTTTCAAAGCCCTCTTTCAATCCGAAGTTTTTCGCGATCCGGTCCATCAGGACCTGGCCGAAGCGGAACAGATGCTTCAGAATCAACTGCCGACTTCCGAAAAAACCCGCATCGGGTTTTTGCAAATGCCAGTATTCTTTCAGCGAACGGCGCGCCTTCGGTGCAAAAAGATAAAAGTAAGGAATGATGAAGTACAGGCACACGTATCCCGCGCGCAGGCCAATGTTCTGGATCACGAAGCGCAAGAAACCGTTGCCGAAGCGGCCGCCGCGCACGCGCCCGTTCCAGCTGGCGCTAAGGCGCTTCTTGGCATGAAAACGCCGGACCAAGAGATACGTCAGACTTCCGAGCACCAAGCCGAGGATCGCGCCCAGAATGAGCGAACCCGCCATCCACTGCGCAAGATGCAACCGGGCTTCATGAAGCAAGCCGCGCAAACTGAGATGGTCAATCTGATCCCAAGTCAGTGCCGCCGCTTCGGGTGAAGGCACCAGCGTCGAGCCGATCCAGATCGAGCCTAGAATCAAGAAGGGCGCGATCGGCGGCATCGACACGTGCGTGCCGAGCCACAGATAAACCGCGTTCAAGCGCAAGGCGAAGGCCACGATCGCCACGATCAACGTGTGAAAACCGAAGAACGGCGTCGTCCCGATAAAGGCGCCGGCGCCCACGGCAAATGCGGCCTCGCGGGCCGAATGGTGCGAATTCAAAAGCGAAAGAACGACGAGCGCGGTGTTCAAAATCGAAATGCGCACGTTGTCCCAGAGTTTATGAAAATGGCTGACGCGTTTGTCTTGGTCGGGGTAGTAGACCTCGATTTCGGTTTCGCGAATTTGCACGCCTTTCCACATCGACTTGATCAGCACTTCGATTTCAAAGTCGTAGCGGCGGCACCAGAACTTCATGTTCTGCAGTTGAAATAAAGGGTATAGGCGAAAGCCGCTCTGCGAGTCCGAAACTGGGAGTCCCGTTTGGAACTGAACCCAAAAATTCGAAAAACGGCGGCCGAATTTGCTCACGCTCGGCACATCTCCGGCGGTCTGAAATTTGCGCGCACCGATCACGAGATCCCACGGGTGCTCCTGGGCGACTTTGATCAGCGCCGCCACCTCGCTCGTCAGGTGCTGGCCATCGGCGTCCATCGTGAGAATGTGCGTGAATCCTTTTTCGACGCAAGCGCGCAGAGCCCTCTGAATCGCGTTTCCCTTGCCGCGATTCACGGACAGACGCAAGACATTCAAACGCGCGCTCTCCAAATGCGGGCGCAGGTCTTCGGACCCAAGCCGCGTTAGTACGGGAATGTCGGAGCCGTCGTCCACCACCAAAACGGGGTACGGCGTTTGGGCCAGCACTTCGCGCACGACCGCCGCGACGCTCTCGGGATTGTTGTAAGTGGGAATCACCACGCAGAGACGAAGAATCATGCGAGCGCCGCTTGGATGCGAGAATGGATTTCGGTTCTCAGCTCATCGGCGGTTTTAAACTGCCCCGGATCAACGGGCTCCAGCGTTTTGGCCGTGACCGGGTGCCCGGAGAACAAACCGCCCGCGCCTTTGGGCCACACGCTGTCGGTGCCCTTGAACACCACCGGCACGATCGTGACATTCTCCCGCATCGCCGCCAGAAAGGGAGCGACCATGAAATTTTGCACGCCTTCGTAGCCCAAAGGACAGCGGGTCATCTCGGGAAAGACGTGGACGGTCTCGCCCGAACGCAAACGCCGGCGGACCTCATCCATCGCGGCCAAGAACTGAACCGCGCTTCCCTTGGACACCGGGATCTGGCGCATGGCCCACATCATGACGTTCAAAAAAGGAACAAACATCAGATCACGTTTGGCCAAAATTCGAACCCCCGGCACGCGCGAAAGCAGGATGAAAACGTCCAAGGTGGAGCGGTGATTTGAAACAATCAAAATTCCTTGATTTCGGGCGCGCTCCGGCAAAGTCATGTGCACTGTGCCATTGAACCAAGGTTGAAGCTTCATTAGCAAAAACACGGCTTTTTGTAGAATGAGATCGGCCAGGCGCTCGGGGCCGCGGATCAGGCGTGACAAGAGGTAAAGTGGCAAACTGAGAAGATAGGCCGTCAAGGTGCCCACCACCCCAATCGTCAGGATGAAGTACAGCAGCGCCAGGCGCGCGATCAGAGGGGAATGACTTTTGACATCGGTCTTCATCGGCATATATCGTAGGCGAACACGATGGAAACCGCAACCTCCACCACCGCACTCGTCACCGGCGCCTCCTCTGGGATCGGCAAAGCCATCGCGCTCCGCTTGGCCGCGGATGGCTTTAAAATTC
Organism: Pseudobdellovibrionaceae bacterium; assembly: GCA_019637955.1. Classification (GTDB taxonomy): domain Bacteria; phylum Bdellovibrionota; class Bdellovibrionia; order Bdellovibrionales; family Bdellovibrionaceae; genus JAHBUS01. The sequence goes on along the minus strand of JAHBUS010000002.1, from coordinate 152,519 downwards.
TCGTTCATTGTAACAAAGGTCTGGAGCGGGCCGAGGCCGTCCGCCAGGAGATCCTCGCGGCCGGCGGAAAAGCCGAAGTCGTGCAGTTCGATGTCGCCGACAAAGAGGCCATCGAGGCGGCTCTGAACGCTTACTTCGACGCTCACAAAGACGAACACCTCGATGTGCTGATCAACAATGCCGGGATTCACAGCGACACGCTCTTGGGCGTGATGACCGACGAGGCCTTCGATTCGGTGATGAAGACCAACGCTTACGGCGCCTTTTATCTCATGCGCTGGACCGTGCGCCGCATGCTCCGCCGCCGACGGGGCTCGATCGTCAACATGGCCTCTCTCGCCGGGCAGACCGGAAACCCCGGTCAGTTCAACTACGCCGCCAGCAAAGCGGCGCTCATCGCGATGACCAAGACGCTGGCGATGGAGATCGGCTCGCGAGGGATTCGGGTCAATGCCGTCGCTCCGGGCTTTATCGAAACCGAGATGATCCAGACCATTCCGGGACTCGAGGAGTTTAAGAAACGCATCCCGCTGGGACGCTTCGGAACCGCGCAAGAAGTCGCGGGCGTCGTTTCGTTTCTTTGCTCGAAGGATGCGGCCTACATGACGGGCACGACCTTGAGCGTGAATGGCGGATTGTATCCCGCATGAGCCACCATGACGCTCTCATCATCGGTTCGGGAATTTCGGGACTGACGAGCGCGGCTCTTCTCTCAAAAAAAGGAAAATCGGTGCTCGTGCTCGAAGCGTACAGCCGCCCCGGCGGCTACATGCACAGCTTTCGCCGTTTTGGCGAGCTCTTCGACACCGGCGCGCACTATGTGGGCTCAATGTGTCCGGGCCAACCTTTTCACACCCTGCTGAACTACCTGGGCGTCTATAAGCCCGAGGCTTTCGTTCCGCTCAACCCTGACGGCTTTGACGTCTTTCACTTTCCCGAAGGAACGATCCGGCTGCCGATGGGTTTTGATCGCGCGGCTCAAGAGCTGGCCTCGCACTTTCCGTCGGAGACGGCGGCGATCAAAAGTTACTTCGATCTCATCCAAAAAACGGTCGCGCATTTTCCGACTTACAGTTTCGACGGCGATGCCGACATGACCCGCTCGCTCGAGGCGCTGCAAACACCGCTCACCCAGGTCGTCGAGCCCCTCACGCAAAACCCGCGCCTGCAGGCTCTGTTCTACGCCTACTGCGGCCTGCACGGCGTGCGTCCCGAAGACACCCCTTTCGGCCTGCACGCGATCGTGGTCGATTCGTTGATCCGCGGACCAATGGGTTTTTCAAAAGGCGGCGATGACTTGACGAAAACGTTCGTCGAGCGCATCGAGGCGCAAGGCGGCCGCGTTTTGATGAACCGCAAAGTCGTTTCGCTCGTCGTGAACGGCGACAACGTCAGCGAAGTCGTGACCGAAAAAGGCGAGCGCTTCACCGCCGACTGGGTGATCTCGTCTTTGCACCCGAAAACGACCTTCGGTCTTTTGACCGACGACTCTCGTTTGACCGGACTCTTCAAGGACCGCGTCCGTCAGCTCCCCGAGAGCGGCGGCATGTACGCGGTCTATGCGCGGGCGCAAGGCCTCGACTGGGACCCGTTGCAAAATCATTATTTTTTCGACACCTCGGACCCGAAAGAGATGTTCCGCGAGCGCGGGCCCGACGAGATCCCGGCCATGGTCTTCGCTTCGCTTTCGCGCACGAGCTCGAACGAGGGCGGAAAGAAAGTGTTCAGTTTGCATTCGGCCTCGCCGTACAAATGGTTCGAACGGTGGAAAGACACCAAGTACGGCAAACGTCCCGACGACTACAAGGCGTTCAAAGACAAGCTCACCGCGCGCGTTTTCGCCGCGGTCGAGCGCTATGAACCGGGCTTAGCCGCCAAGATCGAGAGCCAAGTCAGCTCTTCGCCCTTGAGCAATTTGCATTTTAACGGCTCGATTGAGGGGTCCGGTTACGGCTTGTACCATTCGATTCAAAACACCGGCGCGCGCGCGATCGGCCCCCGCACCAAGATTTTGAATTTGCTGGTAACCGGTCAAAACTACTTGTTTCCGGGGCTTCTGGGCGCTTCGATCTCATCGCTGAGAACCTGCGGCCACATCATCGGGATCAAACCCGTGCTCGAAGAGTTGAAGGAATTGGGAGAGCGTTCATGAAAGTTTTCGTCACGGGAATGGGAGCCCTCACCTCCCTGGGAACCGATGTCGAGTCGACGTTTCAAGGTTTGCGCGACGGCCGCACCGGCGTGCGCGCGTTTCCCGAATGGAAACAGCACAACGGCCTGCACTCCCTTCTCGGCGCGCCCGTGGGCGAGTACAGCGTCGCGCACCTGCCGCGCCAAACCCGCCGGGCGATGTCGCGCATGTCGGAGATGGCCTCGCTCGCGACCTTCCAAGCGCTTGAGCAGGCGGCTTTAAGCAAAGAGAACCTCAACTCCCCGCGCGTTCTGCTCATTTTGGGATCCACCTCCGGAAGTCCCGAGACGCTGGAGACGTACTTTAAAAAAATCATCGAGCGCGGCGGGCCTGAAGGCCAAGTCTCGACTTCGTTTTTTAAAACCATGAACCACTCGGTCGCCGCCAATGTCGCGGCCGCGCTGGAATTCAACGGCGCTCTGCTCTCCCCCTCGTGCGCCTGCGCGACGTCCACCCAGGCGGTGATCTTGGGCTGGGAGCTGATCAAGGCCGGCCTGTACGACGTGGTCGTCGCGGGCGGCGCGGATGAACTTCATTACATGAGCGCGGGCGTCTTCGATATCGTGCAAGCGGCTTCGCGTGGCTACAATGACAAGCCCGATGAGGCGTCACGTCCTTTTGATCAAAAGCGCGATGGGCTCGTCGTCTCCGAAGGAGCGGGCGTCGTCGTCCTTGAGAGCGAAGCGCACGCCCAGGCTCGCGGCGCCCATCGGCTCGCCGAAATCAAGGGCGGTGCGTATCAGTGCGATGCCTCGCACATGACCCAATCCAGCGCCACCACCATGGCCTCAGTCATGCGGCTCTCACTTGAGCGCGCGGGTGTGAAGGCCGAAGAGGTCGACTACCTCAACGCTCACGCCACGGGCACCGTTCATGGCGATGCCGAGGAGGCCAAGGCGATTCAGAATGTGTTTCAGAACACGGTGCCGGTGAGCAGTCTCAAGGGCCACTTTGGCCACTCGCTGGCGGCGTGCGGGACGGTGGAGTTGATTTGCTCCATCAAAATGATGGAACATGGGCTCTTGATTCCGAATCGGAACCTTGCAATAGTGGATCCTGAGTGCAGCGGAATCGATCTTTTGAAAGCGCCGCGCCAAACCCCGGTCAAGACCGTCGTCAGCAACAACTTTGCCTTCGGCGGTATGAACACCTGCTTGGTTTTTGCGCAGAAATAGATCCCGATCCGCTCCTTCCGAAAAAGTCCTCGAAAAAGGAATGAAGCGTGCTGAACCAAGATCCCGTCGATCCCAGTTTGATCCAACAAATTAACGATTTGATGGCGAGCGGATTTGAAATCCCGCCCGAAAAACTGGTTCCCTCCGCCGCGCTCAAAGAACTCGGTCTCGACAGCCTCGATGCCGTCGACATGCTGGTTTACATCGAAGATAAATTTGGCATCAAAGTCGAAGGCGAGAAACTCACGTCGCTGCGCACGCTTCAAGACGTTTACAACTTGGCGGCCGAGGCCGTTTCAAAATCCAAATAAGCCAGATTTTCACCCGTCGCCAGATCGGTCCACTCCGTGAGCCATTGGTTCTGCGCTTCACGTTTGACATGAATGCGGATCTTCATCCCCGGCCTGACGGTCGATGAGAATTTCATCGAAATCACTTTGCGCAATTTCAGAGACCGGCCCCAGGCCCTGCGCGTGAGTTCAAGGCTCGCATCCAGAACCGCCACGCCCGGCAAAATCGCTTGGCCAGGGAAGTGGCCTTCGTAGTACGGTAACTGGACGGGGCAGTCCCACTCGTACGAGATCTCGGTGGCCTCGCTCGGCAAGGGACTGACGTTGAACGGAAACGCTTGATGCTGATCGATCATTCTTCAACCATGGCAGACTTTGTGGACGCTGGCAAAACGGGAGCGCGTCGATGACGTGGATCACCGGCTACGGCTGCACCACGGCGGCGGGAGACGGCATCGCGCCCTTCTGGCGCGGGCTTGAGCAGGGCACCGATCACTCGCACGCCATCAGCCTCAACCGTGTTTTCTGGCCACACGCCGCGGGCGCGATCCCGGCGGTCAAAGCCTACACCCGCCCCCATGCCGAAATCTCGCAGCGCGAGAGCCTGCTTGGTGATCTCCTCCGCTCCTGGAAGGAAGCGCGCTCGGGCCTCACGATCGACGGTAAAATCGGCGTGATCTTGGCCTCGACCAAAGGTTTCATCGACGACGTGATTTGGACGTCGACTCAGGCCCCCAAGCAAGACACGCTCATGCCTTTGCTTGAAGATTTTGTCGCCAAGACCGGCTTGAAGACCGCCAAGACCGCGGGTGTGAGCAACGCGTGCGCCTCGACGCTCGCCGCTTGTTTCCTGGCCCAAACATGGCTGGAGAAGCAAAACTTTGATCACGTGATCGTGCTCGCCGCCGACAGCGTCGGCGCTTTTGTCATCAAAGGCTTTCAGGCCTTGCGCGTGATCACGCCCGATCAAACCCGCCCGTTCGACGGCGCGCGCTCCGGATTTTTCTTAGGCGAAGCGACCGCCGCCCTCGTGCTGAGCGCGAAGCCTCAAGGCCGCCGGGTCCGCCTTGCCGGGATGGGCCTTGATGCCGAAGGCTTTGCGGTCACCAAACCCTCGCAGTCGGGCGAAAGCCTGCGGCGGGCCGCCGCTCTCGCTCTCAAAGGTCATAAATCCCCCGACTTTATTGTCGCGCACGGCACCGGCACGCCGGCGAATGACTCGACCGAAGATCACGTCTTTCATCAGCTCTTCAGCGCACCATCGCCTTGGATCACCGGAACCAAGTGGAGCGTGGGCCACACGCTGGCCGTGAGCGGCGCCCTGGATTTGATCGCGGGCTGCGAAGCTTTGCGCCATCAGCGTCTCTTTGCTTTGGCGAACACGCAGGCCCTCGATTCGTCTTTTCAAGGCCGCTACGTCACGACCGAGATGACGGCGGCCCATCCCCAAACTCACCCTTGGACACGCTTCTTGATCACCTCGCTGGGATTCGGCGGTTTGCATGCCGCTCTGCTCTTAGAATCGGGGCGTGAATGAGACTGGAGTTCGCTCAGCTTCAGTATTCGTTTCCGACACCGGAGGTCCCCTCTTGGAGCGCCAAGGTCGACCGCTGGTACCAGCTCGACGCACCGGCTTATGGCTTGGCGCAAGCCTTTTCGCGACAAGTGCTCCCCGCAGGCCACGTCCCATCCATGATTCTTCTCGCGAGCGCAGGCTCTTCGTCCGAAACGGATTTTCTCTTTGCGAAGGCCGACGTGCCCAGTCCTTCACGGTTCGTGCACACGCTGCCGAGCGTGCGCGCCGTGCCCCTCATGCAGGTCATGGGCTGGCAAGGGCCGGTGCTGTGTTTTCAAAATGATCCGTTCACTTGGCTCACCGGGATTGAAGAGGCCTTGGGTCTTTGCGACTCGACGAACCCCGAAATTTGGATCGTGGGCGCCCGCCCGCTTGACGGCTCCAACTGGAGCGCGCACTTCGCCCGCCTGATGCACTCGGACAACTCCGACCCCTCCGCAAGACTCTTGATTGAGCCCCTCAAATCAAGGAAAAATGACCCGTTCAAGACGCGGCCGACGGATGCGGATTTCTGGCGCTGGCTCGAAACGGATCGAGCTCCCGAATCCACTTTCGCCCTGTCGTCGGAATGGGATCTTCGCCAATGGGACGCGAAGGCCCCGTAGGGGGATTTGTGAAAACGTTGACCTTGGATCAGGGATCATTGGCCTTTGCCGACGTTCTCGATTTTTCTTTGAACCGCGATCATTACCGCGCGGTCACCGTTTCCGCTCACGCCCGCGAACGTGTCGAAGCCTCGCACGCCCGCCTGCAGACTTTGCTCGAACAAAAAATTCCCATCTACGGCGTGACCACCGGATTCGGTGACAGCTGCACGCGGCCCGTGTCGCTCGAACACTCTGAACAGTTGCAAGCCAATTTGGTTTCGTATCTTTTGTGCGGCACCGGCCCCTTACTGCCGGTCGAAGCCGCGCGCGCCACGTTTTTAGTGCGCCTCAATTCTTTGAGCCGCGGCTACTCGGGCGTGAGCTGGGAGCTCGTCGATCGCATGCGTCTGTTTCTCGAGAACGACTGGGTCCCGGCGATCCCGCAAGAGGGTTCGCTCGGTGCGAGCGGCGATTTGATTCCGCTCGCCTACCTGGCGCAGATTCTTCAAGGCGAAGGCCGCGTCTATGACAAGGAACGCCTGCGTCCCACCGCGGAGGTTTTGTACGAGAAAGGCCTGATGCCTTACCGTCTCAAACCCAAAGAGGGTCTGGCGCTCGTCAATGGAACGTCCACCATGGCCGGGCTGTTTATGGTGAACTGGAGCCAATCGCAATTTTTAGTCAAGCTCGCGAGCCTTTCAACGGCGTGGCTGTGCCTGGTGCTCAAAGGGCGCGGCGAGCCCTTCGGCGCCCTCGTGAATGAACGCGCGAAAACTTCACCCGGCCAAAAGCGCGTCGCCAAAACGGTCCGCCGCCTGCTGCAAGAAGAGGGTCACACCAACAAACCGCTCACGCAATTCCGCGAGCAAGACGGCCGCATTGAACAGGTGCAAGACCGCTACTCCCTTCGCTGCACGCCGCAGATCTTAGGTCCCGTGTTCGAGACCCTGGACCTCTGCAAGACTTGGTTGCAGGCCGAGATCGACAGCGTGTCGGACAATCCGCTCATTGGCGACGAGGGCGAATTGCAAATGGGCGGCAATTTCTACGGCGGCTATTTGAGTCAAGGCACCGACTACCTCAAGATCTCGCTCGCGCAGATCGCCGACTTGATCGACCGTCAGCTGATGAGTCTCGTCGATGAAAAATCAAACCGGGGACTTCCGCCGAATCTGGCGGCTTGGAACACGCTTCCCGAAAGCGAGCGCTTCTTGCACCACGGCCTCAAGGGCCTGCACCAAGCGGTGTCGGCCATCACCTCCGAGATTTTGGCGCGCGCCACTCCCAATAGCATCTTTTCGCGCTCGAGCGAGTCGCACAATCAAGACAAGGTCAGCCTCGGCATGAGCGCCTCCGTCCAGTGCCAAAGCATGCTGGAGCCGCTGTTTACGATTTCGTCGATGTATCTGATCTGTCTCGCCCAAGCCCTCGACCTGCGCGGGATCAAACTGCAAGGCCACGACTCGTCATTTTTGTACAGCGAGATCCGGGCGCTGGTGCCCTTCGTTTCGCACGATCAACCGCTCGAGAAGTACGTGGTCCTCGTGCGAGAAAAGATGAAGAACTGGTCGAAGAATCCGGACTTCCTCAAGGAGATGTCGCTATGAAAAAACATGACGTGATCATCATCGGCGGCGGCCCTGGCGGCAGCACGGCCGCCACGGTTTTGGCCCGCGCGGGTCTGGACGTGGGCGTGATCGAGCGCGAGGAGTTTCCGCGCTTTCATATCGGCGAGTCTCTTCTGCCGGCAACCATGCCTCTTTTCAAAGAGATCGGTTTTTACGACACCCTCAATAATGGCAACTACATTCCCAAGTGGGGCGCGCGTTTCATCGATTACCGCAATGACGATGAGATCTACTTCGGCTTTACCGAAGGCTTGAACCGCGACATCCCGATGGCGTTCGAAGTTGAGCGCTCAAAATTCGACCGTGACCTTTTGGACCACGCCCGCAAATCCGGCGCGACCGTGTATCAACCCGAAATGGTCAAGGACATCACGATCACGGATCAGGGCGCAAGCTTGCGCACGGATAAAGACGAGTACTCGTGCGCGTACCTGATGGACATCTCGGGCCGCGATTCTCTCTTGGGCCTTAAAATGAAGATCCGTCAGGCCAATAAAAGTTTGAATAACGTCGCGGTGTTTTCGCATTACACCGACGTTGAGCGCGCTCCAGGGCGCGATGAGGGCGACATCATCATCGGACTCTTGCCGCAACGGTCATGGACCTGGATGATTCCTTTTAAAGGAAACGTGACTTCGGTCGGCGTGGTCCGCAGCTCCGAGTTCTTCGATGGCGAAAAGGATTGGGGCGCTTACCTGGACCGCACCTTGAAACAAAGCCCCTCGGTCGCGCGACGGATGCAAAACGCCCAGCAGGCCATGGACGTTCACCGCATCGGAAACTACTCTCACACCTGCGAAACGTTCTTCGGCGATCGCTGGATTTTGTCGGGAGACGCCGCCCTGTTCCTGGATCCGATTTTTTCTTCGGGCGTGCACATGTCCGTCTCCTCGTCCAAGATGGCCGCCGAGGCCTTGCTCCAAATCTTTCCTCATAAAGGAAGTTTTAAGGACAACGGCGTGGGCCAAGCCTATGAGGCGCGCGTGCGCCTCGGCGCCAAACGCTTTTACGGTTTGATCTCGATGTTCTATCAAGGCACCTTCGTGGCCGACATGAAGAAGACCCTCGAACGCGAGAACATGCGCAAGGGCTTTACCTCCGCGGTCGCGGGCGACGTGTGGAATGAGGACAATTTCTTGTTCTCGAAGAGCGTGCTTTGAAGATTGTCCTCTGGAAGGGGTACCACCACCCCGATCTTTTGAGTTTGATTCAAGCCGCGTGGAGCGGCGAACAGCTCCTCGTGCTCTGCCCGCCTTTGCTAAAAGACTTCAGCTTCGTGCAACACCTGCCCGAAGGAGACATCAGCTTCCATGGCGAATGGAGTGAGTCCGAGAGGGCCGCGCTCCCCCGCGACGGCTTTTCGAAATACCGCGCCCAATCGCTTTATCCCGCCACGCCCGTTTTGGGTGTTTTCACCTCCGGAAGCATCAGTGGCCGGCCGCGTTTGGTGCTGTACTCGAAAAAGAACATCGAAAGTTCTTTGAACGGGATTCTCTCGGTTTTCGATGCCGCTCGGATCACGTCGATCTTCTGCTACCCTCAGCCGTTTCACACCTTCGGACTTCTCCTCGGTTACGTGCAGTCGATCCGTCTCGGCATCCCGCTGCACACGCCCGAAGGCAAATACACCCGTGACTCCCATCAAAAGCGCGCGCGTCTGGCTGACCCCGGACTGCTCACGCTGGGAACGCCGACTCATTTTTACGACTTGATCCATGAAGATCACGGGCTCGCGCCCAGCTATTCGTGCATCATCGGCGGCGCGCCGGTGACCGTTCGGCTCTGGAATTCAATCCGCGACGATCTGCGCATCGAAAAACCCAGCATCGGCTACGGCTGCACCGAGGCTTGCCCTGGCATCACGCACCACCCGCCCGGGCAGCCCCCGCGCGAAGATAGCGAAATCGGCTTTCCTCTCAAAGACGCTCACCCCGAGCCTCTTCATGGCGAAGGCGTGCGCATCTCGGGCCCTTCTCTTTGTTTGGCCACGATCGACGAGGCGGGAATCAAATTTCCTTCGCAGCTCACAATCCGCGACGACATTGAAGTGCGTCCCGATGGGATGTGGCTCTACCGTGGGCGGCTGGATCTGATTCTCAATCGCGGCGGGCAAAAGTATTCGCTCGAACAGATCGAACTCGTGCTCGCGCAGAAACTCGACGTGAGCGCGGTCGCACTCGCGGTCAAAGACGAGCGCTTCGGCGAGGACCTCGGACTTCTTCTCAAAGGACAAGCCCCCAAAAACCTCGGGGATCTGGTGCGCGAAGAGTTCGGGATCCAAATCAAGACCTCTCATTTGCGCGAAGTTCGCGAATTTCCTCAAAACGAAAGCCTCAAACTTGATCGCAAGGCCTGCCGCCGTCTCTTTGAAGAGGTGGGCTCTTCATGAAGCGCCAAACCGTGCCCACCTCCGAGCTCAGCGCCTACCTCCCGCACCGTGCGCCCATGGTTTGGATTGACGAGGTCACCGCTTACGGTCCCGAAGGCGGCGAAGCCCTTGTGCACCTCAAGCCGGAGGGTCTTTACTTTTCGAATGGAGAGCTCCGCCCCTCCAGCCTGATCGAATTCATGGCGCAGGGCCAAGGCTTCGTCGGCGCTTGTCACGTCCGCGATCAAAACGTCGTGCAGACGCCCAAACGCGCTTTTCTGGTCGCGGTCACCAAAGCCGAATTCGGCGACGCGATCCCAAAAGTGCGCGCCGGCGACACGTTGAGGGTTGAGGTGGGACCGTCACGCCAACTCGGCGAGATTCATGTCTTTAAGGGTTCGGTCACGACATCGAGCGGAGACCTTCTTTGCTCCGCTCAGCTCAAGGTCTTTATCTCTTTCGAAGCCTAGATCACTGGACTCGAAATCTGTCAGGATCAAGGTTCTCGCGCCAGAAGAAACAAGAAATCATCGGTCGAGATTTGGTTCATCAGTCCCACCAACTTTCCGGACTCCATCTTTTTGCGGTAGTTCACGCGCGCGGTTTGCACGATCTCGCAGCCAAGTTTGCCACTGCCATCTTTGTCATTGACGTTGGTATTGCACGGAAGGCGCGTCTCGATCTCTTGCTCCCGGCGCCGGGGAAAGTTCGTGGTCAAAACCGACATCACGGGCAGTCCCGCCGCTTTGATTTTGTTCGCCACGCTATGGGACAGGTAAGCCGCGGCGTAAACGACCGGCATCACCACCAAGACGCGGCGGTTCTGCGCCTGCGCCGCTTGAAGACCCTGAATCAGACGTGCCGTTTCTTCGTTCGCATTGAGACGCTCGCCCTGTATTTTCGCAAGCTCCGGCTCCAAGCCCTCAAGCGCGGTGTCGACCAAAACAATCTCGTATTTGGTCGTGGGGTCTTGGTTGTTTTCGAGAAAGCGCTCGAAAGTCTCCCTCAGTGCGGGATCCCCGGTCTCTAGGCCCCAGACTAAAATCGGCGAACCCTGCATTTCGGAGCGCAGCTCGCGCAGAATCGAATTGGAGATGGCGGCCGGATTTTCGAAGGTTGTCAGCGTGATTTTCGGCAACTTGCGTGGCTGCAAACTCAACACCGTCAAGTAGGCGAAACCGCCCAAAACCACCAAGCCCAAGATCGCATATCCTAAATATTTCCGCATTTTCGAAGACTTAGCACGGGCCTAGGGGTCCGCCAAGTCCCTTGCATTTTGCGGTGCCCTCCATTACTTTGGCGGCTGGACTTGATCCTCGTGACAGGTACCAGAGGTTATGACGCGATATTTAGTGCTCGGCTCAGGTCGATGGGCCACTCATCTTCAGCGACTTCTCACTCTTTCCAGAGTTGATCATCTCAACTGGAACCGCCAACAACACGCCGACGCCGAACTTGAAGTGCGGGCCGCGGACTGCACGCACTTGTGGCTCGCCGTCTCCGACCAAGCGATCGCGCCATTGACCGAGCGCTTGCGGTCTTTGGACAAAACTCTTTTGCACAGCTCAGGCGCTCTTGAGATTGAAGGCACGCATTCGGTGCACCCGCCCATGAGCTTTCGGCCTTCGCTTTATGACGACGACTTTTATTCACGTCTCGCGTTTGTCACGACCTCGACGCTCCCGCGCGAACGGCTGATTCCGGGTCTCGCCAATCCTCTTTCGGTGATTCCGCCCGAGAAAAAAGCGTTCTACCACGCGATGTGCGTGCTCGCGGGCAACGGCTCCGTGCTGCTCTGGCAAAAATTCTTCCGTGAAATGCAAGACCTGGGGCTGCCGCCCGAAACCGCGCGCCAATACTGCGAACGCGTGAGCGAGAATCTGCTCACCGATCCCGCAACGGCGTTGACCGGCCCACTCGTGCGGGGTGACCGCATGACTCTTTTAAAAAATCTCAATTCGCTCGACAACGATCCCTACCAAGACGTGCTGCAGGCGCTGATCCAGGCTTACCACCAAGAGAGCCAGCGTCAGAAACGAGGCTCCGTATGAACGTGCTCGAATTTCAAAAACAAAAATCGAAAACAAAACTTTCGATGGTCACTTGCTACGATGCTTGGTCGGCCAAACTGATCGCGGGCACCTCGGTCGATTCGATCCTTGTTGGCGACAGTCTTGCGATGGTCATGCACGGACACTCCACGACTCTCCCCGCGAACGTCGCGATGATGGAGCTGCACACGCAGGCCGTCGCGCGGGGCCTTGCCGGCTCGAACAAACTTTTGGTCGCGGACCTGCCCTTTATCTCCTACCGCCAAGACTTAAAAACGAGCGTGCGCGCGGCGGGACGCATGATGAAAGCAGGCGCCCATGCCGTGAAGCTCGAGGGCGCAAAAGGCAATCTCGAGATGATCGCGCACCTTGTGGATTCGGGCATTCCCGTGATGGGTCACCTCGGCCTCACGCCGCAATCCATTCACCAGCTGGGCGGCTTTAAAGTCCAAGGCAACAATCCCGCCGAGTTCGAACGCATTCATCATGAGGCCGAGCAGCTCGAGAAAGCGGGCTGTTTCTCGGTTGTTCTCGAGTGCGTCCCCTCGGCGCTGGCGGCCAAGATCACCCAAGACATCAAAATTCCGACCATCGGTATTGGCGCGGGTCCGGACACGGACGGCCAAGTTTTGGTTCTGCAAGACATGCTGGGTTTGAACGAGGGCTTTAAACCCAAGTTTTTGCGCACGTTCATGTCGGGCGCCGAACTCATGAAAAAAGCATTGAACGATTATGATACCGAGGTGAAGAAGGCCACGTTTCCCACCGCGAAAGAGAGCTATTGATGAAAATTCTCGAAACGCCTCAGGCCTTTCGCGAATGGCGTGAGGAGCAGGCAAAGCTCGTCGGCTTCGTTGCGTCTCGCCGCGTGGGCTTTGTTCCCACGATGGGCGCTTTGCACGAGGGCCACGCATCGCTCTTGAAGCGCGCTCGCGCCCAGAGCGATGTTGTCGTGCTTTCGATCTTCGTCAACCCGGCACAATTTAACGATCCCAACGATTTTCAGAAGTATCCCAAGACCTGGGAGCAAGATCTCGAAATCGCCCGCCGCGAAGGCGTCGATGCGATCTTCGCGCCGCGCGCGCCCGACATGTATCCCGACGGCTACAAGTACAAAGTCACCGAAAATGAGGTCTCGACGGTTCTTTGCGGCGCGAGCCGTCCCGGCCACTTTGACGGTGTGCTCTCGGTCGTGATGAAGCTGTTTCAAATCGTGCAGCCGACCAAAGCCTACTTCGGCGAAAAGGACTACCAGCAGCTCTCCCTCATTCGAGGAATGGTCGACGCGTTTTTCTTGCCGCTCGAGATCGTTCCGGTCGAGACCATGCGTGAAGCCGATGGCCTCGCGATGAGTTCGCGAAATAGGCGCCTGACGCCCGAACAGCGTGCTCAAGCCCCGCGCATCTATCAGATCATCGTCAAGGCGTCTTCAAGCGACGAGGCCCGACGCCAGCTCGAAGCCGAAGGCTTCAAGGTCGATTACGTTTTGGACCGCGAGAACCGCCGCTTCGTGGCGGTCTTTATGGGAGAAGTGAGGTTGATCGACAATGTCGAACTCCAATAAGAAGAAAATCCTCATTCAAATGTCCGGTTCCATCGCTTGCTTCAAGGCCTGCGCCTTGATTTCGAAACTCGTGCAAGCGGGCCACCACGTCAAAGTCGCCGCCAGCAAGTCGGCTTTGCAATTTATCGGCGCCGCGACCCTTGAAGGCCTCACGGGCGAAAAAGTGCACAGCGACCTTTGGGAAGAGGGCGATGCGATGTCGCACATCCACCTCATGCGTTGGGCCGACTTGATTGCCGCCGTCCCTGCATCGGCGCATTTGATCAACCGCATGGCTCAGGGCGTGGGCGATGATTTGCTCACCACCATGTTCCTCGCGCACGATTTTAAAAAGCCCTACGTGATCGCGCCCGCCATGAACACCTCGATGTACCTGCACCCGGTGACGCAGAAATCGCTCGAACTTTTAAAGGGAATGGGAATCGAAATCCTCGAAGCCGCCAGCGGTGTTTTGGCCTGCGGCGAAGTGGGTTATGGACGTTTGCTTGAACCCGACTTGCTCCTGGCCGAAATTGAAACGCGGCTCAAGACCCCACAACCCCCGACCGTGGGTGCATCCGCACCGCAAGCGCAAGAGCTTCGCAAGGTGTTGATCACGAGCGGCGGCACGCAAGAAAACATCGACGACGTCCGCGTGATCAGCAATATCAGCACCGGCCGCACGGGCGCCGAAATCGTCGACCGTCTCGAGAGCCTGGGAATTCCGACGGTTCTCGTGCATGCGGCCTCGGCGGCCCTCCCCTCGGCTGAGGGTGAGCGCCTGAGTTTTGTCTCGTCGAAAGATCTCGAAGAAGCTTTGAAAAACCGCTTGGCCAAAGGTGACATCGCGGCCGTCATTCATCTGGCGGCGGTGAGCGACTTTATCCCCGTGGCCCAGCCCGGAAAACTCTCGTCTGAAAACGAGCCAAAGATCGAGCTTCGCAAGAACAAAAAGATTCTCCCCGAGATCCGCTCGTACTCAAAGGCGCCGCTCCACGTGACCGCGTTTAAGATGACGTCGGGTGCGACTCCCGAGCAGATTCAGGCCGCGGTCGGACGCGTGATCGAAGCTTCGAAGCCCGATCTCGTCGTGCACAACGACCTGCAAGAAATGAAAAAAACCAAAGCGCACCCTTTGCACGTTTGGTCGAAGGCGGGAGCACCGCCCGAGACCATGACGGGACTCTCCCAACTTGTGGAAAAGTGGGTGGACACGTGGAATCAGCTACAAACTTTTAAAGGAGGATCGCGATGATCCTGGCCCTCGACGTCGGCAACAGCCAAATTTTCGGCGGTGTGTTCGACAAAGACGATCTCAAATTCAGTTTCCGCAAAACCTCGAAGGCGGGCTCTTCCAGCGACGAGACCGGCATCTTCCTGCGCAACGTCTTGCGCGAGAACGACATCGACCCGAGCCTGGTGAAACAAATCGCCATCTGCTCGGTGGTTCCCGACGTGGTCCACTCGCTGCGCAACGCTTGCAAAAAGTATTTCGACATCAATCCGTTTCTGCTCCAGGTGGGCGTGAAAACGGGCTTGAAGGTCTGTTATCACAACCCCGCCGAAGTGGGCGCGGACCGCATCGCCAACGCCATCGCGGCCACGCACCTGTTTCCCAAAAAAAATCTGGTCGTGATCGACCTCGGCACCGCCACGACGTTCTGCGCGATCAGCAAAGACCGCGAGTACCTGGGCGGCACGATCGTGGCTGGTCTTCGCTTGTGCATGGAAGCCTTGGAGAGCAAGACCGCTAAGCTTCCCACGGTCGAGATCGTGTCGCGCAAAGAAGCTCTCGGGAAAGGCACGATCGAAAGCATCCAGTCGGGTCTGTTCTTCGGCCACGTCGGAACGATGAAAGAAATCTCGAGCAAACTCGCCGACGAATGCTTCGGCGGCGAAAAGCCTTTCATCATCGGCACCGGCGGATTTGCCGGTTTGTTCGAGAAGTCGGGCGTCTTTGATGTCGTGTTACCGGATTTGGTTCTCAAAGGTCTTTTACTCGCTCATAAACTCAATTCGTGAGGTGACTATGCAACTGACAATGCTCAAATGTAAAATCCATCGCGCCACCGTGACCGACGCCGACCTCACTTACGAAGGCTCGGTTTCGATCGACCCCGCCCTGATCAAGACCGCGGGCCTGTTGCTCAATGAGCGCGTCGACATCTACAACTGCAACAACGGCGCTCGATTCTCGACCTACGTGATCCCGGGCAAAAAAGGCGAAATCTGCCTGAACGGCGCGGCCGCCTGCCACGTTCAGCGCGGTGATCTGGTGATCATCTGCGCTTACGCGGGCATGAGCGTGGAGGAGGCGAAAACGCACCTTCCGACGGTTGTGTTTGTCGACGGCAAGAACCGCAAGACCGCGGTTAAATCAAAGGGGTAAGGTTTCTTCCGATTCGGTGCCACGAAACATTTCGATGGCATCGATGGCGGCCCGGGACCGGTAGACTTTAAGACCCGCGTCCCATTCGGGCTTCTCCCAGCCGATGCCGGTGAAGAAGGGCGAGCTCCAACGTTTGTCCTCAAGCAACGGAATCGGATTGAGATTCTGTTTGGCGAGCGCGGATTTGAGCGACGGCAAATGAAACTGCACGAACTTCATTTCGGCATTGGCGCGAATAAAGCCCTCCAAGCCTTCGGAGAGAAGCTGCTTGAAATCGATTTTGAGGGGACTCTGACAGTCACGAACGACGAGCAGGCGTTCGACCGTATCACCCATTTTCTTGAGGCGCTCCACGCTCGGGATCGGGCACTGGATCAAGAGGGCCTGACGGGCCTGCAATCCTTTGAGCCAAACGCGCGGAAAAGGCTTCAGGTCCGGCATCAACCGCGCTTCTTTCTCGGATAAGTACACGATGCGCTTCGAGGGCTCCTGAAGCGCGAGTTCGGCCAGCTTTTGTAAAAGCGATTCTTTCTCGCTCTCACTTCCCATCACGATCAAATCGACATTCAACGCCCGGTCTGGATCACCAAAGCCCGCTTTCGCAAGTTCGCTCGAGAATCCCGCCGAGACGCGCTTCCACAGCGAGGACGTGCGTCCCCAGGTGCGAAAGTTCTTTTTCCAATTTTCAACTCCGCCCGCGGCGTCGGCGATTTGCTGCTCGCTCGCACTGCCGATCGACGAGCCGTAAGAGAATTTTTGAATTTGCAGGACCGGCCAGGTCTGGAACGTTTCGCGGAAAAAGCGCACGCGCTCATCCATCGACAGGCTCGCGAGCGCGCCTTGCAACGATTTTCCCAACAGCGGGCGTAACGAAACGAAAAGGTCGTCGGACTTCAAAAGTCCCTGCTCACAGGCCGAAAGGTGCAGCATCGAACGCCAGGGCTCCTGGCAGTATCCCGCCGTGGTCTTGAGCGCGAGCGGCCATTCGATTTGCGGGCCCTGCCATGCGATCTGCTGATTGAGAATCGGGTCTTTCAGATCGAGCGCTCCTTGCATGAAAGCCAAGAAAACGTCCGAGAAAACTTCGGCCCAGGCCACTTCATCGGCGCTCATCAGATGCGGCGAGTTTCCAGTTTTCTGCATCAACAAAGAGAGGATAAAAGCCTTTTCAAAAAGCTGCTTCTGCTCGAGGACCGAACGGCTCATGATGATGTGCGACGGGTGGACCCGCACCAAGGGGTCGAGCGAATCCACGACCGAGAGACGCAAGGGCTTGGCCTCGACGCCTAAAAAGTGCAGCTCCTTCTCGAGCCGGGTCAGGCGAGGTTCGATGCGCGTTTTGAGCTCGGCCAAATCGGCGGCGTAACCGCTGTCCCGGCTCACGAAACAGGCCGGCAAACTCTGCTCGGACCCAGGCCCCACCTTGTCCACCTTTTCGACAAGCCTGGAATCCAAACAAAAGCTCGGACGCGACACCCAGGCCAAGGCCACCAAGGCGGTCGACAGACTGAAAAGAAGGAAGGAGATCCATTTCTGGGTGCTCATACCCCAAAGCCGTGCAACCAGGAGGCCGAAAACAACGTTGTAAGATTTGTGTGAACAAAATTTGGCCACCTTTTCGTGTCTTTTGCTTCCCGACCGAGGTTAAGCTTGGGGGACATTCTCAGGAGGATTGATGGCACCCGCCCAGCGAAAATGGATCTTCGCAACCATCGCGGCTTTATTTTTAGCCGGAGCCGGTCTTTGGCTTAAAAACGGGGTCTTCTTCGACCAACGCGATTGGGCCAGCAGCGCTCCTCGAGAGCCGTCGGTTTCTTTGGATCTTCCACCGCCTGAGATGGACGAAGTCTGGGGCCCCTCGCAGGACCGGATTGCCGAAGAGATCGCGCAGAGTTCGATCAACACCGCACGCAAGAACGCTACGGGCGGCTTCACTCCCCGCGACGCCCACCCCAAGCACCATGGCTGCGTGAAAGCGCATTGGAGCGTGGAGTTTTCGCAGCTTCCCGACGATTTGCGCGTCGGACCGTTTGATCCGCAGAGCGAGTTCGAGGCGTGGATCCGCTTTTCAAACGGCAGTCCCAACGGCCGCACGGCCAATGATGCCGACGCCGACGTTCGCGGCATGGCCGTCAAACTCATGAATGTTCCTGGCGCGAACAGCGGCAGCCAAGACTTCGTGATGATGACGTCGCCTCGCTTTTTCACTCGCGATGCCGATGATTACCTTCAACTGCACCGCGCGATCGAGGGCGGCGGCTTGAGCCTCGTCGCGTATCTCGCCACTCACCCCAAGAATGCGTGGATCCTGAACAACGCCCGCGTGACGGGGCACAATCCGATGGGCTTCACCTACTTTAGCGCCGTTCCTTACAAACTCGGACGCCTGCCGATGCGCTACAAGTTCGCGCCCTGCACGAACCAAGAACCGCTTTTCCAGGCCGACGAGCGCAATCCCAATTACTTGTCGACCGCTTTGGCTCGAGGGCTGCGCGAACGGGGCGCTTGCTTTGAAGTTTGGGTTCAGCCCAATTTGGATCCGAAACGAAATCCCACCGAGGATCCGCGCTTGGAGTGGGACGAAGCGGTCTCGCCGTTCTTGCATGCGGCCCGCTTGACCATCGAAAAGCAGACCGGCATCACGACGCCCGAGATGAACGCCTTTTGCGAAAATCTCAGCTTCAATCCTTGGCACACGATTCCCGAGCTGCGACCGATGGGCCAAATCAATCGCATCCGCAAGGCGACCTACGATGCCGTTTCGAAGTTCCGCCATCAAAACAATGCGCGGCCCGAAATTGAACCCGTCGACCACGGTCCTTGCCAGAACCCCGCGACCGCGGCGCTCTGTGAGCCCATCTTGAATTGAGGTTTTGAATTAAACGGGGCCCGCGACCGGCAGGCCCGCTTTCGAGAGACGGGACGTGAGTTCTTTTTTCATCACGCCCGACATCCAGTGATTGGCCTCGATCAAAAGTTCGAGATCCAAACCCGTCGAAACGCCCATGCCTTCAAACATGAACACGACCTCTTCGGTCGCCACGTTACCGGCCGAGCCCGGGGCGTAGGGGCAGCCGCCCAAACCGCCGAGAGACGAATCGAACACGCGAACGCCCATCTCGTAGGCGGTCAAGATATTGACCAGCGCGGTCCCACGCGTGTCGTGAAAGTGACCGGCCAATTTTTTTACCGGAACGGCGCGCTTGAGCTTCGCGAACAACGACTTGACCTGCCCCGGATGCGCGATCCCGATGGTGTCGCCGATCGAAACTTCGTAGCAACCCATTTTGATCAGTCGTTTGGTGAGTTCGACGACTTTTTTCTCGTCGATATCGCCTTCGAATGGACAACCGAAGCAGCAGCTCAGATAGCCGCGAACCTTGATCTTCTTTTTCTTGGCCACTTTGATCACGGCCGCGAACTTCTCGAAGCTCTCTTCGATGGTGCAGTTGATATTTTTCTTCGAAAAGGTCTCCGACGCCGCACCAAAAACCGCGATCTCTTTGATTCCGGTCTCGAGCGCCATCTCGAGGCCGCGCTCGTTCGGCACCAGGGCCGAGAACTCGATCTTCGAGGGCATGGACTTTCCGCGCACGAGCGCGAAGACGCCGTCGATCACTTCTTTCGAGCCGGCCATCTGCGGAACCCAGTCGGCGCGCACAAAAGCGCCCAGTTCCATGCGTTTCGATCCCGCCTCGGCGAGACGCTTGGCGAGCTCAATACGCTCCGGAACGGACACGGTGGCTTTTTCATTCTGAAGGCCGTCTCGAAGTCCCACTTCGACGATCTGCACAGATTTCTTGCTCATTCGATTTGACCTTCGCCCGCGGGCTTAATTTGCACGAGCACTTTGCCCGCGGTCACCTGATCGCCCGCTTTGCAATTCACCGCCGTGATCATGCCGGGACCTTCGGACTTCATGGTGTACTCCATTTTCATGGCTTCCATGACCAAGATCGCGGCGCCGCGCTCAACGCTCTCGCCCACATTGCGAAGAATCTTGGTGATCTTACCGGGCATCATCGACACCAAATCGCCCGCGGTGCCTGAGGCGCCGCGCTTTTTCTTCTTGGCGTCGTTTTCATTTTCATACGTGAAGGAACGGCCGTTCATGTGGATCCAGAGGGTGCCGCCGATCCACTCGGCTTCGGCGTTCACCCGTTTGCCATCAATTTCGAACTCGTGCTTCATGTGGACCCACCTTTCCAGGCGTGACCGAACGGATTGGCGTGCGAGGCCTCACCAACCGAGGAGGCCGAAACGCTCATCGAGCGAGGCGTGGCGCGCAGAATTTTTTCGCAGGCTTTCTTTTCCCAGTCGTCCATCGAAACTGCACGCAAGGGATTGGCGAAATGGCGTTCGATAAAACGCGTGGTCATCTCGCCCTGAACGAACTCGGGGTGCGAGAGAATCTCCATCAGGTACGGGATATTGGTGCGCACGCCAAAAACGATCGAGTCGGCCAGGACGCGCTTCATTTTCTGAATCGCGCGGGGGCGGGTCTCGTCCCAGACGATCACCTTGGCGATCATGGGGTCGTAAAAGGGCGTGATCTCATCGCCCGCTTCAAAGCCGTACTCAAAGCGGCGCCCGGGCCCTTCGGGCCAGCTGACGGTGCCAAGCAGGCCCGTACTCGGAACGCCGCCAAGGTAAGGATCTTCGGCGTAAATGCGACATTCGATCGCGTGCCCTTTGGGAACCTTGAGATCGTAATTCGAGAACACGGCCTGACCTTCGGCGGTCAAGATCTGCGCTTTGACGAGATCGACATTCATCACCATTTCGGTGACGGGATGCTCGACCTGCAAGCGCGTGTTCACTTCGAGAAGGTAGAATTTTCCGTCTTGGACCAGGAACTCCACGGTCCCGGCGCCGCGGTAACCCGCGGCCTCGGCGATCGCGCAGGCCGCTTCGCCCATTTGACGGCGAAGATCCGGCGTGATCGAGGGCGAAATCGCCTCTTCGATGATTTTCTGGTGACGGCGCTGAACGGAACACTCGCGATCAAACAGATGCATCACGCGCCCGGTAGCATCGCCAAAAATTTGAAACTCGATGTGCTTGGCGCGGTCGAGATACTTTTCCAAAAAAACTTTGGGCGAACCGAACGCCGATTGGCCCTCGCGCTGCGCGGATTCGATCAACTCGCGAGCCTCATCACTGGACTTGAGCACCTTCATGCCGCGTCCACCGCCACCCGCCGCCGCTTTGACGATGACGGGATAGCCGATCTCTTCGGCCGCTTTGATCAACGTGTCGATGTTTTGATCTTCACCCTGATAACCCGGTACCAAAGGCAGGCCGATTTTTTGCGCGAGCTGCTTGCAGCGAACCTTGTCACCCAATTGGCGTGTGGCCGAGGGCGGAGGCCCGACAAACTTCATTCCGGCTTTTTCAACCGCTTCGGCGAAATCGGCGTTCTCCGAGAGAAAACCGAATCCGGGATGGATCGCTTCCGCACCACCGGCAAGAGCGCCGCGCACGTTGGCTTCGATGTTCAAATAACTTTCGGCCGTCGGTGCCGGTCCGATGCAAATGCGTTTATCGGCCATGCGATAGGCGCGTGTGGACACGTCCGCTTCCGAGTGCAGAAGAACGGTTTCGATCCCCAGCTCCTGACAGGCACGCATGATACGGACCGCGACTTCACCGCGGTTGGCAATGGCCAGGCGGCGGATTCTCATGAGAGCCTCCATCCGGCCGGGCGCTTTTCTAAGAAGGCGCGCAGGCCCTCTTGCCCCTCATCACTCACGCGCAGGTGCGCGATCAGGTCCGACGCGGCGGCCTTGGCCTCGGCACGGTTGAAGAGCGGCATTTTATGAATGAGCCGTTTTGTTTCGCGAACGGCTTCGGGGCCGCACTCACGCAGATTCTGCAAAAGACTCTCGGCTTGGTCGGCGGCGCCGATCATGTCGTTCGAAAAATGCACAAGTCCCATACGGACGGCATCCGCCGTGGTAAACACGCGCCCGGTCAACATCCAGGGAGCGACTTGTCCCAAATCAGTCTTGCGAAGGACAAAATCGCTGATCACCGCCGGGGCAATCCCGAGCTTCACTTCGCTAAAACAGTACTGCGTGCTCTCTTCACCAATGACGATATCGCTTGCGGCTAAAAGGCCCAGGGCACCGCCAAAGGCCGCACCGTGAACGGTGGTCACCACCGGAAGCGCGCAGCTGTAAACCGCTTCGAACATGTCGTGCAGATTGACCGCATCGGCTTGATTTTTTTCGAAAGAAAACTGCGCCATCTCGCGCATGTAATTCAGATCCGCGCCCGCGCAGAACGCCTTGCCTTCACCGCGCAAGGAGACCGCGCGGAAATCGAAGTTCTTCGAAGCCTTGTGAAAAGCCTCGGTGATCTCACCGATCATTTCGGGCGAAAAGGCGTTGCGAACGTCGGGTCGGTTCAGGGTGATCTTGAGAATGCCGCGGTCTTCGATGATCTCGAGGTGTTTCATCATCACATCCTGAAGACGCCTTGGGATTTGTCGTCCCATTTGCGGTTGAGCGAAGCTTGAATGCCGAGCGCGATCACGCGGCGGGTGTCGATCGGATCGATGATGCCATCGTCCCAAACACGCGCCGAGGCGTAATACGCCGAGCTCTCTTTTTCGTATTTTTCGAGAATGGGGCGTTTGAACTCGGCCTGTTCGGTCTCGCTCATTTTGCCGCCCTTGGATTCGATTTGGTCTTTTTTGATCGTGAGCAAAACGTTCGAGGCCTGCTCGCCGCCCATGACCGAGATCTTCGCATTCGGCCACATCCACATTTGACGGGGCGAGTACGCACGGCCGCACATGCCGTAGTTGCCGGCGCCATGGCTGCCGCCGATGACCACCGTGAACTTGGGCACGCGCGCGTTCGAGACGGCCATCACCATTTTGGCGCCGTGCTTGGCGATGCCTTCGTTTTCGTATTTTTGACCGACCATGAAGCCGGTGATGTTTTGCAAGAACAGGATGGGAATCTCACGTTGGTCGCAGAGCTCGACAAAATGCGCACCCTTCAAGGCGCTCTCGCTAAAGAGCACGCCGTTGTTGGCGACGATGCCCACCGGGTACCCCCAGATATGCGCGAATCCGCAGACCAAAGTTTTCCCGTAAGTGGCTTTGAATTCGTGAAAGCGCGATCCGTCCACGAGGCGTGCGATCACCTGTCGCACATCGTAAGGGATCTTGTTGTCTTTCGAGATCACGCCGTAAATTTCGTCGGCGGGGTACAACGGCTCTTCGACGGGCATCGTGCGCAGGCTCATCGCCCGGCGCTTGTTGAGATTGGCGACGATCGAACGGGTGATTTGCAGCGCGTGCTCATCATCTTCGGCGAAATGATCGGTCACGCCGCTGATCTCGCAGTGAACGTGCGCGCCGCCGAGCTCTTGAGCCGTGACCTCTTCGCCCGTCGCGGCTTTCACCAACGGCGGACCGCCCAAGAAGATCGTGCCGTTGTTTTTGACGATGACGTTTTCATCGGCCATGGCGGGAACGTACGCCCCGCCAGCCGTGCAGGATCCCATCACGACCGCGATCTGCGCGATCCCGGCCGCCGACATGCGCGCCTGGTTGTAGAAAATGCGGCCGAAGTGGTCTTTGTCGGGGAACACTTCGGATTGCAGCGGCAAGAAGGCGCCGCCCGAGTCGACGAGGTAAATGCACGGCAGTCCGTTTTCGAACGCGATCTCTTGCGCGCGCAGATGTTTTTTTGCGGTCATCGGGTAGTAAGTGCCGCCCTTGACGGTGGCATCGTTCGAAACGATCACGCACTCGGTGCCGTGGATAAGACCGATCCCGGTGACGACGCCAGCGCCGGGGGCTTGGCCTTCGTACATGTCCCACGCCGCGAGCGACGAGAACTCCAAAAAAGAACTGCCCGGATCGAGCAGGCCTTCAATGCGCTCGCGCGCGGTGAGTTTGCCACGGGACTTGTGTTTGGCGATCAGGTCCGTACCTCCGCCGAGCTTCACTTGCTCCAAACGGCGGCGGAACTCCTGCACCTGCTGAATCATGGCTTCTTTGTTCGAAGCGAATTCGGCACCGGCGGAGTTAATTTCGTTCTGAATGATCTCCATGAGATCCCTTTCGGTTCAAGGATGGGGGCAGACGCAGTTTGAAATTGAGATGAACGTCGGCGACACGCTTTTCTTCGAGATCGCTCACGGTCACGACCCACTCTTGCAGCGCCACTTGGTTCTTGAGCAGTTCGGCCCGGAGCGCTTCGCGCGACAGGTCTTCCCATTCCAAGCGGGCAATGAGATCGCCTTTCATCTTTTGCAAGCGCGAAAACTGAATTTGGTCGAGTTCAAACTCGGCGGGAACTTCCCAGCGCGCAATCAGGAGCTGCGCCACTTGACGGGCGACGCTGATCACGACGGCCTCTTCGAACTCCCCGTTCGATCCCATGTTGTGGGGCCTGGCCGGGATCACGGCCTCGACTCGCGAGCGCGACAATTTGCGAACCCGAAATCCGATGGCGAGATGAAAGGGGCGAACCCAATCTAACGCGGAGTTTAAAATGCGCTTCGCCTGAGCCTGGTCGATGGACCCCGTGAGGTCCTCTGCCAGCCTGCCCGCCAGAGTCGCTATCTTCTTGAAGTCCGGTTGAAAATCCCTCAATCTCATGATTGAAACAATCAACCGTAAAATCCTCTCTGATTCAAGGAAGGAAGCGATGAAGTATCTCAGCCTGATCATCTTTGTGGTTCTGCTTGCATGGACCTGGAACCTCATCCATCGCGAACCCGTGATCTCGTTCGAGACGCATGCTGGCATTCAGGAAAAATTGGCCCAACTGATCCAGCAAACAGTGCTGGCCAAGAAGCCTGAAGCCACCGACATCCGCATCCAGAAGATTTGGACCGAGCCCCAGGGCGAAGACAAAGTCCAAGCGCATTTCATCTACTCGTTCCAAGAACCTGACACGAACGGCAAAACCCTGACCAATCAGATCACCGCCGACGGCATTCTCGAAAAGCAAAAGGATGACGGGTCGGGTCTTGAGCGCTGGTCGCTCACCAAAGTTCAGACCACCAACGATGCGGTCACTTTCGAGGAAGGCCTTTACGTCACGCCGGGTGAAGACCCCGCGCCCACCGAGGGTGCTCCCGTGACCCCGCCTCCTTACGAAAGCCACTAAGCCATGGGCCTCCCCGAAAACTATCTCGCCATCGACGAAGAGGG
This sequence comes from Pseudobdellovibrionaceae bacterium, assembly GCA_019637955.1. Lineage (GTDB taxonomy): Bacteria > Bdellovibrionota > Bdellovibrionia > Bdellovibrionales > Bdellovibrionaceae > JAHBUS01. The sequence goes on along the minus strand of JAHBUS010000002.1, from coordinate 127,543 downwards.
CTACCTTCTTCTCGGTGAAACGCGCGCGCAAGATGCGCAAGTCGGGCGCCAAGTCTTAAGCACACTTCGTTGGGCCGAGAACGGCGCGATCATGGCCACCGTCGGGACCCAAGACGCCTTTGTCGAAGCGTTCGATGAACCTTTGATCGCGCAGATGGTGGCGCCCACCACGGGGCCCGAATCTCTTTGGACCGCGACCGGCAACTACGGCCACGAGTTTCAATTCGACTTGCACAGTCTCACCCTCGACGAATGGGACCGCTTTCATGGCCTCAGCGAGGAGCGCATTCCGTTCGTGATGTCGCGCAAAGCGCAGGCCGCGTTCTTCAATGCGCTCGATGAGTTCGATGATGACTCGATCACCTACGGCGGAAAGACCATCGCGGTCGAACCGTGGATGACGTCAAAAACGGATATTCGCAAATCTTCGTACTGGTCCGACATTTACAAATCGCAAACTCCGGGTTGGGAGATGAACCGCCCAGCGCCGGCCCTCGAAGACATGCTGCCGCGCTTGAAGCTTCCGAAATCGCGCGTGCTTGTTTTGGGATGCGGCTCCGGAAACGATGCCGCCCTTTTCGCCGAGCAAGGACATGTCGTGACCGCCGTGGATTTTTCTCCCGAGGCGATCAAACAAGGCCAAGAAAAGTATGGCCACCTTTCGAATTTGAAGTTCATCCAAAAAGACGTCTTCGAAATCGACCACTCATGGAATCAAAGTTTCGACATCGTTTTCGAGCACACCTGCTACTGCGCGATTCCCCCCGAACGGCGCGATGAACTGGTCGCCATTTGGCGCCGCGTGCTCGTGCCCACGGGCCAGCTCCTGGCCGTGTTCTTCGCCGTCGACCGCCGTGACGGCCCGCCCTTTGGCGGTTCGGAATGGGAAATCCGCGCCCGCCTGAAAAATGCGTTTGCCTTTACGTTCTGGGGCCGCTGGCGCAAAAGCGCTGAGCGTCGCAATGGCAAAGAGCTTTTCATTCTTGCGACCAAAAAAGAAATCTGACACGCTCGGTTTATTCAACGATTCCCATGAGGTGCTCTTATGAAATGGTTTTTGCCGTTCGTCTTTATTTTCGCTTCAAAGGCCGTTTTCGCGGCTCCCAGCGACACGCCCGTTCTCTCACCCGACAACAAAAAGGTGATGGAAGATAAAAGCTCTCGCGAATACTCGGTGACCGACGACGGCGCTTGGCACTTCGCTCTCGGCGGCGGCTTGAGCCTCGGCCACACGGCTTTCTTCAGCGAAGGCACCGTTTCGGGCAGCACCGACAAGTTCGATGCTTTGATCACCTTCGGCCCCGCGGTCGAACTCGTGGCCGAAGCTCGCTGGATGCGTCCTTACGCCTGGGGATTCACCGGCGGCCTTCAACTTGGAAGCGAAGCCAAAGCTGACAAGTACGAAATTAAACAAGGCGGAACGACAACCAAAGGTGATGCGGACGCCAAAATTCAGCTGACGACCCTCTACGGAAATGCCGTTTACCGTTGGCACTGGATCTATCTGCCCTTCGGTCTGAACGTCACCAGCGTCAAAATGACTCCCAGCTCGGGCTACACCGGCTCGATCGACTCCAAAGGCGGCATCGGCACTCAAGTCGGCGTCGGCTTCCTCGTGCACCCAAACATCGCGCTGGAAACTCACATGTTCATCAACAACTGGAAACTCGAAGGCAAATCCGGCACCACCACCTTCGACTACGGCACCGGCTCTTTGTTCAGCTGGAAACTCCAAGCCAAATACGTTTTCTAAGGTGCCTGGCACCTTTTAGGGTAACGGCGCGTAAAAAGGCGGGTTCGACCCGCCTTTTTTATTGGTAGATCGGAAGACTCAGTTCACCGATCAATTTCCAGAAATCCTCGGGTTTGTCTTTGAAGGATTTCTCGCTCAGCAGGTAGCCCGTGATCTTACGGGCCTTGACCGAGTTCTTCTCACCGAGTTTCGCGAAGTGATCGTACACGATTTCGTGCAGCGTGAGCGCCGTGCGGCCGCTTTCGTCCATCAGATCCCACATCTCGCGGTCGATCATGAAGTCTTTCGACAGGCTGTCTTTCTGCACGCGGCGGATGGCGAGCTGCTTCAGCTCGCAGCCTTTGGGCGACGCCAAGTGAAGCGTATCGTTGGTTTTGGTGAGATCGACGTCCGAGCGGAACTCGACGTGGTCGTCAAAACCCTGGAACCGGCGCGCATACTGCTTCGAAAGGGAGGGCGCGAGCCGTTCCAGGTTTTGCCAAACTTTTTTAAGGGCCTCTTCACGTTTGAGATTCTGCAGCGAAGCCTCGGGCTTGCCTTGCATCTCGGTCAAATCCAGCACGCGGACTTCTTTCTTGCCGTTTTTGTCGCACAAGAACCCGACCCCGCCGTTGCCAACACCGTTGCCGTTGTTGCTGCCCGCCGCGAGACCCACCAAACTCATCATCAAAACGATCAACGTGTTCATGACTACCGTCCTTAAAATTGAATCGGAATTTCGTATTTCAAAACGTCGCCCTCGACCGTCGTGAGCGTCAAGAGCGCGTGTTTGGCGATCATCTCGGTCGGAATATTGACCAGCACCCAACGGCGCAAGAAGCCTTGGCTCGGGATCGTGATCGGTGCCAAGACGTAGTTCTCGGGAACGATCTCCGAGGTTTGAGCCGCGCGCTGACTGTCGCGCATGGAACGGGCCGCCGACCATGTGGCGCCCGCGCCCACACCGGCCAGACCCACGGATTCAAAGCCGCCATTGTTCGAACGCGTGCCCGCGATCGCGATACCGGCGCCCGACAAAATGAGCGACGCGATTCCCAAGTCGCTGTTGTGCTGACTGAGTTTACGTTTATTCTTATAAGACTCGGCCCAGATTTTGAGATCGTCACCGACGATCACGTTGTGTGCGGCATTGGTCTTGTTCGGAAACTCGATCTTCACTTGATCGATGCGCAGCCAGCGCGTGCCTTGGTTCTCGAACGTGAAGTCGATAAAGACGTTCGACTTGTCGGAGTACTCGGGAACGGGGTTCGCGCTCACGACGAGGGCCTGCGCCGACCCTTGAACCTGATGGCCCTTGGCTCCGGGGTGCATCGTCGCGCAGCCCGCCAGAATCACAATCAAAGAAAGCATCAAAACCGACTTCATATTCAAGCCTCTTTCGCCACGGCGGGCTCGGGAACTTGGGTGAGGGGGAACAACTGGCAAGCGAACGTATAAACTTCACTCGCCTCGCCTTTATCGAGAAGTTTGACGATGTTATTGCGAAAATCTTCGATCGCTTTTTTCGCCTTCGGCAGGTTCTTCGGGTTGATGGCCATCGTCATTGAAGTGTAATCGCGAAGCTCGAGCGGCACCGAGAGCTTCTCGGCCGCGAGCGCCAGCGTTTGCTGGTGCGAACGCTGGATCGACACCGAGGGCTTCTCGGTGATCACGCGGATCGCATCGCAAATCTGCTCAAACTTCGCTCCCACCGACAAAACGCCCATGCGCTCCAAGCGTTCGATCGCCTGGCGGGCCTGGTCCGGCGAAATCCCCAGACGCTCCGAAATGAGGTGCGCGTCTTTTTTCATCCCGGGAATGTGCGTGAGACTCAAAATCGCGAAATGCCACCAATCGGCGATCAAACGGAACTCGTCTTCCGACATCATCATTTTGCGCTGATCGATCGCGGCTTCACCCTTGGAGATCTCTTCCAAGAACTGCATCGATTCGAGGGGTGAAAAGTGCAAGATCTCGGCGATCCGCCGGTAGGTTTTCATCGTGACCGCACGTTTACCGGAGATCACCTGAGACACCTGCGCGGGGCTCAGACCCAAGTTTTTGGCGAAAGCCCGAAGCGAGTAGGCCGGGTTTTTATCCTGGCGCCGCTTGAGTTCCGCACTCAGAGTTTCTCGGAGAGTTTTTGTTTCCATGCCCTAGAAATAGCCTGGGAGCGGACACACCGCAAAGAGTTTCTGAAACAGGTGTTTCTAACACTGAAACAAGTACCCGCGTGTTTTTGAAACAACAGGCTCTCAAGGCAAATGCGCTCTGTTTTAGATGAACCCTGTTCATTTAAATACTTATAAGCAATCTAGTGGATGTTGGTTTGCCCGCTGGCGCCTGCCAAATGCGAGCGTTGGCGCTCCGGAACGGCCTGGACCTGTGCACTTTCGTGCCCGCTTCCAGCCTTCTGACGGCGCTCTTGGTCGACCCGCAAAGCCTCCATCACCACCGCCTCCCCGCAGCCCAAAACCCCACTCACCGCTTTGGGAAGTTCGGCATCCAGCTCGCGCAAATGGATGGAGTGCGTGCGCCCAAAAGTGCGGTGCAAGTCTTGCGAAAGTTTGTAGACCGAATCAAAGAGCGATTTTTGACCTTCAAACAGGCTCATTACCTGATTGTAGCGGCCCGAGTTGGCGACCAAGTCCCAGAAGTCGGCAAAAACCTCGAGGCGTCCCAGCTGCTCGGGGCTCAGATCTTTATTTTCTAAAATCTGAAAGGGCGGCACGACATCGTATTTCATCGCGAAGGTCTGATCGTGCCGAACGATCGGTGTTCCTTTGAGGCGCTTCAAGATCCCGACCTGAATTTCGTCGGGCTTTAAACTCGCGAGCGCATCGAAACCCGCGGCAAAAGACTCGAATGTCTCGCCCGGAAGCCCGACGATCAAATCGGCATGCGTGTGGACCCCAGTTTCGGCCTTCAAGAATTTGAAGTTCTCTTGGATCTTTTCGTAATTCTGACGGCGGCTCACGTTGCGCGCGACAAGCGGACTCCAGGTCTGCACGCCGATCTCAAATTGCAGAGACCCGGCCGGAAATTTTTTGATGAGCTCTTTGAGTTCCTCGGGTAAGCGGTCGGGAACCATTTCAAAGTGCAGGAACAAACCCAGATCGATGCGGTCTAAAAAGAACTGCAAAATCTGACAGCTTACCGTCGGACTTAAGTTGAAGGTGCGGTCGACAAATTTAAATTGGCGTGCGCCCCGCTGGATCAACTGGTCCATTTCGTGCAAAAACTCGTCGGCCTTGAAGTTGCGGACCGAAACATCGAGCGACGACAGGCAGTACTCGCATTTGTAAGGACAGCCGCGCGAGGCTTCGACGTAGAGCGTGCGGTGCTTGATGTCCTCATCCGAATACAACCGGTAGGGCATCGCAATCTCTTTGATTTCGGGCAATTTGGGTCCCAAAACTTTTTTATCGGGACGCACGCCGCGCTCGATCCAGTCGGCGACAAAATCACGGAACAAGAAGTCGGCCTCGCCTTTAAACACGTGATCGACCAGCTCGTACAAGGGCTGCGACTCCGTCTCATGGGAGATTTCAGGTCCACCCAGCACGATCAAAAGACCGGGCTTTCGCGCGCGCAGCTCGCGCACGACCGCCAACGTTTGATCGGTGTTCCAGATGTACACGCCAAAGCCGACGAGCTCAGGTTCAAGCGACAAAAGATCCGCCGCGATTTCGCCGGCGGGGCGCTTGATGGTGTATTCTTTGATGACCGAAGAGGCTTCGTGCGGTCCTAAGTTCGCCTGTAGGTAGCGCAGGCCAAAACTGGCATGCGTGTAACGGGCGTTAAGGGTGGACAGCACGATTCTCATTCAATTGACCCCGGCGCGCAGGCGACGCGCGCTCTTCTAATGACTCAACAACTTTTCGAATTCGGCGATTTTCTTCTCGACGATGCTGATGCTGCCGAGCCAGAAATCGGGCTTGCGGATGTCTTCACCCAAATGCTTCTGGATCACCTCTTCGGCGGTCATGCGGCCCGTGTCGCGCAAGATGTCGATGTAGGCCTTCGAAAAGCCCGCGCCCATCTGCGCGCGCTTGGCGTAAATGCCCAGCGAGAACAGGTAGCCGAACGTGTACGGGAAGTTGTAGAAGCTCACGCCCGAGATCGAGAAGTGCAGCTTGGTCATCCAGTACTGGCGCTCAGTCTCCGAGATCTCCTCGCCGTACCATTTGCGCCAAGCCTTGTCGGTCAGCTCCGAGAGCTCGCCGGCCGAGAGCGTGCCGTTCTTGCGGGCTTCGTAAAAGCTTTTCTCAAATTCGTAGCGGGCCGGGATGTTCACCAAGAACGCCGCCGCATCACTGGCGTTCGACCAGGCAATCCCAAAGCGGGTGTCCGCGTCGCCGTTCGAGCCGATGTGATCCGCCAGCAAGGTTTCGGCAAAGATCGAAGCCGTTTCGGCCAAAGTCATCGGGTACTCGAGGTGCGCGACCGGCAGATCGCGCATCACCCAAGAGTGGTACGCGTGACCCAGCTCGTGCGCGAGGGTCGACATCTCGTTGTAAGATTCCATGTAAGTTTGGAACACACGCGGCGTGCGCGATTTCATAAAGCCCGTACAGTACGCACCGGGTTTTTTGTTCGGCAAAACGCGCGCTTCGATCCAATTGTTCTTCACCATCGTTCGTACGAACTCGCCCATACGGGAGTCCACGCTCGTGAATGCCTCATCGATCAGGCTCACGCCTTTCTCGAACGGGTAGCTCGCCCCTTTGCCCGCGCGGGGCGAAGGCGCCAAAATATCCCAAGGATCGATGCGGGTTTTTCCCAAGGACTTCGCCATCGCCTTGAGCGCGCGGCGGGGAACTTGGATGCGGCTTTGAACCGCTTCCATCATCGCGTCGAGCGTGGCGCGCTCGATTTTCGAATCCATCAACGGAAATTCCAAAAAATCAATCGCGCGGGTGTGCGAGCGTTTACGGTACTCTTCCAAACGAAAGCCCGCGAGGTTGTTCAAGATCGCCGAGCAGGGCTCTTCAAAAGTTTTCCAGCCCTGCTGAATCCCGTGCCACGCCTCTTTACGCAAAGCCTCGTCACTGCCACGCAAATAGCCCGAAGCTTCGGCCACACCGACGGATTTGCCTTTGGACGGCAATTGAACTTGGATGGAGCCCGAAATCTGATCGTAAAGATCGCCCCACGCGTGCAGACCGAACTGCTTGAACTGCGCGAGCGTCATCTCTTCGCTCGGCGCGAGCATGAGGTCTTTCATTTTACGCCGTTCGCGCCAGATGAACGCTTCGGCTTCGGTTTGTTTCGACGCCAAGTAGTCGCGCAAAACGTTTTCGGGAGCGCCCGTGAGGTAAACCTCATAAGGTTTCATCGTCGTCGAAAGATCCGCGCCAGTTTTCTGAATCTGCGACATCGCCTTTAAGGCCGGCGCGTTCTTGGCGTCGACCGAAAGTTCGCAGTTGATATACGTGCTCAAATTCGAGAGCAAGATCCCCGCCTCTTCCGAGAGCTTCGAGATCTTTTGCAGGCCTTGAATCAAAGTCGCCGACGCGTCTTTGTTGGCGCCATCGAACCAGGGCGCGAGCTCACGGTTGACGGCTTGGATCTGCTCCACCGCCGACTGCACTTGTCCCAGATCCGCATTGAAATCCGGCGCGCCAATCGCTTTGTACTCAGTTTCGTTGTTCCATGCAGGCAAAGAAGACGTTCCCACCCAAAATTCCTTTCGCCAGGTGCCTGGCACTTCCAAAGCATCTGCATCACTTTGTGCCGCGGCTGCTTTGGAAGTGCCAGGCACCTGATAAAGGCGAGGGGCCTTGCGGCCCCCCATTTTCGGACTTTGATTTTGCTGTAAGCCGGATCCTGTTCTCTGCCTTCGTTCCGAACTCCAGCAAAGTGGCGATCATTCATCTAGGCCCACAGTTACCTGTGGGCTCAAGCGAACGTACCCGGAAGCACATGCGGACCGCATTTAACCGCTTCCCTATTTGTTCTTGCTCCATGCAGAGTTTGGCTGTTTTCACTCCAGCAGCTCCCCGATGAACTCCCGTTCCCGTTCGTCGGCTCATAGCCCTGGACATTCTCTCTGTTCCACTGTTCCGCCAGCACACCGTTTGACCGGCACACCGTGAGGGGCATTACCCCCTGCATCGTCCTTTGGAGTCCGGACTTTCCTCGCGCTTCGAAAACCTTGATTTCTCAAGGTTTTGTCCACCCGCGACCGCCCGCAAAATCAGGCCGCAACCTAACACGGGGCGCTTGATTCCACAAGTTCTCGAAGTTCTTGAAGAAGCTTACGGATTTCGATAACTTAAGCGCCAATAGACGAGCGCGCGTCGTCGCGCGCCGGGGTAAAAGGAAGACACAGTATGAAAATGACATCGTTGTTTGCGTTGGGTTTGGTCCTCTCTATGGCTTCGGTTTCTTTCGCTGCCGGTGATGCCGGTCATGGTGAAGAGGGCGGCCATGATGCCGGACACGGTGGTCATGCTCCCCGTCACGGCGCCAACCTGCACCTGCTCCCTCCGCCCGTTTCGGATACCAACAAAACAACCCGCCCGACCCCCGTCGTTGTTGAAGCTCCCCCCGCTCTGTCAAAAGTCACGGGCGGCGCGACCACTCTGAAATGGAAAGAGTCGAAAGGCGCGACGGGCTACCTCGTGCAAGTCGCGACGGATCCGAACTTTAAATGGTTGGTTGTGAACGATCCTAAAGTTCAAGGCACGACTTACGAGCTCAAAAATCTCGAAGCGGGCAAACAGTATTTCTGGCGCGTCGCTGGCGTGAAAGCCGACAATGACCCCAGTTATCTCAAGGGCGACTTCGGCCGCTCCATGTTCGAAGCGCGCTGATCCGCGCGCTCGTTTATTTCGTGACTTGAAAACTTGCGAGGATCGACTCGATCAGAGGGTCCTCGTCCGCTTCGCGGGCCTTCTGAAAGGTCCCGGTGATCACGAAAATCTGGCCATCCTTCTTCTTCAAGCACAGCACTCTTTGTAGAACCGCGCTCTTGCCCGCGATCTCGTAGTAGCCGACAGCGGCTTCAACGACTTTCGCACGGTCCGCGACATCTTGGGGAAGTGAGCGCTGTTTTTCCGGAATCAAATTTTGAACTTTTCGCGATTGATCGAGCTGATTCAGAAAGTCGGCGGCGGTCTGCTTGCCCTCGGCTTTGCCCTTCAGAACGCTCACCATAATCGTCGAGTCGGCTTTTGCGAATGTCACCAGCTGACGGCTTGAAGCGTCCTTCTTGGGATCGGGTGTTTGCAGCTTCCACTTCGACGGGTATTGAATCTTGTACTGCTCTTTGGCGTCCTGGTACCACGAGAGACTCGAGACCGGAGCGGCGCCTACGGCGACCGGGGCACCGGCGGCCGATGACGGCGGGGCCGCCGCCTCAGGATTCGCGAACGATCCCACGGAGAATGCCAAAAAGATGAACGTGATGGTGGTGCTTTTCATGGGACCTCCTCGTGCCAGGTTCAATTTTGAGTTGCTCCCCGGAACCTGTAAAGACAAGATGCCCGCATGTTCAAAGTCCTTCTCTTCAGTCTTGGTCTTGGCAGCATGGCTTGGTCGCAAACCCCGGCTCCGGTCGAGACCGTCAGCTGTTACGCCAGCGCTTACCGCCGACCCGTGGTCTCGCGCGACTTCCCCCTCCGGGCGTTTCATGCGCAAAAGCTGGAGCTGCTCCCCGAGCAAAGCATGGTTCAGACGGCTTGGTCCTTGGTGTCTATTGAGCTGGACCCCAAACAGGCCCCCCTTCACTCCGAATGGGCCCTGGGCCCCCTCGAGAATCTGACCCCCAGTGAGATCCGGATCCTGCGCGGTTCTCAGGATTTAGGCCGACCTCCCGTTGAACTCAAGCTCAGCCGCTTTGGCGCCACGGATGACCGAGTCGCGGGGCTTTCAATCGAACTCTTTATTTCGGGCGGGTATTTCGCCGCCTACTTGCACCGTCCGGAGCTGGATGGACCCGTCTTTTCGGTTCAGAGTCCAATTCGGGACGCCGGTCCCGTCAAGACCACGTTAGGATGGGTTCAGCTCGACTGCAGAATCACGCCGCCGTGATGAAAAAATTTCGACAGCCTCGTCTTTTTAGATGGCGAGGGCTATAACCCCGGCTGAATCACTTAACCCGGAGTTTTCATGCTGAAAATCGCCCTGACGACTTTGCCCCTTCTCTTCGCTCAATTTTCGATGGCCGCTGGTGCCCAGAAATTCGAGAACCTCAAAGCTCTGCAAGGTTCGAACTTCTACCGCCTGACTTGCTCGAGCGTTGATGCCGAAGCGCAAGTTCACGTGAACACCGTCATTCAAGCTGGCACCGTTAAAGAAATGCAAGTCATCGTGGTTTTCCCCTCGGAGTCTTTGAACGTGATTTCGTTCTCGAAAAAAGACGCCGCCAAATTGACGGCCAACCTGGGATCGAAAATGCTCACTGTTGACGGTTCGCGCCCCGGTTCTTACTACGCCGAAGACGTCTCGCTCGAAATTGTCGACGGACCCCAGGGTCTTTCGGGCCGCTTCCAGTACGACAACGGCGACGGCATGGCGCTGGACCGCCAAGTCCGCTGCGGAGCTTCGAATTACATTCTGAATCCCCGCAATTAATTGCAAAGAGCGCTGTCGAGTCTCAGATCCTGATCGCAGCGCGGAAGTTTTTCGAACAGCGTGCTCTGAGCCTTCGGGCATGAAGCTGTTCTCAGTTCTTGAACGAAGCTTTGCGCTTCGCCCTCTGAAATTCCTGATTGAACCAACTGTTTGACGAGCGCTGCCGACGGAAACACCGCCTGCAGCGATTCGATCAACTGTTTGCGGTCCACGCCCACCCAGTGATCGACATCCGTTCCCATCGCGCGCAACCTTGAGAGCGGCGGCATGGGCGTCTTCTTGATCTTGTAGTCGGCCTCGGCGCATTCCCACATCTTGAGGCGGTAGAGCATACGGGCCGAGCAGGTCGCAAGCTTCGAGCATTTGTCTTTGCCGCTCAGAGTTTCTTGCGGTCCGCCCAAGAACGCGGGCGGAATGCCTTCGCGGTTGTAATGGCAAGCCGCGCAGTTTCGGGTCGAAAGCGCGAGGGCACGCTCGATGGGATTGATCGGAAGCTCACGCAGCTCGTCTTCAGGCGCTTCGGTCTCTTTTTTGAGCGTCTGCATTTCTTTGGTCAGCGTTTGAACTTGATCGTTGGCCGTTCCGAGGAACGACAAGATCATCGACATCGCCGACAATCGATTGAGCGCGGGTCCATCGACAAACTTTTTGAAAGCACCCGACTGGTAAGCCGTTTCCAGAGCGATGAGCAAGGGGGCGGTGTCGCGCACGAGCTGGAAAGGGAGAGAAACCGTTTTCTCTTCTCCAGGATTCAAAGCCGGCAGCGTCACGGGCGCGAGACGCCGTCCATCCCAGAGACGAACGGACAAACCGCTTTGAGTCTGGAACATCAAGCGCGTCCCGCCATTCGGAAGCGAGCGCACCCGCGTGAACAAGTTGGCCACCTGCGGGCACGCACTTCCCGCCGCCAGATTTTCGGGCGTGGCCAGAACGTTGGGATCGCAGCGAAGTGAAGGAAACAGAAGTTTGAGCTGGCGCGAGGTTCCGATCAAGTCCGCCGTGTTGGGAACCACGCGGATGTAGCTCGAGAACTGCACGCCTTTTTGATCGGGGCCGTAAGCACAATTGATGGAGTAGTCGGGCTTGGCCGTGTTCGCACCGCGCTTGATTTTACAGACGCTGACCTGCGTTTCGGTGAGATCGGGGTCCACCGGACGCGCGGCGAGATTGTCATCGATCACGCGCACGTCCGAGTTGGTGAAAAACCCGGAGTACCCAAACACCAGACGCGAGATCAACCCGCCTTCCATCATGGGATTTTGCCAGAACTCGCTGGCGGGACGCGGGAGCAGGGGCTCAAACTCGCCGGGAACGTCGCTATTGGCGAGAACTTGCTCCAAGCCCGTTTTGACGTGCGACTGTTTGCCGTCGATCAAGCTCAAATCCTCGCGGCCGCGGTCTTTTTGATTGAGCAGCGGATCACGGTTCGGAATGGCGGCCTCGGGAAGCTTGAGGCCTTGCGGAAATTCTTTGGCCCACTTTTCTTTGAGATTGCGATTGAAGTCGCGCACGTCGGTGGTCTGTAAAAGGCCCTGTTGATCGGTCAATCGGTACAAGAAGATTTGCTTCAGCAGTTCTTTGCGGCACGACAGCTCCGAGCACAAGCGCTGAAACATTTTGTGGTACGCATGAAAGTAATTGCCGGATTTAGTGGCCTGATCCAGAGCGTAGGGAACCTGTTGATCCACGATCAGCGGCGCGCCCCAGTACCGGTACTGGCGTCCCGCCTCGTTGTCTTGAAAGCAGAACGGTTGGTGCGGATTCTGCGCGCAAGGTTGATCGCCGAAGGTCCCCTTCAGAACGCGTAGCAATCCTTCTTGCATGGCCGGGTTGGCATTGGATTCGGTCCAAGGTGCCCGCGAGAAGATCGGCGTTTGGTTCTGGTGGCAGGTGAGACACAGCTGCCGGTTGGCATAAAAGACGTGGGCACTTTTTCCGGGCTCGTAATCGCGCACGACTTGGTACTCGAAACGTCCGGCTTCGTCATTGTAGCTGATGACTTCCATCAACTTGGAGCGCTCGTTCATTCCGATGTAAAGACGCTCTTTGAAATTAAGGCGAATGCCGTTGGGCGCGTTGATCGAGTCTTGATCGAAGCCCATCACGATGCGCGGAAAGCGGTAAAATGGATCGAGATTGTGAACGTCTCGCATCCCTTCGATCGCGGCCGAACGCTGGAGCGACCGTCCCATCGGAAAGATGGTGATTTGCGGCGCCACGCCGCCGCTCAACTCTTTGAGGCGGTCGATCACTTTGGTGAAGGGATACGGAACTTGGTACTCACGCAGGCCTTGAGCATTCTTAACGGAGAAGGCTTTGTCAAAAAGACTGGAGCCCGTCGATGGAACCGAGAAGGGTTCGTCAAAAGGGCGAATCGAAAGTTCGCCCGGCATCGAATCCGCACCGCTACTTGCCAGTTCAAGCTCTTGCGTCCATGTCACCGAGCGCTGAAGCCACCAATGAAGGGCTCCAGCACCCGCGAGGATCAAAAGAAGCGCGGCAAACTTGCGTTTCATTACTGCCAAGAATCTCCGGTCCAGCATTTGTTCTTCCAAGCGCTGACTTCAGTATTGGTCTTGGCGACCTCTTTGTTCTCAAGAACGAAGTTGAGCAGGAAGATGCGGTCCATGTAGGCGCGACCCAGGTACAAGCCCGGGCGGATCATGCGGATTTCGTCGCGGATCCATTTTCCTTCGCGGCCCACGATCCCGTCGATTTCGGGGATGTAGGGTTTGAAGTCGTCGCCGTACGCGTAGTCGATGATGATCGACTCGTGACGGGTGTCGACCAAGCTCAAACCGCAATAGACGTGCGCGGGGAACATCATGAGCATGTCGCTGCCGTTAAACTTTTGAACGGGAGCGCGGCTCAGGGGCTCGATCATCTTCTCGAGGCCCGCTTTTTTGAGCAGATACTCGGTGCGCACGCGCGGAGAAACCGCGTTGCGAAGCTGAAGTTCGCCGAATTCATTCACCGCGTAGAAACGCTTCCCGTACCAGAGCCACTCCGACAGGCACTCCATACGGTCACGGCTCATGCAAATCCCCGCGAGCGCGAGCTTACCGAACACGCCCCAGATCGATTTCTCGAACAAAGACTTCAAAAGCTTTTGCTCGGTTTCAACGATGGTTTCGTTCTTGATCAGCACGGTGCCTTTGTAATCGCCCACCGGGATGGGACCCGATTGCAAACGTCCGTACAGCTGATCGAGCTGCTCTTGGTCCATTTTCATCAGCGCTTCACGCGTGAGTCCCAAACGCTCTTTCGGCGTCAGGGGCAACTTCGCCTCGAGAACCGCAAAATCGGGTTTTTTTGAATAGTGTTTCGGATCGCCAGGTCCTTGCGACAAGGGCATGAAGCGTACTTGAGCTTGGGCGGCGAGGCCGGTCAGAATAACAACGACTGCCAAGAATGTTTTTTTCATCTGAGCCTCCACCTTAGAATGTCGCCAAGAAGGCCTTCAAAGCGTTCTTGTCCTGTTGAGGAAGATTCACACCGATGTTGTGGCCGACATTTTCGTAAGAGGCCAAGCAGTTCGAGTAATACTTCATGTACGTTTTCAGACGCTCATTGCTGTTCTCGCGGATCGAGGCTTGCAGTTCGGTGATGACACCGTTGATCGCCTGCACGTCTTTGATGTTTTTGAACAGCGCGAGAGTTCCCTTCACCGCCGCCGCCATTTCGGCGCCGCCGACACCGGCCTGCTCGTTCCAGTACTTGTTGTACTCGGCCTCATTGTCGATGTACTTCAGGCTCCCCATGATATCGGCGACCAGACCCTTCAGATCCAAATTGCCGATGGTCGCGATGGGCGTGCCCGCGGGAAACTCGAGATAGAACTTGCGCGCGGGCTGACCCAAGGACTTCAGGCTCATGCCCAAAGGCAAACGGATGGGCACGTCGGCGCGCGTGATTTTTTTCTTACGCTTGGACTCTTCGGTGAGAAGTTCGTCCATCGAAGCCTCATACACTTTTAGGCGGCCTTCGATCGATGCATCGAATTTCATATCGCACGTGCGTTTGGTTTTGGGATCGATCTGCTCGCCCTCATAAGTGTTGCTATGCACTTCGAGACCGGCACCCTCGGGACGTCCGCAAACCTCGGGTCCCACGGCGTTGTTGTGCAAGAAGGGCGCGAAGGCCCAAACGTTGATGAGCGAGATGTTTCGGTAGTAGCCCGGACCGCCCGCGATCGGTTTACCTTTCGGGTCGCGGCTGGTCGCGGGTTTGTTCCAATAGGAGTTGGACGCGAACTGCTCCCAGAGATGGCCCTTCATGTGATTGGTGTGGTGAGCGCGGCAACGGTACGTGCCGATCTCCGAAGCGCTGGTTGATTTTTCGTTGCCCATCCAATCGGCGCGGATCACTTCGCCCGAAGGAAGCGTGACTTCTTTGGCGAAATCCACCGACGTGAAATCTTCGGCCGTGGGAGTCAGGTCCGCTTTGTTCTGATTTTGTGACGAATGGCAGCTCGCGCAGTTTTTCGCGAAAATGTCGCGGCCACGAGCCACGGAGCCCGCGCCGTAACGGCCTTCGAGGAAATCTTGGAATTTCGCATCGAGCTCTTCAGGGCTGTCCGCCGAGATTTTCGACGTGTTTTTCAGACCTTGCTTCAAATCCGTCGGGCGCGCCGACAACAAGAATTGAACGATGTCGGTCACGCGGTCTTCGTTGGCGCGCCAGGGAGCGCAGTCGCGTCGGCACTGGGCGATATTAAAGGGTGTCTGGCCGAATCCGCGGTCGTGCGGATTGAGGGCGCGCAGGTCCATGTGATGGTTCATCCAGCACTGCTCGGCGCACATGCCGATGTTGACGTAAACGCGCTGAACCGCGAGATCCGCCCCCACCGAGTCCTCGCCGCCTTTCAAGATATGGAAGACCTTCATGTCTTTGGTGTCCCACTGCCAGTATTTTTTCTGACCGGTCTTGTAATTGACCTCTTGGCAATCGCCTTTTTTAGGATCGCAAGACGGGACATGGAACCAACGCGACACCTTGTCGGTGAACTGCGGACGCTGCGGGATATTGATCACCGCATTGATCGTTCCGGGATTGCCGACGGTGTCGTTCGGAACGGCCGAAGTGTCGGTCGCGCCCGCGCGGCCCATCGGGATGAAAAGCTGCTGCTCGAGCGAATCGGGACGAGTTCCCGAACCCAGAATCTCGGAGATCTGAATGTACTGATTGCCGACCGTACCCGAGAGATTGTTCCATTCGGGATGATTCAGGTCGCGCGGAGGGCGCGAAGGATCAAACGAGACGTGGCAAGACGCGCAGCTGATCGCGACGCGGAAGGGAGGCTCTACCGAGCCCTCAACTTCACGAAGCGTCAGACCATCCCAGCTCGTGCCGTCCCAACGCTGGCCTTTCTTGGCCAGTTCGGCTTCATTCATTTTTTTCCAACGGGCGGCATTGAAACGAGGATTCGGAAACTTACGGAAACCAACCGCGCCGGTCGAAGTTCCGAACGCCAGTTCACAGGCGTTTTCGCGGGGATTCTTGTCTAAAATATCCGCCGCCTTGACCGCGGGGTTCGAGCACGCCGGATCGACCTTGCGGTAATCCGAGTCTTCGGCACCGACGTAACCCAAGAGCTCTTCGTCACCAGGGCAGTAATCGAGACCGTAAGTGTCTTGCAGCGTGACCGAACGGCCCTTGAACTTAGCGCCTTTTTGATCGCAATCGCGGCCGGGCGTGCAGCAATCGGGATCGTTCATCACGCCCCAGATATTGAAGCGCTGCCAGCGCTGGTCGGTGCGCAAGACGCGGTACCAATCGATGGGCGCGTTCACGCGTTGACCGAAAACGTAAGTATGAAAGCGGCCATTCGGCGCACTTTTGTACCAAATCTCGCGGCCAGCCATCTCATTGACGATCTGCTCGCGCGAGAGGGTGCGCCCTTCTTGCATTTGCCGGTGGGTGGCCTCTTCGTAACCTTTTTCCGAGAATTTATCGTAAACACCCTCAAGCTCAGAAGAAGGTGTTCGCTTGGCATTCTCTGGTTGCGAACGGTTGTTGGTGGAAAGACATGCCGGGACGACAAGCGCGACGGCAAGAACAGCCAGGGCGACGACGGCGAAGTGGCGCGAGCCACTTCCTTTATGGAGCCAGGAAACTCTCTTCATTGAAAGAACCTCTTTTACTGAAAGTCGGATCGATTTCAGTTTAGGGTCGGTTCTTTCAAAAGGACGACAACAAACAATGTTACGGTTACTTTTCGACGGAAGTCGAGGCGGCACGAGCCGCCTCGGAGACAGTCGAGGCGCGCATAAAGTGGCGAACAAGACCTAAGTACGAGGGAATGAAAAACACGCCCAGGATCAACAGCGCGTAGAAAATCGGCGACGAGAAGAACGCCGTGATCGGATACTCCACGCCCGTGTGCCAGTCTTCACCGGTGCCCGCGTAGAAGAAGCGGCGGTAGCCGGTTCCATCCCAACCCACAACCAGAATAAAGAACATCGCCATGTGCGACCAGATCGGCTGCCAAACAGCCGCGCGCCATTTGTCCGCACGGATGAGTTTGGCCGTCACGTAAAAGCCCAGCACGCCTTGCGTGACATTGGTGATCGCGAACAGAGCGACCAGCCACGGCGGAAGACTCTCAAAGTTGCGCGCAACAAACATGGTCTCCCAAGCGGGGTTCGTCCAGAGCAGGTACAGGCCCGAGGGTGCGAAGATGCACGCGGTCCAAAGAACGCTGAACAAGAAGATCTCGTTGTTATACCAAGACTTGGTGTTCTTCAGAACTTTGTGACCGGCCAAAGCCAGTCCCGCGCTCAAACCGTACGACCAAAAAATATCGACCTGTACCATCGGGGTTTCTCCTTAAGAAGGGTCTTCGCAAACGCTCTTCACGTCCCACTCTTGGAACGAGAGCCAGGTGAACGTGGTCTCACAAGAAAAAACTTGTCCGGGGCAGGTGGGACCGCCCACGGTCGCGGCCGAAGCCACGGTGAAGGTCTTCACTTGCGCGCCATCGAAATCCGCGCGCAGAAGTTCGAGATGCTCTTGGCTTTCAAAGTCGCACTTGATCGTGCCTTCAGCCCACTCGGTTTCCATCATCGTCGACGCCTCGACCACCATTTCGGTGCGGGCCTCAGACAAGCTGATGCGGGGGTCCCAGTTCAGAATTGTGGCTTTCGCGGCCAGCGGCGCCATCATCAAAAAAGTGAGCAAAAACAAACGCATAAGTCTCCCTCCCCCGCCCCGTCGTGGGCGAGAAGCAGACCGTTTTTATGTGAGCCCCCAGGGCTCAAGCAAGACTTTTTTGGGATTTTATTCCAGGGCGATTAAGGAAGAGGTGACACCGCGTGGGGATCGTAAACAAGGTCCACGAGCAGCGGCTTATGATCGGACGTCACGATGCGATCAAGACCGATCGACTGCTCAACGCGCAGTCCGCGCGCGAACACATGGTCGAAAGCATTCAGCCAACCCGCTTTGCCCAGATCCAAGTTCTTTAGGCCGAGCTTGTTCATCGCGCGTTCAAGGTAAATGAGGCGCGGATCGGTCCACGTATTAAAATCACCAGCGACAACCAAAGGGCCGACGTGGTCGCGGATCAAAGACACGACCTGATCGATATGCGCAGCAAAAGAGGATTGCGAAACGAAGTTGATCGCGTGGATATTAACGACCATCAGCCGGGCACCGCTGTTTCCGATTTCGTACTCCGACAGCATCACGCTCTTCGGGGTTTTGGCGATCGGTTCGGCCACGGGAGAGAGGTAGGGCTCCATCCGGATCGGGCGGGCGGTTGAACCCGTCGCGACCCCGGTATAAGACTGAGTGGACTTCCAGAAAAACGCGCGGGCCATGGTCCATGTGAGATCGGGCTTCGCCAGCGTCATGTCGACCATGAGCTGCGGCTGATCGATCATTTCTTGCAGTAAAACAAGATGAGCGTCCTGGCTGATTTGCCGGTAATCCTCGACCATCCCTTTGATTTCGTTCTTTTTCACGTTCCAAACGAGCAGGCGGAACAACTCCGGAAGACGGTCTTGAACTTGGGAGTTCATCGCGCCAAAACGTGAGATCGGACCATTGTCGACGGGGGTGGGGTAAACTTGAGCGCAGTAAACCTTGGCCGGAGCGGCGGTGGTGACGGCGACAAGCGCGAGGCTCAAGAGTAAGGCATGAATCTTCATTCCCGGGCTTCTATCAAAACTGAGACCCCGCAAAATCGCCTTCATCTCGAAATTAACGGGGGACGGCGCGGTCGCCCCTGTCGACGCCGCTAACAGAGGCTGGAAAGAATTTCATTTGTCGCCCCTGAGGCCCGGGAATATCCTGATCCCCATGGCGCAGCTTCCGCAGCAAACACCTCAGCTTGATGCACCCGGCGCGGGAATCCCGATGCACCATCGCATGCTCATGCGCTGGTACGTGCGGCCGCGCATCGCCGCGACTTCGGATTGGCTGCACAATGAAAAACTCTTCTACAAAATTCACGGCACGATTTTGAACGAAGTTTCGAGCGTCCCTTACAACAAGTGGAGCGCCAAGATTCTGATCCCACCTCAGCGAGGCCTCGAAGACAGCTCGCGCTTTTGGAACCTCAAAGAAACGCTCGAGCACATCGTGATTGTCGGCAGCGGCATTCAAAGCTTGGTCGTCACCCTCAGCAACGGCGAAGTGCCCGCCTCCGAAGTCGACACCGCCAAAGTCAAACCGGCGGGACAGATGACTCCCGAAGAAACGCTCATCTACTTTGAAGAGTACGTCACCAGCTGCATCGGCAAGATCAACGCCGCCAAAGGCGAAAAGCTCCGCCAGCTGAAGTGGCCGCACCCCTGGTTTGGCCCCATGAACGCGCACGAATGGTTTTGGCTGCTACCGATCCATGCGGGGCTGCACTTGCAACAGATCCGCGAAATTAAAAAGAAACTCGGTTAAATTGAGAAGGTCTTTATTGGTTTTCGCCGATCAAGATGCGATCGGGATTGGCCGTCTCCACCGTCGTCACCTGAAAATTGAACCGTCCAATTTCGCGCCCATCGGTGGTCTCCACTTTCACGCGCCAGTCTCCGGGTGAGTAGTTTTGCTTGGTCGCAAAACCGCGGTAACCGCCCTTGCGCCCACCGGTCACGCGCATGGGGACCTTATCGGTGGTCTTCCAGCCTTGGCGGATGTCCTTGTACTGCCAATGCAAAATCACCGAATCATCAAAACGCCCCGGCGAAAAAATCTTGGCGAAGAAATAAATGGCATCTCCGGGCTCGGCGATAAAGTCTTGATCCCCCGTCTCCCAAAACTTCCAAACGGGTTTTTCGTGAAAGACCGTGAAATTGCCGTTGGATTTTTCGACCTTGTGGTAAACGCCCATGTCTTGCACCGACAGCGGCACCGGCGGAATCCAGCCGAACACGTAGAAAACGACAAACAAAAGGATAACGCCCGCTCCCGGCGCGCCGACCTTCAACCCGAGAAGTTTACGATCGGAGATTTTCGAAGCGAGGTGACGCCAACACAACCAAAGCGCCAACAAGGTCGTTGCCGTGGCGAGCAAGAAGGGAGTCCAGCCGACGAAGCCCAACACCACCGGGTAGATCATCGAGAAAAATGAAAAGAGGCATATAAAATACAGGCCGACTTTTAAGTTGATGACGTTTTTCTGAACTTGCTTGAGCTCATTGGCGACCATCAACCCCAGCATCACGCCCAAAAAGAGGAACGAAGACCAGAACGACGAACTCTTGATGAAGAACAGCGAATACAGACTGAGCAGGCTTCCCATGAAGAAGTGCAGGATCGCATCGCGGTAGTTCCAAATTTTTGACAACCAGCGCGGTGGTAGCGCCAAGTTCTGAGAAACCAAAAAGTCCTGCATCAGAAGACTTCCGACCAGCACAAGATAAATCACTTGCTGCGCGATCGACAGCGGATCGTCGATGTCCGAGAGCGTGAAGATATCGAAGACAACCCCGGCGAGAAAGAAACCGATATCGACCTTGGTTTCGTTCTTTTCGTAATAACTCAGTGCTTTTTCTTTGAGGCTCGAGATCATCGGGGCTAACTCTAGCAAAAAACCGGGAGTTTACAAATGACTCAGCACATTCATCCCACAGCGCAAACCGGATTCGATCGCGCCGCTCAGGCTTACACCAAAGGCCGTCCCGACTATCCGTCACAGGCTCTCGATTTTTTGGCGTCGGACTTGGGTTTCGGCCCGAGCACCCGCCTTTTGGATGTCGGTGCTGGCACCGGAAAGTTCACGCATCTCTTGGCCCAGCGCCGCTGGAATGTGACCGCGGTGGAACCGGTCGCCGGGATGCGAGCCGAATTTCAGAAGCAGGTCCCCGACGTGAAGATTTTTGAAGGTTCCGCGGAGAGCCTTCCGTTTCAAGACGGCGCCTTCGATGCCATCGTCGTGGCGCAGGCTTTTCACTGGTTTCGCGGGCGTGAAGCTTTGCGTGAGTTTCACCGCGTGCTCGCGCCGGGCGGGCGTCTTGTCCTCATCTGGAACGCGCGCGATGAGAGCGTGCCTTGGGTGCAGACACTCACCGCCCTGCTCGCGCCCTTTGAGGGCGAAACGCCCCGGTACACGTCGGGACGCTGGCGCGAGGCCTTCGCGCAGCCCTCAATCTTCACGCCGTTGCATTCAAAATCGTTTCGACACGACCAACAGGGGAATGTGGATATCTTGGTGGACCGTGTGGCCTCCATTAGTTTTGTGGCGGCTCTCGACGGCCCCGAAAAGACTGAGCTTTTATCGAACGTGAGGGCTCTGGGCGAATCCGTGGCCCCTGATTCGACCCTCACCATCCCGTACCGGACCGACCTTTATTGGTGCTCAAAGTCGGCACAGGCCTGAAAAAAAGTCCAAACCCTCAGGCTCATCTATGATACAGCCGGAGGCAGTGCCGAACTCTCATGGCATCTTTTGTGGAGATGAGCCCATCATCAAAAACATCGAGGCCCGCCCCTGAGGACCTCTTTAAATGGAGATTAGACAATGAAATCGATCTTGGTATTGACCGTGGCCCTGTTCAGCTCGTCTTTTGCGTTCGCGGCTTCGGATGCCCTCGCGAAAGAGACCATCAAAGTGACCGCCAAGGACGTGGACACGGTTCTCGATAAAACGATCGACAACGTGAAAGGGATCTTCAACCGCTATAAGGTCGCTTTGGATTCGGGCAGCAAAATCGTGTCTCCCCTTCAGGTGGGCGGCACGCAAAGCAACCCCACGCTCAAAGTTTCGATCCAAAAATGCGTGCTCTTCGTTTGCCAAACGGTCGATATGAACGCCGAAGTTTCGGTCCGTTCGACCTCGGGCCGCTGCGAGAAAAACTACGCGATGACGATTGATCTCACGCGCTCGAGCCAGACTCTGACCGACGTTTACGATCAACTCAATGTTTCGATTTGCTTCAACAAGACGTCTTCGGGCGGTCAAGCCGAACTCACCGCTTCGGCGCACCAAGCCCCCAACTACTCGAGCGGCATGGTTCAAAAAGAGATCTACAACCTTTTGAAGTTGCAAGTCAGCCCGATCATCAAAGCGCTGCAAGAAACTCTGCGCGCCAACGGCGCTCAATAACCTCACGCCCTCGAAGTTTCAATTTTTCTTGAGGCACCTGCGAACCAGGTGCCTCTTTCTTTTTGGTTCTGTGTGACTTTTTTGCGCGTTGCCTTTCGGTCGCGATTGGCGCAAGAAAGGGGCATGAGACACCCGTCATTGAAAACCGGCCAAAAACTTGTCGTGATCGTGGGCGGAGGCTTCGCGGGTCTAAACGCCGCCAAAGCTCTCGCGGGCCAACCGCAAGTCCACGTCGTCCTCGTCGATCAGCGCAACCATCACCTCTTTCAGCCTTTGCTCTACCAGGTCGCGACGGCGGGACTGAATCCCTCCGAAATCGCGGTTCCGATCCGGGCGCAATTCTCCGAGTACGAAAACATCGAAGTGCATCTTGACCGCGTTCTTTCGGTGGATCTGAAGCGCAAGACCGTTCAGTCCGACATCGCCGAGCTTGACTACGACTATTTGGTCCTCGCCTGCGGTGCTCAGCACAGCTATTTCGCGCATCCCGAATGGGAGCCCTTCGCGCCGGGTCTCAAAACTTTAGAACAGGCCACCGAGATCCGCCGCCGCATTCTGCTCGCGTTCGAGCAGGCCGAAAACGAAACCGATCTCGAGAAGCAAAAACACCTTTTAAACTTCGTGGTCGTGGGCGGAGGCCCGACCGGCGTTGAGCTGGCCGGTGCGATCGCCGAGATCAGCCGCACGGTTTTGGTCAGCGACTTTAAGAATGTCCGTCCCGAGAGCGCGCGCGTGATCTTA
This sequence comes from Pseudobdellovibrionaceae bacterium, assembly GCA_019637955.1. GTDB lineage: Bacteria > Bdellovibrionota > Bdellovibrionia > Bdellovibrionales > Bdellovibrionaceae > JAHBUS01. Next base: position 104,948 of record JAHBUS010000002.1, on the reverse strand, counting down.
GTCGAAGCGGGCCCTCGTGTTCTGGCAAGCTTCGCCGAAGATCTTTCGGCGCGCGCCCTGAAAGATTTGGAATCCATCGGTGTCGAAGTGATGCTCTCTTCCCGTGTCGAGCACATCGATGCCACGGGGGTGCAAGTCGGCAACAAACTCATTCACTCCCAGAGCGTCTTCTGGGCGGCTGGCGTTCAGGCCACCAAGATGAAAATCTCACCCGAGGTCGCGCACGACCGCGCGGGCCGCGTGAATGTCGGCAAAGATTTTTCGATTCCGGGCTATGAAGACAGCTTCGTGATCGGCGACATGGCCGCTTTCGAACTTCCGCAAGGCGGCACGATGCCGGGTCTCGCGCCCGCCGCGATCCAAGCCGGCAAACACACGGCCGCCAATATTTTGTCCTCCATCGCGGGCCAGCCGCGCGAAGACTTTGTTTATTTCGATAAAGGACAGATGGCCACCATCGGTAAAAACAAAGCCGTCGCCGAATCGGGATCGCTCAAGATGACCGGCATCCTGGCCTGGTTCGCTTGGCTCTTTGTCCACATCTTCTACTTGATCGGCTTTAAGAACCGCGTCTCGGTGATGGGCCAATGGGCGTGGAGCTACCTGTTTTCAAAACGCGGCTCGCGCCTGATCACGGAGCGCGACTGGAAACTCAAGCCTTAAGAGATCTTTAGACAAAGTCCATTGCGAGCGGCGGTGCTCGGCGGGTACAACAAAGCAGAGGTGTGTATGAAGCTTCTTCTGTTTGCGGGCAGTTTGCGAAAAGACTCGCTCAATAAAAAACTTCTCGCGGTCGCTCACAAGATCCTCGAGGCTAAAGGCGGTCTTGAAACGGTTCTGATCGACCTGCAGCCGCTCACCCTTCCGGTCTATGATGGCGACATCGAGAGCGCTGGTCTCCCCGAGAACGTCAAAATGCTCGGCCAGTTGATCGACGAGGCCGATGCCCTTTTGATCGCGAGTCCCGAATACAACGGCTCCATCTCGGGTGCGCTTAAGAACACGGTCGATTGGGTGTCCCGATTAAAACCGATGCCTCTGTCCGGAAAACCCGTCCTCTTGATGGGAACGTCGCCGGGCGGTTTGGGCGCGGTTCGGGGCCTTTTGCATTCCAAGTCTCCCTTTGAAAAGCTCAACAATTATGTCTACCCCGACGTCTTCGGCATTCCGCACGGAGACAAGGCCTTTACCGCGACCGGCGCGCTCGAAGACGAAGCCACCCGAAAACGTCTGGCGGCTTTGATCGACAAGTATCTCGACTTTGCCGGTGCCTTCGCAAAAAAGAAAAACTAAGGAGTCCCGCATGTTTCCTCAATTAAAAATCGCCCTGATCGCCATTGTCCTTTTTGCCGTGATCGACTTTATTTGGCTCGGTTACATCACCCGCGACTTCTACGGAACGCAGCTCGCCGAGATCGGCCGTTTTCAAGACGGACGCATCAAGCCCGTGATGTGGGCCGCGGTCTTGGTTTATTTTTTGATGACCTTCGCGCTGGTCTTTTTTGCGATGCCGATGGTGGCAAGCGAGACGTCTTGGGTGACGATTTTCTTGAAAGGCGCGGCGCTCGGTTTCGTGATTTACGGAATCTACGATCTGACCAACTACGCCACGCTCGAAAAATTTCCGCTCAAACTCTTATTCGCGGATTGGGCTTGGGGAACCGTCCTTTTCGGATCGGTTACCGTTTTAACCCAGTGGATTTCTTCTCGATGGTCTTGACCTGACGGTCGTGCAGCTTTGAGAGCGTGATTAACGACGTCAAGGCGCCGATCAAAGCGAGCAGCATATCCCACTGCGTGTCCCAAACATCGCCCTGAGTTCCCAAGAAAGATTCCGCGCCTTCGCCCGTGATGAGCGCGGTCCACCATTCGAGAAACTCGTAAAAAACGGCGAACGACAGACAGAACGAGGCGACCGTCACGAACAAGAGCGCTTTCGATTCGACGCCTTTTTTCCGAAGGATCCATTCGCGGAACAAAATCGCGGGAACAAAACCCTGCATCAAGTGACCGAAGCGGTCGTAATGATTGCGGGCAAAACCGAACAACTCTTGAAAGGCAAATCCGATCGGGACGCGGGCATAAGTGTACTTACCGCCCACGCAAAGCACGATGGCATGAAAAGCCAACAAGAAAAACAAGAGCGGCGTCACGCCGTGTTTGCGGCCGATATAAATAAGCAAGGGCGCGCCCAACAAGACCGGGAAAACTTCCATCACCCACGTAAAGCGGTCGTAGGGTTCAATGCCCGACCAGATCAACACGGCGGCGACAACGGCAAAGGCGGCGATTTTCCAATACTTCATTTTCAAGGTCCGATCTTTTTCAGGCCGGTCCAATTGACCGCGGCCACGACTTCGGGGGCAACGCCGAACTGGCTCGAAGCAAAACGTCCCAGTCCCACGATGTAAGTCCATTCACGTCGGATGGATCGTACAAACACCACTTGCATCTCGGAGGTGTTCTCCCATTTGCGGGTCTTAAAGCTGTCGGCACGAAGCCCCGCGCTCCACTCGTCGTCGAGACTGTAACCGACCACGACCGAGTTTCCGTAACCTTCATCGTGCCGGGGCGCCAGATTGACGGCATTGATCTCTTCGATGATCGGCCCTTGAAGATCGTCGCGGTGATCGAAGTCGTATTTCTCAAAAACCAAGGAGCCAAAAAAGTTCTGAAACTTGCCGATCACGCGCGCGCGGACGTAAGTGCTATTGAGCCAGCCCTTACACGCGGAGGCCTCGCAATTGATGCCCGAAAAATCGAGCGTGCGGTACCGGTAAGAGCGTCCCACGGTGAAGCCGACAAAGGACACCGGATAAAATTCGAGAGCAAGTTTGGACGCGGCCACCGAAGAGAGCGCGACGTTCGCGAACGGTCGCAAGTAACCGTAGAAGGGATTGCCGTCTTTGGAATCTCCCCAAAGCGGAACGCCGTAACCGGCCGTGCCTTCGAGCGAGAGACCGACCGGAGTGCTCCGGCCAATCAGATCGGCCGAGGTGTCGCCTTGACCTTCAAGAGCCCACGAGTGCATTCCGACCAACAAACAAGAGATGAGGATCCCCAAGCGCATGCCGCCTCCAAGAGCCATTGGATCATGGCGCAATGTGCCCCGGCAATTCCCATTATGCCCCGAGTGCCGAGATTGTTGAGAATTGATGATGTTTCCAATGAGGCGGCCCCTTTGCAATCTCACGGGACATGTTTGGAAAAATCGAACTCCGCCACGGCCAACCCGATCATCGCCTCACCGAAGAGGCCTTTAAGCTCGAATTCAAAAAAGGATTCTTCGATCCCCGCTATCAGACCGTGGCGACGGAACTGGACGCCGTTGCCGAAGTCGCCTGGCAAAACTACCGGGAGGGTCGCAAGGCTCCCCGCCGGGTCCAAGCGGGAGCGGGCTTTGCCGATCCCGAGTACCTTTTATCGCAGGAGTGGCTTGAGGTTCGCGGGCGCCTGCTCAAGGCCGAAAAGGAACATTCAACGTCGCCTTCGCGGGTTCTGTTGATCAACGGATCGCCACGCAATGAACACACATGTCCCGGAGAAATTTCAAAATCTTACCGGCTCACGCAGATCGCGATTCAAAAAATGCAGGAGTTGGGTCTTGAGGTGGATCTTTTGGATCTCAGCGAACTCACCTCGCAATACGGAAAGCAGATTCATCCTTGCAAAGGATGCGTTTCGACCGCCATGCCCCTCTGCCATTGGCCGTGTTCGTGTTACCCGCACCACAGCATGGGACAAACCCACGATGTTATGGGCGACATTTACGAGCGTTGGATGCGCGCGCACGGCGTGATGATCATCACCCCCGTTCATTGGTACCAAGTTCCCAGCGTCATGAAACTGATGATGGACCGCCTGGTCTGTGCGGATGGCGGCAATCCCGACCCCACCTCCACGCAAGGAAAAGACGCCGAGAAGGCAAAAAAAATCGAACTCAAAGGTTGGAACTACCCGCGGCCGCTCGCGGGGCGCGCGTTCTCGGTCGTGGTTCACGGCGACGCGGCCGGGGCCGAAAATGTGCGCCGATCTTTGACCGATTGGCTCACCGACATGGAACTGATCTCGGCGGGCCCGCGAGCCACGTTCGAACGCTACATTGGGTACAACGAGTCGTACGCGCAAAGCCACGAACATCTCGACAAAGACAAAGCCCTCATGAAAGAAGTTGAAGTTGCGGCCACGATGCTCGGACGGCAAATCGAGATCTTGCGCACCGGAAAATTCAACGCCACGGACGAAGCCCTGACCAAACCCAACGACAAATAGGAGAAGACATGTCCACCGAACTTAAAATGCTGATCTACGCCGCAATTCTCGGACTGGTGCAACTGCTCGCCGCCACCCAAGCGGCGACAAAGGTGCGGGGTCTCAAGTGGAATGTCAGTCCTCGCGACCAAAAAATGCCGGAGCTGACGGGCATCCCGGGGCGTCTTGACCGATCGTTTAAGAACTTTCTCGAAACGTTTCCGTTTTTTGTGGCCGCGACGTTTGCCGTCGTCGCCAGCGGACGCACGAGCGAAATCTCGGCCCTGGGAGCGCAGCTTTACTTCTTTGCACGATTGATTTACTGGCCGCTGTACGCGTTCGGCATTCCGTACGTCAGGACTTTGATTTGGAGCGTTTCGATGCTGGGGGTCGCGATTTTGCTTTGGACGGCCCTGTAAGCCAGTCCGAAATATAGCCTTTGTACTTCTCGCGAATTTTGCGGGGCATGTTGCGGTAGTTGCCGATTTGCTTTCGGCATAAATCGCTCCCGCACCGGCATTTCATCTTCCACCAATCGTTCTTCTCGGTCATCTCGTAGTCCCACGTGATCTCTTCACCGGCCTGGATCGGCCGCATGGCGACCACCCGATTTCGGTTTTTGATGCCGCAGTTGGGATCGCAAGAATGATTGAGATAACGGGCGAAACCCTTGGAGTCTCGCCACTCGGTCGGTCCCACTTGAATCGTGTGGTTGCGAAGATCGTCCGTCCATGGTTCGAAGTCGTCATCGAGCACCGGGCCATCGAACACGGCGATCGTCTCGCCTTTGCGAATGTCTTCACGGGCAAAAACGGCCCGGCCATATTTGCGCGTGCGGCGAACGACGGCTTTTGGATTGTCGTAGGGCGAGGACATCCCACAAATTTGACTCTCTTCCGTCCTAAAGTCGAGGCCCTTTTGTTAAGAACAACCCATTCCGTTCCGATACGGCCTTATGCTTCGTTGGCTTCAACTTTTTCTCTGCGTCTGCCTCTTAGCTCCGCACGTTCGCGCGGAGCCCGCCTGTGCCAAGCATGCGCATTGGCTGAACGAAGTGCTCTCCCGAAAAACCCAAGACCCGAAATGCGCGCCTCAATTCGATCAGGCCGCAAACTCGCTGGCGCGGGGGCTGCGTCTTTGTCAGGAGTTGAATGCCGATCCCCAAAAAAGGGCGAGCTGCTCTCCGGCGGTGAATCAGTTTCTGCGTCTTCAAGAAGTGTCCGCTCACGCGAGCCGCGAAAAAGCCAAAGACAGTGCGTCCGAGGTCGTGAGCCAATACAAGGGCATTGTCGACGGGATGGACCAGCAGCCCAATGCTTGCTTGGGTCAACTCTCAGGTTTGCGCCGCGATCTGTCCTGCCACCTCTCCACCGAATTTGGACAGGCGCCACCCGAGCGGAGTTGGTGGAGCGACTTTTGGAACCGCGAGCAATCTGAAGCCCCTTTCTCGGACATCCCGCCATGGGCGAAGATGGCCGTGACAACCGTGGCCTCCAGCGTTCTCTGGCGCTATCGAGGGGGCGGTCTTTTCACCGACCACAACGATTCCAAATCGGGAGAGCGCCGTCTTGTCACCACCCTGGGATACATGGGCCTGGGGTACTTCAATGGCGGCCTCGACGGTGCCATCACCGGCGGACTGATGCTGCCGGGATTGTTCGTCCCTTACGGCGAGCAAATGGTGATGAAAGATGGCGTTCGCGGCGTCGATGAGTCCGGAAAATGGCGCAATCTCGCTTACATGACAGGCCTCGGGACGCTCACGACGGCGGCACCTTCCGCCTATCTCTATGCGCGTGGTTACAACCCGACCGGGATGCTCCTAGGAGGAACCGCGAAGGGTCTTTGCTACTTTGGCAGTTGGAACTGGGCGCCCAATACTTTCAACTCGCCGAACAAAGAGTTCGTCGGCGGAGGGCCGACCCAAACCGCCGAGTTGTGCAGCGGCGCCACGATTGGCCTCGGCATGTCCCACTCTCTGCTGTACGGAAAAAAGAAGAACGACAAACCAAAGCCCGCACCGGAAAAGTGCGATCCGAATCCCCGCTAGTTACTTCTCTTTTTCAAATTCACGCGCGACGCGATCGGTGAGGTCGTCGCTTTCGGGAGAATACAGCACTTGCGCGGTCATCTCCATCACGACGGTGTAACCGTTCTCTTTGGCCACCCGAGAAATGGTTCGACGCATTTTTTCTAGAATCGGCGTCGTCAGATCCAATTCTTTTTTCTGAAACTCCATCTGAGTGCGGCCCATCAGGTCGCGAAAATCGCTCGCACTCTTCTCAAGGCCGGCCAATTGTTTGCGGTAAGCGGCTTCGGAAAGAACCGTCCGCTTTTTTTGGAGTTCCTCATCCCGGCGGCGCAGGTCCTGCTCCTGCCGGTCGAGATCTCTTTTACGCTTAGCAAAATCGGCATCCAGCTCCGATTTCGCCTTCTTGCCCGCCGAAGTCGACTGAACGGCCTTTTGCAAATCGACGAAACCCATTTTTATTTGCGCAAAGCTCATCGACGAAAAGAAGATGATCAAGATCAGGGATCCGATTCTCATGATAGCCTCCGACCTTCGACCTTAAAACTCGAGATCTGGATTGTCATCGTTTGGTGATGGACAACCCCCAAAGCCGGACCTAACATTTTGGATCATGACGCCTTTTAAAAAAGCCCTCTTGGTCGCTTCGGTTTCATTGCTCCTTTTGTTCGGACTTGTGTGGGTCTTTCGCTACGATGTCGCCGGGATTTTACTGACTCTTTCTTCGGGCGATCTCAAGTCGCAATACGAAAGCCGCAGTCCCGAAAAAATTCTCGAGCAAAAGGCTCCTTTGATCGAAGCGGACCGCCTGCGTTTGGCCGCCATTGAGTTCTTTCAATCGTCGACGCGCGGGCAACTGGATGCCTCCACGTTTCTCAACCCGTTGATCAGCTGGCCCCAGCATCCCGGTCTGCTCGCCCTCCCGCCCGAAGCCCGAAAAATTTTGGAGCTCCCGCCGCAAGGCCACTTCTGGGACGCTCAGCCGGATTGGAAGCAGCTCAACCTCGATTTCTCTTGGTTCACCAGCCTGCACCGCTTTGATCATTGGAGCTTTGATCAAGGTGGTCCTCTTTACGACCAAGGCCAAGACTACAAAATCATGACCATGCCCCAACCCGAGTACGCGGATCTCGTGGCGTGGAGCAAGTTGCGTCTTCTCAAAGGACGCGATGACAAAGATCTGGAGAATGCCTTCAAGGACGTGCGTCAGCTCGCTAAGCTTACCATGACCAATGAGTCCTTGATCGCAACCATGATCGCGATCGCGATGCTCAAACAAGAAACCGGCTTCTACGCCGCTCTTTCCGAAGAGGCGCGCAAAGGTCTCAACTGGCATCCCATCGCCGAAGAGGATCTCGAGGCGGCCCGGCGTTATTTCTGGGCGCAGCCCGCGTTTTTGGACCTGCGTCTCTCCGATCAAGCGTTTCGCCAGTACGCCGTTTTGGAACCGGGACTTTGCCAGCGCGTTTATGAAACTCTGGCCTCCGCTCTCGCCTTCCGCCGATTGGCCATCAGGTATATGAGTGATGCCTACAAACGTTTGGACGATATTGAAAAATCAAGCGCCGAGCGCTGCCGTCCCAGCTTGATTCGGCGCCTGTGGAACAATCCGAACTATGAGGGGATCTTTGAGCCCAACCAAGATCTGTTCAGCTTGATGACCATCGCCGAAGAGACGGGCGAGAGCTCGAAGATCATGCCCAAGGTGACCATTGGCGATCTCGAAAAGCATCCTTCGCTCGCCGGCCCCATCACCTACTTGATGTTGTCCATTGCCGAGCCGAACCATCTTCGCCGCTATGAAGATGCCGGCGCACAAGGGGACTAACGATGTCGAGCGCCGAGATCGGGGCGGTGGCCCTCACCCTGGGACTCTTGATGGCGCTTGCTCACACCCTGGCATTCATTTTTGAAAAACTGCGCCAGCCGCGGCTGATCGGCGAGATCCTCGCCGGCGTTTTGATCGGACCGTTTGTTTTGGGCCAGCTTCATCCCTCGCTGTACTCGACTCTGACCGGAACCGGTTCAAGCACCAACGCCAAGATTGACGTCGTGCTCAACTTCATCTCCTGGGTGGGCCTGTTTCTCTTGATGTTTTTGTCCGGAAGCGAAACCCGACGCTTACTCGCCAAAGAGAACCGCAAAGAGATCGCCTGGATGCTGGGCGTGGGGACGCCTCTTCCTTTTTTGCTCGTTCTCGCTTTGGGGCTCGCCTCGGTGCTCCCGCTCGCGGACATCACCGGCACGGCCGCACAAGAGATGTCGGCGCTTTTAATTTTGGCCATCGCGGTTTCGGTGACGTCCATCCCGGTGATTTCGCGGATCTTCTTTGACCTCAAAATTCTGCACACGCGCTTCGCGAGCCTCGTGCTGGGTTCGGCGGTGCTTGAAGATCTGATTCTTTGGGGCGTCCTCGCGGTCGCCACCGGCCTTGTGGGCGCGCAAGCCACCGCAGCCACCACCTCGGTCACCCCCGAAATCGTGTCGCACACGATGGTGACCATGGCCTTCATGCTCTTAGGTCTCACCGCCGCACCCTGGATCTTGCGGCGCCTGCACCACTCGCGCTGGAATCTTTTGGTGCGCGCCTCACCGAAAGGTTACATCTTCTGCGTCCTGTTCGCCTACATCGCGGTGGCCTCAGCTTTGGATGTCAATTTGGTGTTCGGCGCCTTTCTCGCGGGCTTCGGGCTGGTGGGCGGTCTTCAAGGTGGTGAGCGCGCCCATTTCAGCGGCTCGCTGGAGGCCATCGCCAAAGTTTCGATGTCGTTTTTTATCCCGATCTATTTTGCAATGGTCGGCTTTAAGCTCGCGCTTGGCCGCGACTTTTCGTTCTCGATGCTGGCCCTTTTCTTGGTGGGCTCGTCCTTCATCGCGCTGATCGCCAACGGCCTTGCAGCCCGATTGGCGGGATTTAAAGGCCTCGATATCGTCAATCTCGCCGTGACCACGAACGCGCGCGGTGGGCCCGGCATCGTGCTGGCGAGCGTGGCGTTCGATGCCGGCATTATCAATGCGCCATTTTACACCACCCTCGTCCTCACCGCGATCATCACGTCGCAGGCGGCAGGCGCGTGGCTGCGGTTTATTCTCGCTAAAGGATGGCCGCTCCTTTCGAGCCATCCCGATGAACCCTAGTCAGATCTATGGCTGCAATCGCTCCTATTGATTATATTTTGATCATCGACACGCGGTAAGTTCCTTCCAGAAGGGAGGAACGCTTATGAAAAACAATCTCGTCAGTCAAATCATGAAGGCCAAACGCGCGGCGGGTCGCTGCTGCGGTAAATGTTGCGCCGTTTTCTGAGAAACCGTGGGAGCGGCGGAGATCTGCCGCTCCCCTTGAAGGAGGTCGAACCGTGAAACTTTGCAAACTGAGCGAAATTTTGGATTACAAAAATCCGGGCGTCATCAGACGCTTTCAAAAAGAAAATCCGCAAAAATCGGACCGCGCTGAACAGATCTTCGAGGATCTGAAACTTTTCTTTTGGGGCACTCGCCGTCACTTGCTGGATAAAAGCCAAGCACCCCATGACGAAGCCCTGAATTTCTTCTTCATCATGGACGACGACATGCGCGAAATCGATCAGATGTGGCACATTTTCTTGCTCTATACCCGGGACTACATGGAGTTTTGCCAAAAGCATTTTGGTGAATATCTGCATCATCAACCGGATTTGGTTCCCGTGTTTGAAACGCGAGGTTTTGAGTTCGAAACCAATCTCGAGAAATTTCTGAACTACAATGTCGACCTCTTCGGAGAGGACGTGCTGCGACGTTGGTTCTCGCCCACGCTCGCCAGCGCTTGATCAGCTAAAAATCTTGGGCTGCGACTTCGCTTTGGAAACCGAGGCGGAGGAGGGGCGCAGCTCGGTTTCCAACTTGAGAGCGGTGTTGCCGGCGGCCGATTTGACGAGGTACGCGGGTTTTTCGGCGGAACCATGACGGGTAATCTTTTTTCCTTTGATGGTCTTGGTGACCGACTCGTGAAAAACCTCTTCGACGGTTCCCTGCACTGGTTTTCCAAGCCATGTCCAAACCACCTTGGACGATTTGCGAAATTTCGCCATAAGACCTCCCGGGTCAACTTAGCCTAGTGCCGCCCCTTGACCCAAGGGCATAATACCCCAATTTTCTCGCGGTTTCCCTCTCATTCCAAATGGTTGGGGGTCTGACAATTGCAGATTTTTAGATCAGAGCAACTTCTGACGAAAGGATACCCATGGCTCAAATGTCTCAGAACACCGAAACAGGACTGCGCTACGACAAAACCCTTTTCACCTCGCCCTTGGTGCAAGTGAGAAAGACCTTTCAAGCTCCGCTCGAGAAAGTTTGGAAAGCTTGGAGCACCCCCGAATTGATCAAACAGTGGTGGGGCCCCGCTCACTTCAGCTGCCCGGAGGCGCAAATCACTTTTAAGGTGGGCGGCCAATACATCTTCGCCATGAAAGACAATCAAACCGGCAACGTGTCTTGGAGCACCGGCGTTTATGAACAAATCATTCCCGGGCAGAAGCTGGCCTTCACCGATCACTTTTCGGATGAGCGCGGCAACTACATGGCCCCCGCCGACTACGGCATGACCGGCAATTGGCCCGAGGTCATGTACGTGACGGTCACCTTCGGGCCCCTATCGCCCTATCAAACACGCATCGAGCTGACCCACGAGGGCATTCCGGCCGAGCAGCACGATGACTGCGTGGCGGGCTGGAGCTCGTCTCTGGATAAGATGAAAAAGTTGGTCGCTCGAATTTCTTAATTCAATCCGATGTACTTCATCAGATGCGCGGTTCGGTGGTGTTTCTTGATCACGCCGGATTTCATCCCGAGACCGCGCAGGATGTACGCCACCGTTCGCTCGAGCAGAACGTCGCTATCCGAAAGCGAGGGGATCAATCCGGGCTTGGTCAAATGAAAGAGGGCCGAGCCGATGATCAACTCGTAAGTGATCCAAAGATCCTCTTCCATCGAGACGTCGCCGTCGATCTCCCCCGCTTTTTCGGCCACTTTGTAGCTTTCAATCAGATAGGGCATCACGCTGCCGATGCAGTCTTTGACCAGAGCTTTGGCGAAGCGCCCATCTTCTAAAAAACTAAATCCCTGCAAGCGCAACAAAATATCGGTGATCTCGGCGTGCCGGTTTCCCTTTTGCGTGGGGTCCCGGCAAATTTGAACCGTGTAGCACAAAAGAAAAACCGTGAGGACCAAACCAAAAGACCCCGCCGGCACCTGCTTCAAAACTTGATGAAAATAGAGCGTTTGGCCTTTGCACATGATTTGGAGCTCTTGGTAAATGTGCTCTTTGCTCTCGAAGTGCTGATACAGGACGGGCTCGCTGATTTTGCAAGCCTTGGCGATTTCTTTGGTCGTGACGCCATGAAGACCGCGCTTGGCAAAAAGAAGCGAGGCCGTCTCGATGATCATCTGTCGGCGTTCGGGGGCGGCGAGCCTCTTTTGCGTTTTATTCTGGACGGTCTTGTTTTGCGACGGCATACCCGCGCAATCTAACTTTCCGTTGAATGTTAGTAAACACTATAATACATATTAGTAAATACTAACAATCATCTTGAGGTTTTTATGCTCAAAATTCTGGGGCGAGTCTTGCTCGCATTGGCCGTGGCACTCAGTTTGGCCGCCGCCGTCGTTCATTTTCGTTATGAAGCCCATCGGCGGGAGCGAATCGCTTTCGATCCTCCCGAAATTTCGCTCCCCACCGACGCTGCTAGTCTCGCCGAGGGGCGCCGGCTCGTGCAGGTCAAAGGTTGCTACGATTGCCACGGCGCCGATCTGAGCGGCCGCGTTTTTGCCGATGCCGGCCCCGTGGGCTTCTTCGCCGGAGCGAACATCACCCCGGCGGGAGCCACCAAAGATTATGGCGTTAGAGACTGGGTGCGGGCGGTCCGTTACGGCCTGAACCCCGAAGGCAGAAAGTTGATCTTCATGCCCTCAACCGAATTCGCGCAGCTGACCAACGAGGATCTGGGTAAAATCATCGCGCATTTGCGCACCGCCGCTCCCGTTCAAAATCAGCCGGCCGCCCTCAGCGTCGGTCCTTTGGGAAAAGTTCTCTACCTCGCGGGCAAGTTTCCGTTGATGTTCCAAGCCGAGCTGATCGACCGGACCGCGGTTCCACTGGAGAGCCTCGCGCCGAGCACCGAGCCCGTGTACGGCAAATACATGATCGCAAGTTGCACGGGTTGTCATGGTGCGGACCTGAGAGGCGGACCCATTCCCGGCGTGCCGCCCGAGTGGCCCCCTGCCTCGGACCTCACCCCGACCGGACGCGTGCAAACTTGGACCCTTCAGCAGTTCGCCACCGCGGTCAAAACCGGAACCAAACCCGACGGTCAACAAATCAATCCGGCCTACATGCCTTGGACGTCTTTCGCCGCTATGACCGATGTTGAAATCGAAGCGATGTATCGCTACATCCGCAGTCAGTGAGATGGAGAACTCTCCATCTCGGACCTCAAGACTTGATTAATATTCGACGTCGTGAATCTTTGCTTCACCCCTCCCCTTAAATTCAGACGTCGACGTGCCGACACCTTCTTTGAAAAGGTGGTTTGCATGTCGATCCTTGATCACTTCAGCCTTCGAAGCCGCGTTCTTCTGATCGTGGGACTGTCCTGCGGACTTTGCGCCGCCGTCTCGATTTGGGGCTTCTTACACTTCACCGACAAAGATCTTGAGACCGGCATTGAGAATAAAGAACGGACGATCCACGCTCAGCTCTCGGCGGCCATCTCCTATGTCGCCAATCAAGGCGGACTTGCAGACGTCGTCGAGAAATTCCGCACCAAGTACCAGTCGGCCGAACAACTGACTCCTCAGGATAAAAAAGAGATTCTGAACCAAGTTCCGATTTACGCCGGAATGGAGATCGGACGCAAAAATGCGGATTTTGACAAATACAAGTTTCGGGTGTTCTCAAACGAACCGCGGCGCCGCGAAAATGCCGCCAGCGAAGAAGAAATGACCATCTTCAAAAAATTTGAAAGCGACCCCGAACTGCAGGAGCTGGTTTTGAAAGACGGCCAACTCATCACCATGTACCGCCCCATCCGCTTGAGTCAGAAACAGGGCTGTTTGGTTTGCCATGGAGATCCGCAGACAAGTCCTTGGGGCAATGGGCGCGATATCTTGGGCTTTCCGATGGAAAATTGGAGCGATGGAAAACTTCATGGCGTCTTTGCCATTTCCCAGAACAAAGATGAAGTCGCCGCCGCCGCAACCGCCGGCCACACCGTCTCTCCCGAAAAAACTTTGATCTTGGCGATCGCCGCGGGCGCGCTGGTCGCTGTTTTGCTCGGTTCACTGATGGTCAGCGCGCCTCTCAATGCTTTGAACCATGTCGCTCAGTCCTTGGCCAAAGCCAGTCATCACGTCAATTCGACCTCGCAGGAAATTGCCGGCTCGGCGCAAGATCTCGCGCGCGCCACGACCGAACAGGCCGCCGCACTCCAAGAGACTTCGTCCTCTATCGAGGAAATGAGTTCGATGGTGTCACGCAATTCCGACAATGCCAAGAACACGTCGCACACCGCTTCGGACTCGCGGGGTAAGGCCGAGCAAGGTCGCCAAGTGGTCGAGCAGATGATGACTTCGATGGATGAAATCAATCAAAGTAACAACGACATTATCTCCCAGATCGACCAGTCCAACCGAGAAATGAACGAAATCGTCAGCGTCATCCGTGAAATCGGCGAGAAAACCAAAGTCATCAATGAAATCGTCTTTCAAACCAAGCTTCTCTCGTTCAATGCATCCGTTGAAGCGGCGCGGGCGGGCGAGCATGGCAAAGGGTTTGCCGTTGTCGCCGAAGAGGTCGGAAGCCTCGCGCAAATGAGCGGCGCCGCCGCCAAAGAAATTTCGGACATGCTCGAAGGCAGTATCCGGAAAGTTGAGACCATCGCGATCCAAACAAAGGGGCGTGTCGAGGAGCTCGTGAAAAAGGGCCGGGAAAAGGTCGAGACCGGAACGAGCGTCGCCCGTCAATGCGGCGGCGTTTTAGACGAAATCGTCGAGAACATCTCGAACGTGAATCACATGGCCGACGAAATTTCGAACGCCAGTCAAGAGCAGGCCGCAGGTGTGCAGCAGCTCACCAAGGCCATGCAGCAGATGGATCAAGTGACTCAGCTCAACGCTGCGACCAGCGAACAATCGGCCGGTTCCGCCTCGCACCTGGCCGAGCAAGCGCGCTCACTGAATGAAGCCGTCGCTCGACTGGTCTCCACCATCCGCGGCCAGAACTCGACGACGGACCTCGCCAAGACCTCCGAGGTTCACCAGGACCAAGATGAGGATGCCGCTCCCCTGCGCCGAGCTGCCTAAAGCATTGACGTCCCCCACGGCATACGAAATACCAAAGGGATGGTACAGCTCACACAAACCGTCAAAAAAGGTGGCTGCGCGGCCAAAGTCGCCGCCAGCGAACTTCGAAAGATTCTCGGCCAGGTTCAATTTCCGCCGAACGATGCGGCCGTGATGGTCGACGGCGGTTTGTTTGACGACGCCGCGATCTACAAAATCTCCGAAGACTTGGCGATAGTGCAAACTCTGGATTTTTTCACGCCCATCGTCGACTCTCCACGCGCATTCGGCGCCGTCGCCGCGGCCAATGCCCTCTCTGACGTGTACGCCATGGGTGGAACGCCCAAAACCGCGATGGCCATTCTGGCTTTTCCTTTGGGCGTGCTCGAAAACGACGTGATCGTGGAAGTTCTCCAAGGCGCGAGCGATAAAATGCGCGAAGCGGGCGTGAGCTTTGTGGGCGGACACTCGATCGACGACGACACTTTAAAGTTCGGCCTTTCGGTGACGGGGTTTGTTCACCCGAAACGGGTTTGGTCCAATGCCGGCGCACGTGCGGGCGATCACCTGATTCTCACCAAAGCGCTCGGCACCGGCACCTGCATGGCTTCGTTGAAGCGCCAGCATTTGACCGAAGGGCAGCTGCAGGAGCCTTTGAACAGCATGATGACTCTCAATCAAGTCCTGGATCTTTTTTCTGAAACCGAGGCGGCCTCCATCCACTCGGCCACCGATATCACGGGTTTTGGCCTTTTAGGTCATAGCCAACAGATGGCGAAAGCCAGCGGCAAGACCTTCTCTTTCACCTTTAGCCGTCTGCCTCTTTTCGAACAGACCCTGTCTTGTTTGGAAAATGGCTTCCTCACCAAAGCTCATGCCAGCAATGCGCAGTACACCCAAGCCCATTGCCGCACCGATGGCCTGTCGCCCGTGCAGAAGAACGTCGTTTGCGACCCCCAAACCAGCGGGGGTCTTCTCTTGAGCGTCGATCCTGCACAATCCGAGGCGATCGTGAAAAAGCTCCGTTCACGTTTTGGCCGTGCGGGCGTGGTGGGATCGGTCGAACCCGCCAGTGCCTGGGCCGTGGACGTTCTCCCTTGAACTTGAGTCCGGACACTCTTCAGGCCAAAGATTTGTGGGCTCGTTTACTTGAGGGTCAAGTTCAGGTCATTGATGTTCGCGCGCCGGTGGAATTTGCGGCCGGCAGCCTTCCCGCTTCGGTGAACAGGCCGATTTTAAATGACAACGAGCGCGCCCTTGTGGGCACCACTTACAGAATTGAGGGCCCCGAGCGCGCCATCGAATTGGGTCACCAGTTGGTGAGCGGAGCTATCAAAGAAGAACGAATCCAAGCCTGGATTCAAACTTACTCGCAGCGTCCCAAGCACACCGTGATGACTTGCTTTCGCGGCGGTCTTCGCTCGCAATTGGCGCAATCGTGGATGCGCGAGCGCGGATACGCCCTGGCGCGCCTCGATGGTGGGTACAAGAAGATGCGGCAGTTCCTCATGGATGAATTGGCCGCCGCTTCTTTTCAAAATATGCTCGTCCTGACCGGCAAAACAGGTGCGGGTAAAACTCAGTTTTTGCGCGAGAGCGCCTACCCCTCCGTGAATCTCGAACTCCTGGCGCGCCATCGGGGCTCGGCCTTCGGCGCCTATCCAGAACCTCAACCCACTCAGATCAACTATGAGAACGAACTCGCGCTGGCCTTGGGAAAAACCAAGATCAGGCTTCTCAACCGTCCACTTCTAGTTGAAGACGAAAGCCGCATGATCGGCAGCATCGTTCAACCCGAGGCTTTCTTTTTGAGAAAGCGCGACTCTCCCGTTCTTGTTTTGAACGAAAGCCTCGAGGACCGAATTGAAAATACCTACCAAGAGTACGTGGTCTCCCGCTCCCGTGACCCGGAACTTTTTTTGAGCTTGCGCGCTTCGATTCAAAAAATTCAAGCCAAGCTGGGCGGACTGCGCAGCCAAGAGATTTTGGGCGATTTGGGCGCTGCCGAAACGCATTTTCGCGAAACCGGTGAACTCAGTCCTTCTCGCCGTTGGATCGAGAAACTGCTCGCTTGGTATTACGATCCCCTTTATGAAAAATCGTTTTTACAGCGTCGTCCCCAGGTTTTGGCCATGGGCGGCCGCAGCGAGATCCACTCCTATCTCGCCTCGATCAAAACTTCTTGATCTTGGTAAATCCGGATGACTCGGATCTTGATTTCTTTGAGAATTGAGGCCGATGCAAATCGAACTCTCGAACATCACCGTGAACGTCGGCACCGAGAACAAAGCTTTGTTCTCGATTTCTCGATGGACCCTCAAAGAGGGAGAAAAGCTGCTCCTGAAGGGCGCCAGCGGCAAAGGAAAAACCACGTTCTTGCATTTGCTCGCGGGGCTCTTCTCGCCCTCGCGAGGCGAGGTTAAGGTCGGAACCTTCTCTCTCGATCAGATGACGGAGTCCGAACGCACGTCTTTTCGACGCCGGCACGTCGGCTTCATTTTCCAAAAACTGAATCTGATTGAGCACCTCACGGTCCTCGAGAATATTGAGCTCGCAACCCAAAAAGCTCACGATCACGAACGCGCCTTGAGCGCCCTGAAAGCGGTCGGGCTTGGGGGCCGCGAACATGAGCGCGTCTCGGTTCTCAGCCTGGGTGAGCAGCAGCGGGCCGCCGTCGCCCGCGTTCTTGCGGGCCACTCGTCAGTGGTTTTCGCCGACGAGCCCACGTCGAGCCTTGACGAAGCCAATGCCCACGAGGTGGCTCGCCTCTTGGTCGAGTCCTGCCGGGATAAAACTTTGATCGTGGTGAGCCATGATCAACGTATCGAAAAATACTTCTCGTCGATTCAAGATTTTACGGAGCTGACCCGATGACGCCGCTCCGTTTGGCCCTCCTCAGCTTGACCCGGCACCGTTTTGCAACCGCGATCACCGTCATCGCCATCGGCCTGTCGGTGGCCTGCGGAGGGATCTTACTCCGTCTTTACGAACTCTCCGAGTCTCGTTTTTCGGCCATGGGCTCTGGCGGAGACGCCATGGTGGGCGCCAAGGCAGGAGGCATCGAAATTCTTCTCGGTGGCTTGAATGGTGAAGGTTCTTTTCCGGATTTTGTTCCTTACAAATTATTTGAATCTTTGCGGGTGGAACAAGCCGTTCGTTTTGAGGACGGTGCCTCCACGAAGCCGTCGTTCATCGAATCCGTCATTCCGCTGGTTTACTTCGGAAAATTTGGAGGCTACCGCCTTGCCGGAACTGACGGCTCTTTCTTTCACCGTCCTCGGTCTGAAAGTCTGACCTTCGCTCAAGGCCGGCTCTTTGAAAGCAGCGGTGAAGTGGTGCTGGGCGCCGCCGTTGCGCAGAGCCTTGGGCTCAAAGTCGGCGACACCATCACCGTGCAAGGCTGGAGGGATGATTCTCCACCTTCGAATCTGACTCTCACGGTTGTGGGAGTCTTGCACCCCACCGGAACTCAATGGGACCGCACCCTGTATTCGAGTCTTGATCAAGCCTGGAGTTTCTTTGCCGAGTCTTCCGCGATGATCGCCCGCAAGTCGATTTGGGGCCCGCAGGTTCTTCACTATTTTTTGGTCTACCTCAAGCCCGGAGGTTTCGACGGTCTCGAAACTTTGGTGAACCGGCGCACGGTGGCCCAGGCGATCCGGATCAGCGATCAAAAAGACCGTCTGCAAGAACTCTCCGGCGCGGGTCGCAATGTGGGTCTGCTCGTCACTTCGTTCGTTATTGCTTTAGGTGCCTTGGCCGTCTGCGCGATGTTGATGACCCGGTTTGAAGGCATGTCAACCCAGCTCGCGGTTCTTCGCGCCTTGGGCTATCACAAATCCGAGATTGCTCGGTGGCTTCTCTGGGAAGGCGTTCTCATGGGAGCCATGGGCCTCGTCCTGGGCGCACTGCTGGACTTGATGGCATTACCCCTTCTACGCTCGCAGCTGGGATCCGCGCTACCGCCAGCGGAACTCGTTCCCAGCTCCCTGCTGATCAGCGCGCCCATTTGGCTCGCGGCTCTCTTGTCGACGGTGGCGGCGGTTTTGATTCCCTTAATTCGCATGGGACGTCAAAACACGCACGACGCGCTCAAAGGAATTTAAACTTACCGCAGACGGCAATTCATCCGGATGGTCGAATTGATATTCTCTTCGCAAACCGCATCGACGATCGCGGTGAAAGAACCGTTCGATTGGCTAAAGCTCGAAGGAACCACGACTTTGTAGCTGCACCAAGCATCGCCATCCAGGTAGAAGCGCATCCAGTCGCCCTTTTTCTGAGCTTGAACTTCGGTTTCGCTCGCACCGAGCTTGCGATCAGGCAAGAAGGACATTTTCACGTTCTCGATTTTATCCGGCGCCACGACGTCGGCGGTCATCACGAGTTGGCCATCTTGGAAGTAAAGAATCTCCTCTTTTCCCGAAGCGCAGGCCATCGTTTTTGCATTCGCGATCGAAGCGAACAGCGCGGGAGCGATCAGTGCGGCGAACAGGACTTTCATGAGACTCTCCTTGATTTGAGTTCCGGCGACAGTTACCGGCAAAGGCCGGCAGCGTCTAGGCCCAATAGATGAAAGTTGTTATGCAGAATCGGAATGGCGCTCTCAAACTTTCCGACACCTCCAATGCGATTGGTGATCGCCGACGCCGCGATGAGGCTTTGGATCGATCACCTTTTCAGCGTCCGACCCGAACTCGTGCGTCTCGATATAGTCCTAAGACGGCCTTGGCTTCGGAATTCTCAGGGAAGAATGGGACGAGGCGCGTCGATCCCTTTCCACTCAAGGTGTCCGCTTGTCTTAGATGTCTGCACTGATCACACTCTAAGATGTGCAATCCACCTTCAGCCGGTCGGCGACTCGAGACATTTTAATTTGTGAGGATCATCCTCTCGTGCAGATCGGCCTCGAGGTGTGCTTTAAAGACGCCTTTCCAAATCTGCAGTCTTTTCGCATGGCCAGTACGGGTTTAGACGCTCTTCGCTTGGCCAACGAGAAGCGGCCCGACTTGGCGATTCTTGACTTGGGACTTCCCGACATCTCGGGGATCGACCTGATCCAAAAACTCCGAGAGATCGACCGTGACCTGCGAATTCTATTGGTCACCAGTTGCGACGACCCGTCAACTCTTTCGGTGGCCAAGAAGCTTCGGGTGCAAGGAATTTTGCGCAAAGACGCATCGCCCGAGTACCTGGGCCAGGCTCTGGATTACATGGAACTGCATCCGAAGACGATCTTTCTGGAGCCGTCAGTCGCCGCTCTTTTGAAGGAGTACGGCGACATCGACTTCACTCCGCAAGAGTACAAAGTTCTCCAGCACTTCGTGCAAGGGCTCTCGAACCCGCAGATCGCCGAAAAGCTCGGGTGCTCGGTGACGACCGTCCGATTTCACCGCGCCAATATTCTGCAAAAAACGAATATTCGTACGGGAGCCGCCCTGCGCGCGTGGTTTTTAAATTGGAAGCGTCAAAGTCACTGAAGTTCCGCGGCCCTGCTCGGACTCGAACGCCAAGCTGCCTCGATGAAGCTCCACAAAGCGACGGGCGATCGCGAGGCCGATTCCAAAACCGAGAGGCCTGGTTTCGGGGTCACTGACAAAGAGATCCGCCGAGCTGCGCTGAAGGGACTCCAGTTGCTTGGGTGACATCCCGACGCCCTTGTCCTGAATCGTCACCTGCACCTGATCCAATTGTTTTTCGCGAATCAGAATGTCGATCGTCTGACCAGGCTTCGAGGCCCGGATGGCGTTCTTCAAGAGATTTCGAACAACCGATTCCAACATGACATCGTCGCCTTTCATGAGAATCGGGTCTCTCTCCGAGCGAACCACCGCCTCAAGATCGTGAAGCCGCAGCGTGCTCTCCAGCTCGTGAAGCACGTCCTGAATGAGCATGTTCAACTCAAGAGGCTGCACTTGGGGCTGAAACTTGTTTTCTTGCGATTTTGCCCAGAGAAGAACGTTGGTCAAAAAATCTTTGGACGTCGAGGTGGAGTGGACCAAGTTCTGCGCCAGAGACTTCGTGTCACCGCCGGATTGGCGCTCCAGTGCCGACGACAAGGCGGTTTGCGACTCCATAACTCCAGAAAAGTCATGGGCGATCATGGCGAGCAGACGCGCCTTAAACTCCAGGTTGTCATTGAGACTCCGCTCCATCGTCTTTTGCGCGCTGATGTCGCGAAAAAGAACGACCCGGTCGCCGAACGGCGCCTCGGGGTCCAGGGGTTCAATGATGAGTTGAAACGAGCGGGGCTCCAGACCTTCGCTCGAAAGACGCGCTTCCGACGGCAATCGAAGCGGGTCCATTCCTTTGAGACCCGCAATCTCATCAAAGGCACGGCGCTTGTGCGACGGCGTGAGACGAAAAAACCGTTCGGCCGATCCGTTGAAATCGCTGAGCCGGTTTTTTTCGTCCAGAATCAAGACCGGGTCGGGAATTTTCTGAAAAATATGGTCTTTCGCGATCAAAGACAAATCGAGCAGACCGTGCTTCATGATCGAGTACAGAATCGCAATTTCCGTGAGAACGGTGGTGCCTCCCGAGAGCATCGCCCAGCGAAGACTCGGAAAGGACGTGACGGCCAAAAGGTCAACCCCCACCGCCACGAATCCACCCAGAGAAAGAAGGATCAGTTGGTTCCGCTTCGCGCGGTTGAGCTTGGGGATCAAGTACAGCGTGTAGAACACGCCGAGCCACATAAACAAATGGCACCAGATCATGTGAAACTTCCACCACGGTCCGTTCTCAAAGGTGACCAGCGCGACGCCCCGCCAAGGAAAAGTTTCGTAATTCAAGGTGACCAAATCTTGCCAGCCCGGAACGAGCAGCAGAGTCCATGTGACGGCTGCCGGTGCAAAACTGGCCGCGATGACCCACCATTGGTGAAAAAACCGGCGCCTACCGTAAGTGTGAAAAATAAAAAAGAACCACGCTTGCCCCGCGATCGAAAAGCCCAGAAGCCGCAGGCGTGAAAAAAGAGCTTTGTTTGCAAGGACATCCTGGACGTAAACGTTGAGGCTACAGAAAGAAATGATCGCGATGGTCGCCGTAAACAGGAGCAGCCAACGCACTTCCACGCGCTGCCGACTCGGGAACGCCTTGATCAAGATCAAGACCCCAAGCACAAAAATAAAAACGTAAAGTCCCACGATCAGCGTTGGAAAATTGAGCATCTCTTAACGTCGCCTCCTGGCTTGAGATCCAGTCTAGTCACAAAATAATCGGCTGTCCCCGTACGAAATGTATGGGCCGCATTTTATCTGAACATGCTGCAATTAGACTCGATCGCTTTCGTTCAATTCGGATTTTTAGGGAGGGCAACGTGCTCAAGGTTTTGGGAATGGCATTGATTTTTTTTCTTCTTCAGCCGTCGTTAGGATCGGCCAATGACGGTCCGCAAGACGCATCCGGCTTCGCGGGCACGCTTGGCGTCTCTTGGGGTTACGGCCAACTCGGGAGCAATGACATGGGTCTTAAGGACCGCGCCATGAGCGCGGCTTCCCTGGAGGCTCTCGCGGGTTACCGATTGAACTCCCGTTGGATCATTGGCGGTGATCTGAATTGCCGCTTCCAGAGCCAGCTCGCCTCGTTGAGCGATGCGGACGGAACCAATCTCAAAGGCCGGGCCTGGCTGATCGGCCTCGGTGCTCAATACCAGATCGACGAAAAGTGGCGGCTTCAGACCGCGGTCGAATTTCTGGGAAGATATGACTTCGATAAACCCACCTCGAACGCCGAAGACGATCATTTGGCCGCTCCGCTCGGGTTTCGCGCAAAAGCGCAGCATCTTTTCCGCGACCAATGGAGCCTGGATGCAGGCCTCAGCTACACACGCTGGAGCACATTTCACGTCGGCGGGACCGACAACTCCAAGCTGAGCAGTCAATGGATGATCGAAGTGGGCCTGTCTTATCACTTTGGAACGACATCCCCCACTCAAAGCACAAACGAAAACGAAAAGGAGAGCCGTCCGTGAAATCAAACTCGATCTATCAAGTCTTCATTTGGGCGCTCGCCGCCCTGGCCATCGTGATCTCGGGCTGTGGAGAGACCGGAGGAACATCTCTCACCAGCTCCAAACCCGCAGGCGGCGGTAGCAGCTGCTCGCAAGAACATTCCATCACCTACGATGCGAACGGGGCCACCGGCGGGACCGCACCGACGGACGCCAATACCTACGCCTCGGGCAGCGCCGTGACCATGCCGACGGTGGGATCGCTCGCGAAAACCTACCACTCGTTCTTGGGCTGGAACACCGCCGCTGATGGAACCGGCACCAACTACGCGGCTTCAGCTTCGTTGACCATGCCTTGCGCTAACGTCACGCTTTTTGCCAATTGGGACATCAATTCTTTTTACGTTGCCACGACGGGTAACGACACCACCGGGGACGGAAGCGCGGCGAACCCGTATCAAACCGTCGCGAAAGGCTTGGCCTCGGCCGCCGCCTCGGCGACCAAGCGAGCCGTGCGCGTGGCTGCGGGGACTTACTCGCAAACGGCCCAGCTCTCGCTCGGCAACAATAACATTCAGCTTCTTGGCGGGTACGATTCGAATTGGAATCGCGATATCGCCGCCAACGAGACGATTTTGACCTACTCATCAGCTTCATGTGTCAGTGGAGCCATTCGAGTTAGCGGACTGACCGGAACTCAGCTGATTGAAGGAATCACGCTCACGACCCCGAGCTCCAGCGGCTGCATCGGGATTTATCTTTCCGCCAGCCCCAACACATCCATCCGGAGAAATAAAATTATCATCGACGCGAACAACGGGACCTCCAAAGGAATCCGGGTGGTGCGAGAGTTTACGGGAACCATTTCGGGGAACTTCATCAATCTGGCGATCAACACGGGAAGGTATGTTGATGGCATCACTTTCGAGGAGATCACCAGCACTTCAGAGGGAAAAATCGAGAATAACGTGATCAACGTGGCGGTCAATCCCTACAATGACAACCCCTCCGCGATTAAAATTGCCGACCCGAGCGCTTCTCCCGGAAAACTCTTGATCCGAAACAACACCTTTATCCTTGGAACCTACCAGTCGTCGGCCGCCGTCAGGGGGTCGGGTGGTAGCAGCGGGGCGGTGGATCTCTCCTTCGACAACAACATCGCTTTTTTGGGGAAGAGCGCTAGCAACATGGTTTACGGCATTTACAGCGATGCCAACGTGACGCTGACGCTGCAGTCGTTCAAGAACAACAACCTCTTCTTACTCAGCAAAGTGTTCAACGATCTGAGCACGAGTGAAAGCTACACGACGGTGGCAGATCTGGAGACCGCCCACCCCACCGAAGCCTCCGGCAACATCTCGGTCGAAATGAAAGCGGCTGGCTACTTTACGGATCCCGCGAATGGAGATTGGCGCTTGTCGGGAACCGCGCCGACGTCTATCAGCGAAGGCGGGCTCGACGGCAGCGCGCTCAGCTGGGGATTTTCGACAAACTTGCTCGGAATCACCCGTACCGGAAACGGCATCACGGGCTGGTCGATGGGCGCTTACTGATTTTCGGAAACCGGTCTGCCAATTTTAAATGGCAGACCTTTTACAAGGCCGCTCAAGGGTTCATGGCGAGAAGTTTGACAGGCAACCCAACCATTTTGAAATAAAGCCTTCTCCACGATTGTGAACTTTGGAACCGTGATTGCATTCCGAACTCTCATCCAACAATCAATCAAGGAGATGATTCGATATGTTCAAAGTACTCATTACAACCATCACGCTTCTGGGGTCCGTTTCTTTCGCCGCCGAAGTTCACCATGAACAGCTTTTGAGCGAGGTTAAAGCCGACGTGATCGCGACCTGCATCACCAAGCGCGCTCAGATCCAAAAAATGGTGTCGGACCCGACCCCTATCACGGCCCAAATGTGCGAGGAGCTCGCGGAGCAGCTATTGTCGGGATCCTCGCCCCGGTCCATCAATCAGGTTGTCGAAATGATTCTTCAGCGAAAAGAAGATAAGGCGGGCCTCAAGAAAATGAAACAAGAGCTTCTGACGATGGAGCAGCGATTTGACCACTTGCAGATCGAAACCGTGATCGCGCGGCCCGCCCTTGTCAATTTGATCAACAAATTGGTGAATAACTAAATTTCATGATTCGAACCTGAACAGAATTCAGAAGACGGTGAACGGTATCCTGAATTCTGTTTTTGTAAACGGCGGAATCTTCGCTCAGACTGCAAGCTGAAGTGGATAGCTCAGTTTTGGAGAACCGCGAAGAGCCCAGAATCTAGTGTTTCTGAAGCTAAATTAGATTCAACGCCTCAAAGACCAAAGTCTCTGCCTCGACGGAACTATCGCGATTTACGACAGCCGCTATCGTGACGTCCTTCTCTGGGGATGCATAAGCCGCAACAGAGAAGCCCGGTCCTCCACCATTGTGACCGTACGTCGGTCCGAAGCTTGCGCCCATATCTCCCATGAGGCCAAGCCCATAAGATGGATGAATCGTAGGGTGAGGAAATTCCAGGGGATGAAGGCTTATCATTTCTTTGAATGCACTGGTTCCAACTAAGGTTTCTAGATTCTCGATGAGACTTGTCAGATCGGATAAGGTAGCTCGAAACGTTCCGTGGAAAACCCAGGAAAAATCATAAAAGCCTTTTACATCAGGACAATCTTTCGAAAGGTATGGAGAAAATCCAGACATGATCTCATTTGTCGGTCCTCGCAAAAATTCCATTTGGATTTTCAACGGCGTGCCGATTTTTGAGTCGAACAATGTCTGCAGATCTGTGTCGGCTTTTGACTCAATGATTTCTCGAATCAGCATGTAACCGATATTCGAATAAAAAAATGAGCTTCCGGCCTCAAATTGAGGGCCTTTGTCGAAGACCTTAGCAACAAAGTGCTCACGCCCCTCAGTATGATCGGGACGGCTCCGTACCGCCTCGTGATAACTCTTAAACGGGCCATAATCGAAAATACCGGACCGATGAGATAGGAGATGTCTCAACGTTGCTTTTTTAAGCCAGTCTGGAATTTCTCGCTGTACGTATTTGCCAATTTCAGCGTCAAGATTCAGTTCTCCTTGGTTTGCTAGATCAAGCGCAAGAATGGCTAAGATTGTTTTTGCGATACTATAGACAGGAAAACTCGCGGTGACTTCTTGAACACCAAAATTAAGGCTGATTGACGGGGTACCTTTGCTACTTATTTCTATAAGCGCACCGGGCTCCGAATTCGCGGCAAGGAGAGCCTGAATACGATCTCGTAAAACCTTTTGATCTAAATTCATTCGATGTATCTAGCATCGAAGTGATCGACCTGTCGCTTCAAAAGGGAACGCTTTTGGAGGGCGCACGACTGCTACCGATTCAGCTTTTTAGTTCACAACCCGTGAATGAAGTTTGTAGCCAGAATGTAGCCAACTTCCGTGATGGGTCTTGATGAGACGTGATGCGCTTCCGCGCCAGTTCGGATTAATGGGGTACTCGTAAGTAACTCGCCGAAAATAGAAAATCGAGAATAGAGAAAATTTGCGTAGCAAAATTGGCGGAGAGGGGCCGCGGATCTTAGAGCCGCCGCCGTTGAATGGTATGCTTCTCACAACCTCTCGGCATGACAATGAAAAACGCACGGAACCAGAATTTCAAAATTGTGGTTCCTTTCCAGTTCCCAGGGATCATTTTCTAGTTCCCCAGCCCCCTTGGGAACCATAAAGGAACCGGCTTTCACCAGGAGATGCCATGAATTTTCAAAGTGCAATCACCGCTCTCGCGGGAACCTTCATTTCCTTGTACCTAGGATGCGTCGCCGTTGGACGGCCCGATCTTCCATGGAAGATGATCGCGGAGCTGCGCAGCAAGGCCCTGGAGGGGGCAAATTCAAATTGGGGATGCCCGTCCGTCTTCAATGGGGACGCCTGCCAAGCATACGATCCAAAAAACTATCGTACGCGGTCGCCCCGCTCCGAGGGGGGCACAAACTAGCCGGCGACGAGCATGGGCATTTCTATTGGCTCCGTTTGGTCGGAAAATTGTGCCGCCTCCGCAGCTGTGCGCCGTTTCACCATCTCATATTTCTCAAGCTGGATTTCGAGATCGAGAATCTGGGCCCGCTGTACGGCAGTAAGGCCGTAGTGCTGTATGAGCCTGTAAAAAACCTTCGCGGGCGGCGAAGAAAGCCCCTGCTCCCACCGTTGAATATTTCGACGGCTGATCCTAAACCTTCGGGCGATATATCGCACGGAACGCCCGCTGTTTTTCCTCTCCCCCAGCAAGAGAAGACCAAAGCGTTCATTAATTTTAAGCTCTTGCCCAATATTGTAATGGATCATTTTCAATACACCTGCTCTCGCCTTCGTCAGTCGGCTTTGCGCAAAATTTAAGACCGCCCCAATCGCCAACATCAAACATCTAAACATATATGAGCCTCATAAAAAAGGCTCATATATGGCCGGTCTCTATTTTCTAGGGCCAATACCCTAAATTAATGAAAATACGAGAGAAAAATTCTTCAGCCCCACGTTCCGAGACTGAGCTTCGATTTTTACGCAAGATCGGGCAGCACATACACAAATGTCTTCACGATCTGGACAAGCCGGTGGAGTGGTTAGCCTTTGAAAGTGAAACCTCTAGGGCCACTGTGCGAAGGATTTTCGATGCGGACAGGAACATTGGCATATTGACGCTGGATCGGGTGGCTCGTGCCCTCGGATACAAAGATGGGTTAATAGACCTGCTGAACGACTTGTAACAATAAGCCAAGAGACCTTTTAATCAGACTTATAGGCTTTGGCCGCTGCTAGTTGCCCGCACAGACACGGCTTACCGAGCACACTCCGCAATCCTAAATAAGGCGATAACCGACCCCTGGCTCAGTGAGAATGTGAACGGGCTCCGATGGATTCGACTCAATCTTCTTTCGGAGCTGATTGATGTAGATTCGTAAGTAGTGACTTTGATCTTTTGCCGTCGTTCCCCAAATCTCCTTCAGAAGCTGAATCTGTGAAACCACTTTGCCGTGATCTCGAACCAGTCTCGAAAGCACGGCATACTCGGTGCTCGTTAGGCGGATTTGATTCTCGGAAACGAGAACTGTCTTTTTATTCAGATCCACCTTCAGATCTCCTGACTCGAAAATCGGAGTGGCCTCGATCATTCCCGTGTGGCGAAGGGCCACCCGGATTCTCGCCAGAAGCTCGTCAGGTCCGAATGGTTTAGTTAGATAATCGTCCGCCCCGGAGTCCAACAAAGTGACTTTGGTTTTCTCATCGTCCGATACCGTGAGGACGATCACGGGAATCGTCGTCCAACTTCTCACCTGCTTTAAGACTTCTCGGCCATTTAGATCCGGAAGACCTAGATCGAGAATAATCAAATTGGGATGAAAAGAGCTGGCCTTATCAAGGCCCTCGGCTCCGGTTGCGGCTTCAGCGATGCTGTGCCCAGCATTTGCCAAAGCCATTTTCACGACATTCCTGACTGCCGCTTCATCGTCTATGATTAAAATTCGTGATGATGAGCTCATCCCTTAACCTCCTCAGGTATTTCCGGCTGGGGTTCGAGAGGGAGATCAATCACAAAACGCGAACCATGAGGCTCGTTCTTTTCATATCGAACGGTCCCTCGATGAAGCTCCACGATATTTCGCACAATGGAGAGGCCCAGCCCTGTCCCTCCAGGAAGCGTGCCTGGAACGCGGTAGAATTTCTCGAAAACCTGGCTCGCATACTCTTCGGGAATGCCGGCACCCTGATCTTCGACCGAAATGACCAAATTCTTCCCGATGGCCCGAACTCTTACAAAAATCTCAGTACCTGGGGAACTGTATTGAGCGGCATTTATCACTAGATTCGAAAGCGCATGCTCGAACAGACGGAAATCCAATCTCAGTAGCGGCATGTCGGTTTTCATCTCGACGGTCACTCGATGGCCGGAGAGGGGTTTTGCGTGTTTTTTCAGGACCACGCCGATGAGGTCGCTCATGTCTTGCCATTCGAGATTCAGAGCAAGAGACCCGCTTGAAAGCCGACTCATGTCGAGCAAATTCTCGATGACTCGATTCAGCCTTTCCCCGTTGCTTTCGAGGTCTTTAACAATGGTCTTCGCTAAAGGATTTTCGATGAGATCACTGTCCAACGCGGCGGCAGATCCTAGAATAGCGGTAAGCGGTGTTCTAAGTTCATGGGAAATCGAGGAGAGAATCGTTTGTTGAAGTTTCTCGGAATCTTGAATCCGTTGAGCCTCGGCGATCCTCCGACTCCAGAAATGCCGCTCAATGGAGAGGCCAAGCTGGTCGACAATCGTATGGAGCAAATTTTCCTGATCGGGGCCAAGTTTTCTGGATTTCCTTTCGGGCCTAAAAAGAAAAACACCGAGAATCTCGTTTGCGCCCTTGAGCGAAATATATAGCGCTCGGGCTTGCGAAAGCGTCTCCGTGGACCAACCCGCGGACTTTTGGTTTTGGAATGTCCAGAGCGCGACGGCGCGCTCTCTTTCGTCCAAGTTGAGCGAATATTTTTTCGATCCTGTAAAATCCAGAAGACCATCTCGTGCTTTGAGGACTACTCCGCATTCGCCCTCCAAGAGCTCCCCCACTCGACTGCTGACTTTGTTGATGAACTCTTCTTTATTCTTGCTCTCGGAAATATCTTTCAGAACGCGGTACAGGACGGCCATTCGCTCCTCCCGCTCCCGCATCAGCTTTTCGTGAAAGCGAATCCTGTTGGTCAAAAATCCGGTAATCAGGGCGACGACGAAGTAGGCAAAGCACAAGATGATGTCTTCCGCGGAAGCGATGGTAAACGTGAACTTGGGATTGATGAACAAAAAGTCCCAGGCAAGGGCGCTAAACGCGGCGGCGAAGAGGACAGCGCCAATGCTCCCGAACATGCCGACGATCAAAACCACGAGGAGATAAATGAAACCGACCACCCGGTAGCCGACGTAACCTTCAAAGAATACACTTAAGAAAGTGACTCCCAACATGAACCAAAGCGTATTCCAATATTTAACGAATCCGGTCCTCGTACGGT
This sequence comes from Pseudobdellovibrionaceae bacterium, assembly GCA_019637955.1. Lineage (GTDB taxonomy): Bacteria > Bdellovibrionota > Bdellovibrionia > Bdellovibrionales > Bdellovibrionaceae > JAHBUS01. Next base: position 75,371 of record JAHBUS010000002.1, on the reverse strand, counting down.
AAAGAGCCAGTTCCGTCCAAAGTGACGGCCTTCGATGCGTGAGTTTTTCGATCCGGATGACGTGAATATCCACTTCATGGCTTTCGTTCACCAACCTGAAAAGCAGCGAGCCTCCCTCAAGAAGTTCTCGGAACCACCTTCTTGTTGGGCGTCCGACAACGACTTGGGTGACATTTTTCTGCCGGGCGATCCGTTTGATCGCGGCCGCAAGACTGGTATCTGTCGTCGTGATCACTTCCGCACGGAGCTCGCGCGCAAGCTGTAGGTTTTTGACCAATTGAGCTTGGTCCTCATCGTTCAGGCTCACGCCCGTGTCGATATGAACGGCGACCCAAGGAGCTTCGAGGTTATAGGCAAGCCGTCGTGTTGCTCGAATCAACTTTTCCGAATAGGGGCTGTGTGAGATAGCGACCAGCAATCTTTCGTTCGTCTGCCAAGGGCTCTCATTTCGGGTGGCGGAAAACCTCTGAAGATCCTGGTCAACCCGCTCCGCGGTCATCCTTAGAGCGATTTCGCGTAAAGCCGTCAGCTTGTCTTCTTTGAAAAATTTGTCGGCAGCTTCCTTAGCCTTGTCACCCAGATAGACCTTTCCTTCGGCTAAACGCTTCAAAAGCTCCGACGGAGCTATATCAACCAATTCAACCAAGGACGCCTGATCGAGAATGCCGTCGGGGACGGTTTCACGAATGCGGATTCCGGTGATGCTCTCAACCGAGTCTTTTCTACTTTCAAGGTGCTGAACATTCAGCGCCGTGAAAACGTCGATCCCTGCTTCGAGAATTTCAAGAATATCTTGGTATCGTTTGTCATGGCGCGAGCCAGGGGCGTTGGAATGCGGAAGCTCATCAACGATGACAATATCAGGCTTCCTCGAAAGAATGGCATCAAGATCCATTTCTTCAAGGGTGATTCCTCGATGTTGAAGCACTCTCTTGGGAATAACCTCAAGGCCTTGGAGGAGCTCGGCCGTCTCGGAGCGTCCGTGAGTTTCAACCAGACCGATGACAACAGAGCGCCCCTCGGCTTTCATTCGGTGGGCGGCCTTTAGCATGGCGTAGGTTTTCCCAACGCCTGCGGACATTCCTAGAAAAACTCGGAGTTTGCCGCGAAATTTTGATTTTGTCTCGTCGTCAATGACCCTTAAAAGGGCATCGGGATCAAGTCTCTCCTCGTCGCTCACCCTTAAAATCCTCCTGTCACTTTCCAGAAGAGTCAGAAGGATGATTGGGCTGAATCTGATCTTGTGCGGCTGGCTCTTGGGTCGGTGATTGTAATACGGGTTTCATTTTATCAAGGGCACGGTTGAGAGCCAATACATTCACAACTTCCTCTCCTAACACTCCAAGTTGCCGATGCTCGATATGCTCAGAAATGAGCTTTTCGAGGGTTTCCCCTGAAAGATTGCGCGCCGCAGCTACTCTGGAGGCTTGGTATCGGATTGCAGAAACACTTTCCTGGGGATCGAGACCGCTACTCGATGCAAAAAGAAGGTCTTGAGGTGGCTCCCCCGCGCCGGGGTGAGCAGCACGCAACTTTTCGCCTCTTTCTTTGACGGCCTTTTGGAGATCTTGCGCTATAGGCCCAAGATTGGTTCCACCGGAGGGAAGTGGATTAAAAGAAACCGCCGAAGGGCGCGGCCAGAAGTATTCAGGCTTTTCAAAGTTCTGGGCAATCAACTCCGAGCCTCGAAGCCGACCATCCTCGTAGATGAGCGACCCGTTGGCCTGTTTCGGGAAGACGACCTGCGCGATGAAAGTCACAAGGATGGGGTAAGCAACCCCAAGGACCAACATCAAAAAAAACGTAATGCGAATTGAACTTAGAAGGTGCTTCATAAATCACGACTCCTTTAAGCAAGACCTATCGAAGTGATAAGAACATCAATGAGCTTGATTCCGATAAAAGGGATGATGATTCCACCAAGACCATAGATCAGAAGATTTCGACGTAAAACCGCAGAGGAGCCTTCCGCACGGTAAGCTACCCCCCTCAAGGCGAGCGGAATCAAGGCAACGATGACCAGAGCATTGAAGATCACCGCGCTCAAAATGGCGCTTTGCGGAGATTGCAAACCCATGATGTTGAAAACGGACAAGGGGCCTTGTTTCGCTCCCTGGGCGATGTAAAGAGAGCCGAAAAGGGCCGGTAGAATCGCAAAATATTTTGCCACGTCATTCGCAATACTGAACGTCGTCAGGCTTCCGCGGGTCATGAGCAACTGCTTTCCAATTTCAACGATCTCGATAAGCTTCGTCGGGTTACTATCGAGATCGACCATGTTTCCGGCTTCACGCGCGGCCTGCGTACCCGTATTCATCGCAACGCCGACGTCGGCTTGCGCGAGCGCCGGCGCATCATTGGTCCCGTCTCCCGTCATGGCAACAAGGTGTCCCTTGGCTTGTTCTTCACGAATCCTTTTGAGCTTCGTCTCCGGCGTAGCTTGCGCCATGAAGTCATCAACTCCGGCTTCCGCCGCAATCGCGGCAGCCGTCATTGCGTTGTCCCCCGTAATCATAACGGTGCGAATGCCCATTTTTCTAAGTTCCGCAAAGCGTTCCCGTATTCCGCCTTTGACGACATCCTTAAGGTCAACGACTCCGAGGATGCCCTTTCCGTGAGCCACAACGAGAGGGGTGGCTCCCTTTTGGGCTACCTCATCGACAATCCGTTTTAAATCGGAAGGGATTTTTCCTCCCATGCTTTGAACGGAACTGATGATGGCATCCGCGGCCCCTTTTCGGATGCTCACGACTTTACCATCCTGACTAAAGTCGATTCCACTCATCCGAGTCTGCGCCGTGAACGGAACGAAGGTCGCTTCATGCGGCTGGATCGTTTCCGCTCGTAGAGAGAACTTCTCTTTGGCAAGGACGACGATCGAGCGACCCTCCGGGGTTTCGTCGGCCAGCGACGCAAGCTGAGCGGCCTCCGCAAGGCTTCTGACATCCACGCCATGAACCGGCAGGAAACTTGAAGCCATTCGGTTTCCGAGCGTAATCGTGCCCGTTTTGTCGAGCAGAAGAACGTCGATGTCGCCAGCGGCTTCCACCGCACGACCGCTCGTCGCAATGACATTTTTTTGGATAAGGCGATCCATTCCACTAATCCCGATGGCGCTTAAGAGTCCGCCAATGGTCGTCGGAATCAGGCAAACGAGGAGCGCCACCAAAACTGGCAGCGTCACGATACCCGAGAGGTCTTGCCCGGAAGCCGACGCCGCGTAGTTGGTGAACGGCTTCAAGGTCATGACCGCGAGCAAAAAAATGATGGTCAATCCCGAAAGGACGATGCTCAGAGCGATTTCGTTCGGGGTTTTCTGACGCTTGGCTCCTTCAACAAGGGCGATCATGCGGTCTAAAAAGCTGCTTCCAGCCTCCGCCGTGATACGGATAACGATGCGATCACTAATGACTCTCGTCCCGCCGGTTACGGCGCTTCGATCACCGCCGGATTCCCGAATAACGGGCGCGGATTCTCCCGTAATGGCCGATTCATCGACGCTGGCAATTCCTTCGACGACTTCTCCATCCCCCGGAATGACATCTCCGGCTTCGCAAACAACGAGGTCGTTCAGCTTTAAGCTGGAGGCAGAAACGCGCGTTTCTCTTCCTTCTTTCATCAAGCGGGCCTCGGTCGAAGTCCTGGTTTTGCGCAAGGCCTCTGCCTGCGCTTTTCCGCGTCCCTCCGCAATGGCCTCGGCGAAATTGGCGAAAATCACCGTGAACCATAACCAGAGTGCGATTTGGACTTCAAACGCATTGAACCCACGTCCGATGCTGAACATCGCGCTCAGGGTGGTTAAGACCGCGCCGATCAGCGTGACGAACATCACAGGGTTTCTCATTTGAACTCTAGGATCGAGTTTCAAAAATGATTCCTTGATTGCAGGAATCAGGAGCTCGCGCTTTAAAAGACCATTTTCGGTTTTATTCATAATTGAAACTCCTAAAAAGTCCGCCCGTTCAGCATCAAAACGTGCTCAACGATAGGGCCAAGAGAAAGTGCCGGCAGGAAAGTCAACGCACCGACGATGAGAATCACACCGATCAAGAGAGCCGCAAACAACGGCGTATCCACCTCGAAAGTTCCCGACGAGGCCGGAGAGATTTTCTTATTCGCAAGGCTTCCGGCAACCGCCAGGATCGGCACGATAATCAAGAACCGCCCAAATAGGATGGCGAGGCCGAGCATGACGTTGTAGTAAGGGGTATTCGCGTTAAGTCCAGCAAAAGCGCTACCATTGTTGGCGGCGGCGGACGTGAAGGCGTAGAGAATTTCCGAAAACCCGTGAGGGCCTTTGTTCGCAAGACTCGAAAGGCCCGCGGGAAGAACGGAGGAAAAGGCGGTTCCCAGCAAGATCGTCGCGCAAGGAGCGAGGATCGCCAAAATCACCATCATCATTTCTCGTCCTTCGATTTTCTTTCCCAAATATTCAGGCGTTCTTCCGACCATAAGCCCCGCCAAGAAGATCGTGAGTAGAACGAAAAGCAGCATTCCGTAGAGGCCCGCTCCGACGCCGCCGAAAATGATTTCTCCAAGCATCATATTGAACATAGCGATCCCGCCCGAAAGCGGAGAAAGTGAGGAGTGCATCGCATTCACCCCCCCGCACGATGCGGACGTCGTAACGGTGGAAAAAAGAATGCTATTGAAGATTCCGAATCGCGCCTCTTTCCCCTCCATGACGCTGCCTTGACCGACGATTGGATTGTACGAGTATTCAGAATAAAGAGATGCGCAGGTCAGACTCACAAACAGCGCCATCATTACGCCGTAGATAAGCCATCCATGCTTTTTCGCGTTTGCCATCACGCCGAACGTATATGTCAAAGCGGCCGGAATGATGAAAATAGCGAGCATCTGGAGAAGGTTCACCAGAGCGGTCGGATTCTCGAACGGATGCGCGGAATTCGCATTAAAGAAGCCGCCGCCATTCGTGCCAAGAAACTTGATTGAAACTTGAGATGCCGCAGGCCCGAATGGAAGGATCTGTTTCGCACCCTCAAGGGTCAGAGCTTCGAGGTACGGCGAAAAGTTTTGAACCACGCCTTGAGAGACGAATACGAGGGCCAGCACAAAGGCGATTGGCAACAGAACGTAGATCGTGGAACGAGTGAGATCGACCCAGAAATTTCCAATTCCTTGCGCGGATTTTCTGACGATCCCTCTTATCAGAGCGACGGCGACGGCGATCCCGACGGCGGCACTGACAAAGTTCTGGAAGGCGAGCCCAAGCATCTGCGTGAGATAGCTCATCGTCGTCTCGCCGGCGTAGCTTTGCCAATTGGTGTTTCCGACAAAACTTGCGGCAGTATTAAATGCTAAATGCCAGCTTACGCCGGGAAAGGCCTGCGGATTGGCCGGCAAACCACCCTGGATCATTTGAAGGACAATCAAAACGACAAGTCCGATAAGGTTGAAACAAAGGAGCGCGAGCGCGTACTCCTTCCACCCCATGTCTCTTTTCTCATCGACGCCGCCGGCCAGATAAGTAAGGCGCTCAAGCCAGCCTAGAGGTTGATGGAGCCATGTCCTTTCGCCTTGAAACACGCGGGCCATGAACTTTCCGAGCGGCGGGGTCAGCAACGTCAGAAGCCCGATAAAAAGAACGAATTGTAAGGCATCAAACATATTCATATAGGCCTCTAAAATTTCTCGGGGTTAAAAAGGGTATAAAAGAGATACCCCAGCACCGCGATCCCAACTAAACCGGCAAAAACAAAGTCCATTTCAAACTCCTTGTCTTCTCAAACTAGCGTGCCCTCGCGTAAAAAAGATGTAAAAATCGGTGGCCTATCTTCACGTCGTTGCTCAAAACGAAAGCGCCAGGGAGGTTGTAACCGTTGTGTCATCTTTGGCCGTCGAACCGCCATCCTTGGGAAACAGGTTTTCGGCCGCAGCCAGATAACGGACTTCATTACGCCACAGCAAGCCTTCTTCAAGAACCTGGTCGAAACCGATAGAGCCGCCCGTGCCGTTAAAGGGCGCGCCTTGTCCTGTGACGATGATCACCTGATCGAGATCTTCATAATGCTCAAGGCGTAAGGAAACTTTCTGCGCTTCATTCAGCTTATACCTGGCCGCCAGAGCCGTTCCCCACCAAGAGCTATAGCTGGAGCTGTCGGGTTTTCGTTGAAAGCCGAAATCGGCCTGTGCAATCCACTCAATCCGGTCGGGGGATCTGTTCTTTAGAATGAAGTTGTGAAAGTGGCGAAACTCGCCTTTACGAGCCACCCCATTCAAATCCGGAGAGACCTCATTTCCAAACATGGCGTTGTAGGCCAGCGTAATCTGATCGAAAGAGTATTCGATGCCGGTCCCGAGATTTTTGTCCGTATTGTTCTCAGAGATGTTCTGCCAGCCGTTCGTTACGAGGAGCAGAGTGGAAAGCCGATCCGACCAAACGTGGGTAATTTTCGCTCCGGACAGATAGTAAGGCGAATACTCCGCTGTAAGTGAGCGCGTAAGGGTCAAATTATCTCTTGAAATCCATGACTCCGCTCCAACGTGGGCAAAGAAAATACCCGCATCAACCCAAGTTCGCTCGCTGACCGCATACCCTATCCTGGCTTCTTGAATATGCCGTGAAAGGTCGCCGCCGCTCACGCTCCCTCGGCGCGGTTCGGATGAATAGTTGCTTTGGACGGAGGTGCCTGCCTGCAAAGCAAAACGAGCCCGAATCTTTGACGAATCGAGCTTCGCTTCGACAAACCCAAGGTTGATATTGAACTCATTACTGCGCGCGGGCTGGGTCGTGAAAACGCGGTCTCCATTCGGCGGGGAATTGAAATCATAGCTATACTGAGTATCGACGAACCCGCCCCATGTAACCTTGCGCTCGGTTTCGGCAAGGGCATCCATCGAAATTAAAGATGCCGAGATCAACAGGGCCGAGACCCCAACTACAATCACTTTAGAACCAAAATAGATTTTATTTTTCGTAGGAACGGTCGTTTTCATTTCTTTTTCCTCCGCTTGTTTAAGCGAACTATTTATCTCCCCTCTGGCCGTAAAAATGCTGTAAAGAGCGCGATTTTTACGCCGTTTTTACGCACGCGCAGTCGAAGGGCGCAGTTTTTTACATCTTTTTTACGCTTCGGTTCCTTAGATTAGACGTATTGGGCTGTCGAAAACGCCGTGCCCGAAGGAGACCAAAGTGAAATACAGTGTCGGAGAATGTCTAGCTGACTACGGCTTTACATTCCTTGAAAAGATTCACGAGCCCATTTTTTTGATTCATCGTATGGGTCGAGTGACTCGCATGAATGAAGCCGCGAGAAAGCTGCTCTCAGTCGCAAAAATCAGTTTTTCAGACCTCGAAAAAATCAGTGTCTCTCACCTAAGATCTCTCTTTACACCGAAGCAAGAAGGGTACAGGCGTCTTAAAATTGGTGCCGGCCACTTGCAATTGATCGTAAGGACATTAAGAAATTCAGAGTTCGTACTTGTCGAGGTCAGACGGTAGATGCGCATTCTTGATTTCATACAATCAAAAATGCTGGCTGTCTGGCACATCCCGCATTCGACACCAACCCAGAGAAATCCGCTCGGCGGTCTGACAACTGATTTTCTCCCCTTAGAGAGGATCTTGCTGCTTATCCTTTTTTTGATTCTCTTTTATCCGCTTCTAAAGGAACGAGACGATCCTCAACTCGAAAAAGAAAGAAAAACAATTCTTAGACTATCCGCTATCGCAGGCGCACTGACACTCCTCATGCGGTTCATGCGTTCGCGTTTTGCACAATAAGGATAGGGATAGTGAATTTTTATATATTAACGGATGGATGAAATGGAAGGATTTGGACGAAAACTCAAAAAGCTTCGCCTTGAGCGAAGGATCTCCATGCGTGAAGCTGCACGTCGGATCGGCGTACCAGAAACCACCTATCGTGAATGGGAATATGGACGAAAAATTCTTGGCGAGCCATACCAAAAAATTGCCACTGCCTTTGGCGTTTCTCTCGAGCGTCTACTGGGAGAAAGCCAAGAGGAGGTGTCCATTGAAAATCGAATCCATCGTATCATCAGCGATCTTACGATGGTTCATACAGAGCTCATTCAGAAACGAAAGAAAAAGACGCCTAATTCACGCCCTTAAGTCTCTCTCCAATCGCCCCCAAGTGGATTTTTCGCAATTCTTATGGTCGAAACTTCGTTTTTATTGAACGACCTGCGGCTACTTGTTTGTAGCTTTAAACGCAATCGAGTTAAAAGCGCCAGAGGCGTGTACTAGGATTGCCCAGCAAAGGCAATGTTACATCAAGGAGAGATTGGCTGATCCCTAGTGCGCTCGGAGGTTCAGCCATGCAACATACATTACTTCTTGTAGATGACAAGAGCGAAAATCTCGACTTCTTCCGAGCTATCTTGAAGCCTCAGGGCTACAACATTCTTCCCGCGGAGAATGTCGATTACGGCGCAAGCATCGTCAAACGCTACAAGGGCAAAATCTCTCTAGCTCTCATCGACCACAATATGCCGGGAAAAAACGGCGACGAGGCAATTCGACTTTTCAGAAGCATCGACCCCGACATTCAGTGCCTCTCCATCACAGGAGAGCCCACTGAAGAAACGATTCAAAAACACATGGACGCGGGCTCTTACTCGGTTTTGAGTCGGGCACTTCCTGACGGAGCATTGAAGTCGATCATCAGCAGCTATTGCCAAAACTTCGAGCGAAAAACGGCCGTTTCTCGCGTGTCGGTCGTCGATGAAGAAAAAAGCAGATTCATCGCTTCTCACGGCTTGATCGGTGAATCAGATCACCTAGCGGAACTGTGCCGGCTCATAGATCGTTACGCAAAAACGGATCAGCCTGTCCTCATTCGCGGTGAAAATGGTACCGGAAAAGAGCGCGTTTCGCGGGCAATCCATTCGCGTTCCGAAGTGGCAGACGGCAACTTTATTGCGGTGAACTGTGCTGCGATCAGCGAAGGCGTAATCGAAAGTGAACTCTTCGGGCATACGAAGGGATCGTTTACCGGAGCCGTGCGCGATCGGAAAGGCTACTTCCAAGAAGCAAATGGTGGAACCCTCTTCCTGGATGAAATCGGCGACATGCCTCTTTCCGCCCAAGCGAAACTTCTCCGTGTCTTGCAGGAAAAGGAGATCGTACCGGTCGGCACGAACAAGCCCATAAAAATTCGTGTACGAATCATCGCGGCGACCAACGCCAAACTCGAAGACGCAATCAAATCCGGACGCTTCCGAGAGGACCTTTACTATCGCCTGAACGTTATGCCCATTCAGATCAAACCTCTACGCGAGCGACCCGACGACATCGGACCTCTTGTTCACAGCATATTGGATCGGTGGAACGCGAAAACTGGCGAAAGAAAGGAAATCCGCGTTCGTACTATTTCGGCGCTCAAAGCCTATTCGTGGCCTGGAAACGTCCGCGAACTTGAAGGTGTCATGGCCCGCGTTCTTGCCCGGACGGAGGCGCGGTTCATCGAATCCGAGCACTTGGATGACAATATTCGCTTTCTAGGCGCGGAGACGGACTCCGACTTTACGGAGAGCTACAAAGGGATGATCGAGCGACACGATAAGGAACTGCGTGAGCTCATCACGTCGTTACTTAAGAGGACGGGCTCTCTGGGAAAGACCGCCGAAGTCCTGGGAGTACCCAAGCCGACGCTTTATAGCCGAGCCAAAGCATTAGGAATTGAAACGAAAAAATGAACCAACAAAAAGGGGGTTGTAATGAAGAAAAGTATAATGTTACTCGCGGGTCTTCTCGCTATCTCGGGCCAGGGCGCATTCGCCGCTTTGCCGCCAGCAGAAACGATTGGGGCCGAAGCAAAGGAGCTTTCGCCTGAGCAAGAGGTAAGGTTCATCGAGAAACTGATCGAAGCCGGCGTTATCGAAATTGTGGATGGTCACGTCATCGTGAGGGATCAAGATGCTTTGGATCAGCTCTGGCAGCGCGGACGAGTGGAAACACAATTCGCGTCCGACTCTTCAATCTGCTACTAACGCAGGTTGTGGATCGTGAAAAAAGCCGTCTGGATAACCGTCCCACTACTGATCTTAGCGGTAGTGGGCTTTTTCAAAATGGGAGAGGAAACCATCATGCCTTCGGAAATCAGAGTTGCTTTCCCGTATGATAAGCCTGCGAAGTTCTACGAACCAACGCTCATTCATCTAGCGCCGGAATATATCTTTCTGGAAAACACCTTCAGCCCTCTCGTGGAAGTTTCACCGAAAGATGCGAGCCTTCGCCCCGGTGTAGCGGAAAGCTGGAGTTGGAACGGCGAAGTGTTGACGCTCAAGATACGCGACAATCTCAGGACAGTTGATGGCATCAAAATCACCGCGAAGGACGCAGAATTTTCATTGAAGCGCCTTCTTGTTCGCACCGGAAATACGCATGGGGATTTTCAGAGCCTCGTGTGCGGGGCTGCACAGCTCAAAACCGTTGACGACAACTGCGAAGGCATTTGGAGCAAGGGGAACAATCTCTTTATCAAAGTCATTGGCGAATCCGCGTTCATTCTGCCCATGCTCTCGGGCATCGACTTTGCCATTATCCCGAAAGGATCGGTCGATCCAAAAAGTCTCAACATCGCGGACTACCGTAATACGTCCGGTCCCTACTACGTCGAAACGGATAGTGAGACGGGACACATCATCTTGAAGCTGAATCCAAATCACTATCGAGCAAGTCACGACATCCCCGAAACAATCCGTCTCGTGCCCGTTGATAAGCGGGATAAGACCGCATCCCTCAACCTATTTGAAAAAGGCGAGGTGGATTTCGTAACGACTATCGACGCGGCCAAACCCGAGGACGTGATCGCTTTTTCAAAGAGTCACTCGGATTCAGTGATGCACACGACCGCGAATATTCGCACTATCGTTCTTGTTTTTACGGAGCGCGGGTTGAAGGAGCTTTCCGATGGCGAAAGACGCCAGGTCGGAAAGCGGGTGAAAGACGCCCTTTGGCCCTACTTCTCAAAGATCCCTGGATATGAGGCGACCGATCAATATTTCCCATCCTTCAGCTACGGGGCTTTGGACGAAGACACGATCCGAAAAATAAAATCTGCAGTCCCAGCGGGTGATTTTAGCCTTAGGGAAAAGAAGCTTAAACTCACGACCGTTCGCGTGGGTGACATTTCCGCTTTGCGCCCTCTTCTTGAAAAGGCGATCCCCGGTATTCAAGCCGAAGAAGGCTCGAATGTACCGACTTTTTCCAAATACGAAAAAGAAGAGGATATGCCCCATTTCTTCATTGGAGGGCCGGATACTGGCTACCACGAAGACATCAGTTTGATCTCGTACATGCTGAACTCTGGAACCTTCGGCATGACGAAGGACGAACGCGCCTCGTGGCTTGCGAAGTACATGAAAATTTCCGACAAAGAAGAACGCCTAAAAATGCTCAAGTCTATTCACGAGTCGTCCCTTCAAAAAGGGGTCTTCGTGCCGTTGGCGTCGTGCCCTTATGTCGCCCTTGCAAAAAAGGGATGGAAAATCGAACTCTCACAGCTTTTTGCAAACAATCCGATATGGCTCGTCAAGAGGAACTGACCGCATGGATACTTCAGAACGCGACACGCTTCGATCTTCGGGTTCAAGAGCTGTTATGGATCAAAGCCATCTTCCCAGGATGGCGCGACCTTCGGGTTTCCATTTCCATCTTTGGTGAAAAATTCGTTGGCCGCGGCTCTGATCCCGTCGCAAACACAGCACTTGCGAAGGCTGTTTGCGAAGCGGTGGAGCGAGCAACCTGTTTCCGCCACGGGATCGGCTCACTTGGAGTCGCGGGCCATATCAATATGGAGTTGGCCCAAGAGAACGCACGACTTGAATACGTTGAGCGGTTTTGCTTCTCAGACCAAGTGAGCCGCGGAATCGCACTGAACCCGCTGTCGATAGATCCGGCCGTCGGCGCACGCTACGCTCGCCTCGGTGTTGAGATCGGCCTTTACCGTCTCGCTTCGCCTTCCGGCGTGTCGGTCGCTCTTTGTCTTGCAAACGGCAAAAATGCGGAGCCTGCCTTTGGCGGTATCCTGGGGCTTGGCGCAGCCTCAAGCATCGAGGCCGCCCAGGACAAGGCACGGCTCGAATGTCTGCGGAACCTGGAGTTTTGCCTTCACACTAAACCCGCGTCGATCAGCCGCGAGGCTTTCCTGAAGATCGAGCGCCCAACCAGTCAGAACCGGCAAGCCCTCCTGCGAGACACTTCCTATTTTCAAGAATTCGTGGCTTCTCTTAATCGGACGGCTTCGGATGTCGTGATTCCCGATGGTAAGTTTGATCGGTTACAAACTGACGATGCCTTCGGCGACTGTCCCTTGGTGTTCTCTCGATATTCGAGCGAAGCGGTTTTCTCCCAACCGGAGTTTCTGGCATGAAGGATTTGGACTTAGCCTTCAATCGCCTGATTCGTCGATACGTCGTAACGGCGGCGTTGCTATTGCTCGGTCTGCTCGGCGTCTCGATCATTTGGAACAATTCGATCAAGCAAGAACTGGCCGATCAAGCGACCCTCTTCTTGAGAAAGACTCTTCAGGCCGGAGATACCAGGGGCGAGCTCCAGATCATGAACGGCATCAGGTTCGCATCCTTTCAGAGCATCACGCAGTACGATAGCGAAGGACGCAGGATCGTAACCCTTCCGCCGACGGTGGCTCCCATCGAGTACAGGAACCGAAGCCTTTGGGATAGGCTTCTTCATGCCGAGGTCAGATCTGTCATTCGTCTCGACGACGAACGGGAAACTCAGGTCGGCGCACTCTCTTTCATCTACTCGCGCTTTGAGCTTGCGGGATATGCTATCCTGGTTTGGATTTTTGTCGTCGCTCTGATCGCGTTTCCGTTTACGAGTGCGAAAAGAAGACTCAGCTACGAACTTGAAAAAGAGCTCGCCTTCCAGAACTCAAAAATTCTCAAAGACCTTGTGGGAAAGGTTCGCCATAACATCCGTTCTCCGCTCGCGGTGCTGAACGCCTACTTCACGGCGACCTCGACCGAGTCGCTGGCACTCAAGGATCAGGGCCACCGCGCCGCTCATCGTATCGAAGAAATTCTGTCGGAGATGGAAGGTGGCGGCGAGCCTGTTCCCCAGGCCGTGCCTTCGCCAACGGCCATCTTTGATGCCGTCGCGCTCGCACGGCAAATCCTTGAAGAAAAGTCCCTGCTTCAAAGTTCTGCTTTGCTTGAAATCAAAAGCAATTCTCCCTGCGCCTACACGCGCATCAGCGGACCGGACTTGAAAGCCACGCTTTCAAATCTCCTCGACAATGCTCTCCAAGCCATCGGTTCTGATGGACGAATCGAGATTGATATTGAGGCCGACGGCAGCATGGTGGCGGTTTCGATACAGGATAACGGGAAAGGCATTGCGCCGGAGCTACTACCTAAGGTCCGTGAAAAGGGTTTCACTCACGGCAAGGAAAACGGCTCGGGCCTTGGCCTGTACTACGCTGAAAAACTGATGGAAGAGGCCCAAGGGGGCCTCACCATCGAGTCCGAACTTGGAAAGGGAACCACGGTCAGTCTCATGTTTCCGCAGGAACCGACGCCGACTTGGTACTGTGACAGCCTAGTGGTCCCCAAGGACGGAACGCTCTTTATCTGCGACGACCAACCATACATGCTACAAGCATGGCAGATAAAACTTCCTAAAGCGATTCGCACGCGATTCTTTGGTGCAGCGGAAGACTTGCCGGCCGCTTCGGAGATTGGTCCAAGCGACCGCTTTCTGATCGACCATGACTTCGGCAAAGGTAAGCGCACGGGGCTTGCCGCGATCCGCGAACTCCCGAACCCTGCCCATGCGGTACTCGTCACGGGCCGCGCCTATGAAGCCGAAATCCAAACCGAGTGCGTAACGGCTGGCTGCAAGCTCCTCTCTAAAGACCTGATCGTTTCATTTCCCGTGACGACGGCGTAATTTGCCGTTTGAATTTTCATAGACCCCACAAACACTCAAACGAGATGACCTAAGTCCCTTTGCTAGCATCGTTTTCTCTCAATTCGCCGGGAGGAATCGTTTGAAATTTCATAGGCTCGCCCGAATCCGCGGCTAAATCAGAAAACCGAAATTCCTTTTCCACGTCACGCATTTAGCTCCGATTTTTCGCCTCTCAAAAATCCTGGCACTGTTCGTGCCCTATAGAAGGCCAGGAGGAGCGAAAAAATGATGAGCCTACAACTCCAGCAGAGACAGATCAAAGAACGAACCCGACGCAAATCGCTGGCCCGCCGTGAGCGGTGCCCTGTCTGCGGCTCGAAGGATCTTTTGAGCGAAGGGCCGGATCAGTTTTGCTGCTCCTGCGATTGGGACACCTGCATCGAGTACGTCGAGCGGGGTCTGATGAACAATCTCGAAGTAGCCTTCAAGGAGCATTTTCTGACGAAGCCGGAACTGACTCCCGTCACGCCAATGAATCCTGCGGCCAAAACCGATGACTACCAGGCAGAACCCCGCCCGGTCGAAGTCAGCGCGTAAGACAAAGGGGAAAGAAAGGTGAAAGACATGAACGCCGCCACGCAAACGATCAGTAAAACAGGAATCCAAAATCGTCCACGCCTCGTCACGAATGAGGCAGGTAAGAAAAGCGTTTTTAAGAAAATCCGGCGCACACTCGGGAAACTCTTCAGTCCATCCGTGGGCCAGAGCCTCGACTACGAGACTTGGCGTGATCTGGAGTTTCGCAACGAGCGCGAGCCTGAAAGACGCCCTCCGGTTCATTTGAACCGTTGGCTATAACCGCATCAAGAGGGGGAGCCAATGAGATGCGCGAACTTATTTACACCGACGGACTACGCCATCATTCGGGCGGCTATGGAGAGGCTTCCGGGCCTTCACGCGGCTGTTGTGGACCTCCGCTTCTGGCAGAACATGGAAACGGTCGAGATCGCGGAAACGCTCGGCCTAAGCCTTCGCTCCACGGAAGCTCTGCTCACGCGAGCACTTCGGATGCTCCGCGAGTTTTGTTTGAAACACCCTGCATTTTCAAGGTCGAAACATTCGATGCTCAAAATCATGGAATCGTAAAGCGTGGCCTAAGCGCCATGCAAGAAGAGGGGAAAATATGAATATCGCAAGCCAAAACCAAATGCAGGGGAACAAAGTCAAAGTCTATCGTTTCGACGTTTTCAAAGGCCGCATCGACGATAGCGGCAAGATCGAAAAGATCAATTCCGTGGGGCATTCGACGCTCTACGAGGGATCGACAACCTACACGCTGTATCTCCGAATGTTTCTGAAGGATCAGTTCTATCTCTTGCCTGAACAAGAGGCGGGTCGTCCGTTTGATTTCGTGATCCTGACTCGTGAACCGTCTAGCCTTCCGGGGAAAAAGTATTTCTGGAACCGCGTCGGCACGGCGAAGCTCCTCGGGGATCAAAACTCCGGCATCATGAAGCTCGATTTCGACCTTCTGGCGTGCGTGGATTTGTACCTGAATTTTCACGGGGCCACGACCAAGGAACTCGAAACGCAGTCGAACCCCGCGGCTTAAATTTGAACAACCAAACCACGCCCAAAGAAAGGGCGAGAAAAGAGGAAATATGAAGAAGATCATTTTGATGGTGGCGGCTCTCGTCCTGTCAACGGCGGCGCAAGCGGAGGGGGTGAACGAACTCGCGGGCACCTACTCCGAGTGCGTGAAATGGACCATCTTCAACGGTGTGCCCACGTCCAAGAAATTCGAGATGGTATATGGGGTGGATCGCTCGCTCCTTTACCGGATCGAGTTTTTCAATGGCACGGCCACCTGCGAAGGTGAACCCATCAACAGACAAGAAATGTCGGATTTTGAGGTCATCAAAGACCTGAGCAGCAGGAAGTTTCACCTCGTCGATCTGAGGGAGAGAACGGAAAATCTCTACTTCGAGCTCATGGTGTCGGAAGACAGCATGAGCGTCGTGACGAGCAAGAAATATCCGGTCGAAATCCAGCTCAACAACTTCATCACGTTGAAGCGTCAGTAGTCCCTCCAAGCCCGAGGGCGCGCGCGGAGTCTCGAAGACTCAGGCTCCCGCGTGCCTTCGGGCGTCCCTTACAAGGCCCCTCCACGCATACCACTCCCAATCATTGCTTTCTCGGGAGGAAAGTATGCGTTCCATTTCCAAACAGGATGCCGTCGCACTCCTGTCCGTTTTCCTTCCCACGCTGGTCATCGCTCTATTCCCTGATCTCGCCTTCGCCGATTTTCGTGGCTCTCTCGAAAATATCCGTTCGCAGCTCTCCAATGTCGTACTCCCATTACTTTCCGTGATCGGATTGCTCGTCGCATCGTTCAGCTACATGACGGGCCACCCTGACTCGAAGAGGCACGTCACCTACGCCTTGATAGGCGCAGCACTCGGGTTCGGAAGCCAAGCAATTATCGACTTCATTTCTGATGCCGTCCGCTAACGACCAACGAGGCCGGAGCATTTTCCGGCCTTCGTTTCTTGAAGAAAGGAGTCCTCATGCTCTTTCACTCGAAGGTACCGCGTGCTCTTGAAAAGAAGGCGCGGCTCTTTGGCTTTGAACTCGCGGACTTGCTGCTCGTCTTTTTGTATCTCGCTGTCTCGAACCTCGTCTTCGGGCACACCCGGCTGAAATTCCTGCTCGTATGGGGAGGAACAACCGCGCTCGCGGGCGTTCTCTACTTCGTCAAGCGCGGAAAGCCCGATGGCTACCTTCAGCACTATGGCGAGTACATGGTGAGCCCAAGCGTCCTCTCTCCTTCGATGCCTGACCTTGATTACCGGTCTTACTTCCAAGAGGAGGCACCCGATGACGAAACGTAATCGGCTATTTTCCGACTTCAACGAATTTCAGGCTGAACACTCTCTCGCAAAAGAACTTCCGTATTGGGACTTCTTAAACGGCATAGTCGCCCTCAGCGACGGAAGCCTGGGCCTTGGCTTTCGCCTGAAAGGTGCTTCGGTAGAAACGTGGGATGCAAACCGCATCAACCGTCTCGCCCAAGACCTCCGCTCTTTCCTGAACGGTCTGCCGGACGGCCTGGAGCTGAGTTTCGTGACTCAGGTGAACTCCGATTTTTCGGAGATCATCGAGAAACACAAGGCTCTTTCCGGCGACATCCCCGGCATCCGATGGATTGCCGAGGCCCGCGCCGACGCTCTGAAGGCCCAGATGGAAAGCGGGGCACTCTCGCGTTCCTCGCTGTATCTCTTCCTTTGCCAACGCTTTGAGGGGAAGAAAAACGCCTCAATCTTCTCGTCGTTTTTTAGCTCGCCTAAGAAATTCCAGGCCGTGCGTCAGGAAGAGCATGAAAAGGCCGAACGGGAGCTCCGGCAAAGTGCTGATAGCTGCCAAGCAGTGCTTACGAGTATGGGGATCGGTGCCGAACCTCTTTCAGAGAGTGAAACCTGGGAGCTGATCTACAAGTTCCTGAATCCCTCCCGCTCGAAAGACGTTTCCGCGCCGAAATTCCAGACCGCGCACCGCGATCAGGAATTTCAAGGCGAGGAGTTGAAGATCGTCCCCGAGCTTGCGTTGCAAAGCCCGAGAGAACAGCTCGTTTTCTCGGATCTGATTCAGGGCGCAGAGAGTTTCTTCTTCGACGGCTACTACCACCGGATTTTGACCCTGAAAACGCTGCCTGAAGAAACCCACGCGGCGATGATGGCCGTTTTCACGCAGCTTCCG
Source organism: Pseudobdellovibrionaceae bacterium (assembly GCA_019637955.1). Taxonomy (GTDB): domain Bacteria; phylum Bdellovibrionota; class Bdellovibrionia; order Bdellovibrionales; family Bdellovibrionaceae; genus JAHBUS01. The sequence goes on along the minus strand of JAHBUS010000002.1, from coordinate 57,751 downwards.
TTTCACTACTGGCTCGATGTCCATGTGAAGGTGCCAGAGCAATCGAAGGAGCTTTCGAGCCTTCAGCAAAAGCGGCGCATGGCGCACTCCATGTCAGCGTCCCACGGAGGCCGTGCGACTGATCTCGAATCCGAAGCGCAGCTCAATTCCACGGAAGAACTTTTACGCGAGCTCATCAACACGGGGCAAAAGATTTTTTACTTCCAGACGTCACTCCTTCTTCGAGCCAAGACCGAAGACGAACTGACCACAATGACGAAAACGGCTTTGCAGAAATTCCGCGAGCTATCGGGCGCGGAAGGACTGGCCGAGACAGTCGCAGGATTCAAGGTGTTCAAGACCATGCTGCCACTCGGGAACGTGGCGAGCGTTCGGGCGAAGCGGGTTAAGACCGACAACCTCGCCGATTTCTTACCGATCTTTGAGCCCTACTCCGGTCAAGGTGTCAGCCCCGTTTGTTTGTTTCACAACCGCACGGCGGGCCTTGTGGCCTATGACCCTTTCGATACGGCCCGACTGCCATCGTTCAATGCGCTTTTCACGGGTTCTTCGGGAGCCGGAAAAAGTTTCTTGAACAACATCATTATGACTCAGGCGATGACCCAAAAGCCCATCGTCTTCGTTATCGACATCGGTGGATCGTACAAGAAAATTTGCGAGTTCATGTCCGGCCAGTACATCGAGATCGGCCCCGCCACCGAAGGAGAAACCCGGAAGGTCATCAATCCGTTCGAGCTTCCTAGTGATGAGGTCGAGCCTTCTTCGCAGAAGGTGAAATTTCTCGTCTCGCTTCTCGAATGTATGTTCACGGACGAGGAAGGTGACAAGCTCCCAAAACTCTCGCGCAGCCTCCTCGAAGAAGCGGTTATCGAGACCTACAAGGCGGTGCGGGCAATAGATGCGCGAGTGCCCGTTCTCTCCGACCTTCGCAAAACGCTGGAAAAATCGAAAGAGAAGGAACTGCAAGACTTCGCCAAGATGCTCTATCCGTGGACGGGCGAGCGTTCTTACGGGCGACTCTTGGATCGCCCGAACGAACTGGATCTGAGCTCGGACTTCGTCGTCTTCGACTTGAAGGGCCTTTCCTCTTACCCCGATCTTCAGGCTGTGATGACCCTCATCATCACGGATTTTATCGTGGGTAAGGTGGAATCGCGGCTTCCGCAATACTTCGGGCGTAAGAAGCGCATTTACATGGACGAATGCTGGGAGCTGTTGAAAGGACCTGCCTCGCACGCGATGGAGTACTGGGTGCGAACCCTGCGAAAAGCACTCGGGGGCATCACTTTCGTCACCCAAGGGCTGGACGAGATTGTCGCGCATCCGATTGGTCCCGCGATCTTAGGCAACACGCCCACCAAGGTCATTCTGCTTCAACGAGGCGATCTTGAACCCGTGCGCCGGGTCCTGAAACTCAACGATCAGGAAATGGCGCTCATTTCGACTCTTCGCCAGCAAAAGGGCGTTTTCTCGGAAGCCTACATGATCGCCAATGAAGACCGCGCTGTAATCCGCGCTTTTCCGACTCCGCTTGAGTATTGGCTGGCGACGAGTGACCGGGATGATAACAGCGTTTACGAAAAGTACAGAGAGGAGAACCCGTCAAAGAGCATTTCGGAAGTGATATTCGATCTCGCCACGAAGTACCCGCGAGGCGTCGCCATGAGCAACCTTCAAACGAAGGAGAGCGCGTGAAGATCAGAAAGGGATTCTTGTCCTTAGTGACGGCCTTGGCCCTCACGATTTCGCCTTCGGCCAAGGCGGATTTCTGGGGGGCCGATATTCCCATCCTTATGCAGATTCTCGCGCAGGCCATCCAACAAGTAACGCAGCTTCAGTCGATTCTTGGCAATGGCCGCGACTCGCTGAACTTTATGAGGGACATCAACAACGGCTTGCGGGATGCCATGCGGTTGCAAGAAACCCTGAACCGCACCATGAAAAGCGGAAATTGGAACTTGAACGACGTGAACGACATCCTACGCCAGATGGAACGGCTCTATGGGAGAATCCCCATGACAGCCGAAGCGCAAACGCAGAGCACGCACGATATGACGGTGGCCGAGAGCATCCAGCTTCACAACGACGCCTTCCGGTACGCCGACGGTGTTGATCCCGAGGCCGAGCGCATGAAGCAATATGCGAACGTGGCGAGCCCGCAAGGGGCCGCGAAAGCAAGCCTGCAAGCGCAAGGGGTCACGATTCACGTCTTGAATCAGATTCTTCGCACAAACGCGGCCCTCCTCAAAGTACAGAGCGAACAGCTCGCCATGCAAAACCGAAAGTCCAAACTCCAATCCGAGCAGTTCCGCGATCAGTACAACGAGCTGGGCCAGGTCCTTCAAGCCGCCAAGGGCGGCTTTGATCTGCCGTCGCTCTCCGGTTCCCACTAGGAAAATCCAAGCCCATCCAGGCGATCACTTCTTTCTTAAAGGAGGGTTTGCTGAGTGGATCAGTTAAATCAGTTCGCGGCGCTCGGCTCGGTGGCCTTCAAGGTCCACAACGAGATGCGAGACATCTACTACATGCTGCTTCCGGTCTTCTTCATGGCGTCGGTGGTGATTGTTTGGCTTCAGAATCCGGCAGGGAGTCCTGAGTTTATCGACAAGGTGAAAAGGGCATTCGTAGCGACCCTGCTTCTCGCGGGATTCGCCGAGATCACGGACGCCATGCTGTTCATCACGAGCGGGATTGCCGAGAGGATCGACAACATGAGCGGGCTTGATTCTTTCCTGCAAATGGCAGGAGAGAAAGCCCAAAGTTATCCACGCAGTTCGATGTCTTTGGTGTTGGCCTTTGACGACTTGATGATGGCGGTTTTGTCCTACTGCTCTTTTGCGATCCTCTATTGCGCCAGATATATCATGGTCGCCGTTTATCATTTCTCTTGGATCTTTTTGTCTATCATGGCTCCGATTCTGCTCTTGTTTCATCTGTTCTCGTCGCAAGTCACCGTGAACCTCTTTCGTTCGATGTTCGAGATTGCTTCGTGGAAAGTGGTCTGGAGCGTTTTGTCGGTCATGATAAAGGCTCTGCCGTTCGGGACGTGGTACGCGATGGACGGAAATTACCTCACCATAACGGTGATGAATTTCGTCATCGCGATCTGCATGGTCGGCACTCCGCTTGTTGTTCACTCGCTCTTTAGCGGCAGTTTCACGTCGATGGCAGGCGGTCTTTCCGGTGCAACAGCGGCTTTGATGGTCGCGGCTCCCGCAAAAGTCTTAGCGGCAAAGAAATTACTCGGCGGCGAGATGGGGAACCTCATGAACTTCGGCAAGATGATGAACAACAAGATGGGCGCTCATGGTGGAGGATTTTCGATGGGTGGAAATCCACCGCCTCCGCCACCAATGAGAGATGTCGGGCCTCGGCAAATCCAAGCCTCTACGATCTACCTTCCTCCGCCGCCTCCGCAATTACCGCCTCCTAGGGCGTAAAAAAAACGAAAGGCAAAATATGATTCGCAAGATTCAGCGCCGTTGGTTCGAGGTGTGGGCCGACGAAGAAGCGCAAAACCGCATCCTGAAATACATGGTTCTCGTCCTCGCCGCCGTTCTCTCCGTTCAACTCGTGGTGATTTCGGTCCTCGCTTTGCGCGGCCCCGTTCTTATCGCAATTTCCAAAGAGGTCACGCAGAAGCTCGATGTCGGGGAACCTGACGCCGAACAACTCACGCGAGAGATCATTCGGGCGATCATCAATTACTTGAAGACCCGGCACAATTGGGACTGGAACACGGTTGAAGCGAAAACCAAAGCCGCGAGCTTTTACGTCGCAAGCGACTACCGGGAAAAGTACCTCGTGGCGACCGCCGAGCAGATTCGCATTTCCAAGGAAAAGCAAATCGCACAGAAGTTCTTTCCCGATGAGCCAAAGCTCAACATGAAGGCAAAAACGGCCCAGGTCCGAGCCGACCGTATCCTCATCGTCAGTGGGGTGCGGGCGGCGCAAGGACTCGATCTTGAGATTGGATTCACCCTAGGCGACCGCACCGCCAACAACCCTGAAGGCATCTACATCACGAGTGAAAAACTCATGTCGCCCTAAAAACCAGAAAAGGAGGCCCCCTATGCGGATTCTTCTTTTGATCCTTATGGCCTTTCCTCCCGTTGAGGCATGGGCCAAATCCATGCGGGTCGTGCGCCTCTCTGACAGTGATATGGAAACGGTGTTCGTCGAGCCTGGGTTTTCAACCCTTATCAAGTTCGACTCGCACCCTCAACCTGGGCTCATCGGCGATCAAGACGGATTCAAAGTCGAGTACCTGAAAAACATGGTGGCGATCAAGCCGATGGTTTCTCGCGGAAAGACGAATCTCTTTTTGTTCACTAAGGAAGGCCAGTTCAACTTCCAACTTCTTGCGGGAGTCGGAAGGCACGACAATATCGTTTACGCCCAGATTCGCACGTCGCCGCCCCCTACCGCGAAAATGGCAAAGCCCGTGTTGGTGGACGATCTTCTCACAAGAAAGATTGGGCGCACGGTGGCGATCGGAAACTTGAAGCTAACACTTATCACGGTTTCGACACCAATCAGCCGCTCAACGCTTGTTTTGAAATTCGAGGTATCCAGCACCAAGGAAGACGTCGCGGTTGGAAGAGAAAGCCTTTCCGTCTTCCAAGGCAAAAGGGCCATTCCCCTCGATAACCTCTTCGTTGAATCAGGCAAAGACAAGACCCGGAAATTTTCAAGCGTCCTTCTGCTTCTCCGCATGGATCAGATGGACCCCAAAACCCCGCTCCGCTTGGAGCTAAAAACCAAGACAGGCAAACCGCTTTCAATGCCGTTCTCCGCTGACTTTGGGCGCAGGCCTTGAGCCGAAAGGAGGACTCCTAGTGAGCAGAGTCGGACGTAAGAACGTCGCCGACTTTTTTCTGAACGAGGAGCATGTTTATAGCAAAAAACGCACGATCAACCTTAAAACAGTCGGGATCGTTTTTGGCGTTCTCGTCGTTTTGGTGTTCGTGCTGGGTGCCGTCTTTGACGGGCAATCCAAACGTGAGCGGCTAGAGACGGAAGCGAAGAAGGACTTGAAGGATCAGACGGCCGCCGCCGAGTCCATGCCGCACTCTGGGCCGAAGGCAGAGTCAGACCGCTACCTGACTCTTTCCTCGATGCCGGATCGTCGCGGTGGCGGTGGCTCGTTTTCCTCGCGCCAGCGAAACGCATCCCAGATTATCAAACGTGGGGAAAACTCAGCCGACGCTCTCCCTGTGGGTTCCGTATTCCAGGTGCAGCTCTTGGGCAAAGTCGAGAGTACGGATAATAACAGCCCTGTCCAGGCCGTCGTCCTTGATGATGTTCTTAGCCCCCTTCAGGCCCTCGTGATCCCAAAAGGAACGCGAGTGATCGGAAATGGCCAGCTCGATGCCACGAGGGAGCGCCTTCAGGTTCGTTTCCACACGCTGGTTTTCCCCGAGGGTGAACAGTTCTCGATCTCGGGGCTGGCGGCAATGATGGACGGTTCCAGCGGCCTTACAGGGGATTTCTCCTCTGGGACCTTTCGCCGGCACGCAAGCCAACTCGTCGGAACCTTCGTCGGTGGACTCGCCCAGGGCCTTAAAGACCGCAAAGCAAGTGGTGGCCTTGGCCTCCCGATGGAAGAAGGAAGCGTCAAGAACGGCCTCTTGAATGGTGTCACGCAGTCCGCGGAGTCCTACGCCAAAGCCGAAGCCGAAAATATAGGAAGCGGAGGGGCCTCGATCCGAGTTCCTGCGGGAAAGCGGTTCGTCCTGTTCTTAGAACAGGAGTTCCACCAATGAAGGATAAGAAGAAACCGAGCTCGGAGTTTTCCGAGCTTTACCTGTTTGGCTTCATCCTTCTGGTGGCGTTTCTCTGGCGCATAAGTCCTCAGATCGAATACCTCTGGAAACATTTGCGTGGGCCTGTGCTCATGGGGCTTTGGACGACCGCCGGCGCTTTGGTTGTGCTGGGGATCTTGAAGCTCTGGAATAAGTACGCGCTTCTCAAGCAAGAAGAGAGCATTACGGAAGAGGACAGCTCTTCCGTGTTTCTCGGAAAAGCCGTCGATGGCGGGCGGGAGATTCATCTGAAAGAGTCTTTCCGCACCATGCACGCCCAGGTGATCGGAACAACAAACGCCGGGAAATCGGAAAGCGTGATCCTGCCTTGGGCGATCCAGGACATCAAAAACGGATCGGGCGTTTTGATCCTCGATGGCAAGTCGGATGCGAGCTTCGTCAATAAGCTCTATTCTTACGTCAAACACTATGGACGCGAAACGGATTTTCGCCTCTTCGCTCTGGCAAATCCAGGTCCGTCGTCGTCGTTCAATCCCTTGAAGGGCGACTCCGCGCAGGAGGTCACGGAGAGAGTCTTTTCGAGCTTCGCGTTTGAAAACGAGTATTACAAAAATATCCAGTATCGGATTTTTTTGAATCTCGTGCGCCTCGTCTTCGCGCAAAAAGAAACGCCGACCTTTTCCCTCATCCATCGCCTCCTGGTGGACGCCGAAGAACTTGAAAAGTGGGCGGTCGCTTGCCCCGACGAGATGTTGAGCCGTGACGTTTTGCGGTTCTTAAAACTTTCCGAGAAAGACCGCGAGGAAAAAACGAGTGGCTTAGAAACGATGCTCAGTCATTTCACCGTGGGCGACGTGAGCGTTTTATTCCAAGAGACAGACCACGCGATCCAATTCGACGAAGCTCTGCAAGGCAATCACATTCTCTATTTCCAGCTTCCGACGATGTACTTTCCTTTCTTGGCGAGTGCCACCGGAAAGCTCGTCCTTCAATGCTTTCAAAATGCCGTCTCCAAGCGCCAGATCAGCCTTGGAGGTGTCAAAGATGGGGCAGCCTAAGTTCTTCTCCTGCATCCTCGATGACTTCCAGGACTATATTTACGAGGGATTTGGTTCGCTCTTGAATAAATCGCGCTCGGCGAATGTGGGCGTCGTGTTCTCGCACCAGGCTCTCGGTGATCTTGACAAAGTGTCCGAAGCCTTCCGAAACGTGGTTCTCACCAACACGAATATCAAGGTTGTCATGCGAATGAACGATCCCGAAACCTGCGATCACTTCGCCAAAACCTTTGGGACGAAGACCACAACGAAGCTCACACAAAAGACCAAGGACGGAGACGCGACGGGCGACGGCACTGTGCGGGACGTGGAAGAGTTCAATTTCCACCCGAACATTTTTAAGAAACTCGGTACCGGATTTGGCGTCGTAAGTATCCCGCACCGGGATGGGGTTCAGAACATCAAGCTGAAGTTCGCTATGCGGGAGAGCCTTCCGGTGGTTGCTCTCCCGATAGTGGAAAAGGCCGCAAAGCCCATCAAGGCGATGCCCGAAGTCTCGAAGAAAACGGGGCAAAAGGAAACGGACATCACAGATGCGTAAGAGAAAAATAGCTCTACGAATCCAAACAACGCCGAGCTCTCTCAAGAAAAAATCATCCTTCATGGGAGATATAAATGCTCAGAAAAATCATTCCTCTCGGCCTAACTCTTTCGCTTCTGTTCACCGGATGCGCCACAGTCGAGAAATCAAGACTTCTTGGCGGCGTCATCGGATCGGTTGTGGGTGGAAGTATTGGAAGCCTCGCAAGCAAAGACGGAAGCTCGGAGCAAAGGACAACGGGTCTTCTCGTCGGGGCGGCGGCGGGCGGAGCTCTCGGCGCTCTGATCGGAGATCAAAGCTTTAAGGACCAGGAGAAAAAGAAGCTCCAGTCCGGCGTTACCTACGGAGCGCCGAATCTGGAGATGTTCGGAAGCGGCAATGACAAGGACAAGGGGCCAAAGCTCCGGCCTGCCCAAGTGCGCGTCCGATATGTCGAAGACCAAGTGAAGGACGGAGTTTTCGTTCCGGCGCACTTTGAGTACGAAATCGCCGAACCCGCCCGGTGGGAGAAAGGAAAGTGACTTACGCTGGAGATAAGACGGCGGACGGGTGCGGGGCGAAAAAGCCCCGCCGTGCTCGGCTGACGGAGCGGGATCTTCGGCTGTTGGGTTTCTTGGGCGAACACGGATGCGTCAGTCCCTCGCGGGTGAAATTCTATTTTTGGGATTCAACAGAGGGATCGCGGGCGCACAATCGCAGGCTTCGGATTTTGACCGAAAGCGGTTTTGTGGAAAAGGTCACGGGCGACGGAGACAGGCTTCTCGGCTACCGCCTGAGCCTGAAAGGAAAACGTCTCCTTAAAGAGCAGTCGCCGAACCAAGACGTGTCGCTCTCGCGGCGCGGGTACAAGACGCAATTCGAGCACGACCAAAAGCTCATCGACGTGCGCCGGATCTTGGAGAAAAGCCCGCTGATCGGCGGCTTCAAGATGGACCACGAACTCCGCGCCGAAATCGCCGATGGAAAAAATCGGCCCTCCAACTGGCAAACCGCGCAACTCATCCCCGACGCCGTTTTCGTTCAGCGAACGCCAAAGCAGTCCATGAAGATCGCGCTCGAATTGGAGCTGACGCAGAAATCCAAACGTCGCTACGGAAGAATTTTCCGCGCTCATCTTCTCGCCAAGAAATGGAATCTGACCCTTTACCTCGTCAAAGACGAGGCATTGAGGAAAAGCCTGATGGAAACTCTGGAAGAGGTGAAACGGAAAGACCTCGAAGTGCGGTTGGCAAAAGTTGTGAACGGAATTTACTTTTGCTCGCTCGAAGATTTCCTTTTGAAAGGCCTTGAAGCTCCCATGACGAATGGAAAAAGGGAAATTTCCTTCGCGGAAATGGCCCGAAGGATCGAGTCAGGCAGTTAGAGCTTCGCGGGGCGCTGTCGTCACAAAGCTGGCGGCGGCGACTGGCGATGCGGTTTCGGTAAGTGTTCACCAGGTGGAACACTTTGAAGACGCGGCGACGAGAAAGAAAATTCCAGGCAAAGCTACGAAATTCATGAAGAAGTGCCCCTGCCCCTTGCCCATTCCTTTGCGCCTGATCGTTCCTGACCACTCCCCCCCTACATGAATACATTACGGTGGGAAGTGGTCAGGAACTGTCTCCAATACATGGGCAAGGGGCAGGGGCAGATGGTGAATGAATGATGATGTTTTCTCTCTCTCCAGAGAATCAAATCCGGTCCCCCAAAAAAGGTTCAGTGGTGAGGGCGGTAACAGGAAAGTCATGAAGGTGGCAAGGCAGCGGCGGCGAAGGTCGGTGCTATCATCGGTTTTTTTTGGGGGCCGTCTTTGATTCTGCAAAGAGGGTGTCTCCCTCTTTGATCTCCTGACGAAAGGGCGACCGCACCTCCGGCCTCCCTTTAGAATCCCTCCGAGGCCCAAGGGCCTTTGCCCTTGGAGATCCCGCCACGGGAAGAACTCGCGGGCATCAATGTCCGTCCAAGCGGACTGCCCGCGAAAGACGATTGCGCGGTCGCCTTCGGCAACCACGCCTTTCCTTTTATTGGTCGAGACTGTCACGCTTTGCAAATTTGAATTGGCCCATCCGAGCGCCGCGCCAGTCGCTTCGCTTGGTGGCACGTCCCACGGAAACGCCCCAAGGGGCTAGGTCCACTTCAAGCAAACCCCGCCAGCCATCTCCTTTTTTTCCCTCCGCCCAGCGAGCTGGGTACGAACCGGGCCGCAGGGAAAAAATTTTTTAAGGGAGCAATCCAGTTCCCGAGAACAAAAGGAGAAGTCACTATGCAAAACCAATCTTCCAAAACTGAACCGCAAATCTACGTTGCCTGCCTCGCAGCCTACAACAACGGCAAACTGCACGGACGTTGGATTTCCGCAACCCAAGATGCCGAGTCTATCCAAAGCGAGATCAGCGAAATACTGAAGGCATCGCCGGAACCCTTCGCAGAGGAGTGGGCCGTTCACGATTACGATGGTTTCGGCCAAATCGAATTGGGCGAGTGGCCGGACATGGCGCGGGTTTCAAAGATTGCGGAACTCATCGAGGAACATGGGGACGGCTTCGAGCTTTGGTACACCAACCAGGACGGCCAACACTCCGACGTTGACGAATTGGAAGAGAAGTTTCTGGAGCAATGGCAAGGTGCCCACGACTCCCGCGAAGCCTTCGCCGACTATCTTCTGGAATCGACCGGCCAGCTTGCGGAAGTTCCCGAATGGGCGCGCAACTACTTCGACTATGAAGGTTATGCCCGCGACCTCGAACTGAACGGAGATTATTCGTTCATCTACAACCACGGCCAAATTTACGTTTACTCAAATCACTAACCGGAGAGGGGCGGGCCGTGCCCGCCCTCATCTTTACGGAAAAGGACGACGACATGAATCTACTTCGTCACGAACAAACCGCCAAGAATTTGCAAGAATACATCGAGGGACTGCTGGGAGCGCATCAGCTTCTTGACTGCTTTCAGCAAACCAAGAACTTCAGCGCGACAATCGGCATCTCCGGTTCCCGCCCTCTGCACATCGAACGACGCGCCGGAAAAATTATCATCGGTCAGTATGCCTACGCCGACGACGAACTATTGCCGGACCCGGAAATAATTCTTGAAATGGACGAGCGCGGGCGTTGGCACCCGCAAGACGCCTTTTTCGGAAACGGCATCTGGGTCAACTGCACGGACGGCTCTTGGCTCTCGAATCTACGGGAGCACCGTTACTTACGGACACTCGCGGATCGTTGGACTAAGGCCCTTGCAGATCAAAACTTTGAACGCGGTGAAGTCGTGGAACTTTGGGGAGAGAACGAATGACTACGAACAAGAACAAGAACAAGAAAATGTCACGCGAACTTCGCGCGGTCCTTCATGTCTTCACCGCCGACGCGGAACTAAAGGCCAAGGCTTTGCCTTGGGTCAACATCGAGCGCGAGCGCATCGAGTGGGAAAAAATTTGGGGCAACGACTTCGGGGGCGGCCACTCCGCCGCCGTTGTCTGGGCACAGGCCATTTGGTGCGACCGCGTGGAAACCAAGCCCGACCCCTTCGACCGCGCTTTTGCAATGGACACTCCTCTGCAAATCGCCTGCATCGAGGCCCTGGCGATCCGCTGGGGCCTCAAGAAATAAGGAGATGCACGAATGGGAAACGCCAAGATCGTGATTACCGCCGCCGCCGACCAAGACCTCGAAGAGATGAAGAACATCGTCAACGAAGACAAGGCCAGCCGCGTGACGAAAACCGAACTCGCCTCGTGGATCATCAGCTTTTTCAAAGCGGCGTATTTCACGAAGCACGTTCAAACGATTCGCGGCGATCACTTCGACGAAATCGCGCACATGGAAGAAGTCGTTAGACAAATGAAGGCCGCCCGAAATGCGGGCGGCTCTATCGAAGTCGGCGGGCTTCTCGCTCCGGTGATTCAGCGGCAAAAGAACCAGACGACGGCGACCGGCACGAAGCGGACCCAGAAAATCGAATCGGAACCGAAAGAATGAGGTGAGTCTTGAGCGAATCGAGCGCAAGTCAACCACTCGCGCCGATCACCGCCGACTTAGGAAATGAAGCTACCAAGAGAATCCAAAAAGACATCTTGGACTTTCTCTTCACCAAACGATCCGCCACCGGGGGCCAGATCGGAAGGGAGGTGCCCGGTCGAAGGAGAACGAAAATTGCGGCTCTGAAGTATCTTGTGCGCGAAGGCGCGGTGTTGCGAACCGGATCAGGAAAGAAATGCGATCCATTCCGCTACCGACTGAGCCGCACAGAGAGCACGGCCCGCTACTCCAGCGAGCCGGAGATTTACGAGGAGGTCATCTAAATGACCACCCAAGAAATCTTGCAAAAGCTCCAGAGTGAAGGCGTGGAAGTGAGCGCGAAAGACGGAGCCCTCCACCTTCGCGCAATGAAGGGTCCGCTGACCGAAAGCCAGCGGACCATCTTGAGGGAAAACAAGGCGGCGATTCTTGAGCGCCTGAGCGCACAAGATGGCGCCGCCGAGAAGAATGAGGCAGAGGACAATGCAGACCCCGAAGCGATCTATAAAGAATACGTTTACCCTGACGGCACTCGCCTTCAGCTTACGAAGGCGGAATTTCAAAGGGTGGCGAACGTCTTTAGGATGCTTCTGGACCAAGAGACAAAACTGATACTGGAAGGGAAACGCTTTAAGCCCAGGCCGCAAGAGGAAGCGCCAATGTTAGAACCCGATAGGACTGCGCCCCAAGAGGGACATTTGGTAGAATAACGAAAGGAAAGGCATTTTATGGAAGACATTTCTGAGAGCTGGAAATCTGACCCGAACAAGCGAACCCTGCTGGTCATTCGCCGAAGCGGTTACGGGCAAAAAGAAAACACATCCGGCGAAACCCAGCGCCGCGAAAACGTCGAATACGCTCAAAAACAAGGGCTCGAAGTCGTACAAATCGAGTCCATTATCGAAACGGCATTTAAGCGCAAGGAACGGAAAAAGTTCCACGCGCTGATCCAGCACGCCCTCAAAGAGAAGATCCGGCACATCGTTTTTTTCTGGAGCTCTCGGGAGGCCCGTAATCTGACTGACGTGGAAAAGCACGAGGAACTGATTCGCGCTGGCAAGATCATCATTCACCATGTCACCGAAGGGCGCGTTTACTGGAAGAAGACCCCCGACGCGGATTTTGCGTTTCGGGAAATGAACGCCGTTATGAACAAAGGCGAATCACGCGGAAAGAGCACAACCCTAAAGGCTTCGCTCCGCACGAAAGCCCTTGAGGGATGGTGGCCTTACCGTTGGACGGCACTTGGCTACATTCATTACAAGGACCGCGACAAGTACGGTAACGGCATCAAAGGCACGGCGAAAGTCATCGTGGACCCCGATACGAGAAACGTGCGCATTGTTCAAAGGGAATTTGAGCTCCGCGCTCAGGGAACTTCATACGATGAAATTCGGAGGATCAATCTCGCGGCAAAGGTACGCCAAGGCGGAAAAGAAGAATTTTTCGTGCCCGCGGAAATGCGCGAAACGTACAGTCGTCACGCCATAGAAGCCCGTCTCAAGAATGAATTTTATTGGGGTTTCTTCCACCTGAAGGATGACCCGATCCGGTATCCGGGCAAGCATGAGAAGATCATTCCTGCACAAGTCCTAAAGGCCGTCGAAGCCGTCAACAACGGTAACGCCTGCAAGTATCGTGTTTCCTCCGTGGCGGCGGGCGATGACATTTTCCGAGGCTGGCTCACCTGCGCTCACCCCGAATGTCAGCGCCTCATCACCTACGAGAAAAAGGAGAAAATCTTGAAAAGTACGGGCGAAGCTAAAGTCTATCACCTCTACCGTTGTTCCAATTCGCGGAAGGTCCACGGGAAGCTTGTTTACTCTTCCGAAGAAAAAATATTCGCTCAGTTCGAGCCCAGCGTGGACCGCATTGACATCACCAAAGAGTTTGCCGCCGACCTCTCGAACGAAATCAAAAACTCCTTTGAGAAGCAACGGACGGCGATCAAAAAGCAAATGGAGGGCTTCAGGATCGTCATGCAGGAAGTCCGCGAACAGCGCCGCAATGTCGTAAATCTCTTCACTATGGGCAAGCTCGCGCAGGTCGATTACGAAGATCAAATCGCGCTTCTGGAAAAGCGCGAAGATGACTGCACCGACCAGCTCGAACATCTCAACCTCTTGATCACCGACTCGGGAGAGGTCGCGGTCCAAAAAGTGTTAGAACTGGCTATCGGCGCGAAAGAACTCTGGAAAACGATGGATCGCCAAGAACGCGTGGATTACCTGAAAAACGTATGTTCGAACCCGACTTTGGATGACTTAACTCTGCATTATCGTTTGGAAAAGCCATTCGAGAAATTGGCCGAAATGAAGGGAAATCGAAATTGGCGGATTCTTCGAGACTCCAACCATTTCACAAGTTTAGGTGAATTTGTAGCCAGAGTGTAGCCATCACGGGGCATCACTGCCCCCCAAATAGACTGACTACCTTTCCCATAACTTCGGTTTCCGGCAACAGCTTGAGCCCATCCGTCACGCCCTGCACCTCGATCCCCGCAAGTCTGATGTAGATTTGCATGGTTTCAAGGTCTTTCCAGCCGCAGATTTTTTGAATCTGAATCGGCGGAACGCCAGTGCGTATAAGCTGGGTTGCAAAGCACGCCCGCAAGGTGTGGAACTTGATGCTCGGAAGTCCCGCGACCTGGCAGAAGGCCCGCAGAACCTTCGCCTGCGTGCCCTTCTCCCAACCCGGAAGCCTCGGCAAGACCTCTTTTCGAGTTCCCGCCTTGAGTTTCAGCTCCTTCAAAAGCACTTCAAGCTCGGCCGAGATTGGGATTTGCCGCCAGTAACCAGACTTCGTGCTCTTTATACTTCTCGTTCGCGTATTGTACGAGCGGGAAAGCGTAATGAGCTTATTGTCGAAATCCACGTCCTGAAAGGCCAGCGCATAAAGCTCACCATTTCTCATGCCGGTCAGAAGCGCCATCGCCCAAACCGGATACCAAGGATGGTCTATGTCCCTTGCGGTTTTGAGTAAAAGCCTGATTTCCTCAATCGAGAGAATTTCAGGAACTTTTTCCTCTTCCTTTGGGAACTCGACCGCCCGGAAGGGATTCACCCCCTCCGACATCATTCCTTCATCGGCGGCAAATGCATGAAGCCGATTCAGAATAATTTTGATCTTCTTTTGGTGCCCGATTGAAAGACCCTTCGTCGATAGTTCCGCGAACAGAGCCTTGGCATCAACCCGAGTGATCGAGCTGATGGGCCTATTCATGAAACCTTCGGTGTGCTTTCTAACTGCTGCCACATAGTCGAGGCGGGTGTGAGCCTTCAGATTTTCGTTTTTAGATATGTTTTCCTCAAACTTATCCACAACGTATTTCCAAGTCTCACCAGCAGCTTCCTTCTCGATCAGGTCCCGTTCCGCTTCTCGGAGAAGTTTCGTTTCCTGCTTCTCGGCTTCGGACTTCGTTTTGAAGCCCCGAATCCGTTTCTGCGTTCTTCTCCCGGATCTGGACCTGATATTGACGTACACCTCATAAAGAGGAGCGTCGTTTTCGTACTTGTAGATTCTAACCATTGTTAAGCCTCCATTCGATTGGAAGGCTTCAACACACGGTCGAGATCAGACCGCAGAAACCGCAGTCGGTTTTGCAGTCTGTAACTCCGTACCTGGCCGCGATAGACCATGTTGCGGAGCTGACCCACAGATACGCGCAAGTAGCTCGCCGCCTCGCTTGCCGTCATCCATCTTAACTTTTCAAAGAGCTGTGCCCCCGCGGGGGCCGTTAATCCATCATCAATTTTGGATCGGATGAATCACCCGCCGCACTCGGCGAAGTCACCGCTGGCTTTCTTCAAGCCCTCGGTTTCTTGACCCTCATCTCCACATCGAGGCCGATGCTCTCGGCCATCTTCAATATGTAGTCGAGGGACGCGTTTTTCTTCCGGCCCATGATCTGATTCACGTTCCGCCGGAGGACACCGACTCTCCGAGCAACTTCCCCTTGGCTGATGTCCGCCTCCTCCATCGTCTTCTCGATGGAGGTCAGAAGTTGTTCTTTCAATCTGTCTGCCAGCGTGAACTCGTCCAGATCCATTACTCGTCAATATAGTCTCTTTAAGAAGACTATGCAAGATATTTTTCCGCTCCCGCGCACGATTGTATTGTCTCAACCGGCGCTCTCGGGGTTGGACGAGGACTTGGCCTTCCGCTTCTGGCCGCTTTTGCGCCGCGACCTGGCCTTGATCTTCCGAATCGTGACCAGGGATTCCGCCATAACCCTTTCAAAATCGCCCTGGGCTTTGGCTTGCTGCAACTGCGCTTCGTGGTAGCTCTTCGCGTCGAAGAACTCGGCCACCAGAATCCCAAAATCCTTTTCAAAATAGGTGGCGAAGAAATCCGACACCAGAAAGCTCACGAAGGCCGAAGGCTGAACCCGGACGTGCGGGTTCTGGGCCTTCAGGCGGTTCGCCATCTGCGCGAAATCCTGGGCCGCCTGTCTATCCAAGGCGACGCGCAGGACTTCTCTATCCGCACCCGGCTGCATGGGATCGTTCCTCACTTGGCCTCATCCGATCCATTCACGAGGTCGCAGGGAATTGACATGATCTGGCCGTCAACTTCCTGCGTGGTGAAGCACTTGCCGCTGCGGTCGCCGCCGGGGTTGGCGTTCAGGCCCTCGAAACCAAGAACATCGTAATGCTCCAGGTTCATCAGCGTCTCGCGGCGCACATTCGCGTCGCGCTTCTCCAGTACCCCGTGGATGGCGTAGCTCGCAAGACCGGCGGCAACACCGCCGATCACGGCACCCATGATCGCGTTCTCGCCACGATCACCGGGCCGCTGGCCGCCAGCGATTCCGCCGACGACCGCACCGGCTCCCGCGCCGAGAATCAGCGACTCGCGCAGCGTGGAACATCCATTCATCGTTAGAACTGCAACAAATCCGACAAAAAGTTTGGCTCTTATATGTAGCTCCTCTTGTTATTTAATACGCTCTATCCTTCCTCCGGCCCGCCGCCGCCCCGTCACGGCCTCGTCACTTATTGCTCCTTCGACGACCTTGCCTCCCGGCAAAATCGTCTCAGAAGCAAATTTCCGTATGGCCGTGACCCCCCATAAAAACCGACAACCGAATTTCCGTCATATCAGTCACTTACGCTAGAAATGCCTCAGTCGAGCGACTGAGAAAAAACTGAGGCAACTTAGTCGTCCGACTGACCCCTCAAATAAGCCCTATGCCGCCACCACTGACTCCCTTGAAGATGACCTTGCCTTCCGACTTGAGAACACTGGATTCTCCGGCGAGGAACACAATGGATTCGTGTCCTGTGCGAACCTTACGATCCGCCTGTGCAACGGCGGCGGCGATCTCCTGATTCCCGCAGACGTACAAAACGCCATCAATGCCGCCGGCCTGATAGTAGCCTTCGAGCTTTCGGGTATAGCGATCCGGTGCTTTCTTGCTGATCTCATACTCCACCGCGTACAGAATAGAACCGCCGTCCTTGTCTTTGAGCACGAGAACACCGTCCGATTGCAGGTTGACCGCATCCCGAAAAATCGGGTCCGCCGCGAGTGCCGTTGATGATTGCAGAAGGTTCTCCGACAGGAACCGCGCAAATGACTGGAGCCTTTCAAACTTCAAGACCACCTCGGCCAAGCGAAAATCATGCTCGACGGATTCACTGCGAAAGTGCGGATTGTCCATATCAAAGCCCCAGCCTTCTGAAATGAACGGCCACGATTTTTCCGTAAGGCTCAAGGCGCGGATCAGGACGGCACCATGTTCCGCGCCGAACGAGCGAAAGTATCCATGTTTGACCAGCTTACGAATGCGATTCCTCGCCACCGTTTCAAAGTTCTTCGCAAAAAACTTCCTCCGGATTTGATCGTAAGTCGCAACACGATGAACGAACACATGGCGCATGATCCGGCGATCCCTTGGCTGAATATCAATCGACATCCTGATTCTCCTCGGCCTCAAATTGTTCAATTTCCTCCTGGCTCATGGTGTTGCTCTTGGACCGTTTCTTCTTCGGTGCCATCGTCTGAAGCATTTTTTGCTTCAGCGGCGATGCTTCGCCGTTGAACTTGGCGGTCAGGCCCGAGACTTCCTCGTTGATCTCGTCGCTATCCAGATATGGAACCTGAACGACCAGATCGTTGCTTCCGACGGACCAAATGCCTCGCCCTTTGATGTCGGGGAGGTCTGCGGCTTTCTTATTACCCAGCACGGTCATCGAGCTTGCGATGGTGTTTACGCGAAAACACATTTTCGCGTTGATATTCGTCTGAACACGGGTGTCGATGGTTTCCTTCACAACCTTTTGCGTTGCCAGGATCAAGTGAATGCCAGCGGCGCGGCCGAGCTTGGCGATCTTGTCGGTCAGCTCGCGGGCACCTTCAGCGGCGGCTTTGCTTTCCTTTGACATCTTGCCGACGGTGAACAGCACGGAAGCCTCGTCCACGGCGACCACGATTCGATCCAGTCCATCCCTTTCCGGCACGATCTCGGTGAATCCCTTTTCCTCCAGAAAGCGGAACCGGCGCTCCATTTCCTCAACAACCCGCTGGAGCATGGAAATAGCTGTGGCCTCGTCCTTGGAAACCCGCACATTCTTGAGTGTACCGAAAACCCGAAACTCAACTCCGCGCTTCAGGTCCAAAAGATAGAGCTGGACGTGATCGGAGCTTTTCAAGAGTCCAACCAACGCTTGCTTAAAGAACACGCTTTTCCCTCCGCCAGTCGCGCCGGCGATCAGCAGGTGGTGTATCTCGCACAGATCGGCGGTGATAAAACCATCCACCGTTTCACCCACGAGGAACGTGTAGGGCTTGCGCAAGGCTTCCGCGTGAGAGTCGAAGCGCACGAGCGTCGGCAGCTCCCGGTCGGAAACCAGGATCTCGACCATCTGGCGATTGCTCGGCGTGACGCGAACTTCCTGCACGATGGCGTTGAAGCTCGATTCCAAAACGCCTTTCTTATCCCGAAACTGAGCCACATCGAGTCCAACGGCGTGAACAAGAACCCGGCGTTGCTTGTTCTCAAGCTCGACGACCCGAACCACTTTCGGCGTGACCCCCGTGGGCGTCTTCAGCCCCAAGTGGTCGATAGACCGTTGATACTTTTTCAAGCCGATCCACGTTCGGATGCCGTGCGCGAACAGCCAGCCACACAGGGGCAGAACAAAAAAGACAAAGAGTTGCACCAGGCGCGGAACGTGCGCCCCCATCCACGCGCCGAATCCACCCCATCCTACGATTGAGCCCGCGAACTGAAGCAGAACGCTCAAGTTCCACCTCGGTCCGAAGATGATGAGGGTGATCCACAAGAGATAAATGCCCCAAGAGAGAAACACTCTCGGTTTCCAATGGACGCCGTAGCGAATCCCGGTCCAGATCACCGAACCAAAAAAGCGGGCCGTCCCGCCGATCACTTTTCCTAAAGCTGCAAAACCGTCCGCTTTTCCATCATGTTTTTTGCTCTCTATTTGAAATCCTCAGTCAGTTCGATAATCATTTCCTTGCCCTCGGGAATGAGCACATAGTCCTTCGCCGAGTTGATCTCGTTCTGCATCCGGCCTGTCTGCTCCTGCGCCGAACGGGAAAGCCCCTGCAAGAGCGCATTCCGCATGGTGGATTTGGCCTGCACACCGTTTTGCGAGAATCCGAGCGATTCCTTCTCCGTCAGGACATCGGCCATACCGCCGAACATGGTCAGCCCGAGGCTCGCGGCCGTCTTGAGCCCGGCGTCGGAATACACCTCGCCGGAAATCCCGGCGGTGTAGGTGCCGCTATCAAGGGCCTGCGCCTGGATTTTCTTGGGCTCGCCCTCGGGCGTATCCAGCCGCGAGAACGACACGAAAACCAGCTCACCGGAACCGGCGTAGGAATACTGGCCGGTCAAAACCGAACCCTTCTCGATCTCGACGCCGTTCACTTCGCCGCCCTGGGCGATGCGTACATGAACCGGCGAAGGCGCACGGGTGTCGATGGCTTTCAGAAGAAAGCCAACCAGCTTGGCACCTGAGCGAATGGCCTTCGGCACCTTGTTCGATTGGCCCACGAGTTGAGGCGCGTAATACTTGATGACGACGCGCTTTCGTTTTTGCTCTATCGCGGCCCGCGCCTCTGATTCCTTTTTCCTCTCGCTATTGCCAAAAAGTGCCGCTACAGGGCCACTGACCGCCGTTCCGCCGCTTGCGGGATTTTCCTCGCCGCGATTCTGCGTCTGCGTCGTTTGCAAGTAGAACGTCCGATCTTCTGCGGGGCCGAACCACGCCATGCCAGCGGCGAGAAGTAAAAGCCCGCCGCCAGCCACGACACCCACGCGCTGAAGGGCAACAATGGTTTTTCCACCGCTGGCTTGGAGAAAAGTCCGCTTCAACCGCTCCTGACACGTCTCCCACCACCTAATTGCGGCCCCCCTTGATGACGAGCTTGGTGCTCTTGCCCAGATAGCCGACAACGAGGCTCAGAGGCCTTCCATCATGGCCCGAGACGATCACGCGGCCCCGGAGCTTGCCTTTCTCCTTCAGGTCATCGCCTTCCCAGACGACAACCTGGCGGGCGAGAGGGACGCCCGCGATAGAGGCCACCACCTCAAACTGATTCGCGGGAATGGCTTTCCCACCGAGGTTTTTCATCTCGATCTCGAAGATCCGGCGTTTCCCTTTGTCCAAAGCCTTCTCGCGCAAAATGGAAAACTCAACGGCGGTGCCGATCTTGGTCTTCTGTCCGAGCTCTCGGGTCACTTCGCCGTCATGTTTCGCCAGCGCCTTGACGGATCGTGCCTGGCCGGGCGGAATCCATTTCACTTCCACGAATCCATCGGGGCGACCGATGGCGGGAGTCAGGAAAAACAGATAGCGCCGGCCTTGAGCGAGAACCGTCAGGTTGGTGGAGAAATTCGACAGAGGCTGAATCGTGATTCCCTCTTTGATCTTCTCGATGTTGAAATAGTTTTTGTTCCCGCAGATCACCGTCTCGGGGCGCAGACCGAAATACAAAATCGTGCTCGTGCCGAGCCGATATTGAATCGGGTAAACTTTTTCCCCGGAGGTGAGGATCGTTCGTTTGTCACCCGGCGGGACCATTGCTCCGACTTCAATCGAAATCAGCATCAACAGTCCGACAAAACCCCACAACTTACTTCGCGCCTTCATTTTCTAAAATACCAGAGACGAAGACGCCCATTGGATTTTCCCGTGTGCTACTCCCGCGCAGCATCGACAGCGTGACTTCGGTTGGAATGACCAGCGGTATCCCTTCGATCTTCAGGATGCGGTCGAATGTGCAGATCACGCGATCCTCCAGCACGTCCACCTTTACGAAGGACAGCTCCTGCGCCAGCTTCTTACCCTTGAAGTCCTTGCCGTATTTGAGCGCCTGCGTTTCGACAATTTTTCCCACCAATGCTTCTTCCGCGTAGGGCGCGATCTCTTTGGCGAGCGCCTGGCCATTAAACTCCGGCCAGACATACAGCGCATCGAGAAAACGCCGCGTGATATTTTCGACATCCTTCTTTTCAATGGAAACCGGCGCTCGGCGGCTCACAAAAAACTCCTGCGCATCATCCGACTTCACGACGACAATCGGATCTCGAAAACCGAACGCGACGGCCACCACCAGCAAAATGACAGCGAGCCCACCCAGGCCCGCAGAGAGAAGCCGATAAAAATGGATCAGGTTCTCTTGTGCCGTCCAGATATTCGGGATCGTGTTCTTAGATTTTTCGTTCACTTATTCCTCTTTTCTTTTCTGGCTCTTTTTTTGAGAATTTCCTGCGGGAGCCCGATGGCTCCGTAAGCCTTCTTTGCCTGCTCGAATCGCGGCTGCAATCGGTCCTTCATCATTTCCACGCGCCCCGCAATGGGGTTCGTGGCGGGCTTGGCCGCGAACGCGGCGGCACCCGCGATTTTTCCTCCGTACTTGGCCGCCGCCATCTTGACGGCACCCCCGGCGGCAATCGCCGGAACCGCCGCAAGCGAGCTTGCAACCGAGGACATCCCATCCGAAACCAAGGATCTTGTGGCAATCGGGATGAACAGCATTGAGAATCCGATGCAGAGATTCACCACGATGGACATGATATAATCCTCAAGCCCCGTAACCTCCGGCTGCATGGCGAGCTTCAGCAGCAAGACGCCAAGGATCGACCACAAAATCTTCCAGATCACGACCTGCACTAATCCCTTGTAGAGACTCATGGTCACGCGCTCCGTATGGCGACTGACGTACATGAGAATCATCAAGGGCGCGGCCACATACAGGATCGTCCAGACGAAGTGGGTCAGCGCCATTGCCACGAAAAACCCCAGGTAGGCGATCAGGTAGGCCGCGATGCTGAACACATAGAGAATCGTTTCCCGCACGTTGAACCAGCTATCCTTGCCGGAGTAGTTCGGCCCGAGATTCTGAAGAACCTCGGAGAGCCGTTGCAACCCGTTGATTTTCTCCGTCACGGCGTCGCCAACCACGGCAATCGTCTGAAGGGTCCAATCAAAGGTCAGCAGTAGCAGCACCGAAAACACGATCCGGCGAAATAAATCGCGTAGATTCGGATTGTCGTCCTTGATGACCTCCAACACGAACAGGAACACGACAAACGGAACCAAGAGAATCCAGTACATTTGAACCATCTGCGCGTGGAGTTCCGCGCCAACGCTTCCTAGATATTCAAACATTTAGAAAGCGATGAATTTCATGTCCGGCTTGAACTTGGAAAATCCGCTTCCAAGGTCTTGGTTGATCTTCTGGAATCCCGCTACCTCATCTTTCGCGGACTTGTTCGCCATCGCAATCTGTTCGCTTTGGAGCTTGAGCATCTGCGTGTTGAGGCGAATCAACTGCGAGAGCGTGCGCAGGATCTCCGCGCTCGTCTCGGCCTGCATCCGGGCCGCGCCCTTGGGCGATGCCTCCCGCGCTTGGGCGGCGATCAACAACGAATTTTTCTCCTGCGTGTCGGAGAAATCCTTGAAGGAGTTCGCCATGCGCAGGCTTTCCGCCACGGATTGATCGTGCAGGAGGTGCAGGGCTTCATCCGGGCTCTGCGGGATTTTTCCGTAGAGCAGTTCCACGCGGGCGACCGCTTCCTTGAAGTTCTTCAGTTCCGCCAAAACCTTCTCGTCCTTAATGGGCAGCGCCTCCAAAAGACCGATGGAGTTGTCCAGGCCGCGATTGAGCGCCCGAATGTAGTCGTAGTGACCGTTCGCCGTGTCGATCATGGCTTTGAGCTGCACATACCGCCGATAGTTTTCCTCCAGAATTTTGATGAGGTATCCAACCGCCGCCCATCCTGAACCATCGGTGAACGCCAGCGCGGGTGCTGGGCGCAACGCGCAGGCCATGATGAGGGCCGCCACCAGACAAGTCTTCATTCGTTTAATGCGAATCTCCTTGAGCAAGTTCACTTAAAATTTCCACGAGAGGGCGGTCGGGATATTTCTCCCGCAGGGTCTTCTCCTCCGATTTTTCGTTTCCGTCGGTGGTGCAGATGCGGTAACTGAGCGGGTCAGATTCCAGCCGTAAAACCGCAATGTTTTCGTCCTGGATCAGTAGGAACTCGGAAAACTTGCGCTTGACGATTTCCAGGCTTTTTGCCGCCTCCACAACAGCGTCATCGAAGTCGAAGGTTTCCTTGAAGTCGTTCCAGTCGATCTTCCGTTGCCGCAGGATGAAGACGAACGTGGTATTGGGCATAAGCGAGTCCGCTAGGTCCGGGTCCGACAAAAAATCTTTATAGTTTTGCGAGATGCACCAGATTCCCGCGTTGTACTTACGAAAAACGCGAAATGAATCTATAGCGAACTCCCTTCCCATCGGAGAGCCCGACTTGAACAGTCGTTGCGCTTCATCCACGATCAACAGATACGGGCGGGCCAGATCGCTAGCCGCTTCGTCCTTGATGTACGAAGTGAGCAGCAGCAGAAAGATGTCCTTCAGATCCCGGTAGTTCTCCAGCCCCTTGACCTCGATGGAAACCAAGTCCTTGGTGAGCTTCACGTTGCTGGGACCATCGAGCATTCGACCGAACGCCGTTTCTCCCGTCCACGAGAACAGGATGTCGGCGTATTTGCGCATATCCGTCACCGGATGCTCGCGCAGGATCTCCCGCAGATCGGAGAGCTGCGGAATGCGTTCGCCGATTTTGCGGTAGCAGGAAAAAATGGCCTCTTCGAGCAGGCCCTTATCCCGCTTCGGGAGTCCCACCTTGTCGTCGTCCTTCAGGATCAGTTCAAGACAACCCAGGATCAGTTTGATCTTGGTGGCGGTGGGCTTCGCTTCTCCGGCCTCAAGATCGAACATATTCAGGCGGATGCCCGAATTGAGGTTCAGGTCGATGAACTCGCCGTCCATGACCTCGATCAGCTTCTCGCTGGAGGCTCCATTGTCGATCCACACGATCTTCGGCGGCTTGCCGCCGTACTTCTGGCCGGAAAACTGGAGCATCATCTGGGAAATCGAGTAAGATTTCCCTGAGCCACTACCGCCGAAAATCAGACCGTTCCAGTTGGGTAATTCTGGCGCGAACGGGTCAATGGCAAAGGGTGCGCCCTCGCGGTTCGTGAGCAACACCACCGGCCGCTTGTTACCCATCCAGGCCGCGTATAAAGGCATCAGATGAGCGCAGTTGCTCGTCTTCATGCGCTTATGGCGGAACCCTTCGCACACGCTGGGCGCGGCCTTGAAAAAGGCGTCCTCCAGGCCGAACGTCTCGACCAGACCTTCGGCCTGGCCGGTTGCACGGAACGCCCGCAAGATTTCTTCCGTCTTCTGCTCCAGTTCCTCCTGAGATTCCGCCCAGAAGATCACGTTCATATCGGAAGACACCAGCCGCTCCGATCCGGTCATGACCTCGCGGAGCAGGTCTTCGAGGTTCGACAGCTTCGATTCGCTTTCGATGTCGGAGACATTCTTGCTTCCCGAGGCCATCGAGCTTGCGATCCGGCGCATGAGTTCGAGCTTTTCGATCTCTTTGCGCTGTTCCAGCGTGTGAATGTTCTGCGACATCCAGAAGTGGAACGGCAGTGTCATCAGGCTTTCGATCATGGAGGCGACCGTCTGGCCCTCCGGCAAAAGCCCCATCGTGACGACGCGGAAGAACAGTCCACCGATCTTCAGGTGCTTCTCGGAAACCGAAATGTCCGTGAGTGCCAGTTGCGCGCCCAAGCTCGGGGCGAGCGCGTCCGTCGGCTCCCTCAAGCTGGGGCAACCGATGATCTCGGCCCGCTCCATGTTGAAGTACGAGAAGCAGAGATTGAACCAATCCGTCTTCAGCAGACGGCTGGGCGCAATCGTCGCCGAGCGCAGTGCTGCCTCCACCTGCGAGACGAGAATGGCGAACCGTTCCTGATGGGCACGAAACTGCTCAGGCGGGAATCCCTCAAACCGTTCTTTCTTCTCGAAAATCTTGCGCCTTTTGAGCTGAAGCGGCTGGCTGCGCACGAAAAGATAAATTTCCGGCATAAAAAACCGGCCAGATTCCAACTTCTCTTCAAAGAACGCGATGCGGGCGCTGCGGATCGGTTGATAAGCAAGGCTGCTGTCACCCGAAACCGCTCGATGCTGTTCCACCACGTCATAGGCGTTGTTCGTCAGCCGGTAGAAAACCTGGATTCGTAGGCCCTCATTCAGCCCTGCGAGAAAGTTTTCGATCTTCTGGCAAAATGCATTGATCGAGTCCACCGAGGCGCAACTGCTATCGAATCCGCCGAGCCTGAAACCGACCCCCATCGAGCCGTCCAGATAGACCATCAGATGATCGTCGAACCGGAAGAACGGCACTTTCCCCGCAATTGGGGATTTCTTCAGACGGAATCCTCGACTTCACCGGCTCTTAGCTCGCCGGATGAAATAAAAAATTTGAGCGCGTGCATGAGATAGCCCTCCGGTTTTCCGCGCTTCCCGAAGTAGAGAGCGCAGAAAAGAAGACCCGGAATACCGAAAATGAAAATGGGACCTATGGACAGCCGCCCAAAGATCAGATTCATCACGGCACCCGTGAGTAAAACGGCCAACAGATCGGCGGCTTCGACGCCGCCGATCTTAAACTTTGCATCCAGATTTCGATGAACCGTCGATGCCTTGAGCATCAGTTCACCATCCCTTGCAGCCAGCGAATGATGAGAGGAGCCAGCATTCCAACCACGCTACAGATTGCGATGGTGGTCATCCTGGCTTTCGCCGAGGCGTCGCCGGTCGCGGCGAGGATCGCACTGTAAATCAGTCCGATCACGCTCGCGGCGGGCAAGAGAAAGTTGATAAGTCCGCTCGTCACTCCGTTGACTTTGCTTTCCAAGGCACCACCCGAGAACTGCGCAAGCGCGAGTTCCGGGCAGAGCACCATGAGAACGGCAAAACCCGCGAAGAGAACCATCAGAAAACGATCCTGTTTCAAGCCTGTTGTTGCTCAAGAACGAGGGTCCGCGAGAACGGGCCGATGTCCATGTAGATGGTGGGATCTTCCTTCTTGGCGTAGCCGGAGCCGACTTCCGCCCTGTGAACCACGCGCCCGGCCTTTTTCACGGCCGCTTCCACGCGGTAGTAAGTCACGTCATCGCTCGATGAGATCGTTTTCAGAAAAAACGTCTTATCGTCGGGCATCACGTCGATCTTCAGCCGATAGTCGCCTTGTTCTTCATTGAAGAACGCGACCCCGGCGGGGTGTTTTCGTCCCGTCTGGCCGCACAGCCAGTAGAGATTCAGCCTTTCCGATTTTTGCTTTTGTTCGATTTTATTTTCTGACAAATTGAACTCCGTATTTGAAACAATGAACCCTCAAGGTCCCTCATTGGTTCTCAACTAAGTTTTCAGAACCTCCTTTCGGTCGAGTTTGGGAGACGAGCATAAATGCCGGAGTGAAGAACGACGGGAACACCATCGCGGCGGCTGAACCAGTAGTAGTTGTCGTGCCAGTGCTCGATGACGCCGCAGATCCAGTGACCGTCGATTTTGATTTCAACGACGCTTCCCGAAGTCAGTTCGTGGATGCCGACTTCCCAGCGCCCGCAGTCGTTCTTTCGCAAAGTCGTTTCGGAATTTCTCATTGAACCCCCATTCGTTCGTTTGTGTTTGGACTCCTTAGATCCAGCGAGACGGAAAACCGGAGCCGTAACGCTCTTGGGCCTTGAGACGTTCAGTATCAATTCGCTGCTGAATTTCCTCGGCTTCGGCCCATTGGCGGCAGAGCCAGATCCAGGAATTTCTGATGGCGGATTTCGTGCTTCGGCAGATCACGACGCCGCTCCCGAAATCTTTTTTTGATCTCTTCGCATTTGATGAATTTCGGACGGCTCGATCAGCGCCTCGGCTTCCCGCAGAGTGAGGAAGTCGCGCTTGTCGCCCTGTGGAGCGAGGTCGTTTGAGTAGAGGCATTCGATGCAGTGGCCGTGGGTGGGGAGCTGTTCGTAACTGCGAGTGCCGCAGCGAGGGCATTGGGTGAAATAGGACTTGGACATTTCGTTTTCCTTTCCAGTAGGCCCGCTGGAATGAGCGGCCTTTCACCTTCTAAAAGTGCAAGGCGATGCCAGAAAAACGTTGAAGTGACCTAAGCCTCAGAAGCGAAAAGACAAATTGGATTTTTCGCGCTCTCGAAGAGCCCGGATTCAGTTCAGAAAATCTGAATAGCGAATTGGCTAAACAATAAACTACGAGTTTGAAATCAACGGTTTGCGCGGACATTCAGGAAACCTGAAGCCCTTCAGAAATTCTGAATTTGTCATCGAAACAACAGCCTCGTGTGCGCTCGCAGACACTCAGTATATAAAAAATATATGGTAATTCAGGATTCCTGAATTTGTGGCACCAGTCATTTTTAGAGGGGAAAGTTAAAATAAATCATGTGTTTATTGTTTATGCTCGGGCTTGTGCTGAACAGGTCGATTCAGGAATCCTGAATTTTCGCACCACCAAATGCACTCGGGACACCGGAAACACAGTTTTTCGACGTAAAACCCAGGTTTTTAGCACTTTTACGCTTTGGCCTCTTCCTTGCTTATAGGGAAACCCGAGTGCCTGAAGCAAGGCGATCAATAAATAAGAAGGATTGGTACTTCATGCGATTAGATAACGCCATTCTAAATTCTCAAAGCGATACCGCTGCTCCCTGGTGGAAGTCGCTCCCGTTCGGGTTTAGAGACGTGCGCGTTTCTCGCGGCACTCGGCCAGCGGGCTTTCGATTCTCCAAGTTCATCGTCAATATCGAAGCATCCCTGAACGACATAGAGATTCGGTCTTGTGGAGAGGCCGAAACAGAGGATCTTGCCATGACGAAAGCGATCATGGAGTTGATCGAACGTGCGAGCCTGATGCGCTGGCACAAGGAGCTGAACCACGGAATTCCAGGAACGAGCAATGGCTGGGCGGCGCATGAGACCCTGCCGCAAGCAAGAACCGGAGCGATTCTTGAGTTGGTTGAGCGCGATGCCGTCCTTGCTCAATGGTATCTGTCGGTTCCGTTTCTCGAAATCACGCCGAGCGAATGGCCGCAGTCTATCTTGCATTGGTCGCGGACTGAGCTATCGCAATCCGAATTTCCTGAAATGAAGCTCCTGATTTCCACCGAGGGCCTTGGTCCCTCGATAACCTGCCTCTTTCTGAATGCCGCCGGTTACGGAGTCTCCGGCCACTCGACGAAGGTGGACTTACAGGAAAGTATTGAATCAGCTCTTGCCGAAACCTGCCGGGCCGCCCATCATGCCCTACGCCGCTCATTTTGGAATGACTCGCAAGCTCTTCTACGGCGCGAAGAAGGAGTTCGAGTGCAGCCGGGTGCTCACACGGTTTACTACGCGTATCACGAACTATTTCCTACATGGATGTTTGGCCCCGCGACATCCTGGCTTGAAGCCGAGCAGTTCTGGAACGACCGACTCGATCTTCTCCAGTCAGAAACGTCTGATTTCAAGTTTCACCAAGCCCTGGGACATCCGGTTGTCGCTGGATTTGCAACTCACGAAAGAGCTTTTGAACTGGCATGGGGAAGCATCGACATTCAAAAAGTTTTGAAACAGGCAGAGAAGAGGAACTTTTCTGTCTCCATGAAGGAACGGACTCTAAATACTCAACCGCATATCGTTTCCTGAAAGGGGGAAAGTATATGAAAAACGCAAAACCTAAGTTGGGGCTCCTGGTCGCCGCTGCTTTGCTGGGGATGGGCCACGCGGCCAAAGCGCAAGTCCCGATCATTCCGAACGGGAAGTTCACTCCCTTGGAGCGACTTTCCACGAATGAACGCGCCCGCTACGAACAACTGATCCGCGACCTAGAGAGGGCCGTGCGTATCGACTGGGAATCAGTTATTCTTGGCGTGGATGAAAGTGGAAATCTGGTTCTCCGGGGAAAAAACTCCGCTGGACTGGAATCCGTAAGCGAACCGAGTTGCTGGACGGCTCCGTACTAAAATGAAAACGTGGAAGCCACTCTGCATTTCGCTCTTGTTGTTTGTAGCCGGCATCTTGCCGGGGGAGAATGTCATGTCAAAAGAGAACTCGAACATCGTGAAAACCTATATGTCGTTTACGCTCCCGGTTGATCCCGCGAAAGTACACACATTGGTTGATCTTGATTTGTCCTATGCTCTTGGCACAACGCTCGTTGGCTGGAGCAAGACGCGAGAACTTGTCTCCGGCCTCGCCGAATCCTGGAGTGTCACCGGAGAAAAGGAGATCACATTCAAGATCGGAGTGGCCTCCAAATGGTCCGATGGAAGTGCGGTCACGGCGGAGCAGGTCGTAAAAAGCCTGCTCCGCGCAAAGCGAGTTCACGGTGATTCGCTGAAGACCCTCTATGACTATGTAACCGCGATTGAAGCGAAGGACGCCGCGACGCTGGTATTCAAACTGAACGTCGCGGCGGCCACAAGCGGAGTCGTGAAGAAACTCACGGAACCGATGTACGGCATCGTTCGCGTGAAGGAAGGAGACTCACTGGATCTGGCGACGACCACCGGCCCCTTCACGCTGAAATCGGTTTCCGAATCGGAAATTGAGCTCTCCATGAACAAGCTCTGGATCTTCGCGCAGCCCAATATGCCGAAGTCCGTGCATATCCGCCGCCCGCCCGCCGGAGATGAAGTTCAAGAATCCTTCCTCAAAGATTCATGGGCGAATCTTCTGGGCTCATCGTCACTGCTTCCTTCGGAAATCAGTGAAAAGTTCAAAAAGGCAAAGTACGAAATCTGTCATCGCAACCTCGACAAAGTGTTCTTCTTTGCGCCTGGCCCCCGGCAAGCCAATGAAGACGGCCGGTCGCTTTTCCGATATTTGGCCCAACACCTCGACCGCGCCACGATCACCAAGGGGCTTGCGGGCTTCAATTTGACGGAGCAGTTTTTCCCGCAAGGGTATGTTCTGTTCGATCCTGAATTCTCGAAAGCGGGTTCAGAAGCCAAACTGCCAGAGGTATTCCGCAAGAAGCCGCTAGAGATTCTGGCCGCCGAGTCCCGGATGAGCGAGATCCTGCAACGGAATATCCGCAGCACGATCAAGAAGCTGACCGGCATCGAACCCACGTTCAAGCTGGTGTCGCTCGCTGATTTCGAGAAGACTCGCGCCGCAGGCAACTTTGATTTCGTCGCGGGCTCGCTTCCGGTCAATGACCCCAATGTGGAAGGCGCGATGGGTTTCTTCTTCGGCCTGACTCCGCCGATCATTCCCAACGCGGGCGAGGGATCGAAAGATTTCCAAGCCAGGGTCAAGAATGCGCGACTGAAGCCCGATCACCTGGAGCGCAATCTGGAGTATCGCCGCATCTTCACAGAAGCCACCCGAGAAGGGTCTTTACTGCCGCTTTTCCACTATTCAACCATTGTCATTGCCAAGGAGGGAATTGATCTTTCCCAGGTGCCGACGACGGATGAAACCATCTCCTTCTCGAAAGTCAGGTTCAAGTGAAGCAAAGGGCCGTTACCACGATCAAATCGTATCTGGAAAAGAGCATTCTCCGTCAATCCGTCATCGGGTTCACGGCGATGGCCCTGATTTCCGTGACGGCCACGTTCTTTCTGTCCCGCTACAAAATGGCGACCGATCTTCAGAAATCGGCGACCGCCACCGCCGAGGCGTTTCGCTCCCGGATTCTGGAGGGCGACATCAAGGCGGTGGAAAATCAGATTCATAACGTCTTGGGATTGAGGGATGGCGAAGATGCCTTGATTCTCAATCAGGACCGACAGCATATTTATCGCTCCACTTCGATCACCACGAACGCCCTTCGTCCATGCGACACAGTGGGCTTCACTTGCTTTGACAGCTACACTGGACCCGGACGAATTTTCTTCCCAATCTACTTTGACGAGAAGAAAAAAAATATTTTCGGCTACCTTTATCTCTCGAAATCGGTGCAAATTGATTGGCTCTTCGTCGTCATCGTGTTTTTTATTTTCTCTTTTGGCTACGCGGCCATGCTGCTCGGCCTCGGGAGTGTTGCTCGCTCCTCATCCAAAAAACTTGCCTCCGAAGTCGAAGAATGGGCGAATCGGCTGCGGATCAATCCCAAGAGCCAAAGCCCACTTTCACGGGCTCCGTTCTCCGAGCTTGTGCCGCTTCGGGATGCCATCGAGGGCCTGACCTCCCAGATTGAACGCTACGAAAGCCAGGCCAGCGAAAAGGCCAAGATGCTGGTGCTTCGCGGAATCGCACATGACCTACTCAGTCCGGTTTCCCAAGTTCAGCTATATCTCGCAACGCTGGAACAGCAGATGAAAGTCGATCCCTCGGCCAGTGACACGCTTAACGAAATTAAGACCTCGCTTCGCAAAGTATCCATGATCGCGTCCCAGGTGAAAACGCTTAACGACAACGAACCGCGAGAAAATCTCTTGGATCTGTCCGAGGCCGCTCGCCTGGAGATCCTGTCCCTTCAGAAGAACGAATCCATCAAAGCCAAGAATATCCAGTTGAGCTTATCAGCCGCGGCCGGCGTCCTGGCCCCGCTTTCCCGCTCGGAAGTAGCGCGCATTCTCCAGAATCTCATTGAGAATGCGGCGGATGCCTCGAATGCTGGTGCGGAGATTGTCGTCAAAGTCGAAAGGCAGGGAGAATCCTCCGTTCTCTCTGTTGCCGACCAAGGGTGTGGCATTCCGGCGCATCTGTATGATCGGATTTTCGAGCCGGATTTTACGTCCAAGCCCGCCACCGGCACGGGGCTTGGCCTCTTTATCGTCAAGCATATCTGCGAGCAGAGAAAAGGCTCGGTCAGCGTCGAAAGCCGACAGGATCAAGGGACCACGATCACGGTATCAGTTCCCTCCGAGGGGACGGAAAGGAGCAGTCATGCCGTATAAGATTCTCATGGTCGATGACGACCTGAAGAATATCAAAGCCACCAAGGGCTATTTAGAAATCAATGGCTACGACGTGAGCGCGGTTCAGACTCCCGATGAAGCCCTGATGCTGGTCAAGAAAGAGGAATTTGCCCTCGTACTGCTGGATTTTCAGATGCCTGAGTCCTCCGGCGATTTCGTGGCGCAACTGATTCGGGAGATCAACCCCGTTCAACAGGTTGCCATGTATTCAGCCGACTATAGCCGCGATGCTCTGAAGCGAAGCTACCACGCAGGAGCCGTGGAGTTTATCGAAAAGAGTTCGGAGCCGCAGGATCTTTTGAACAAAGTGCGGATGTACTGCAACAGGTACGACGAGCTGCTAAAGACCATTCGTCCGACAACGAACAAAAGCGAGAATCGCCGTCACTTGGCGGCCGTCAAGATGGAGGGGCAGTCTCAGGTCATGGCCGAAGTCGCCATCAAGACCAAAAAAATCGCGGAGGCCCGCGACGTTTCTGTTCTCATTCACGGCGAGTCCGGCACCGGCAAAGAGTTGGTCGCCCGCGCCCTTCACGATCTTTCACCACGCGCGAAAGGTCCGTTCATCGCCATCAACTGCGCGGCCATCGCCAAAGAGCTGCTTGAATCCACCTTGTTCGGGCACAAAAAGGGTTCGTTCACCGGAGCCATCGCGGATCAGGACGGCAAATTCATTCAGGCCGACAAGGGAACTATCTTTCTTGATGAGATCGGAGATCTTTCCTTGGATCTTCAGGCAAAGCTCTTGCGTGTTTTGCAAGAAAGAACGGTCGAGCCGATTGGGGCAAGGCTCTCACGGAAAATCGACGTGCGAATCGTTTGCGCGAGCCACAAGAAGATCGAAGACCTTGTAAAACAAGGGCTCTTCCGTGAAGACCTCATGTACCGAATCAAGGTGGCGGAAATTGAGATCCCGCCGCTGCGTGAGCGCGTGGAAGACATCGAACCGCTTGTGGCATTTTTCTCGGAAGTTTACAACAAGCGGTATCAGACAAGCCGCTATTTCCAGAGCCGCACGGTGGACATCCTGAAGAAGTACCCTTGGCCCGGCAACGTCCGTGAGCTGGCGGCGGTCGTTGAAAAGCACTTGGTCCAAACGGAAGGCCCCTTGGTGCGCCCTGAAGATTTGGACCTGGCGCTCTATTCGGATCAAGATTCATTTTCCCCCGGAAGCATGAGACTTTCCGAATGGGAAGAGCAGAAGTCCAAGGCCAAAATGTCCTACATCCTGGAAACCATCGAAGCCTCCGGCAGCAAGACCGAAGCGGCCCGCAGGCTCGGCGTGACGCCCCAGCACCTGCAATACCTGCTGAATCAGTCGAAGGCAGCGAAGCTCGGCCAAGGAACCGGGGCCTAATGCGCAGGAAGTGCAAGGCGCACTTTTTCGTGGACTTTTGCTCCCAGGTTAGTGCATCTTGCACTTTCCGTGCGCTTCCCCCTATGCGTGAGGCTTTATGAAGAATGAGTCGCTGAATCACATTGAAGCCATCAAACGGCTGCTCCTCACGATCCGAGCCAGCGAGCGGATGCACGCCCTGATTATCGAGGGGCCGCCCGGATGGGGCAAGACAACGGCCGTCGAGGATGCTCTGCGGGCGGCGGGCGTGACCGGAGTGCATCTCGGATCGTACTCGACACCGCTGCACCTCTTCAATTTCCTGCACGACAATGCCCGCAACACCGTCGTTATCGACGACTGCGCGGGACTGTTCAGCGACCAAAGCTCAATGGCGATTCTGAAAGCCGCCACATGGGGGCAGGGAAAGCAGCG
The DNA here is from genome assembly GCA_019637955.1 of Pseudobdellovibrionaceae bacterium. GTDB lineage: Bacteria > Bdellovibrionota > Bdellovibrionia > Bdellovibrionales > Bdellovibrionaceae > JAHBUS01. The sequence goes on along the minus strand of JAHBUS010000002.1, from coordinate 24,358 downwards.
GAAGATTCGTTGGGGCTCCACCAGCGGCAAGGCATCCGCCGAAGAGTTCACTTTCGAGGGCAAGCTGGTCATCGTGTGCAACTCATTTCCCGCGACAGCGGATGCCGAGGCGGTGAAGTCGCGGAGCTTCCCATATAGAATCAATATTGATCCGACAGGCGCAAAGGCGTTGCTGGAGAAGGCTGCCGGGAACCAGGATCTGTATTCGGACACGCAGAAGGCCACGGAAGTTGCGCGATTCCTCAGCCAGAAGATCAGTGCCACATCGGTCCAACAAATCAGCTATCGAACCTTGCAGATGGGGTACGAGCTGGCCCAGCATAACGGGGAGCAGTGGCGCGATTTGCTGGAGCGAATGGTTGTTGCCGCCCCTGAAGATCCAAAGAAACTGGTTCGCCAGCTTTCTCGGCGCGGCCTGGCCGTCAAAGATCAGGTTCGAATTTTCGAGGAGTCCACTGGCCTGAAACGGCGGACGTTCTTCAAGTACCGGCGAGAGCTGGGAGTCTCCAGGGCCTAGCTTCATCAGCTGTTAGTCGAGGCTCATATCCATTATCTTGGTCCAGCAAATATCCGTAACCGGGTAAAAATCAGCTTCGGCCCTGGTTTCAGCCCCCGGAGGGGGTCCTTCGTTTGACCAGTTCCGCCGTGTAAACGCGCTTCGTTCTTTAGGTTTTTTGAATCCGACCGAAAAGTTCTTTGACCGTCGCGGGCAAGGTAGCCAGCGGCTCTGGTGTCCACCAAGAGTACGCAGCGACGATGCAACAAGATACTTCAGCGGAGGAAGTTTATGGCGCGCTCGAAAACCATTTCACAAGCTTGGCAACTCGGAACCGTTCATTGGTTCGACGAAAAATCCGGCGAAGGCATGATTAAGTCCGACGACGGCCAGTCGTATTACGTCCACTACTCCGCAATTGACTCCGAAAAAAAATGGAAATCGTTGAAGGACAACAAGAAGGTCAAATTTCAACTCATTGACGACGTGACGTTCGCTCAAGTTTCTCGCGTGAAGGAAGTGTAGGCTATGTCTAGATCTGCCAAAAAGAAGAATCCCACTCCACAACACGAAGAACAAAGCCGTGAGCTTCCGCAAAACAATCATAACCTTTTCTGGCAGAGTTCTCTGTTCAACGAAGTGTATTTGCAAAATGATGTGCCCAGCAAGTACCGCGAAAAATGGGATTTCGACGAAGCTGGCCCCTTCTACCTTTTTTGCAACCAGTTCAGAAATCTTTGCGAGGAGTTGAGGGAAGATGATCTCAACTCGTGGAGCGAGCGCAACACAATCAATCGCTTCATCAAGCCCGTTCTCAGAATGCTTGGATATATGGACAATTGCTCACCGAATCAAGAGCCCTGGGCGGAGGATGAGCCCTTCACAGTAAGAGAGTCCGGAGAGTTGAAAACATACAAGCCCGACTTGATTATCGTTAATGACCCCAAAGAGCTGAAATACATCGAGAAGAAAAAGGGCGACGAAAAGTTGGACGAAGCCAGTTCGTCCGTCATTCTGCCGATTGAAGCAAAATATTGGGCCCGACTCGATGAGGTTAAATCGAGCAAGATCGAAAACGGGAAACGCGCTGACAAAAAGGATGAAGTTGACTCTACGCGGGCGTTCGACTTCGAAGATCAGACGTTGAAGTACATGGATGTTTTGAAGAAGGACTACGGCATTCTGACGGATGGGAAAACGTGGCGCATTTACAGCAGAGAGCTTTCGTCCGGCAGCTTTCGCCGTTGCTTCCAGTTCAATCTGGGACATTTAATGAGGCATATAAATGCAGGATTGGATAAGGCCGACGACTACCAACTGTTCATTGATAATGCCAAATACTTTTTCCACCTCTTCTGCAAAGAAGCCGTGTTCAGAGCCGATGGCGGTCCCAGGTTTCTTGATGAGCTGTTGGAGTACAGCAAGAAGTATTCGACCCAAGTCGAAGAAGACCTGAAGGCACGTTTTGTAAAGGCAATGACGGTGGCCTGCAACGCCTACTACAAAGCCAGTGCCGCGAAGTCTAACTCTGACTACTCAGTTGTGCGAAATGTTTCCGAATCTCAATTGTTTAACATTCTGTTCATCAGATATTGCGAATCTCGCGGTATTCTGCCCGTTCGCCAAAGTCCCATCTACAGAAAAATTTCTCTATCAAATATTATCGACAAATTGGAATTCTATGATCCGGTCAAAGAAGAAGATAATCTCAATATCCTCACGCTGAAGCGTGTTTTTGCGAAAGACTTTGACTACAAAGCTGACGGAACCGAGCTTTATGATCGGCTCTTGAAGCTCACCAACTATGTTCAGAATGGAACTGGAAGTGAGTTTTCCGAGTTCGAAATCGTCGGATTCCGTGAGTCGATTTTTAGCAAAGACGAGTGGAAATATGTCCAAGCGCATAAAGTTTCGAACCGCGATATGGTTAGGATTCTTTTTGAACTTGGATATACAAAGTCAGATGTGCTCGGAAAAAAATTCCAGCAGATTCCATTTAATTTTTTCTCACCCCGGCAACTTGGATCGATCTACGAGAGCTTTTTGGAGTTCAAAATTGATAGAGCCGACTCCGGCCTGATCTGGCAAAAACGACAATGGCAAGAAGCCAATCTGGACAGCGCCAAAATCAAGGATCTTGATGTTCCAAAGGTCAGGAAAGGCGAACTCTATTTTACCCCCGACAACTCCGACCGTAAGGCCACCGGCAGCTACTATACCCCCGACTATGTAGTGCAATACCTCGTTGCTCTAACAGCGGACCAGCTTTTAGAAGCAAGAAGCAGTAAAGAGATCTTAAAAATCAAGCTCTGTGACCCTGCGATGGGATCAGGTCACTTTCTCTCAGGATGTCTTGGCTACGTTGCCAAGAAATATCTGGAAAAGCTCGAACTTGAAACCAATGATGATTTGCAAATGTCCCTTATGGAAGCCAAGCAACTCATCCTTCACAACTGCATTTTTGGTGTGGATCTGAATGATCGCGCTGTCAAACTGGCAAAGATGAGCCTCTGGCTTGAAAGCGCTGCTGTCGGTCGTCGTCTTGAGAATTTAGATGACCAGTTAAAGGCCGGAGACTCGATTTCTGGATCATTCAACTGGAAAGGCGAGTTCAAAGAAGTCTTTGCTGCTGGTGGATTTGACGCAATTATCGGCAACCCCCCGTGGGGAGCTGCTATTTCGGAAGATACTCATGCCAAGCTCGCGCGTCAGTATCCGGAGTTGAATACCAAGGTAAAGGATTCGTTCAAATACTTTTATCGCGCCAGTTTTGATCTCGCGAAAGATGGCGGCTATGTTGCGTGGGTTATTCCAAGCCCATCGCTTCTCCAGGATGAATACTATGATCTGCGAAAGATCGCTGTTGACCATAAACCCTTGGCGCTCATCGACCTTGGCGACGGCATCTTCCCCGGTGTAACCGCTCCAACCTCTATCCACCTTATCCAGAATGTTCTTGCAAAAAAAGCATTCAGTTTTCTGCCTGGTCTGGCACTGAGGCAGGTCGAAAAAGAAAAGAAAGGGGGCGTTTTGAAAACGCTTACGACCATGCCTGACCGCGTGATGGTACTGTCGTTTGATGAAAAGCCCGCCTTTCTATTGGGTGAACATGGAGAGGATGATTCGTTTGAGCTATTGAATCTAGCCTTTAGCTCGAAAGGCACCGTATCGCTAGAAAACATGGTGGAGTATTTCTCGAAGGGTGTTGAGACCGGATGCAACGACGCTTTTCTTGTCGAAAAAGGCCGATTCTCAAAATATCCGTTTGTGTATCCTATCCTGCGAGGCTCTGACTTTGAGCGTGGAAAAATTCGTGGTGTAGAGAAATCTCTGGTCGTATTGAATGGCAAATCTGAAAAGGAAATTCCAAATGAAATCTTGAATCACATTGGGAATTTCAAGAGCACGCTCAAGGGGCGATCAAAGGTGAAAAAGGGTTCCCTCAAGTGGTTCGAGCTCAATTCTCCTAAAACTTCCGATATGTTTGCGGAGGATGTAGTTATCTTGAGGCAAACGGGAGATTCGCTCCACGCGACTCAAAATACAAAGGCATACAGAACTTTGGACTCCGTTCATAATATTAAACTAAGGTCCGAGTTCAGGAAGTTCTCTGGATTGCTTGTAAGAGTTCTAAACTCGAACACGATCAATTCGATCTATCAATCAATAACTCAGGAAAAGGGCCGAGCATTAGCTCAGGTGAAGAATGTCAACGTATTCAAAATTCCCATGCCGAATCTCGAAGAGATCGCCAAGCTTGAGAAAAAGATGAATTCGATTGATGAGGCGATCATTGAGTTTTACAAAGACACAGTTCGAAAAAGCAGAAGCGCATAATTAGAAGATTGTGCTTTTGGTATATATAATACCAGGGCGCTTTCTTAGATTTCGCGGAGGGGAAATTGGCTCAACGCGGCTGACTTCCCAGCCCCACTTGGGCTTTTCGTCCGACCACGCCCACGGAGATTTCGGATCAACCTTGTGTCTTGGGTAGTCTTTGTAAAAATCTTTTTTATTTTTATACCGGAAGCATCGGCTGAAGGTAACAAAGCCAATTACTCTCGATTTGAAGTCGCGGGTCGGCCCTGGGGTTTCAATCAGCGCCATCGTCTTCCCTATATATTTTTTAGATAGCGGATACGTCCTGGTTTCCACCGACTTCGAGCCGTCAAGAATCAGCCTGCTGATCGGCGCTTGAATAGTCAGGCCCGGTGTCTCTGTCGGAACATTCAAGGGGTCGGCTCCATCCCCAACCCGTCGGTTGATTGGCGTGAAGTGAGCTTGAGATGTGCCTGTCCAAGCGGCTCATGTAGTCGCGTACTCGTGGGGGTCGCACATTTACTAGTCGAGTGCGCAAGGCGCTCTTCGAAAGGAACTTGCCTTGAATCTGTATTAAACGAAGCAATTTTTCCTTTGACGTTACAGCAGTCCTTTTTGTTGCTCCAAAGATCCTGATCTCTCCAAAAATGACCCTCGCCATTGCCAATATAACACGTTGTAAACTGGAGGCCGCGAGTGACCGCCCGACGCTTATACTCAGAATAATAGTAGCGGATCTCTTGATCCGAGAATCGCCAATCTAAACGTGCGCCTACCACCAGCTCCTTCTTAAAGAAGGGGCGAAGATTGACTCCCGTGGCCTGCTCAATGCTTTTCATTGCATACGGACTAAAGCGACCAAATCCTGCAAGGAAGGATGGTATCTTGTGATCTGCAATTGCATCAACCATTTCAAAAGAGCTGAAATCAAACTTTGGCGTATTGGATGATCGAACGAAATCCGGATCGGTGAAGTATCCGTCAGGATAGATGGGAAACAAAGGGTTGATTCTAACGGTGGACCAAACGCCCGCCTCTACTAGCTTTTGTGTGGCCGCCAGTCTTCTTTTGGCAGACGGAGCACCTGGTTCTATTTTGCGGTTCAGTTCGTCGTTAATTGACGAAATGCTCATGTGAACAGAGGTTAGCTTGCGATCAAGTAACATCAGGTATTCGTCGTGAGCAATAAGATCGGATCTGGTGAAGATGATATATGGGTACTGATAATAATTCAGGAGACGCAAAACCTCCTGCGTGATTTTATATTTCTTATCGGAAAACATGAACGAGTCGGTCATGGAGCCAATTCGCAGTGGAATTCGCTGCTCCATGATAGACCGCCATTTCGAAGGCTTCTGCGTCTCAAAGATCGTATAAAATATTTTTCTCACTTCATTGAGATCGACGGGAACCGGAATCGGATTGTTCCAATATCCATGCACTGTAAGTTGTGCTCTCGCGTAGCAATAGACGCAATCGTGGGCGCAGCCACGCCCATAAGTATCCATTTCGAAGGCGTATAAGCATTGTTGGCAAGTAGAGTGTGAATTGACGAGTTTTAGGGGTTTTCCATATGAAACCCCGCCGCGAATGGGACGGTCTGCATATCGGGTTTCAAGATCGCGGTAAATTGTATAATCGAACTTGCACGGATACTTGGATTTTTTGTCCAGTTTTTCAGCTTCCGCAATCAGCTTGTCGTACTGAGGCGTTGGAATACGACGGACTTCAGGCTTTGTTTCCAAAAGTGGCGGAAGATTCTGTGCGACCGACGTTCTGGGAAAATGGAGAATGCTTGCCGTTGATTCAGTTTGTTCGCGGTATTGTTCGTCCATTGCCACTTTCCTTTCGTTCAGTCTTTACAGGGATCAAGGCCAAGCGTGGTCTCTTGATGAACTCCAAGATCGCAACCTTCGCCAAGGTCGAAAAATCTAGCAGTGTATTTTTGCGAAGGAATTCTTCGATTAGCTTCTCTTCATCATCAGAGAAGCGGACGCCGCGCACTTTGCCCATTTAAGTTCCTCGTAACAATTGGCTGGCTTCGTATAATTCCGTTTGACAATGTTCAACAAAAAACGTGCTTATTTAGACAGCATTTTGCATAGCGTAATGCGTCATTTGTAAAAGATGCCTACAATTTAGAAATTACCTCAGCTTGGAAGGCCCATGAGCGAAGACCGCAAACAATACCTGATTGATTCGATCCAAGATCACCTGGCTTTGGGGCGTCCGCTGGGCGACATCGCTCGCCGCCTGAGAGCTGTCGCCTCGGATGAGGAGATCGAGGCGGCAATGGCCGCGTTTAAGGCTCAAAGCGGAACGATCCGGGCCGCCCAAACCGTCAACACCCTCGTTGACGATCAGGAGTATGAGAGCTGGTACAAGGGGCCGTCCGACGATCCTCAGTCACATTGGCAGCTCTTGACAGAAGTTTTAAGACACAAGAAATCGCGCGCCTGGTCTGATGATATGGTCCGAAGCCTCGATCATTCATCTTCAACTGTCGTCGCGCATCTGGCTCCTCCGAAGTCCCAGGTTCCTCGTGCCGTGAAGGGCTTGGTTCTCGGCTATGTCCAAAGCGGGAAAACGGCCAACTTTTCGGCGGTGATTTCCAAATCGGTGGATGCCGGCTACAAGCTCGTCGTGGTGTTCGCGGGGATGCACAACATCCTTCGACTGCAAACCCAGGCCCGCTTACATGAGGAGATCGTTGTTCCAAAGGAGTCCGCCTGCACGACGCTGACGAAGGTGGACGAAAAGGGCGATTTCCAGAAGAAGCAGTTCGTGACCGCGAATCGTGCTCTGGGTGGAAGTGACGGCTTCACGCTGGTCGTGTTGAAGAAAAATTCGGCGGTGTTGAGAAACTTCAACTCGTGGCTAAGTGAAGCCTCCGAGGAAACCTTGAGGCGTTGCCCGGCCCTCGTTATCGACGATGAGTCCGATCAGGCTAGCGTGAACACCAATCGCCCTGAGGATGATCCCACCGCCATCAACGACCATATCCGGAACATCATCAAACGATTTCCGATTATCAGCTATGTCGGATACACGGCGACACCGTTTGCGAACGTCCTCATTGACGCTTCCGTTGACGACGATCTGTTCCCGAAAGATTTTCTGGTAAGCCTTGAAAAGCCAGTTGGGTATGTCGGAACGGAAGAGCTGTTCGGGCGGGATACGATTGAGCCCAGAGGCGCGTTGACTGGCCTTCCTGTGATTCGCACGATCCCAGACAACGAAGCGGCCAGGCTTTCGGGAAAGAGAAAGGCCAAAGGAACTCTGCCGGAAGATCCGATTCTGCCGTCTATGATCGAAGCGTTCGACGCGTTCATTGTCGGCTGCTCGGCGCGGCTGGCGCGAAACCAGTGGAAGCAGCATATGACCATGCTGATGCACACGTCCCATCTGGTCGCTCAACATATGACCTTGAAAGATGCCTTCGACGACTACGTTCTGAATCTGAAGCTGGATCGAAAAGAGGAATCTCCGGAGCTGATGGAGCGCCTTCAGGCGATTTGGGAAAGGGATTTCCTTCCTGTATCCTCGTCCAAGACATTCAACGCGGCCGTCGTACCGCCGTTTTCGACGATCTGGAAAAATACGGAGAAATTCATCGAGCGCCTTGAGATCATCATGGAGAACCATGAGTCCGAGGAGCGTCTGACCTACGACCGACCAGATCCGTTTTGGGGAATCGTCATCGGCGGGAACACCTTGTCGCGGGGTCTTACTCTCGAAGGGCTGACGACCAGCTACTTCGTTCGCGGGTCTAAGGGGTACGACACGCTTCTACAAATGGGACGATGGTTCGGATACAGACCTGACTATGTTGATCTGACGAGGATCTACGTCTCGGATGATCTTCAATCGAAGTTCTACCACTTGGCAACCGTGGAGCAGGAGGTTCGGGACGAGATCAAAACGATGGCTGCGAACCGCGAACGCCCTAAAGACGTGGGGCTAAGAATTCGAACTCACCCAACAATGACCGTGACATCGAACCTCAAAATGAGAAGCGCGCAGTCCGCTTCTCTGACCTATTCGGCGTCCAAGATTCAAGCCTTGTATATGAATCTGAAGGATGCCGCTCTCCTGCGCTCAAATTTTCAGGCCGTTGTTCAACTTCTTGATGGCATCGAGAAGTACCACGGAAAATCCGTAGCGTCAGGATTCGAAGACTTGTCTGCATCTCTCCTGTATCGGGACGTGAGCCCCGAGCTGATTCTTCAGTTCATGGAAAGATACAACTTCAGCGCGGCGAATATCCGGTTCACCGCGAAAATGATTGTGGACTACATTCACGATTTGACGAAAGCGGGAGAGCTTACGAAATGGTCCGTGGCGGTCATGTCGCCCAAAACAGGGACTTCCCTTGATATTGGGTCGGGCCGCAGCGTTTTTAAGGTGGATCGTTCCGTGATGAAAAAGACCAGATCCGAGCGAGATCCAGGCGCGGATCATATCAAGGTTATCACCGCGCCCAGAGACGAGCTGATCGACCTCAAGGACCAGCTCTTGAACGCCGACGTGAGAACCACCGAGGAAATCTTCAAGAATGAGCCCGAGCTAACAGAAGTGTATTTCCGTCAGAACCTTCGCCCACGGGACCGTGGCCTGCTCATGCTTTATGCACTCAATCCCAACCTCCAGATGACGGAGGCGGAGATCAAAACGCACCTGGATTCACCCTCTCAGACCATGCCGCTTCAGGCGGCGGGCGATGCCTTTGCCGTGGCGTTCGTTTTTCCAAAGACGCACCACTCAAAGAGCACCTATCGTTACGTCGTAAACGGCACCGTTTAGACGCCGCCGTTGATCCGACCAATTTCCGCTATCTCGACCAAAGGCCGAGCCAACACCTTTGGCTGATTCAGTTTTAATGCCTAAGTGCCGATAAGACCTCGGGTTATTTCAATTTGAGGGGGCATCATGTCGGTTCGCTTTCTGACAAAATCGAGATTCAAAATCGGCTTTGAATGCCCCACCAAACTCTTCTTCTTGGATGATCCCGCATATGGGAATTCGAATATCGACAACTCATTCCTTGAAGCCCTGGCGGAAGGCGGCTTCCAAGTCGGCGAGCTGGCGAAAATCTACCACCCTGGCGGCGTCGAAATCAAAACGCTCGATAAAGTCGAGGCAGTCAAGCAAACCAACGAGCTGTTAAAGCAAAAATCCGCCATCATCTTCGAGGCGGCGATCCAGCACAAAAATCTATTCATCCGCGCCGACATCCTCATCAAGAACGGCGACGCCATTGAGATCATTGAGGTCAAGGCGAAGAGCTACGATCCGCACGAAGAAGATCAGTTCTACAATAAATCACAACTCAAGAAGGGCGTGAAAAAGCTGAGTTCAGCCTGGGAGCCGTACCTGATTGACGTGGCTTTCCAGTGCTACGTTGTGAAATGCGCCATTCCGTCCGCGAAAGTCTCCGGCTCTCTGATGCTCGCCGATAAGTCGGCCAAGGCTTCTATTGATGGGATCAACCAGAAATTTTTCTTGGAGAAAGCGGCCGACGGGCGCACTGCCGCGCGCGCGGCAGGCGGAGTTAACGAAGAATCTCTTGGTGACCGCCTCCTTGTGCGCGTTCCCGTGCCCGATGAAATCGACGTTGTATGGAACTCCGCCTACGAGATCGCGGAGCAAGCCCTGCCATTCCCTGGGTTGGTGGATTTCCTGGCCGAAACCTGCGTAAACCGGAATTTTGTCAGGCCGATGGTCGGTTCGCAGTGCAAGTCATGCGAATTTCGCATCGACAAAGAACTGAAATCCCAAGGAAAGAAAAGCGGGTTCGAGCACTGCTGGCAAGCCGCCCAAAATCTGAAACTCGCCGATTTCGAAAGACCGTTTGTCTTCGACATCTGGAACTTCAGAAAATCTGGCGGTCTAATCGAAAGCGGAACGCTGTTCATGGATCAGTTGTCCGAAGCCGACATTGCCCCCAGCAAGTCCGGCGATAGCATCGGCCTCTCCTCTTCAGAGCGTCAGTGGCTCCAGGTGGAGAAAGTCAAAAACAAGGATCAGACTCCGTTCATAGACAAACACGGTCTGACGAAGGAGTTCTCTACTTGGCGCTATCCTCTCCACTTCATCGACTTTGAAACCACGATGGTTGCCATTCCTTTTCATAAGGGCCGCAAGCCGTATGAGCAGATTGCATTCCAATTTTCTCACCATCGGGTCGAGAAGGACGGCACCATCGCTCATGTCAGCGAGTACATCAACCGGGAAAAGGGAAAATTCCCCAACTTTGATTTTGTCCGGGCGCTAAAAAAATCCCTTGAAGGAGACAGCGGAACGATCTTCAGATACGCAGCTCATGAAAACACGGTCTTGAACCAGATCAAAGATCAACTTCTCTCCTGGGAAGAGCCGATCAAGGATCGTGATGATTTGGTTCGATTCATCGAATCAATCACCTCCTATTCCGGTGGATCTGGAAAGTCTGTATCAGGACCGCGCTGCATGATCGACCTCTGCGATTTGGTGAAGAAATATTTTTATCATCCAAACATGAAGGGCTCGAATTCGATCAAAAAGGTGCTTCCCGTCATCCTGAACGCCTCGGACTTTCTGAAGAAGAAATATCAGAGCCCGGTTTACGGAGCAGCCGGCGGTGTTCGAAGCCTGAATTTCCAAGATTGGAAATGGATCGAGGCCGACGCAAGCGGAGTCGCGAAAGACCCGTACAAGCGTCTGCCGCCCATATTCTCCGATCTGGATCTTGAGGAAATGGATTCGCTGATTATGGATGGAAGCATCGCGGATGGCGGCGCGGCGATGACCGCATACTCCCGTATGCAGTTCACGGAAATGACGGAGGCCGAATGCGAACGCGTCGCCAAGGCGCTCATGAAATACTGCGAACTGGACACGTTCGCGATGGTGATGATCTGGGAATATTGGAAGCACGAAATCGAAAAAACAGCTCGGAAAGCAGCTTGAGGTCGGTATGTCGTTCAGTTGGGTGAAGTTCTACAACGAATTGTTTTTGAAGGTCGTGAAAGAGTACGACTCCAAGTCACTGGCCAAGGTCGCCTACGAGATATTTCCAGAAAAGGCGATGATGGACCGTGATTCTTCCGGGAAGGAATTCCGCCTTGACGAGCTTGAGCCATGCACTTTTCTGGCGCGTTTCAACCGCAAAGAACGCGATGAAAAGCGCATCGCATACTGCCAGAAGGCGAAACAAGTGTTCAATCTCTCCTCGGAGATCCCGAAGGACTTCGCTGGGATTCCGATTTTTCAAAACATGGCCTATTGGTTTTTCCCATTCCAGTCTGACAGAAAAGGACATGAGTTCGGCGCGCTGTGGAACTTCGCCCGCGATCTTGCCACAGGCGAAATGAGAGCCAAGCATTTTAATGCGGCCTTGGAGAGCTCGGGTACAGGGCTGACCTATCTTTCTACGATTTGCTTCATTGTTTGGCCCGACAAATACCTTCCTCGTGACCGGCGCACCAGGCAATATCTGGATTCCATAGATCCCTCAATCACAAGCGTCCTGAAGAAATGGCGGAGTCTGGACAATCCCTATTCAGCCTACGAGTCCTTTTTGGAGAAGGTCAGAAAAGCGATTCCAGGAAAGACCTTTGCTGAAATCAGCCTGGCAGCCTACGAGCAGAGCCAAGATGATGGCCTGGTTGATGAAAGCGGCGAAGAAGACTCTGAAGAACAGAGTCCCGGCATAACCTACTGGGTCGCCGGGGCAGTTTGGAACAACGATAGCGCGCCGGAAGACAAGACCGCAGAGTTCGTCAAAGACGGCGTGTGGAGAAATGGATACGATGCGAACTCGGGCGATAAATCCGTCGAGAGCGTCAAATCCGCCAAGCCGGGCGATTTCATCGCAATCAAAAGCTCCTCCACCAAGGGGCCAGGAAGGAAAACTTCTTTCCTCAAGGTGAAGGCCCTCGGCATCATCACGGAGAATATGGGCGATGGGGTCAACCTCAAGGTAGATTGGAAGTACAAAGGCCCTGGCTTCGACGTTGATAACATCACCTATCGCAAAACCTTCGAGCCTGTCAGGTTGGAGAAAATCATCAAGATGATTTTCGCTCCCATCCTTGGCGGGGGTGCGAAGTCCACCCGAGAGCGCAAGCCAACTGGAGGCCCCATGTTCGACACGTCCCGCCCGCGAAATATCATCTATTGGGGGCCGCCGGGAACAGGGAAAACCTATCAGATTATTCAACTGCAATCGCATTTTGAAGATAGCGACGAGAACAGCTCGTCCGATCAGATTGTACGCTGGGTGCAAGAAGCGACATGGTGGGAAGTGATCGCCGCCGTGATGATTGATCTGAAGAAATCCGTGACAGTGCCGGAGCTTTTTGAGCACGAGTTCATTCAAATTAAGTCGAAGCAGTCGGCGACAAAGACCCCCAAAAACACGATTTGGGGAACCCTCCAGTCTCATGCGGTGGCGGGATCGAAGACCGTGAATTTTGAGAAGCGCCAAGAACCACTTGTTGTTGATAAATCCGATGATTCGAAGTGGTTTCTTGCCAACAATTGGGAGGAGCAGCTTGAGGATCTTGTCGAAGAAGTGAATCGGTTAAGAGCCAACAGCTCCATCGGAACCAGCCGCAGATATGAAATGGTGACTTTTCACCAAAGCTACTCCTACGAAGAATTTGTCGAAGGTATCAGGCCAGAATCCTCGGAGGATGGCTCCAGCATTCGGTATGAGGTCCGCCCCGGCGTTTTTCGGCGGATCTGCCAACGAGCCCTGGAGAATCCGGAAAAGCACTACGCCATCTTCATCGACGAGATAAACCGGGGTAACATCTCGAAGATATTTGGAGAGCTAATCACTCTCATTGAGCCCGATAAGAGAATCGGCGCGAATCACGAAGTAACCGTCACCTTGCCATATTCCGGCATCGAGTTCGGAGTGCCGGAAAACGTGCATATCATCGGCACGATGAACTCGGTTGACCGCTCCATCGCGTTGGTCGATATGGCCCTTCGCCGTCGATTCCAATTCGTGGCAGTGCGGCCCGATAGATCCCTTGTGAACGCCGACGCCATTTCTGGATTCGATCTACGAACCGTGTTCTCCCGGCTCAACGAGAAAATCGCCGCGCTTCTTGGAAGCGAATACCAGATCGGACACAGCTATTTCATGGGCGAGAGAGCGAGCGGGATCGTCGCTCTCAAGGCGACATGGTTTGGCAGTATTCTTCCGTTGCTCCAAGAATACCTCTTCGATGATTGGAGTAAGCTGAAGGCGCTAGTCGGAAATTTCGTTGTGGAAAGCGAAGTTTCGGGCCTTGATGACGTAGCCGTTGCCAGGTCGTATGGCTCTTTTGTGGAAGAATCCATCACCGATGAGAAATTCATCGAATTGATGAAGACGTTGGAGTAGATGGTGTCGGCCCGCAGTTACATCACCTTTCACGAATATTCCGGCTTCAAGCGAAGCGACGGAAGCTATTCGGAAGAGCTTGGTGATCTGGGCATTGCTCCCGCGACCCTTCGCGCCCTTCAGGTGGCTTCCTCCAACATTGTTCCCGGTAAACCCGTATTTGATTTTTCACCGGCAAAGGTTCGAGCGCGAAGCCTTGTCGGGGTCATTGATGTCGATGGAACGCAAATCGAAATCCTGCCGAAGCTGTTGTCGGGGCATGGCGAGAACCATCAGATTCTTCGTAATTTGATGTTTATGCTTTCTTACACCAATGCTCTTGACGTTCAAGATGCGGGGATCGCCGGTCTGTCCAACGACTTCGGAAGTTTCATTGAAGCATATATCTCCATTTTTGCGAATCGGCTAAACCGTGTGTTGACGCGTTCTGGAGTCCCAAAACGATATGAGGAACAAAGCGAAAATCTGGACTGCCTCAAAGGAAAGATCAACTTCGCCCGCAACTCCATTGTCAACGCCGTAAACCAGTCTAAGGTATTTTGCGAATTCTCCGAGTTTACGGAAGACAATCCTGTTTCCCGGGCTCTCAAATTTGTCGCCGTCGCACTGGAGCGGCAGACGAGGAATGTTGAATCCAAGAGAAAGCTGCAAAGGTGCATCGGACTTCTTGAAGGAACGGGCAACGCGTTTGTCGAGCCAGGTCAGTTTGAGCGAATGGCCTCTGGCCGGCGCGAGCGCGATTTTTTGGCCCTTGTCCAGTTAACGAAGATGTTTCTTGAGAGGTTGCGGCCGGAGTTCGGAAGGGGCAATTCTCGCCGCGTCTTCGCGCTGTTGTTCGATATGAACGAATTGTTCGAAGAGTTCATTTTCGAGGTCTTGCGGCGCAACGCCAAGAATCTGCGGGTCGAAGTCCGTGCCCAGAAGAAGAAACGCCTGGTAACTGCCGAGCGCAATCTCTTGGATGGATCTGATTGGGTGGATCGGAGCCTATTCGATACCTATACGGACATAGAGATCCGCTCTCCCGATAGCGGCTCCATGATGATTCTCGATACGAAGTATAAAATCGTGGGCGACGGCTCTCACTACGGTATCGGAAACGCGGACGCCTATCAGGTTCTTGCCTATAAGCAAATTCACTCCAATGAAGAAGACCTGCCTTCCGTTGGGCTGCTCTATCCAAAGTACCAGAAAAGTCTCTGGCGGGAATTCCGAGTCAACGGCGGAAAGCAGACCTTCTTTTCCGCCACCATCGACTTGTCCATGAATTTTCAAACTGACTTTGGCGTTCTGGTGAATGAGCTGACAAGACTGGTCCAAGTAGGACTTAGCCTTGGGCGGAAAGACGCGAACCATGCAAATGATTGAGGGGCTGGGATCATATATCGTTGCTGCTGCGTTGCTCATCGGAGCTGGCATTCTGGCATATCTTGCTTTGGCGGTTCGTCGGATCGCCAGACTACATTCGGTATCCGTCAACTCGGCTGCCACCAACGCAATAAATTCGGACTTAGAAGAGTCGCTTCCGGTGGCTGATGAATTCCCGCCAGACATCGTGATTGCGCCATTTGATGCTCCCATCGTTGAGGGCGGTGAGAATTTGCCGTCCGAAATTGGAAATGCGATTGCTCCCATCCTCAAGTCGATTCCCTCCCTTGCGAATCTCTCGACGGGCTCGGGGAATCTTTATCGAATCACATTCAGTCCGGAGGTTGCCAAAGGGCTGACGGACAACACCTACTCTCTCATGCGCTCGGGCGGAACTTTTAGAGCGACTGCCGTTGACCGTAGTGGCAAGATTATCGGTCAGGGAAAAATCTCTCCGGATCGCGCGGCCTCCTCCATTGCCGCAGCTTCAGCCGCGTGGCAGATTCTGGCGATAGTCACGGCTCAGAAATTTCTTTCCGACATCAACGAACGCCTCGCCTCCATCGAGGAGAGCGTCAAACGAATGGAAGGCTGGCTTGATACCCAAGAGCAAGGACGTTTCTTGGGAAGCATGAAGTATCTCGCGGATATTTCGCGGGGAACGTCTTTCAGTGCCGAAGAATCCCTTATCATGAGAAATCAGGTCGAGCGCATCTATCACGAGAGCTTGCAGTCCATCGAGGCCAATATCTTGCGGGCGAATGCCGCCGCTGATGCCCTCGCCTCAAGGGAGTTCAGCGGCAGCATCGAAGATAAAGCCGCCGAGTTCAGGAAAGCGATGGACGCCTATTTTATTCCAGCGAGCTACGCTATCCGCTTTACCCTCGTAGCCGCATATTCGGAGTACATGGGCGCATTCATCGACAGGAAACCAGGGCGCGAGCTTCGGCGGATTGATTCCATCATCCAGGATGCCGAGAGGATGCTGGCAAAAATCCGTGAAGACGCGGAACGCATGAAGAAGAAGGCGGGCCAGCTTTCCGGGCGATTCTGGGAGTCCGACGAGAGTATCAAGACGAAGAAGAAGAGCCTGCGGGCTGAGATGCAGAATCTTGTTACATCTTGTGAAGACTCCATTGAACGGGTCCGGATGGTTCATGAGGCGACAAAGCGAATTGGGGTCTTCATTCATGGCGTGGAAGAAAAAGGCTTGAGCGTGATCGCGGAGGCGGACTCCAGTGGAAAAATCACTCGTATTCAGTCAGATACCAAGAAACGCTAACGGCGATTGGTAGGAAAGGAAGCTATGAAGTCGAAGAAAGCCAGCAAGACGGATGTTCCATCAGGCCGCGCCATCAGCATCAGACAGCCTTATGTCGAAGATATTCTTCGCGGCGGCAAGAAGTACGAATACCGCAGCCGCCCGACGAAGATTCGTGGGCGAGTTTACCTATACGCGTCCCTTGGCTCGGGAGCCGAGAGCTACTGGAAGAAGCTCCGAATGCAGCCAGGCGACCTGCCGGCGGGCGTGATTGTCGGCTCGGTGGAAATCGTCGATTGCAAGTATTTCGAGGAAGATGACTGCTACGGGTACAAGCTCAAGAATCCCCGCCGGTACAGAAAGCATCTGACTCCGAAGAACCAGCCACAGCCATTATTCTTCTTCCCGTTTGGGGAAGTCATTGGCCGTCGGAAGTAGGTCTGAGAGCTTTCCCGCCGCCCGATTGTCGTCCTGCCTGACCTTCCGCCTGAATCAAGAAGTTCTGAGCATGGCTGCGCAGGCGCATCCTACCAACTGCTTGATAAGACTACGATATTTCTATCTTTATTCACAAAAGATACCATATTTTGTGAATTGACCTGGATTCTTATTCACAAAATATGGTATCTTTTGTGAATGAATCTGAGGGAGATTTGACGTGCAAGGCGTTGAGATGAGCATGAAAAAGAGAATTCTTTCCCACGGCCAGGGATGGTGCTTTACCCCAAAGCACTTTTTAGACCTTGGCACCGATACGGCTGTGCGAAAGTTTCTCTCGCTTCTTCAAAAGCAAGGGGTCATTCGACGGATAGCTCAGGGGCTCTACGACTACCCAAGAGAGCACAACGTACTCGGGAAAGTCCCGCCGAGCATTGATGCGGTCGCAACGGCGATTGCGGAAAAGAATGGCGCGAAAATTCAGCCCACGGGCGCTTACGCGGCTAACCTCATCGGCATTTCGGATCAAGTGCCGGGTCGAGTGATTTTCCTGACTGACGGCCCGCCTAAAAAACTGAAGATCGGAAAGCTGGAAATCGTCTTTAAGCAGTCCACCGTGAAGAATATGTTCGCGGCAGGAAGCAGGGAAGCCCTCGTGATCCAAGCCCTTAAATTCATGGGCAAGGATCAGATTGACGAAACGGTGCTCAAAACGGTGAAGAGTTTCTTGAAATCCAGCAAGCGGCGCGAGTTCGAGAAGAATATCAAGTTCGCGCCTCAGTGGATTCGCTCGATTTTACTGAATCTGATGAAGGATGAACTATGAGCGAGATTTATTTGCTACCGTCCGAGGAGCGACAGCTCTTCTTCGATACCGCAGTTGTCGAAAGCGGGATCTCCTTGGCGATTCTGGAGAAGGATTTTTGGGTCGTTTGGACACTGGAGCGCCTGTTCGAGCTTGCCGAGCTACAAGAGCACTTGACGTTCAAGGGTGGTACTTCGCTCTCCAAGGTGTACGGACTGATTCACAGGTTTTCCGAAGACATTGATTTGTCGATCGAGAAGGAGTTCTTCGGCTTCGATGGAGAAAGCGATCCGGAAAAGGCCGCGTCCAAGAAAAAACAGAAGGCGGCGATAGACTCTCTCGGCAACCTTTGCTCGGAGTATGTTCAAGGGAAAATGCTTGCGTCGCTACGCCAAGGTATCGCGGCCAAGCTCGGAACCACGGAAGGCTGGAGCCTGACCGTCGATACCAAAGATCCAGATGGACAGACGCTTCTTTTTGACTATCCGACGCTGACGGCAAAAGGTGGCTATATTGAGCCTTCAGTGAAAATTGAAATGGGCGCGAGGTCAGAGCATTGGCCGGTCAGCGAGCACAAAATCCATAGCTATCTGAAGGACACCCTGAAAGAGAAGGTCATGGAGGAAAAGGTCACGGTTCGCGTGTTGAACGCGGAAAGAACCTTTTGGGAGAAAGCGACGATCCTGCATCAGTACGCGCATTTTCCGGATGGCAAGGCGGCTCCTCGCCGGATCTCCCGACACTTCTACGATTTTTGCTGTTTGCTGGGGTCCGACATCAAAGCGAAGGCCCTGAACGACATTTCGCTGCTCGAACGCGTCGCCACTCACAAAAGCGTCTATTTTCCTTCGGGATGGGCGAACTACGGAACGGCCCGCAAGGGCTCGCTGAAGCTGTCTCCGCCCGGCAAAATTCTTACGGCTCTCGAAAACGACTACGAGTTGATGGCGTCAATGTTTTTCCGGGAGCGCCCGGATTGGAAGTCGATCCTGAAAACGATTGGCGAGTTCGAGGTCATATTCAATTCGGGGGAAAAGTGAGCCGCTGTATTTGCTTCGTTCTTGTGATACTCGCGGCGGGATGCTCCACGCCCCAAGTGAGAGAGGCATCTTTCGCGCCCGCGCCTCGCACAGACTCAGACTCGACAAACTCGTGCTTGCCGACAGAAACCGCTTTCAACTGCGTCAAGGTTGTCGAAGTCTATGACGGCGATAGCATTTTTGTCGATCTGCCAGATCAACACCCTCTCTTTGGTAAAAGAATGGGGGTGAGGGTTTTCGGTATCGACACTCCGGAACTGCGGACAAAAAATGCTTGCGAAAAGAAAAAAGCCGAAGAAGCTAGGGCTGTCCTGATGACCCTATTAGGCAAGGCCGAAAGAGTCGATATTGTGAATGTCCAGAAGGACAAATACTTCAGAATTCTTGGCACCATCGTCGTCGATGGCCGATCAATCGCCGACGAGCTTATCAAGCGAGGGCTGGCGTATCCGTATCACGGAGAGAAGAAGCCCAAGCGGAATTGGTGCAAATAGAAGCGTGGCCTTCTCGATCCGCCGGATTCGCCACTCAATCATCCGGAAGCCTGCGAAAGCTGGCCTGCTCCATCAAGTGTGGTCGTCTCGATGATGTTCTGAAACTGCTCTAGCACCTCGGGGTAGCGTTGCTTCAGATGCTTCGCAATGGTTTTGTTCTCCAGGAGTTTGACCAAGTAGCCCCGCGCCAATACGAGGTTGAGCACGTCCTGCCCATAGGTTTGCTCGATCATTTTGTATTGGCCTTGGAGATTTGCCATCTCGCGCTCCATTTTGACCATTTGCTCCTGGGTTACGCCCTGGAGCTTCTGCGGTTTTTTGCCATCCACCAGTAGTTCGACAGGCGTGGCAACGAGCAAGGCTTCCGCGTAGGAGACCGTGACGTTATCGGCGGAAACCATCAGCTCCACGCATTCGATCTGCCGGGTCGGTTTCATCTTCCGAATGACGCGGGAAATATCGGCGGAGAACTGGCGGTCTTTCAGTAGATCGGCGGCCTCGGGGCAGATGCCATCCAGCAGCGTGATCTTCTTCTCCATATGACTCAAGTCCACGCTCAGGGCGCGGGCCAGTCGTTCCTTGGAAACCCCGCGCTCGATGGCTCGCCTAATCATGTAGTGCTCTTGGATGGTCGAAAGCCGGTTGATACGGGTGTTGTAAGTATAGCTCTCATCATCCTTTGCAACGAGGCATGGCGCTTCCGCATAGCCAAGGTCTTTCAGGACGAGCATTCGGATATGACCATCCAGCAAGAGATAATTTTCCGATTTCTTGGTGGTGGCCGATACAGACAGGGGCTCGATGAGTCCAACTTCTTCAATGGACGCCCGGATCTGCTTGAACTTACGCGAGTTCAAAATCCCCATCGGCATTTTTCTCGACGGAAGAATCTGGTTGAATGGCAGGGATATGGTTTCGGGAACAAACCCTAGTGAAACGTCGCTCATGCGTGTCCTTCCCAAACACGTTCAGCCAAGTATTTTGGCAGGTTATCAAGTCTTTCCGCCCGCAGGAGCGTGTTGAAGTTTTCGTCCGCGTAGAGCTGGCGAAGTGCGCCGATGACAAACAAAAGACGCTGTTGAGTAAATTCAGCTTTTTTGACCATCATCCTTTGCCGAGCGACCTCCCGCTGGTAGGTGCGAACGAGACTTGAGGTTGAAACGCTGTTGTTCTTTTCTCGTGGAGTGCTACGGCCCATCCCGCGCCCGTGCGTTTTCCGCTTCTCGATGATTTTTCGGGTGTCGTGCAGCCGCTTGCCTCGCAGCTTTCCCGATTCATAGGCTTCCTGCAAAGCCGTTTGGATGGCCTTGTCGTCTTCACCGGCCCCAACGATGGTCAGTGCCGCCGTGAGGGGGATCGTTCCCTTTTCAACCGCGATGAGAAGCCGTTCTTCTCCTTGGCGAAGGAGAGTCAGGACGCCTTGAACGTAGCTCGTCGTCAGACCCGTCTTTTCACCGATTTCCTTGGGTGTGTAACCCTTTTCCCGAAGTTGTTCGATCCCGGCCAGAACTTCCAGCGGGCGGCGCTTCACTCGGGCTATATTTTCTGCGAGGCTCATAATGAACGCATCATCATCACTCACTTCGATGATGAGCGCCGGGATTTTTGCTTCGCCCAATGACTTGAACGCCTTGAGCCTTCCTTCGCCGCAAACCAGGAGATACCGTTCATCGCCGCCATCTGTCTTTCGCGGCGTGACCGTGATCGGCTTTTTGAGGCCAATCGACTTGATATTTCCGACGACTTCCTCGAAAACCCGACTATTACGCTCGCGAGGATTAAGCACGTCGATCTTTTCGACCGGGATCATGCGGATTTCTCGTTTACGGTTCTTCATGCGATCCTCCGAATACGGGCACGTTCGGCCATGCCGTAGAGATAATCCAGGCTGTCAAAGCGGTAACTTTCAAGCTCGGCGGGGTTGTGGTCATTCAGGCTGATGCCGGGATGGGAGAAATCAAGGCGCGGCAGCAGGTAATAGTCCAGCGGTGTCTTGTTCGATGGATCAAGCCGAACGGCGACCGTAATATCCGGAAGTAAACTGGTGTCGAATCGGATTTTCCACCGCTTCCGGCCATTTTCCAGTTGATGACAACGGGCCAGAACCAGAGAGGCTGAAAATTCTTCGTTGACCGTAAGCAAGTCCGTGAGAGGGTCACGAGTCACCGCGCCGCCAAGATCGACAATTTTCTGCTCCGTCTCCCGCACAACTTCCGGGTGCATCTGGCGGATGAACTTGTTGATCTCCAGATATTTGTAATCGCGCTCGGGCGTGAACCCGACCATCTGATAAGCCCGGATCAGGCTGCCGAAGCGATGCGAATAGACGGAAGGAGAAGGCATTCCTTCGGCCTCGTTGATGATGAGCCCGGAGAGAAACCCGCGCTCCGAATAGAGCTTCTTGAGGCGTTCGAGAAGTTCCTGGTCGGTATAGCGGCGAGTGCGGGCGAGAATCATTCCTTGGACTTTGTAGAACGTCTCGGGCGACACGATTCCCTCGAATGCGCCCACTTTCCGAATCCACATATTTTCGGTGTTCACCACGCGCTTTTTCTTCAGTTTGAATGAAACGCGGTTGAAGATATTGTTGCCGATATACTTCTCATTGGTCAGCACCTCGTGAACGGTGGCGCGGGTCCACGGACGGTCAAGATCCGTTTTGATATTGCTCTCGTTCAACCGAGCGGCGATCTCGGATTCAACCAAGCCCTCGTTGATGAACCAGTGATAGATTTGATTGACGTTCTGGATTTCATCATCGGGGCCGGGCATGAGAATCACGCGGTCGGTTTGCAGGCTTTTGTGCTCGCCTCGGGAAAGCTCTCCTTTCACTGATCCGTTTTGATCGAGCAGCGTCCGGCGGAGGCCGTACCCGGCCGGGCCGCCTTGTCTATATCCAAGCTCGATCAAGCGGCATTGGCCCGCGAAGACCTTAGCTGAGAGCTCTCGGCTATATTCACCAGCCATCGCTCGCTTGACGCCCTTGACAATGGTGGAAACGGGAGAACCATCGTTCTCGAACTGTTCGGCACAGTAGGCAACCTGGATTCCGGCACGGCGGCATATGTACTCGTAGTACGCACTCTCATCGGCGTCTTGAAAACGCCCCCACCGGCTTACATCATAGACGAGGATGATCTGGAAGTCCGCTCTTCCGCTTTCCACGTCGCTGATGAGCTGCTGAAGCGCCTGTCTTCCTCCAATATTGAGGCCGCTTTTTCCCGCATCCGCGTAGGTTCTGACGATCTCAATTTTTCGATGAGCCGCGTATTCGCGGATTTTTTCAGATTGGTTTTCCGTCGAATACTGTTGGTGCTCGGTGGACATCCGAACATATTCAACCGCTCGATATAGAAATTTCTGCTCTCCGCTGCCTGTTTCTTGATTCTGCATCTACCGTCTCCCGGCGTATTTCTTGAAGCGCCTCTCGGGAAAGTTCGGTTCCTATTTGATAACGCCGAGTTCACCTTTTCGGTGAAATACGAAAGGACCAACATCGAATCACGCCTGCCGCCGAGAGATACCTGGCCTCGGAATGTAACACCGCGCACGAGCGGCAACTATGCAGTCCTCTCTTTGCAATTATCGACTCTTGCCTCTCTTGCTAACGGAAGCCCTTGAGATAAATCGGATTTCCACCGTACACGCGTCCATCTTTGCAACGCCATCCTCAGAGAGCGGGATCAGCAGATAAGTGCCGGAAGGCGGGAGTGAATTCACGGATGCCAAGTCCATCTTTGCAACGGGCTTGACCTTGCGTTTCACGCGGCGCTCTTTCTCACGCATCCGATTTTCCTCTGTATATTCAGGATTGCGTCGGCGATAGTCCCGCCAATAATTCGGGTTACGTTCCGCCCAAGCCTGTTGAGCGCGTAACTGGTTGTCCTTGTAGTCGGGATCGGACTTTCGCTTTTCCCTCTGCCAATGCCGCCGCCGTTCCTTCTGGCATTTGCTGTTTGAACAGTAGATTTGGCGACCTGGCGATTGTTTCTTAAATTTGCGACCGCAAGCTGAACATTTCTTCGAGTGCATGACTCCCTCCATGCCCGGCGAAGACATGAAAGGGATAAGACGGGAGAGTGGGAAAGAATCGGATCGAAGGGGTTGGGTTGACTGACGACTAGGCCGCGAGCGCGGAACCCTGCGAAGTGGCGGGAGCATGGACCAGCGCGGAACCGTTCTTGGCCGTAACCAGAATATCGTACTTTTCCATCTGGATTTCCATGTCCAATTCGGCGGCCCGATGGAAGGCGGCGGGGCCGTAGTGCTCCATAAGGGCATAGAATAGCTTGGCGGGCGGCGATGTAAGCCCGAGTTCCCAATCGTAGAGATCGCGCAGGGTCAGGCCGAAATCCTGGGCAACCTTATCCAAGGCGTAGCCTGCGGCCTTGCGCTCCTCGCGCATGAGAAGACCAAACCGATGGTTGATTTGAAGAGCTTCTGCGATGTCCGACGGCTTTAACGCGCTCACATAACCTGCCTGAAATATGCCTGCCGGAAGAATACCTGCCTAGTGGGCATCATGCAAGTCTGCGGAATTTTTAGAGTCATCTGATGGATGCAGAAGACTTTAACAAAGACCGTTTTTTGGAGGATTTGGGGAAACAGATCGCCAAGGTGCGAAAATCCAAGGGATACTCGCAAGACCGCGTGTGCCTGGAGGCGGGATTGTCCCGTGGGGCATTGAGTAAGATTGAGAGTGGCCGAGTGGAGCCGAAAATCTCCACCCTGGCCCTCATCGCAATCACGATTGGCGTACCGCTGGCAAAGCTCACCGGGATCGAAATTCGATAAGCCCCGGTGAGCCGCGCTCCTTAGTTTCCAGATCGTTTCGGCTTATGGGCCTGTTTGGGCGGCTGCTGTAAGGCCCGGCTCATCCCTTCAAGCGATGGAAGGCCCTGCGCGGCTTTTTCAAGAGCGGCCTTGCGGATACTGTCATGGATGCCTTTGAGGACGGCGGTGCCTCCCCAAAGCGAAACGATCATAAGAACGGCACTGATGATTTCCTTCATACACATTTCTCCTTCTTTGCCCCACTGGGAGCGTTAAACGCCCTTTGAAAAATTAAGATTGGAGAAGCGAGCGAGGCGGGAGAGCACCGAATCCGTGAAGCCAATTTGTAGCCAGAATGTAGCCAACTTCCGTGATTGCGCGTGATGAAGCGTGACGACGCTTCATCAGGGGGATCTCTAAGTGATTGAAACCTTTTATCTGTGATTTTCAGTTCTTACGATTTTTGGTTCCCAAACTTGGGAAAATAA
>JAHBUS010000014.1 GCA_019637955.1 Pseudobdellovibrionaceae bacterium | reverse complement strand
GGGATCACTTCGATCGCCAATGCGGGTGGCAGCATCACCATGACGCCTCAAAGCGGCGGCTCAGTGATCATCAATCAAACCACGATCTCCTCAACTCCGTCCTCGGGCGCACTTGTCGTGAACGGCGGCCTTGGTGTGGGGGGAGCGGTGAACGTGCAAGACTCGGTGAGTGCGGCGAGCTTCACAAGCTCGGGCGGGATCACGGCACAAACCACAACGGCGGCCACCGCGGGCGCCAATCAAAGTTCACCGAACTTGGCGCTGACGGCGAACTTCTGGAACGGCACCGCCAGCACGGTGGACCGCTGGACAATTAGCAATCAAATGGGCACCGGTACCAATCCCGTGTCGACGCTCATGTTCGCGCACCCCGCAGGCACGACGGGCGCCAAGCGCATCGCGTTCCCGGCGGGATCGATGGTGATCGGCGCGCAGAACCCGGGTGCGGGGAAGCTCACCGTGGACGGCGGCAATATTTTAGTCAGACGCGAAGATGCGGACTCGGCAGTTGTGCTGATGACGAACTCGGCGACGGCAAATCCGAATTTAATTTTGCAGCGCGGGCAGGGCGATCTGACCACGGCCGCGTACCCGGCTGATGGCGACACGCTGGGTGCGATTAGCTTTAGAAACTCAATCGACAACACCAGCAACGCGGCGGAGATCCGCTCGATTGCTTCGGGCGCGCACTCGGCGTCGGCGCGCGGGTCGGCACTTCAGTTTACGGTTACTTCCAGTGGCACCACCACGAGTGCGGCCGCCATGACGATCCAGAACGATGGCAAAGTCGGGATCGGGGTTGGAGGCACGGTGGCAGCCGCACTCGAAGTGAACGGTGCAATCAAGATGGGATCAATGACGGCATGTGCATCAGCTCAAGAAGGCAGTCAACGGTACAACTCGACATTGAAGATCATGGAGTTCTGCGATGGCATTGCTTGGCAGTCGTTTACAGGCACTGGTCTTGTCCCTTCGGGAGCCGTGATGGCCTTCGATCTTGCCAGCTGTCCCACCGGTTGGACGGCTTACGCCTCGGGGCAAAACCGAGTGATCGTCGGGTCTGGCGGGAGTTACGCATTAGGGGTGACGGGCGGAGCCAATTCGGCCACGACCTCAACCGATGGTTCTCACTCGCACTCAGGCAACACCGGATCGACGGCCATTTCGGTTGCGCAAATGCCATCCCATACTCACGGAGTGAACGATCCTGGACACACCCACGGTGTCTATGACCCAGGCCATTCTCACACGATCAATGATGATGGATGCTGTTACGCCGCCACCGGGAATGAACCTGACTGGCGGGGCGGCTCTGGTCACAGTTCCGGAACGAGCGTCAGCACAACCGGGATCGGGATCTATGCTGCCGGGACCGGGATTTCAATTCAGGCGAATGGCAGTGGAGCGGGTCATACCCACTCCCTTTCAGCCGATGGGTCTCACTCCCATACGGTGGACACTCGTCAGCCGTATGTTGCTCTCTTGCTCTGCCGTAAAAACTAACCCAAAAGTTCTCAACCGTGAATTCCTTCTTGCACCCACGCCTGCCAGTGCTCGCAGCATTCTGCCGCATTCTTCACGCGCACGGGTGGGTGAAACTCAATCTGCGCCGAGATGTTTTGTGAGCGCATCAATTTTGACATGTGCGGGATCAGGGCATCGTCGTTGATGAACGCCGCCGTTCTGAGCGGAGAGTACCGAAGGCGAAAGGGCTGAATCTCGGCGTTCTTCTCTTGTGCGATCTCAAAGGCGCCCCGGCGCCAGCTTTTGGTTTCATTCAGGCTGGTCGTTCCCGCAGGAAAGACCGCAATGCGACGGCCTTGTTCGAGGCTCGCCGCGATCGTTTGCCGGGCCTGGCCCCGGTTGGCCGCGCTTTCTCGCTGAACGAAAATCGTCTCGAGGGCGCGGGCTCCATCGCCAAACAAAGGCCAGTCGCCGATCTCCTTTTTTGCGACGAACGCGATGCCAGGAGCTGCCGCCATTAAGAGCGGGATGTCGAGATAGCTGATGTGATTGCCGACGTACAAGAGGCCCGGCTTGAGCGAAATTTCACCAGTGATTTGCACCTTCACGCCAAGGCGCGAGAGCATCTCTTCGGCCCAGGATTGTTTAAGGGCAGCAAGATCCGCCCCTGGTCGGCGGGAACGTGAAAGGTAACCGTAAGTCTGGGCACACATCGACAACGTTTTTCCGACGGACATCAGTCTTTGCATGCGAAAAGCTTAAAACAAAAACGGCGATGAAAAATTAGGAATTGGTTTTGAAATTCGTCAGGATTTCGACAGCGAGATTCTTGCCCAGGCACGCGGAGATGCCGGCAAGGCCCGGTGACGGGTTGACTTCAAGAACCACCGCGCTGTTTTCGTGGCGGATCATGTCCACGCCCGCCACGCGAAGATTCATCGCGTGCGTAGTTCGCAAGGCAAGCGCGGCTTCGGCCGGTGTCGGTTCGGTGGGCTCGGCCTTGGCGCCTTGATGCAGATTTGCGCGGAACTCACCCGCGGCGGCCGTGCGCTTCATCGCTCCTAAAATGCGGCCTTCGCACACGAGGAGCCGAAGATCTTCTCCGGGAACATGCTCTTGGATCACGCCCGAGCCTTCGCTCACGCGAATCAAATCCATCTGCGCCAGCGCGTGCGTGGCATCGGCCGCCCAACTCACGCCGATGCCTTGCGAGCCGATGCGGGTCTTGATCCAGAAACTGACGGGACTTCGAGGTTTCACATGGTGAAGTTCGGACGCCCTGATGCGAATTTCTGGTGAGAAGGGCCAGGTGCGCGGCACCGGAGCTCCGATCTTGTGCAGACGCTCGTAGCTCTCAATTTTATCCGAAGCCAGTTCCACCGCTTCGGCGCTGTTGATCAAACGCAGCCCGCGCATTTGCATCAAACGCGCGATCTCAAGACCGCGGCGCCGCGAGAGCGTTCCTAGGCGAAGCCAGATCATCAGGTCGGGGCTGCCGACAAGTTCGACGTTTTGGTGAAAAATCGCGCCCGCGCTCGTCTGGATATGATCCAGGAGCAAGACCTCAAAATCGATCCCCAGGCTTTGGGCTGCCTTTTGGATCAAGAGGGTCGACTCGGCTTGGGCGGTGCTTGCCAAGATTTTGAGCTTCATCGAGAATAAAAGTATGGCGACCCTCGAGCGAAAGCAAATTTTAGTTGAGATGCCCGGACGTGATCGGCTCACGGCGACGCCTGTTGCCAGCGGTTGGACCGTTGAAGTGATCGGCTGCGCCGAAATCACACGCCTGGTCGAGTCGCTCAAAACCGCGCACGGTGAGGATCTCACCAGGTGGGATCTTCCCGAGGGTGACGGCCACTCCGCGCTTCTGGTGCGCGAGTTGATTCTGCGCGCGCGCGGGGAGTGGGTGTACCCCTATCAGGATCTCGAACTGTGCCATTGCCGCTCGGTCCCCACGGAGGTGGTCGATCAGGCGATCTTATCGGGCGCGCACACATGCGAAAAAGTCTCGCGCCGCACATCCGCGAGCACGGCGTGCGGCACCTGCCGCCCCGAAGTACAAAAGATCTTGGATTACCGTTTAAAAACACGCGCGTCTTAGCGCGTCTTCAGGCCGGGACCCCAACTTTAAGAGTCGCGATATACGATGTGTTCGCCGATCCGGTGACCGACACCGTCTGCAATGAAGATCCATCACTAAAAATGCCGTCGGCTGAAATGCTGGAAACTGAGATGTTTTGTCCGTGGGAGGAGTATGGGCTGACCGTGTAGGCGGCATTGACGACAGATTGCGGAAAGCAAAACTGGCTCACTTTCGGGCTCGCGTTCAGATTGTTGTTAAGATAGATGGCGAAGTGCACGTGCGTGATTCGCCCTGAATACCATCCCGGAAAAAGGGAGGTAAAAGAGACTTGGCCATTGTTGTCGCTGACCTGGATTCCCCGACAGAAGGTTTTTCCAGAATGAGATCCATTCTGCGAGCTCGAGTATCCCGAATACTGTCCATACTGATCGCAATGCCAAACATAAACGGCGGCATTGATCACGGGCTGGCAGGCATTGTTGGTATTCAGGAGATTCAAAATAATTTGAAGAGGGATGCCGGAGGTGTTCGTGATATCGCTGCCGATGATGTTGCTTCGGTAGATCCCGCTCTGTGCGCTGTACAGAGGGTAGGGGCCATCGGTTTCGCTGGGGACCACGGAGCAGGTGTCTCCGTCATTCCCGGCGGTACTTCCTGAGGTCGTCCCGGCTGAGGTCAGCGTCGTTTTAACGCCGTTGCCACAAGAGGAAAGAAGCGCGAGCGCTCCGAACGATCCCAGAAGGGCCAACACTCGCCGACGGTCAGCGCGCGGCGAGGGAGGAACGGGCGCGAGTTTGAGCGGGTGAACAAAATCGTCGTCCTCATGAAGGTCGACCCCTAAATCGGTTTGTTTTTTCATTTGATTCCTTCCCGAACGATTCCAGTTTTTCACCTGATCAGAATAGGCGGGGAGGATGGAGTAAGAATGGAAGACCCCATCTCGTTCGGGTCCGTCTTATTTTGGGTCGTGAGGCTAACAGGCCTGCGAACCGCCGGGTTTTTTACCCGTCATATCGGTCGTGAGTTTTTCCGGAAAGGTTCCGGTGGTGAGGTAGTGCTCGAGCATGGGGCCCAGTTTTCGGCGGCACGAACCGCCGCAGGGGCCGACGCCGGCGCTGGTTTGGTCGAAGATTTCGTTCAAGGTTTTCGCTCCATCGCGGATGCACTTTTCAATCGTCTCTCGATTGACGTTGTTGCATCGGCAAATGATCTCGGAGCGTTGTTTGGGTTTCAAAAAACCTCAGCTTCCTGTCTTCTTGGTCCGGAGCAGTTTCTGGGTCATATCGCGCACGACTTGATCTTTGATCTTTTCGTAAGGGCCGCGGATCGAGGCGCCCGCCGCGTGCACATGCCCGCCGCCGCCCAGTGATTCGGCGACCGAAAGCACCTCGATTTCGCCTTTGCTGCGCAGACTGAGGCGGTACTGGCCGGGAGCTTCTTCACGAAAAAGAGCCGCCGCTTCGAGAGATTCGATCGTCATCACCATGTCGATCACATCACGCGATTCATCCGGTTCCAAGTTGTAATGGAACAAATCCCGATCTTGGAGCTTGAGCAGGGCCAAGCGGCCATCGGCGAAGTACTCGATTTGACCCAAGGCGCGAGCCAAGAAGGCCATTTTCTGCACGGTTTGTCCGCCGAATAAGTGGCGGTGGATCTCCTCGGGGTCGATATCAAACTCCAAGAGCTCGGCCGCGATCCGGTGCGAATTCGGGGAGTTGCGGATGAAACGGTAAAGTTGAGTGTCAAAGGTGATGCTGGTGTACAGGCAGCGTGCAATCTCGCGGTCGAGCGGGATCTGCAGTTCTTTGATAATCCGGTGGGCGAGTTCGCCCGTGCTGGCCGCGCGAACGTCGATCACGGATTCCCGCGTGGGCGCCGGGCCTTGCTGCAAGACGGGGTGGTGATCGACGAAGGCGATCGCTTTGGAAATGCGCTCCAGGTGAGGCCACATGGGCTCGATCAGCCGCTCATCGTTGGTGTCGAAGATCAGCGCAAGGTCGACACTCTCGGGAAGGGTCTGGTTGTCTTCGTAGTATTGAATCCAGTTGTCGGGCTTGAGAAAGCGGTATTTTTTGGGAGTGGCATCGACGTTGACGATGTGCACGGTTTTGCCGAGTTTGCGAAGGGCGAAGCCCAGAGCGAGTTCGGCCCCGAGGCCATCGCCATCACATTGGCGGTGCGTGGTGAGCAGGAGGGTTTTTGCTTTCGAAATGCGTTCTGCCAGATGTTTCAACCGGAGCTCCGTTCCTCATGATGATCTCCTCACTTTTCGGCCAGTTGGGGCAGGCACTTCATAGTTAACGCGGCATATCTAGACGGGGGTCTTGCTCTTGGGGACCACAATTTGGTAGGGTTCCTGGTCCCATTTTCAGGAGGACGGTATGGCCGTTGATAGCGTAGATAAACTCCCGATGACAGCTCATGGCAAGACCTTGCTCGATCTCGAGTTGAAACGTCTGATCCACGAGGAACGTCCAGCCGTGATCAAGGCCATTGAAGAGGCCCGTTCCCACGGCGATATCAGCGAGAATGCGGAGTACGAAGCCGCCAAAGACCGTCAGGCCATGATCGAAGGCCGTATCGCCGAACTGCAAGCCAAGGTTGCGATGGCCGAAGTCATCGTTCCTTCGCAAATCGTTTCGGACCGCATCGTTTTTGGTGCGACCGTGACTTTGCAAAACCTGGATGATGAAACCGAGAGCACTTACCAAATCGTAGGACTCGATGAGGCTGACGTGAAAGCGGGCAAGATCTCGATCTTGTCACCCATGGCGCGCGCGATGATCGGCAAACGAAAAGGCGACACCGTCACGGTGCAAAGCCCCAAAGGCGATCACGACTACGAAATCCTCTCTTTCAAATTTGTCTAATCTCGAGGTTCGCGCCACAATAGGCGGATGAATCCGCGCCCGGTGCGAACCCCAGATCCCGATGATAGCCGCAGTCTCGTCGCCGAGCAGCCCGGACTTGTTTGGACTCTCGTCGGCGTCTTCACCGCGGTTTTTGTCGGCCTCGCGTTCCGTGCGACGTTCGCCCCCGAAAAAATCACCGCCCTCGTCGAGCGCGCGGCTTCGCAAGTTCATAAAGATATCAAAATCACTTTCGACCGGGCCTACTTAAGCCTTTCCGATGGGCTCTTTCCGGAGCTCACCGTCGTTGTCGAAAATGTCAAAGCCACGGTGGACCGTCCCTGCGAGATGAGTCCGCAGCTGAGCGTCGATGAGGTGCGCTTGCCTCTGGAGATGATGGAGCTCGTGCGCGGCCGCGTGCGCTTGGCAACGGTTGAAGTTGGACACGGAGACTTGGTCCTCAAAGACATCCCGGAGTCTTGCAAGCGCAAACCCGCCTCGGAGCTCAGCGAGGAGAACACCGCGGATCTGCCGTCACCTCAGCGCAACGATCCTGGAACCGAGGAGCTCAATGTCGCGGCCGAAAAACGAAACCCCGTCGAGCACGTCTTGATCCGCTCGATCCGCGTGCAGTCGCCGAACGAGCGTTTTTCGGGCCTGGAGCTTCGCCGCGTGCGCGTGAACGCACGCCCCGACACGAAAACCGTCAATGCCCGCGGAACCTTGATCCTCCCGACCGAGAGTCTCGCGGGCGACTACGGTTCCAGTGCGGATTTTACTTTGGACTACAAGGGCTCACCACAGCCCGAGCTGGAGCTGCGAGCTCAAGGCACGTGGCGTGAAGGTCTCTACCGCCTGAAAGCCAAAGGCGATCCCGCCACAAAAAAGGCCGAGATCGACTTTGCCGCCGAGCATTTGCCGCTCTCGCCGTTGGTGACTTTGCTCCACCGCGAGAGCGTGGTGAGTTCGGATCTGAGCGGCAAGCAGGCCTGGATCTCTTTCAAAATGCGCACGGAAGGCCCGGTCATGGTGGGTCCCGAAATGCCGGCCGTGATCGAGGGTTTGAAACTTGAAGGCGATCTGGGGGAGGTTGAGGCGGACCGGATTCACCTCAGCCAAATCTCGCCCCTCAAAGCACAGCCGTTCAAGATGGGCCTCAGGGGTGTGCGTCTCGAAAAGCTGTTCAGTTTTTTGATGATCAAACCCGAAGCTCCGATCTTGGGTGAGCTCGGAAGCTTCAACGGCCTTTTCAGTTACGTCAATGATGACGACTACGAAATGGTGGGGGAGCACTCGGGTCTGCAATTTATCTTCTCGAACTTGGGTACGCGTCAGGTGCAGACCTTGAGTTTGATCGGCGGGCGGGCGGCCTTCCGCAAGAACGAGTGGTCAGTTGTCATCGACCGGATCCGTCCGCTCGAGGGCCTCTTTCTGGGCGGCATCAATTTGCGCGCCGATAAAGAATGGAAACGCGTGCGCGCGCACTTGGATATCGACGAGATGTCTTTGCATCCGGACGTGCAAAAGCTCATGACCGGCGGAGGCAGTCTCGGCATCTGGAGCGGGCAGCTCGATGGCGAAGTGGAATCTGGAACCGTGAAACAGCTGCGCGGACAAATTTTGGTGACCGACGTGATGATCGAGAATCTGGCCATCGCGCGCGGCACGCTCCACATCTCGAGCGGCCCCGAGGCATTGAAATTTGACTTTGTTGGGAAGCGTTTGCATCTGAGCCGGCCATCGCCCTTGGTGAGCGCGATCCAGCCGTTCTTCAGTGAGAATTTTGAGTCCGGCTCTTCGGACCAGCTCAAGCTTCAAATTGAATCGAAAGATTTCAAAACTCTGAAGTGGAAAATGCCGGCCGTGAAAGTCGGCGCCGTTTCCCTGCGTTCGGAAGGGGCTTGGGATGACGGCGGCCTTCTAACAGGTGAAGTCGTGCGCTCGCAGCAAGGCCGCGAGACCAAATGGCTGATCCGCGGAACGCGGGCCACGCCGAAATTCGAAATCGAGTCACGCCCGTGACGCCGGCCTCGTTGCTGCAAAAGCGTCTGCGCGCTCAAAAGTGGACCGCCGAATTCGACCTGCCGGATTGGCAGGCGCACCGCGGTTTTGTTGATGAAGGCCACGTCGAGAACACGTTGGGCTCGCTGATCGAAGCGGCACGTCGAGGCGCCCGGATGGCCGAGTTCGATGTCCGCGTCACGAAAGATCAGGTTCCCGTTCTTTTTCATGATGACGGCTTCGCGCGCCTCGCGGACCGCGAAGGCCTTTTGCGCGACACGAACTTGCGCGATCTGCGCGCCTTTTTCGCCGTGTCCACCCTTGAAGAGGTGCTCAAACACCCTGACGTTCCGCCGTATTTGAACGTCGAGATCAAATCGACCGAGATCTGGAACGATCCACTCGAACGCCGAATCGCGGGCGTGATTCGATCTTGCGGCGCCGAGAACCGCCTTTTGTTTTCAAGCTTTAATCCTTTCAGTCTTTGGAAAATGGAAAGTCTTTTGCCCGCGGTTCCCCGGGGTCTTTTGGTCGCGCCCGATCTCGAGCAGCGCGCGCTGCGAGAGATGTGGCTCGCGCCGTTCTTGAAAATTCATCTGGTTCATTTGGACCAGTCAATGTACCCGACCGAAGCTTCGGTTCGTCAGTGGAAATCGCAAGGTTTTAAAGCCGTGGTTTGGACTGTCAACGAGATGTCACAAATCGAAAAATTCCGCCGCTGGGGCATGGACTCGGTCATCACGGATCTTGCGTACCCTGAAAAATAAAAAACCCCGGTTTTTAGGCCGGGGTTTCGTTGAAATTTCGGTTCTTGAATCAACCACCGATCGTGGGGACATCTTCGATCGGCGTGGGCTCGGGAATGTCGAGCATCGACTCATCCGCGGTCGGCACCATCGTGTTTTTGGTTTCAACCGTGATGTCTTCCATCGTGCCTTCGGGCTTGGCGATCGGCTCGGGCTTCGCGCTCGGCTTCAGCTTGGCCATCTTTTTGCCCGGTTGTTTTTTCGAGGGCATTGGTGATGACGTCGATTTCGTCGGCGCGAGACGTTTGAGCTCGCTCTCGTACTCGTTTTTCATCGCACGGAGTTTATCTTGGTATTCTTTTTTGAGTTGGTCGATGTGTTGGGCGCGTGAGTTGGTCACGCAGCCACGGTAGCTCTCGGCCGCCGCTTCCTTGGCTTTGATGCGGCAAAGAAGTTCGTACTCTGGTGGCTGTTGATTTTGCGCCAGCGCCACGCTCGACGCCGTCATGAGGCCCAACAGACCGAAGATCACCTTTTTCATTTCAAACCTCCCGGTTCAAATGTGGGGTTTCTTTCGTTGTTGAACTCCAAGAACAGTGCCAAGTGCACGTCGCCCGAGGGCGAGTACAGGCCCCGGGCCTTGAAAAATCTATCGGGGTGTCACGGCAATTGTCAGCGCGCCAGAAAGGCGGCCAAGGCTTCGGAGGAGGCGGGGGTGTGCTGGCAGTGATCGGCATTGGGGATACTCAGCCACTGCACGTTGAGCCCGCGCTTCTGGGCGGCCTTAGCCATCACCAGCGCGCCTTCATACACGCCCAAAGAGTCTTTCTCGTCGCCCAGTAAAAACAGCGGCGTCGAGGAGGAGGTCAGGCGTTCGGGCATGCGAACGGGATTGAGGGCTTCAAATTCGGCGGCGCTTCGGTAAAAGCCGCGCTGCTTGTCGAACCATTTCAGAATGAATTTCGTGTTGGTGCCGGCCGGTTGGCGCGCCACGAACTGACTGATCTCGCGGGCGGAGGCGTGCGGATTGATGTTGTAAACTGCGGGGCAGACGATGGCGATGCGCTCGAAAGGGCGCTGGGGTGCCAACGCCAGAACGCTGGCGTTGAAGCCGCCCATGGATTCTCCCAAGAGGCTGCGCTTCTTGACCGCGAAGCCCAGACGCGCTTCGACCTCGGGCATGACCTTGCGGACAAAGTTCTCTTGAGCGCTCTGGGTGAGAAACCAGCTGCTTCCGAACGACACGGTCACGACCGCGCTCGGCGCGTTCGCGTGCTTGCGCCACTGCGACGCGAGTTGATCGTGTTCGGCCGTGGCCCAGCTTTTCTCGTTGCCGCCGTTCCCGTGGAGGTAATACAGCACGTGACCCGAAGCCGGGGCGCCCGCCGGTGTCGACACGCACCACGAGTACGAGCTCATCCAGCCGAGGCTCCCGGTGCCGCACTGGACACGGGCGCTGGCCGCCTGCGCAGGTTCACGCAAGGTTTTATGAGTGCAAGAGGTCAACAAAAGGAGAAGAGCGCCGAGAGTGAGTGCGAGTGCTTTCATGTCATTAGTCTAAAGCGACATGCGCTCGGCTCAAAATAAAAAACCCGGGCCTCGCGAAGAGGTCCGGGTTTTTAAAGAGGTCCGTGTTGGCTGGCTTAGTAGCGCTCGCCAACAGGGTCAGCACTTAGTAGCGCTGACCAACAAACGAGAAGCCCGAAACAATCCCTTGAGCGCGGCCAGCGCCGTCGATCGAGATGTTTCCGTTATTGATGCCACCCGAGAACTCGATGTTCGCGGAGTCGCCGTAACCGGTCACGCGGCAGTAGCCACTTAAGCTTTCGCCACCACGCTCAGTCGACACGTTCACGGTCACGTATTCGTAACCTTGATGGATGATTTGCAAAGTCATCGGACGGCCACCTTTGTAACCCCAAGTGCCTTGGATGGTTCCTTGGCAGGGATTAAAACGGGGCGGAGGAGGAGGCATCGGGGGGCGTCCAGGTCCGGGGGGGCGACCCCAACCAGGGCCACCGTGACCAGGGCCACGACCCCAACCGGGACCACGGCCATAACCAGGGCCACGGCCGAAATCTTGGCGGTCTTCGATTTGTGGGCCGCGGTTTTCGTTACGACCACCGAAGTGGTTCTGAGCTTGAGCCGCGACTCCCACAAGAGTCGCGATGGCGAACACAACAGACATCATTTTCATGGAAACTCCCTTGCCGGCTCCCGAGCACGGCAGATAAAGAGGCGGGTCGGGCATTCTGACACCGAATCCACCTGTTTTCGTTCGAGCGGCTATGAGAGCAATCGACAAGCCAAGAAAAAGTGACACCAGCCGCGCTCTATTCGGCGCGCGGAAAACACAAAGGTAAGAATTTCAGAAGTGTCTAGTGGGAGGTCTTCCAGAGGCTGGCCATCAAATCATCAAAGATCCGCTGACCCGCATTGTCCCAGAGGTGACCGATCATCTCCAGAGCGACCACGCCGTGAATTTGGCTCCAAAGCTTGCGCGCCATAAACGTGGGGTCTCCTTGTAGGTACCCCAACGGCTGAACGCTTTCGATGGCCTTCACCACAAATTCGAAGGAGGTCCACGCCATCTTCAGGCTTTCTTCGGGCGGCGTGTACTCGGGAACGGGGCGGGTGAACATCACAGTGAAGAACGGCTTTTGAATGGTCGCGAATTCGCGGTAAGCGCGCAGGAGATTTTCGAGATTCTTGCGGGGGTCTTGCATGTCTTGTCTCGACTGCATGTACTCTTCCATGCGTCGGCAGCCCTCTCGATAAAGACCATCAACGAGTCCGAACTTGCCACCAAACAGGGTGTAGACCAGTTGCGTGGAAGCGCCTGATTCTTGGGCGATTCGCCGCACGGTCAAAGCCTCGGGGCCCTCGTCCGAGAGGATCTTGGCGGCCAGTCCGACGACTTTCTTGCAGAGTTCCTCGCGATCCTTCGACATGGGCTTCCTTTACAAAAAATTAAGGAAAATCAATGGTTTCCAGGCCCAACATTGCCAGCTTGATTTCTCTGATTCAATCACATAACATTGTTATATATGGCGAAGAAATCGTTTTTCCGCAGCCAGAACCTTCAGCAGTGGAGCCTTCAGGGCTTCTTTCACGTGACATCGTATCTCGCGCCGAATCTGGCCGCGCGCCAGGGACTTGAGCTTTTCTTGCGTCCGCGGCGTCACCGCCGCCCCGGCTGGGAGGACGAGCTTCTGCAGGCCCATGGCGAGAGGATCGATCACCCTGGCGGATTGGCGGTTTGGAAGTTTGGCCATGGGCCGAAACGGGCCTTGCTGGTTCACGGCTGGGATGGCCGCGGCTCGCAATTGGGCCGCTACGTTCCGGCGCTGGTCGAGAAGGGATTCGAGGTCGTTGTCTTTGACTTCCCGGCGCACGGGGAGTCGGCGGGCAAACGCACTCATCTGCGCGAATGGATGACCGTGCTCGGGGATCTTTCCGAAACCTTTGGCGGCTTTGATGCCGTGATCGCGCATTCGCTTGGCGGCACCGCCAGCCTGCTGGCGGGCGCGATGGAGGGCCGGCTTAAGACAAAAGCTTACGTCGTCATCGGCTCGCCGAACTATATCGCCGACATCTTTCAGGGATTTTACCGGTTGGTCGGGATGCGTGGTCCCGCGCGCCGCCGGTTCGAGCAAAAGATCATCGATCAAACGCAAATCCACCCGCGCCGCGATTTTCCGACGGGTTTCGCGGCGGTTCTCGAGACGCCGACGCTCATCGTTCACGACCGCGATGACGACGCCGTTCGCTTTGAACATGCCGAGCAACTGATGCGCGCGCTGCCCCGGGCCCGGCTTCTCGAAACGCGGGGGCTCGGTCATCGCCGCATTCTGCGGTCGGAAGAGGTCCGCGAGGATATCATTGATTTCTTGTTTGATGTTCTCGAAGATCGATTCAGCGACGTTCGCAAAATCGCGAATGCGTGAGGATGAAGCGTGAATCTGTGGATGCGGTTCTTCAAAGTTTTGCTGTTCTCTCGATTTCGTTCGAAAATCGCGCCGCTCGATGAGGCGGCGATCGACTTTCGTGTTTGGGTCCCCGATCTTGATGTTCTTCGCCACATGAACAATGGACGCTACCTCACCCTGATGGATCTGGGGCGGATCGACCTGATGATCCGCTGCGGATTGGCGGCGAAGCTCGAGGCGGCGGGTTACTACCCGGTCGTGGCTGAAGAGACCATCCGCTTTCGGCGCTCGCTCGGGCCTTTTCAAAAATTCACGTTGAAAAGCAAGGTCATTGGTTGGGACGACAAGTTCTTCGTCATGCGCCAAGAGTTCTGGGTTCGCGATCAACGTTTTGCGGCGGCTTTTATCAAGGCCCGCTTTCTCAAAAAAACGGGCGGCTCCGTCGCGCCCGCCGAGATCATGTCGATGGCGGGCTTGCCGCACGCGAAAGCGCCGCACCCCACGTTCGTCAGCGACTGGAATCAGTTCGGCGCCCATTTCGACGCCGATTTCTCAAAATAGTTTAAAGTTCGATCTGACTTCCGATTTCGATCACCTGGTTCGGTGGGATCTGGAAGAACTGCGTGGCTCGTTGGGCATTGCGGGACATGAAACTGAACAGGTGCTTGCGCCACATCCGCATCGAGCCAACGCCGCGCTGATTCGACGCGATCAGCGTCTCGCGTCCCAGGAAGAACGTGATTTCGGCCATCTCAATGTTCAGGTCTTTGAGCCGCAGCGATTCTAAGATCTCGTTCAAATTCGGCGACTCCATAAAACCAAAAAAGACCGTGGCTCGAAAGAAGCCGTCGGGGAAGGTCTCGACCTGCGCGCGCGTGGCCCGCGGAACGCGTGGGATTTCGCGAGTCATAATACTTAAAAGGACAACGCGGTTGTGGAGCACTCGGTTGTGCTGCACATTTCGCGCGAGCGCGGGTGGAGTCATCTCCGGATCGGACGTCATGAAAACCGCTGTGCCCGGGATCCGGTGAACGGGGTGTTCGCACTCGTCTTTGACGAAGTCGATAAAGTTCATCGTCTGTTCGCGAAGGCGAACGGCCAAGATGCGGCGTCCGCGCTTCCAGGTCGTGAGCAGCGTGAAGATGATGCCCCCGATCAAGAGCGGGAACCAGCCGCCATGCGGGATTTTGATGGTGTTCGCCACAAAGAAGACCATGTCGATCCCGATCATGCCGGCACCCAGAATGAGTGTCGTCGCCAGTTTCCACTTCCAGCGGCGGTGAGCCACGTAGCAGGCGAGCACGGTGGTGATCAGCATCGTCATCGCGACGGCGATCCCGTAGGCGCCCGCCAAGTTGCTCGAGGTCTTAAAGCTGAGAACCAGCCAGATCGTGCAAATCATCAGGGCCCAATTCATCTGTGGGATGTAGATCTGACCCATCTCTTCACTCGACGTGTGCACAACCTGCATGCGGGGGCAGAAGCCCAGCGAGATGGCTTGCCGTGTGAGCGAGAACACGCCCGAAATCAAGGCCTGCGAGGCGACGATGGTTGCAAGGGTCGCGATGATCACCACGGGGTAAAGCGCCCACGAGGGGGCCATTCGGTAGAAGGGGTTGACGATGTTCTCGGGATTTTCAAGCAACATGGCGCCTTGGCCCATGTAATTCAGGACCAGGGCCGGAAAGACGAACATAAACCACGCGCGGCGGATGGGCTTGCGACCGAAGTGGCCCATGTCGGCGTAAAGAGCCTCACAGCCGGTCAGCACCAGGAAGACCGAACCCATCGCCCAAAATCCCGAGGCGCCGTTATTGAGCAGAAAATGCAGCCCGTAGTAGGGATTGAGCGCCGCGAGAACGCCGGGGTTGGTGATGATATGCGGAATACCGAGCGCGGCCAGCATCGTAAAATAGACCGTGATCACCGGACCAAACACGAAGCCGATTTTGCTGGTGCCGTACTCTTGCACGTAAAAAAGCGTGAAGAGCACCACCACGGTCATCGGGACGATGTAATGATCGAAGGCATCGGTGGCGACCCTGAGGCCTTCTAGAGCCGAGAGGACAGAGATCGCCGGCGTGATCATCCCGTCGCCGTAGAGAAGGGCGGCGCCGAAGAGGCCGACGAACACGATCCACTTTTTGCGCCCGCCCGAGGTTTTGTTTGTCGGGGGTACCGCCAACGCCAGCAACGACAAAATCCCGCCCTCGCCTTTGTTGTCGGCACGAAGAACGAAAAAGATGTACTTGATCGAAACGACCAGCACCATCGACCAAAAAATAAGGGACAGCAGGCCCAGGATATTGATGGGTGTGACCGGGATGTTAAAGTGCTCCGAGAAGCACTCACGAATAGCGTAGAGCGGCGACGTTCCGATATCACCGAAGACGATACCAAGCGCGCCAAATGTCAGAGCCCAGATCCGAGAATCTTGATTGTTTTTCATACATCCCAAGGGCAGCGGGCGCCCATCCAAACCTTAACGGCGGATGGACTTTGGATTAATTGCGTCTTGAAGTCCATCACCAAGGTAATTGAAACAGATAGTGATGATCAAAATCAAGATCCCAGGCAAGATCGCCAAGAAAGGAGCTTCGGTGATCAAGTCTTGAGCATTGAACAGCATGTTTCCCCAAGACGCCGTGGGTTGTTGGATCCCGAGACCCAAGAAGCTGAGCGCCGCCTCGAACTGAATGGACTCGCCGATTCCGAGCGAAACGCTCACCAACAGAGGGGCGATTACGTTCGGGAAAAGGTGTTTGAAGAGAATCGTGCGGTCGCGGGCGCCCAATGTTTTCGCCGCCAAAACGAATTCGCGCTCTTTCAGCGAGAGAACCTCGGCGCGAACCAAGCGGGCCACCGTCATCCAAGAAAAGAGAACCAAAATGAAGACGAGCTTCATGATGTTCTCGTTACTTTGGGTAATGATGCTCCTAAGTCCAGGGACTTTGTCGACGCTGACAGCTGACACAACAATCAGGACGGGGAGCGTCGGGAGCGAGAGCAGGGCATCGGTCACGCGCATCAAAAGCGTGTCCACCCAGCCGCCGTAGTAGCCGGCCATGGCTCCGATCAAAAGACCGATCACCGCCGAGGCCAGGGCGACCAAGATGCCGACCCCGATCGAAACGCGCGTGCCGTAGACCAGTCGGATAAAGACGTCACGGCCCAATTCGTCGGTCCCAAAAAGGTGAAAGCGCGAGAACTGATCGAAGGTTTGCTTGAGCTCCAGGTGTCCGGGGCTCTCGAGCTTCGCGAAAACCTCTTTTTGCACGTCGGGCTCGGCATTGGCCAAGTCATAAAGAGCGTCTTCTTCTCGGACGAAGGTGAACAGCTGCTTCTCGGCGATTTCTTTGCGGATCTGCGCCGAGGGTTCGGGGTTCAACTCTTGAAAACGGGTGACGGCATTCTCTCGCTGGTCGGCCGAGAGGGTGGCCTCGGTCATGGGTTTTGCGTACCGGTTCATCGGGTTCTGCACTTCGGGATTTTGCCCGGTGACCATCGCGATGACGGGCGCGAGCAGCGCGATCAAGATGAACAACGTGATGATGAACAGTCCGATCAGCGCCGCTTTGTGCGTGATGAATTGTTCCCAGACGATTTTCCAAAACGACTGCGCGTGTTCGGCGGAGGCCAAATCTTTCGACGAGTACTGGGGAGACGGGTCTTGAGTGGCGGCTTGCATGACTCGGCTCCTTTCTTAGCTCAGGCTGATGCGAGGATCGGCGAAGCTGTACATGATGTCCGCGATCAGGTTGAAGATCAGAACCATCGAAACCGAGATCATGAAGCTGATCATGGCAACGTTAAAGTCATTGGCGATGATGGAGTCGTAAACGAGTTTACCGACCCCTTGGTACGCGAACACCGTCTCGGTGATCGTGGCGCCCGAGAAGACGCCCGAAAAACTGAGGGTGACCATCGTGATGAGCGAAAGCAGGGCATTGCGGAATCCGTGCTGCCAAATCACCACCACGCGAGAGAGGCCTTTGGCGCGTGCGGTGCGGATGTAATCGTTGCGCATGGCTTCGAGCATCGCCGAGCGCGTGAAGCGCAAGAAGCGGCCGATCGAGATGTAGGCCAGCGTGACGGTCGGAAGAACCAGATAGTAAGCGCGGTCGGTGACGATCGACCACCAAGAGCCGTGATCGACGCCGATGGTCTCGGTGCCGCCGGCCGGAAACCACGGAATCCAAACGGCGAAGGCGATGATTAAAATTAGACCCAACCAAAACGAGGGCATGCTGACCCCGCTAAACGCGAAAAATCCAATCACGTAATCGGTTTTCGTTCCGGCCCGAAGCGCGCTCCAGACCCCGAGGGGGATGGCGATGATCAAGGCCAGCGCGAGCGACGCGAACGAGAGCACGAACGTATTCACGAGCTTCGGTCCCATGATGTCAGAGACCGGGATGCGGTAAGTTCTTGAGTAACCAAGATCTCCTTGAAGAATGCCCGACATCCAATTCCAGTAACGAACGTAAGTGGGCTGATCCAGCCCGTACAGATTGCGCAGGCGCGCGACGTCCTCGGACGTGATGCGAGGATTCGATTGGATCATCAAATCCACCGGATCCCCGGGCATCAAGGTCATGA
Organism: Pseudobdellovibrionaceae bacterium; assembly: GCA_019637955.1. Classification (GTDB taxonomy): domain Bacteria; phylum Bdellovibrionota; class Bdellovibrionia; order Bdellovibrionales; family Bdellovibrionaceae; genus JAHBUS01. The sequence goes on along the minus strand of JAHBUS010000014.1, from coordinate 27,107 downwards.
GGTAAAAACAGAAATAGGACAAGAGCGCGATGACAATCACGGTCTGGATCAATCGTCTGATGATAAAGTTTGTCATGAGCCCTTGTCCCGATCCTTAAAAGTTACTTCTGCAGCGACCAGTTCTCGATCTCGTTCGTTTCGGCGAACTGGTGACCGGGCAAGCGGAAACCTTTGAGCGCCGTGGGCGTGACCGCCACGTCCGAACGGTAGTAGAGCGGGATCACGGGAACTTCGTCGGTGTAGTACTTCAAGATCTCTTGCGCCAAAGCGGTGCGTTTTTTCGAATCGAACTCGGTGTCGATCTTTTCGATGATCTCGTCGACCTTCTTGTTCACGTAAGCCATGTTGTTCTGACCCGACCAGCCGTTTTTCTCGGACGGGATGTTCGAGCTGTGGAGAACCGAGCGGGGGCTGTTTTCGGGCGAAGACACCCACGCGTACATCGCCATGCCGCCGTACTCGCGTTTTTTGGTGGTGTCCGCGAAAAAGACGCGCGCGGGTTCATTTTTGATGTTCACTTCAACACCGACCGATTTCCACTGGCCTTGCAAGAACGTCTGAACGGTCTCGCGCGTTTTGTTGCCCGCGGTGGTCATGAATTGCAGCGACAGTTTTTTACCGTCTTTGTAGCGAAGGCCATCGGCATTATTGAGCTTCCAGCCCGCTTCGTCCAGCAAGCGGCCCGCTTCACGTTTGGAGTAGGGGTACAGGGTGATCTTTTTGGGGTCGTTGGTGTACCACGGATCGATGGGCGAAACGTTGTGAATCGCCACCTGTTGTTTGCCGTCGAAGAGCGCTTTGATGAGTTCGTCACGGTTGATCGCGTAAACCAGAGCTTTGCGGACTTTGACATCCTTCAGGATCGGGTTTTCGAGGTTCAAGTCGATGTGTTCGTAAGTGATCGAGGGCTTGAATTGGGCGTTGTAACCCAGCGATTCGGATTTGATTTTCTTTTCGAATGCCACGGCTTGGTCGAACGAGAAGCCCAGCGACGACACCATGTCGATGGTGCCCGAGCGCAGATTGGCTTCGAGCGTGCCGGTGTTGGGGATCAGCTTGACGATGATTTTCTTGATCTTCGGCGCCGGTCCGTAAAAGTGTTCGTTCGGAACCAGGGTCACGTGCGAGCCCAGTTTCACTTCCGAAATTTTGTAAGGTCCGTTGTACAGGCCGGGAGTCGAGGGCGCTTTGTTGTAGATCGAGTTTTTCTCGTAGCCCTCTTTTTGGTTTTTATACTTGTCCCAAACGGCTTGTTCCAAGTGCTTGGGGAGCGGACGGAACTGAGCCAGTTGGTTGAAGTCCCATTTCGCTTTTTCGTAAGTGAAAGTGCAGGACTTGGGCGTTTTCTCGTCCCAAGAGATCTTTTTCACTTGGGTGTAGGTCTCTTTTTCGCCGACCGACACGTTGGGGCTGGCCGCCACGGTCAGGGCAAAATCGAAATCCGCACAGACGACGGGTTTGCCGTCCGACCACTTGGCGTTGTCGAGAATTTCCCAAGTCGCCACGATGTGTTTTTTATCGGGCGAGAAAGACGCTTTCTTGTTTTCGATGGTGGGGATCTCTTTGGCGAGCTGGGTGATCCATTTGCCATCCGGGCTCAAGGTCACGAGGCTGCGGCCGACCATCGAGTAGATGTAGGTCGTTGCCGACATCGTCATGATGAGCGGGTTCAAATTTTCGAACTCTTGCGTGATCCCGATTTTGAGTTCGTCATTGCTGACCGCTGCCGGTGCATTCACAGAGGCCGTTACGAACAGGCCCAGAACCAGAACTTTCAAAAGTTTCATAGGTTTCCCCTTATGGTTGTTTCTCGTACAGCCAGCAGGCCGCCTGATGGGCCGGGTCCGCTGGGTTGTGATTCTTTAAAGTTGGAACGCGTTTGTCGCAAATATCCATCCGGTGCGGGCAGCGCGGGTGAAAGGCGCAGCCCGACGGCGGGTTCAGAGGACTGGGGACTTCGCCCCCGAGAGATTTCTTGATCCGGCGTTTGCCCTCGCCAATGCGTGGAATGGCCTGAATCAGCGCCTGCGTGTAGGGGTGCTGCGGATTTTTAAACAGCTCCTCACGGGTGGCGATCTCGACGATTTTGCCCAGGTACATCACGGCGATGCGGTCACAGATGTGCTCGATCACCGAAAGGTCGTGCGAGATGAACACGTAAGTCAGATTGAACTTCTTCTGCAGATCCTTCATCAAGTTGAGGATCTGGGCCTGGATCGACACGTCGAGCGCCGAAACGGGCTCGTCGCAAATAATCAAAGAAGGTTCAAGCGCCAAGGCGCGTGCGATGCAGATCCGCTGTTTTTGTCCGCCCGAAAACTCATGCGGGTAGCGGTTGATGTGCGAGGCTTTGAGGCCCACGGTCTCGAGCAAGCTTTTGACCTTGGCTTCGCGCTCTCTGGATTTCAAGATGCCGTGGATCTCGAAGGGTTCCGATAAAATCTGGCCCACGGTCATGCGCGGGTCGAGGGAGGCGTACGGATCTTGAAAGATCATCTGCATATTGCGGCGTTCGCGGCGCAGATCTTCGCCTTTAAGATTCAAGAAGTCGCGGCCGTTAAAGGTCACGGCTCCCGATGAGGGTTCGTAGAGGCGGATCAAGGCGCGGCCGAGCGTGGATTTTCCGCAGCCCGACTCACCGACGAGGCCGATGGTTTCACCGCGTCTGATCTCGAGCGAAATGTCGTCGACGGCTTTCACCTGCGCGACTTCGCGCATGAGCAGGCCTTGCTTCACCGGGAAATGTTTTTTGAGATGTTTAACATCCAAAATCACGTCATTCACGGCGGCCTCACATCGGGTTGAAGCAGGCCACCAAGTTGGCGCCCATCTTCTCTAAAGGGGGTCGATTGGTTTTGCAGATCTCCAAGGCGTTCGGGCAGCGGTTTTGAAACGGGCATCCTCGTGGAAGCTCGTGCGGCGCCGGGACGGAACCCTCGATGGTCTGCAGCTTGTCCACACGGTGGCCAAACTTGGGACGCGAATTGATCAAAGCCACGGTGTACGGGTGGCGGGGAGAATTGAAAATATCTTTGGCCGTCGCCGTCTCGCAGGTTTGGCCGCCGTACATCACCATCACGCGGTCCGAGATCTCGGAGATCACCCCAAGATCGTGCGTGATGAACTGAACGGTCATGTTGAACTTTTCTTGGATGTCTTGAATGAGTTCGAGGATCTGCGCCTGGATGGTCACATCCAGGGCCGTGGTCGGCTCATCGGCGATCAAGAACTTGGGATCGCACGACAGAGCCATGGCGATCATCGCGCGCTGTCGCATTCCGCCCGAAAGTTGGTGGGCGTAAGCTTCGTAGCGCTTTTCCGGAGACGGAATGCCGACCAGGCGGAGCATCTCGATCGAGCGGTCCCGCGCTTCTTTTTTAGAGACATGGCGGTGTTTGAGGATCTGTTCGTCGAGTTGACGGCCGATGGTGAGGACCGGATTCAGGGCCGTCATCGGCTCCTGGAAGATCATCGCCATTTCGCCGCCGCGAACCTGTTCCATCTCGGATTCAGAGAGCTTCAGAAGATCCCGGCCATTCAAGATGGCTTCGCCGTTGGTGATGCGGCCCGGTTTTTCGATGAGGCGCATCAATGAGAAGGAGGTGACCGACTTGCCGCAACCCGACTCGCCCACGATGCCCAAGGTTTCGCCCGCGTTGATGTCGTAAGAGACCCCATTCACCGCGCGGAAAGGCCCGAGCTTCGTTGTGAACGTCGTTTCAAGGTTTCGAACACTCAAAACCGGGTTTGACAATGCGCATCCTCCGCGAATTTAAAATGGAGCTTCAACTCCAGGGTGAGGTTCCTTAACAAGGCACCTGGCAAAAATCAAAGAAGTTTCATCAAGAGTAGGTATTAGAAATACTTTTGCTTCTCGAGTCCGGTGATCACTTTCAGAGCAGTTTTTTCGAGCGACTTGCCCATAATGTCAGCAATCTTCTCTTGGAAGGAGCGCGATTTTTGGTAGCGAACCTCGAGGATCGAAGCGTCTTCTTTGAGTTTTTCCAAAACAAAGTCGTCGGAAGTTTTGATTTTATCAACGAGGCCCAAAGCCACAGCCTGCTCGCCGTACCAGTATTCGCCGGTGGCCACCTTCGCCAGATCTAAAGAGGGGCGAAAACGTGCGACATAGGCTTTGAACAGCACGTGCGTGTCCTCAAGCTGCTCGAGGAACTTTTCTTCACCCTTGGGCGTGATCTCGCCGAAGATGCTGACCGTGCGTTTGAATTCGCCTGCCGTGTACTCTTTGTATTCGACGTCGTGCTTTTTCAAAACTTTGTGAAAATTGGGAACCTGGGCGATCACGCCGATCGAGCCGACGATGGCAAAAGGGGAGGCGATGATTTCATGCGCGACCACGGCCATCAAGTAGCCGCCGCTCGCCGCGACTTGATCCACGGCCACGGTCAAGCGAAGGCCGGCCTCGCGCAGACGCAAGAGCTGAGTGGACGCAAAACCGTAACCATGCACGACGCCGCCAGGGGATTCAACGCAGCAAAGAACCTCATCGCCCGCTTCGGCGGCTTGCAGAATCGCATTCACCTCTTCCCGCATCGATTCGCCTTGCGAGGCTTTGACGTCACCGTCAAAGCGCAGGACGTAAACTTGTTTTTGCGAGGCGCTGCTCGCTTCTTTTTCTTTTTTCTTTTTCTCTTCTTTGCGTTTCTTGTTCTCGGCTTTGAGATCTTCTTTGCTGAGGCGGAAGCTTTTTAAGAAAAAGCCAACCTGTTTGAGGCGGTCGTGCAAAGGCTCGACTTCGAGTTCTTGTGCTTGATTGGCGCGGGCGACGATAAAGGCGATGAGCAAGATCAAGCCGCCGATCAAAAGCAGGATCACGAACGCCTTGCCGGCAAAAAGCAGTAGTTCCATGAGCATTTCCATGAGTCTCCGTCTCTTTGGCGCATCACGATGCGCGCTGTCCCTTCAGCCCTAGGTCCAGGGCCTCACGTCAGACGCGGATTCAAACACTTCTTGGGCCCCAGGCCAAGCGAAATGCCTTGCAGGCCAAGGGTTTAGGTCGGAATCTGATGATATGCGGCACGTTTGTCGTCTTCTTATTTTGATGGGGCTGACCCTCCCGGCACTGGCGCGTGATGTGAACTCGAAAGAGGACCTCGAGCGCCTGCGCGGCTTTGGCCCTCACGTGAAGCAAATCCGCGACTACGACAAAGAACGTCTGGCCGACGTCGATGAGGTGCACCGTGAGCGGCGGGCATGGGAGAAGCGCAAGCTCGAAGAGCTTGAGGAGCACAAGCGCGAGCGCGCCAAGCTCAAGGCCCGTCTCGGCGAAAGCTCTCCTGAATACCGTGAAGATGTGCGCGAGAAGCGCGAGGACCAATTGCGCCTGGACAAGGCCCGCCGCGATCAGGTGCAAGAACGCGATGCCCGGCGCCGCGAAGAGCGTGCGACCATCACGCTGTCCGAAGAGCGCGAACTGGGAATCGACCGCGATCCCCCGCGCGTCGACTGGAAAAAACGAAAACTCTTCGCGGGGCCCCCTGGAGCCGCCACGTCCAGTGGCGGGGGCCGCTTCTCGGGCAGTCCTGGGGGCAGTCAAGGCTCGCCGCCGCCCTCGGAGTTCATGGGAACCATCCCGCCACCTCCGCCCCCGGATTTCTATGAAGCGGAGCCTCCACCTCCACCCCCTCCGCCCCCGATGATGGGCGAGCCGGGGTTTCCGGGAGGTCAGTTTGACGAACCCATCCCGCCGCCCGTTTTTGACGAGCCGCCGGAGTTCTAAGTTTTCTTAAGAAATCCTCACCGCTTTCGGTGCTGAACTTAAGGCTTTCTCTCTCTGAAATCCTCATAATAAGGACACAGAGAGGAGGCTTTATGGCTGAAGCTTATCATTGGAAAAACAGCATCAAGCACTCACACAATTGGATGCGCCGACGTCCCACCGACGTCGTCGCCTGGAAGATGTTCTTGTATCTCTTTACGGGTCTCGCCGCAGCCGCGATCATCATCGCCGTGGCGGCCAACCGGGTGACCGGACGCAGTCTTGAGTCGCCGCCGCCCGCGCCTGTTGAAGCGGCAGGACGCTAACGGCCGGGGCAGCTAGCTCTTCATGAAGTTCTGCCAGGATTCGCCCGTGATTTTCTCGAGGCGTTTGAGCAGATACAAAAGCAAGATGGTCATCAAGATCATCGAAGGCACCACAATCACGAGCGCCGACCAGCCGGTCATGTGAGCGATTTGCTCATTGAGGAGGGTCGAGCGTTCGGCTTCGCCCATGTTGGGGTCGAGCGGCGTGAAAATCCGCGCCGCCAAAACAAAATTCAAAACGGCGCTCAAGAAAAAGCTCAGGGACAGCCAGCGGGTTCCCACCACCAAGAGCTCGTGAAAGTCCTGTTCGGCCGCTCGCTGCTTGAGGTTGTCTTCAAGTTTTTGCACCTGCATCACTTGAGGGTTCAGCAGCAAAGCCTGCATAAAAGGTTTGCGGCTGCGGCTGCTGAAAAGAACGAACAAACCGACCAGCGCGGGGAAGGCGGCCTCTTTCACCGCGAACCAAATTCCCGAAAGACCCGAAAGCGCGAGCCCGCCGGTGACGACAACGTTCAAAAGGCCCAAAACAGAAATCGGGCTGATCTTTTTATTTTTCGCGAGGTAGTAAGCCCCGTACGCGAATGGAAAGAGCAGGGCCACCACGACGGTCAACTGTGGCCCCAGTTTCGAGGACAGTTTATTCAAAATCAGGATCGGGAGAAAGATATTGGCGAGGAGGCTGACGAACCAATTTTCATTTGATGACATGCCCGGTAGCATGGATGAAAATCGCCGGGCACGCAAGTTCTTAAGGAGGCCCTATGGCGAGACGTGCCCTTTCTGTTTCTTTGATGTTCACGCTCGCGTTGGCCGCTCTCGGCTGCGCGGCAACGGCACTCAAAAGCCAGGCCCCCGGCGACGGCTACGATGCCCGGTTGTCACGCTACGAGTACCCTTTTGCGGTTCAAAACTATTCTCTGAAGTCTCAAGATCAAGATCTGCAAATGTCTTACATGGACATCTCGCCCCCGAGCGCACCGCGTGAGATCGTCGTTCTTTTGCACGGTAAGAACTTTGGCGGTTTTTACTTTAAGAGCATGATCGCCGAGCTCGTCAGCCGCGGTTACCGGGTGATCGCGGTTGACCAAGTGGGCTTCGGCAAATCCTCTAAGCCGCGGGCGTACCAGTTCACGTTTCAGTCTTTGGCCTCGAACACGCGGGCGCTCCTGCAGAGTTTAGGTGTGCAGAGATTCCAATTGGTCGGGCACTCGATGGGCGGGATGCTCGCCGTGCGCTACGCGCTGATGCACCCCCATGACGTGACTCAGCTTGTGCTGATCAATCCCATCGGTCTCGAGGACTGGAAGACGATGGTTCCTTACAAAACGGTCGGGGAGCTGTACCAGGTCGAGTTGTCGCAAACCGTGGACAAGGCGCGCGACTACCAGAAGCAAAGTTATTACGACGGCGCTTGGTCCGAATCTTACGAAGAGCTTCTGCAGCCTCTCACCGGATGGCTGAAAAACCGCGAGTACCCTCTGGTGGCGTGGAACTCGGCGCTCACTTCGGACATGATCTTCACTCAGCCCGTGCTCTATGAGTTTAAAAACATCGCGGTTCCCACCACGCTGGTCATCGGGCTTCGAGACCGCACGGCGATCGGGCGGGACATGGCGAGCGACGACATAAAAAAGAAAATGGGTCTTTACACCAAGCTCGGCAAAGCGGCGCAAAAATTGATTCCGGGATCCAAGCTCATCGAGATGGAAGGCGTCGGACACGTTCCTTTTATTGAAGCTCCCGAGAAGTTCTGGAAGGCGACCGAAGTGCTCTGGCCCCGTCAGTAAAGGTCTAAGCGCTTTTTTTCATCAGGCGTTGGCGGATCCAGAGACGCAGCGGCTGCAGCGATTTTTCGTTCAAGCCGATAAAATGCAGGTCGATGTTAAAGGCCGGCACGCTGGACTCTTTGGCGGCTTCGCAGCCCACCACGCGCAGCGCGGGAGCGGGAATGCCGATCTCTTCGAAAATTTCACTTTTAATACGGAGTTTGGAGCTGATTTGGGCGGGCAGATCCGAACGCAAGGTCATGCCCATTTCCGAAATCTTGATGACCTGTAAGTTCGTATCCCAAGTCGCGCTGGTCGCGATCGTCAGGGACATGAAATCATTGTCTTTCGCGGGCGCTTTCGAAAGAAGGGAGTCGACCTTCGCAACCAGGATGTCGGGATCGATCGGTTTGATGACGTAGTCGTCAGCTCCCGATTGGATGCCTTTTTCCACGTCTTTGATCTCGCGTCGACCGGTCACGATGATCACGGGGACCTTCGCGTATTTTTCCATGCCGCGCACGGTTTTGGTAAAATCGAACCCGTTCACGCCACCGGGCATCATCACGTCGGTGATAATGAGATCAATCGGGTACTCGCGCAAAACCTCAAACGCGTCCAAGGGAGACGGGACGCAGGTCACGGAATGACCCTTCGATTGGAGAATGGACTCCGCCAACTTTTGCGCGCTCTGCTGATCTTCGACGACTAGAATTCTTGCCATACTCTCTTCTCTTCGGCCTTTTGTTTACGCCGCATGACGGGCCTTAAGTCCATAGCTCGGCGCGGATCGATGTGCGCCGTCGCCAACGTAAGCATCCAAGGCCTCGAGCGAAGCCTCATAAAGTCCCAGAATTTGTTTTTGCAGGTCGCTGACGTCCTGTCTTTCTTCGGCCCGAAACTCCATCTTCTCGAGGACCTCGCTCAAGGGTCCCAGGCCCAATGATAAAGTCGCCGATTTCATGGCATGGGTGACGTTGCGGATCTGCTCGAAGTCCTCCGTCTCGCAGGCCTGTAAGATCTTTTTGACTTGATCGGGCGATGACCGGTGGAACTCTTCGATCACCACCAGATCCAGCGTGGAGTCGTCCGATTTGAACTTTGAAAGCTTGCGCAAAGCCGTATGGTCGCAAAACGAGACCGAGGCGCGCAGGTGGGCCGAAACGCTTTGGTTGAACTGTTCAAGATCAATGGGCTTGACCAAGAAATCGTCCATGCCGGCCTCCATGCAGCGGCGACGGTCCGCCGCGCGCGCCTCGGCCGTCAAGGCCACGATCGGAACGGGAGGCAGTCCGTTCTGGCGTTCAAATTCACGGATGCGGCGGGTGGCCTCGTATCCATCGACGATGGGCATTTGGCAATCCATCAAGATCAAGCCGTAGTAGTCAGGCCGCTTAACATAAGCATTGAACGCCTCGTCACCGTTCTCGGTGAGCGTGCACTGAAGGCCGCTTTTTTCAAGATAGCTTTTGGCCACGACACGATTCACGTGCTGATCGTCGGCCACCAGAATGTGACCGGTGAGTTTTTTATCCAAAAACTGCGCATCGGGTTTTTCGTCCACGGTGGTGGCCATCGAATTTTCAAGCCGGATCGAAAAGAAAAAGCGCGTGCCGACGCCTTCGGCGCTTTCGACCGAGATCGCGCCGCCCATGTGGCGCACGAGTTCTTGCGAGATCATCAGGCCCAAGCCGCTGCCGCCGAACTTGCTGGAGTGCACTTGCGAAAACTTTTGGAAAAGCTTCTTTTGACCCTCCGCCGACATTCCAATACCCGTGTCGGTGATCTCAAACAGAAGCTCGGTTTCGCGTTCGGTGAACTCACTCGCCGTGACGCGAAGAGAGACGCCACCTTTTTCAGTGAACTTAAAAGCATTCCCCAGAAGATTAATCAGGATCTGGCGCAGGCGTTCGGCGTCGCCCTTGTAAAGACGGTGCATCGGGGCTTCGATGTCCACTTTGAAATCGAGTTGCTTGGTGCGGGCGGTGTACAGAAACAAATCGCGAACGTTGGCCGTGACGAGCGAGAGGTCGAAATCTCGATTTTCCAGGGTCAGCTTGCCGGATTCGATCTTGGCGTGATCCAGAATCCCGTTGATGAGCATGAGCAGCGACTCGGCCGAGTTCTTAATCGTCTTGGCGAACGACACCTGCTCGTCGTCGAGGTTCGTGTCGAGCAGAAGCGTGCTCATCCCGATCACGCCGTTCATGGGCGTGCGGATTTCGTGGCTCATGGTGGCCAGAAACTCGGACTTGAGGCGCGAGGCTTCGATCGCGCTCTCGCGCGCCTGCGTCCACTCGTCTTCGGCGCTCTTGCGGGAGGTGATGTCGCGGAACAAGGCCAGCCCGCCGATAAGTTCGCCGGCATGGCCACGGATGGGGCGGGAACTCACGTTGATGTAGATCCCCTCGGGAATCGTGTCTGATTTCACAAAGACTTCAACGTCGTCGAGTTGCTCGCCGCGCACGGCGCGGGCCAAGGGCGTCTCGTTCGGCCCCATCGGCTGGTGCGTGACCGGATGGTGAAATCCCAATCGCTGCGGACGCAGTTTTGGGTCGGCCACAAGATCGTTGGTCGCCAGAATTTTGTGCGAGGCCGGATTTGAGTGCATCAGGCGGCCGGCATCGTCGCAAACAATGAGTCCATCGCTCAGGCTGCTGATCACGGAGTTCAGAATGTTCGTCTGCTGCTCTTTTGCGCGCGACTGTTGGTTCAGCGACACGCGCGAAATCAACGTCAGCGAGAAGGCCACGATGCCGCCGAAGACGAGCAAGTTCAAAACCAGATCCGCCTGCGAATCCACCGTTTCGCGCCGCTCGGCGAGAAGCTTGGCCTCGTCGGCCTCCATTCGCGCGGTGAGTTCGCGGATCTGTTGCATCACCGTGACGTCGATGGCGCGAGAGAGCTCGTGCGGGCTCGCGCCGTGATCGCGAAGGGCGATCACATGGTCCATTTTCTGAATGCGTTTTTGAATCAGCTCCTCCAGGGCCCGGAGATGCTGAACTTGCGGGGGGTTGTCGCCAACGAGAACCTTGAGTTCTTTGATGAGATCCGCGGCTTCGAGCTTGTTCTTTTCGAAGAGGGGCATGAAAGATTGGTGACCCGAAATAAGGTGCCCGCGCTGACTGCTCTCGAGACGCTCGAGCACGGCCTCGATAGATTTGAGCCTCTGCAAAACGAGATTGGTGTGCTCGGTCCAACGAGAAGCACTGAGGAGCTGCGTGATGCTGAGATAGCAAAACAGCGAGATGCTCAGGAAGGCCAGAATTCCAATTCGAAATCCCCACCGGGGCCACGACGTCCGCATAGGCTCTTTTTCGTCAAAAAGGGCCTTAGATTAAAGCGATGTGGAGAAAACTTCATCGTGCCAAGAGTGGAGACGTCAGAAGAAGAACGGCTGAGGGTCGTGGCTCAATTGGTTGTTGAAAAGATTGGATTCGGCGGCGCCGATCAGTTCGCCCTCAGGAGAAAGGTCCATGAGGATGCGAAATGAACTCGCGGCCCAACGGATATGTCCTTCGGGAGACACCGCATTCACGAGGCCGCGAACGGCGACCCGGGTCACGCCTCTGCGAACAAAGATGCGGATCACCTGCCACTCCGGCTCGGCCAGGGGTTTTTGCGGATTGTCGATGGTGAGAGTCCAGCCCTCGACATGGCGCTTGCGATAAAACGGCATGTTTTGCGAGGCGATTTCGGCGACGGGACGGGCCGCGGTCAAAGCGGTTTGGATTTGAGCCGGGGTTAAGGGGCCGGGTCCAAGCGCGAAATCCGTGCTGGCACCCGCCACCGACGAGATCAAAACCATGATCAAGGTGACGAATTTGAATCCATTCATGCGGGGGTGCCATTGCAGGGCTGGTGCCGCGTATTCTTGGCTCTTGCGGCTTCACACGCTTCTGGCCCGGTAAGAAAGATCTGGTCCGTCAAAAGCATCGACAGTATAATCGTCGAATGCCCGAACTCCCCGAGGTCAAAACAACGAAAACCAATATCCCAGTAGTCTCGAAGGTTTAACGAAATTCACGAGTGTATTCGCGTTTTTTCTTCTTCATTCAGAATCACTTCTTCTCATCAGTTTTTCACTCGAATTCACGCCATTTCACCTTTTAGGGTGACATAGGTGACAAGGATCTTTTGTCACCCATGCCTCTGAAAGTGCGGGGCTAGAACTCGATTCAATCTTTTCTAAAGAGACGAGCAAGGAAGGCTTGGCCCCTTGGTGCGTCTGTCTAAAACCACAATTAAGATTTTTAGAAAATCAAAGGAGATATTTTATGATTCCGAATAAACTCGTCCAAACCGCTGTTGCTGCCGCTCTTTTAGCTGCTGCTACTGGACAGTTACCGAAGTTCATCCAGACCGTGCGTGTGGCGCAGTATCAGCTCCTTAAAGACTCGCAAGCGTCCAAGTGGGGTAAAACCATGCTCCTACCAGTCAAAAGATAGCGTAGGGCAAAATGAGGTTTCTTTCGATGGCGGATTTACTTACTACAGCACTCAATCGCTCAAAGATTTCATAGAACAAGAGGGGGCCTAAGGCCTCTTATCTCAAAGGTCAGTCAGCAAGCCAGTTCGGCTGGAAAGCTGTCCACGCAATTCTCATTTCAATCAAATAACTATCTTCCTTCGTTTCGCGTGGAAATGAAGATAGAAATGAATAGAAGCAAGGCCGTCACTAAATATTTGATCCACATATTGCTGACCTTTAACCAAATAAATACGACTGAAAGAATGATCATGGAAACCGCGAGCACCTTCGTGGGCCTCGCAATGGATCGGTCTCTTTCCCAGTCCCTTAGCATCTTGCCAAAAAGTGGCTGCCGATAAATCCAACTATGTGCCTTCTTGGAACTTTTCAGGAAGCACCAAGCGGCAAGTAAAATAAAAGGTGTCGTTGGCAGCACTGGTAAAAAAGCTCCAACGGTTCCAAGTGCTACAGATAAAATTCCAAGAATCAAAATACAAGATCGGACAAGCCGGCTTTTAACAACAGCCATTCGATCCAGCGGAATCGCACGAGGTTTGTGTATCCTCGTCCGAGATATTTAGAACTTCGACGGGGTTATCTAAAATAGCGCAGATTTCAGCTCGCCATTTCGCTGGGAACTCCAATTTGAGGTCAAGCTTCTTCACGAAATCACTCGGGTCGTATTCGACAATGACGCTTTTACCAGTAGAAATTCTGCGAAATCGGACTGCGCTTGGGCCAAGTTCAGAATGTCCATAAGACATTAAATCCTTCCGTTTGAAATTTCCTTTCAAGCCGGGAAATCCCGTTGAAGCCCAAGCACCAGTGATAAAGCTAATGACATTTGATCTCGGGCCAGTCGCTCTCTCGTCAAGATTTGATCCGAACTCCACGACAAGATCACCTCGCTCGCAGACTTTTGTTTCACTGAAGAGCCGCCTAATTGCGGCCTCTGATACTAGATACGCTCCTGTTATTGCGTGGCACGCATGACCGGACATACGGTAACAATCCAATAACGAAATATCAAAACTATGCATGCTGGGTTGGGAATGCAGAAATTCGGCGAACGGCTCGTGGATGCGGATTTTACGAAGTTCAGCTCTTTGTTCTAACTTCTCGCTCTCGTGATTCATATTCTCTCCTGAAAAGTTCATTTTTCACGGACAAGCCTTTACCCATCTGTGCCGAGATCAACTTCCAAAGACCGACTTGTTCAGGTGTCAAATGCATTTGAAGAGTGTCATGAAAAATGAAAAGCCATCTCGTTAAAAGCTCGTGATTGAATCCCGCGAAAAAATGCTTTGCGACAGGGTTGTAATGGTTGAAGAGGTAGGGCTTTCCGCCGAAGCGAACCCACCAGAAGTGAGTCAGTTTTTGGATATGCTCGGGCCAATCACCAACAGATCTAAAAGGCACTTGAAGGATGGGATCGCGCTGAATGCGAGTATAAAAGTCGTCTACAACACGAAATATATCGTCGTGGGCGAACTCGACACCATTCACGTTCACAGTTTTCTCTGCGCTTGATTGGTTCTCTTGCTTCATTCAATCCCACTTCTGCCCATTCAATTCGGATTCTCCATTCCAGGGCGCGGCCCTGGACTTTGTCGCCTCTTTGACCTGATTCACTGTTTCAACTGAGACAAGATCTGCCTTGTTGCCAAACGAATTGCGAACATATGTTGCTACCGCAGCGATGTCTTCCGCCTTTAATTGATCTTTAAAAGGAGGCATTACACCTTGAAACTTTTGCCCCTTAACGTAGATCTCGCCTTGCAGACCATGAAGTATGATCGCGACCAATCGTTTCGGCGGTCCGCTGACCCACTCCGACTCTGAAACTGGAGGAAATGCGCCAGGAATTCCTGCGCCAGTGGCTTGGTGGCAGGCCTGACAGGTTGTCGTGAACACCTGTTTCCCTTTTTCCATTAAGCTTAGAAGATCGGCCATATTTCCCTGGGCTGCGGCATTCTCGCTAGTGCCACCGCTTGCGGGAACAGTTCGACTGTCTCCAGGAGTCATCGCAGCGTCTTTTGTTTTCAAAGCCAAATAAGAAATTCCAAAGCCGACAAAGATAGAAATTAAAATAATTGGAATATTAATGAATTTAAGCGATGACGCTTCGGACGGATCATTCTTTTCGTTTTCTAGTCGATCTTGTTTGAACGTCATTGTTTCACCTCGGACGCTTTCATCGGTTCACGGTCGCGTTTTAAACTCATCAAATATGAAACCAGATTCTCCGCCTCATCATCTGGAACGATCCATTGATCGGTCTTGCCAGGAATCCGAATAGCCCCAGGCTTAGGCGAATCCGTAGAAGTGACAACTTCATACATAAACGGAAATCCAGGCATGATGCTCCATTCAACCAAGCTTCTGGGATCATAGAGATGGAGATGTTGCCAATCACGGCTGGGTTGCCTTGTGCCGATGTTTGAGAGGTCCGGCCCTGTTCGCATTGTGCCGAGCAAATGTGGTTTATCGTAAATATAATCCGAGGGAAGGCTCGGGCGGCCCCAACCGAAATGCTTATCTGCACCGGCCACCGGATCGCGAACTTGTTGAGAATGGCAATAGATGCAACCATTTTCGATGTAGGATTTACGGCCCTTCAATTCGGCTTCAGTATAAGGCAGTTGAGCGCTGATGGCGTCTTTATCAATTGCAGAAACTTGAATACGCGGAGCTAGTACGAAGAGAAAGATCGAAAGAGTGATCGTGCTCGTTCCGCCAAGAACAAAAATATACGCCTTATTCATTTTGCCACCTCTGCTTTCTCGGGACGCAGGATACTGATGACGTTGTAAAGCATGAGGACATGGGACAGAAGCATAAGCATTCCACCTACACTACGGACAACCAGATAAGGCATCGTGAGTCGCACCGATTGCTCGAAACTTCCGTTAACATTTCTGAGTTCCTGACCTTGCAACCATCCGCCGATGCCAAGTCCCACAGCGTAGATAATGATTCCGAAGGCCGCGACCCAAAAGTGAAGATTTAAAAGTTGCGGGTGTTTGAAATTTCGCCCCACGATTCGCGGCAGGGCAAAATAAATTCCTCCGAAAAGAACCATTGTTGTGAACCCATAGAGTCCAAGATGCGCGTGTGAAACTGTCCAATGCGTAAAATGAGTGATGTAATTGAAAGTTCTGAGCGAATGAAGCGATCCCTGAAGAGAGCTAACGGTATACGACATCGCCCCAAAAACGATGAACCTCAGCACCACGGACTCTTTCAGAACATGAAAGTGACGATAAGTTGAAACGTGATGGTTGATAGCAACCGTAATGACAGGAATTGCCATCCCGACACTCATTACAACCGATAAATTACCAAGCCACGTAGGAATGGGTCCGCCGAGCAAGTGGTGCATTCCCACTTGCGAATAAAATAGGGCGAGCCCCCAAAATCCGAAAAGAGAAAGCTGATACGAAGCGATGGGATGCCCAATAATTTTCGGAAGTAAATAATAAATAATTCCGAGTCCTAAAGGCGTGACCCACAGACCGAGGACATTATGAGCGAACCACCAATTTGCAATGGCTTGTTGGACTCCCGAATGAAGAAAGTGGGAGTTGGCGATGACAAAAAGGACAGGAAACCAAATGAGGGCTGCAATCGTGTACCACATGGTCACGTACAGATGCCTTTCTTTGCTCAAGTAAATCGTTCTGAAAAGCGGAAGGGCGACCATTGCTCCTGCTACAGCGAGGAGAATATCTATGGGCCACCAAAACTCTAGCCACTCTAAGCCGTCCGTATATCCAAAGAGAATTCCAACGCAGCCAAGGATGACTCCGATGTTCCAAAGGATTCCTGCCGCAGAAAGCGTTTTTACGTGTTGTAGTGGGACCTTGGTTAAACGAGGAACCAGCCACATTGCGACGCCAAGGGCTGCTGGTGCGAGCCAGCCGTAGGCGATGATATTTAAATGAAGGGGTCTCAGCTTTCCAAATGTTAAAAGTGCCTGTGTTCCAAGAAACTCGGGCGCATGAAACTTAAATGAAACTAAGAGGCCGAAAATAGATCCGAGAACAAGCCACAGAACTGATGACACCATGAAAAGGAGAATCGGTATCTTCGCGGATTGATCTAAAAGGCGCCACTGGTCACTCATGCGCGTTTTGCCATCGGGCTCTGGATGCCCCAGTTCATCGTCCCCAAAAATTGACCTAGCGGCGGATGGAGGGACTAAAACCTGCTTTTGGATGAGGGCAATCACGAAAGCTAACATTCCAAGAACCGAAATCGAAAATGTCAGAATCACGAAAACCACTTTTGCATCCATTGTGCGGCCCCTACCAAAGCTCTTGAATTTGCGGCGAGTTCGCAAATTTTGTTGTATTATTGTATATAAGAGACAACATTTAATTTGAGCCGTCAACTGGTCCCGAAAGGAATTCGAAGTGTCTGCTGAGGCGCCCCAACTTATCTATTTTGTTTCCGGCATGTGGTGCTCGACTTGCGCGAAAAATATCCGCGAATCTGTCTCACAGCTTGAGGGCGTTCATTCGGCTGATCTGAATTATGCGAGCAAGCTCCTATTAGTACGACCCAATCCAACTATAGAAGATAGTGGCCCACTTGATCAATCCATTCAGACCGAAGTCGCGCGCATTGGATTCGGTATTAAAAAACAGTCTGAAGGCTGGATTTTGAACTTTCACGAAAGCCTCAAGCGGGAATCAAATCGCAAAATCCCTTGGACCCTCATCAGCCTCGTTTGGTTTCTGGCGATGTGGTCTTCAATGCTCGCATTTGCTGGCTATATAGGTGGAGATCTTTCCCAGGGAGAACTCTATTTTCTGGCCATTGCTTCATCATCATTTGGTCTTCCCGCAATTCTATTGGGGATTACCCCATTTGGAAAGTCAGGCCTTCGCGCCCTCTGGTTTAGCAAACTCCTGACTTTGGATTTTTTCATTTTCTTCGGTGGGCTTTCAGCACTCGCGATTTCGGTGATCGCTCTGTTCTCTGGCTCCAATGTAACTTATGCGGACTCCGGATCGATGATTGTCGCAATTTTACTGCTTGCAAAAAAAATCGAGAACACCATCACGACGTCCCTTACTTCAAATATTCTTTTCCAGCTTCATCCAAAAAAGAAAACGGTCGAAGTTTTTAGGAAAAATCAGTGGGTTCCCGCTGAGGTTCCACAAATTAAAAGAGGCGATCTTGTACGGGTTTTTCGACTGGAGACAATTCCATTTGATGGGGCACTTGAAAGCGAGAGCGGCGAAATAAATAACCATCTTATGAGCGGAGAGGCACGTCCGATTTATCTTAAAAAAGGTGATTATATTTTTGCAGGCGCCATTGCGCAAAGCGATTTTGAACTTTCCGTCACCTCTCCTCAAGGAGCGCGCAAGATTGATGCTTGGGCCGAAGCTGCGCTTCTTTCGGAGAACAATAAGACGCAACACATGAAAATGTTTTCGAAAATTGAAAGTGGTCTTGTGATATTCGCCTTCTGTGGCGCTATTTTGATTTCATGTATTCAGGCGTTGAGAGGTGCCGAAGCGCGATTCATAGTAGAATCTTTTTTTGTAGGCATTCTAATTTTTTGCCCCTGCCTTTTTGCGAGTATCATTCCATTAATGAAGCAGATGGTTCATCTAGCGCTACAAAAACGCGGCGTTATGCTCTCTCGAGCCGATGCTCTGCTGGATCTTGCTAAAGCGAAAAATTTCTATTTCGATAAGACAGGAACGCTTGAAGCCATTGAGTCTAGCTTCCTGCCGATAAATGAAGATGGCGAGTTCGCAGCTCCTTACTTGAATTCTCTCGCTGAAAAATCGAAGCACCCTATCTTGCGTGGCCTGAAGGTTACCGGAGAGCAAAAGTTTATTGATGAAATCGTCGAGCATTCTGGAAAAGGACTTGAAGCCAAAGCAAGTGACGGAACAAGAATTATAGTTGGTAGAGCCAGTTTTTTGAAAGAAATGGGATTAGAGGTTTCAAATGAATCTTCTCATCCATTTGTTTCAATCAATCAATTGGTCGTAGGACAAATTATTGTAAAGAGTATTTACGACTCGAATGCCCACCAGTTTCTTAAAAATCTATTGGCTCTCGGACGTGACACAAAGATTGAAATTCTCTCTGGAGATCCGACAGTCGGCGCGGGTGGCTCATTTACTAATCTGGATAACAGAATTTCTTACTCTGGCAATCTCACTCCTGAAGGGAAGTCTGAAAGAATCCAAGGTCCCTCAGTGTTCGTAGGAGATGGGCTCAATGATACTTTAGCTCTCGCAAAGGCCCACGTCGGTTTCAGACTCGGTCACAGAATACTTGGATTTGCGCCAGTTGATTTCCATCTTCAGACGCCCAATCTCGATTTAATTCTAGCCACGATTCAGTATTCAAGAAAATATCGAACGGTTTTAATCCAGACGGGATGCGCGGCCTTTATTTACAATGCGCTCGCCTTTACGCTTGCAGGCCTTGGGAAGTTTAGCCCCTTGGGTGCGGTCCTCTCGATGCTCGCGAGCTTTTTGATCATGCTCTTAAGCGTTTCCCGTCTTAGTAAAGTTCAAGAGGTCAGAAAATGAAAAACCTTGCGCCCTACCAGCTGTTTTTTCCGCTAGGTATTTTAAATGCAATACTTGCGGTCGGAGTTTGGTTCATCCAAAATTTAGGATGGTTTGAAGCTCCTGCGCTTCTGATCCATTCGAAACTGATCATTGGCGGATTCTTATGGAGCTTTATCGTGGGATTTCTAATGACGGCAGTTCCGCGCATGACTGGAACTTCAGGCGCTAACAGATTCGAGTACGTCGCTGCTTCCGCTTTGCTTATTGGCCAGACAGTTTTTTCTTGGCAGCTAGACGCAAGATTCTTTTACGCGAATCAAGCGCTGCTGATTCTCTTTCTAATCTTTTATGGAGGCAGGAGAGTTCTTAAGCTAACAAAGTCCATCCCCGTTTTTTTCTCTCATGTGGGGATGGCGATGATCCTTGCTCTCTTAGGGTCGTACTATCACTTTATTGGAAATTCCTTAATGGGGATTCATCTTTACCACGTCGGTACGACATTGCTGTTGGTGTTAGGAATCGGAACACGGTTTTTCTCGTTTCTTTCCGGACTTCCTTCCGCTTTCGAAAATGTCACCTCGATTTGGCCACGCATCATGTTTCATGGCTCCGGAGTTTCAATTGGGATTCTTCTCTAC
The DNA here is from genome assembly GCA_019637955.1 of Pseudobdellovibrionaceae bacterium. Lineage (GTDB taxonomy): Bacteria > Bdellovibrionota > Bdellovibrionia > Bdellovibrionales > Bdellovibrionaceae > JAHBUS01. The sequence continues at coordinate 7,643 of JAHBUS010000014.1, read as the reverse complement.
TTAGCTGGCCGAGGAGTGACGGTTTCATATCTTGGTCTGGCGATACTTTCGCTCGTATACCTTTTTAAAATTTGGCAAATCCAAAGACCCTCTGCACGTCCATCGGCCTTAAAGTATGGTGTTCGTATTGTCGCCGCTATGATCCCAGCGAGCTTTTTTCTCATCTGGCTGCAGCCTTTGATGTTCGTCACCTGGTTTCATCTTCTCTTTATCGGCTGTTTTGGTTTGATTACTTTTGCGGTCGCTACGCGCGTGACTTTGGCGCATGGATCTTACTCGATTGATCTTGAGATGAAATCACCAGCTTTGTGGTGCCTCGTAACATTTCTAGTTTTGGGGATTGTCTCTAGAGTTTTGTATGGCTTTTCTGATGGCCTATGGAAAACGAGCTATCTCCATTTGGCTGCAACATTTTGGATTCTTGCCGTCGGAAGCTGGTGCTGGACATTTTTGCCAAGGATTTTCAAGCCAGGGCCGCAAGCTAAACCCTCTTGTTAAAGGACATGCAAAATGCGCTTAACAGATCATACTGATTATTCGCTAAGAGTGCTCATGTACTTAAATGAGCAGAAAAGGCTTATCACTTTGAATGAGCTTTCGGAAAAAGTTGGGGTGTCGAAAAATAACCTAATCAAAGTCTCGAACCAACTCGCTAAATTAGATTTTATTGAGACATCCCGAGGGAGAACCGGCGGCCTAGTGATCAAGGATGAAACGGGGCGCCGAAGTCTTAAGGACATCATAATGAAGACAGAGCCTTCTTTTTATATCGCCCAATGCTTTTCTGGTCAGAATTGTGAATGTCTCTATCGAAGCCGTTGCTCGCTCAAAAGGAGCCTTTCTGATGCGTTGCATGCATTTCTGAATTCTCTGTCTCAGACAACGCTAAACGATGTGACACCTATTTCGAATAAAACTAATATTAACAACAACCTGAAGGAGATCCTATGAAATCAAAATCACACAAACTTATGGCTATTGCAGCTAGCGTGTTTTTCACGCTGTTGATGGCATCCGCTGCTGAAGCAGCAAGTTTAACTATTGCTCCAAAAGGTGAGCAGCTGTTGTTCGATAAAACAGCTCTCACTGTGAAAGCGGGAGAGAAAGTAAAGCTCACTCTCAACAACACTTCGGGAATGCAGCATAACTGGGTATTAGTTATGCCGGGCACCGCTGATAAAATTGCGCAAGATAGTATCACTGCTGGCGCTGCAAAAGGTTGGCTTGCACTCGGACCGAATGTACTTGCCCATACAAAACTCGTAGATCCCAAAAAAAGCGACACGATTGAGTTCGTGGCTCCTACAAAACCTGGTGATTATCCATTTGTTTGTACATTTCCAGGCCATGCGATGACGATGAAGGGCATTTTAACTGTAAAATAATTTCTACGATGAGGTAGGGGGAGCTTAAGAATGAAAAAAAAATCTTTAATAACATTGGTGGCTGTAGCAATTGGCGTTTTCGCAACCGTTGCTTTGGTTTCTTGTTTCGACAGAAGCGCCGGAGGCAAGTGGGAAGCTTCTTCTGCCAAAGTTGCCGCCGATGATATCGATCTGGATAAGCTCCCGAAAGAAACTTTCAAACTACTTCCACCGCCACAAGTTCCACCACCAATTACCAGAAAAACGCCCGCACGTGTTGCTATCGAAGTTGAAGTTCGTGAAACGATAATGAAGCTTTCTGATGGTGTGGATTACACTTTTTGGACTTTCGGCGGAACTGTTCCAGGGCCGATGCTCAGAATCCGGGTCGGCGATTACGTCGACTTTACTTTGGCGAATCACCCTTCTAATAAAGTTCCGCACAATATCGATCTTCACGCAGTCACGGGTCAGGGAGGCGGCGCCGAGGGATCATTCACGGCTCCGGGACACAAATCCACTTTCTCTTTTAGAGCGCTAAACCCCGGACTTTATATTTACCACTGCGCGACCGCTCCTGTCGGTATGCATGTGGGCAATGGCATGTACGGCTTAATTCTTGTTGAGCCCGAAGAGGGACTGCCAAAAGTCGACCGCGAGTACTACGTCGTTCAGGGCGAGTTCTACACCAAAGGCAAATTTGGCGAGAGAGGCCTTCAATCGTTTGATATGGAAAAAGCGATTCGCGAGCAGCCCGAATATGTCGTTTTTAATGGTGCGGTTGGCGCAATTGCAGGAGAGCAATCTCTAAAAGCGGACATAGGACAAACAGTGAGGCTTTTTGTCGGTAACGGTGGCCCCGGTCTTATTTCCTCTTTCCATGTCATTGGAGAAATTTTTGATCACGTCTATCAAGAGGGCGGCATCATCCCGAATCAAAAAAATGTCCAAACTACTATTGTACCGGCAGGCGGCGCCGCAACGGTTGATTTCAAAGTGGACGGTCCTGGAAATCTAATTCTGGTGGACCACTCTCTCTTTCGCGCTTTCAACAAAGGCGCAATTGGCATGTTAAAAGTTGAAGGAGAAAACAATCCAAGAATCTATACGGGAAAAACAGTAGATGCGATTTACCTTCCGGAAGGCCAAGCGATTCAGCCCATCTCAATGGATCAGAAAAAAGCTCCAGCACCGACAAATTTCGAGGAGCGCATGAAGGCCGGAGCTATTGTCTACAAAACAAACTGCGCAGCCTGCCATCAAGAGAACGGTCAGGGTATTCCCAATGCATTCCCGCCCATTGCTAAGTCTGATTATTTAATGGCGGATAAAAAGCGCTCCATTAGAATCGTAAAGCATGGACTTGAAGGTGCAATTACCGTCAATGAGAAGACCTATAACAGCACTATGCCAGCCCTAGGTTTGTCGGATGACGACATTGCTAGCGTTTTAACATTCGTTCGAAATAGCTTCGGCAATAAGGGCGACGCAGTTACGGTCGATGAAGTGAAAAGTGTAAAATGAAATCTGTAACCTTCCTTCTATTTTTGGCTTTCTCCCTCAGCGCACTGGGGAAGGAAGTCAAATTAACGAGGGAAGTTTACGTTCCGGTGTTTCGTGATCCTGGTGAAACCGACGTGGCGGTTGGACCGCTCTTCATTGATGAGACTCCGGTTACGAATCAAGAATTTCTCTCATTTATTAAAAAGCATCCTCAGTTCGCAAAATCAAAAATTCCAGCACTCTATGCCGATGGGGGATATCTTTCGCATTGGACTAGCGATACTGCATTTAAAAAATCCGAAGCCAATTTTCCTGTCACACACGTATCTTGGTTTGCCGCTAGAAAGTATTGCGCAGCCCAGGGAAAACGGCTCCCCACCATTGCTGAATGGGAGGTAGCGAGTGACTCGCAAAATCCAAAAATCGAGGCCAGAATTCTCGAATGGTATGCCGAGCCTGGGTCAAAACTAAGAAGTGTTGGAAAAGAACCCGGAAATAAATTTGGCGTAAAGGATGCGCACGGCCTTATCTGGGAGTGGGTCGATAATTTTGCCGAAGCCATTATGTCTGGAGATTCTCGAGGAGGATCTTCGACTGATTCACTCTTTTGTGGAGGAGCTGCACTGAAGGCAAAAGATCCAAAGCTTTATGCGACGTTTATGAGATTTGCTTTTCGAAGCAGCCTCGCTGCCAAATACGACTCGGCCAATCTTGGATTTCGATGCGTGAGAGACAATATGGAAGGACCCAAATGAAGTTAATCTTTTTATTGATTCTGATTTTTTCGAATGCTTCATTTGCGCATGACGAGCATGGACCCGAGTTAAGGGCAAAAGCTCCGCTGCCGGGCGCTTCCATTTTTCAATTGGAATCAGAATGGAAAAATCAAAAGGGAGAAAGCACGAAGCTGGCCAGTCTCCGAGGGAGCCCTCGCATTGTAGTTATGCTATTCACGAGATGCGATACAGCGTGTCCACTCATTGTTGAAGACCTAAAGGAAATCGTTAAGGACGTAGATGCAAAGCGAACAGCCAAGATCGACGTATCGATTTTCTCCTTGGATTCATTCCGAGAGACCCCGGAATCACTTTCGGCCTTTTCCGTAAAAAGAAAATTGCCCTCTCACTGGGGCCTATATGTGTCGAACGCCGATGCGGTGGCAGAACTCGCAGCGTCTCTGGGTGTTCGGTATAAGCGTCTTCCCAGTGGCGACTTTATCCATTCTAACATCATTTATTTCTTAAACAGTAATGGCGAAGTTGTTGCGCAAAAAGAAGGAATTAAATCACCTCGAGGAGAATTCATTAAGAAAATAAGAAAGAATCTTTAAGAGGTCGGTCACAAGCAAAGGAGAGTCCAGATGTCACTATCAGTTGAAGGTCCATCTCAGTCCAAAATACGAGAGGCACAGTTTCAATTCGGACGGCTCATGCGGGAGATCAATCACAAAATAACTGCTGGTGATGAATTCAAAAGTATCCTCAACTTTCTCTTTGATTCACTCGACACAATCATTCCCTATGATCGTATTGGGATCGCACTGATTGAAGACGGTCAGCTCTGTGCAAAGTGGATGAGGTCGAAGTTGCCGAGTGGTAATTTAGGTCCTGGATACAGTGGGCCTCTCGCCGGAAGTAGCTTAAAGCAGATTTTAGAAACTGGTCAGCCAAGAATTATCAATGACCTAGTTCGATATGGCCTTCAAAAGCCCGAATCGGAATCTACGAAACTTGCACTCAAAGACGGAATTAAGTCCAGCCTTACCTGCCCAGTTTACTCAGATGGCGCGCCAGTCGGTGTGGTGTTTTTCTCAAGCGGAAAGCCCGATACATATAAGTCAGAACATATTGAAACGTATCTCGAGATAGCTGACGAACTCTCCTTCGTCATTAGTCAAGATCGTATTCGCCGGGAGGCGGTTCACGGCAGATCTACAAGTCAGAATGTTCGGATGCTTCTCCACGATCTTAAGTCTCCATTGGGAGTCATTCAGGGCTTTCTTCAGATTGCACAAGACGAGGCCTGGTATGAAGCCCTAGATCAAGATGCCAAGAAAGTTTTCGAGACTTTGCAAAGAAATGCATTTCATATGCATGACCTTCTTAATGAATTGGCGGAACTTAACCATCTCAATTTTCACGGAAACAAAGCAGAAGAATGCCTAGTGGTTCTAAAAGAGTTCTTTTCCGAAATCGCAACTGCGGCACAAGATTTAGCATCTAAAAAATCAATTTCATTCAGATTAGAATGCGGTTGCGATTTGCCTGAAAAAACTTTCTTTGACCCTTTAAAAATCCGACGAGCGATAGATAACTTGCTTTCAAATGCAGTAAAGTATTCTGCCCGAGATACTAGTATCCGTCTGGTTATCAACGCTCGCAATGAACAGCTTCACGTTGATGTTATAGACCAGGGCTTGGGGATTCCCGAGGGCGAATTCCCAAAGCTGTTTCAAGAATTTGGAAAAACTAGTGTTCGTCCAACTGAAGGAGAAAGCAGTTCGGGAATTGGGCTTGCGATTGTTAAGAAGATCGTCGAGCAACACGGTGGTCAAATATCTATGAGTAGCGAAGTCGGAAAAGGATCTACTTTTAGCTTCTGGATTCCCGTAGCGAAGACAAAATAAATTCTTATCGATCTCAATGTAGCCCTTTTTGGTAAGTTGCCACAATGGCAGGGGATCCAGAATCCAACGCGCATGAACTGGTTAACTGCGGTCAAGCCGACGGGCGAAGGCTATTATGTGCCCGTCTAAATCAGCAACGTAGGGCGCCTCGTCGCCCCAATCGCGTCTTTCCAAAGGTGAGAGAATTTTGGCACCCGCAGCTATTGCGCGCTCTAGATATTCTTGTGGCGTCGAACAACGAGGTAATACAATCCTGATTACAAACTCCTACAACTCAAAGACCATTCAGGACAAGTGCCTCGCAATGGGTATTAGAGTGATGCCCAAGCCAGTTCTTACCGTAAGCTAATCTAAAAAATTCGTTGATCTGAGTTGATTTGTCATTGATCGGAAACTCAACACTGATCGCATTTCCAACTTCGTCTTAACTATCTGATTTTTATTTAGTTCGTACTGCGTGCTGATCGTAACTGCGGTCAAAATTCGATAAATAATCCTGAGCCGAAAATCTTCGGATTCGCAAAAAACGAAAGATAACAATAGTTTGCGCTCAATCTGGCGCACTGGTGCGCCTCTTGAAATATGCCTTCTCAAGAGAGCAATGAAGCTCTCCAAAAAGAAGGAGGCCACATGGTCAAAAAATTTATGCGCTGGCTCTGCCAGCTTCCAGCACAGTTACTCCGGCCTCACGAGGACGGACTAGAACAATGGAAGCGAATTGAGTTCAATAAACCCACTCCGAACAGCAACGAGCGTGGCTCACAGGAGGATTTATGCTCCTAAAGAAGCCAAGCTCGTTAAGTCACGAACAGTTCGCTCAGCTTGGTGAGGCGTTGGCCTACTTATCGGAGATGCAAAAAATCGTCATCGAAATGCGATTTTGGCAGGACATGAGTATCCAAGAAATTGCCAACCGAATTAGGCTTAACTGGCAGTCCACGGACGACCTGATCCAATCAGCGATCAACCATTTAAGAGTCAGACTACTTCAGTACGCGGGCCTACCTGTCACGGGTAAGTCAGCAAAAATATATCAATTAAAAAATGGCCTCGCGGCCTAAAGGATAAATATGAAAAATCAAACCAATATCGAAGACTCCGGTCAATACTTTCGCTTCCAAGTCTATCAGGGCGAGCAAGACAGCTCCGGAAAAATAAAGAAAACCAAGAGCGTAGGCATGGCCTATCTCAAAGACGGACAGAACATTTTTAGTCTGCGCCTTTGGATGTTCTCGTGGGACAGATACTACAACCGCTACATCGAAGGGCATTTCGAGTACATCATCACGGAACCGACTCGCTGGAACGCACAGTGAGCACAAAGCACGTTCCACTTAAAGAGATCAGCTTTGCGGCGGAAATCGGATTCTTGAGCAAGGCCCTTTGGCATATTTTTTTTACCACGCGATCCTATAGCCGGAACTCGCGGATTTGGCATCGCTTCGTGGAGGACGGATACTGCCGTCCTCCACGATTCAAAGATGCTGCCCGACGTTCTGATTTTAGGAAATCGCTCGTTGGCGGAACTTGAGCGACGCGGGATCGTGGCTGTTACGAAACCTCATCTTGGTCAATTCGACCATGACGAGAAAGTCGCGAACATCATTTTAAGCCTTGAGCGTGAAAAGGTGTTGGATGGCTTTACGACGGAAGCTGAGTTGAAACGCAAGAACTGGCTGTGGATGAAAACCACACAGGATGGCAAGGATGCTAAGTTTCCCGACCTGACCTTGCGGCTTTCAAGCCCCGCAAAGTTCGGCACGGTGGCTCTTGAGATCGAGCAATCGAAGAAGACTTTTGATCGGTACAAGAAAGTGATGAACAGCTTCGCCGCCACCAAAGAAATTGAGATCGTCGTTTTCATTGCGAATCAACAGTACATCTTCAACAGCATTTCTCGTGCAATGAAAGAAGTCAGCTATCCTTCATGGGAGCGACCCGTGGACTTTGGCGAGATGGAAGCGTGGCTTAAGAACCCTCTAACAGCGCCGATCTACTTGAGCCGTGGTGTTGAGTCCATCGAGCAATGGATGAATGATAAGCGCGAACGCGCTGGCTAGACACTAGCAATACCACTAGCAAATCGTTTGCTAGTCGGAAGCGTTTTCGTGATTGATTTTTTGAGTGAAATTCAATTCAAAACAAAGACT
>JAHBUS010000013.1 GCA_019637955.1 Pseudobdellovibrionaceae bacterium | reverse complement strand
CGGAGACTTGAATCAGAAGTTCGTCCTTGAGGCGAAAGGTGAAGTCGCCGCCCTGGCGGAAACGATCAATGACATGACCGACACGCTGCGAACCTTTGCCGATCAAGTGACCACGGTCGCTCGTGAAGTGGGGATCGAAGGAAAACTCGGCGGTCAGGCCAAGGTTCCGGGCGCTTCCGGAACGTGGAAGGATTTGACCGACAACGTGAATCAACTCGCGGGGAACTTGACCTCGCAGGTGCGCGCGATTGCCGAAGTTTCGACCGCGGTGACGCGCGGGGATCTGACCCGATCCATCACGGTTGAAGCCGAGGGCGAGGTCGCGGCCCTAAAAAATAACATCAATCAGATGATCGGGAACTTGAAGGACACGACCGACAAGAACACCGAGCAGGACTGGCTGAAAACGAATCTCGCGAAATTCTCAGGAATGATGCAAGGTCAGCGCAGCATCACCTCGGTGGCTCAGCTCATCATGTCGGAGCTGACGCCTCTGGTGGACGCACGGTTGGGGACCTTCTTCATCGTCGACGACAGCCAAGAGCTGAGCATGATCGCGAGCTACGCGTTCAGCGAGCGCAAAAATCTGTCGAGCAAGTACAAGTTCAAAGAGGGGCTCGTCGGCCAGTGCGCGTTCGAGAGGAAAACCATCCTCCTCACGCACCCGCCATCGGACTACATCCGCATCTCATCGGCCTCGGGCGAATCGCCTCCGGCCAACATCATCGTTCTTCCGGTTCTTTTTGAGGGCGCTCTGAAGGCGGTCATTGAGCTGGCGTCGTTCAAGCCCTTCACGCAGAACTATTTGAACTTCTTGGATCAGCTCATGGATTCGATCGGCGTTATCTTGAACATGATTTCATCGTCGATGCGAACCGAGGAGCTGCTGCAAGAGCTCAAAAAATCAAATGCGGAGCTCGAAGCCCAGGCCAAGGAGCTCGAAGACAAAGCAAAACTTCTTGAGGTCAAAAACCAAGAGGTGGAACTGGCGTCCCGAAGCGTCGAAGAGAAGGCCGAGCAGCTTTCGCTGATTTCGAAGTACAAATCCGAATTCTTGGCGAACATGTCGCATGAGCTGCGAACGCCGCTCAACAGCTTGCTGATTCTTTCGAAAACGCTTGAGGAAAACAAAGACCACAACTTGAGTCCCGAGCAGGTCAAGTTCGCGAGCACGATCAACTCCGCCGGACAAGATTTGCTGGCTTTGATCAACGAAATCTTGGATCTGTCAAAAGTCGAAGCCGGGAAAATGCCGGTCGATCCCAAAGGCGTCAAAATCGCCCAGGTGAAAGACTACCTTGAACAGACGTTCCGCCCGATCGCGGGTCACAAGCATCTCGAGTTTAAAGTGTCGGCCGATGCCAGCGTTCCAAAGAACATGATCACCGACGAGAACCGTTTGCAGCAGATCTTGAAAAACCTGCTTTCGAATGCCTTCAAGTTTACCGAAACCGGCGGCGTGACCCTCAATATCAGCACGCTTAAAAAAGACCGCCGCTTCAATATCGACACCCTGTCGAATGCGAAGACGATCCTCTCGTTCTCGGTCAAAGACACCGGCATTGGGATTCCGTCCGACAAGCAGAAACTCATCTTCGAAGCGTTTCAGCAGGCCGATGGAACCACCAGCCGCAAATACGGCGGAACGGGCCTGGGTCTCACGATCAGCCGCGAGATCGCGCGCCTCTTGGGCGGCGTGATCGAGGTCGAAAGTACGCCCGGCGAAGGCAGCACCTTCACTCTCTACTTGCCGCAAAATTACATCGGCCAGGATGTGAGCCGGGTGATCAAGCCCGAACAAGAGTTCGCGCGGCCGGAATTGCCGCCGCAGGCGGATTTCACGGGCTGCAAGGTTCTGGTGGTCGACGATGATATGCGAAACATCTTTGCCATCACCAGCATCCTTGAGAACCAAGGCATGATCGTCTCGCACGCCGAAAACGGAAAAATCGCGGTCAAGAGTCTCAAAAATGACCCGTCGATCAGCATCGTGCTCATGGATACCATGATGCCCGAAATGGACGGGTTGGAGGCGATGCGCGCGATCCGTAAAATTCCAGAATTCGAGGCTCTGCCCATCATCTCTCTCACCGCGAAAGCGATGAAGGGCGACCGTGAGCAGTGTCTTGAGGCTGGAGCTTCGGACTACATCACCAAACCCGTGGATGCGAAAAATCTCTTGGCCATGATGCACTTCTGGCTCAAGAAGGATGCTCAGGTTCAACAGGTCCAAGCGTGAGTGAACAGATCAATATTCTTTTAGTGGATGACCGCCCCGAGGGAATCGTCACCCTCGAGGCGGTTTTAACGAACCCGGAGTACAACCTGGTAAAGGCAAACTCCGGCAAGGAAGCGCTCGCCAAGGTTTTGGCGCATGATTTCGCCGTGATCTTGATGGACGTGCAAATGCCCGAGATGGACGGTTTTGAAACCGTCTCGCTCATCAAGCAGCGCGAACGCTCGCGCAACATTCCGATTATTTTTCTCACGGCGCTGACCACGGGCGATCATAATATTTCTCGCGGGTACTCGGTGGGCGCGGTCGACTACGTTTTCAAACCTTTTGACGCCTACATTTTGAAATCGAAAGTCGCGGTTTTCGTCGACCTCTTTAAAAAGAACCTTCTTCTCAAAGAACAAGCCGAGGCCTTGCAGGAGGCCGAGCGCCGCGAGCGCCTGCGGACTCTCAACGAACTTGAGCTTGAGGGGCGACGCCGCTACCAGAACTTGGCCGACGCGATTCCGCAGATCGTTTTTCGAGCGGGCCGGGACGGGGCCATGGAGTATTTCAATCAGTTCTGGCACCTCTACACGGCCAAGACCCTGAAAGAGAGCGCCGGCAATGGCTGGGAGAGCGTTGTTCATCCCAAAGACATGGCCAGCGTCGATGAAAAGTGGACGGAATCCTTCCGCTCGCAGACGGGCTTCGAGTGCGAATGCCGTTTCCGACACGGAAAAACCGGCGAGTACCGCTGGCATCTGCTACGGGTGGTTCCCGAGTTCAATGAGCTGACCGATTTGGTTTGCTGGATCGGCGCGGCCACCGATATTCACGATCAAAAAATGATCCAACAAGAACTCATGCACGCGAAAAAAATGGCCGATGCCGCCAGCGAAACCAAGAGCCGCTTCTTGGCGAACATGAGCCATGAGATTCGCACTCCCTTGGGCGTCATCTTGGGCTTTTCGGAACTTCTTGGAAATCCCAAGACGACGCCCGCTCAGCGCGACGACTCCATTGCCGTTATTCGCCGAAACGGGGAGCAGCTCTCGAAAATCATCGACGAAATTTTGGATCTCTCGAAAGTCGAAGCCGGTAAGCTCGACATCGAACTCGGTGACATCTCGACCGTGGACTTCTTGAATGGCGTTCACACCTTCATGTCACTCTCGGCCCGTGAAAAAGGCCTGGAGCTTTTGTTTGACGTGAAAGGCGAGGTTCCCAAGCGCGTTCACTCCAACGCCTCACGCTTGCAGCAAATCCTGGTCAATCTGATCGGCAATGCGATCAAATTCAGTCCGAAAGGCGCGATCCGTGTCACCGTTTCGCACCAAGCGGCTGAGAAAGGCCGCCCTTCACGTCTGGCGATCAGCGTGAAAGACTCGGGTCCCGGCCTTACCAATGATCAAATTCAGAACTTGTTCCAACCCTTCACGCAAGTCGACACGTCGATGACCCGGAAGTACGGCGGCACCGGATTGGGGCTGGCCTTGTCTCGCCGGTTGGCGCGCGCCCTGGGCGGGGATATCGTCGTCGAAGAAAGTCCTCCCGGCGAGGGCTGCGAATTCGTCATCACGTTGGAGACGGGTGATTTGACCGACGTGCCGTTCACGTCGTCGTTGCAAGTCGACTCGCGCAAGGATGAAACCGCCAAGTCAAAGAATCGCGATACGCTCAAAGGCGTGAAGGTTCTTTTGGTGGAAGACTCGGTGGACAACCAGGTTCTTGTCAGCCGCTTCCTCACGATGGAAGGGGCGCAGGTCGAGTTGGCCAACAACGGTCTTGAAGGCGTTGAAAAAGCCATTGGTGGAGATCACGATGTGGTCTTGATGGATATTCAGATGCCGGTGCTCGACGGCTACGGTGCGATTTCAAAACTTCGCGGTCAGGGATTTGAGAAGCCGATCATCGCGCTCACCGCGCATGGCATGGTCGAAGACCGCAAGCGCTGCCTTGAGTACGGCTCCAATGACCATCTGACCAAACCCGTGAACCGCGTGGCTTTGATCGACCGGGTCTACCAGTTTTCGCAGCAGGCCCGCCATTAGCGAGGATCAGACATTTAGATAAAAACGATTTTGATGTTCCGAACGTGATCTTCGATTTGGTCGATCAAGGTGCGGATTTGAGCGAGATTTTGGTCTTTTCCGGCCTGCTCGAGAGCGGACGCCAGCTGGCCTAAGTGAGAAAAGCCGTAGTTCAGGCTGGAACCTTTGAGCTTGTGGCCGAATTTCTGAAACCCGTCAAAATCGCGATCGCTGTAGAGCTTTTCAATGACCGGAAGTTCATTGAGACGGTTCTGCATGAAGCCGGGGATGAGCTCCTCGAGAGAGCTGTCGATTTCAACGGTGTGAGACTGAAGTGTGGCCAAGTTCATTCACAAAACATAGCAAACGCTTTCGAAGAAGCACGTCAAAACTGCGCCGACCCGCCCCACAGTCTAGGAATGGGACGCATCAAGCTGAGCGGTGGGATCAAAGATTCGGTTAAATCGAGGGATTCTGACAAAAAATGCCGCGCCTTCGTGTGAAACTAAGAATCAGGAGATCGCATGGATAAATTACGGGACGTTTTCGATTACAAGTATCCGCTGTTTGTTGCCGGATTCACGATGTTTATGATGGCCCGCCTGGTGTGGGGCTGATCAACTCGGTGATGGCTTCAAGGATCTCGGTCGAATAAGAGAACGTTGCGGCAATTTCGCTTTCCGGGACCCACACAACCCCTTGGTGATACTCGGCATCGTGGACCGGCGCCTGAAAGGGCGAACGCAAGGTGCCTCGGTAAAAGATGGTCAGGCAGTCGTAATCCTCGCCCTTCCAATGAAAGACGTACTCTTTATCCACCGAGTCGGACGTCGACACGTCGACTTGAAATCCGGTCTCTTCAAGAGTCTCGCGGATGGCGGCTTCAGGAGCCGTTTCTTCGGGCTCGATCGCACCGCCCGGGAGAAAGACGTACTTTGTCTTCGAAACCGGATCTTCGGCGCGAAAACCGAGAAGTTTTCCTTGGTGCAGACACACGACCGATGTGCGCACTCTTGCTTTTCCCATGAGGCCCCCTCTGTCTCGTCACGGCCATCCGTGAACGTCATTGGATAACGTCGGCCTTCTTCTTTTTCAAGACCAGAAAGTTGCCCAAGATCGCGAGCGCGATTCCGCTCAGATTCATCCAGTTCCAGCTGTAAGATTCAAACGCCGTGCTGATCAGCAGCGCGATGACCGGCGTGAAGATCGCCGAGTAAGCCGCGCGGTCGGCGCCGATCAATTGAATCAACGTCATGTAGGTCGCAAACGCGATGACGGTGCCGCCAATCGCCAGGTAAACGAGCGAGCCCCAATAAGCGCCGGTCATCGTCAGCTCCCAGGGGCGGTCTAAGATCAGTGCGAGCGCCAGCGTCGTTAAAGTGCCGTAAAACATTCCCCAAAAGTTAAACGACAAAACCGGAATCGCCTGCTCGCGGAAGCGCAGCGAGATCAAGTTTCCGACGGAAGCGAACGCCGTGGCGATAATTCCGAGCGCCAATCCCCAAATCACCTGGGGCGAGAACGCGAGCGACGTCACCTCGCGGCTGAAAATCAGCAAAATCCCGATCCCGCCGATCAGAGCGCCCGCCAACGTGCTGCGCTCGATCCTTCTTTTGTAAAGAAAGACGAGACCCAGCATGTTGAAGTAAATCACCAAAGAGAACGTCACCGCCACCACACCCGAGGTCAGGTAGCTCTCGGAATGGTAAGTGAGGATGTAATTCAGCGAGTAATTGGCGGCTCCCTGTCCAAAAAATTCAAGGTGCTGACGGCGGCTGTAGCCTCGAAGCTTCAGTCCCCGGCTCCAGGCCCATAAACCCGTCACCAGCGTGGCGAGCGTAAAACGCAGGAAAACCGAGATTTCGGCCGGCGTTGTGCCCAGTTGAAATTTAATGGCAATCCAGGTGGAGCCCCAGATCAGGGTCGGGAGCAGAAAAAGGGTGATAACGCGGTTCATATTTATCCTGACAAAGCCCTGACATGACTCCGGGGAGGGCCCTGTTAGTTTCGGGTCGAAAACCAGAAACCTCAAGGAGAATCCATATGATGAAGCGGTTCTACACAAGCCTGTCCGATGCTTTCGATCTTCAATTGGTCGCCACTTCTTTGATCGCCTTGTTGGCCCTTCTGATCGGCGCCAAAGCCCTCGCTCAACCGGTCATGGTCAAGATCGACGGGTCGTCGACCGTTTTTCCGATCACCGAAGCGGTGGCTGAAGAGTTTCAAAGCTCGACCAAAGGAAAAGTGAAAGTGACCGTTGGGATTTCGGGAACCGGTGGCGGTTTTAAAAAATTCTGCCGCGGCGAAACCGATGTTCAAAATGCGTCGCGCCCGATTCAAGCCTCGGAAATGGCTGACTGTAAAAAAGCCGGCGTTGGTTTCATCGAACTTCCCATCGCTTACGACGCGATCGCGGTCGTGGTGAATCCCAAAGCGACTTGGCTGAACGAGATCACGGCGGACGAACTCAAAAAAATGTGGGAACCGGCCGCTCAAGGTAAAATCACCAAGTGGAACCAAGTGAATCCGAAATGGCCGGATGCGCCCTTGAAACTCTACGGTGCGGGCACGGACTCGGGAACTTTCGACTACTTCACCGAAGCCATTGTCGGAAAAGCCAAATCGAGCCGCGGGGACTACACCGCTTCGGAAGACGACAACACGATCGTTCAAGGCGTGAGCCAAGATGCGAACGCGCTCGGTTACTTCGGTCTGGCTTATTACGAGTCGAACAAGAAAAAGTTGAAAGCTTTGGCTCTTATTGGTGGAGACAAGGCGCCGGTCAAAGGCAAAGCCATTTCGCCGTCGACCGAAACCGTTGAGAACGGAACGTACTTTCCTCTCTCGCGCCCGGCTTTCATTTACGTGAGCCAGACCGCTTTGAAGCGCCCTGAGGTGAAACAATTTACAGAGTTCTATATCAAAAATGCGCGCACGCTCGTGCCCGAAGTAAAATTGGTGGCGCTGCCCGCCAAAGTTTACGATATTGCCCTCGAACACTTGAACAAAGGCAAGTCGGGAACCGTTTTCGGTGGCCACTCAGAAGTGGGGCTGAAAATCGAGGACCTGATGAAGCGCGAAGGAAAGATGTAAGTTGGCTCGTCCAAAACTCGCGGAATTTACGTCGGCCAACCATCCGGTCCGCCGCATCCGCCGCATCAAAGAACTTCTGATTGAGGCCGTGCTGTTCGCAGCAGCGGCCTCTTCGGTCTTTGTCACCCTCGGCATCGTCTACATTCTGGTGTCCGAGTCGCTCCCGTTCTTTGCCCATGTCTCTTTCACCGAGTTTTTAACTGAGCGCGAGTGGACCCCGCTTTTCGCTGAGCCCAAATACGGCATCTTGCCGCTTTTGTGCGGCACTTTTTTGACGACCGTGATCGCCCTTTTGTTGGCGATTCCGCTCGGCACGATCATCGCGACGTACTTGAGCGAATACGCCAACGCGCGGGCGCGTGAGATCTTAAAGCCCATCCTCGAGCTTCTGGCCGCCGTTCCGACCGTCGTTTACGGGTACTTTGCTCTTCTGTTCGTCACGCCCTTGCTCCAGAAGATCATGCCGAACCTGCCGGGCTTTAATGTCTTGGCTGCGGGCCTTGTCATCGGCGTGATGATCATTCCCTACGTGAGCTCGCTGACCGAGGATGCGATGCGCGCCGTTCCCGGTTACTTGCGTGAGGCCTCCTACGCGGTGGGCGCTTCGCGCATGCAAACCGCCTTTCGCGTCGTGATTCCGGCGGCCTTCTCGGGGATCTCTTCGGCTTATATTCTGGGAATTTCCCGCGCTTTGGGCGAGACCATGGTCGTCGCCATCGCGGCGGGCATGCAGCCCAATCTGACCTTGAATCCCACCGAACCCGCCGCGACCATCACGGCCTTTATCGTGCAAGTGAGCTTGGGCGATCTTCCGCACGGATCGGTCGGCTATCAGTCGATCTACGTGGCCGGTTTGACCCTGCTGATTTTGACTTTGACGTTCAACGTGATCGGCTTCGCCCTTCGTAAGCGCTTCCGAGAGGTTTACTAATGGGTGAACGCGTTGTTTTTGATCGCAAAGAGCTCTCGCGGCGCCAGCTGAAGGACTATATTTTCGCCATCATGAGCCTTTTGGCTCTGGGCTTTGGCCTGATCACGCTTTTGCTTTTGATCATCGACTTGGCGTCGACGGGACTCGGGCGGATCGACTACGCGTTTATGACCAACTTCCCATCGCGCATGCCCGAAAAGGCCGGTATCTTGTCGGCCTGGGTGGGCTCTTTGTGCGTGATGTTCACGACGGCGCTGGCGGCCATTCCTTTGGGCATCGCGGCCGGCGTTTATCTTGAAGAGTACGCCCCCAAGAACTGGATCACGGCGATCATCGAACTCAACATCGTGAATCTGGCGGGAATTCCCTCCATCACTTTCGGTCTGATGGCCCTGAGCATCTTTGTTTACAAGTTCGGCTTCGGGCAGAGCATCTTGACCGCCGGCTTGACCCTCGGTCTTTTGGTTCTCCCGATCATTATCGTGACCACGCGCGAGGCTCTAAGAACGATCCCGAGCACCATCCGCGAAGCGGCTTTTGCCATGGGCGCGAGCCGCTGGCAGGTGATTCAGCATCACCTGCTCCCGTACTCAACGGGAGGGATTCTCACGGGCGTGATCATTTCGCTCTCGCGCGCGATCGGGGAGACGGCTCCGCTCATCACGATCGGCGCTTTGACCTTCATCGCGTTTTTGCCGACCAGCCCGTTCACCGAAGAGTTTCCCTTTGTCACGATCCAATGGATTAAAGATCCGTTCACCGTCTTGCCGATCCAGATGTTCAACTGGGTTTCGCGTCCGCAAGAGGAGTTTCACGTCAACGCTGCCGCGGCGGGCGTGATCTTGCTGACGCTGACCCTGCTCTTGAACGGCGCCGCGATTTACATCCGTGCGTCTTTCCGAAGGAAGATCAAATGGTAAAAGCCGAAGTCAAAAATCTGAACTTCTCTTATGGCGAAAAGCAGGTTCTGAAGAACGTTTCGATGCCGATCTACGACAACAAGATCACCGCGCTGATCGGGCCTTCGGGATGTGGAAAGACGACGCTCCTTCGCTGCTTCAACCGCATGCATGACCTTTACAAGGGCGCCAAGTACGACGGTCAGATTCTTTTGCATCCGGACGAGGTCAATATTCTGGCCCGCGACATCGACCCGATGGAAGTGCGCATGCGCATCGGGATGGTTTTTCAGAAACCGAATCCGTTTCCGAAATCGATCTACGAGAACGTCGTTTACGGTTTGAAAGTCCGCGGAATCAAGCGCCGAAGTTTCTTGCAGGAGCGTTGTGAACAGTCGCTTCAAGCCGCGGGGCTTTGGGGCGAAGTCAAAGACCGTTTGAATTCGGGCGCGCAAATGCTCTCGGGCGGTCAGCAGCAGCGTCTGTGCATCGCGCGCGCCTTGGCCGTGGAGCCTGAGCTTTTGCTGCTCGATGAGCCCACCTCGGCCCTGGATCCGATCTCGACCTCGCACATCGAAGACTTGATCGTCGATCTCAAAAAGACCGTCACGATCGTGATCGTGACGCACAACCTGCACCAAGCGGCGCGCGTCTCGGACCGCACGGCCTTTATGTACCTGGGCGATTTGATCGAATTCGACGAGACGTCGAAGATGTTCACCACTCCCAGCGACAAGCGCACCGAGAACTACATCACCGGCCGCTTCGGTTGAGCTGACCAAACTTTCGACAAACATGAGTATATTCCCTGTGAAAATCAGGTGCCTGGACAATTTTCGGCACTCGGGTAGATTCGCGGCCGAAAGGATGTGTCATGAAGTTTACAAAACTGGTTCTGATTTCGCTGTTCGTTGGCCTTGCGGCCTGCTCGAAATCGGACGACAAAAAATCTCCAAAAACTGAAATTCCCGACAACGTCACCATGGGAGCCCCGAGCGGCAAAGCGCTGACTCTCGAAGAGAAGGCCGCCCTCAAAGGGGATTTCAAGAACGCAAAATTGACCTCGGCCGTGGAGCTGTCTTACCAGCCCACGAAAGAGTCTCAAGAAGACTACCGCAAGCGCATGGACCGTTTGGCTAAGCTGAATCCCGAGCAAAAAGAACTCGTTCGTGCGATTCAGGCCGGCTGCGCATTCAAACAGCCCGAGGAAGTTTCTGAAAATTCAAGTGAGCTGAAGGTGGGCGCGCAAAACAATTGGCGCAAATCCGCGGCGATCTACGGCGCCACCTGCCCGGTTCGCAGCACCAACAACTCGAGCACGACCACCACGATCACCGACGTTAAAATCACCAACGGCAACTTTGAGTCGCTCGCGGGTAACGTTGAAGGCCGTCTGGAGTTTGAAGGCGCGATCTTGGATCCCGCCTGGACCTCAAAACTCAACATGAACGGCATGAACGTCAAAGGCGGTTTCTCAGGCGGCGTCGTCTACACGGGCGGCACGATGAAGGTTTACCTTCGTGGTGCGCTGACGGGTTACTATCAGCTTTCGAGCGGTACGCGCGTTCCTCTTCGCGTTGAGCTCGAAACTCTGCAAAGAGAACAGAACGGTCAGAAATCCGAGCAGTCGATTTTGGTTTACAACATGGACCGCGCCGGTGGTGCGATTCAGTTGTACGAATCTCGCCTCGTGCGATCGGGTCAAACCACCGTTCAGTATTTCTTGAACGGTCAGCAGATCTCGGAGCAAGAGCGTGACGAGATTTTCGACAGCGCGTTCAGCATGAACGAACTCTCGATGAGCAACCAGTAAGTTTGATAGAGACTTCGAAAACGAAAAAGCCCTGGCCAACAAGCCAGGGTTTTTTATTGCCGCGCGTTTCAAAAAGGTGCCAGGCACCTTTTCAGGCACCTTACTCGAGCAGGCTGCGGAGCATCCAGGCGGTTTTTTCGTGGAGTTGGATGCGTTGGGTGAGCAGGTCGCAAGTGGCTTCGTCGCCCGCCTCTTCGGCGGTCGGGAAGACTTTGCGGGCCGAGCGGACCACGGCCTCGTGACCTTCGACCAATTGCTTGATCATGTCCATCGCCTTGGGAACGCCTTTGGCTTCTTTGAGCGACGTCAAAGCCGCAAAATCGGCGTAGGATCCGGGTGCGGGGAAGCCCAACGAACGGATGCGCTCGGCGATCAAGTCGACGGCGGTCCACAGCTCGTTGTACTGGCCTTCGAACATCAGGTGGAGCGTGTTGAACATCGGTCCGGTCACGTTCCAGTGGAAATTGTGGGTTTTGAGATAGAGCGTGTAAGAGTCCGCCAAGAAGTGCGAAAGCCCTTTGACGATCTCTTTGCGGTCCTTTTCGGGAATGCCGATATCCATTTGGGGTCCGGAATTTTTAGCCATGGTTACTCCTCGTCCTCTTCGTAATCGTCTTCATCTTCGTCGAGATCCTCGTCGTCCTCGTCTTCATCATCCTCGTCTTCGTCCTCATCTTCATCTTCGTCCGAGACGTCTTCGTCGGATTCGATCTTGAAGAGCCAAGCGTCGTACGGATCGTCTTGGATCAAAGAGGGATCCTCGGTGACGGTGGTGTTGATTTCAACGACGTTGCCCGAGACGGGCGAGTAAATATCGAGGGGACCGTTGTCGGTTTCGATCGAGCCCAGCACGACATCGGATTCGATCACTTCGCCTTCGGGAGGAAGATCGACCGATGAGATGCTTTCGATCTCATCGAGGGCGTCCTCGTTCAAACCGACGGTGTAAACGTTGTCTTCTTTTTGGTACCAGAGATGGCCCATGAATGTTTTGTATTGCTCTGCCATGCGAACCTCTTTCAACTTAAACGAGCGGCAAAAAAAAGGGGCTTCCTTGCGGAAACCCCTCGGAAGCTAGACTCCAAATATCCCGAATTACATATCGTAGTACAAATGAAATTCGTAAGGCACTGGGCGTTGTTGGATCGGGCGGATTTCTTTGTCGACCTTGTACTGGATCCAGGTTTCCAGCAAGTCTTCAGAAAACACATCACCTTTCTTGAGGAAATCAGATTTCTCACGCAGGTTGACGAGAGCCTCTTCGAGCGATCCGGGGATCGACGGGACTTTCGCCGCCTCTTGCGGGCTGAGACCGTAGATGTCCTTGTCGAGAGGATCTCCGGGGTGGATCTTGTTCATCACGCCATCCAGACCGGCCATCAACAGCGCGGCTTGCGCCAAGTAAATGTTCGCCATCGGATCGGGCGTGCGGAACTCGATGCGTTTGGCTTTGGGATTCGGTCCCGAGTTGGGAATACGAACCGCCGCCGAGCGGTTTTTGAAGCTGTAAGCCAATTTGATCGGCGCCTCGAAGCCCGGAACCAGACGTTTGTAGCTATTGGTCGTCGGGTTGATGATTCCGCACAGCGCGGGGGCGTGCTTCAAGATGCCGCCAATGAAGAACAACGCGGTTTCCGAAAGGCCGGCGTATTTGTTACCCGCGAACAAGTTCTGTCCGTCTTTCCACAGCGACATGTGCACGTGCATTCCCGAACCGTTGTCTCCGTAGATGGGCTTGGGCATGAAGGTCACGGTCTTGTTGTGACGGTGAGCGACGTTTTTAATGATGTATTTGAACCACATCATCTTGTCGGCCATGTTCAGCGCGCTGTCGAATTTGATGTTGATCTCGGCCTGTCCCGCGGTCGCCACCTCGTGGTGCTGACGCTCGACTTGCATGCCGGCGCGCTCGAGCTCCAAACACATTTCGGTGCGCAGGTCGTGCTGCGAATCGGTCGGGAGGACCGGGAAGTAGCCCTCTTTATGACGGGGTTTGTAACCCAAGTTGTGTCCACCTTCGTCGCGGCCCGAGTTCCAAATGCCCTCGTCCGAGTCGATTTGGTAGAACGCGCCGTTGTTGGTTTGCTCAAAACGGATGTCATCGAAGATGAAGAACTCGGCTTCGGGCCCGAAGTAGGCCGTATCGGCAACGCCCGACGACTTCAGGTACGCCATGGCTTTGCGAAGCACGTTGCGGGGATCGCGGTCGTAGGCCTCGAGAGTTTCGGGAAGAACCACGTCGCAAATGAACGACACGGTCGGCACTTCCATGAACGGGTCCATTTTCGCGGTCGAAGGATCGGGTTTGACGACCATGTCGGATTCTTCGATGCCGCGCCAACCGCGAATCGAGCTTCCGTCAAAGCCGAGTCCCTCCTCGAAGAAATCCATATCCAACCCGCTGATCGGAATAGAAAAGTGTTGCCATGTTCCCAGCATGTCGCAGAACTTTAAGTCCACCATGCGGGCGCCCTTCTCTTTCGCAAACTGAATCGCTTCCTGAGCCGTCATTCCTGCCTCCCTTTTTAGTTTTCGAACTTAAACCAATGCCTGTTCGTCTTTTTCACCAGTACGAATGCGGACCACCGCTTCGACGGGAAAAACGAACACTTTGCCGTCGCCGATTTTGCCGGTGAACGCCACCTTGCGAATCGTTTCGACGACCGTGTCGGCGAGTGCCGACGAGACCACAATTTCGAGTTTAATCTTGGGAAGAAAATCGACGACGTACTCGGCACCTTTGTAGATTTCGGTGCGTCCTTTTTGCCGTCCAAAACCGCGAACCTCAGAGACGGTCACACCTTCAACACCCACCTCAGAGAGGGCTTCGACAACGTCGTCGAGTTTGAAGGGCTTGATAATCGCCTCAATTTTTTTCATTGATCTCCGAAGGAATGGTTCGGGTTTTTACAAACCTAGCAAAATATTTTCTGAGCGGTCAAAGATCGCGCCGTATTGAAATCACTTCTCTTTTTGGTAACGCGAAACGGTAAGTGCTTGATCCCCAAAAATTCGCTTAAGAAATGATCGAGCTTTCACTCGATTTTGCCTTGCGGTGGGTGTGTCTTTTTGGTAACTCCGCGCTCTGCCCTGAAAGAGGGCACGGCGCTTCACCAGGCGCTTTCGAGCTGCAAGTCGACTGAGGATGATTGGTTTCGAGGGGGAATCATGAATCAAATCGGAGCTGAAGAGCTTTTCTTTGTTTATGGATCGATGACTCAGGGTCTCGTCCACTTTCAAAAAATCCAGGATTTTGTCGTGGCCCAGGAGGCGGCGGCTCTTCAGGGCACCGCTTACTCTTTGAAAGTGGGCTTTCCGGTCGTCCTTGAAGGTGGGCTCGATTTGATCGAGGGCGAGCTGGTCACCCTCAAGGGATCCGCGACGCTTGTGAGCTTGCTGGATCAATTTCACGGCTTTGACCAAGACCGTCCCGAGAAAAGCCTGTATTGGCGCAAAAAGAAGGAAGTGCAAACCGCCTCCGGCTATCAGGAGTGCTGGGTGTACTTCTTAAATCCCAAGCACCTGCCGAAGACCGCAACGCCCATCGAGAACGGGGACTGGCGCACGGCCATGCAATCCAAACCCGCTCTGATCGGGCAGCTCAGCGAACGCCAAAAGATGTACATCCAGCGTTTGGGAGCGGCCACGGGCCGAGAAATCATCCCGATCGACCTGCAATTGTACCGCGAACTGATGAATCTTGAGATGATCGTTGATAAGGGCCGACGTCTTGCGCTATCCAAACTCGGCCATGAAGTTTGCCGTTACCTCGGATGATCAAATTCTAAAAGGGCATCAGCCCGCCCAGGCTCCAGAGCCGTTGTTTCATGTGGCTTTGGTGGAGCCCGAAATTCCGCAAAACACGGGGAACATCGGCCGCACTTGCGTGGGGACGCGGTCCGATCTGCACCTGGTGGGCCCGCTCGGTTTCAAAATCACCGATAAAAATTTAAAGCGCGCCGGTCTGGATTACTGGCAGCATCTCAGCTGGAAGCACCATGAAACGCGAGAGTCCTGGGCGGCCGAAATCAAAGACCCGCGCCGGATGTTCTATTTTTCGGCCAAAGGGTCTCGCCATTATTACGATGTGCAGTTTCAAAAAGGGGACTGGCTTGTCTTTGGCAAAGAAACCAAGGGCCTGCCCGATGACCTCTTGCAGCAGAATGAAGATCAAACTCTTTTGATCCCCATCTTAGGTCCTGTTCGGGGTTACAACGTCTCGACAGCCGTGGCCATCGTGGCTTTCGAATTCCTGCGTCAGCTGCGTGAGAAGGGCGAAATGCCGGAAGACCACATTCTTGACCCAGCCGTCCTTGCCGCCGAGGACTCAGACCTCTAGACTTAGTGGTCTATGCTGATGACCACACTTGCGAAAATCTTTGGAACCAAACACGAGCGCGAAATGAAAACGCTTCGCCCGATCGTGAACAAAATCAACGCGTTTGAATCAAAGCTCACGGGCCTGACCGACGAACAGCTCAAAGCCAAGACTCCGGAGTTCAAAGAGCGTCTCGCCAAGGGCGAAACTCTCGATGACATTTTGCCCGAGGCCTTCGCGGTTTGCCGTGAAGCTTCGAAGCGCGTTTTGGGCATGCGTCACTATGACGTGCAAATGATCGGCGGAATCATTCTTCACCGCGGAAACATCTCGGAGATGAGAACGGGCGAAGGAAAAACGCTGGTCGCGACTTTGCCCGTTTACCTCAACGCGCTTTCGGGCAAAGGCGTTCACGTGGTGACCGTGAATGATTACCTCGCGAAACGCGACGCCGAGTGGATGGGTCAGCTCTACGGATGGCTCGGTCTTTCGACCGGCATCATCGTTCACGATTTGACCGATGCTCAGCGCAAAGTTTCGTACGGTTCGGACATCACTTACGGAACGAACAACGAGTTCGGTTTCGATTACCTGCGCGACAACATGAAGTTCGCTCTCGAAGACATGGTTCAGCGCCCGCTCAACTACGCGATCGTCGATGAGTGCGACTCGATCTTGATCGATGAGGCCCGAACGCCCCTGATCATCTCGGGTCCCGCCGAGAGCTCGACCGACAAGTACCTGATCGTGAACAAAATCATCCCGCACCTGAAGCGCGATGTGCATTTCACAATGGAAGAAAAGTCCAAAACCGCGTCGCTCACCGAAGAGGGCAACTCGAAGGCCGAAGAACTCTTGGGTGTCGGCAACTTGTACGATCCTCAAAATATCGAACTGCTCCACCACATCTACCAAGGCCTGAAGGCTCACTACCTGTACCGCTTGGACGTGGAATATATGATCAAAGACGGCGAGATCGTGATCGTCGACGAGTTCACCGGCCGCTTGATGCCGGGTCGGCGCTGGTCGGACGGTCTTCACCAGGCGATCGAGGCCAAAGAGGGCGTCGCGGTTCGCAACGAGAATCAAACGCTGGCGACGATCACCTTCCAGAACTACTTCCGCATGTACAACAAAATGTCGGGCATGACCGGAACCGCCGACACCGAGGCGGTGGAGTTCAAAAAAATCTACAACCTGGACGTTTCGGTGATTCCGACCAACAAACCGATCCGCCGCAAAGATCACAATGACGTGGTCTACAAAACGGAACTGGCGAAATTCAAAGCGATCGCGCTCGAC
This sequence comes from Pseudobdellovibrionaceae bacterium, assembly GCA_019637955.1. Classification (GTDB taxonomy): domain Bacteria; phylum Bdellovibrionota; class Bdellovibrionia; order Bdellovibrionales; family Bdellovibrionaceae; genus JAHBUS01. The sequence continues at coordinate 30,644 of JAHBUS010000013.1, read as the reverse complement.
ATCAAAAATCGTTTTGAGAAGGGCCAGCCGATTCTGGTCGGAACGACCTCGATCGAAAAATCCGAGCTGCTTTCGCGCTACCTGAAAAACGAAAACGTGCGCCACGAGGTCTTGAATGCCAAGCACCACGAGCGCGAGGCCGAGATCATCGCGCAGGCGGGACGTAAAGGCGCGGTCACGATCGCGACCAACATGGCGGGCCGAGGAACCGATATTTTGCTCGGCGGAAACCCCGAAAACTTGGCCAAGCGCGAGACGGGCCAAACCGAAGGCCCCGAGTTCGAAGCGGCCCTGGCGAAATGGAAAAAAGTCTGCGATGCCGAGAAGCAAGAGGTCTTGGCCGCGGGTGGTTTGTACATTATCGGAACCGAGCGCCACGAATCTCGACGTATCGACAATCAGCTGCGCGGCCGTGCCGGCCGTCAGGGTGATGCCGGTGAGTCGCTCTTCTATCTCTCTCTCGAGGACAACCTCATGCGAATCTTCAACGGGGAGATGATTCAAAAGATCATGAACCGTTTGAACGTGCCGGATGACGAGCCCATCGTCGCCGGGATGGTGACCCGCTCGATCGAGGGCGCTCAGCGCAAAGTCGAGGGTCACAACTTCGATATTCGTAAGCACCTTTTGGACTACGACAATGTCATGAATCAGCAGCGCACGATCATCTACGGCATGCGCAAGAAGATTTTGAACAGCGAAGACGTCGAGCGCCAGTACCTGGACAATCTCGGCGAAGTCGTGTCGATGATCCTCGATACTCATACGCCCGCGGACGCGAAGAAAGACACGTGGAATCTCGAGGCGCTGAACAATGCTCTCGGCCAGCAATTCGGACTGAAGATCGACTTCAACACGTTCCCCAATTTGGATAGCGAGACGCTGACGGCGGCGGTTTCGAAATCCGTGAAAGAACTGTTCGACCGTCAAAAAGCGACGCTGGGACCGTTCTACAATCAGATCCAGAAGATGATCTTGCTTCAGGCGATCGATCAGCGCTGGAAAGAGCATTTGCAGCGCATTGACCGTGTCAAAGAAGGCGTGAACCTGCGCGGTTACGCACAAAAAGACCCGGTGATCGAGTACAAAAAAGAAGCGTTCACGGCCTTTGAAGAGCTCAATCAGTTTATCAAGACCGATTCGCTCGAGAAGTTCTTGAAAGTGCAAATCGTGGCGCCCGAACAAGCCGAACAAGAACTTTCGGGGATGCTCCAGAACCCTGACTTCGAAGAACTCAACTATGCCGGCGGCGATGAAAAGGCGGCCGGCGGCGCGATTCCGGCTCAGTCCATGGGCGCGGGAGCCGGCGGCGGCGGTGAGCCCGTGAGCAACGGACGTCAGCGCATGCGGATGACGGCAGGGCCTGGCCCCGACGACGACGGTGCAAAAATGAACCGGGCCCAACGCCGGCAAATGGATAAAAGGAAGCGGTAAGCGGTGGAAGGACTCACGTGCCTTCAATGCGGACAACCTTTGGACCAAGATTTCGGCATCGTGGCCTGCATGAATTGCGGAGCCGTGCTGATGATCGACATGGATGGCCAGGTTCAACTGGCCGACAAGTCGGACGCGGAGAATGAGTCAGCGGCGCAAGCCGATGCAGAGATTGCGCCAGCGGCGCAAGCCGATGCGGAGAGTGAGCCAGCCATTGAAGACGCACCTCTCGAAGAGTCCCCTTTTGAAAATTCAATGACGGCGGAGCCTCCCGAAACGGGTTCGAGTTTCGAGCCTTTTGCGGCCGAGCCCGAAGCGCCTCCGGCTGAGGACGCCTCGTCGTTGGCCGGTGAGGGCGAAGTGGCGATGGAGCCGATGGCCAGCTTTGAAGCGCCGCCGGAAGAACCGATCATGGCCGAAGAGTCGGCCGTCGAACAGCAAGTGACTGAAGAGCAAGTGACTGAAGAGCCGCCACCCGCCGATGACAATGCCAACTGGTTCGATCAGGGCTTGGACGCTCCTCCACCCGAGCCCGAAGCGGCGCCGGTCGCGGCCAACGACTTTTCGGACGTGTCCGAGTTCGGCAATCAAGATGTCGACATGGGGGCTTTGCAATTCGAGCTCACGCTCTCGGGAATCGACCACAAAGATCTGCGCGCCGAAGTGATGGACGTTCTTTCAGACCCGCGTCTCTACCTAAATTTAAAAGACCATCCGATCCGTAACGGCACCATCACCCTCCCGGGGCTGAATGCCGCGCGCACCAGTTTGATCGTCACGCGTTTGCAGCACCTCAACCTTCAATTCCATTGGAAGCAAAAAGCCTATGAAGCCTAACTTCAGACTGTTTTTCGCCGGGTCGGTGATCGTTTTGGGACTGCTCGCGCCCTTCTCGGGTTTCGCCAACGAAGCGCCCAAGGAAGAGGCGGGCAAAGAGGAGCTTAAGAACGACAAGCCCTGGGTGGAGGTGCAAAACCGCATCTCGGCGCTTTCGACCAAAACAAAGCAACTCGACGACAAGCTCAAAGAGTTGATCCGCACCAAGAAGGCGGGCGCCAATGCCGAGCGCATGGCGGAACTCGACAAAGAAATCGATAAAACCTATAGCGAGTGGAAAACTCACGCCGAGGACCTGCGTAAAGAAAACCAGATTTTTAAATACCGGTTCCCGGAGCGTGCGGCGCAGACGCCCGAGCGCGTTTACCAAACCGGAGACATTCCCTCGCTCGAAAAAATCGAAGAGCTGGTCGGGATGGAAGGGAAGCTTCAACGAAACTTGCACCGGATGCGCACGCAGTACGGCGAGCCGGCCAAGCGTCCTCGCAAAGAAAAAGAAATCATCGTGGAAGAAAAGAAATCCGGCGAAGGCGAAAAGACCATCCGCGAATCCGACAGTCCGATTCTGAGGAAATAAAGTTTATTGCAAAGGCTCGTAGGACGGGACGTAGCGGATCTCGTTCGTGCCGCGCACGTCATCCTCGTAGGCCGGAAAGTATTGGCGCGCCTTGCGGGCTTCTTCGCGTTGAAGGGCGAATTGCTTTTCGATTTCTAAATTTTGAGCTTCAAAAATCCGGTCTTGCTGTTCGGCCGAGACGGGGGGAGCGTAACTCGCGCCCACGTAGGTCGCACGTCCCTCGGCGAAGTGGACTTCTTTTTCGTTCCGGTCGCTGTCATCGAAGTAAATATAAGTCCAGCGGTCCATGCCGTGCCAGCGCTGGGTGCGCTGCGGGCTTCCCATGATTCCCAGCACTTCGTTTTTGAACATGCCGGTTTTCAATTGCGCGAAGTCGTTTTTCGGCTTGGACTGGCAAGCCGCCATTGAGAGAAAAAGACATGAAAAGAGAAGAAGCTTGATTTTCATCATCCCCAGATCCTCAGCATAGCGCGAAACGGGGCGGTTCACAAAGAGACGAAATCCCGGTGTCTCGAATTGAAACACCGGGAACCCTCCAAAATCATTCAGGCGTGGTGTGAGCGTCGATGCCCTCGCCCTGGAGGGCGCGGTTCTCGATGGGCTCCGAAGACATCAGTTCTTTCGGAGTGCCCAGCTCGTCGATACGGTACGTCTGCCAGTCGAGTTCCTGTCCCGATTTGTTGACCAGGGCGGCGCGAACGAACGTCGTTTTGCCTGGGCCCACCATCTGGATCAGCTGTTCACGCGTGAGCGTGGTGCCTTCGACGGGTTTGAAGTCGACCTGCAGCTGGGGTTTCCAGCCCATGGTTTTCATGCGGGCTTGGTCGGCGGGGTCCACCACGGCTTCGAAAGCTTGGTTGCCGGTGTCCAAGCGGATGTTCGCGAGTGTGGGAGTCGAGATGTTGCGGATGGTGTTGTCGTCACGCAGCTTCTCGAATTGCCCCGAGCGGTAGAACTCGTACTTCTGCGGAGCCAAGCCGTCGAGCCAGTCCGCGTACTCTTTATAAGTCACGCACTTCACTTCGGGTTTGTTACAGACGAATTTGGTGAAGTCCTTCATGGCTTCCCAATAAGCGCCTTTGTTCCATTTCGAAAAGTGGTGACCGATATGAATCGGTGCGCGTCCGCCGAAGTAGTTGATCTTAAAGTAGTACTTGTAGCTGTCGAGCATTTGGTTTTTGAAGCGCAGACGCTCTTCTTCCGTGAGGCCGGGTTTGGTGACGCCGCCCGAGTGGTAGGTCAGCCAATTGAAGTCCATCGAGAACGTGCGGCGGTTGGTGCCGGCGATCTTGATTTCGGCGAGGGGAAAGTTCCATCCACCCCACGACATTTTTTGCGGCCAGTAAGTGGGTGATGCGGACTTCGACGTGTCGTAGCGGAAGCCGAAGCGCTTCAGCGTGGGCCAAAGGCCGTTCGTCACCGAGAGCTTCGGCGCGCGGAAGCCAACGATGTCGCTCTGGGAGAAGGGGATCGGCTCGGCCTTTTGTTTGTTCACGGCGAAAATATTGAAGATCAGTTTATTGAACTGATCAAATTCGCTGCGCCAGTCGTCTTCGCTCCAGGGGTGACCATACATCGGGTCGCCGGGATCGGTGCCCGCTTGGTCGCAGTGCGCGTTGGCGTGGGAACCGATCTCGTGGCCCGCTTTGAAGGCGCGGCCCGTGGCCTGGATGCGCTCGCGGAACGAGTTTGTGGGCTCGGACCAGCCGATGCAGCTCACGGTGCGGTTCAGCCCGGGCGTGACGTACTCTTTACGGTTGGCGTGTTCGACGTAGTACACCGGATTGATGAAGTAGGTGAAGCGCACATTGGCGCGGCCCTCATCCGTTTTAACCGTGTCGGCAAACGCCGTGCTCTCATTCCAGAAATTGATGTCCTTCGAACCGTCGAACGCCAGCAAAACGTACTGCGGGGGGCGGTCGGGGGCCGCGGTGGGTTTACGCTTTTTGGGGCCCGCAAACGCAAGGCTCGAAACGGCCAAAATGGCGGTGAGAGACCAGAGTCCTAAACGCATGATTGTGATCCTTTGTTGTTGAATTGCACCCCTTCAGGGTAAACAAAGGCGATTTGAGCTGTCGAGAGAGGGAAGCGAATCTGGACGGGGAGTTTTTTACCTGTCAAAAATTCGAACACTGTTAGCTCCCGGCCAACACGGCTAAGATACCGTCCGTGACGAACTTGAGCTCTCTCTCCGCTTTGGGCGGAGCCCTTTTGACCCTGATTCTGGCGGGTGCCTTGGCCGCCTGCGCACCCACGTCTGGTCGGGGAGCGATGGCTCAGGGCCAGGGCGTGGTGGGTGGAACCGAGGCCGACGCTTCGACGTTCGGAGCCGCCTCGGTCGTAATGATTTACGGCGAGTCCCCCAGCAATCCCACCTTCATTTGTACGGGCACCTTCATTTCGCCGGAGTGGATTTTAACCGCCGCTCACTGCGCACCCAAAGAGGCGACGAACTTGGATGTCTTCTTCGGACGCAAGCCCTTCGAAGACGCGGCCCAAGGTCTTACGGTCAAAAGAGTCGTGCGACTCAGCGACGGCAAACGCAACCTGAACAATCAAGACGATCTTGCCCTGATCCAATTCGCTGGTGGATTGCCCGCGGGGGCCGCCATCGCGGCTTTGCCCACGGCGGCTTTTGGTTCTGAGGCGGTGCTGGCGCTTGGTTACGGCCGGGTTCGCGGCGTTGAAAATGCCGAGGGCGACGAGGGCACGGGCGTTCTTCGCGCCGTCACGCTGTCCCTTTTAAAAACAGAGATCACGCCCCTTCAATTCCGTGCGGATCAAACCGCCGGTCAAGGCGTGTGCTCGGGCGACTCGGGCGGTCCCGCGCTCATCAATCAAAACGGGAACGCGGTGATCGTGGGCGTGGCCTCGGCGGTGTACAGTGCGGATGGCGTGAATGAAAACGTCGATGGTTTCGATCACTGCCGTCAACGCTCGCTCTACAACCGCGTGGATGCTCATCTCGAATGGATTCGTTTCGTTCTTCAATAACGAAACACGTGAAGAAAAACGGACACCTCAACGCAGCACGTTTTCTTGACCCCTCTCCGTTGATTTTGTTTAAAGCTGAAGTGCCTTAAACAGATCACAAATGAAGGGGATACGATGAAAAATATGGTTTACGTTCTTTCGTTCCTGTTGGCGTTCGCGGCGGCTCCGGCGGCCTTGGCTGAACAAGTCCAACACAATGATGTTGAAGCTTTCCGTCCGGGCCGTCCCGGCCCTGGTCCCGGTCGCCCCGGTCCTGGCCGCCCTGGCCCCGGCCGTCCTGGTCATCCCGGAAATCCGGGCCGTCCTCCGGGTCGCCCCCCGGGACCTCCTCCTGGACACCGCCCTCCTCCTCCGCCGCCCCCGCACCGTCCGCCGGCGCCTCCCTCTTTTGTTCGCATTCAGTGCGGATCGGAAGACTACCGCACTCAAGAGTGCCGTGTGGGACGTCAAATCCGTTCGGCTCGCATCGAGCGCCAGTTCTCGCGCCAAGCTTGTGTTTACGGTCAAACTTGGGGCCTCTGGCAGGACCGCATCTGGGTTTCGCAAGGCTGCCGCGCGCAGTTCTTGGTTGAAATCTACTAAGAGCTGAAACGTCCAGAAACAGCAAGAGAGCCACGGTCGATGACCGTGGCTTTTCTTTTTGCGAAAACCGCCCTAAGCTGGTCGGGATTTGAGGAGGATGGAATGAAAAAAATCGGAATGTTCGCGGCTCTTCTCTTGTTGGCTTCTTGCGCCCATCACCGTGATGTGCGTCCGAGTGCCGACGGGATTCACCGTGTGGTCACGCGCGGGCCTGATAAAGACGAAGTCGAGCGCGATGCGATTTCGCAGGCCAATCACTACTGCAGCGAACGCAACAAGCAATCCGCGGCCTTTGTTTCGGAGGGCACTCAATACACCGGCTCCATGAGTGAAAGCGCGCACAAGACAACCCGCAACGCTTCGAAAGCGGCCACCGTGGTCGGTTCGGGGATGGGAGTCTTTGGCGGGCAGAACGAAGCCAATGCGGGCGCGGTTGTCGGCGGCGCCGGCGTCGTGGGCAACATCATGACCGGCGGTGATGCTTACACCACCGAGATGAGGTTTAAGTGTCAGTAGGTTGAGCTTCGCTGAGTTTGCGCTTGAGGATCTTTCCGGAGTCGCCTTTGGGAAGATCCGTCATGAAGACAATCTGCTTGGGGATTTTAAACTTCGCCAGATTCTGCGCGCAGTAGGCCTGGATCTCTTCGGCCGAGACCTCGCCGTCTTTCACGATAAATGCTTTGCCGACCTCGCCCCATTTCGGGTCCGGTACGCCGATCACGGCGACTTCGCGGATCTGCGGCATCGATCGTAAAACTTGTTCGACCTCGGGCGGGTACACGTTTTCGCCGCCGCTAATGAACATGTCTTTCTTGCGACCCACAACGTAAACGTAGCCCTCGTCGTCCTGACGGACGAGATCGCCCGTGTAGAGCCAGCCGTCACGAATGGTTTCGCTCGTCGCCTTCTCGTTCTTCCAGTAACCGGTCATCATCATCGGGCCTTTGAGAATCAACTCGCCGACCTCACCGGGCGCGACCGCGCGGCCTTGATCGTCGACCACTTTGATGTCGATGTAGAAGTTCGGAAAACCGATCGAGCCGATTTTGCGGATCGCATCGTCTTCATTGAGCGAGAAGACGTTGGGACCGAATTCGGTCAAGCCATAGCCTTGGCGGATCGGAATTTTTTTCTGATCCCAGACGCGGATCAAATCGACGGGCATGGGTTCGCCGCCCACGATCGCGTAGCGCATCGAAGAGAGGTCGACGGTCTTAAAGAGCGGCGAGCGCGCCATCATGTCCATGGTCGTCGGCACGCCGAATAGGATCGTGCACTTTTCGTCCGCCGAGACTTTGAGGATCTGATCCGCGTCGAATTTTTTGAGGAAAATCACTTTCGCCCCACGGTGCAGGAACGGCGTCGTGAGCACGTTCCAACCTCCGGTGTGGAAAAAGGGGAGAAAAATCGCGGTGGCGTCGTTTTGGCTGATGTTCAAACGCAGCGTGGTGTTGATCGAATTCCAAAACAGCATCCGGTGCGAGAGAACCGCACCCTTCGGCGCTCCAGTCGTGCCCGAGGTGTAAAGCAAGAGAGCCGCATCTTCGCTCTCGGCTTGAAAGGCGACGGGCCCCTGCGCGTCGGTCTCGAGAGCCTCGGCGAAGCTCGCCGGTCCTTGGAGGCGCAACTTCGCTTGCGCGAAATCCTGGATGAGCGGCCAGAAGCTTTCTTGCGCGATGATCAGGCTGGGCTCGGAATCGCGCACGATGTGATCGACCTCACGCTTGGTGAGGCGGAAATTGATCGGCACGAGCGTTGCGCCCAAACGCTGCAAAGCGAAGAAGAGAAAAACGGACTCGAGTTCATTGGTCGCCAAAAGCGCGACGCGATCGCCCCGGCGGATCGAGTAGGCTTGCGCTAGATATTCAGCGCCTCGGCTGGCGGCCTCAAAGAGCTGCGAATAGGTGATCTCGCGCCCAGAATCGCCATCTTTGATCGCGACGTTCTGAGGGGAGTACTGATTCCAGCGTTTGAGCCAATCCAACTCGAATTCGATCACGTGTCGTAGCTCCATTCCATGGTCAGCGCGGCCATCGAAAGTCCTCCGCCCGAGCCGAGCAGCACGATGAGATCGCCTTTTTTGAGCTTGTGGGCGCGGGCCGCATCGGCGACCGCCATGCCCACCGCCGCCGAGCCGGTGTAGCCGAAGCGGTCCATGATGTTGTGCGAGCGCGTGCGCGGAACTTTCAGGTTGTCGAGCGCTTCATTGATGCTGTTGATGTTGATCTGGGTCATGAAGAAATGCTTCACGTCCTCGGGTGTTTTGTGAATGCGGTCCATCAACTTGTGCGTGAGTCGGGGCCAGTGCGTGCCGTTGGTTTCGATCGGAATTTTCTTCGCGAAGTCGAGAAGGTGCTGTTTCTTTTCGATCACGTCGTGGGTCATCGGACGGAACGAGCCGCCCGCGTAGACGCCCATGTAGTCGTGGTACTGACCGTCGGTGTAAAGCTCGGCCGCCAAAACGCCGCTCTCGTCTTTTGAAGGTTGGACGATCACGGCGCTGGCGCCGTCGGCGAACAGCGTCGCGATTCGGAAATCGTCGAAGTTGAGCCATTTGCTCATGGCGTACGCGCCGACGACGAGGATGTTTTGGTATTTGCTGTCGGCGCCGATGTATTTTGAGGCCATGTCCAAGGCGGTGACGAAGCCCGCGCAGGCCGAGTTGATATCGAACGTGCCGGCGTTGGTGGCTTTGAGCTTGTGCTGAACAACCGCGGCGGTCGAAGGCGAGAGGTAGTCGGGCGTGTCGGTCGAAACGATGATGAGGTCGATGTCGGTGGCCTTGATGCCCGCATTTTTCATCGCCTCTTCGGCGGCAGGAATGATCAAGTCGGAGGTGGTTTGATCCTCGGCCATGTAGCGACGTTCAAAGATGTTGCGCTGTTCGCGCAAGAAGGTGTCGATGTCTTTTTTGTACATGTCGTTGAAGAATTGATTCTTCACGACCTTCTCGGGAGCGTACATGCCGGTGCCTTTGATGGTGGCGCGTCGAACGGTCGTAGCTGTCATAGGTCCCCTCACGTGGCTGAATTTCAGGCAGTCATCCCTTGGCGGCGCCCGAGATGGCAAGCGGAAAAACCAGAGTAATTGCTCAAGTTCTTCGTGTTTGACACTCTGAAAGGCCTACGGCAATCAGACACAGCACAATCACCAAAAGGGGGCTCTCGTGAGCAGCAATTTGAATTTCTCGTTCAACGGCAAAAACGCCATCATCACCGGCGGCGCGCAAGGCATCGGTTTCCAAATCGCGCTTCAGTTCCTGACCGCAGGTGCGAACGTGTCCATCTGGGACTACTCGGCCGACGCCCTCGAAAAAGCCAAAAGCGAACTCGGAAAGTTTTCGGGTCAACTTCACACGGCGCAAGTCGACGTGACCAACCGCGAATCTTGCCAAAAAGCGGTCGCTTCTTTGCCGTGGAATGTGGATATCTTGGTGAACAATGCCGGTATCACCCGCGACAAGTCTTTCGCGAAACTGGGCGCCGAAGAGTGGGACGCGGTCATCAACACCAATTTGACCGGCCTGTTCAACGTGACCAAGAACCTCTTTGAAAAGTTCAACGCCTCGTCGTCGCACAAGCGCATCATCAACATTTCGTCGGTCGTGGGTCTTTACGGCAACTTCGGCCAAGCCAACTACGCGGCGGCCAAAGCCGGCGTGATCGGCATGACCAAGACCTTAGGTAAAGAACTTGGTCGAAAAGGTTTCACCGTGAATGCGGTGGCGCCCGGCTTCATCATGACCGCGATGACCAAAGCGATGCCCAAAGAAGTGCTCGAGCAAATGGCCGGCAAAGTGCCCGTGGCCCGTCTGGGCGAGACTTCGGACATCGCCAACGCCTGCCTGTTCTTGGCCTCGGAACAGGCGTCTTACATCAACGGCACCGTGATCAGCGTCGACGGCGGCATCGTTTTATGAGGATGTTCCAAACGAACGACGGCTCGGGCGCCCAAATCGGGTATGAAGTGATCGAAGGCGTGCTTCCACAGGACACGATGTTCATTCACGGCAATATGGCCAGCAACCGCTGGTGGCACCCCTCCGCCGACGTTTGGAAACAAAGAGCCGCCGGAAAAAAACTTCCGGGGGCGATGATCCTCGCCGAATTTCGCGGGTGTGGCCGCTCGACGCCGCCGCGTTCGCAGGCCGACGTGGACATGCATCTGTTCGCGCGCGATTTCATCGCGCTGGCCGAATCGCTCGGCCGCGGAAAAATGAATTTGGTGGGCCACTCGACGGGCGGTTTGATCGCGGCGCTGATGCTGGCAAAAAAGCCCGCGCTTTTTGAAAAAGCCGTGCTGCTGGACCCCGTGGGCGCAACCGGCGTCAAGTTCAACGACGCGATGACGGATGCGTTCGAGCAAATGAAATCCAATCGCGGTCTTGTGGGCGTGGTGATCGGCTCGACGATTCTGGGCCATCAGGCGGACAGCTCCTATTTTAACGACGTGATTGTGACCGACGCGTTTCATGCGGCGCAGACCGTGGGCGACAAGGTTTTGCGCGCGCTCGACGGTCTAGACACGCGTGGAGAAATTTCCACGATCCCGCATCCCGTGCTGGTCCTGCATGGCGAAAAAGACAATCTACTGCCAGTGGCCGACTCGAAAGCGATGGCGGATCTTATTAAAGCGGGACGGTTTGAGGAGATTCCGGGCCACGGCCATTGCACCAACGTCGAGAATCCCGAGACCTTCACCCGCATTGTCGACGGTTTTCTGTTCAAGTACGGGGCTTGACTCGACTAAAGCATCTTTGTTTTATCGTCCCGCAAAAGGTCGCGATCGAAATTCTGGCCGATACAAAGCACAAGTGATTCACTATACTAAACAGAAATTGACGTTTCTGCGGGATCGGTTGTGTTTTCAGTGCGCTTTAAATCAGTCATTTGGCAAGTGTCCTTGATCGTCCTCATGGGGCTGCTCTACGCCGCCTCGGCATGGGTCGGATTGCAGATGGCTTCGCTCAGCCGTCACGCGTCGCCGGTTTGGCCGGCGACGGGAGTGGCGATCTGTCTGGTGGTGGGTTTTGGCCGCCGCATGATTTTGCCGATTTTTGCCGGCGCTTTTTTGATCAATTGGCAGACCGGGTTGCCGGCTTTAACCGCCAGCGTGATCGCGCTTGGAAATGTTCTTGAAGCCGTCTCCTTCGGCTGGATTTTCAATTGTCTGATGTCGAAAGACCGAGCGTATGGCTTGCACGCACGCGCGATTTTTTCGGTGGTGGCCTTGGTGGCATCGGTCTCCATCAGCGCGGGCATCGGAGTGATGGCCCTGTTCTGGGGCCGGGTCATTTCGGCCCAGCAGGTGTTTGAACACTGGCAGACATGGTGGGTCGGAGATTTCTTAGGCGCTTTGATCTTGGTTCCGGTCGGCTACAAGGCGCAGGTCCTTTGGAAGCAGAGGGCTTGGCCGGATGCTCGCGTGACCGGCCGTTTTTTGGTGGCCTTGGGCGTGACGGCGGCTCTGGCCGTCTTTATCTTTGCGTCCCCCTACGGGCCTCCATTTCTGTTTTTGCTTTTTGCGGGTCTTCTTTTGGCCGCCGTCTGGCTGGACTCTTTTTATGTCTATTTGATTTCGGCTTTGGTGGCCGCATATGCGGTTCTGCAAACGGCGAGCGGGCAGGGCCCGTTTGCCGGCGTCTCGCTCAACGACAGCTTGCTCCACCTGCAGATTTTCTTGGCCGGGATGATGATCACGTCGCTGGGCCTGGGGAGCCTGAAGCAAGAAGGTCTTCTGGACCGCCCCAAGCTGGTGCTGCTCTTTGGTTGGGCCGTGTCGGGAATGACCTTTTACTCCGTTTATGTCGCCTCGGTTTCAAAAGATGAGAGCGTCTTTGCCTTGAAAGTGGCCCAGACCCGCATGGCGATCGAAGACCGCATGAACGACTACGTTCGCATTCTGGAGTCGGGCGCAAGTTTCATCGATGCGTCTGAGCACGTCTCGCGTGAGGAGTGGCGCCTGTTCACGGAGCAGCTTATGAAAGTGAGCCGCTTTCCGGGAATCGAAGGCATGGGCGTGATTTTTTCGACCTCCATCCGCGAGCGGCTCTCGTCGACGCTCGCGCGAGAGTATCAACCTCGAGGCGAGGCGAGGCCGGTCACCAAATTTGAGCCCGGCACCCAGATTCTCGCCCCGGGCGAGGGCTTGATCACGACCTACATGGAGCCTCACGCTTTGAACGAAAAGGCCATGCACCTGGACATCGCCACCGAAAAAAACCGGCGAGAAGCGGCCTTTCGGGCGCGCGATACGGGCGAGCCCACCATCACCGGAAAAATCCGGCTGATGCAAGATGAGGTCGACCGCCCCGGCTTTTTGATTTTCGTTCCTCTTTATGCCCGCGGCGAGCCGGTCGGGTCGATCGAAGAGCGCCGCCGCGCTTTTTTAGGCTTGGTGGTCGCGCCGGTGATTCTCGAAAAGTTCATGAGTTCGATGTCCTTTCCGTTCGGACGCGAAATCGCGATGAAGATTTTTGAAGATGAATCTGAGCGCACGCTGATTTTCGATGGAAACGAGAACGGCTACACGTCGGCGTCGAGTGTTGTCGGGTCTTTGCGTGTCGCCGACCGCGCGTTGCACGTTCACTGGAGCCGGGGGCCTGATTTCGCCTCATCCTCCGGGCTTTTGGCCTCTTGGATCGGTTTCTTTGGCTCGCTGGCGGCGCTTCTCTTGGCGGTCACCTTGTCGTCGATTCAGTACATTGCGGTCCGCGCCGAGCGCTTGGCCGCGCAAATGACCACAGAGATTGATGAGCGCCGGCGAACTTGGCAGGCCCTGACCGAAACCTCGCCGGTCGGAATCATGATGACCGATTCGCAAGGACACTGCACGTACGTCAATCCCGCTTGGGAGCGGATCTCGGGACTCAGCGCCGAACTCTCGCGCGGCGAAGGCTGGGTGCGAGCGCTGCATCCTGAAGACGCGCAGACCGTGTCGCATCAATGGGTGCAGCTGCTCAGCAGCGGAACTTTTGCATGTGAGTACCGGTTTCTTCACGCCAATGGCGATGTGGCCCATGTCACCGGGCAGGCCAAGGCGCTCAAGGGCGAGAAGGGCGAGATCTACGGCTATTTCAGCACCGTTCAAGACATCACGGAGCTGCATCAGAACCAACTGGCGATGATGGCGTCATCGCGAATGTCTTCTCTGGGTCAGATGGCCTCGGGGATCGCGCATGAGATCAACAATCCGCTCGCGATCATTCAAGGCAAAGCGGTTCTGCTTGAGCGGATGATCGAACATGTCGAATCGCTGGACAAAGCAAAAGCGGTGACGAGCGCCCGCCAAATCGGATCCACCGTCCAACGAATCGCGAAAATCATCCGCGGTTTGCAGTCGATCTCGCGCGAGACGTCGGCCGAGCCGTATGTGCGGTCTTCGATCCACGATGCCATTGAGGACGCGTTGGAACTTTGCCGGGAACGGTTCCGGAACCACGGCGTTGAGCTCCAAGTCGCCAAGGGCGAGGAGTCTTGGTTCTTTTGGGGCCGGACGGAGCAAATTTCGCAGGTTCTCTTAAATTTACTGAACAACGCCTTTGATGCTGTCGAAAAAAAGCCACAGCCCTGGGTCCGTCTGGAACTGGAAGCGAGTCCGTCCTTACTCAAAGTGCGCGTCATCGATTCGGGCGGTGGTGTGCCGGCCGCGATCGCCGCCAAAATGTTCGATCCGTTCTTCACTTCGAAGGAAATCGGCAAGGGAACCGGTCTGGGACTAAGCATCTCAAAAGGAATTGTGGATCGGCATGGGGGACGGTTGTACCTGGATTCCTCAAGTTCGCAAACGGTGTTCGTGGTCGAAATTCCGACCTTCATTGAGATCGGTCGCGGCGTCGCCTAGTCCAGGCGCCGCCTTCCAAGCAGCCTCAACATTAAGCATTTCGCATTCTGTCATCGACTTTGCTAAAGCCGTGGTTTTGTTGCCGATACTGCTGTTTTCATATAGCTTTCATGATGCAAAGAAGCCTTAACAATTCACTTAAAGTGCACCTTGAGGTGTGATTCAGATTTGGTGGGTCTCGCTATGTCGGAAAACCGTGATCAATATAACCATGGTGGAATGCTCGCGTTCATCTTCTCCATGGTGTTCGTGTTCGTCTTTTTTGTTTACATCGTGGCCATTCATCCCGGTGTGGATCTTGGCGAAAACTTGCAAACTCCTCCGTCGCCTGAACAGCTCTTGGCCGATGCCAAACCCGTCGACATTTCGGGCATCAAAGAGCCTTGGGTTCCTCATGAAGACATGGTGAAACACGGTAAAAAAGTGTTCTCGCAAAACTGCGCCATGTGCCACGGCAATGAAGGCAAAGGCGATGGCGCGGCCGGCGCGGGCCTGAATCCCAAGCCTCGCAATCTCGTCGAGGGGCATTGGACCAAAGGTGGCGGTTACATCGGCATCTTCAACGTGATCTCGCACGGGATTCCCGGCAGCTCCATGGCGGCCTACGGCCACTTCAAGACCGAAGACCGCTGGGCTCTCGTTCAGTTCATCGATTCGATCACTCAAAACAAAGTGAAGGAAGATCCGGCGAAAGTCGCCGAATTTGCAAAAACGGCTCAGTAATGCTCGCACTGCTGCTTTCTCTTCAAGTTGCTTTCGCCAATCTGCCGAACCAAATGGGTTCGGTCGAGACGCCGTCGTCGACGCAAACCGCGTCGACGGTGCAGCCGAAAGAACTGCAGGGGATCGGCGTGACCGAAAAGCTCGGAACGCAGCTCAATCTCGACGAAGTCGTTCGCAATGAGAACGGCGAGAGCGTGCCTTTGCGCACCTTCTTCAACGGAAACAAGCCGGCGATCTTGAGCCTGGTTTATTTTGCGTGTCCCGGCCTTTGTAATTTTCATTTGAACGGCCTGATCGAAGGCATGAAGCCGATGGACTGGTCGCCCGGCCAAAAATTCGACGTCATCGCGATGAGCTTTGATCCGCATGAAGGTCCCGATCTCGCCAAAGCGAAGAAGGCGACGTACATGAAAATGTACGAACGTCCCGGCACCGAAAATGGTTTTCATTTCGTGACCGCGGACGAGGCCACCATCAAGCGCATCACCGAAGCAGTGGGCTTTGCCTATAAATGGGATGAAGCGCAGAAGCAGTGGGCGCATGGCTCGGCCGGAATCGTGGTGAGTCCCACCGGCAAAGTGACCCGCTACCTGCACGGAATCATGTTCGATGCCCCCACCATTAAAATGGCCTTGAACGAAGGCGGTCAGGGCAAAGTCGGCTCGATCGTCGACGCGATGGTGATGTACTGTTTTAAATACGATCCCCAGCAAAGCAAATATGTCCTCTACGCGTTCCGGCTGGTTCAGCTGGGCGGGGTGGTCATCATTATAGTGTTGGGACTTCTTCTGGTTCCGGCGTGGCTGCGAGCGCGACGCCAGGAGCCTGGGGTTTAAGTTCGGATATTGAAGGAGATGTGCCCATGAATTGGTTTCTCGCACTGATGAATACGGTCGCCGTGAACACGGCATCCGCGGCTGGGAAGAGCTTCATGCCTCCCGTCGGAACCGAAATCGCCTCCGACGTCGACAACCTGTACTCGTTCCTCTTGTGGACGAGTTTTTTGGGTTGCGTGATTCTGATCGGCGGAATGATCTTCTTCGCCGTGAAGTACAAGCGTCGTACCGATAACGACAAGACGCCGTACATCAGCCACAACATGGCGCTCGAGTTCTTGTGGTCGTTCATCCCGCTCGTGCTCTTCTTGGTCGTTTTCGCGTGGGGCTGGAAAGTCTATCACGACATGCGCGTGATGCCCGAGAACGCGTTCGAGATCCACGTTCAAGCCAAGCAGTGGCAGTGGGACTTCATGTACAAGTCCGGCAAGGTCTCGACGAACGATTTCTTCGTTCCCGTGGGCATTCCCGTGAAACTTGTGATGGCTTCCGAAGATGTTTTGCACTCCTTCTACATTCCTTCGATGCGCATCAAGCAAGACGTCGTTCCCGGCCGCTACACCACGCTCTGGTTTAAGGCCGATAAAACCGGCGACTACCAGATCTTCTGTACCGAGTACTGCGGTGCCGCCCACTCGGCGATGCTGGCAAAAATGCACGTGGTTCCGGCTCCTGATTTCGAAAAATGGCTCCAAGAAAATGAAGAGGGTCTGACCCTCGCGCAAAAGGGTGAAAAGCTTTACAACTCGAAAGGTTGCATCGCATGTCACTCCACAGATGGATCGGTGAAAGTCGGACCCTCGTGGAAAGGCCTCTGGGGATCGACCGGGCACACGATGGCGAATGGCAAATCCGTGACCGTCGACGAGAACTACATCCGCGAATCCATCCTGAATCCCAATGCCGATATCGTAAAGGGATTCTCGGCTGGCTTGATGCCCGCGCAGCAGGGCTTGCTGACCGAAGATCAACTAACCGCTCTTATTGAGTACATCAAAACATTGAAGTGAGGTGAGACATGGGAAATACGCACGCCTCTGGTGACAACTATATTAATCACGAAAAGGGCCTCTGGTCCTGGCTCACGACCATCGATCACAAACGCATTGGTTTGATGTACATGATCGTGATTTTGTTCTTCTTCTTGTGCGGCGGGATCGCGGCGATGCTGATCCGTCTGGAGCTCTTCGCTTCGGGACCGCTCTTTGACGGCAACACGTACAATCAAATCCTCACGTACCACGGGGCCATCATGGTCTTCATGGTGATCGTTCCGGGGATCCCGGCGATTTTGGGGAACTTCTTCTTGCCGATCCACATCGGCGCGAAAGACGTGGCCTTTCCCAAGCTGAACTTGGCGAGCTGGTACGTGTTCATGGCGGGAGCGATCCTGGCGATCTCGACCTTGTTCACCACGAAAATTGACACCGGTTGGACCTTCTACACGCCTTACTCGATCAAAACGGGCACGGCTGTCGTCACGATGGTCATGGCCGCCTTCATCATGGGGATGTCCTCAATCCTGACGGGGTTGAACTTCATCGTGACGGTCCACAAGTTGCGCGCTCCCGGAATGACCATGGGCCGAATCCCGCTGTTCGTTTGGGCGGTGTACTCAACCGCGATCCTTCAGGTTCTGGCGACGCCGGTTCTGGGGATCACGTTGCTTCTTCTGGCCATGGAGCGCACCTTGGGCGTGGGAATCTTCGACCCCGCGCGCGGCGGCGACCCGGTTCTGTTCCAGCACTTCTTCTGGTTCTATTCGCACCCGGCGGTTTACATCATGATCTTGCCCGCGATGGGCATCGTCTCCGAAATCATCGCAGCCTTCTCGCGTAAAACCATTTTCGGTTACACGGCGATCGCGTACTCGTCGCTGGGCATCGCGGCCGTTTCGTTCTTCGTTTGGGGTCACCACATGTTCGTTTCGGGTCAGTCCGAAATCGCGGGCATCGTGTTCTCGTTCCTGACGATGCTGGTCGGCGTTCCGACGGCGATCAAAATGTTCAACTGGCTGGCCACGATGTACCGCGGTTCGATCAGCTTCGAGTCTCCCATGCTTTTCGCGATGGGTTTCTTGTTCCTGTTCGCGATCGGTGGCGTGACCGGGATCATGCTCGCAACCGTCGGTCTTGACGTTCACTTCCACGACACCTACTTCGTGGTCGCGCACTTCCACTACGTGATGGTGGGCGGAACGCTGATGGCGCTGACGGGCGGCCTCTACTACTGGTTCCCGAAAATGTTCGGCAAAATGTTCAACGAATTCTGGGCCCGCATCTCGTTCGTGCTGATCTTCATCGGCTTCAACGTGACGTTCTTCCCCCAGTTCGTTTTGGGCGCGATGGGCATGCCCCGCCGTTACGCGGACTACGTTCCCGCTTACGAATCGCTCAATAAAATCTCTTCGATCGGTGCGTGGACCATCGGGGTCGGCTTCTTGGTCGCCCTGTACGTCATCATCGAAGGTTTGATGTCGAAACGAATCGCTCCAGCGAATCCTTGGGGAGCGAAGACTTTGGAATGGCAAGTTCAATCACCACCGACGCACCACAACTTCGAAGTTGAACCGGTCGTCACTGCGGGGCCTTATGAGTACCGTTAATCAAACAGCAAAGGGCGAACACCACTACGCGCATCACTTCCGCGATGCCATGCACGAGTTCCTCACTTCGAAAGAGGGGATCTGGGTGTTCATGGTGACCGAGATCTTGATGTTCGGCGGTCTGTTCGTGGGATACTTCATTTTTCACGCTCTTTACCCGGAGACTTTTCATGAGGGCGCGAGCCACTTGGCTTGGAAGATGGGCGCGCTCAACACGGTGGTGCTGATCGCGAGTTCGTGGACCATGGCCCTGTCGATCCATTACATCCAGCGCGGCCTGAACTCGAAGGCGACGATGTGCTTGATCATCACGATCTTGTGCGGGTTCATCTTTATGATCGTGAAGTACTTCGAGTACACCTCGAAGATCCAACACGGGCTCTTGCCGGGAAAGTTCTTCCACTATCATGAGGCCGTCAGTCAGCAGCTCCCGCTCTACTTCGGGTTCTACTTCTGCATGACCGGTCTTCACGGGATCCACGTGGTCTTGGGGATGAGCTTGATCGGCTGGGTTCTGTACCGCCACTTGAAAGGCGAGTTCAACCCGCACTACTTCACGGCCGTTGAGGGCGTGGGTATTTTCTGGCACATCGTCGATTTGATCTGGATCTTCCTCTTTCCTCTTCTTTATTTGGTGGGGTAACACATGGGACAAAACGCGAATCACGGTCACGAAGAGCATCACATTATTCCGTTCTCGATCCTGCGTAACGTTTGCCTGGCGCTGCTGGTGCTGACGATCCTGACGGTCTTCACCGCGAAGTTCATTCACTTAGGCGTTCTGGCCACGCCGGTCGCCTTTTTGATCGCCTTCGTTAAAGCGATGCTCGTCATGGCTTACTTCATGGGGCTTAAATACGAGGGCAACGGCAATCGAATCATTTTCGGCACGGGATTCTTCTTCCTGGCCGTTCTGGCATTCTTCTGCGTGCTCGACATCTGGACGCGCCTGCCGGTCCAAGACATCTTCTCGTAATCCGCATGTTTCGCCTTTATGCGGACCTCACCAAACTCGGGATCGTCATCTTTGTCGTTCTCTCTGGTTTGGCGGGTTACGCGACAAGCTTCATGATCGAAAGTCCCTTCAGCTGGAACCACCTGTTCTGGACGCTTGGAGGGATTTTCTTTTTGAGCTCGGGTTCGCTCGCGCTCAACCAGGTTCAAGAGTACAAAATGGACCGCGAAATGAAGCGCACCTCGAAGCGCCCGATCGCCTCCGGAAAAATGAAGCCCGCCGCCGGCTTGATTTTGGCCCTGGTCTTTTTGTTCCTTGGCAGCAACATGCTTCTGGAAGCCTCGCCTCTGGCTTGTTTGCTCGGCTGGATCACCGTCGTTCTTTATAATGGCGTTTACACTTACTGGTGGAAGCCCAAGATGATCTTTGGCGCGGTCCCGGGGGCGATTCCGGGCGCCCTGCCCGTGACCATCGGGTACGCCGCCAACTCGGACCATATCTTCGCGCTGGATTCGGTCTACCTGTTCTTGATCATGTTCTTTTGGCAAATGCCCCACTTCTGGGCCCTGGCGATCCGTTACCGTGACGACTACGCCGATGGCAAGGTCCCGACGATTTCGGTCGCCCTGGGAGTTCCGCGCACGCTCTATCACATTGGTCTCTACACCTTTGCCTACGTCGCGACGGCGGTGGCCTCGCCTTGGTTCGTCCAGACCAGCTGGATTTATATTTTGCTGGTTCTGCCGTTTGCTTTTAAGATTATGCAAGAGTTCTACCGCTTTTGGAAATCAGTCGGGCAGGAGCGATGGCTGGCTTTCTTTATGTGGGTGAACATCAGTTTGCTTGTCTTTTTGTACGTCCCCGTGATCGACAAGTGGAACTTCTTGTTCATCAAATCGAATTAAAGCTCCGGTAAGGGATTGCGGGCTTGATCTACCCTTCAGAAGTCGAACTGGCATTGCGGCGATTTGAGCGCAAATGCAACTCGTTCTTCGTCAGTCACGAAAAGCTGGCTCTGCTCCCGATGCTTGCCGTCGCTCTCTTGCTTTCGTACTTCACGAAAATGCGCATCGACGACATGACCGAGCAAAAAATCGGTCTGTTATTCAGCGGGCAGTTCATGCTGGCGCGCATGGCGGGCTACGCCTTCGTGATTCTCATCGGTTTTTCGCTGGTCTCCTATTTTATAAAGCCCCGGTTTCGGACGGCGTTCAACGCGTTTGTCTTGAGCGCCTTGTGGGGCTTTAACTGCTACCTTCTGTTTTTCAGGCGCCTGCCGTCTTGGAAGTTTGCGATTCTCGCGGCGGGTGTTCCGCTGATGATCTTTGTCACCTACGTCGTGCTGGGGACGATCAAGAAGCCGTGGCACCGGCGGCTGCTTTGGATCTTCACGATCGCCGTATCGCTGATGTACCTCTTTGAGATCCACCTGCTGCTCACCAATCGCAACATGAACGCCTACGGCATCTTCTCGAAATTGAAGATGCACTACATTGTCTTCGTGGCGTGGACGCTCTCGCTGGCATCCTCATACATGAAGGTGGACCGCTCAATTCTCCTCAGTCCGGTCAACGTGACCAAGGCGGTGCTCTGGCCGCCGGATTCTTACATCGAGAAAAACAGTTACGAGGCCGCCAAGGCGATTTGGTGGCAAGGAATGATCAATATCCTGGTGGGCTTCGCGCTTCTCCAGGCTCGTTTTTTCTGGAACAACTTGTACTTCGCTCAGGGCGCGGACGCGGATCTTTCGCGCTCATTCTTGAGCTATGTCGTCGCGATTATCGGCGATGTCGGTTTGTTCAATATCGTGGTCGGGGTCGCGCGCCTCTACGCCATGCACGCGCGGGACGCGACCAATTTCGCCTGGTTGGCGCGTTCGCCGGCCGATTACTGGAAGCGCGGGAGCGTCTACCACTACGAGTTCATTCAACGTCACATCTTTGTTCCGCTGCTGAGATTCACGCGTAAACAGATTTTGGTCATGTTCACCTCGTTCTTCGTGTTTTATTGCATGCGGAATGGAGCGTTGGTGACGCTCGCGATGTTTCTGACCCGTTTTCGTCTGCTTCCGGAGATGGTCTTTATCGAGCAAAACTATCAGCGGTTTATCCTGCTCCATTTTTTGATTCAGTTTGTCTTGTTGGTGACCACGCAGCGTTGGTGGTTCCGCCAGACCCGTCACGAGGGACCTTGGTTGGGTTGGCTCGCGATCGCGTCGACCTACGCGGTGAATACGGGCGCGATTTACCTCGCGTTCAAAATCATGTCGGTTCTTAAGACTTAAGCCTAGCGACAAAATTCTTGCGCCCCCCGGGTGCGTTTGCAATCCTCAATGGATGGACGATACACCTTCCGAATCGAAGCTCCCGGATCATGTCTACTTGGTCTGGGACCTCAAAACCTACCGGATCTTGTGTATTTGCATGCATGCGAATTCGGCGCGCGCGTTGATCGCGAATGACCCCGAGGCCGCCTTCGGGATCATGGCTTCGGACAAGCCGATCGTGCACGATTCAAAAAATCTCGCGGGCGCTCTCACCCGTATGCCGCCGCAAAAAATCACCGATTACAAATTTCACATTCGCGGATTTTTCTTGGTTCTGCGGCCCACCGGAACCGATTTTCTCGATAAAGATCTCACCCAACGCTCCGAGCTCATGATTCAGAAATCGCGCTGTTTGGACCGCGTGAATTACTTGGTCAGCCGCACGCGCCAGCGCGTGGTGCCTTCGGAAATCGGCTGGGAAGCCGTGCACTCGATCCGTTACAGCGAAGCCAAGGCCCACCGCCGCGAAAAGCGCGAGGGCGCGGAAGAGGCCAATCCGCATCTGTTCTTGCGCCAATACGCCCAAGTTCGCGGCCTGGATTTGGACCGCGCCGCGGATCAGATTATTTTCGAATACGAGCTGGTCACCATGGGTCTATTTCAGACCGAAGAGGTTCTGCTCAAGTACATGGATCTGATCCCGAAAACGAAGAACAAAGAGGAGATCGCCCTTTTGATGCGCGAATTCTCCAGGGAGTTTTACCTGAATGCTCGGATCTAAGAAGCTCTACTTCTACAATCCGATGACGGTGGTTCACCCGCAGTACAACGAGCTTCCGGGAATCGAGCTCTTTGCCCGTATTTTCGATCTCTTGGGATTTAACGTCGTCGTCGTGGACCGCACGGGACATTTAAAGACGCCGGTCAAGACCAAAGCCTTCTCGCTCATGCCGGACTACCGCCCGTTCACCAAGAGTTACTCGCAGATTTGCGACGAGCGCGCCCTTGAACTTCTGAAAAAGTCGGACCAGCGTGAGCTGCCGATCTATGTTTACTACTCGGGCGGTATCGATTCGACCTTGGTGATGTCGTCGCTCTTGAAAAACGCGACCGAAGCGCAAAAGCGCCGCATGCGGGTGTTGATGAGCCGCGATTCGATCGGCGAGAACCCGCTTTTTTATCAAAATTACCTGATGGGAAAACTCCGCCTCGAGGCTTCGATCAAATTTCCGCATCTGTTCTCGAAAGACGCCATGTTTATCGGCGGTGAGTACAACGATCAGCTTTTCGGGTCGGACATCATGCGCGATTTCATGAATATGTACGGCGAAAGCTCGATCCTCGAGAAGTATGACCGCGCCAAGATGCTCAAGCTCTTCGAAGGGCGTTGGCACGACATGAAAGTCGTCGATTGGTACGTGAATCTCTTTGAAGACGTCTACTCGCGCCGGCCGAACCCGACCGGCACCCATGCCGATTTCTTTTGGTGGTTGAACTTTTCGATCAAATGGCAATCGGTGTACTTCCGCATGCTGACCTACGCCTCGGATTTCACGACCAAGAACATCGACAAAGAGTTCATCGAGAACAACTTCTTCCATTTCTACGGCACCGACGACTTTCAGTTGTGGTCGATGAACAATCCGGACAAGAAGATCAAGAACACCTGGGAGTCCTACAAATGGGAAGCCAAGGAGACGATCTACGAGTTCACCAAAGACGATTGGTACCGTAAAAACAAGATCAAGCGCGGCTCGCTCTCGCACGTGATCATTCACCAGTTGCAAAAGAATTTTATCGACGAGGACATTCGCATGTACCCGTCGTTGCCGGTCGAAGACTGGTACAACCCCGACAATGACTTTAAGTCTTTCTGACGCCGATGATAGAGACCTTACTGAACTTCACCAAAAAGACGACCGTGGACCTGAGACCCTTCGTCTCGAAGCCCGCTCTTTTGGTGCATCCCTTTGACCGTTCCATGAGCCGCATCGACTACAAGCCTGATCTCATGCAGTTCTCGCAAAAGCTGCCCACGCTCAAAGAAGACCTGAAAGGCGCCAAGAGTCTCGGCTGGGACGATTGCTGCGATCAGCGCGCGCTCGAGCTGCTCAAAATGAACCGCTCCCGGTACATCGTTTCGTACAGCGGCGGAATCGACAGCACGGCTCTTCTCGTGGCGCTGATGCGGACCTGGTCCGAAGAGGATCAAAAAAAAATCGTGATCTCGATGAGCCACGATTCGATCGACGAAAATCCCACGTTTTTTCAGAACCACATCCGGCGCTTTCGCTGGATCAATTCGCTCCAAACGATGGACCGCTTGCTCAAAGAGCCCGGGGCCTTGCTCATCACGGGTGAACTGGGGGATCAGCTTTTCGGTTCGGACATGCTGCTGCCGGGAGCGCAGATCCACGGCGACGGGATGATCCACGAAAACTATCAAGACGCTTTTGCCAAAATGCTCAAAGCCTGGTCGCCGCCCGATGCGGGGAGCGCCGAGGCGTTAGCCGAGCGGTTTTACCCGATCAACCAAGAATGCCCGTTTCCGGTGCGCTCGCTTCACGATTTTGTCTGGTGGTTCAATTTCACGCAGAAGTGGTCGCACGTGAAATACCGCTTCTACGAGATGACCACGGCGGATCTGCGACTTCGCTACGGCCAGCACATCATTCACTTTTACGATTCGCCCGAGTTTCAACGTTGGTCCATGGACAACCACGATCTCAAAATTAAAAAGACGATGAATTCGTACAAGTGGACCGCCAAAGAGTACATCCATAGATTTACGAAGGATCCGCGCCAGCTCGAGCTGATCAAAATTCAGAGCCTCGAGAAGATGTACTTCTTGGACGAGAAACGCATCGCGATCGGGGAGGACCTCAGGGTCATCCAATCGAATGAGGAATTGCTGACGTATGCCACGATTTAAGGTCGCCAAAACCTTTCTTTACACCGACCAAGCCACGGGCCGCGTGCTCATGAGCAAGCGCAGCGAAGAGGCTGACTTCTTTCTTCCGTTGGACGGCGTGCAGACTTGGGCTTTGCAGGGACCAGCCGTCCCTCCGGTTAAAAAGTTCGAGACGACCTATTCTTTTGAACAGGGGCTGAAGGCCGCGCCGGCACCGCAAGGAGCCGAAGCCGCGCGCTTGGAGCTATTGCGCAAACGCTGCGAGGTGGGCATCTATATCGACACCGGATTGGTTTTTGCGCGGCAAGAGATGGAGCATGTCTTCGCTCCCGGAGCGGTGCGCCGCTTCCCGCTGCCTTCGGGATTGTTCAAGCGCTACGAGGCCTTTATGGCCGGAGAAAAACGCCTGCTCCTGGCCAAAATCCGTGCCTTCCGGGCGGACTTTTTTGCTAAGCTCAATGTTCTGCAAAGTGTGAAAGAGCTGGATGACTATCACACGGACTTAAGGTTCAATTTGAGCATTGGCGTGTACTCCGCCACCAATCGCGAGAGGAAGAAAATTGGCCACCCCAAAGTTTGACTACGAACTTCTTAAAGGACTTCTTCTCGAGATCCGTCCCCAGGCCGTGGACCGCTTGGCCGATGAAAATACGCACCTCTTTCAAGAGGGCATCCTCGATTCTTACGCGATCATCCAATTGGTCAACCTGCTCGAAGAGCGTTTCGGCGTGACCATCAATTTTCAAGATGTCAAAGCCGTGAACTTTGACACCCTCAAGACGCTCTCGTCTTATTTAAATCTGAAATTTGGCGGGGGCGCCTAGTCGCCGCGGGCCCTTAAGTCGAGGCGGGCGTGTCGGGCTGACGGCTTGGATGCGCGGCCTGGAACGCGGGCAAGGCCTCGGCGGCTTGAGCCACGCGAAGCACGTTGGTGTAACGTGACAAATCGACGTTCATCCGTTTGGCCGCGAAGATCTGCGGCACCAAGAAACAATCCGCCGCTCCCACTTGATCGCCAAAGCAGTGGGTTCCCGAATGCTTTTGCAGCAGCGTTTCGAGCGTTTCGAAACTCCGGCCCAGCCACTCATCCAGCCAGCGCTGTTTCAGTGTTTCAGGAAGTCCCAAATCGCCGGTTAGGAATTGCACCGTTCGCAAATTTTGGAGAGGTTGAACACAGTTGATGTTTTCGCAGAACTGACGAACGAGGGACTTTTGGTACGGATCATTCGGAAACAGGCGAGGCCCGGCGGCGACGTCATCCAGATACTCCAGGATCGCCATGCTTTGCCCGATGACGCGCCCGTTGTGAATCAAGCTGGGGACTTCGCGGCCCGGGTTGATGTCGCGGTAAGCGGCCTGGTGCTGTTCGCCCCCGTTGTTCAGCAAATGCACCGCCTTGTAGTCGAATTTCAGGCCTTTGAGATGCAGGGCGCAGCGGACGCGGTAAGACGCGGACGAGCGAAAATAACTGTAAAGGACAAACTCGGTCATACGGTGGACTCCTCTGAGTCCGCATTGTACACTCCAAAAACGTCGAAATTCCAAGGGGGTTTCCTATGAAAATGTGGTTGATGACGGTCGTGATGATGATGGGTTTTGCTGCGCAGGCCCAAGATGTGGGCATCGTGCTCGGGATTCGCGGCGACAACGCCGAAGCGAAAACCACGGGCGTGAAGGTCAACGGGAAAACCAACTTCCAAGGCGGCGCGGTCGCGAAGTTTGAGATCCAAGACGCTTGGAATGTCCGCACGGGTTTCATGTACACCCAGCGCAACTACGAACTGACCTCGGGAGCGGCGGCGGTGGACGCCAAGTTCACCTACTTCGAAATTCCCGTGGGCTTGATGTACAAGTTCAGCGATTTCGGCGGCGCTTTCCTGGGGGCGAACCTGGGGTTCAATTTGTCAAAAGATTGCGGCGGCGGAACGTGCGAGGGCGTGAGCTCGGCCCCGATCGGCATGCAATTGGGCGCGAGCTTCAAATTTGCTCCGCAAATGGGTTTTGAATTCTACTACGAGCGCCTGTTCTCGAAAGTCGCCGACAACCTCGAAAATCCGAACGCGGTGGCGGCTAACTTCATGATCACGTTCGACTGATCCGTTTAAAAAAGGATTTGCCATGATTCTGGGTTCACTGAAAAGCCCGTCGCTGGACGGGGAGCTGATTCTGATCCACCCGAACCGCCGTCAGGCGGTTCGTGCTTCGAGCGTCGCGCCTTGTTTGCGCGAAGCCCTCGAGAACTGGAAAACGGCCGAACCCAAACTGAAAGTTCTCGATCAAGCCCTGCGTGCGGGAAACGCACCGGGGACCTTTGATCTGGTTGAAAAGGATTTGCAGTCGTCGCTTCCGCGCACCTGGCTCTTTGCCGATGGCTCGGCCTTCATTCATCATATCAAGCTCGTGCGCAAAGCTCGCAATGCCGAGCCCCCCGAGACCTTGTACACCGTTCCGCTCATGTACCAAGCCGAGTGCGGCAAGTTCTTGGCGCCCACGGCACCGATTCCCCAGCGGGATTTCTCGCACGGGACGGACTTTGAAGCCGAAGTCGGCGTGATCGTCGACGACGTGCCGATGGGAACCACGCCCGAAGAGGCTCTGAAAAAGATCCGTCTGTTCGTGTTGATCAATGACGTCTCTTTGCGTGGTTTGATCCCCGGCGAATTGGCGCAGGGCTTTGGCTTCTTTGTCAGCAAACCCACCAAGGCGCTGTCTCCCTTCGCGCTGACGCCCGATGAGTTGGGGGCGGCTTGGAAAGACGGCCGCGTTCATTTGCCTTTGCGGGTGGAGTTGAACGGCCAATTTTTTGGCCGCGCCAATGCGGGCGAGATGCATTTTCACTTTGGTCAGTTGATCGCGCACGCCGCGCAGACTCGCGATCTGGTCGCGGGCTCTTTGATCGGCAGCGGTACAGTGGCGAATGAAGATTCGACCGTGGGCTCAAGCTGCTTGGCCGAGAAACGCACGCTCGAGCAAATCAACAAAGGCAAACCCGAGACGCCTTTTATGAAAGCCGGCGATCAGGTCAAAATCTGGATGGAAGACGGCAGCGGACAATCGCTCTTCGGCACCATCGAACAGAAAGTTGTTTCGGTTTAATCCTTCAGACCGGTGAAAACAAAAACCGGTCCGGTGCTTTCGACCTGGACTTCGCCAAACCCCTCGTTGCTCAGACCATGACTTGAAAGCGGCGTGAGCGTGTGCCGTTCAAGCTTGTACTTGCAGTCGCCTTGAATCGTGACGGGGTTTGCCTCGAGCATCAAGACACTGAACAAGCCCTGGATTTGAAACGTCCATGCGCCAGCGCTCACCGCGTGACCGCGCCCCTCGATTTGCACGTGCGCGTGACGGGTCTTTAAGAACGCATGCAGTTCGCCCAGATTGGCCAAGTCGTGATCGAAGCGGCCGCCATTAAAACCATACAGCGAGATCTTTTGAACGCTCTCGGCGAGCTGCGAGAGCGCAAAGCCAAAGTCCGAAATGTCTTTGTCGGCGGGGAGACGCACGTCCATGGGGCCGATGGGATCCGAGTCGCCATCTCCGATCGAAAGAGCCTGCACACCGGCGCCCTGACGCCATTTCTGTCCGCCATCGACGAAAATCACGGGCCTCGAAGTTGGCCGCCACGAATTGGGCATCGGTCCGACGATGTCGATTTCGCTCATCAGGACCTTCTTAAGAGGCTTTCAGTTTCGCTAAAAAAGCGCGGATTTTTTTTCGGTAAGACTCGGCCTTCGCAAAAATCGCGGCGGGCTTGAGCGAGACGTGTTTCTTCGCTTTCATCAGCATCTTGCCGTTGCAGAAGACCGTGTCGACTTCAAGACCTTGCGCCGAGTACACGAGGTGCGAAATCGGGTCATGAACCGGTTGCAAGTGGGGAAAGTTGAAATCCACGAGAATGAAGTCCGCTTTTTTACCCGGCGAGAGCGAGCCGATTTGGTCTCCCAAGTTGAGCGCGTTCGCGCCGCCTTGGGTGGCCATCCACAGCGCCTGCGAGGCGATCATGGCGGTGTTGTCGTTGTGCGTGAGCTTTTGCACCTTGGTCGCCAGATCCATGACGCCAAAAAGACTGAGGTCATTGGCGCTCGCCGAGCCATCGGTGCCGAGCGCGACACGCACGCCTTCGGCAAGGTATTCGGCGACCGGGGCCACGCCCGAGCCGAGTTTGAGATTCGAATCGGGGTTGTGAATCACCGCCGTGCCGGAGTCTTTTAAGATCTGACGGTCCGAAGGCGTCAAGTGCACCGCGTGCGCGCAAATGGTCTTGGGCCCTAAGACGCCGAGATCGCGAAAACGCTCCGTTTGCGTCTTGCCAAACTTGGCGAGCGATTCCGGCTCTTCGTCCACCGACTCCGAGAGGTGCGTGTGCAAGAGAGCGCCGGTTTCTTTGGAGGTGGCCGCGATCTTTTTTAAGAGGTCATCGCTGCAGGTGTAAGGCGCATGAGGCGAGAGCGCGATTTGAATACGGTCGGATTTGGCGAATTTTTTTCTTAACGCGTGAAAGCGCCCAAAATGATCCGGCCCCAGTTTTTTGTCTTCGGGGAGCGGAAAGTCCATGAACGCTTGGCCAAAGATTCCGCGAAGGCCCGCTTTGTCCCAGGCTTTGGCCGAATCTTCAACGAAGAAGTACATGTCCGAAACCGTCGTGGTGCCGAAGCGGATGCACTCCAGCGCCGCGAGTTCGGTTCCGGTTTTGACAAAATCGGGCGAAACGAATTCTTTTTCTAGAGGGAAAATGCGCTCAAACAGCCAAACCTTGAGGGGAACATCGTCTTCGAGTCCGCGAAACAAGGTCATCGGCAAGTGAGTGTGCGCGTTGATCAGGCCCGGGAGAAGAACCATGCCTTTGGCATCGATGAATTTCTTGGACTGCGTTTTGTGCGAGGGCTTGTAAGGGCCTGCGAAGGCGATGTCGGTGCCCTTAACGCCCAAGAAGAAATCATTTTCGACCGAGACCTCGCCGTTCATCGGCAAGGCCCAGCTAGCCCGGATTCCCCAGTCGAAAAGTTTTTTCATTTGAGCAGATCCTGCGACAAGAAGTCACCCAGGCCCAGCATGATCTCGGCCGCCGATTTGCGGCAGGTCTCGAGAATCGTTTCGTGATCCAGCGACACGTTCGCCAGTCCCGCGCCCAAGTTGCTGATGAGTGAAAGGCCCGCGACCTGCGCGCCCGAGTGGTGAAGCGCGATGGTCTCCCACACGGTCGACATGCCCACGGCCTTCATGCCCCAAGCCGAGTACAAACGGACTTCGGCGTGCGTTTCGAAGGTGGGGCCCAAGAGTCCGAGATAAATTCCTTTGTGAACTTTGAGGCCGTGCTTTTCAAGGTGCGTTTGTAAACGCGCACGCCATTCGGGTTTGTAGCAGTGGCCCATGTCGGGAAATCGGGGGCCTAATTCTTTTCCATCGGGGCCAACCGGGTTGTGACCGATCAGCGGGTTTTTGCCCGTGAGGTTGACGTGATCTTCGATGATCATGACATCGCCCGGATTCATGGCGCGGTCCAAACCGCCCGCGGCATTGGTGAGCAAAAAGTTTTTCACGCCCGCCACGCGCGGGATCATCACCGTGCGCACGACGAGGCGGGGGTCGTGACCTTCGTAACCGTGCAGACGGCCCATCTGAAATTGCACGACTTTGCCCGTGGGTTTGTGACGGTACAGGCGGTATTTACCGGCATGGTCCTGAACGGTCGAGGCGATGAGCCCTTCGACATCGCCGAACTTAATCTCGCCGAGGTTCACCCAATCGCTCGCAAGCAAGGCATCCAAGGAGGTGCCAAAGCCCGATCCTAAAACGACGTGGGCGTAGGGGACATCGGCCCCCAATTTTTGAAGCTGTTGGGTGTACGACTGAAGAGAGGATTTTTGAACCATAGCCTTCAGAGCTACCACAGACCTCCAAGGGGATAAAGCGAGGGCTCAAGGCCGGGACGTAGACGCGGCGTGGCCAGGTGCCTGCGGTTCTTGATTCACAGAGGGGAGGCCCCTTTGGTAGATCTAGATCCTCAAATACCGCACGTGCGGAGAGGTGGTCGAGCGGTTTAAGGCACTCGCCTGGAACGCGAGAGAACTCGAAAGGGTTC
>JAHBUS010000012.1 GCA_019637955.1 Pseudobdellovibrionaceae bacterium | reverse complement strand
CGCTGAAGAACCAGCGACAAGCGAGATCAGAAAAAATGTGCCAAGGACCCTAAAGGACATGTCTTTCTATCGGTTTGACGGGTCGAAAACTCGATGAAATTCTCGATTCGAGACTCAAAAATAAAACCAGAATTGATTTAGAAAGGGGTCGACTTAGGTCCGCCTCTGCCTTGAGCCAGGGGCTTATCTCGCGAACACTGAATGAATCCGGAAAATCAGCCAGAACTCATCGCTCGGCACTTGCGGATCTTCTTCAACGCGGCTGTAAAAAGCCGTGATCGACTGGAGATTGTCTTTGGACGAGTACGAAAATCCAAGACCTGGACTGCGAATGGTGCTGGCCGAATCTTTCTGATTAGGTTGATTCATTTCGTAGCGGAACAGCAAACTCGCGTCGGAACCCCAGTTCCAAACCGCATCGAAGTGCCCCCAGAAAAAAGAGTTCTTTTCTTCTTGCTGAAGGATTTCTCCCCGTCCCGCTTCGAGCAAAAGCAAATTGCGGCGCTGCTGGCGGTACAAGGCGACGCTGCCTTGGCGGATCTTCGCCTTGTCGGTGCGGTCGAAAACAAAACCGTTTACGGGAAGGCCCGCCTCCGAGGTCTGCGTGCTTTCGGGTTTGGTCTGTCCAATGCTCCCGGTGATGAGCATCCCGGTGCCTCCCGAAGATTGATAACGCCAATGGGCGGTCGTCCAGTACTGCCCATCTTTGTTTTCGCCGGACTCGCCGTTATGAACGGTGATCGACGTTTCCCAAGGCTTGGCGAGCCAACGCAGCTGCAAACCGAAATCGCGTTTGATGAACCACGACTTACGGCGGGCGCGCGTTTCGGGCAGGACCGAGGACCATTCCGGAGAAAGGCCCTCAAAGCTTTGCGCAATGGTGAGAAGACCCGCACGCATGTCGCCATAGGAGGACCGTCCTTCCATCCAGGCTTCATTCACGCCAAAGCTCGGGCGCACTTCGGGAGAATTCCAGATCGCCGGGGCGTTGAGATCCGAGCCCCCCAGCTTGAGAACGCCGCGAACCAACTCGTCGCGTGTCCACTCGAAACCGATCCAAGATTGTGAGAGCTCAAATCCGCCCTGACCGGGCTCTTGCAAACGCAAACGCGGCGAGAGCGCGAATTCCGAAATTTCGAAACGTCCGAGTTGGTCGAGCTCTTGCGCCTGGACTCGCGGTCCAAGAATTGTCAAAAACACCAGAAAAAAAAGAGTCCATCGATGGGGCACGCCTTGATGTTAGCGAAACTGGCCTGCCCCCTACAAGAAATAGCTGCCAAAATCTGAGCACATGCCTCGACTGTCATCTGGGATCTTGATTCTTGCCGCCGCTTTTTTCTTCAGCCGCCTCGCCGAGGCGTCATTTTCGCCCGCCGTTTCGTTCTTCCGCAGTCCGCAGAGCCTGTTTCAATCGGGCCAGGCGCGGATGGACGACCTTGAGAAAAATCAGAAATCGATGCAGACCCTGAACTTCTACTGGGTCAAAAAAGACGAACGCAAGCTTCGCCTCACGGCCAAAGCGGTTTCGCGCGATCTGGATCTGAGCTTTAAAGTGCTCAACACGGCCACCGGCAAAACCGGCTTTTTGCAGCGCTTCGAGCCTCCGTGGTACCAAGTCAAATACGAGACCGAAATCCGCTGGACGCCTTCGGATCAATTGGTCCCCGTTCCTGATGACTTGGGCTTGGCGCTCGTCTTCCAAACACACCCCTTACGCAAAGAGGCGCAGTGGAAAGACGAGTCGACCCACACGGCCCTCTCTCAAGAGCGCTATCAAGTTCTGGGTTTCGAGGGCAAATTCGTCAAGGTTCGCTCGATCGCCAATCCTTTGCTCGAAGGTTACCTCGACATTTCGATGGTGCTGCTCAAGGTGGATTTCGCCAGCTTCGTCATGCCTCAGGGAAAATCGTGGGAGCCTTTTCTTCATCGCGACGGAAGCGAACTCGTCATGAAAGACAAGACCCGCCTGCCGATCGAAAAACTCGCGTCGATCATCACCCGTCCCGAAGCCGGCATCTTGAATCAGCCCGCCGGTGACAACCTCGCGGCCCGCTCAACCGTTGAACTTGAGCGCGGCGAATGGGTCCAGTGGGTCGAGAGCGACCTCAAGGGTCATGGCACCGTCTTCTGGAAAAAGAACGAACACAACATCTTGCAAGCGCGCGAAAAAGGCACGCTTTCCACCGACGACGTGATGATGAAAGAGTTTTTCCAGTATGCCGTGCACCCCGCAAAAAGCGAGGAGGCCCTCGTCTCGGCCAGCGGCATCTTCTACACGCAAGATGGCAAGAGCTGGCGTCAACTCACCACCTTCAACCAAGAAAATCTTCCCGTCGCGTTCGGCCCTGGCGGCGAACTTTTTGTCGGCAATTTCCGCTCGGCCGATCAAGGCAAAACCTTTCAGCCCTATTTGCGCTGGGAAGATCTGACCGGCCTTCTGGAAAAGCGGCGCAAGCGCACGCCGGGCGCGCTCAAAATTTCGGAAGTTAAAGTCGAAGAGGCGAACAAAGTCCAGATCGGCATCGACACGGGCGCTTGGAAAGCCTGGCTTGTCGGTTCGGTCCGGTATGGACTTGTCACCGATTGGAAAATTCTGAAAGAGCAGTGATCATCCGCTCGCGCGTGATCGCCTGGAGCTGATCGCGCGTTTTCACCGTGTACCCCTCAACCGGAATTGGATCCAAAACCTGCATCGTGATGGTCGACGACCACGCGTCGGTGGCCGGAATGATTTTGGACTTCGGCCAGACTTTGTCCGCGCCGTAAATCAACAGCGGAATCACCGGAACGCCCGCCTCGATGGCCACCATGAAAGGACCCGCTTTGAACGGCAAAATACCTTCGCCGGTGTTGCGTCCACCCTCGGGAGAGAGCGCGTACTGCCGGCCTCGGCGGGCCGCCTCATAGGAGTCTTGCAAGACGCGGATCGCGGCCTCGCGATTGGCGCGCGCGATCGGGAGGGTTCCCAACGCCTTCATCGTCGCACCAAAAATCGGAATCGAAAAAAGCTCGATCTTCGCGCCGAAGCGCATTTCGGGAAACTGCGAGTACAGGGCCAAGATATCAAAAAAACTGCGGTGATTGAAAAGAACGACACCGCCCGAGTGGGTTCGTTTCTCGCGGCCGATCACCCGAACCTTCACGCCGAACAAAAAACACCCGGTCTTCCCCCAAGCAATGATCACCTTGTTCGAGAGTCGCTCAGAGCGCGCGATGAACACGGCGAAAAAAGCGGCAAGGCAAAGCACGAACGTGACGATGGGAAAAAGAACAAAAATCGAAAGGGTCGATCGAATCAGAGCCAAAATCTTCATGCGGGGTCGTTTAAATCCGGAAAGAGGCGGCGCCGAGCGGCACTGCGCTGGCGGTCTTTGTAGGCCTGGTGGTGCGAGGGCCCCGACAGAATCTTCTCGTGCGCGCGGCGGTCCATGATCTGAACTTCGAACGGATAGAAAAACACGAGGCCGCCGGGGATCCTCACGAGTCGGCGGCTGATGAACTTGATAAAACGGTAGTCTTCGCCCGAGAAGAAATTTTCTTTACGGACGAATTGAACTTGATCTTTTTTCTCCTCGAGCGCGCGGTCGAACACCGCCTCCATCTCCTCAGGAGTGAGGTGCTGGCCCTCGGCCGCCATCTTCTGCGTCATCTCGACAAAAAGGTCCGCCGGGTACAGCGTGTTCGAAGATTGATCGGCCATCACGTGAGGAAAGCTGACCAAATTCTCCTCGACCAAGAAGCGAACCACGCGGAACGTATCAAAGAGATTGCGGGTCACGAAGCGCACGCCCAATTTGTCGAAAACGCTCATCGCAAAGGCATCGGGCTTCGCCAGAAGCTTGATCACGGTGCTCGACGAGGTTTTGAACGGCTTCACCTCGAAACCCGCCAGCTCAATCGAATCTCCCGTCTCTCGAGCCGACTTCACGGAGGTGACGCCGGTCGAACCGTCGGTCACCAAGCACTCCTGAAAGGGAGAGAGAATTTGCTTTTGAATCTCTTCGGAAAAAGCCGAAAACAGATCATTTTCGGCGTGCACGAAAACGTGCATCACGCGCAGGAGCGCGCAGCTCCAACGCTGAAGCTCGCGCTCGTTCGGATGGCTGGAACTGGCCCAGAGCAGGAGACGTCGCAAATCCAGGAGCTGCCTGCGGTCGCGAAAAACTTCGGGAATTTCGTCAGCTTTAAAACCGAGCTTCTCGGTCAAAAGAACCAGCGCGCGGCGGTGGTAATACCAGAGTTTTTCGACTTGATCTTCATTGTCGAGATCGAAGCCATAGGCACGCACGAACGCGGCCGCTTCATCTTCCGAACGCAAACGCAAACCGGGAAGATCCAGCGCGGATCTTCCCCCGACCAGGGACGTCAGCATTTTTTCGTCAAAGTCGAAGGGCCTCGGCATGCCCCTATTGACAGCGGAAGAACCCGCAAGTGTCAATCTGGAAATTCCCCCACGTCTGCTGGTAGGCGCCATTGTTTTGGAAGGTGATTTGTCCCGTGAACTGATTGCCACCCGAAACATTCGAGAACGTGCCGACCATGCGCACGGTCGCGTAATTGTCGCGGAAGGAAAGATCCACTTGACCGCCGTAAGCGCGGCCGCTGGCGGCTTGCATGTTCACGTGGATGGCGGGAACGGTTTGCCCATTGTCATTTCCGCCGGCATAAGAGTCGCGAATTTCGATCGAGATCGACGAACGGTTCGCGATGACGTTGCCGGAATAATCCACTTCGACGTAGCCGCGCAAGAACACGCTGTTCGAATCGATCGAGCCGATGCTCTCGGGACTGATGGTGGGCGACAAGAATGTTTTCGTGGCACTCTCAAAATCGTAGTTGCCAGAAATGCGGCCCGTGGCGGCCGTGTAGTAGTAGCCCTGGGCATTGTACTGATTGGGAATGCTATTGGTGCGAGCCGTGCGGCTGCCGATCGAAACGCCGTCGTCCGATTTTTTATTGCAACCGACCGTGACCGACATCAAGGCCATCAATACCAGCGGGAGCATCATCGTTTTTTTCATCGTTCCTCCGATCAGCGGGGCGCCTTCTGAACGGGCCCTCACCACCCTCTCTCGCAAGGTCGATGCCAGCAATGCTCGAATATAAGGGCGACATGACGTCTCAAAATGAGACGAAGCCCTCGAGGAGACGCTCAAGGGCTTCAGGTGTTGATCTCTTTGACGGCCTTTAAAAAGCCTATGTCGCGTAGAACTTGGGATGCGAACGCAATTGCGGTGCGGGCGCCAGGCGCTTGGCACCCTTGGCCGCGTACTTCTCAAGCTGCTCGGCGATGTATTTGGTGCCGACGCTGTCGGCATACTTCAAGAGGCCGCCACGGAAGGGCGGGAAACCGGTGCCCATGATCATCGCGAGGTCCACCTCATTGGGCGTGTCGACGATATGATCCTCGAGAAGCGCGCGCGAACACTCGTTCACCATCGCGAACACGCCGCGCTCGATGCACTCCTGGTTGGAGTGAGGATTCGTGGGAGAACCCAAACCGAGATCGCCGTAAACGCTCCCGTCCACCTCACCGCGGTAGCCTTTTTCATCGTACTTGTAGAAACCCTTGCCGTTCTTTTTACCCAGGCGGCCCGACTTCTCGAGTTTTTCCATGATCGGCGCGATTTCGATGCGGTCGCCGAAGGCTTTTTTGAAGATCTTCAAAACCTTCATGCAGACGTCCAAACCCACTTCGTCCATCAAGGCAAAGGGACCCATCGGCATGCCGAATTCTTTCACGTAAGCGGTGTCGACCTTCTGAATGTCCATTCCTTCTTGCATCAAGAACGCGGCTTCCGCCATGTAAGGCAAAAGCAAACGGTTCACCAAGAAACCGGGACCGTCTTTGACGACCACGGGCATTTTGCCCATTTTCTTTGAGAGCTCGAAGATGGTCGCGATCGCCTCATCGCCCGTTTTCTCGCCGCGGATGACCTCAACCAGGGGCATCTTGTGCACGGGATTGAAGAAGTGCATGCCCGCGAAATACTCGGGGCGCGGGTGCGCGGCCTGCATTTCGGTCACGCTCAAAGAGGAGGTGTTGGTCGCGATGATCGCATCGGGACGCATTTGACCCGCAGTTTGGGCGATGACCTTTTTCTTGATTTCCATATCCTCAACGATCGCCTCGACGACGACATCCATGAGGCCAAAACCCGAGAAGTCGACGGTGCCGGTCACGCGGTCCATCTTTTGTTGAAACTCGTAACTGTTGATGACTTTTTTCTTCACGAGCTTCATCCACAAATCGCGCGCGTGCTTCAGACCCTTGCCGATGGCATCGTAGTTGATGTCCTTCATGCGCACGTCGATACCCTTATCCGCCGCCACGTAGGCGATCCCGCCGCCCATCGTGCCCGCACCCAAGATTCCCAGGTGCTTCACGTCTTTGGCTTTCACGCTGGCGCTCGAAACGCCGGTCTGCTTTTTCACCATCTCGGTGAGGTAGAACACGTGAATCAAATTTTTCGAAATGTCGGTGAGCGCGCACTCGACAAATCCTTGGCGTTCGATTTCGAGCGCCCGCGAGCGGTCGCTCATGCCGTAAGTCTTTTTAATCACCTCGATCGCCTTGAGCGGCGCCGGGTAGTGACCATGGGTCATCTTTAAGACGGTCTTGCGCGCCTGCGAGAAGACGACACCTTTCGCGATGCCTTCCAAAAGTTTGTTCGGAAGACCGACCGGTTTGAAGGTCTTACGGCGCTTCTTGCCCATTTTCTCTTTGGCCATCTTCAAGGCCTGCTCCATCAAGATCGAAGGATGCACGGCCAGATCGATGAGACCCGTTTTCTCGGCTTTTTTCGCATTCAAAAGCTTGCCGTTCAGAATCACGTCCAACGACGCCTGCAGGCCCATGATTCGGGGCATGCGCACGCAGCCGCCAAAACCAGGGATGATGCCGAGCTTGGTCTCGGGAAGACCGATCCGGGTCGAGCCGTCTTCGCTGGCGATGCGGTAGTCGCAGGCCATGATAAACTCGCAGCCCCCGCCCGCGCACGCACCGTTGACCGCGGCGATCGTGATCATCGGCAGATCCTCGACCTCGTTCATCACCGACTGCCCTCCCGTCACCGCCGCATTCACGGCCTCGGGCGTGTTCAGATGCTTGATCTCCTCGATGTCGGCGCCGGCGATGTAGATCTTGGGTTTCTTCGAAACGAAAATCGCCGCCTTGTAAGAGGAGCCGCGGAGTTCGGCGACGACCTCTTTGAGGCGCATCATCATCGGGGTGCTGAACTTATTGACCTTTTCGCCCACCATGTCGAACTCAACGATGGCGAACTCTCCTTGCGGAACAATGCGAATACTGTCTTTCATGCTCATGTCGATCACCCTTCTGCTTCCAAGATCATCGCGCCG
The DNA here is from genome assembly GCA_019637955.1 of Pseudobdellovibrionaceae bacterium. Classification (GTDB taxonomy): domain Bacteria; phylum Bdellovibrionota; class Bdellovibrionia; order Bdellovibrionales; family Bdellovibrionaceae; genus JAHBUS01. Next base: position 64,287 of record JAHBUS010000012.1, on the reverse strand, counting down.
CCCTGCCCGCCACCGATACACAAGGTGGCCAGACCGAACTGCACGTTTCGTCGTTTCATTTCTTTGGCGAGCGTGGTCACCAAGCGGGTGCCGGTCGCGCCCACGGGGTGGCCGATCGCGATCGCGCCGCCATTGACGTTCAATTGATCGTCACGGATCTCGCCCACTTTGCCCGAAAGGCCCAGCTTGTTTTTCGCGAACTCATCCGAGTCGAACGCTTTTTGGCAGGCCAAAACCTGCGCGGCGAAGGCCTCATTGAGCTCGACAAGCCCGATGTCTTTCATGGTGAGTCCCGAGCGCTTCAGCGCCACGGGCGTGGAGTACACGGGGCCCAAGCCCATGCGCTCGGGTTCACATCCCGCGAACCCGTAACCGCGGATTTTCGCCAGAGGCTTGTAACCGAGACCTTGCGCCTTCTCGCGGCTCATCATCAAAAGCATCGCCGCGCCGTCGGTGATCGGGCACGCGTTTCCGGGCGTGATCGAACCGGTCTTCTTGTCGAAGAACGGCTTGAGTTTGGCGAGCGCCTCCATGCTTTGATTGTCACGCGGGCCGTTGTCATCCATCAGAGTCTCTTCATACTTGGGAGCCAGCTGCAAAGGCGACACCTCGTCTTTGTGCAGGCCCTCTTTCATCGCTTTGGCCGCGAGTTGGTGCGAACGCAGCGCGAAGCGGTCTTGCGTCTCGCGCGAAAGCCCCCACTCCTTGGCGAGGATCTCGGCGGTCTGCCCCATATTGATGCCGACGAACGGGTCGGTCAGACCTTTCATCACCGCGATGATCGGAAAGAAATCGTCGCGCTGATTGGCGGTCAGCAGCGCCTTGATCTGCTTGAGGTCATACTTGAGGAGCTGCCAGAGCAGCGGCAGCGCTTGGCCCGGTCCTTTCGCGGCGAAGAGTTTGCCGAAAAGGTCTTGAAACTTTTGCGGGAGCAAAACCGGCATTTGCGACATGTTCTCGGTGCCACCGGCGACGATCACGTCCATGGTGCCCGATTTGATTTTTTCATAGCCTTGACTGATCGACTCCAGCGCCGAGGCGCAGTTGCGATGAACCGTGTACGCCGAGGTCTGAATCGGAAAGCCCGCGTTCAGCGCGACCACGCGCGAGATGTTCACGGCATCGACGGGATTGCCGGTGTTGCCGATGATCACCTCATCGACCAGATTCACATCCAGGTTGGTCTTGTTGATCAGCTCTTTCAGCGCGGCCTTGCCCAGTTCGGCGGGGTGCACCTTGGCGAGTTTGGTACCAGATTTAGCGAACGGCGTGCGAACGCCTTCGACGATCACCACATCACGTGCGGACATGAGTCCTCCATGTTCGACTGAGGGTCCATCAGTGGACCGCTCTGTTGGTTTTGCAACCAGAACAGTGTACCCGAGCCGGGCGTGATTTGAGAAATCCTGAACGATTAAGACTTGTTGCGGCAGAGCGTAGAAGCGGGCGCATGCAATGTGCCATTCTCCCCAAGACTTTGACCCTAGACCCCCTCGAGAACTAGAGTTCTAGCTTTACGACATTCTCCTCTGAAGGAAGCACACCATGAGCTCTGACAAAACATTTTCGCAATTTGAACAGGAAGCCCTCGATTTTCACTCCAAAGGCAAGCCCGGCAAAATCGAAATTCATTCGAGTAAACCGACAAATACCGAGAAAGCTTTAAGTCTTGCTTACTCTCCGGGCGTCGCCGTCCCCTGTAAGGTGATCGCCAAGGACCCCTCGAAAGTTTACGATTACACCGCCAAGGGCAACTTGGTCGCCGTGATCTCGGATGGCACCGCCGTCCTGGGTCTGGGCAACATTGGGCCGCTGGCCTCCAAGCCGGTCATGGAAGGTAAAGGGATTCTGTTTAAGCAATTTGCCGGGATCGACGTGTTCGACCTTGAGCTTAAAACCCAAGATGTCGACGCAACGGTTGCCGCCATCAGAGCCTTGGAGCCGACCTTTGGCGGGATCAATCTCGAAGACTTCAAGGCCCCCGAGTGCTTCGAAATCGAAGAGCGACTCAAAAAAGAAATGAATATCCCCGTTTTCCACGATGACCAGCATGGAACGGCGATCGTTTCGGGCGCCGCGCTCATCAACGCCTGCCACATCACCGACCGCAAGCTCGAAAACCTGCGCGTGGTGGTCAACGGTGCGGGCGCTTCGGCGATGGCCTGCTCCAAAATCTTTCTCCACTTGGGCGTGCGACCCGAGAACCTCGTCATGTGCGACAGCTCCGGGGTGATCTATAAGGGCCGCAAAAACGGCATGAACAAGTACAAAGAATTCTTCGCGGTCGACACCGAAGCGCGAACTCTCAGCGACGCCTTGAAAAACGCGGACTGCTTTGTGGGTCTCTCGGTCGCGGGCGCCGTCACGGGCGAAATGCTCAAGCCCATGGCAAAAAACCCGATCATCTTCGCGATGGCGAACCCCGATCCCGAGATCACGCCCGACAAGGCCCGCGAGGCGCGTCCCGACGCGATCATCGCAACCGGCCGCTCGGACTACCCGAACCAAGTGAACAATGTGCTGGGCTTCCCGTCGATTTTCCGCGGGGCCTTGGACACCCGCGCGACGCAAATCAACGAGGAGATGAAGCTGGCGGCCTGCCATGCCCTGGCTCGCCTGGCTCGCGAAGACGTTCCCGAAAAAGTGTCGGCCAGCTACGGCGGAAAGTCGTTCCGCTACGGCGCCGAGTATTTGATTCCCAAGCCCTTCGACACCCGTGTTTTGCTGTGGGTCGCACCGGCCGTCGCCAAAGCGGCGATGGACTCGGGCGTCGCGCAAAAGCAGATCACCGATTTCAATCAGTACCGAGACACCCTCGAGTCCTTCCAAGGACCCTCGAAGGTCTTTATCCGCAACGCGATTCACAAAGTGCGCGCCAACACCGCCGCGGAAGGCGGCGTGCTGCCGAAAATCGTGTTCCCTGAGGGCACCAGCTCCAAAATTTTGAAAGCCCTTTCGGTTTTGGTCGAAGAAAAAATCTGCCAACCGATTCTCCTCGGGAACCCCGATCGCGTGCGCGAAAAAATCAAAACTCTGGATCTTCGCAACCTTGGCGAGGTGGAGATCCACCTTCCGATCACGCACGCCAATTACAAAGCTTATGCCCAGGAGCTCTATCAGCGCCGCAATCGCAAGGGCGTGCAGATGGCCGAGGCCGAACGCTTGATGATGGACAACAATTATTTCGCGGCGATGATGGTCGAACTCGGCGATGCCGACGGCCTGGTCAATGGCGCGAGCCAGAACTACGCCGAAGCCGTGCGCCCGATCTTCCAGATCATCGGCACCGGCAAAGACGGCGTGGCGGCGGGCCTAAACGTGGTTCTGCTGGAAGACCGCTTTCTTTTGCTGGCTGACACGACCGTCAACTTTTCGCCCACGGCCGAGCAGCTGTCGACGATCGCGCTGCAAGCGGCCCGCGTGATGGAGTATTTCGGGCAAAAACCGCAAATCGCCATGCTCAGCTACTCGAACTTCACGGCGGCCCCGGGCACTCCCTCAAAGATGCGCCAGGCGGCCCAATTGGTTAAACAAAAACGCCCTGATTTTATCGTGGATGGCGATATTCAGGCCGATACGGCGGTGAATCCTGACATTTTGAACCGCATTTTTCCCTTTTGCGAACTGAAAGAGGGTGCTAACATTTTGTTATTCCCGAACTTGGAGTCGAGCAATATCTCGTACAAATTGCTCCAACAGCTCGGGAAGGGCGAAGTGATTGGCCCGTTTTTGATGGGAGTCCGAAGATCAGCCAACGTTCTGCAAAGAACCACAACTGTCGATGCCATCGTGAACTCAGTGGTTCTCACCACTCTCGAAGCGCAATATCTCAAAGACCGCAGAAAGCAGCGCAATTAAAAATAAAACAACTGAAAACAACGCAACTCAACCAGGCCCGTGGGCCTGCAGGGAGCATTGTCACGGATGAATAAGGCTCAGGTCAAAGCAACGGATCGCGCCATCGTCGTCGGCGTGGGTTTGAAAACCGAACCCACTTCGGAAATCAAAGAGAACCTGCTCGAGCTCGAAGAGCTCGTCAGGGCCGCGGGCGGCGAAGTCGTCGGCGCCCTGATTCAGACCCTTCCGCAATGGAACCCGGCCACGCTCATCGGGACCGGCAAGGTGGATGAGGTCAAAGAGATGGTGCAATCTTCGGGCGCCAATCTCGTTGTTGTCGATCATCAGCTGTCGGGCGTTCAGGCCCGCAACTTGGAACTTTCGATCGGCGTGAAAGTCTTGGACCGCAATCAATTGATTTTGGATATCTTTGCCCTGCGTGCACAGACCTTTGAAGGAAAACTTCAAGTGGAACTTGCACAACTGATGGACCAACTCCCGCGCATGGTCGGCGCCTGGATGGAATCTCTTTCCCGCCAAGGCGGCGGGATCGGAACCCGCGGCCCCGGAGAGACGGCACTCGAAAACGACCGCCGCCGCATCCGCGAAAAAATCTCGCTTGTCCGGTCCAAGCTCGAATCGGTTCGCAAGAACCGCGCGCAGCACCGGCAATCGCGCCGGCGCCACGAGATTCCTTCGTTTGCTTTGATCGGTTACACCAACTCCGGCAAGAGCTCGCTCTTGAACCGCCTGACCGGCGCCCAAGTGCTGGCCAAGAATCAGGTGTTCGCGACGCTGGACCCGACAACGAGAAAGATCTTTCTGCCCGACGGCCCCCCTTCGGTCGTCACCGACACCGTGGGGTTTATTCGCAAACTCCCCACTCAGCTGATCGAGGCTTTTAAGGCCACGCTCGAAGAGTCGTCGGAAGCCGACGTTCTCATTCACGTCGTGGATTTGAGCTCGCCCAACATGAAACGCCAAATCGAAGTCGTCGAGAAGCTCATCGAGGAGTTCGGTTGGCAGGACAAAAAGATCATCCACGTCTTTAACAAAGTGGACGCCGCTCCGCCCGAACGCCAATTCCAAGTCAAAGGCTACCCGCGCGTGTTCGTTTCGGCGCTCACCGGGCAAGGCATGGAGCAACTTAAGAAACTCATGTGCGATGTGATCTCCGAAATCCAAACGGACGTGGAGCTGTACTTCCCGCGCACCGATGAGCACCGGATCTTTGATCTGACCCGCGACACCAAGATCGTGCGCCGCGAGCCCGGCTCCGAAGGCACGATCTGCGTGGTGCAGATGACACCGTCGATGATCTCGAAATGGAAAGACTACCTGGTCAAATAGGAACTTTCGCGGCGCCCAGAAAACGCTGCGTCATGAATGTGCGCGCACGGGATTTACGATGAGGATCCGAGCTTCGTTGTCTCCGCGATGCGAGGAGCGATCTCGGCCGGCTGCAAGTCACGGGGTGCGCCGCGAATGGCCTCTTCTCGGAGCCGGTCAAAAGCCGATAGCGCGAAGTAGCGCTGCAAGCGGCGACCGAAAATTTTAAATCCCCAACGAAAATAGAACTGCGGAATGCGGTCCGGTTTTGAATAGGCGTTGATCGAGAAAAAAATCTCGCCCGTTTCGTAGTCTTTGCTCAAGCGAAAGCTGATCTCACCCACTTCGAAGTGACCCTTGAGAGTCCGGTACGAGTAGCCCCAGACCTGCTCGTGGTGATGCTTGGCATTGGTGTAGATCTCGTCGAACACTTTCACGATGCGCACGCCGAACTGAAACGAAAAACCCATGAAATGCGCGATGAGCAGCATGTTGCGGCCCTCAAGCCTTGAGTCCGCATCGAAGACGGCATGGATGAGATGAGGGTCCGGAAACCGATAGGCTTGAATCATCGACTTGAGGCGCTCGAAAGGCCCGTTCGGGAGAGGCGGACCCGGCTGCTCGCGTCCCACCACCTCGTGGTACGCATCAATTTTCCACCCCAGACGGTCCTGCGACGCCTCAAAAACCCGGGCATCGTAGTTGTAATCCAGCTGCGCCAGATCTCGCAGTTTTTCGTTTAAGGCGTGATCGCGCGAACTCATCGCATCACCGTTCTTTCGCAAACGCTTCCGGTCACGCGCGCGCTGCGCGGACCGCGCGTGGCCGGCAGAACGTCACGAACAAATCGGCGGCAGAATGAAGTCCACATCATCCGCTGGATCCAGCGGATGATCGGCACGCGCGTGTAAAAAAAATCGACGAAGCGGTTTTGACTGCGCGCGAACGACTCGATCAACAATCGAAACCATCCCGTCTCCTGCTCAATGATCGAAAACTGAATGCGGCCCGCTTCCAGATGGCCCCGCAGCGTTTGCAGGGTGAACGAATTGCTTGAGCGCTCGACAACCCGAACCGGCCCATCCCAAGGACCATTGATCTTGACGAGGAACTCATCCCCCACCTTCAGCTCACGGAGGTCGCCTTTGGTCTTTTGAAACTCCGCCAGCACGGTCGGAGAACAGGCATTGATATTGCCGATGAGGGTTTTCATGATCGCCGTCTCGCTGCCGGGTTTTTCGTCGAAATCGACCCAGTAACGGCGGTGGTAAAGCGGTCCCACACCGTCGCCTGCGGTCTGCAAAGGCTGATTGATCGTTTTGGCGGCCAGCTCGGGCGAACAAGGAGTTTCCATCTAGAGCCGATGCGAGCAAATGCCGTACCGGTCATGACCTGCGCGGAGTTTCAATTGACGCGAGGCTTGAGGAAATTTTCCCCACACTCACTCGAGGCAGTCTTGCTCTTTTTTAATCCCCGGACCGGCGAGGCGGATCATCTCGCGCATTTTGGCCTGGGTTTGCTTCAGGTACGCGATTTGCCTCTGGGCGTCCTTGATAAAACCCGCGGGGTTGCGGCAATTCTTTTTCAAGATCTTCAGCAAGGTCTTTTCAACTTTCGCGCCTTCGGGTCCGTACGAAGCCAAAGCCGCCGTGTCGTACACGTCCTGCCGCTTGATGCCGCATTTGCGCGCCTCGCGTTCAAAATTTTCGAGGAGGTTGTCGCGGCTGTGAACCAGGTACGCGAGCGAATACATCAGGTTGTTCGACACGCCTTCGGAGTAATGCAAAAACTGGCAGCGCTGTCCCGCACTGGCCGGCGCGCGCTTCGAGAGCGCCTCGCGAAAAGGCGTGCACGCCGGCGCTTTTAAATTCCGAAAGGGGGCGAGCGATTGCTTCGCCGTGCGATTGACCTCGCGGATCGCCGACGAGGTGAGCTGGCCAAGACCGACCCCGCTGGCCCCACCTTGAAAATAGGCGAAACCGGTTTCGTTGTTGAACTTGCGAAGCACGACGAGCGGATCCAGAGATTGACCTGGTGAGTTCATGCAGGCGACCGCCGAGTTCACGGCCCACGTGATGTACTCGGCCATGTCTGCCGTCACGCAGGGGCCTTTGGCATCCGCCGAACCAATCGCGATGGGCTCGCTCGCCAAACTCCGGCACAAATAACCCTGCCCGCCGCTCTGGCGCTTCATCGCCGCAATCACGCACGCCTTCTTGAGGCGCTTCACGCCTTTCGCCTTCGAAGCGGGCTGACGGCCCTTGGGGGCCGCGTGAAAATGATCAGCGAACGTGGCGGGTTTTTGCCCGAGCTTGCGCTCCACCTTGAAGAGCCGCTGCGAGCTCGCAAATTGACGCTGCAAACTTAAATTCGAGGGCGATCCCGAGAGACAGACGGGCGGCGGCGGACGCGGCGCGAGCGGCGGCATCGTCACGGGACGCGAACGCGCGGGACGAGCGCTGGCGCGCGGCCCCTTGTAGGCGGGATCGTTCACGAGCTTCACCGATTCCAAATCGTCGGCGGCCTTCGCGAGCCCCGTGAACATCAGAACCCAAAATGTGAGAATCAGGATGGATTTCACGCCCCGTTATCGACAAAATCGACGTCCAAACGGAGTCCGGTCCGGACGCAAGGCCAGGCGAAATCAAAAGAAAGATTCTGGGAATGAGACGGATCTCTTGGTCCGTCTCTTAGTCAGAGCGTTTACGGCGGGCCAGACGCAGTTCGCGGCGGGTTTTTCCCTCGGCAAAGCGGCGTTTTTCGGTCTCGGTTTCGCAAATGAGCGGAGGAACCGACGACGGCTTCCCGTTCGAACCAATGGCCACGAAGGTCAGATAAGCGGTGGCGGTGTGAAAGACTTCGCCCGTTTTGGGATTCTCGGCATCGATTCGCACGCCCACTTCCATCGAAGTGGTCGAGACAAAATTCACGCTGCCCTTGAGATTGACGACCCAGCCTTTGTACACGGGAGCGACAAAACTGAGATCATCGAGACTGGCGGTGACGACTTCTTTGCCCGCGTGCCTTTGGGCGGCGATCGCTCCGCAAATGTCGATCCAAGACATGATAACGCCCCCGAAGATTGAGTCGAGGGCGTTAGTGTGGGACGGTAAAACCAGTTGGGTCATCACAACTTGGGAAGCAGAGACGGGCTTGCCGTTCATTGTGACGACCCTTCCGATGAGGCCTTAGAGGCCCATGGCTCCCATATCGGAGTTGCCACCACGGTTTCCACCAGTGATGTCATTGCTGCGACCAGGAATGATTGTTTGAACATTGTTGCCACCAACAGTCGCCGAACCAGCGGGAATTGTCGTCGCGCCGAAAGCGTTGTTGTTTGTGGATTGAACGGGAGCTTCTTTCTGCGCTTCGTTTTCGACGAAACCCAGGTGAGGCAAGCACCAAACGATCAATTGTGCGCGTGATTTCACGTTCATTTTTTTGTAAATGTTCGTGAGGTGAAACTTCACAGTCTTTTCGGTGACGAAAAGTTGATTCGCAACTTCTTTATTCGACAAACCTTTCGAAACCAACTCGGCAACTTCAGCCTCACGATTCGAAAGACCTTTTTGAATTAGGACATCTCTGAGCATCCGTGCTCCCTCCCCTTTATGTTACAGACACCTTCCGGGTGTCTTTTGGTTAGTGAAACTCAAACTTTCTTGTTTGAACTCTGTTTCATCACCATGGACGCCGCCTCCCCCGCTTCAAACCTCGTCGTTCCTTGACAAGGGTCTTGATTTGAGAGCCGTTTTACAGCCTGAAGTCAGGCTACAATGCCGCGTTCCTGTCTTAAAGTCTGACAACAAACCTCGCCTTTCGCAAGGGGTACAAAAATCTTTTTTCGAAAACTGGACCGATCAAAGGATAGGTTTTGCGGGCTTTTGTGCTCGGAAAAATGTCGAGACCAAGGAAAGTTCAATGCTTAGCCGGAGTTATTATGTTTCCACTTCGCAAGTGTCTTGCATGACGCAAATCTGATTTTTCGCAAAATTCCGAACTCAACCGACGCCGCCCTCCCGACGTCGCTGCCGCCAACGCAGGAGACTTTCATCCGCGTTCGCATCCAGCTCCTCCAACTGACGGTGGTAGAGCGCTTTGAGTTCGGCTCCCAACTCAGCGCCTTTCAAATCCGGAAGGTCTTGCGCGCGCACCCACGGCGCCGGCGGCAAAGAGTGACGGCGAAGGCCTTCGCGCAGGCGCCCCTCATGGCTCAAGAACCCTGGATTTTTTTCGAGCCACATCACCAACCCGTCGCGCGCGCCCACCTGAAAGCTGCGTTCAATCAGCGAGCCGGTGGACTCCTTGGTCCATCGCAATTGGGGCTCGAACCACGACATAAACTGCACGAGCGAGCGCTGCTCTTGCTTGGAGAGCTTGAGCCCCACCACCTCATCGATCGAGGACTGCCAGGAGCTTCCCGATAAAAAAGCCCACAGCGAAAGCTCCCACCACGCGGCTTCGTCTAGCTTGGAGGGGATCTCCTGAAACCGTGCGGGGTCAAATTGCAACGTCGGGAACAAGGTCTTCAAAAGACCGAACTCCACGAGCGAGCGCTTCACCAAACCAAAGGCCTCACCGCGGCGGAGTTTGAGGTACTCATCACGCACGCGCTCACGGCTGACTTTCGAAAGCAGAGGGGCTTTGGCCTGGATCGCTTCGATCAAATCCGGCGCCCACTGAAACCCCAGCTGCGAGCGGAAGCGCACGGCCCTCAGGATGCGCAAATGATCTTCCTGAAACCGCACGAGCGGATCGCCCACGGCCCGGAGCGTTTGCGCTTCGAGATCTTTGATCCCGCCCACGTAATCGTGAATCTCTTGCTGGTCAGGATCGTAAAACAAGGCGTTGACCGTCAGGTCGCGGCGGAGCGCGTCCTGCTCGGGCGTGCCGGGCTCGACCAGGTTGGGACGGCGGCCATCGGCATAGTCGGCCTCTTTGCGGAACTGAGCGATTTCAAACTCCTCGCCCTCATGGATCACGCGCAAAACGCCGAACTGCTCCCCCACCAAGACCGTCTGCGGAAACAGCCCCGCCACCGCCTGCACCGAGGCGTCGGTCGCCAAATCGTAGTCATGGGCCCGTCGACCCAAAAGAGCGTCGCGCACGCAGCCGCCCGCGAACCAAGCGCGGTGGCCCGCCTTCGCAAGGACGCTCTGAACTTGTAATGCTTTCTGGAAAGTGACAGACTGGTCCGAAATCACTCTACGAATCTTGTGACTCATGACACCCTCCATTTCGTCCCCGACCATCTTGGAACAAACCGACGCCTGGAAAGAGGAGTTCGGATTCGATTTGCTCGCGTGGGCCCCACTGCCGCAGCCGACTCAGTTTCAATTCTACTCGAATTGGCTCAAAGAGCAAAGACATGGTGACATGAAATACCTGGAGACGCACGCACCCCTCAAAGAAGACCCCGCGCGCGTCTTCGGCGAAGCGCGCAGTCTGATCTCGGTGGCGGTCCTCTACAAGCCCCATCCCGAACCTTTGCCCGAGACGCCCACCGGCGTGCGCCTCGCCGCTTACGCGCAAGGTGGCGACTACCATGACTGGCTGAGCGCCCGACTCACGAGTTTCGCCGAAGCTCTGAAGTCCCAGCACCCGGGACTCGAGTATTTGGTCGCAACCGACTCGAAACCTTTGCTTGAACGCGATCTCGCGAATCAATTGGGCCTGGGATGGACCGGCAAGAACACCTGCTTGATTCATCCCAAAGTGGGCTCGTTCTTTTTAATCGGCGAACTGCTCACCAACATCGACATCGCCGACTTCACCGCGCCCGAGCCCGTGCCGGATTTTTGCGGCAAGTGCACGCGCTGCATGGACGCGTGCCCCACCGGTGCGATCGTCGAGCCCCGAAAGCTCGATGCGACCAAATGCATTTCTTATTGGACGATCGAGTCCAAATCCATCGCGCCCGAGCCCGTGCGCTCACAGATCGGCGACTGGTTCTTTGGCTGCGACATCTGCCAAGATGTGTGCCCTTGGAACGAGAAGGCGCTGCGCTTAAAACCCAGCGCCCTCGTCCCGCGCTCCCGCGAGCAAGAAATTGAAGACTTGCGTTTTTTTCTGACGGCCAGCAACCGGGAGATCGAGCGGCGATTGGGAGCGTCTCCCGTGCTTCGCGGCCGTCCTCGCGGTTTGCGCCGCAATGCCATGGTGGTTGCGGGCAACTTGGGACTTCAAGATTTGAAAGAAGAGATCGCGCGCTGGACGACGGATGCCGACCTGGGCGAACTCGCCCGGTGGGCCTTTGAAAAGATCAGTCGAGCCCCAGCTTCTTAAGCAGCTCGTCGATATCGGATTGATTCATCTTCGTTGATTTTCCCGAATGCAGATCCAGCGTCGCGCTGTATTCGGCACCGAATTGATCGGAAGCCCACTTCAGCCGGTCCACGAGCGTCTGACTGAAGAGCGACTTCAAATCGCTTTCGCCCTTGGCCGTGAGGCCGTCAACCAGGTGTTCGAGAACCTCGGTCGCATCTTGCAAAAGAGCGACGCAGATATCGTAGAACGTTTCGTTGCCTTTAATCTTCGAAGCTTTATAGCCGACGGCTTTGCAAATGGCGGCGCAGTCCGCAATTTGTTGAATGCGCGCCGTGGGCATGGAGGAGTCCGAGCCCGCGAGCGTCGAAGCGGCGCCCATAATGCGGTCCACGGTCTGCCCGAACTCGGCAAGACTTTGGACTTGCGCGAAGTCCCCCTCGCATTTGTCGAGAATCTCGGTCATTTTTTCGACGAGTGTCTTGGATTCAGCCTGGAAATCTTTTAGGATGGAAGCGTCCGGTTCGCTCATTCAACTGTCCTCACGTGTTCAAAGCATAGGCCCCGGAAGGGGCCATGGCGAGTCCAGGAAGGTAAAAAGATGAGTCATGTGCCCATTCGGGTGAGCACCTTGCGCGGCGATCAGAAAATCGAGTTCGACGCTTACGTCAAGATCAACGACAAATACATCCTTTACCTGCGACGCGGAGACAGCTTCGAGGGTCCCCGCCTGAAACGCCTCAAAGAGAAGAAGCTCAAAAAAATGTTCATCCTCGGCGAGGATGAGGCCAACTACCGCCAGTATCTCTCGAGCAACATCGACATGGCCTACAGCGCCGACTCCGGTAAAAGCATCGACACGCGCGCCGAAATCATCCAGGGCGCGCAGCAAGCCAATGTCGAACAGGTGATGGAAAACACCGACAACGTCGAGGCCTACAATGAAGCCAAAGAAGGCGCGGCGAAATTCGCGCAGTTTTTGACCAACGAAGATCAGGCCGTCGGCACGATTCTGGGCATGGAAAATCTCGACAAGAACGTCGCCCACCACGGCGTGACGGTTTCGACGCTGGCGACCGCGCTCGCCAAGCGCCTGGGGATCGTCGATCCCAAACAGCAGCAGATGCTCTCGCTCGGCGCGCTCTTGCACGACTTCGAACATTTTCACTCGGGTCTGGACATCGCCCGCCCGCTCGCCCAGATGACCCCCGAAGAAATGAAGCTCTACAAAGAGCACCCCATGCTCGGCGCCCGCCGCGTTCAAGACAAAAAACACTTCGACCAAACCGTGATCAACATCATCGCCCAACACGAAGAGTACATCGACGGCAAAGGCTGGCCGCAAGGTCTGAAAGAGTCTCAGATGGACGCGCTCTCGGTGATCGTGGCCTCGGCCAACGCGATGGACCGCTTGATGACGTTCGAGGGCGTTCCGCGCAAAGAGGTCGCCAAACGACTGATGCTCAGCGCGGTGGGCCAGCATCCTTTGCAGCATCTGCAAATGCTCGGCGACATTCTGAATCAGGCCTCATAAAATTGAGGAAAAATCACATGGTGGCGTGTGCACTGGCTTGCCCGCCCACAACGACCACGTCGCGGTCGAGGAGCGTCTGCAGCGTCGAAGCCCATTGGTCGCGGCTCAGGCCGAGCTTCACCTCGTGAATTTCGGCCATGTCGAAAAGCTGCTGGCTTGAGTACTTGCGGTCCTCGCGGAGCAGATCCAAAAGCAGCGCCTGAGCCAGCGAGAGCTCCATTTCAAAGAAGCGTGCGCCCGATTTGACCAGGCAGTACAGGCCCGGCCCGCGGCCGATCTCGGGAAGATCTTCATGCACTTCCACAAACTGAGCTTGAGGGTTCAGGGCAATCATGCCGGGGTCCAAACGAGGCCGCCCCATGTCCATCGCGTAGGCCTGGGTGCGCAGGTACTCGAACTCGGCGAGTTCCAGAATCCGGCGCGGGCAATTTTGCATTTTGAGAAAGACGGGAAACCAGCGAAGGTCCAAGCGCAGCTGCTGAACTTCGAGTTCAAATTCGAACGACTCGATCATGGCGCTGAGATTTTGCTTTCCCAGGGCCTCGATGGTCTTCGGAAAGGCGCCTCTCCATGTCCGCTGTGTTGACGTCATCCATATCCCCGGTGCGCCTTCAGGCGCACTCTCTACAACCCGGTGCGCCTGCGGGCGCACTCTCTATAAATGGTAACCAAAACCTCAAACATTGCAAACCCTCATGATGCGACCGGGCAATTAGCGCAGGGTGCCACTCTGCAAAGTTTGACACTCCACGCGGAATCCGGTTTCTTGCGCGTCATGAGACTTATCGCCGCTCTTCTTCTCTCTCTGATCTCTTGCCATGCGTTGGCGCGTCCGATCTCCGGATTTGTGTCGATTGAAAATGGCCAACACTATTTTATTGAACACGGCACCACCGTCAAATTCGCGATCCGTCCTGGCAAAACCGAGGTGGTTGAAAGCCTCAAGAAACTGAGCAGCTTTGACTTCTTCCAAGGCCAAGGCGAATTCACCAAGAGCGAACTCGTTCTCGACTCGATCGACTTCGTCGGCCTGCGCTCGCTGATCGGTCTCTGGTCGGAAGGGCGCCAGTCGCTCTTTGATTTTCAAGACTTTCAAAAGGTCGTCATTTACCAGCCCGTCTTCAAGCTGATGACCCCCCGCGCCCAGCTGCATTACTCGATCGCACCCTCGGCGGGAAGCGACTGGAAAATCTTTTTCACCGACGAAAACTCGGTGATCTTGGCCTCGCTCATCCTCTCGGAAGCCCGCGCGACTTTACGCTTCTACAACTTGGACACGGGGGACGTGTTCAAAAAGGTTGAACTGACAAAGATTCCGAAGCGAAACTAGCGGGCATGTTGCTCGCTCCCGTCGATCCGAAGCTGCTTTTCTCAAAAAACGATCCCGAAGACCCTCGCCTCGGAGACCGCACGCGGCGGTCCTCGCTGGCCGACATCCGCGCACCCTCCGTGGTGATCTGGGGAGCTCCCGACGACGACGGCATCAAACTCAATGGCGGCCGCCCCGGTGCCATGAGCGCGCCGACCGAGATCCGGCGCGCGTTTTACAAGATGACCCCGCCCGCGAAGGGCTCCTTTCCCGACCAGCTTCACGACCTCGGCGATTTGAATGTGTCCACGCAAGGCCTTTACGACCGCCACGCACAGGCCCGCTCGGTGGCCAAAGACGCCCACTCGGCGGGACATTTCGCCGTCAGCCTGGGCGGCGGCCATGACTACGGCTTTCCGGACAGCGCGGGTTTCGTTGATGCCCACCTCGGCCAAAATCCTCTGGTTCTGAACTTCGATGCTCACTTGGATGTGCGGGCCCTCGACAAAGGCTTTCACAGCGGCACGCCGTTTCGCCGCCTGCTCGAAGAGCACAAGGGCCAGTTCGAATTTTGGGAGCTCGGTCTGCAGTCTCATTGCAATGCCAAATCGCACCGCGAGTGGGCCGAAGCGCAAGGGGCGACGCTGGTGGATCTCGAGGACCTCTTGCGCGCGCCGCCTTCGCATTTTTTTCCGAAGCCCGAGCCGCACCGGCCTTGCTTCATCAGCCTCGACATGGACGTGTTTTCGAACAAAGAAGCGCCCGGCTGCTCGGCCTCTTACGCAACCGGCTTGTTGATCGAATCGTTCCAACCGTGGATCCGGTTTTTAGCGCAAAACTTTACGCTCAAAGGCCTGGGCTTCTACGAAGTCTCACCGGCGCTGGATATCGACAATCGCACCTCCAAACTCGCGGCTCTCATCTTGTACCAAACACTGCGGGAACGACGCGCATGAGAAGCTTTGGCAGCGACAACCACGCAGGCGCGCACCCCAAAATCTTAGCCTCGCTCCAGCAAGCCAACGTCGATCACGCGCCCGCTTACGGCACCGATGATTGGTCGGCCCGCGCGGAAAAGGCGTTTCAAACTCTTTTCGGCACAAAGGCCGAGAGTTTTTTTGTCTTTAACGGCACCGCCGCCAATGTGCTCGCGCTGCGCGCCTGCCTCAAACCCTACGAAACGGTTCTTTGCGCCGAGGTCTCGCATCTCAACGTCGACGAGTGCGGCGCGCCCGAATTCTTTACCGGCGCCAAGCTTCAACCTTTGCCGCACGACCAAGGCCTTTTGTCGATCGAAACGCTCAAAGCCGCCCTCATCCGGCGCGGCGATCAGCATTTCTCGCAGGCCCGCGCCGTCAGCCTGACTCAGCCCACCGAGTATGGCACTTGCTATTCACTCGCGCAGATCCGCGAGATCTGCGTGTGGGCGAAACGCGAGGGTCTTTTCGTTCATATCGATGGCGCCCGTCTGGCCAATGCCGTGGTCTCACTCAAAACCACCTTTCAAGAGATGCTCACCGAGGCGGGCGCGGATGTCGTATCGTTCGGCGGTACCAAAAACGGGCTCGTCTTCGGCGAGGCGGTTGTCTTTCTCAACCCCAAGCTGGCCGAGGGCTTCAAGTACGTTCGCAAACAGTCCGCACAGCTGCCGTCCAAAACACGCTTTGTGGCGGCCCAGTTTTTGGCCTACCTTGAGGGCGATCTCTGGCGCGAGATCGCCGAGCACGCCCTGGCCCAAGCGCGCGAGCTGCGTGAAGGTCTCACGGGCCTTGACGGCGTCGAAATCACGAGGCCGACCGAAAGCAATGCGGTCTTCGCCAAGCTTCCGCAGCCTTGGATCAAACGGCTGCGCGAGCATTATTTCTTTTACGTCTGGGATGAAAAAACTTTCGAGTGCCGCCTGATGACGAGCTGGGACACCCGTCCCGACGACATTCGCGGCCTGATCCGTCACATCAAGGAGCTTTGCGTATGAAGTACCCACCGGTTCACTACCACGACTATCTCGGCATCGAAGCCCTGCTCGGAACCCAAAAGCGCCGCTCGCAAGACTTTGGCAAACCCGCGCACGACGAAATGCTCTTCATCATCGTACACCAGGCCTACGAGCTTTGGTTTAAACAGGTGCTCTTCGAGCTGGACTCGGTTTTGGAGATTTTCGGCACCGAAAAAATCGAAGAAAAGAAGATGGGCCGCGCCGTCGCGCGCCTGGAGCGCATCCGCGACATCATCACGCACACGATTGGTCAGATCGACATTCTCGAAACGATGACGCCCATGGATTTCTTGGATTTCCGCGACTATCTCTACCCGGCCAGCGGCTTTCAGTCCTTTCAGTGGCGCATGATCGAAACCAAGCTGGGCCTCCCGGTGGATCAGCGCTTGGCTTACAGCGAGTCACCCTTCTGGCGCAGCCTGCACCCCAGCCAGCAGGAAGCCATGAAAAAGATCCTCAGCGAGCGCAGCCTCTTTGACGGCCTGGAGTCATGGCTCGAACGCACGCCCTTTCTCTCGCAGCCGAATTTCGACTTCTGGAAATCCTACGAGCAGTCGGTCGTCAATCTCTTGAACGAAGACGAACAGGTCGTGCGCAAAAATCCGCGCCTGAACGAGGCCGACAAAGAAAAAACGATCAAGGGCCTTGAAGCCACCAAGCAAACGTACTTGAACCTCTTTGATCCCGAAAAGTACCGCGAGCTGCAAGCCTCGGGCGCGGTGCGCTTTTCTTCCAAGGCTCTTCAAGCCGCGCTCTTCATCATGATTTACCGGGACGAGCCGATCTTACAGCTCCCGTACCGGCTCTTGGCCTGCCTCGTGGATCTCGACGAGAAGATGACCGAGTGGCGCTACCGCCATGCCTTGATGGCGCAGCGGATGCTGGGCAAAAAAATCGGCACCGGCGGCAGCTCGGGCCACGAGTACTTGAAATCGGCGACCGAGAAGCACAAGATTTTTGCCGATCTCGTGAACTTGGCCAGCTTCATGATTCCGAGTTCGCAGATCCCCGAGCTTCCCGAAAATATCCGCGAACAGATGAATTTCTTTTTCCGGGCCCCAAAGTCGTCTTGAGAATTTAAGTCAGATGGATGGCGAGCGGCAGGTATTGAAAAAAGCTGCCGCAGATCACGCAGACGTGCCAGATCTCATGTCCCCAGCGAACGCGGTGATCGTTCAGATAAAAATAAACGCCCACGGCGTAACAGGTATACCCGAGTCCGATCAGCACCAGGTTCAGCAGGCTCACGCGGGCCACGAAGTGCCCGGCCGCGAGCAAGATCGTGGACGCCATCGCCACGTACAGCAAAAGCGCGGTGTTGCGTTTCTGCGCCTTGTAAAGAAATTCCAGGACGATCCCGACGCCCGCCAGCGCCCAGACCGTGCCCAGAACCAGAATCAAATCGGTTCCCGACAAAAACAGAACCGTGTAAGGCGTGTAATTCCCCGCGATCTTAAGATAAATGCCCATGTAGTCCATGCGTTGCATGAACACGCGGCGCGGCCCCTGGCTGCCGTGGTAGACCGTCGAAATGCTGAACAGACCGACGCTCGAGAGTGCGTACACCAAGAAGGCCGCGAATTGATAAAGGTCGGCGTGCGAGATGGAGCGATAGAGCAGGTAGAAAGACCCAATCCCCGCCAAAATCGTCGCAAAGAAATGCGAGAAGGTGTTGAAACGCTCGTCTTGATGAACTTGTAGCACGTTCTTAGTTTCGTTGATGGGTGGGGGTTTCGTCCATTTGGATCGCGCCGTTCTGGACTCTTTCAAGAGAGGTGAAACGTAATTGAAAGAGACGCGCTCGGTTCGTGCTTTTTTGGAACACCTGTTTTATGACTGAGGTCTGGTTTTGACATCGACATTGAGGACTCACCTATGACTCGCACCGTTTTCGTTCTCGCGCTCACGATTCTCGCACCCATCAGCTTTGCCTTCGCGCAAATGCCGGCCGAGCCGCTTCGACCGGACAATCCCGTCACCGAGCTCGATCCCGTGCAAATCCGTTCGCAGCTCGACAAACAAGGCGGGCCGCTGATCACCGCTCCCGGAAGCTTCGGCCACAAAACGCAGAACGAGATTCATGAGCGCAGCAGCTCCAATTTGAGCCACATTTTGGATTTTGAACCCAATGTCGAATTTGTCGGCGGTCCGCGCGCGGGGGCGGAACTGCCGCAAATCCGCGGCCTCAACTCCAACCGTATTTTGATTTTAGATGAGGGCGTTCGACAAAACTTTCAGAGCGGCCACAACGGGCGCATTTTCGCGGACTTTTCATTGATGGAAGAGATCGAGGTCGTTAAAGGACCCTGGTCGTCTCTGTATGGTAGCGGCGCCATGGGTGGGGTCATCAGCTTTCGCCGCTCCACCGCCAGTGACTTGATCCGCCGCACGGGCCTGACCACCGGCGCCGAAATCACGCTCGATGGAGCGACCGCGAACAACCAAACCGGCGGACGCGTGACAGGCTTTAGCAAAGTCGGGATTTTTGAACCCTTGATCTCCGCGCGCGTTTCCAACTCCTCCGACGTGCGCCTCGGTACGGGCGACGAACTCCCCTACTCGGCCTCCAAAGATCAAGACCTTTACGCCTCGCTCGGTTTGCGCTTCAGCGAAAACCATCACTTCCATTTGAAAATTGGGGCGCGTGATGAGCGGGCCGATAGCCTTATTAATCCCAACGACAACCTCGGCGCGCAAAACCCGGCCGCCGACTTGCGAAGCCGCAAGTATGACTACGTCGGCGATTATCAATTCAAAAATGAGCGCGTCGACTTTCACGCCAAGCCGTACGTCCGCCGCACCGAAGTCGAAAAGATCCGCGTGAGCGACAAGCGCACCGACACGCAAATCGTCGACACCACCGGGATCGATCTCTGGAATAATCTTCCGCTGACGTTCTCGGATTCCGTCCGCTCGGTGCTCACCTTGGGCGCCGAGACGTTCACCGATAAGAACACCGGCACGCGAGGCACCGGACCGCTCGCGGCGTTCCCTGATGGCCGCACCCAACAAACCGGGGTGTACGTGCAGCCGTCCATCATCATGAACGACACACTCACGATCACGCCGGGGCTTCGCTGGGACTCGTACAAGACCGAAGATCTTGGCGGTACCGCCAAGGACACCTCCGGCGAGCGCACCTCGGCCAAGTTTTATGTTTCGAAAGAATACAAACCCAAACACCTGATCTTCGCGGGGTGGGGCCAGGCCTTCAATGCCCCTCGTCTGCAGGATCTGTACGTCTCGGGCGTTCACTTCCCCGGCAACTTCTTCGTTCCCAATCCTGATCTCAAGCCCGAGAACGCGGAAACCTTTGAAGTGGGATTCAAAAACCAGACGGCTCTGAGCGACGAAACCGCCCTGCAGTGGAGCGGCACTTATTTCGTGACCGAAGCGCGGGATTTTATTCAGCAAAACGTGCTGGCGACCACGACCAACTTCATCAATGTCGATGAAGTGCGCCTCGAAGGCGCCGAACTCTCCAGCTTTTATCAGCACACGCTCTGGGGCGCAGGGCTTTCTTACGGCCTGGTTCGCTCCAAAGACAAAGCCTCGGGCGATCCGCTGCCCGATACGGCGGCCGATCAGTTCAATTTGCGTGGAGAGTACTATGCCAGCGACGCGCTGACCTTCGGCACCGATGCCAAATGGGCGCAAAAGCAAACGCGCGTCCCCTCGGGGGTGAGCGAAACGCCCGAATTTTACTCGCAGGATGTGTACGCGTCTTGGAAAGAGGGAAACTTCAAAGCGGTCTTGCGCGTGAACAACGTCTTTGACCGCAACTACCGCCGGCATGGGTCCGCGATCGCGGATGTGGGCCGTGACGTCAGAGCCACGGCCAGCTTCGCGTTTTAGTTGAGAATTTCAGCAGAGACAACGTCGCACAAGATCATGTACACGTTCGAACCGCGCGCGATCTCTTTGGTCTCTTTCAAAACCAGGTTCGCCTCGCCCGAGACCACGCCTTCAGGCAGGGTGCGGGTGTAAGCCACGGTGATCATCTTGCCATTCACGTTCAGCACGGTTTCAACCTGAGCCTTGCCTTCGCCCAAACCGGTGAGGGCTTTTTCAACCTTGGGCTTGCAGTCGCCGGCCAACTCCAGATTTTGCGACGCGAACGCGGGAACCGACATCATCAAAGCACCAAGCAACAAAACGGATTTCATGGGAACTCCTTTGGAAGATGGGACCTTATAGGCCCGCCCTCTCCAGGAGTAAAGTCAGGCTTTCTCAGCGCTTTCTTGAGACTTGCAGACGCGAAAGAATTTCAAACACCAGCACGATCAAAAGGATCATGATCAGCACGGCACTAAACCGGCGCCACTGCCCGTACTCTTGGTACGCGTGCAGCCGGAGCCCCAACCCGCCGGCGCCCACGTAGCCGATGATGGCGGCCGAGCGGATGTTGTATTCAAGCATCCACACGCAGTGGGCCCAGTAACGCCCTTTGAGCTGCGGCCAAAAGCCATAGTAAAACGCCCAGAGCGGCGACAAACCCCAGCGCAGGTACTGGCGCATCAGCGACAGGTCGAGCGTGCGCAAATCATCGAGCAGAAACTTGCCGAGATAACCGACCGAATAGAACGTGAGCGCGATCACCCCGGCCAGCGGAAAGGGTCCCACGGCGGCCACCGCGATCACCGCCCAAACAAGACTGGGAACCGAACGGATCACGGCAAAGATCGCAAGCACCCCGCCCCGGCCCACGCGGTGAACCCACGGTCCGCCCAAAATTCCGATCGCGAACGAGAGCACCGCGGCCAGGACCGTCGCTAAAAAACCGATCTGCGCGGTTTCGATCAAGCCGCTCACCAGTTCGCGCGCGTCCGAAAAATCGGGCGGAAAAAACCGGGCGAAAAAGCGCAAGAACGACCCCACCGAATCGACATCGCGGCCCGAGCCCTTAAAGGCGGGCCAGGACACGAGGACCGCAGCCAAAAACAAGATCCAAAAAATCAGCGCGCGCGGTTTCATGATTCGCTCACCCCGCCGCGACCGTCGAAGGTCAAAATCCGGTCCGAGAATTCGCGCGCCAGATCGGGCTGATGGAGCGCCCAGATGATCGCGCCTTGACGGCGGATCGCCTCTTCGCGAAGCGCCTTTAAGGCTTTGCGCGCGTTGGCTTCGTCGAGCTGGGAGATGGGCTCATCGGCATACAGGATCTTCCAGTCCATCGCGAGCGCCCGCACGATGCAAAGACGCTGCTTCTCGCCGCCCGAGAGAGACGACACCGGTTGATCGGGATTTCGAAGGCCCCATTCGCTCAAAAGCTGCCTTAAACGCGGCCGCCCCTCGCGCCGGCGCGCGAAGGCGCTCCAGAACCCCAGATTTTTAAGAAGACCCGCCTCGGCATTGTCCAGAGCGCTGAGCAGCGGGTTGAGCGATTCGTTCTGCGGGATTTCGGCCCAGTTGGACTCCAGGTCCAGCTCACCGTCACCGAGTTCGCGTTCGCGCGTGAGCGTGCGGATCAGCGACGACTTTCCGCTTCCCGACACGCCCATGAGCGCGATCACATCCCCCGGCTTCACGTGAAAACTGAAGGGCGCCGCCAAGACGCGGTCTTCGATCCGAATGGAAATCCCGCGGGCTTTCAGCAACAGCCTACTCCAGCGTCAAACCGGTTTGCTCCATCGCTTTGGCGAGCGAAGCCACTTGCTTGTCGTAAGTGGTCGTCACCAACTTGGCGGTGAAGAGGCGGTCACGGAGTTCGGGTTTTTCGTTCAGTTTGAGCAGGGCCTTTTGCAAAGCCTCACGCGTCTTGGCCTCCAAGTTCGTGCGCACGGCCAGGATGTGCGTGGGAACGGGACCCTGCTGAGTGACGACCTTGAGCCGCGCTTTTTGTTCGGCCGTGAGGTGCTTGTCGCCTTTGATCACGTAATCGCTGACCGCGGCGGCTTCGCTCTGACCTTGCAGCACGCGTTCGATCGCCGACACGTAACCCGTGCCGTAAGTGACGTGGCCCTTGCCGAAGTACTCTTCGGGAGCGGCTTTTTCTTTGAGAAGTTTTTTCTGAACGAGATCCGCCATCGGCACCAAGTAGCCCGAGGTGCTCGTGCGGCTCGCGAAAGCCACGGGCTTACCTTTGAGGTCCTGCACTTTGTTGTAGGGTTTGTCTTTCAGACTCACCCAGTACGACTCGTAGGACGTTTTGCCCTCGATCTCGGTCACGAGCAGAAGCTCCGCCGCCTTGGCTTTCGCCGCGCGCACCATTTCAAGTCCTGAGATGTAAGCCAGATCCACCGTTCCGTTGATGAACCCCTCCTGAATGACCGAGCCGCTCAAGGGAATCACGACTTTGACGGGTCGTCCGGTTTCTTTGGACAAGAAAGATTCGAGCTCTTTGCGTTCTTGCAGCATCGCTTCGGGATTTTTATCGGGCTTCAAAGCCACGACGATCGCATTTTCGGCGGCGACGGCGCCCGCACAAGACAGAGTCAGAAGCAGAGATATGAGAGAATTTTTCACCTGAAGACCTCCTGATTTCATTTTATTTTCATTTGGGGGCGGCATTCGCGCCCAGCCTCATGTTTACTTCTCAAAGTCCTCGCGAGGGTTTAAAAAGAAAAAGAGAACTCACGTATCCCGATTCTTCCGAGGAGAAGCAAATGAAAACGGCGGCCACACCACAATGAAAGGCAGAAGCGCATTCGGTCTTTCAGTTGGTTTGCACGTCGCGATCTTGGCGCTCGTCGCGGGCCTCGGCCCCTCGTCCGATGGTTCCGCCAGCGCCCAACCGATCGAGATCCAAACGCTGCGTCCGCTCGAGACCGTGAATCGCACTCTCGATCAAAAAATCGCGGCCAAACCCGCGAAGACCGCGGCTCCCCCGACAATCAATGCGCCCGCTCTTCCCGACAGGGCCTCGCCCCCGACACCAACCGCGGAGCCGACCGCCGCGCTCGAAGGCGGCGAAGGCACCGTGACCTCCGAGACCACCGCCCGCTTGAGCGCGCAGTCACGCTACGAACTTTACGTGCGCTCGCAGATCGCCCGAAAAAAGACCTACCCGCCCACGGCACGGCGATTGGGCCACACGGGCCGGGTCATTCTCAAGTTTCGGGTGTTGGCTTCAGGAGAAGTTCAGGCCGCGGAGCTCGCGCAGAAAAGCGCGCACGACTCGCTCAACCAGGACGCGCTGAAAATCCTGCGCGGCCTGGCCCGCCTTGAGCCCATCCCCAGCGAACTGGGGCGGGCCGAGTGGCTCTTCGTCGTCCCGGTGGACTACGATCTCAATTGATCAGAACGTATTGTAGCAGTTCGAACGCGTGACCTTCATGTCGGCTTCGCGAACGAAGTACTGGCACGAGTACTCATTGTAGTGAAGAGTCACCCACACGTGCGGGACCGGTTCATTCTTGGGGGGATCGACGAACACGCGCTTGGTGACATAGATGTCGGCCAAGCGAGGCAGCTGGCAAAGTTCGTCGAACCCGTACTGCATGTTCCCGGCGACCACTTGAAGGGCTTGGATGTACGTGGCATTCGGGGTGTACTTCTCACAGAAGCCGGTGGCGGCGGTGGCCGAAAAAGAGGCGAACAAAAGTCCAAAGCTGAGCATCAGCGCTTTCATGAGGATCCTTTCAGGGGCCGGAGGGCCCGGTTTGAATTCAAGGGTTGTAGCGACCGCCTTCCGAAATGTCCAAAATGCGCGGCTTAGACCCGCAACTGAACAAGCATTGAAAACAGCTTAACCGCAGCGCGTCTAATAATTTTGGTTCCACTTTGGAACCGGCAATTTCACCGTTATTTCGAGGCTTTAAGTGCAAAATAAGCCAGCACCCTTATGGACCGGATAACAAAATGTCATTTGCACCTCCTGCCAATTCGTTGGAAACGTTCACACAGCTTTTCACGGGGGGAACTAGATGAAAGCTCAAACAATTAAAAGCGTGACCGAAACCATGAAAGTCGGCTTGGCCGCAATGGCTCTCTGGGCAGCCGTGGGTTGCAGCCCGCAAGCTCAAGTCGAGCGCAACATCGCTTCGGACAACGACTCCGCAGCCATCGTCAATGGCGATATCGTCTTGGATCAAGATGCGATCTCGAAATCGACCGTGGCGATCTACCTGAAATATCCGGATTCGACTCGCGTGCAGAACTTCTGCACCGGCACCATCATCAATGACGACACCATCGTCACCGCCGCTCACTGTATGGCGGACGTGGCGCAAATGTTCGACCTCACCGTCGATCAACTCCTGCCCCGCTTGCGCATCGGCTTGGGTCTGGGCTTGGTGAAGTCTTTTGACGACAAACGCACCACTTGGCTCGAGCTGCGCGCGGCCACCGTTCACCCGGACTACCGCATTGAATCCGACGCTCTCGAGAACGCCGAAAAAGGCATCGCGTTCCACGACATCGCCATCATCCGCTTGGCGCACAAAATTCCGGCTCCTTACAAAGCCGCGAAAATGATGGCCACGAACGAGCGCTTGATCGCGGGCCTCAAGCTGACCCTGGCGGGCTACGGCGTCACTCGCGGAGCTCCGTTCGCGACACCCTCGAACGAACTGCGCCGAACCGACGTGGTCGTGGGCAAGCCCGCTTTGAATCCCACGCAATTTCAATACGACGTCATCGATGGCCACAGCGCGTGCTCGGGAGACTCGGGTGGACCGGCGTACCTGATCGAAAATGGCGAACTCACTTTGGTGGGCGTGACCAGCTGGGGCGACAACTCCTGCGTCAAACAAGGCGTTTACACGTCGATCCCGGCCATGTACGCCTGGATCCAACAAACGATCCTTTAATCGCTCTCTGGAACGGGCCCGTTCTCGGGTCAATTCAAATTTTCTTCTCAAAAGACCCGCTCGAACAGCGGGTCTTTTTTTTGGCCGCGTTTATGCATTTCATCTCTCGCAAGGGAGGTTACCAACATGCAAGACGTTCTCAAATCAGCTGCTGTCGCTTCATTGGGCCCAAAAATCGTCCGTAATTTTAAATGGTCGTGGGTTCTCTACGGAGTGGCCGCTTACTACGGAATTAAATACCTCAACAAACGGGGCATTTTGCCCAAACAAACTGGGGCACTTCTCGGTGTGATCGATCATGGCATCGACGCCGCCAAGAGTCAGGTTGGCCTTGCTGGAAAGCAGACGCAAAACCAAATCTCGCACGTTGTTCACTAATTCGAGACAGTTGAAATAGACGAGCGCGCACAAGCGCGCCGGGGAAGACCGCCAGCCCTGCGAATGAAAGTTCCAGGGCCGGCGTGTTTTTAAGACCGCAAGTCCCAGGGCTCTTCCGGAAACAATCCCGACATGTCGATCAAAACTGCCCGCACAGGCGAGGCATCGGCGTCCCTAAACGGGAGCGGCAACGCCGTGAGCGTGTAAAGACCTTCGGGCACATGTTCAAGGACAAGACCTTCGAGAACGGCCATTTTCGTTTTGTACAAAGCTTGATGCGACTCCAACGCTTTTGACGTTTCGGGATCAACGCTGGGAGTGTCGATCCCGACCAGCTTCACGCCCTGCCCGTGCAAGTGCTCGATGAGTTCGGGCGAAAGACTCGCGAAGTCCGAATTCCACCGTTGCGGGTCCGGAAACGTGCCCGTCCAGAACAGAACGCGCGGCGCTTGGATTTTTTTATCTCCCAAGTGCTTCACTTGAAGCCGCTCCCCGCGCTCCACCTGAACCCGAATCACCTGCGCATCGCCCATGTAGCTTTGGAGTGATCTTTGGTCCACGCCCTCACC
Organism: Pseudobdellovibrionaceae bacterium; assembly: GCA_019637955.1. Taxonomy (GTDB): domain Bacteria; phylum Bdellovibrionota; class Bdellovibrionia; order Bdellovibrionales; family Bdellovibrionaceae; genus JAHBUS01. The sequence goes on along the minus strand of JAHBUS010000012.1, from coordinate 38,321 downwards.
TTCGGCATGGTAATGCGAACTCGAATCCGCGTGCGCGCCCAGGTGAAAGGTCGTGCGAAAAGACGACAGCTGCAGATGCGAACCGGTCTTAAAATCCATCGAGACGTCGCGCTGAAAGCCGACGTCTCCCGGAAAGACCGCGAGCTTCGAATCGATCACGGGCGTGAGATCGAAGACCTTCATGCCTGTTCTTGAACCTTTTTTAAGACTTCTTGCGCATGGCCCTCGACTTTGACTCCGCGCCATTCGGCGGCGAGCTTGCCATCGGGACCAATCAAGAAAGTGCTGCGATCAACGCCCCAGACTTTTTTGCCGTACATGTTTTTTTCTTTCATGACGCCAAAAAGACCGCAGAGCTTTTCGTCTTCGTCACTCAAAAGATCGAAGCTGTAACCTTCTTTTTCTTTGAATTTTTCGTGCGACTTGATGGTGTCTCGAGAAATGCCAAAAACTTCGGCGCCGCTTTTTTGAAACTCAGGCAGCAACTTGGTGAAATCATGACCTTCGATCGTGCATCCGGGAGTCGCGTCTTTGGGATAAAAATACAGAACAACGCTTTTGCCCTTGAAGGCGGCGAGATCAAATTGCTTGTTCGATGTGCCCGGAAGCGAGAAGGCCGGAACCGCTTCGCCAACCTTCACCTTCGAGCCGCCCACCACGCGCTTGATGGCCGGCTTGGACGCTTTTGCCGCCGACTTCACGGACGCGGCCTTCTTCGTCATGGATTTCTTGACCGCCGTTTTTTTGGTGGTCGTCTTTTTGGTTGCGGCCTTTTTGGGCGCGCTTTTTTGGGTCGTCTTTTTCGCTTTTTTTGCCATGGAAAATCTCCTGTTCCGATTGAACCAAACCGGAAACAGCAGACCCAATTCTTGAAAACAAATCAAGAAACTTAGCGGATTTGTTCGCGCTCGACGGGCGGCGCTTCGGCGTGCTCGCCGGGCGGCGTCTGTTCGGGCGACGTGACACCGCCGTTGTCGATCACGTAGCGCGTCTCGGGGGTCCCGATCTGCTCGACGCGTTCGCCAGCGGCGCCTTTTGTTTCGGCCACGGGAACGGGACGCACGTAATCAGGAAGCGGCTCTTCAGGACGCAGCCCCAGGCGGTCGCGCAGCTCGCGCTCGCTCATGGGTTTGGGCTCTTGCTGCGTCGTGGGCGCGGTGTCCGGGCGGGCCACCGTGGTTTCGGTTCGGCGGCGCAGGCCCGTGCCGCGTTCACGCGTGTCGGTCATGTCGCCGTCTAGCGCTTCGGGAACTTTGGGCGCGGGCCGGCTGCCGGCACCGCGGTCGCCCGGCTGCACGGGAGCCGAGGCCATTTTCGCGCGCTGCGCTTCTTGGTCAATCTTGGCGTTCTCGAATTGGATGCGGTCGAGTTCGCGGCGGTACTTCTCGCGGTCTTCGGTGCGGATCAAGTTCTCGGAAATGCGGATCGCGCCGGTGAGCGGAACCGTGATGTCGATACAGGGCTGGGGCTCGGGAACTTCGCACGATTTGCGAAAGGCACGGTACTTCGAGCCGCGCACGATCATCATTCTTTGCGCCGACCGGTTGTACTCGAAGTGGTCAAAGACGATATGGGTCTCGTTCTCGTGGTTTTGTCCCAGGCCCGCGCACTTGAGGTTTTCCATGCGGCGCTGAGCATTGAGCTGAATGCGGCAGGTGGCGGTGCCGCCGACCGTTTGGAGCGAAAGACCGAAACCGTCGCGGAAGTGGCTGCGCTGCATTTTGATGAGGATCTCTTGCGGTTTGAACTGAATTTCGGCCACCTCGGACGCTTCGCGATTCTGACAAGACACGCGCGAGAGCTTGAGTTTGGCGATCACATCGCGGCCGCCTTCATTTTTCTTTTCGATCTCCAAACGGCTCGCGTATTGAGGGCATTGCTCGTACGTCTCTACCCAACCCGTGCTGCCTTGCTGATGGCGGAGCAGGCGTTTTTTCAGCGCGAAGAAAGGCGACTCGATTTGCTGGCGAGACTCGGGCCACACCTTGAGCCAGACTTGCTGAAACATTTGGTGCGAGATTTCGAGGGTCTTGAGCAGATCCAAAACATCTTGGGGCGTGTTTTCACCGGTGGGTTTGGCCGCGCGAGGGCCACTCACGGGAGCCGCCGTGGCGCGCGCGATCGCGGTGTTGTGATCCGATTGCTTGCTCGAGCAGGCTGCAAAGAGGGCGAGCGGCAGTGCAAGAGCGAGAGCTTTCAAACCGGTGTTCATAGAGGCCTCCACCTTCTCTCAAGAGCAAAGCGAAGGCCAAACGGGTCAATAATTTACATGGAATATCAATAACTTAGACCATGCTCTTGAAGCCGCCAGCAATAACGGCGTTCTAAAACTGGCAAATTGTTCGACAGCCGCCCAAACCCTGATGCACACTAAAACCTCTTAAAACTTGAGAGAGGACACATCATGATTGAGACTCCGACGGCGAATCAAAAAGTTTGGCTTTCTTCGTACCCCTCGCAAGTCTCGAAAGAGATTGATCTGACTCCCTACAAATCGATCCTGACCGTCTTCGAAGAGGCGATTCGGACGCATAAAAATGCGCCGGCCTTTTCGAACTTGGGCGTGACCTACAGCTTCGATGATCTCGATCGAAAATCTGCCGACATGGCTTCGTTTTTTCAGAACGAGCTCAAGCTTAAAAAAGGCGACCGCATCGCGATTCAGATGCCGAACCTGCTGCAATTTCCGGTCGCGCTCTTTGGGGCTTTGCGCGCCGGCCTCGTCATCGTGAACACCAATCCGCTTTACACGACCTCGGAGATGCGGCACCAATTTCAAGATTCGGGCGCGAAAGCGATCGTGATCCTGGCCAACTTTGCCGCCAATCTTGAGCAAGTCATCAAAGACACCAAGATTGAATCCGTCGTCATCACCGAAATCGGCGACGCCTGCGCGTTTCCCAAAAACTTAATCGTCAACACGGTGGTGAAACACGTCAAAAAGATGGTTCCCGCCTACTCCTTGCCGCAAGCTTACTCGTGGAAAAAGGCGCTCGAAATCGGCGCGCAAAGACCCGCGACACCGGTTGAACTCGCGATGGACGACATCGCCTTCTTGCAGTACACCGGCGGAACCACGGGCGTCTCGAAGGGTGCCATTCTCACCCACCGCAATATCGTGGCGAACATGCAGCAGATCGTCGAGTGGATGAAGCCCGTTCTCAAACCCGGCCAAGAGACCGTGATCACGGCGCTGCCGCTGTACCACATCTTTTCGCTCACGGTGAACTGCCTCGCGATCATGCGCTACGGTGGGCACAACATCCTGATCACCAATCCTCGCGACATTCCCGCTTTTATCAAGACGCTGAAAACGACGCCGTTCACGATCATGACGGGCGTCAACACGCTCTTCAACGCGCTTATGAATCATGAGGACTTCAAGTCGATCAGTTTTGAAAAAGTTAAAATGTCGGTTGCCGGCGCGATGGCCTTGCAAAAAGCCGTGAGCGACCGCTGGAAACAGGCGACCGGCACGCCGATCTTCGAGGGCTACGGCCTGACGGAGGCAAGCCCAGTTGTGTGCTGCAACCCCATCGCGGGCGGCGACATTGTCGGGACGATCGGCCTTCCGCTCCCCTCGACGCTCGTGGCGATTTTGGACGACGACGGCAAAGAGGTGGCGCAAGGACAAGAGGGCGAACTCTGCGCCAAGGGTCCGCAAGTGATGCAGGGCTACTGGAACCGCGACGATGAGTCGAAGAAGGTTCTGCAAGACGGCTGGCTCAAGACCGGCGACGTCGCGGTTATGAACGAAAAGGGCTACTTCAAAATTGTCGACCGCAAGAAAGATATGATTATCGTTTCGGGCTTTAACGTTTACCCGAACGAGGTCGAAGACGCGATTGCCTCCCACCCGGGCGTTCTGGAAGTTGCGGTGGTCGGCGTGAACGACGAGCACTCTGGCGAGGTCGTCAAAGCCTTCGTCGTGAAGAAAGATCCGGGCCTTAAATCCGAAGACGTGATCGTGCATGCCAAACGCACGCTCACCAATTACAAGGTTCCCCGCTCGGTTGAGTTCCGCACCGAACTGCCAAAAACGAACGTCGGCAAAATCCTACGCCGCGCTCTGCGCGACAACCCCAAGGCTTGAGCGCCCGACACGCGAACTGAAAAACAAAAACGCCCTCGAAAGAGGGCGTTTTCATTGCGCATGGAGTCCCTAAAAGGTGCCAGGCACCTTAGAACGGCAGGCACCTTAGAAGACACCTTAGACTTTTTTGGCCCAGCTGCTGCACCAGGCTTTGCCCTTCACGTGTTGACCCGCGAAGAGTTGGCACTTGCCGAGTTCGTCGGCGCCCGCGCCCTTTTCTTTGGTGTAGAGCATACAGCCGCTGCAGTGCTGCTTTTCAAACGGCACGCCCGAGCGCTCCATCTTCAGTTTGGCGTCTTTGATGTCCTTGTGATCCTCAACGTAGTTGAGGGACACCGCCATGCCCACGCCCGGCTTCACCAAGGGCACTTCGCCCGGCTTACCACCAGCATCGCCACCACGTGTGCGGCGGCGGGGCTCCTCGGCTTGGACCACGGATGCCAAAAGGCTCGGCAGAGCGAGACCTGCACCTAGGACGACCAGAGACTTTTTAAAGAAATCACGTCGATTCTGATTCATTCGACCTCCAGATGGACCTCAGCATTCCTGAAAACCAAATGAAATGTAAATGAAAACCAACGGTGTGACGAAAAATCGAGCAAAAGACCAGGTGACTGACTCAGTGCGAATGCGAATGGGCCGCGCAGGACTGACAGGATTTTTGATTTTTCCAGTGGGCCGCAACCAACAGAATACTCCCGACCGAAACCCAAAAAGGCTCGGGGCCGAGCATCTGGGTTTGGTGCAAGATCAAGGGGCTCACCGCCACTAAAAACAGGCCCGGAATCCCTAAGTACCAAACCGACTTGTTGTGATGACGTTGATAACCTCGAGCAAATGCAAACAGGCCCAAGGGCAAAAGCACGGCCGCCAAGATCCAATGAAAGTAAGGGTGCAACAAATAGTAGCGGGCCATGATTGGCAGCGACAGAATCAAGACCGGCGTCACCAAACAGTGAACCATGCAAAGAGCCGAAAGAACGATACCGAGACGGTCCAGAAGGCCGAGTTCGTCCTGAGTTTTCGGTTGGCTTTGCGCAAGGCTGGGCATAGACCCAACTTGTGAACCAGCCCTCCGATTCTGTCAACGCCAAGGCCCTGCTCTGCAAAAATCTCCTCGAATTGGGAGACGAGTTCTATGATCCCGCCCAACCCGCCCGCTTTCCCGAAAGTCAGCTGCGGTACTGGAACGAGCCCCTCGTTCACGCGCTGGGGTGGAGCAAAGAGTTCTCCTTCGATGCAGAAAAACGGCTGCGGTTTCAGGAATTTAAACCTTTTGCTTCAAGCCTTCCCGCACCTCTGGCTCTGCGCTACCACGGCCATCAGTTCACCCACTACAATCCCGATCTCGGTGATGGACGCGGCTTTACCTACGCTCAGGTGCTTTGGAACGGAAAACTCTGGGACTTCGGCACCAAGGGGTCGGGCACCACGCCCTACTCACGCCGGGGCGATGGCCGCCTCACCCTCAAAGGGGCCTACCGCGAATCGCTCGCCACCGAACTTCTGGATGCGATGGGCGTGAACACCAGCCGCACGTGGAGCTTCTTTGAAACTGGCGAGAAGCTGACCCGCGGCGATGAGCCCTCACCCACGCGGTCCGCCGTTCTCACGCGCTTCAGCCACTCGCACGTGCGCATCGGCACCTTCCAGCGTCTGGCCTATTTTAAAAATGAAAAGGCGATCGAGACCCTACTTCGATACTCGGCCCGCCACTTGATCACCGAGCTCGATCCCAACGAAAGTTTGGACCTGCTGGCGGTGCAGTTTCTCAAGAACGTGAGTCACCGCCTCGCGCACCTGACCGCGCAGTGGATGATGGCCGGATTCGTTCATGGTGTTTTAAACACCGACAATCTCAACATCACCGGCGAGTCCTTTGACTACGGCCCGTACCGGTTTTTACCGAACTACGACCCCGACTTCACCGCCGCCTATTTTGACCATCAAGGTCTGTACGCTTACGGCCGCCAGCCGCACATGGTGATGTGGGCCCTTCAGCGCTTGGGCGAGAGCCTTCAGATCGCGGCTCCAGGGCTTGCGACCGAAGAGACCCTGGCCGACTTTGGCGAGGTCTTCTCGGACAGCATCCAGCACATGTTCATGCACAAGCTGAACCTGAGATCCAAAGGCCAAACGGACGACGTCGGTCTATTACGGACCTTCTTCCACTTCATGGAAACCCACCCCGTCGGATTTGAACGCACCTTCTTTGATTTCTTCCGGCGCACGGATGATCATGAGGCCTGGAGACTTTCGCCGCAAAACTCGCTTTACGTCGAAACGCCCGAGGGGCAGGCCCTTACGGCTTTAATCTCGTCTTTTGAGATCGACTCGAGCGCACGCGGCTCGCACCCCGCCTTGACGCGAAAAGACCCCGTCACGCTTTTGATCGACGAGATTGAGTCGCTCTGGAAACCCATTGATCAGAAGGACGACTGGGGACCCTACAACAAAAAGCTCGAAGAGATCCGATCTCTTCGAGCTTTAACAGACTTGAAAACGGTGAAGCCTCGATAAGCGCGGCTCCGGCCGCGCCGAGGATCCTTATTTCGGTCCGGCCATCTGATCAACGCTCGCCGGCCCGTGGTGCGCGGCCGCAGGACTGGGCTTGCCATCACGCAGGCGCAGCACCAGACGCGCCGACCAAAGACGGAAATCATCGATGTAACCGTAGGCCGCCGGCACCACGAGCAGCGTGAGCAGCGTCGAGCTGATCAAACCGCCGATGATCGCAACCCCCATCGAGGTTCGCTGAGCCGAGGCTTCGTTCAAACCGATGGCGATCGGGATAACCCCGCCGATCAGCGCGAAACTCGTCATCAAAATCGGACGCAGGCGCGTGCGGCCCGATTTGATCAAAGCCTCAGCACGGTTCATTCCGCCGTCGGTCAACTGCTTGGCGTAATCCACGAGCAGGATCGAGTTTTTCGCCACGACCCCGAGGAGCATGACGAACCCGATCATCGAAAACAGATCCAGCGTTTTACCGGTCACGAGCAGCGCAACCAAAGCCCCCGACACGCCCAGCGGCAGCGCGAGCAGAATCGTGATCGGCGTCACGAAACTCTCGTACAGCGAACTCAAGACCAGGTAGATGAACAGCACGCCCAGGAGCATCGCCATAACCATGTTCTGCATGAGTTCCTTGAAGTCCTCGGCCTGACCGAAGAACTTGTAGCTCACGCCCGCGGGCGGTGCGTACTCGGGTTCGGTTTTCAAAATCTTCTCGATGTCGGCCATGACGTTTCCGAGCGATCCGCCGGCTCCCAAGTTTCCGCCCACGTTGATGTAACGGGCCTTGTTCTGACGGTTGATCTGCGAATAACCCTTGGCCTCGACGCCGTCGGCGATTTTCGCCAAAGGAATCTGGTTGTAGTTCGTGTTCGGCACGGTGGTGGTCGCAAACTGCTTGCGCAAGTCGCGGTCTTCATCGCGCAGCCGGACGCGGATGTCGTACTCAATCCCGTTGCGGCGGTAGGTGCCGGCCACCACGCCCTCAACACGCGCGCGGAGCTCCGCACCCGCGGTCACGGTCGAAACCCCGAGCGACTCCGACTGCGAGCGTTTAAAGTCGACATGGAACTCCGGCTTGCCTTTGCGGTAGTTGGTGTCCACGTCCACGAGACCCGGAACCTGCTTCACCCGGGCCACGAGCTTGTCGGCGTAGGCGCTGAGCACTTCGAGATCGTCACCGACCAAGTTCAAGTTGAGGATCTTGTCGGCGTTCCCGCCGATGTTGATATCGCCAATTTGCAGAATCGCTTCTTTCTGCAAGGGCTCGAACGTCTTGCGCAGCTCTTCTTTCACGCCGGTGGTGTTGAGCTTGCGCTGCTTGCTGGGCACCAACCGAACGTAGAAGGAGCCTTTGTTCGACTCGCTCTGACCCGAGGTAGATCCCACGGTCGAGGCGATCAAATCAACGGTCGGGTTGTCCTTCAAGATCTGTTCAACCTTGAGCATAAACGCGCCGGTGGCCTCGAGCGAGGAACCAACAGGCTTCTCGATGCTCACGATGAACTCCCCGTTGTCCTGCGCGGGCAAGAAGGTCGCGGGGATGAAGCGCGCGAGCATCACGGCCCCAACAAACGAGCCCAGACCCAGTGCCAAGACCGTCTTGGGGTGCACGAGCACCCACTTCAAAGACGACTCGTAGATGTTCTCGAGCCAAGTTTGGAAGCGGTCAAAGGCCAGCAGCATGCGGCCGATGAAACTCTTGCCCTCGTTCTTCTCGTGCTTGGTGGCCATGTAGGCCGAGAGCATCGGCGCCACGGTGAACGCATCAAAGAGCGAAATCAGCATCGTAAAGACGACCGTCAGTCCGAACTGCTTGAAGAATTGCCCCACGATCCCCGACAGGAAGGCGATGGGACCGAACACCGAAATCACAACCAGCGTCGTGGCGATGACCGCCATGGCGACCTCTTTGGTTCCTTCGAGCGCGGCCTGGACGGGCGTTTTTCCCATTTCCAAGTGACGGAAGATGTTTTCCCGCACCACGATCGCGTCATCGATGAGCAGCCCGACCGCCAGCGACAGCGCCAAGAGCGTCAGGATGTTGATGGTAAAGCCCATCGAGTACATGATGACAAACCCGCCGAGCAGGGAGTTCGGCAGCGCCATCGCGGTGATGAAGGTCGAGCGCCCCGAACCCAAGAAGAAGAACACGACGATGATACAAAGAATGATCCCGATCAGGATCGACTCTTGGACATCGGCGACGTTCAAGCGGATGGGACGCGCATTTTCACGCACGGTTTTAACCTCGGCTTTGATGCCGCGGTCTTGAAGCATTTTATTCACTTCGGGCAGACGTTTGAGCGAGGTGTCGACCACGTCGATGGTGTTCGAACCCGACTGCTTAAAGACGGACAAAAAGATGGAGGGTGTTTTCTTAAAACCCTCTTCGCGAAGCATCACGGTCGCGATCGATTTTTTCTCCTCCAGACCTTCTTTGACTTCGGCGATCGTATTCAAAGCGACCGCTTGGTCCGAGCCGAAGAAGTTCACGTTCACGGTTTTCAGCGTGTCGACCTTGTCGAACTCACCCGTCGCGCGGAAGACCATCTCCTGATCTCCCGAATCGAGCTTGCCGACCGGAACGTCCTTCGAGGTGCTACGGATCCGGTCCGACACCTGCAAAAGCGATAGACGGCGCTCTTGCAGTTTGTTCTTGTCGACCAAAACCTGAATTTCTTTTTTCGTTCCGCCGACGACCAGCACCTGGCCAACGCCGTTCACGGTTTCGAACTTGGGTTTGATGATCTCATTGGTCACGTCATAGAGCTCGGCCGGATCCAAATCCGACACCACCGCGAGTTGCACCACGGCCTGATCGGCGGGGTCGAAGCGGCGGATCACGGGTTCTTCGAGCTCGTCCGGCAGATTTTTACGGATGTTGCCGATGCGCTGGCGCACCTGCTGTTCGGCATCCTTGATGTCGGTCCCGAGTTTAAATTTGAGGATGACGTACGAAACCGACTCGGCATTGGTCGACGACATGGTGTCCAAACCCGAGAGCGAGCCGAGCTCGTCCTCGATCGGTTTTGAAACGAGTTTTTCCATGTCCACCGGCGAAGCGCCGGGATAAATCGACTGCACGAACACGATCGGGAAGGTCACGTCCGGAAACAAATCCACGCTCATGCGCTTCATGCTCATCCCGCCGAGCACCAGCATGAGGAGCACGATGCATGTGATGAAAATCGGACGTTTGATGGAGAGTCCTGCCAAATTCATAAAATCACTCCTCGAAGGTCACGAACAGGCGACCTTGGGCTTCAAGTTTACGTTGTTCTGCTTGCAGGCGAATAAAGGTCGAGAGAGCCTCGGCGGCGTCCTGCTCGGCCGTGATCACGTCCGAGGTGATCGCGCGTCCTTTGTTCAATTTGTCACGCTGGGCGGAGGCCTTTTTGGTTTGCACATCGCTCGCGATTTTGGCGGCTTGGATTTTTTTGGTCAGCTCGCCATGCCGGCGGTTGAGCTCGGCCCAGGCCGAATCGCTCTCGAGCAATTGGCGCTCTTTTTTAAGAGCCGAAGCCAGAGCTTCGGACTTGGCCGTGCGGCGCGCGGCATTTTTCACGTCGCCATCCAGCAGCCAAACCAGCTTCAAGCCGATCGACTGCGTGGGCTTGTCATTCTCGGCCATCTTGGTCGAAGCTTCGCTCATCGTCGGCTCGGCCGAGTTGGTGCGGTAAGCGCCTTCCAGCACGAGATCGGGTTTGTAGCTGTCTTCGATTTCGTCGGCGACAATCGCCTTGGTTTTGGCCTCGAGAACCGCGAGGTACGAATCCAGGCGGATCTTACGCCCTTCGCGTCCTTGAGACATTTGATCCAAGCGGCGCTGACCGGTCAGCGTTCCGCTCAAGGGCGGCAGTGGCTCCGAATCCGGAAGCTCGAGAATGTCGCGCAGGCGTCTTTCGACCGCGACCATGTCGTCTTGCGCGATCAAGAGCTGAAGTTCGCGTCCGGCCACCAGGCCTTGCGCCGTAAACGAGTCGGCGTCGTCGCCGATCCCGTTCGACACGCGGCGCCTCACCCAACTCTCGATGCGGCGGGCGCGCTCGAGCGAGTCTTGACGGAGCTTGAGCTCGTCGCGCTGAAAGAGCGCATCCCAGTAGGCCGACTCGGCTTGGATCAAAATTTGTTGGGCCTGAAGGTCGTAAGACTGCTTCTCGGTGCGTTCGATTTGCAGTTCGCGCTCTTGGCGGAGGCGCACGTTGCTGCCAAAGCCGCCCTTCCAGAGCGACTGCGACAACGAAAGCCCCAAACTCCCCGTTCCGAGGGTCTGACTGATCCCTTGCGGAGGCGTGGTGCCGAGATTGCGGCCCGTGAGCTTGGTTTCATTGGTATTGGCCGTGACCTGCGCGGTGGTGCCGGTGGTGAAGGTCTTGCCCAAACCCAGCGAATAATCCATCACCTCATTGCGATCGACGACGAAGGCGCCCAAATTCTGGGGCTTTTTGTCATCGAGCGAAGTCGCTTTGAACGTGAGCACGGGCGAGAGCCCGATATCTCCCGCTTCGCGGCGGTTGGTGGCGGCGTCCCTGGACGCGTCCAAAGATTGCAGGCCGCGGTGTTTGGCGCGAACCTGGGCCAAGTACTCCTCGAGCGTCATCGCGGTGCCCATCACGGGGGCCACAAGCAGAACGAGGCTCAAGGCGAGATGCGATTTCATTTCATCACTCCTTCAACGAAGATCTTCATCAGTTGATCAATAAAAAGGTCTTTTTCTTCTGGAATTTTGTAGGACTTGTCGGTGAACGGCGTTCCGCACTTCGAGGCGAAAAAGTAAGAGTCCATCGAATGCATGATCGCGAAAAGCCAGGTGTGGCCGTTCACATCGGCGCGCACGATCCCCTTTTTCTGAGCGACCGCGAAGATGTCCATGATGCGAATAGCGACCGTGTTAAAGAGCGTCGCGTACATTTCACGCATGTGCGGCAGTCCCGCCAAAATCTCGCGCATCATCAACTCGCTCATTTGCGGAGAACGCAGCTTGAACTGAATGATTCCCGTGATGATCCCGCGCATGAGTTTCATGTAGTCGGCTTTGTTCAGCGAATCGGCGTGGTACGAATCCATCAGCTGAGTGAGGTCACCAACCGCCAGCTGCGCGTACTCGAGAACGGCGGTCTTATAGAGGCCTTCTTTGCCGCCGAAGTAATAGCTGATGAGACTGATGTTCACGTTCGCTTCGCGCGCGATATCGCGCGTGCTCACGCCGTCAATCCCACTCTGGGCGAAAAGTCGAATCGCCACTTCCTTCAGACGTTCGCGCGCGTTCCCCTCAAGATCCGAGGGCGCAACCTCAGGCGCGTGCACGACGTCCACAGCTTCAACCTTGTCGTTTTTTTTGGTATCGGTCATGGGACTCAGATTAATTCAATCATTTGATTAGGACAACGTTATTTTTAATCAAACGATTGAGTATTGCAATTCTTCAGTGTTTTCCATGTGTTAAGAAAGCTTAAAACGAGACGCCGACTTTTGCCCTGTTGTTCAGCAAACTGGACCACTTGCCACTCTGCATAAACAACATCATGACGCAATGCCCTTGTTGCGACAACATAAGTCATGAGCGAATTCTGACCGTGGTTTTCTTGCATCTTGTTCGCTGGACCAGTTCAATTGAGACATCGAGGGGGAATTGATGTTCAATCTGCACGGCAAGTCTCGTGTTCCTTGGATCATCGGGCTACTACTGCTAGTGGCTCCGTCGGCATTCGCTTCTGATCTCCGCACGTATCTCTCGGGCAAAGCCACCGACCCATCAAGAGAAATTGAGTATTTCACTCTTGACGATACGGCGACCGTCAAACGCGCCGAGTGGGAAGACCCGATCGAACTGATGACCGACACCGAATTCCTCGAAGACCTTCAAGCCGCCGCCTCCTCTCTCTCACTTCTCAAATGGATTCACCACGACAAAGCTCCCCCCGTTGCCAGTGAAAATTATGTCCGTCGCAAGCACTTCGGTGCCTGGGTCAACGATCCCGACGACGACAACTGTTACAACACACGCGCCAAAGTTCTGATCCGCGACTCTTCAAAGCCCGTCACCTACCGCGGTAATAACAAATGCATCGTCGACAAAGGACTTTGGAAAGACCCTTACACGGGCGACCTCTTCGATTCTTCACGGCAAATTCAAATCGATCACATGGTTCCCTTGAAGCACGCGTACATCGCGGGCGGCTGGCAGTGGACCTCGGAGACACGCTGTCTGTACGCGAATTTTTTGGCCAACACCTACCACCTGATTTCGGCCAGCGGACGCGAGAACATGCGCAAAGGCGATCGCAGTCCCGCCGACTACATGCCGCCGAACCAAAAATACCAGTGCGACTATCTGACGAACTGGCTCAAAATTAAATTGATCTGGAAGATGATGATGTTCTCGGACGAAACCGAGAAAATTTCGGACCTGCTCGCGCAAAACAACTGCGACACCCGCGCCCTGAAAATCACCCGCACCGAACTCGCCAAGATGCGCGGCCAAATGCGCAACCCCGGCGCGTGCGAAGCCTTTAAGCGCGAGGCGATCCCCGCGGCGGCCGAACTTACTCCGACATCCGAAGTGTTTTAAGAACGACGGCCATTTCCAAGGGGCGCGCCACGGTCATCGTGCCGATGGGCTCCTGGAATTGGTTCGTCAAGACGCGTGAGACGAGCTCGACGTCGACGCTTTTGCCCGTTTTCGTGAGCATGCTGGATTTCACCACCTTGTGATACCCCTGCGAGAGGATCGTCCTGAGCCCTTCTTCGGCGAACTTGTGCGCCTCTTTGGGGTACAAGTCGAAAATCGTTTTTCCGATCAACTCCCCGTACGGAAACTCGAGCACGCTGTGAAGCATTTCGTTCGCCATCTGGATGACGCCCTCTTTGTTCACCGAATGCATCATAAACGGGCTTTTGTCGAAAAAACTCTCGTACATGTAAAGATCCGACTTGAGGGATTCGGTTTGATCCTTGGTTTTGTCCTTACCGCCGCCCGCGGTGAAGTAAGGCAGAATATCCTTGGCGGTGATGTAGCCCACCACCATGCCGGCGTCGTTGATCACAAAAATCCGGTGCCCCACCGCGGTGAGCAACTTTTTCACGACCTCAGGAAAGACCTCATTCTCGTGAATCAGCTGCATGGGCTCGAGCAAATCGCGGTAAAGAATCAACGCCTCTTTGTCTGGCTGCAGCTGATAGCGCAAATACACGCGCGCCAGGCCCCCCTCGGTCAGAACGCCTTGAAAGCGCTCCTGATTGGCCCTCACGGCCACAAAGCCGGCCGAGTTTTTTCTCATGAATTCAATAGCTTCGGCCACGGTGGCATCGAAGCTCAAAACAGGGGTGGACAGGTTCATCACATGCTTGGCTTGAATCATGCCTTGAGCGTAGCACCGCTCCAAACGACCCGGGTATTGAAAAAGGGAGAGGGTCTGTCTAAATTTGCCCCGGACCCCCGATTTTGGGGTACATTCTCGTCACTAAAAAGGACCTCCATGCGCACACTTGGCCTCGCGACCGCGACCCTCATCACCGTTTTGTTGAGTACGACTTCTTTCGCCCACGCGCGCGGACTTTCGGCTCAACGTCCAGCCGGATTTTCGGCCGAGAGCCTCTTGCGTTTGCACGAAACCCGTCAGCGCCTGAACCAGATGCAGGCCGAGACGTCGGCCCCCTCGGCGCTCGCATCCAAAAAAGACTGGAAGGACGCCAACTGGAACCGCGTTCCCGTGATCCAGCCCCAGGACCTGCAAGCCCGATTTCAGCTGATCCGTGACGAAAAAATTCTCAAGGATTCGCAGAACCGATCGCGCCGCCTGACCTGGCTTTATCCCGATGACGGCTGTTACGCGCGCGCCGAACTGGCGGCCCGCTTGCTGCAGTCCAAAGGCGCCGCCGCTCCCGCGAAGATCTTCGCCTTTGGCGGCCTTGCCGTGAACACGCCGAACCACCCGGATGGGATGGTCAGCTGGTGGTACCACGTCGCCCCGATCGTTCGCGTCGGCACCGAGTATTACGTGTACGATCCCGCGATCGAACCCCAGCGCCCGCTCAAAGCTCAAGAGTGGCTCAAGATCATGAACGCCCCCGAAGCGCAAATTTCGATCTGCTCGACCAACAGTTACGATCCGGACTCTCCTTGCGAGACCACGCGTTCTTACGAGCAGTCGGCTCGCGGCGATGAGACCAACTTCTTGTCGATGGAATGGACGCGCCTTCAATACCTGGGACGTTCTCCCGAGGCCGAACTGGGCGAGCGCCCTCCCTGGAAGAAATAACGCGCACTAAAGCCGCGGGGCAGCCTCGGCGGGGCTTGCGCCGGACCCGGTCTTGGGTTGGACTGATCTCCTCAAACATTCCTTGAGGAGGAAACATGAAACTCTACTACAGCCCCGGTGCCTGCTCGATGGCATCTCACATCGCCCTGACCGAAGCCGGCCTGAAATTTCAAACCGAAAAAGTAAACATGAAGATTCCCGAGAAGACGACGGCCACGGGCCAGAGCTTCCTGCGCATCAACCCCAAAGGTTACGTGCCCGCACTTGAAACTCAAACGGGCGAAGTCCTGACCGAAGGCGCCGCGATCTTGCAATACATCGCGGACCGCGCGCCCGAAAAAGAATTGGCTCCCCGAGCCGGCACGTTCGAGCGTTACAAACTGCAAGAATGGCTGACGTTCATCAGCTCCGAAGTGCACAAGGGCATGAGCCCCCTTTTCAATCCCAAAACTCCCGACGCGTACCGCGAGATCGCCAAAGCCAATCTGTCAAAGCGCCTGGACTGGCTGCAAGAACAGCTGCAGGGCCGCCCCTTTTTGATGGGCCAGACGTTCACGGTCGCGGACGCCTACCTGTTCACCGTGTTGGGATGGAGCAAAATGCTGGGCGTTGATATGACGAAATGGCCCGGACTCATGGGCTACGTGGAGCGCGTGGGCGCTCGCCCCTCGGTTCGCGAGACCATGAAAGCCGAAGGCCTGATTTAATTTGACCGCTGGTGGTCCAACAATCAAAAAGCCCCGGAGTTTTGCGCCGGGGCTTTTTTTTTAAGTCTCACTTCTTCGCCGTTTTTTGCTTCTGAATCCAGGACCGCGTTAAAGTCTCGAGCGTGTCCAACGGAAGCGCGCCATGGCGCAAGACCTCGTCGTGGAACATACGCACGTCGAACTTCTCGCCCAAAGCGCTTTGGGCTTCATCACGCAGCTGGCGGAACTTCAGTTGCCCCACCTTGTACGCCAAGGCCTGGCCGGGCCATGTGATGTAGCGGTCGATCTCAACTTCGGCCTCAAGTTTGGATTTCGGCATCAGCTCCAAGAAATAGTCGAGCGCCTTGTCGCGGCTCCAACCTTTTGAGTGCATGCCCGTGTCGACCACCAAGCGCACCGCGCGCCACAACTCGTAAGAGAGCGCCCCGTACTTGGAGTACGGGTCTTGGTAAAAACCCATCTCCTCGCCAAGGCCCTCGGCGTAAAGCGCCCAGCCTTCCACAAACGCCGTGAAGCCACCGTGCTTGCGAAACTCCGGAAGGCCTTCGATCTCTTGGCCGATCGCGATCTGAAGATGATGACCCGGAACGGCCTCGTGCATCGTCAGCGCCTCCATGCCCCATTTGGGACGCGCTTTGAGGTCGTAGGTGTTGGCCTCAAAAAATCCCGCGCGCCCGCCCTCGGGGCTGCCAGGCATGTAATAAGCGGTCGGAGAGGCCTTGGCCTTGTACTCGGGGATGGCGCGCACCCCGTAAGGCAGTCGCGGGAGACGACCGAACAGTTTCGGCAGCTCGGCGTCGATCCGTTTGGCCAAATCGCGGTAGGCCATCAGGAGCATTTGCGGATCCTCGAAATAAAATTTTGAATCCTTGAGCAGCATTTGGTTGAAATCACGCACGGAGCCCTTGAACTTCAGGGTCTCCATGACTTTTTTCATGTCGCCGGTGATCCGCTCCACCTCTTGCAGCCCGAGCGTGTGCAACTGATCGGCCGTGAGAGTTGTCGTCGTCTGTTGACGGACCAAGAAATTGTACCACTCCACCCCGTTGGGCATTTCGCTCCACGAGATGCTCTCGCGCGCGCCCGGGATGTACTCGCGAACGACGTACTCTTTGAGCAGCCCCAGGGCCGGCAGCGCCTTTTCGGTCAGTGCGGCTTTGGCGCGGTTCTGCAAACGCACGCGGTCCGCCTCGGGAATCGAAGACGGCATGCGCGTGAACGGCGCATACAGTGGGCTGTCTTCGACTTTTTTGGTCAAAACGCCATCGAACTGCTCCGGAACTTTTTTGAGAAACATCTTTACCGGCGTGACTTTTTTCTCGAGCCCTTTGCGCAGCCATGCTTCATGTTGACGCACGAGCTGCGGGATCTTCTCGAGGCGCGCGGCGATGTTTTCGTAATCTTTGACCGACGTCGCCGGCATGGCTTGAAACAGATCGGGCAGATCCATATGGATGCCGCCCAAGTGGTTCAAAATCAAATAGTCGTCATCGAACTTCTGCCACTCGACGCGCTCGCGCAAATTGCGCACCAAGAGATCACGCGAGATTTTATCGACCTCGTTCAGCCCTTTGGCCGAAATTTTCTCGGCGGACTTGAGCTGGCAAACGGTGACTTTCTTGCGGCGTTCGACGGCCTCGAAGGACACATCGGTGAATTGATCATCGAGATCTTTCTTACCGACGAACGTTCCCATTTCTGGGTACTCGCGAAGATTGTAGGCCCACTGGGCGTCCAAGAAACGCTTGAGCTTTTGCGCCCCGGAGACGGAGCCCGAAACGGCTTTGTCAAACTCCTGACAAGAGGCTTTTTCGGTCGTGGCGGCGTGCGCGCTTGCTGACAAAATGATCAGCGCGCCGAGAAGAATTCGCGTCATGGTCCCTCCTTGAGAATGGCATCGACAAAAAACGATAACGAGCCCTCCCAGCGCTGTCATCTTTTCTTAACAGCGTCAGAAGCGGTTTGTTTTTCGCGCGGGGGCCCCTTAAAAATAAGGCCCTATGGAAAACGCGACTTCATTCATCGCCTCGATCGTCATGTCTTTGGTCCTCTCCCTGACGGCTCTGTCTTGCGCCAGCACGACCGATTCCGGCGTGATCGGCGCCGATCGCAAACAGCTCATGCTGGTCTCCGAAAGTCAGATCAATGAAATGGCCACAAAAGGTTACGAGGAGATGAAAGCCGACGCGGCCAAGAAGGGACTTCTCGATCAGAACAAACAGCAGGTCGCCCGCGTGAATGAAATCGCGCGCCGTCTGATCGCCCAAACACCCATCTTCCGGGGCGACGCCCGCGATTGGAAGTGGGAAACGCACGTGATCACCTCCAAAGACCTCAATGCCTTTTGCATGCCCGGCGGGAAGATGATGGTCTACTCGGGCTTGATCGATCAGCTCAAACTCACCGATGCGGAACTCGCCGCCGTGATGGGGCACGAAATCGCGCATGCCCTGCGTGAACACGGCCGGGAGCGCATTTCGGAAGAAATGGTCAAGCAAGGGGTCTTGGACATCGGCGTCGCCAGCGGCAAGCTCGATCCCAAATACGCGGCGGTCGCGGGCACGGCCTCGGCCCTTCTTTTGACCCTGCCTCACGGCCGCAATCAGGAACTTGAAGCCGACCAAATCGGGGTGGAGTTGATGGCCCGGGCGGGCTACGACCCCGAAGAGGCCCTCAGTTTATGGAAAAAAATGGGCAGCGCGGGCGGCGGTTCTCCTCCAGAATTCTTGAGCACCCACCCTTCCAGCTCCCGCCGCCTCAAGGATATCGAGGCCTTACTCCCGAAGGTGCGTCCTCTTTACAAACCTTAAGGGTTTGCCCCCTTGTAAAAGCTTCCGCCCTCGCTCTAAGGGTTCGCAAATGGTCAGGATTCGGTTATGTTGCGCAGCGTCTTAGATTTTGAACGGGGCGTTTTCCGGGGAGAAGCTCAATGCTTGATTTTAATGTGCTCAGCACATCCATGGCCAACCCGACAATCCTGTCGGTGTTCTACGCGTTTCTGCTGTCTTTCGTTCTCGGCACCGTGATCGCCGTCTTGTACGTTAAAACTTTTCAAGGTTTGTCGTACTCGCGAAACTTTCTGCACTGCTTGGTGCTCTGCCCGATCCTGACGGCCACCGCGATGCAGGCGATCGGCGACAATGTCGCGCGCGGGATCGGCATGATCGGCGCCATTTCGATTTTGCGCTTTCGCACCAATATCAAAGACCCCCGCGACATGTTCTTTATCTTCGCTTCACTCGCGATCGGACTCGCGGCCGGCGTTCACGCCTACGCCATCGCCACCATCGGGGCGATGTGCTTTGTGGCTTCGACGCTGGTGTTGGCCAAGACGCCCTTCGCCCACGGTCCCCAGTTCGACGCCCTCTTGCGCCTGCATTTGAAGCGCGAAGACGAAAACGTGCGTGAACTCGAGAAGGTGCTGAACGAAAACTGCAAACACTTCGCGATGATCTCGGTCCGCGAAATCGGCCAAGGCGATCTTCTCGACTACGCCTATCAATTGAAGTTCAAAGGCAAAACCACCAACCATTCGATGCTGTCTTCATTGCAGAAGGTTCCGGGCGCCAAGGGCGTCAACCTGATGATGCAAGACTCGATCATTGAGGTCTGACGTGAAATCCATCAAAAAACTCATCACGATTATTCAAGAAGACATCGTCGGGACCGACAACCGCTACATGGCCATGGTCTGGGCCGCCTGCTTGGCCGGCGTGGTCGCCTTGAGCTTCTACATGGGCTCCGAGTCCATGAGCTTTTTGGGCGTCGCCGATTCGCGCGAACTGCAAGTCAATTTCGAATCGCCGGTCGAGATCAAACGCATCCACGTCCTGGCGGGACAGATGGTCAAAAAAGGCGATCTCTTGATCGAGCTCAATCAGTCCGAGCTGAATTCACGCCTGCGCCTGGCAAGATCGCAAATGGCGAAGCTGCAATCCGAGATGAAAGTGCGTCAGCACCTGAACTCGATCGTGAGCAACTCGTCGAGCGTTGACCTCGCCGACCCGCTCGCGGTCGACATCGAAGACCTGGGCCAAGAGATCGAGTACCTCGAGCTGCAAAAGAAGAATCTTTACGTTTTCGCCGAGGTCGATGGGATCGTCGGCGCCGTGAATTTCAAAAAAGGCGAGAAGGTTCCCGCGTTCACGAGTGTGCTCACGCTCTCGCCCGCGAACCCCTCCTATGTCGAGGGCTTCGTTCATGAGAATTTGCAAACCAAACTCGAGATCGGCAAAACCGTGTCGGTGGTTCCGCTCACGCGCGGCCACGCCACTTTGCAAGGCAAGATCGTCAGCGTCGGCTCGCGCATCATCCTGATGCCCCCGCGCCTGATGCACTTTCCGAACGTTCAGATTTGGGGCCGCGAAGTCGTGGTCGAAATCCCCTCGCAAAACGGCCTGCTTTTGGGTGAAAAAGTTCAAATCAAACCCAAGTTTGAACTCTTCAGCTTTCCGATCGCGGTGGCGGCAACCGAAACCGCGAGCGCGGCGGCGATTGCCGAGCCCGAGATGGCTCCTCAGGCCATGCACCTGCCTTCGGGCTTGGGCCGACGCTATTCGTTCGAGCCTTCGGGCGTTTTGTACCTGGAGGATTTAAAGAAATACCTGATCGTCAGCGACGACACCGACAAGAAAAAGAGCGCGACCCTGTTTTTGGCCGACCGGGACGGCAAAGTGGATGACCAAGTCCTGACGGTCGCGGGCCTTGACAAAATTTCGGACCTCGAGTCGATCAGCCAAAGCGGCGATTCGATTTACATTCTCGCGTCGCAAGGCCTGACCAAAAAAGGCAAAGAAAAGTCCGAACGAAATCTCTTTGTCGAAATCAAGCGCTCGGGACTGGACCTCTCGGTCGTGGGCCAAGTCGAACTCAAACCTTTGCTCATCAAGGCGATCAAAGCCGGTCAAGATAAAGCTTTGCAGGCTCTGCTCAAGTCCGCGGACGAAGACGACTTTGAAATCGAGAGCCACTTCGTTGATGGCGGCGATCTTTATCTCGGCTTTAAAGAGCCCTTCCTCGAGGGTGACAAAACCGCCATCGTGGTGGTCAAGGGCGTCGATGCGCTCTTGAAAACCAAGACTCTCAAGAGCGAGAACGTCGCTCTTTGGAAGGCCTTGGATTTCGGCAAAAACCAAGGGCAGAGTCAGCGCCTCAGCGACTTGATCAAGATCAAAGGGCGCCTGTACGCGGCCACCGTCTGCGACGACGAAAACTGCGGGGCCGTTTGGCGCCTTCAGGAGAACCAGGGTGTGGTCACGCCCGAACTGATCCGCGAGTTCAAGGGGCTTAAACCCGAAGGGCTCGCGCTCGACACCAAAGACAGCTCGCTCTTCGTCGCTTTCGACCTCAAGGACGAAACCGCCAAATTCACACGCCTCTCCCTCCAAAATGCCGTGAAGGCCCCGGCCAAGAAAAATGAAAAGTAAGACCGCCGCCCTTCTCTTTGCCGGCCTTTCGCTCGTGCAGGCGCCCCTTTGGGCCGCCTCGCCCGAGGACATTTTAAAGACGGCCTGGAAAGATCCGCAAATCGCCAACCAACAAGAGGCCGTGCGCCTGACGAAGGACGCGTCGAGCCTGAATCCACTGGAAAAAGCCGACATCCGGTTTGACCGCGGCGAACTGAACCAGCAAGACGTCAAAGTGGGTCTGCGTTTGTACCCGAAGGGGTACTCCGAACACGTCGCCAGCTCGCGTTTTCAGCGCGCGCTCGAAAAAAACGAAGAGGCCGCCCTGAGCGAGGCCCTCTCAAAGATGCTGGTGGCCCGCTACGACCTGATCGCGCGGCTGACTCTAGCCAAAGAGAAAAAGGCGATGGCCGATCAGCTCTCGCAGGTGAGCCGCCGCGCTTCGAAAGCCCTTTCGTACGCGGCCCAGAAAAGCCGCACCGAACTGAAATCCTACCTCAAAGCCAAAACCGATCTGGACAAGATCGACCTGAAGATCGCCGACATCCAGCGCGATTACAGCAACACGCAGAGCGAACTCAGCGACCTGCAATTGGGCGGGATCGACCAATTCGATCTCACAGATCTGGCTTCGATCGACGACATCCGCACGAAATTCGACGGAGCCGCCGACAAGCGCCTCGAGCAAACGCTGACAAATCAAGTTGTTCTCGCCGATCTTGAAAAATCGCAGTCGGCCTTGCAGTACGACCGCGCCCGCGACGAGAAATGGCTCGAACACATCGAAGTCTCGATGAAGGATGACAAGGGCGAAAAGGTTTACGGGGTCGAAGTCGCCATCAATCTCCCGTTCGCGGGTGCGCCCGACCTCTCGGCCGTCGACAAGCGAATCAAAATGCTGCGCGAACGCAACAAATCGCGCGAAACCACCGCTCTTTCGGACCGCGATTACAAAAATACCGTGACCGAACTGCGCACGCTCTTGGACTTGCACAAATCAATGCGCGAGACGTCTCGCATGAATCCCGATGAACTTCGCCGGGCCAGTAGCGCCATCGCGGGCCAAGACCCGATGCTCGCGCTGGACCTGCAGCGCGGATGGCTCGAAAGCCGCGAACACTTGTTGGATCTGGAGTTCCGGATCCGCGCGCTCTACATCAAGTACTTGCATGAATCCTCATCCATCGCTTCGGCGCCCGAGTCCAATCACCTTTCGAAGACCGCCAAGAGGATTCTCTAATGGCGGTGGGTCCCGTTTCTCCCTTGGTTCTGGAACGGTACGAACTGAAGTATCTCATTCCGTTTTCGATGGTCGAGCCGATCTCCCGCTACGTCGAAGCGTTTTGCGACATGGATTACTACTCGCAGATCTCTCCCGACCACTTCTACACGATCAACAGTCTGTATTTTGAGACGCCCAATTACCATTTCATCCGCGCCAAAGAAAATTTGACCGGAAAGATGAGCCTGCGCGTGCGGTCCTACGGCGACAACCCGAAGCCTCCCTATTATTTCGAGACGAAAGAAAAGACGGCTGAGTTTTCGAAAAAGCGGCGGGGCCGGGTCCCGTTCGAAAACTGGGGCGATCTCTTTCTCAAACCCGAGAGCATCAAAGACTTTGACCCCACTGAAGATCCTCACTTGATGCACTTCATGGGTCTGGTCAGCACCTACGGCGCCAGCCCGATGATCTTAACCCAGTACCGGCGCAAGGCTTACCTCTCGACCGTCGACGATTACGCCCGGATCACGTTTGACCGAAGCCTGCGCTACCGCATGGAAACGGGTTACGATGTCATCCCTCGCGAAGAGGAGATGCTCAATTATGACCATCCGGCCACCTTCGGCATGCCGGGCGTGAACGTGATTTTGGAGCTCAAATGCGAACGCAAGATCCCGGTTTGGATGGTGGATCTGATCAAACGCTTTGATCTGGTCCGGCGCGGGTTTTCGAAATTTGAAGGCAGCATGCGCGAGTGCTACTCACCGCAGGGCTTCGAGGACTTCGCCGGCGGCCGCATTCAAACTTCATTTTTAAGATAAAACATTGATGAAAGGATTTTTCATGAAACTCGGATGGACCCTCACCCTCCTCGCCCTGACGGGCTGCTCGGTCTCGGCCCTGGCCCGCGATGTGCGCTCGGAAGAATTTCAAATTTTGGCGCAGGATCAGGCCTTCGAAGCCAAGGCGGCGGCGCTCAATCTTGAAGACCCGTCCTACCAACTTGAGTACAAACCGGGCGGCACGTCGCTGGGGCTTAAAATCAAAGACCCCGCCGGAAAGTCGGTCGGCAAGTTCTTACCCGCAAACGGCGCCGCCAATTCGGAAGCTCAGCTGGTGTCGCACCGCCTGGCGCAGTTTCTGCGCATGAGCGCCCTCGTGGTTCCTTCGGCTCCTTACACGATCGGGCCGCGCACCACGCAGATTTTCTACGGCATGCTCACCAGCGCGAACGAGCGCAATCAATGGCGCCGCGAAAATCAAGACGAGTTGATCGAAAAGATCCGGGCGAATCCCAACTCACTGGCGGGCGTGCTCACGCCCAAGACCGATGAGTGGGAGGCTTTGGACGTCGCGAACCCCGATGCCAACACCATCAACCGCGCGCACCCCATCGCGCAATTTATCCGCGCCGATGGCCCCCGTCCCACGACTCGCGAAATGTCACTCAAAGGGGTGAAGGCGAAAAACGGAAGCACGCCCACGCAGAGCGAGCTTGAACTCTCGCGCCAGTTTTCGCAGATCATGGTTCTGGACCTCTTGTGCGGACAATGGGACCGCTGGAGTGGCGGCAACGTCGAGGCTTCGATCGACGGCAACGGCAAACTGTTCTTCTTCGCCCGCGACAATGGCGGAGCGTCGATGCGCGGAACCAATCAGGTCACGACGTACTTGAAAATTGTCAGCCGCTTTGACCGCGCGCAGATCCAGCGCGTGCAGCGTTTGGCTGATCTTTTGAGCGGACCTGAACGCAATGACTTGATCACGGCCCTTCGCCTGAAATCCGATGCGTCGTCGCTCTTGGCGCGCGCACAAGCCCTTTTGCAGCACGTGCGCGGCCTCACGCAGCAGTGGGGCGAGCAGAACGTTTACTTTTGATCCCGCTGACGAGCGGAAATATGCCCCGGCTTGGCGGCCGGGCGTTTCAGCACCCCGCCCATGGATGGCACTGCCCTTGCTCCTTGATTGATAAGGAGGTCCTTATGCCCACGCCCGAAGCCTTTCCCGAACAGCAACTTCGACAGCCCCTTGTCAAACCCGTTCCTGAAACCGAAAGTCAAAGTGCCGAACAAAGCGCCGACGACCTTGGCCATGCCAAAAGAACGGCCGCCGAAATGGCCGAAGATCAAGAGAATGGCGTCGTCAACGACTTGTCATTCTCGAGCGAAAGCCGCGAGCACTTTTATGAGCACTCGGTGGCTTCGGATTCAAAGATTGAGAGCGGGCGCTAAGGGGTTTGCGACCAGTCGGTCAAACGCATCAAGTAGTGATGATTCGTTCCGGGGTTGAAGTCTTTTTTGTAAGCCACCCCTTTGAGCATCGAATCGTCGAGAAAGTAAAAACTCCCCAACTGATCGTCGGGAACGCGCTTTTGCTGAAACAGCTTCGCCATCCCGATGTTCGTCTCTTCAAAAGTGAAGTACGTCGTGTAAAGCGAAGGTCGCCCCGTTCGTACGATCCCGTGACAGTTGAATTTCTCTTCAAAAGCGGTCGCCTGCAAAGCCAATGGCGGCGCGAAACTGCCATCAGGCTGCAACTGAAAAATCTCGATCATAAAAGCCATTTTGACCCGTGGATCCTGATGGGCCGCGAGACATTTTTTGAGATCGACTCGAAAACGGTTGGTGTCTTTAAAGACGGCGTCGCCCTTGAAATCCATGCGTGAACTGTGCTGGATCATCAAAACGCCGTTCACGTTCGAGAGAATCGTGTAGCGTTCGGCCGAATAGGCGGGACCCTCCCCGCCGTTCTCATAGTAAGTCCACGTGTAGCTGGAACCCGGCTTGAGTTGAACGTCCGAAATCACCGGAAGCTGGGCCCAGGCCAGCACCGGAGCCGCCAAGAAGAGAGTGAGCAAGAACCGAATCATGGGTCGAAAATTAGAACGGGCGGCCAGGCCGGCGCAAGCAAATAAGAAGGGAATCCTGCCCCAGCTCAAGTCTCCATTTCTTTTATAAGCCACCGCGACGTCTGGCACCCCGGTTGCTCCATCGAGAAGCAATTGAAAGCAGGAGGTTGAACTTGAAACCACAAAGCGACCGTGCCGACTCGAAGATCAAACAAATCATGACGCCCGATGGGCAAGAGGGATCCGATGAGAAACTCGAATTTGGTTCTGTTGAGAGCAACGCCCCCCGAACTCCCGAAGACAAAGAGATCGAAGCTGCTCGAGTTCGCCGCTCGCCTTCTGAAATTGAACGGGACTTCTCCTACGGCGACGTCCCCGAAGTCAAAACTGTCAGCGATGAAGTCGATTCCGGGAAGGTTCACGCCGGAACAACTCAAAATCCTCGCCGCCTCGATCACTAACCCCGAAACGCCGACACTTCTCATGATGAAGTGAACGCAAGAGCGACAAATAAAAAAGCCAGCCTCGCGGCTGGCTTTTTTATTTGTCAGATCCAAAGAGCGCGAGAATTATTTTTTCTCGGGCGGAACTTTTGAAGGGTCCGCGGCAATTTCAATTTCAACGCGGCGGTTTTTCTGACGCCCGTCAGCCGAATCGTTGCTTGCGACGGGTTTCGAGGGTCCCCAGCCTTGCGCCTTGATGGTCGATGCGGGCATTCCGTTTTCGATCAAGGACTGGCGGACCACTTCCGCGCGCTTGGTCGAGAGGGCTTCGTTCACTTTCGATCCGCCGGTGTTGTCGGTGTAGCCGTTTACGGTCAAAACGTTCTCGGGGTACTTTTTCATGATGCCGGCCATTTGGCTCAAATTTGCCTTGGCTTGAGGCTTCAGAGTCGCTTGGCCGGTATCGAAGAGAATGTCGCTTTTCAGCTTGGTGACGATTCCCTCTTCGGTGCGTTTGGTTTCGGCCACGGCCGCAAGTTCTTTGGCTTGCTTGTCCATGCGATTTCCCATGTGCGCGCCCACGCCGCCGCCGAGAACCCCGCCGATCACGGCGCCTTTTGTCGCATCACCAAATTGGTTGCCGACAACAGCCCCGATCAGAGCACCAGCACCGGCTCCAATGCCCGCGCCTTTTTTCATATTTTTATTTTCATCATTGGACGCACAGCCCGCCGCGAGTGCCGCGACCACTGTCAGACCGATGGCCAGTTTCTTCATCTGTTCCTCCAGAAAAGAGCGTTGAAAAAGAAATCTAGGGCGCCGTTTGGCAAAAATCAAATTAAGCATTTACGCTGCAAATGTGAACATTTCTTGAAACACTTAAGGCCGTTTTGTCTTGCTTTTTTTCGGTCGCGCGCGCAGGGAAAATCGGCTAAATTAGAGGGACGGAACTTAAAAAAGAGAGCCTATTTTTTGAGCAAGCCCACGGCCATTATCGTTGAAGACCATCACGACCTGCGCGCAGTTTTAAAGTTTCATCTGTTGCGGCATTTCGATATTCACATCCTCGAATTCTCGTCTGCCACGGACGCCCTCGAGAATCTTCCAGCCGATTTTAAAGGACCCATTTTCTGCGATTTGCAAATGCCCGCCGGGGGCGCCGAGCAGCTCTACCAGAGCCTCGAAACCAGCGGAAAGCTTCGGGACTGCCACTTTATTCTTTGGACCTCGCACCGGGAAATGGGAGATTCTTTTCGCCGCTTGCGCGTGCCGATTTTCGACAAGCTCGCTTTTGGCGATCTGATTAAATTCACCGACAACTTGCAGGTTTTTTCAAAGCGCCGCTCATCCATCGGCGGCGACTGATCAGTTGAAGCGCTTCAGGCGCATCACGAACTTGGTTCCGGGCGACGTGTTCTCAAAAAAGAGCTGACCATCATGCGACTGCATGATCCCGAGCGAGATGCTCAGACCGAGTCCGGTTCCGTGTCCCACTTGTTTGGTGGAAAAGAAGGGCTGAAAGATCTTGTTCGCGATCTCGGGCGCGATGCCCGGCCCACTGTCTTGAACAAAAATCTCCACGTACTCGCGAGTCTGCGCCCAGCTCACGACGACCCTTCCGTCCTCCTTGAGCTTGGCCGCGTCCAAGGCATTGTTGAGCAGATTCAGCAGCACTTGGCTGAGCTGCACCTGGTTTCCGTAGATGGCCAAATCGCCGGAAGGAACGATCTTGAGCTGAACATTCGAGGTCTTAAACTTCTCGCCGCAAAGAACCACGGTGTCCTCGACCAGCTTGGCCGCCTGAAAATGCTCATAGGCATCGCCGGACCCGTCGCGAGAAAACACGCGCAGGCTTTCGACGATCCGCGACACCCTTTGCACCGTATTTTGGATGCGCGAACTGAGCTTGAGAATGAATTCAACATCCACCTTTTCGGCTCGAATCTTGGTTTGGATTTGATCGTTGGCCAGCTGGATGATCGCCAGCGGGTTGTTGATTTCATGCGCGATTCCGCCGGACATTTCGCCAAGGGCCGCCATCTTCTCGGCGTAAACGGCTTTCTTTTGGGCCTCGAGGACCTCTTGCACGAGCCGGTCCTTCTCGAAACGCAGGCGGATGGTGTCGATGATGTGTCGGTGCAAGCTTCGAAACAGGAGCGTGTTGACCAAAAGATAAAGCGCGAGCAGCCACCCCATGTGCCAGAGGAAGTCACGGCCATCGGCAAAGAGCAAAAGCATGAAGGGAATCAACGAGGGAAAGACGAAGGTCGCCGTCGCCCGGCTCGAGGCACAATAACCGACCGCGGCCCCCGCCGTATTCCCGGCCAAGATGAAGCTCAAAAAAACGACGCTTTCGAAGTTGGCTTCCGGAAAAAGCTGCGCGGCGGCCACCGCCCAAAAGCAGCCCGTGACAAAATTGCCGAACGCGATCCAATTTTCGAAAATCAGCGGCGCCGGCGATTGGGAGCGCTTGCTCAAATAAAAATACCGTTGGTGAATGGCGATGCGCATGGCGAAGCCCAACATGTAGGCGCCCCACCACCAAGCCCAGAACGACACGTTCGAAAATTGCCAGTACGACCAAAGAGCGTAAATTGAGGCCGTCACCATTCCCGCCCATTGGTTGGCGGACGAGCGGTTGAACAAAATCTGGATCCGGTACTCTTCAAATTTGCGGCGGTCCAAACTCAAGGTGCTCAAGACTTCTCTTTCTCTCAGACATGGAGGTCTGGTCCATCTAAGTATCGGCCAATTCGAACGCAGCCACAACGCCCCTGTTTTGGAATGAAACAATCTGAGATGAAGAAAACTCCACATTCATGCGTCGCTTCTCGACTGCCCGTCTTGCGGCTCATTGATACAGTCTTTTAACCTTACACCAACAACGCAGCCAGGAGGAGTCAATGGCCCGTTACGTCGATGGATTTGTTCTGCCGGTCCCAAAAAAGAATGTCGAGAAATACCGCAAGGTCGCAAAGTTGGCGGCCAAGGTGTGGAAAGAACACGGGGCTCTTGAGTACGTCGAAGCGCAAGCGGACGATGTGAAGCCAGGCAAGTGGACTTCTTTTCCCCAAAGCGTGAAGCTCAAAAAGGACGAGGTCGTGTTCTTCTCGTGGATCACCTACAAATCACGCGCGCACCGCGACCGGGTCAACAAGGCCGTCATGGCGGACAAACGCCTGCAAAAGATGGGTCCCGAAATGATGCCTTTCGATGGAAAGCGCATGATCTACGGGGGATTCAAAGCCTTGGTGGAAGCTTAAGCGAAAACTCAGCTCAGAACCGCTTCGGCGATGGTGTTCACCAACGTTTGGCGGTTCACGGGTTTCGTCAAATAACCAAAAAATCCCAGGTCAAACGCACGCTCTTTTTCTTCGATGAGGGCGTGCGCGGTCAGAGCGATCACCGGCTTGCTGTAACCTTGAGACTTCAGCCGCTGAAAAGCGCCGTAGCCATCGAGCACCGGCATTTGGATGTCCATCAAGACGATATCGTACTCGTTCGCCAGGGCTTTGGCGACGCCCTCTTCACCGTTGTTCGCGGTGTCCACCGTGGCTTGAGCCTTGCTCAGAAACGTGCTGATCAACACCTGATTGTCCAAAGAATCTTCGACCAAGAGGACGCGAACCGAATTCAGCACCGCAGGTCCGGCTCTTTTTTCGGCCGCCACATCCAAATCCTGTGAGGGTTCGCGGCGCGACGGCACGGTCAGCGCAAAAACCGAACCCTCGCCCTCGATGCTCGACGCCAGTTCCAAGGTGCCGCCCAAGGCGATCGCCAGCTGACGCGATAAGGCCAGCCCCAGGCCGCTTCCTCCGTACTTGCGAGTGATCGAACTGTCGCCTTGAGAGAACGTCTTGAAGAGCAAGGATTTGTGTTCGGCCGAAATTCCCAAGCCCGAGTCCACGACTTCGATCCGCAGCCTCTGGCCATGAACATCATCGCCCGCCGCACGAACCCGAAGCTGAATGGAACCCCGCTCGGTGAACTTGAGCGCATTCGAAAGCAGATTGACGATGATTTGATTCATGCGCGTGGAATCCGTCCGCAGCTGCGCCGGAAGATCGCTCGCCATCTCCAGCGAGAATCGAATTCCTTTGGCCTCAATGCGGGGCTGCCAATCGGTCCGAAGATCTTCAAAAAAACCGGCCAATGAGAACGTCGAGTTTTCGATGAGAAGCGCGTTGGCTTCGATTTTCGACAGATCCAAAACCTCGCCGATAATACGGGACAACTCGCGCCCGCTGCGCAAAATCTTTTTGACGTTTTCGTCCACCACGTCAGGGTCGTGCCGGTGCTCGGTCGTCAGCTCGGCAAACCCCAGCATCACGCCGAGAGGCGTTCGTATTTCATGGCTGACGTTCGCCAGGAAGAGCGATTTCGCTTTGTTCGCGGCGTCCGCGGCGGCGCGGGCCTGGGAGAGTTCGCGGTAGAGCGTGGCGTTGTCCATGGCGGAGGCCGCCTGGATCGCCAAGGAGCGCACAATCGCTTCGGAACGAGCGGTGAAAAGCCCCGCCTCCGGGTGGCCAAACATCAGCCCACCGAGAACTTTCCCATTTTTTGAAATGACCGGCACCGAAAGGTACGAGCGCACCGGCAAATGCCCGATCGGCATTCCGTGGTGGGGCCCCATTTGTCCGTAGCGTTGGTCTTTGGTGATGTCGTCGACACGCACGACCCCGGTCCCCTCGAACGTGGGACGAAACACCGCCGTGTTGCGGGGCATGCCGAACTTCGTGAAGTCGGATTTGTCCGCGCCCGAAAGACTGAACAGCATCAAGTTTTCGCCCGCCTCATTGAGAAGGCTGTAAAAGAAAGCGCCGAACTTGGCGCCCGTCAAGTTGGTGGCGACGTCGGTCACCAACTGAACGATGCTTTCCAAATCCTGCTCGGCTTTTAAGGTCATCCCGATTTTCGACGTCAGCTCGACGATTTGCTTTTCTTCCTGGAGCTGCGCCTCGGCTTGGCGCCGGATCAAAATGTCCTCCTGCAGCTTTTCCGCGTACTTCTGCGACTTGCGAGCCGCGATGGTCACCGCCGCCGTCAGAGTTCCGCCCACCAAAAGAAGAAGCAGCGGGAGAAGACGCGAATACGCCGGCGAGAATCCCCGGACCGCGCCCAAAATGATCGTCCATTCGTGCTCGGCCGCATCGAGCCGAATCTCCTTGTAGAATTCGAGATCCGCCGAGGCGATGTCGCCCCGGGCGAAGACAAGATTGTCCGCTTTGGCTTCGCGGCCGTCGTAAACTTGAAAGACGAATCGATTGTCTTGCGTTCGGCGGTCGATTCCGAGGTTTCCGAACAGCACCGGCGCGCGAAAACCTCCGTAGACAAATCCGATCAAGGCGCGGCGCCTTTCTTCAGGCGTTGAGATCGGGGCACCGGTTTTATAGTGCGGAACGAACACCAGAAAAAAATGTTCCGTCGGCGACGCGTTGGGATCGGAGATGCGCACCACGCGGTCGGTGGCGATCGGAACCCCCATTTCGGCGGCCTTGTTCATTTTTTCGAGACGCTCGGGACTCACCGACAAGTCCATCCCGATCGCCGTCGTCGGCACGGCCATCAAGCTCTCGACAAAGATCACGACATCGTAAGAATCTCGCTTCTGTCCGGCGAGTTCTTGCGCCCGCGGAGGGAGCGCCTTGAGATTTCGCATCAGCTGGTCGCGCGAGTAACGGCGGATGTAGCCCACGGTCTGAATGCCGGGAAACTCATCTTTCAGATTCATCCCGCGCACGAACGTCGCAAACTCTTCGGGTGAGAGATCAGGCTTGAGGTTGAAGAGATTGCGAGTGTAAATCAGAGCGTTGGTGTAAAAAGACATCCGACTTTTGAAAGAGAACAGCACCGCGGCCGCGGAACGCTCGAAGCGTGCGGTGTTTTCGGATGAAGACGCCCGGTGGGCCGCCAGCCAAGCCACTGCCGTTAAGACGGCGCAAAAGGCGCAAACCACCAGGGGCGAGAAGAATCGTCGCTGGCGTTCGATCTGTCGGAGCGTCGCTTCGGGCATCGCCACCACGCTATTGAATGCACGTAGGGGGGTCAATCAAAACCGGTCGCTAAGTTCCGGGAAAATCGCCTCAAAAAATCGAGTCATTTTGCCTCATTTGCTTGCTCTCCAAGCAAGCGACTTGAGCTTTAGTTTTCTCACTAAACGCGCGGAATCCTTCATTATTGTCATTTATCAATTCGCTGGTCTGTGATTTGCCTTTCATTTGTCGAGAAGCTTCATCAAACGGCAACAAAATGGGAAGGAAGCAACATGACAAACATGACACTCGAAATTTTTCTGAAAGCGATTGGTCAAAGGATTGCGGCTTTCCGACGCAAAGAGGGTCTTTTACAAAAAGATGCGGCCGACCAATCGGGCGTTTCGTATCGTTACTATCAAAACATCGAAACGGGCCGCGCGAACATCACCATGGGAACCCTGTTTAAGCTGGCGCGATTTTACCGCCGTCACCCCACCGACCTGCTGCCTTCAAATGTCAATGACACTACCGTGGTGAAATAAAACTCGGTAAGATGGTCACTCTTTTTTAAGGGGTGATCATGAATCTCACTTTGGTTTTTCCAATGGCCGCCATGGTGCTACTCACTTTTGTTGTGGCACTGTGGATGCTGCACCAACGCCTTCAAGCCGTGCGCGGCGGCCATATCAAAATGGACTATTTCAAGCTGGTTCGCGGCGAAGACCCGCCGCCGCGCTCGATGCTTCAAGCGGACAATCACTTCCGAAATCTTTTTGAAGTGCCGGTCCTTTTTTACGCGGGCTGCCTGGTCGCGATGATGATTCCGCTTTTGGGGACGCTCCTGCAGATCTGGGCCTGGCTGTTTGTGGCCGCGCGCGTTTTGCACGCCCTGATGCATTTGGGTTCGAACCGCATCCTTTACCGTTCACGCGCTTATTTTTTAAGTTGGTTTGCGGTGCTGGGACTTTGGGGCCTGATCGTCATCCGCGTCGCCGGCATGATGTTGAGCACCCCTTAAGACCTTACGCCGGATCATGGCAGACGGCCTCAATATTGTGGCCGTCGGGATCAAGAACGAAGGCTCCGTAGTAGTCTTTATGATAATGAGGGCGCGGCCCGGGTTCCCCGTTGTCTCGACCACCAGCTTTGAGCGCGGCCTTATAAAATTCATCAACCTGAGCACGAGTTTGCGCGCGAAACGCGATGTGAACTCTCGGCGTCTGAGGAACCCCTTCGCCCATCCAGAAATCCATCTTCGGAGGCACTCCGTAGCCAAGCATCACCTTGCCACCGGAATGCTCCAAAGGAACCTGAAAGAGCATCTTGTAGCCCAATGGAGCCAGGGCCTCGTCGTAGAAATGACGGCTTTTCTTAGGATCGTGAACTTGGAGACCCGTGTGATCAATCATGCCGTCAGACTAGCGATGGCGCGATTTCAATACAAGGTTTCGATCACGACCCGGTGCCCTTGCTTGCTACCGACGGCGTCGACCAAATGCCGGATGCAATCGATGGTCTTGCCTTGCTTGCCGAGGACGATGCCGAGCCGGTCGCTCTTAATGGAAAACGCGATCGTATCGGGACCCAATTGATACGTGACCTCATAAGGCACGTCTGGCCCTTGAAGGTGCTTCAAAATTGCGTCCAACATCTCTTTGACGTTCATTGCGGTTTGCTCGCGCTCAACTGGGCTCATTAAGACAAAGTTAACACTTCCACCTGAATGGGTCTTCTGAAAACAGGCAGCAAGACCTGTTAAGGTTTCTTGATACTTTTACTGGGCGAGTGTGGTGTGATGGGCGCTCGAACTCGCACTTTAAACAAAGGACTCGGATGAACGCCGTCACCGCTTTTTTGATGTCGATCTTTTCGTTTTGGCGCACAGATCTACCGATGGACCGATTGGACTTCTCCCAGCCGTCGGAACTGGTGAGGTATCAACAAGGGCTTCCCGCTCATCGCGAGGCTTTCGATCAAGCCCACGGGCAGTTTCAGAATCTCAAGACTTATCTTGAAGCGCGCCAAGGCAGATGGAAGGTGGACGTGACCACCCACGCACCCGTGGTGTTGATTCAGAACCCGAACTTCACGATCAACTGCCGCGAAATCGATGCGGTGGTCACGTTTAAAACGGCCAGCGGCGAAAACCGCCAGCTTCTCTCCGATTTTTCGAACGTCCCGTTCTGCGGCTTGAAAATGCGCTAGCCCTGCATCCAAAGTGTCGAGACGGCCATAACGAGCATGAGCGTGTTTTCAAAAAGCGTGACCTTGGTCATCGGGAGCTTGAAGATTGTGCCGAGACACGCGCACTCGATGGCCTGCTTTTTTCGCAAGGCCCGCCACACACCGAGATTCCCGACCACCATCAGGACGGCCGTCGCGCCGTTCACAAAGACAGGAAAGACATTCAAGACGAAGCCCACACCCAACGCCAACTCGATAAATGGGTAGGACCAAGCGTACACGCTCGATCGTTTCGCGATCACATCGTAGGTCGCGAACGCTTCGGCAAAGCTCGACAGATCGAGAAACTTAAAAAAAGAGAAAAACAGAAAAAAGCCGCCCATAAAAACGCTCATCGCCCGCATCGGGTCCCAAGAGCCGGCACGGACCTCCACCAAGGCCGTGGCGCCGATCAAAAAAGCCGCCACCAGCAGCAGTGGCCGGTAAGTTTGCAGAAACGAGGGCGGCGCGGGCTTTTCGGCCTCGCAGCATGAAGACGCGGGCGCTTGGTGATTGTGATGGGGAATCGATTCCATAAGACCTCCTGAGCACCCATCCTGAACCCTCCCATCATTGGAAGGTCAAGGCCCATTCGGTGCTTGACCTTCCAACGGTGGGAAGGTTTAGCCTCGAGGTAAAGGAGGCCTATGACAATCGGTCAAGCCGCCAAAAAATCAGGGGTCAGCGCCAAACTCATCCGCCATTACGAATCCATCGGTGTCACGCCGAAAGTGTCGAGAACGGAATCTGGGTACCGCGAATATTCCGAAAGCGACGTGCAGATTTTGAGATTCGTCAAGCGGGCCCGGGGTTTGGGTTTCGATATGAAGGACATCAAGAAGCTGGTCGGTCTTTGGCGCAACAAGGGCCGATCAAGCGCCGACGTTAAAAATCTCTGCAAAACGCACATCGAGAATCTCGAGCAAAAGATGCGCGAGCTGCAGACGATGGCGGACAGCCTCCGCCATCTGTCCCGAAATTGCCAAGGCGACAACCGCCCTCATTGCCCGATCCTCAACAACCTTGCAGGAGAGTTCACATGAATCTAAAAACCATTTTGACCGCCGTGGTCTGCTCGCCGCTTTTCGTTTTCGCTCACGGCGAGGACAAGCCCGGCCCGCACGGCGGCGCGATTCGCATGCCGGGCGCGTTTCACACGGAAGTCATGACGACAAACGCACGTACGATCAAGGTCCATTTGCTGGATATGGACTGGAAAAATCCCACCACGAAAGACTCGTCCGTTCGCGCGAGCCTCGACTCAAAAAACTTCGTGGACTGTACAAAAGAGGGCGTCGCTTTTACGTGCGTCTTTGCCAAGGGGAACCTCGAACGCAAAGGACGATTGATCTTACGGGCCCGGCGCGAAGGCGCTCAAGGCAACGACGCCACCTACTCGCTTCCCTTGGTGATCCCAAAAGCGGCGGAAGTGCCGGCGGCGGCGCCGCACCATCATTGATTCAAAGCTGAAACAGATCGGCAATGGCTTTCTTGAGACCCTCGTGGCCCATACCGCCCATGGCGAGGGCCGGGTCTTGACCGGGGGCGAAAAAGATCGTGGTGGGAACGCTTTGAACGCCAAACATCGCCGGCACTTCGGGGTCGGTGTCGATATCGATCTTAAAGACTTTGATTTGGTCTTTGTACTCCGTCGCGGCTTCGTCCAGGACGGGCGCGAAGTTGCGGCAGGGGCCGCACCAAACCGCGAAAAAATTGAGAATGACGGGCTTCGTTCCCTTAAACTCAAAGTCGTTGCTCTGAGTGAAATCGAAAATCTCGTCTTTGAACTTTTCGGTGGAGATCACCTCGGCGGAACTCACTTCATGGGCCATAACGCCTCCCCCACCAACCCTCGCTTCTCTCGGGAAGAGGGTCAAGCAAACTTCCACGGGCAAAGAATTCGCTTCTCGGGCTTTACGGGGTTCGATAGTCTTTTGGTTATGAGCGAACTTGATCTGGAAGGTTCCGACGTTTTAGAAGCCCTCGCCGCCATCGGCAAAGTCGATGATTTCTTGGAGGCCGTCGATGCCGATGACTTCGCGCGGGCCAAGAAGTTGATGAAAAAAGCCGGCGTGGACGACAAGACGATCGCCTGGGTCCTTGATCAAATGAACGTCTAGAATTCTGTCTCATCTTGGGATGAAACCTCGGTTTTTTGTCCATTTTTTAAAGAACGAGGGCGCAAAATCCGAAGAGTTTGGGAATGCACAGACCCCTGAACTCACGATCTTTTTTTAAATTTCTTCGCGAAACCTTAGGGTTGGTTTTCGCCTCGCTCTTTTTAGGGACCTTGGCGCTTGCGGCGCAGCCGCAGGCCACCAGCGTGGATGGACGCCTGTACCGCAAAGGCACCACGCAGCCGCTTCGTGATTCGGGCTTGGTTTTTATTTTGCAAATTCTGAATCCGAGTAAGAACTGCCTTCTCTACGAAGAGGAGCAAGGCTACGACACCGAGCTCTCGAACGGCTACTTCTCGCTCAAGGTGGGATCGGCCGCACCGGATCTCACCGGCAAGCGCACTTCGGGTGATCCCGGCTACTCGATGGACAAGATTTTCAACAACACGCTCAACAACTTTCCGGCGGTCCCGCGCTGTCTGGCCGGTTACACGCCGGCCGATGGCGATGCCCGCTACTTGCGTGTCTCGATCCGCCCCACCACGGGCGGCGTTGAAACTCTGGCACCCGACATCACGCTCTCGTCCGTTCCGAGCGCCATGGTCGCCGAAAGCATTGGTGGCTTGGACCGCAGCCAGATCCTGAACGTGAGCAATGCCGGCGCCAACCGGGTGGACATGGCTCACCTTGAAGCCCTGTTCAACACGACTCAGCTTCCGATTCTCAATGCGCTTCTCGGCGGAACATCGAGCCTCTACGTGCAAAACGGTTCGAACAACACGATCACCGTCCCTGGAGTTTCTGGAAATGCCTCGAGCGCCAGCGCCGGACAAATTTGGTACGACACGGCCTCCAACCAACTGAAGTATCAATCCAATTTGGGCCCGCAAACGTTGGGTGTCGCCGGAGCGGGGATCACGTCGGTGACCGCGGGCACGGGCCTTAACGTGGGCGCCGGTCCCGGTGGCTCGATCACGTCGACCGGAACGCTGAACGTGAACGTTGGAACCGGCGCGGGGCAAATCGTGCAGGTGCAGACCGGCGGCAAACTCCCCGTTTTGGATGGATCGAATCTGACGCATTTGAATGGCTCTTCGATTGAAGGCAACATTTCGATCACGGGGACGATCAACTCGGGCGCGATCACTTCAAGTGGCAACATCGCGGGCGCAAATTTAACCGCGACCAATTCCGTGACCGCCAATGATGCACGCTTGAACGCGCTTCGCGTTTATAAACCTTCGACGACCAATTATGTCGAGTTCGTTGCCGATGCGGCTTTGAGTTCGCAAGTGGTCTTCACCTTGCCAACGGCCTTGGGAACCAACGGCCAAGTCTTGCAAACGGATGCTTCGGGCAAACTTTCTTGGACTTCGATTTCAAATGCTCCGGGAGGCTCTGCGGGCGGTGACCTCGGTGGCAACTATCCCAATCCTTCGGTGAATGCCGTTCGCGGCAACCCCGTGGCTGCGGGTACGCTGGCCGTTGGTGACACCGGGAAAGTTTATCGTTGGTCAGGAACTCAGTTTGAAGCGGTAAACTTTGGCGTGGATGATCTTCGCACCGAAGCTGGTCTTCAACAGTTCGCCACCAATTGCGGTGCAGATCAGACACTTACGTGGTCCACCATTACAGATGCTTTTGCGTGCACCACGATCGGTATTGCCGGAGCTCAAATCACGTCGGGAACCATCAATGCGGCTCGTCTTCCCACCATCGATCCCACCAAAGGTGGAACGGGCCTAACGGCTCTTGGCACCTCGAATCAGGTCCTTGGCGTTAACAACGCAGGCTCCTCGATGGAATACAAGTCCATCACGGGCGGCGCGGGCGTGACCATCACGCACTCGGCGGGCGGCATCGAAGTGTCGGCGACAGGTTCCGGTGGAACCGTCACGAACGTCACCGGTTCGGCACCGATCTCGGTGACAAATAACAACTCAACTCCTGCGATCACCATCGCTCAAGCCAGCGCAACGACCAATGGTTATCTCAGCTCCACTGACTGGACGACATTCAATAGCAAGGCCAGCACGGCCGCCTTGAATGATTATGTTCTTAAAGCTGGCGACACCATGACCGGAGCGCTCACGCTTCCGAGCAATGGTCTCGCGGTGGGAACAAATCAACTCGTGGTGAGCGGTGGATCTGTCGGGATTGGCACGGCCAGCCCCGGCGCCAACCTTCACGTCGTTGGCAACGCTCAGGTGACGGGCGATCTTCGCATCGGCAGCAATAGCCTGGTCATCCGTCAGGACACCGTGAACCCCAGCCAAATTCAGTTTGCCAATCACATCACCACTCCCGTTGGCGTCTACGCTGGTTTTGGCACGAGCGCCTCTTCGAACATTCAAGTTGGCATCAAGGGCAACACGGCGGATGCCACCAAAGATGCGCTCAATATAACCAACAGCGCCAGCACGCAGCTTTTTAAAGTGCGCAATGACGGAAGCGTCGGCATCGGCACGACCAGTCCGCAAGGACGCCTGCACATTGCGGGCGGCGCGGCC
>JAHBUS010000011.1 GCA_019637955.1 Pseudobdellovibrionaceae bacterium | reverse complement strand
GCGTCACTGAAGGGGTCAATACCTCCAACAACAAGTATCCATCGTTTACGGCGTGGACTACCAGGGTATCTAATCCTGTTTGATCCCCACGCTTTAGGGTCTGAGTGTCAGTGTCCGGCCAGTTACCCGCCTTCGCCTCCGGTGTTCCACCTGATATCTACGTATTTCACCACTACACCAGGTATTCCAGTAACCTCTCCGGCACTCAAGCTTCGCAGTATCAAATGCACGTCCTGGGTTGAGCCCAGGGATTTCACACCTGACTTACAAAGCCACCTACACCCGCTTTACGCCCAATGATTCCGAACAACGCTAGGGTCCCTCGTCTTACCGCGGCTGCTGGCACGAAGTTAGCCGACCCTTCCTCACAAGGTACATTCATTTTTTTATTCCCTTGCAACAGAGCTTTACGAACCGAAGTCCTTCATCACTCACGCGGCGTCGCTGCATCAGAGTTTCCTCCATTGTGCAATATTCCCTACTGCTGCCTCCCGTAGGAGTCTGGACCGTGTCTCAGTTCCAGTGTGACTGATCATCCTCTCAGACCAGTTAAAGATCGTCGCCTTGGTGAGCCATTACCTCACCAACTAGCTAATCTTACGCGGGCTCATCTTAGAGCGAAAAACCTTTGACCTCTTGATCCGCAGATCTTGTGGTCTTATGCGGTATTAGCCAATCTTTCGACTGGTTATCCCCCACTCTAAGGCAGATTACCCACGTGTTACTCACCCGTGCGCCACTAGTACTCACCCGAAAGCTTTCCCCGTTCGACTTGCATGTATTAGGCACGCCGCCAGCGTTTGTTCTGAGCCAGAATCAAACTCTCCAGTTTAAATTCTGAAACTCCACAAACACTTTATCCGCTTACTTGAAGCGGAATCATTGTTTTTGGGTTTTTGATATTCAAAGAAATTTTGGAAATAGACTTCAACATTTTGGCTTGTAACAGCCTCATGAGGTGCATCTTGCGATGCGATCTACTTCACGAGAATTCAAAAAAACCTTTGTCTAGCTATTCAGTTTTCAAAGAGCGAATCTCGAAGCGAGGTAAGAGTTCTATTCGTTCTCTTTTTCCCCGTCAACACTTTTTTTAAATTTTTTTTCACATTTTTTTGCGAAACAAAATTTAAAAAAAGTGGCTTTGGTGGAGGCAACAGGGATCGAACCTGCGACCTTCTGAATGCAAATCAGATGCTCTCCCAGCTGAGCTATGCCCCCGAAGCGAGCCAGGTTTTGCCTCGTTCCCTCGGCCGGGTCAATGGCTTTTCTGAAAAAGAAAAGGAGAGGTTTGAGCCTCTCCTTAAGTGTCTAGAATTCTTATGTTATTCGAAATCTATTTCGTGGTGCGCCAAGCCATTAAGCAGTGGCGCGGTACTTTGTGGGGAGCAGTCGACCCAGCCAACGGCGCTCAAACGACAAATCGAAGCCGGCCTGCTCGCCTCCGGTGAGGATCGCTTGGAAGACCTTCTTGAGGATTTCGATCTCGTGATCTTGCTGATCGCTCGAGAGCGACTCTTCGATCGCCTCGAAGACGCTAATGAGATCGGGAGTCGTGACCACCTTGGGGATCTTCGACATATCGAGGCCCGTCACTTCGCGCGGCTTGAAACCGACGAGGGTGTCGGTAAACAAAACCTTGTGACCACTGGTGAAGTTGATTTGAATAAATCCTTTTCCATCGGCGTCGGTCCGCTGGAGGACTTCGGTGAGGTCCTGCATATGGAAACGGAACGTCTTTCCGTCGACGTTCTGCTGAATGAAGATCATTCCGTCTTCGGTGACGTTGGAGCTCAGGCCTCCGGAATGATCCACATAGGACAGGACTTCCTCAAGCAGCTGGGATGGTTTGTGTGACATGGCTGACTCGCTCAAAGCTTTCCTCCCGATGAGGGGATTAGTTACACCTGATCTATCGACGATCGCGCCAGCGGACTTAACGACGTTATGAAAATCCGGTCTTCCCTCTTGGAGGGGTGAATTGCCTTGAGACAACGCGTGTCTCACTTCGAGCGAAGAGGTTTGAAACTGTCTCAGGACGAGATGTTATCGCTTTTCAAGTGCGGCCCTTAACGATAGGGTGCCCTCATGATCATGACTCGCTGGCAAGCTTCAATGACCCCCACCGCCGATCAAATTCGGCTCATCCTCGCGCAGGAAGGGCTCGATCCGTTCGAGGAGGTCTTTGCGGCGGATATGAAGATCCCGGATCACCGCCACCCCTTCGCGGAGGTGCGTGTGGTTTTGAGTGGCGAGCTGCTCACCAACGTGGCCGGCAACCAAGTCCTCTTGCGACCCGGCGACCGCGTCGAAATTCCGTCGAACACCCGCCACTCGTACGCGGTTCAGGGCGGCGAATCGTGCATCTGCCTTTGCGCGCAGAAAATGTTTTAACGTTTCCGAGACATTCTAAGTCTTGTCGGTCTTCTGGGATTTGCGCCAGGCTTCGTATTCGAGCATGGTCTTTTCGAACCCGATTTTGATGGGCTCATAAAAGGGCGGCGGTTTTGCGCCCTCAGGGAGATAGGATTGATCGACCCACGCTTTGGCGTGATCGTGAGGGTAATCGTAGTCTTTGCCGTAACCGATGGATTTCATCAGTTCGGTTTTGCTGGAGCGCAGATGCAACGGCACCGGAAGTGATCCCGTCTTTTCGGCGTAGTCCAAAGCTCGATTGTAACCCATGTACGAGCGGTTGGATTTGGGCGCCATCGCCAGATAAGTCGTTGCCTGCGCGAGATTGATGCCTCCCTCGGGCCAGCCGATGAGATCCACCGCTTGAGCCGCCGAAACCGCGACCTGCAGGGCCCGAGGATCGGCATTGCCGACATCTTCTGAAGCCAAAATCACCAGGCGGCGGGCGATGAAGGTGGGGCTCTCCCCGCCTTTCACCATGCGCGCGAGCCAATAAAGGGCGGCATCGGCATCACTTCCCCGGACACTCTTAATAAAGGCCGAGATCACGTCGTAGTGCTGATCGGAGTTTTTATCGTATGCGAGCGGCCGCGAACCCACGACGGCCTCGATGTCTTCCCAACTGAGCGGCCTTTTCTCATCCTGACCTAGATAGGTCGAGAGAACCTCTTCGAAGGCCGTGAGCAGGCGGCGGGCATCGCCGTCGGCCCATTCAAGAAGAAGCGCGGGCGTTTCGGGAGCCAGAACTTGATCGAGCGTCAGGCCTTCTTTTTGGACGGCCTTCTCGAGAAGCCCCTGGAGGTTCTCGGCGCTGAGCTGCTTAAAGACCAACAGGCGCGAGCGGCTCATCAAGGCGCGGTTGAGCTCGTACGCCGGATTTTCGGTCGTGGCTCCGACGAGCGTGAAATCGCCCTGCTCGATGAACGGGAGCAAAACGTCTTGCTGGGACTTATTGAGGCGGTGGATCTCGTCGATAAAGATGACCGTGCGGCGGCTTTCGATGCGGCGGCGGTTGCGGGCGTTGTCACCCTCTTCTTTGAGGATCTTGGCGCCGGCCTCGACGGCATGAAGCTCGATGAATTCGGCGTCGAAGTGCCGGGCCATCAGTTTGGCGAGCGTGGTTTTGCCGGACCCGGGAGGGCCCCACAGGATCAAATTGGGCAGGTAACCTTGCTTGATGAAGCCTTGGATCTTTTTGAGGATGTCCTCTTGGCCCATGAATTCGCTGAATTCACGGGGGCGCAGGCGCTCGGCCAGCGGCGTTCCGGGAAGTTCATCGAGGGGTTTTTGCGAAAACAGATCCATTCACCGGCAAACTAGTGCCGGTTTTCCACGGGTGCAAGCAAGACCCGCGTGTATTGGCTCAAGGCACATTGCGACGCATTAT
Organism: Pseudobdellovibrionaceae bacterium; assembly: GCA_019637955.1. Lineage (GTDB taxonomy): Bacteria > Bdellovibrionota > Bdellovibrionia > Bdellovibrionales > Bdellovibrionaceae > JAHBUS01. The sequence goes on along the minus strand of JAHBUS010000011.1, from coordinate 98,773 downwards.
TCTCTCAGAGTAAAACTATTTAAGTTTATAAATATATTTAATTTATATTGATGTCGGTTTTTTTTATTAGGATGATCTTGCTGTCTTGGCAATTTCGCTTAGGCATAAACAGGAGAGAGAATGAAGAAGACTCTGCTTTTGATAGTTATCGGCACAATGGTAAGCACAATTGGGCTCGCACAACACTTTGGAACCTCAACCGATATGAGCGCTAAGGCGATAACGACAGTTACCCCTAATGGAACCGCGTCAAATATGAACCCATCGTTGGGAGGGAACGCAGGGACCCATTCTGCACTTATCCGGATCGTCGACAATGATTATGGAATCGTATGCTACTACGTTAATGGAATTCCTTCACAAGGCGCAGGGCTAGGTTCTCCCTGGTGCTACAAGTTGCCCTGACTGGACGCTTTATTTCAGACGCAACCTAAGGAGGAGGAGCTACGGCCCTTCCTCCTTCTTAACTAATAGATATGCACACAATTTGAGATCTATCGAATGCCGTCGAAGCGCCAGGAGAAGTAGGTTTCGGTTTGGACCGGGACAATCGTGTCGCCATCGAGGGTTGTGGCATAGATCAGAACAGAACCCTGGCCGTAGGCATCTTTGGTTTTGTCGGTCATCGAGAGACCACCGACCATCACCGCGCAGGTGCTTTCCGAGGTGATTTCTCCGACATTTGCAGGATAAGTTACCGTTCCTGCGGCACCAATAAACATGTACGACAACTCTTCGCCTGCAAAGGTTTTGGAGAAGACGCCACCAGAGAGACCGCTCCCTTGAAGGCGGATGCGCATGTATTCGAGCTGCAAGGGAGACTTGCCTTTCCAGTTCATAAAAACCTGGCCAATGACCATTTTGATGGCAGGTACATCATCGGCCGCACTTTGATCTACGACAAGTTGCTTGCAGCTTTTACCGGTGCCGTCGATGAGGATGAATTCGGAACCGCGGGTTTTGACTTCGAGGTCTTCGGAGCCGCCGCCCTGGCAGCCCATTGAGAGGGCCGACGTGAGCGCGAGCATCAACGCGAGCGTCTTGGTTCCGATTTTCATCTTACAGCTCCAGTCCATCGCCGGCGGGCGATGATGACGGCGCGCCCTCGAACTGACCGAGGATTCGCGGCGTGATGAAGATCAAGAGCTCGGTGCGGTTCTTCACCGTGTTGCGGCTCTTGAACAGCCAGCCGATGACCGGCAGAGTTCCCAATCCGGGCACGCGCTGTTCACCGATGGTGGTGTCGTTCTGGTAGATGCCGCCGATGACGGCGGTCTGACTGTTTTTGACGATCACTTTGGTTTTGGCCGTGCGCGAGTTGACCGGGAAGGCCTTGGTCACTTGATCCACGACCGCACCCGGAATTTCACGAGCGACGTCGACCGCCATCACGACGGCGCCATCGTTGGTCACTTGCGGCGTGACCTGCAGGCGCAGCTTCACGGGCTTGAAGTTCACGATGGGCGTGGTGGTTCCATTGGGCGCCACGGTCGCGGTGATCAAAGGCAGCTCTTGCGTCTGATTGATCTCGGCGACTTCGTTGTGCAAGGTCACCACGCGGGGCGAAGACACGACTTTCACGAGGCCCTGGCGTTCGAACAGACTCAAAGACGCATTCAAATCACCCAAGATGTCCAAAGTGCCGAGCGAGAAATTCAGACCGAAGGTGGTGCTGTTCGGCAGGCTCGGCGTGATGCCGAAACGGTTCGACAGACGCATCTTCTGCCCGCCCGCACCGGTCAGGCCGATTTGGGTTTGACGTCCCGATGCGTTCCAGTTCACGCCGATGCTGCGCTCGAACTCTTCGCTCGCTTCGACCACTTTGCCTTCGATCATGACCTGCTGAGGGGGCACATCGAGGGCGCGAACCAGCTTCTCGGCGCGCGACATGTTCTCGTCGATATCGGTGACAACCAGTGAAGAGGTGCGGGCGTCAGCGATGACCGAACCTTTCGCGCTGAGCAGAGGCTTCAACTGACGCTCGAGATCTTCGACTTTCGCGTAATTGACCTGGATGGTTTTAACTTTGAAAACCGCGTTGGCTTGTTTCGCCGCCTTGTACTTGAGGGCGTCTTCTTCTTCGTTTTTGATATCGGCCAACGGCGCGATTCGCAAAACGTTGCCCGCGCGGGTGTAACCCAGCTTTTTGGCCTTCATGATCATGACCAGGGCTTGATCCCAGGGCACGTTTTTCAGCTTGAGGCTCACTTTTCCTCTCACCTCGTCGGCAATGATCATGTTCACGTTCGACTCTTCGCTGATCAAACGGAACACGTCGCGGATCTCGGCATCGTCCGTCTCGATCGACAGGCGCTTTCCATAGAAAGACTGATTGCCCGCGAGGAACTCCTCTATATTTTCGGATGCCATCAGCTTCGAGGGCAAGGTTTCAACCGGTTTTGAGCTGTCCGCCGTATCGATTTGGGACGCGCCCGGAGGCTGCGCCACCACGAAGAGCGAATTGCCTTCGGCCTGCACGACCGGCTCGGCCGCGCCCGGGCGCAGCTGCACCACGATGCGGGCGGTGTTGGAGCCTTTGCCTTGGTACGCATCGATCGACCCGATGGTGCCCGCGAAATCACGCGTGTTGAAGGGGCGCTTCAATTTGCGGGGCAAACGCGAATTCGGCACTTCGACGATGAACTGGTTGGTTTCGGCGTTCATGCGGGGCTGGAACGAGAGCGGTCCCGAGCCTTCGATCACGACGGTGCCGCCGTTGTCGTTGGCGCGGTACTGAATATTGGTGATGTTCACGACGGGACCGGAGTCGCTTCCCGAAGACACCTGCTGAACGGGTTCTTCAACGGGTGGAGGCTCGGTGGCCACTTCAGGCATGGGCTCGGGAGCCGGCGCTTCGGCCATGGGCTCGGGCTCAGGCATCGGCTCGCTGGCCGGAGGAGGCGTGTCGATTTGCGGGCCCGGATCCACGGCGGGGGGGGCCTCGGCGAAACTCTGATCCGCGGGAGCGGGAGTTTCGGGTGCCGGGGGCGCATCGAATTCCGAGAACTCATCGCCGCCTGCGGGTTTTTCGACCGCCGCTTGCGTGTCGTCCACGCCCGAGGGGGCATCGCCACCGGCCAGTTCGTTCTCGATGCTGGCTTCAGGATTCGAGGCCTCGCCGCCCGCCGCCGGGGCGTCGAACTCGGCAAATTCGTCAGAAGAGCCCGCCGAAGTCGCGGCATCGCCACCCAAATCACCGCCGCCGTCATCGGACGTGGGCGAAGTCGAGCAAGCCATCGTGGCTGTCAGGATGGCTGCGAGTAGCAGGCGTAAGATTCCATTCTTCATACCGGGACTCCTTCTGAATCCTTGGCGCCCCATTCAAGGGCGATTCCAACTTATCACTTCATGCGGATGCTGAGAGTTTCACCCTTACTATAGTCACCCTTGTCATCGGGCTGGACGAGCACGATTTCGCGTTCACGAATCGCGGCGACCACGGCGCTCTCTCGGCCCATCTTCATTTTCATGCGGATGGTGTAAACGCCGTTGTTCGGGCCCCGCACCATCGCCTTGGGATCATTCACATCCCACAGGACACCGATCAGTTTAAAATCCTTCACATAGTATGAAAGCAGCGGGTCCTGATTGACCATCAAATCCGCTGCGTCCCCAGGACCTTGGCCCAAGTGGGGTTCGGTCGCGGGGCGCCCGGTGTAACCAGTGCCCGCTTCGGTGGGAGCAAACTGAAAGGACCGAGGAGGCATGAAGGGATCCCGACGGCCCGAAGGGTCGTAGAAAAAACCTTCGGGATTCGAGGTCCTCAAACCCGGATCCGCAGACGCGTCAAGCGCGGGCGGCGCCAACGCGGGGGCGCCCTCAATCGACAACTGCCCAGCCGGGAACTCCGAAGAGGGCGGAGGCAGTTCATTTGAAGGAGGAGGCGGTAAATCGGGATTCGGCGCCGGCGGCACGGCCGGCTGAGCCTGCGCCGGCACCGCTTGGGGTGGGGGCAGCTCATTCGCGGGCGGCGGAAACTCCGAAGCCGGCGGCGGAAGCTCGTTTGTCGGTGGCGGCAAATCCATGCCGGGCGCCTGCGCGCGAAGACGGGTCACCGTTCCGGTCGCCAAGAACAGCGCGGTGATCACGCTCAAGAGAACAACAACGCCCGCGGCCAAGGTCCATCGCAGATTTTTCATCGCTTAGATCCCTCCGGAGGCACGAACTTGTAGCTCACCACATCGGCGTCCAGACTCAGGCGTTGATTGCGGCGGAATTCAACCGGCGCGTTCATCTTGAAGCTCTTGATCCGGACGATCCGTTCGATCGTCGAAAGGTAATAGAAAAAACTCGTGATCTCCGCGAAGGTCCCCTCGGCCGAGACTCGCAAAGGCAAAATTTCGATCATGTCCTGCTTGATGGACGTGCGCGGTTCTTTACCCTTCACCGTCAGGCCGGTGGCCTGCGAAACTTTGTCGACGGTGCGAATGATCTCGGCCATCTGAATGTCCGTGGGAAGCTGAGCCGAAACGGTTCTGAACTGATCGGACAAGTTGCCCAGCGACGCTTGAACGGCGGCGATCTCTTTCAAGGCGGCATCCGACTCGCGCTCTTTGGCGCGTTCCGTTTGCAAATCTTGTTCGATGCGCTGAATACGGGCTTGCAACTCGGATCCGTCATTGAACATGAGCGTGTACCAGAGCCCAGTTGCGATCAGCCCAAAAAACATCGCTTTTCGGGTGGTCATGGAAGCCATGCGCATCAAAAAGTTGTTCATTAAGGGGCCTTCTCCATCAAACAAGAAATTTCAAAACGTTTCAGCTGTCCCATTTCTTTGGAACTATAGTCGGACGAACGGATCAAGCTCACCTCGCGCAAATAAGCACTGCGCGACAAGGCGTCCATGAACGCCGTGAGCTCGGCATCGTTGGTCGCCATCCCCTCAATCTTCAGTTTTCCGTCGTTGAGGTCCATCATGGTCAGCCAGAGCCGTTCGGGCATATCCTTCTGGATAAAATCCAAAACCTTCACTTCACGCAACCGGTCCTTTTTCAAACCTTCGATCGATTCGATCTGGGCCTGCAAAAGCTCCTGCTCCTTGCGAAAACGTTTGGTCTGCTCGACGGCCTCGCGGGCCCGATTGTTTTTATCAGACAGGGCCGCCAGCTCATTGGACTTGGCCGCGGATCGCGCCACCATGTCGGGAAGCGAGACTTGCTCGTAAAGCAAAAAGGCAATGGGGCCGACCAAAATGAAAACGAGATTTTTGATGGCCTGGCTGCGAATCGCGGCCATGTCGCCCGAATCGATCCCGCCGGAATCCATCGACGAGACGCTGCTCGCCGAAGAGACTTTGCCAGCGGCCGCGCCTGCGAGGTTGATCTTGATCACGAGTCACCCGCTTTGCGCAAAGCCAATCCCAAAACCACTGAGGCGTAGGAACTCGTTTGATCCAGAAACGCGGGCGAGATGCCCTTTCCGGAGGGCGTGATGCGCATCAGAGGATTCATGGGCTCCATGCGCACGCTGGTGGCCTGCGAGATCGCCTCCACCAAGCCGGGCGTGCTCGAAGCGCCGCCGGTAAAGAAACACTGAGCAAGGCTCAAGTTCGAAGCCGAGCCCGCGAAGTAATCGAAGTTGTTGCGAACTTCCTCTTTCACCGTCTCGTTCATCGAGCTGAGGATGCTGTGCACTTCATCCGGAACGCCTTCACCGCGGACGGCGCTGAGCTTGAGCGTCTCGGCTTCGGGGATCGAAACCCCCAACTCCTTGTGAATTTCGTAAGTGTAGTTTTGGCCGCCGACGTTGATGTCACGGCTGAACACGACGTCGCCGTCATGAACGACGACGAAGTTGGTGGTGGTCGCGCCGATATTGAGAATCCCGATCGTCTGTCCGGGGAGTTTGCCGTAATTGAATTCGAAAACATTCGCGAGCGCGAAACCCGCGACGTCGAGGATGCCCATTTGCAAACCGGCCATCTGCACGACGCTCGCGTAAGCGGTCACGACGTCGTTCTGAGACGCGATCAGAAGAAGATCCATCATGTCGGGCGCGCCCGAGCTCTCGATCAAGTGGTAATCGAGAGAAATCGAATTCACATCGAAAGGAATGTACTGCTCGGCCTCCCAGCGCACTTGGTCTTTGAGGAGTTTTTTGTCGATGCGCGGGATGGTGATCTTTTTCACGATCGCGGCCGTCCCGGCGAGACCGACGGCGGCGTGCTTGCGCTTGATTTTGTAATCGGAGATCACTTGACGAACGGCCATGGAAAGTCCGTCAACGTCTTGAACGTCGCCGTAGTTCATCGCATTGGCGGGAGTCGGAACGATACCAAAAGAAAGAAGCTTCGCTCCTTGGCGACTAACTTCGAGCTCTGCCATTTTGATTGAACTCGATCCAATGTCGAGTCCAACCACTTTCTTCGAACTGAAAAACACGCTGTTCCACCCATCGATGCTTTCGAAGACTTGAAAGATCTTTCATAAATTATTGAATCCTGGGGTGGTTTTGTCAAATCAGGGGGTCATCGTTAGGTACGGAAAAAAGAAGTCGTTGTAGAGCTGAGCGATGTTTTGCCCGGCAAGCGCATAAAGAACTGCACCAAAGGCTAGAGAAGGACCGAACGGAATGACGGTCTTCATGCCCTTTTGATCTCGACTTGCGGCCAGGAGACCGATCACGCTGCCGACCAAACTTGCGGCGATGATCACGAAAGCGATCGACTGCCAACCGAGAACCGCGCCGATCCAAGCAAGAAGCTTGATATCGCCGCCGCCCATGCCCTCTTCCTTGCGAAGGATGTAATAGAAATACGCGACCGCCCAAAGAAAGCCGCCGCCGAAGACAAGACCAAGGATGGCGTCCAGAAACGAACGTTCGGGGCTTAGAGCCGCGCCCACGAGGCCGATGACCATTCCGGGGAGCGTGTACTTATCCGGCAGCAAGAAGGTGTCGAGATCGATGAAGCTGACGATGACCAGTCCCGAGAAGAAGATCAGAAGTTCGAGGAGTGTCCAAGACCATCCGTACTTGAGAAAAACGAGCGCGAAGAGCGCAGCCGTCAGGGCTTCGACGATCCAGTAGCGCTTGGAGATCGGCTCCTGGCAGGCGCGGCAGCGTCCACGCAACAGAAACCAAGAGACAATCGGAATTTTATCTTTCCAGGCGATCGGCGCTTTGCATTTGGGACAGCGTGAAGCGGGACGCACGACGCTTTCGTTGGATTGAAATCTGAGAATCGCGACGTTGGCGAAGCTGCCAATGATCGCGCCGATACCGGCGAAGAACACCGTCCAAACCGGCACAATTTGAAAAACCGCCTCGTCAAACAAGATCCCGTTTCCTCCACACAAGTCCCGCTAGGAACAGCAGCAGTGTCGACCAGAAAAGAAGATGTGTCACGGACCAAGCCGGAAAAACGGCTTCGGAGCCGCTCAAATAGTGGACCGAGCGGATTTCGAGGCGGTCAAAAGGCGGGAAGATCCAGGCCGACACGTCGGCGGCCTGTTCGAAAAAGACCGAGCGCGAGCGTTTGGCAAAAAAACGAAGGTCTTCGCGCCAGTGCCCCGCGAGCAGAAACGCAAAACTCGCGGCCAAGGCCAGAAGCGGACGCAGGAAGCTCGCGAAAAACACCGCCAGCGAGAGGACCGTCATGCTCTCGAGCAGTAAGGTGATGTGGGCTTGGAGGTAGCGCCCGACCGGGAACTGAAACCCGAGCAGCGTGAGATGAAGCAAACCACACACGACCCAGAAAAACGCGATCAGGGCCAAGGCGCCCGCCCATTTCCCGAGGAGAAACTCCCACCGCGAGACGGGCCGTGACAGCACGAGCAGGCAGGTTTGGCGCTCGATCTCGGTTTGCAGCATCCACGAGCCCAAGAAAAGGGCCAGACCCACGAGCGTCAGTTGAAAGCTGGCGAAACCCAAATGCACCAACAGGCGGGTCTGCTCATCGAGCGACAGGGTTCCTAAAAAACTCGAGAGGATCAAGAGCAAAGCCGCGACAAAACCGAGGACCACGACGAAGCGGTTGCGAATCAACTCCACGCAGGTCAGGCGGGCTAAAACCCAAACTCGGCTCACGGCGCGCTCCCCTGCCCGCGGCGGTGGGCCGCGCGGACTTGTGAGAAGACTTTTTCGAGGCTTTGATCCGCCTCGGGACGAAATTGGGCTTGAGGACCTTCAAACAGAATCTGCCCCTCTTCGATCACCAAAAGGCGGTCGCAGAGCTCCTCCATGTCCGCCAGCAAATGACTGCTAAAAAACAAAGTGGTCCCGCGCGATTTTTCCTCGCGCAGGATATCTTTGACCAACCAACGGCCATCGGGGTCCAGACCGGACATGGGTTCATCCAGAATTAAAAGCTCCGGCGAGCGCAAAAGCGCCTGAGCCAATCCCACGCGTTGGAGCATTCCTTTGGAGAAGGCGCGGAGCTTTTTATCTCCCGTCGTCGCGAGGTCGACTTTTTCGAGAACTTGTTTTTTTCGTTCTTGAAAGCCGGCTCCCCCACCCGAAAGATCCCAATGAAACTTGAGAAACTCCTCGGCGGTCAGAAAATCGTAAAAGTAGGGACGCTCGGGCAAGTAACCCAAGGACTGGCGGAATTGATCAAAGGACTTTCGTCCTTCGTCGAATTCAAATCGTCCCGCATCCGGAAAGATAAACCCGAGGAGGCATTTGAGACTGGTCGTTTTGCCCGACCCGTTCACGCCGATAAAACCGGTCGTGCTTCCTCGCGGAAGTTCGAACCCAACACCTTTGAGCACCTTCTTCGCGGGCTTGAACAGGTCGGGTTTAAAGCTCTTCTCGAGCCCGTGAACGCGAAGGAGCATAGGCCCTTAGTGAGGTTTCATTTGCGGCAGGTTGGCGACCTCGAAACGACCCGTGCGCGAGCGGCGGAGCGCGATCAAGAACGCTTCGGCCGCATCGGACTCGGTCAAACACGGCAAACTCAAGTCGATGCAAGCCCGTCGGATATCGAAGCTGGCCTCAACCGACTGCTTGCCGCGAGTCGTGTTGATCACAAAGGCCACCTCGCCCGAGCGGATGCGGTCCACGCAGTGCGGGCGCCCCTCGTGCACCTTTCGCAGCGACAGGACTTCGACGCCCTTGTCGTTCAAGTACTGCGCCGTGCCCGTGGTCGCCGAAATCTGGTAGCCCATGGCTTTGAGTTCTTTCACCAAGGGCAACATCGAATCTTTGTCTTTATCCCGCAGCGAGAAGAAGACTTCGCCTTTTTGCGGAAACTGCACGTGGCTCGAGAGCAGGGCTTTCATCAGAGCCTCGGCATAATCGTCACCGCGGCCCATGCTTTCGCCCGTGGACTTCATTTCGGGGCCCAGAATCGAATCGGCCTCGGAGAACTTTTTAAACGGGAACACCACGCCTTTGACGGACACCTGCTTGGTGTCGCGCCAATTGCAGGCCGCGAGATTTAAATCTTTGGCTCGGACCCCGAGCATCGCCTTGATTCCCAAATCGATGAGCGGAATGCCCGCGGCCTTCACCACAAACGGCACCGAACGCGAGCTGCGAGGATTGGCCTCGAGCATGAAAACCTCGTCGTTTTTCACGGCGAGCTGAAGGTTCAGGTGACCAATCACTTTCATACGATGAGCGAGCTTGAGGCTCATCTCCTCGATGCGCGAGCAGGTCTCGTCTTTGAGGCGCTGCGGGGGCAAGACGCCCATGCTATCGCCCGAGTGAACGCCGGCGGCCTCGATGTGCTCGACGATCCCGCCGACGAGCGCCCAGTCCTCACCGCGCACCAGATCGACATCGACCTCCAGCGCGCCTTCGAGGAACTGATCGATCAAGCAGGGCTTATCGGGTGAGATGGCTTCGCCGTGGCGATCAAAGTACGAGCGCAGTTCGGGCTCGGACTCGATGACCTCCATGCGGCGCCCCCCGATCACGTAGCTGGGACGGCAGATGACCGGGTAACCGATGCTTTGAACCACGCCCAGGGCCGTTTCGAGATCTCCGGCCATGGCCGATTGGGGGATGTGGAACTCGAGTTCGCGGCAGATTTGGCTGAAGCGTCCGCGATCCTCGGCAAGATCAATGGCCTCGAGGCTCGAGCCCAAGAGATTCCACCCCGCCTTCACCAGTGAAGGCGCGAGGTTGATCGGGGTTTGACCGCCGAGCTGCGCGATGAACCCCGAGGGTTTCGCCAGGCGCATGATTTCGTTGAGATGCTCGAAGGTGAGCGGCTCGAAGAACAAAATATCGGAGGTGTCGTAATCGGTCGAGACGGTTTCGGGATTCGAGTTGACCATCACGACTTGGCGGCCCATTTTTTGGAGCGCTTTCACACCCCGCACGCAGCTGTAGTCGAACTCAATGCCCTGCCCGATGCGGTTCGGGCCACTGCCGATGACGACCGCGGGCGCGCGGAAGTCGATCGGGGTCCCCGCTTGAGGCCAGTACGACGAATAGAAGTACGGCGTGCTCGAGGCGAACTCGCCCGCGCAGGTGTCGACTTGTAAAAAATGAGGAAGAATTTGATGCGTTTCGCGCAGCTTGAGAATCGCGTCGGCGGTGGTCTTGCGAAGTTTCGCGAGGCGAGCGTCCGAGAACCCCTTGCGCTTGGCCTTGAGCAGCAGCTCCCGGCTCAGCTCTTTGGCTTTTGCGATCTCGCCCTCAAAACGGACCAAGTCTTCGACCTGCTCGAGGAAGTAAGGCGTGATCTGTGTCCAATCCTGAATCTGCTTGAGCGGCAATCCGTGACGGAACGCCTGGAAGAGGTGGTAGATGCGCTGGCTGTTGGGATACGAAATGCGGTCCACCTGAAAATTGATGTCCGGGATGCCTTCGCTCGAGCCTTCGAGCGAATTCAGGGCTTTCATGAACGACTCTTGCAGCGTGCGCCCGATCCCCATGACCTCGCCCACGCTCTTCATTTGCGTGGTGAGAAAGTCTTTGCTCCCCGCGAATTTTTCAAAAGCAAAGCGCGGGATCTTGGTGACGACGTAATCCAGCGCCGGTTCATAGCACGAGGGCGTGACCTTGGTGATGTCGTTTTGAATTTCGTCGAGGCGGTAGCCGATCGCGAGCAAAGCCGCGAGCTTGGCGATCGGAAACCCGGTCGCCTTGCTGGCGAGCGCCGAGGAGCGCGACACGCGCGGGTTCATCTCGATCACCACCCGCTCGCCGGTCACCGGGTGCGTGGCGAACTGGATGTTAGCGCCGCCCGTCTGCACGCCGACCTTGTTGAGAATTTTGCAGGCCTCATCGCGCATGGCTTGGTATTCGGCATCGCTCAAGGTTTGCTGAGGGGCCACGGTGATGCTGTCACCCGTGTGCACACCACAAGGATCGAAGTTCTCGATGCTGCACACGACGACAAAGGTGCCAGAACCGTCGCGCATCACTTCGAGTTCGAACTCTTTCCAGCCCAGAATGCTCTCTTCCACCAAAACTTCGGAGGTGGGGCTCTCGCCCAGGCCCGCGACGATCATGCGTTTGTACTCGTCGAGCGTGTAGGCGACGCCGCCCCCGCCGCCGCCGAGCGTGTAGTTCGGGCGCAGAATCAGCGGAAAGCCCAATTGATCGGCGACCTTGAGACCTTGCTCGAAGGTGCGGACCATTTCGCTCTTGGGATACTTGGCGCCCACCTCGTCGAGGATGTCGCGGAACTTCTCGCGGTCCTCGGCGGCACGGATCACCGCGGGATCGGCGCCCAAGAGACGCACATTGTGTTTTTTAAGGATGCCGAGCTCGTGAAGCTCGAGCGCCAAATTCAAAGCGGTCTGACCACCCAGCGTCGGGATGATCGAATCGGGCTTTTCTTTTTCGATGATTTTTTCGAGAAACGGAGCGCGCAGCGGCTCGACGTAAACGCGGGTCGCGATCTCGGGATCGGTCATGATCGTCGCCGGGTTCGAATTGACCAGGATGACCTCAAGGCCTTCTTTCATCAGCGCCTTGCAGGCTTGGGTCCCGGAGTAATCAAACTCGCAGGCTTGGCCGATGACGATCGGGCCGGCGCCAATGATCAGAACTTTTTTGACGTCTTGCCGTTTCGGCATTCGGTGTCCCTTCTTCGTTCAGGTCAGCTTGCTATCCAAATTGTAAATCGACTCCACCCGCACGTGGCGGTAGCGCTCGGCGCGGTAGCGCATCTTCACGAGCTTGAGCATCAGGTCGTCGGGATTCAGATCGCTGTCTTTGCGGTGGCGCTTGACTTCGCTCATGATAAATTTGCGCGCATCGCCCGGGTGGAAACAGAAACCCTTGGTGAAGATCCACGTGTCCTCGAATGGCATCAACCGCGCCTCGAAGATTTCATCGGCGTTAAAACCCGCGAAGTAGGGACACTCTTTGACCACGATCTTGTCATTGCGAAGCAGGTCCTTGAGATAAACGTCGGTGCCCTTGACCTTCACCAGCTCGTACAAGCCGTGACGGTGCGAGCGGAGCTTGTCGATGATGACGATCTCTTCGGGTGAAAAGCGCAGCTCACGGGTGTTGAACAAAGATTCCAGCGGCGTTTGTCCAAAGCCCTTGAGGTCGCGCGTAAAGAAATACCAATCGAAAAACTGCGACATGCGCAGTTCGTAGTTGGGAGCGTTCTCATCCAAAATTCCCGAGTTTTCGAAGAATTCGGTTTTCGCGGCGAAGATCTCGTCTTTGAACAGCGAGCCCGCGAAATGCTCGAGCGATTTCTGGATCACGTCGCGGTACTGCTGTTCGGCGGTTCTGATGGCGCTCATTTTTTGGGGGCTCCGATCATCTTTTTAACGAAAAAATCAAACAGGCCCGTGGCCTCATGCGGTCCGGGATGGCTCTCGGGATGATACTGAATTCCCAGACAGTTGCGGCTTTCGGAGTAAATCCCGGCGCAAGTTTGATCGTTGAGATTGGTTTGCGTGACTTTCACGTCGGCCGGCAGCGTTTTGGCGTCCACCGCGTAGCCGTGATTCTGCGAGGTCATATAAATCTGACCCAGGAGTTCGTCACGGATCGGATGGTTGCTGCCACGGTGGCCGAATTTAAGCTTGTAGGTTTTCGCGCCCAGCGCGAGGCCCAGAATCTGGTGGCCCATGCAAATCCCAAACACCGGCAGCTGGCCGATCAATTCGCGAACCGTGCCGGTGGCGACCTGCACGTCGGCGGGATCGCCCGGCCCATTGGTGAGCATCAAGGCGTCGGGCTTGGAGGCCAAAATTTCGGACACGCTCGTGCGCGAGGGAAAGATGTGCAGTTCGCGCGCGCGCGCGGTGAGTTCGCGGTAAATATTTTCTTTGGCGCCAAAATCCAAAACCGCGATGCGCGGGCCTTTGGCGTCCTGACCGGGGCGCACTTCAACGGCCCGGCGGGAGGCGGCCCAAACCCAGTCCTTGTCGCCGCCCTTTTTGGCGTCGATCAAGCTCTGCGCTTTTTGCTTGGCTTCGGCTTCGCTCCCCGCCTGAACCAGCGCGCCCCAGGGCGTACCGCCGCCGCGAAGTCGCAGCACCAGGTTGCGGGTGTCGATCTCGGAGACGACGGGAATCCCGAAGTCGGCCAAACGCTTGATCCAAGATTGATCGCGGCCGCTCTGTTGAATTTGCAGGGCGATGAAACCTTCGATCCAGAACTGACGCGACTCCCAGACTTGATTGTCGACGCCGTAATTGCCCATCATCGGCGAGGTCATCACCACGATCTGCCCCATGTAGGACGGATCGGTCGCGATCTCCTCGTAACCCGAGTGCGAGGTGTTGAAAACGACTTCGCCCGCGCGGTCTTGACCGCCCATCCAGGCGCCCGCGTAAATCTCGCCGGTCTCAAGAACTAAATAGGCATTCACAGGCGGCCCTCCAGGAGACTGCGGATCAAAGCTTCGCGGAGAACAACCCCGTTCGAAACTTGGCGCAGAACGCGGTTGCGGGAATCGGTGAGAACTTCCTGATCCATTTCGATCCCGTAGTTGATCGGTCCGGGATGCAAGATCACGCCCTTCGGGCGCAAGTGGTGCGTGACTTTATGTCGAGTGAGCCCGAACTGCGCGCGGTACTCGTCTTTGTTCATCATGGGCTGCGAGCCGTGGCGTTCGAACTGCACCCGCAGGGCCATCACGGCGTCGCACCACTCGAGACCCTCTTCGAGGCGTTTGAAGAGATGCGTTCCCGGCCGGTCGATCAAAAACTCTTCGGGACCCGACAGGCCGACCTCGGCCCCGAGCTTTTCAAGAAGTTCGAAGTGCGACGCGACCACGCGCGAGTGGCGGATGTCGCCGACGAAAAGAACCTTGAGCTTGTCGAGATCGTTGAACTCCTGCTTGAGCGTCAGCGCATCGAGCAGCGCTTGCGTGGGATGCCCGTACGCGCCCCAACCCGCGTTGATCACGGGCATTTGCAGGCGCTCGGCGATTTGCGGGAGCGGAAAGTCTTTGCCCGAGCGGATGATCATCACCGAGGGGTTCATCGCCGCCATGTTCAGAACCGTGTCTTCGAGAGTTTCGCCCTTCTCGAGCGAAGTGCCTTTGGCCCCGTCCAAGACCAGCGGTCCCAGACCGGTGCGGTGGCAGGCCGATTCAAAGCTGAAACGCGTGCGCGTGCTCGCTTCAAAAAACAACAAAGCGGCGGTCTGACCGGCGAAATTGGTGGGTTCTGGCTGGAGGTGAAGGGCCTGGGCGCGGGAGAAAAGAATTTGGATTTGTTCTCGCGAAAGGGACTTCAAATCCAAGATCGATTTTGGCGCTGGCATTGGGTTTTACGCTAACCAATCCGGACCGATCCTGTCAAATTTGCGACGTTCTTTTTTCGCGTCTGACGCCTTACTGAACGCGGGTGAAAAGACGGTCGGTCCGGAGCGAAGGAAAGCGGTTCTCGCCCCACTTCTTCTCCCAATCGAGTGACAGCCAAATAAGCATCACGCGCCCTTCCAAGCGCTGAACCGGGACGGTGCCCCAGTAGCGCGAGTCGTCACTGGCGTCGCGGTGGTCGCCGAGGACAAAAACCTCATCCGGAGGCACGATCAGGGGGCCGAAGTCTTTGCCCTTTTCATCGCGCTTTTGGATGATTTCACGGGGTTCTTGACCGCCCGATCTCTCTTCCCAAACCTCGTATTGGTCGTAGGAGGGCAAATCGGTGACCGCCGACTGCTCAAGACGGCGGTACTCGAGCGGCACATCGTTGATCACCAGACGGCCCTCGATCATCTGAACCTTGTCGCCCGGCAGGCCAATCACCCGCTTCACGTAGTTGGTGCGAGGTTGGTCGGGAAAGGTGAAAACCATGAGTTCACCGCGCTCGGGAATCTGAACACCCAGCTTGGTTGACGTCAGTGGAATCTTGAAACCCGCCGGCGGGCGAAAGGCGAAGATGAAGTCCCCGGGCAAAAGCGTGGGGGCCATCGAACTGGTCGGCACCTTGTAACCGGTGACGAGATAGGTGCGCACCAGCAAGGCGAGAAAGATCGCCACCAAGATATTTTCGAATGAATCCCGAAAAGGACGCCCCGATCTCGACATTGGGGCTATTTCACACCGTTATTGCGGGCGAAGCAAGACTCGATCCCAGCGAAGGGTCTTGGGATCGCACAAGAACTGCGCCGAGGGCAGCGTGAAATCGCACGCGAGCCAAATCAACCAAGCCCGCCCGATCAGGTTTTCTTGAGGCACGAAACCCCAAAACCGCGAGTCGTTGGACTGATCGCGGTTGTCGCCCATCACGAAAACGGCCCCCTCAGGCACCGTCACCTCGTCGGCGAATGCATCGGTTTTCGATCGGTAACGGATCAAATGATTTTCTTCTTTGAAATACTGAAACGACTCGTCCGCATATTCATCGGAGCTGGGAGCTTGGGCCTCCGCGAGTGGCAACGGCTGGCCGTTGATGAGGACGGCCCCCTCCTGCATTTTGACGCGGTCGCCGGGAAGTCCGATGGCGCGCTTGACGTAGAAAACCTCAGGGTTCGGCGGAAAGCGGAACACGACGATGTCTCCGCGTTTGGGCCCGGACCACTGCGCGATCCAGGCTTTTGAAAACGGCACGTGCACGCCGTAAGCGAGCTTATTTACCAGAATGTGGTCGTGAATGTGCAGCGTGGGGATCATCGAACCCGACGGAATCACGTAAGGCTCGGCGATCAGCCAACGAACGGTGAAAAACAGCAGCAGAGGACCGAAGAGGGTCAGCAGCGCTTGAGGCCAGCTGGCTCTAAGGTCTCGGCGCGCCATCTTTAGTTCACACCGTGGAAGAAACGTCCCCAACGAACTGTGAGCGGGTTGCACAAGAAGTTGATCACCGGCAGCGTCTCTTCACAAGAGAGCCAGACAAAGCTGGCGCGGCCAAGCATGTTTTCTTTGGGCAAAAATCCCCACACCCGAGAATCCGACGAGTTGTTGCGGTTGTCGCCCATCACGAAAAGATGATCCGGCGGTACCGTCACGGGTCCGAAGGTGTCGTAGATGTCCCCTCGGCGCAAGAGCACGCTGTGCTCTTTGGTGTTCAGAACTTCGGTGAAGTGGACGTAATTGTCTTTGCTGTCCATCGTGTTGCCATCGCGCTGGAAGTCCTCATCGCGCAGCCACTGGAAGTCGGCATTGGACATCGGAACTTTCTTCTCCATCGGCTGGTCGTTGATGAAGAGCGTGCCGTTTTCGTAATAAATCTTGTCACCCGGCTCCCCGACCACGCGCTTGATGAAGAACGTGCTCATGTCGCGGGGGTACTTGAAGACGATGACGTCGCCTTTTTGCGGCTCCGAAAACTTCACGAGCCATTTTTCGCTAAAGGGCACGCGCAGGCCGAAGACGAATTTGTTCACGAAAATATGATCGTGGATCAGAAGGCTGGGGAGCATGGACCCCGAAGGGATCACGTAAGCTTCGAAGAAGCCCCAACGGATGAACAGAGCGACGAACACGGCCAAAGCCAAAGAGCCCCAGCCTTCGCTCCAAAAGTATTTGGTGCGCCAGTCCCATTTGTTGGCGGGAACTTCGCGGGGGGTCTTCTTTTTACCGAACATGCGGGGCCTCGTCAGTCTTCGACCTTGAGGATCGCCAGGAAGGCTTCTTGCGGCAAATCCACAGAACCAATCTGCTTCATGCGCTTCTTGCCTTCTTTTTGACGTTCCAAAAGCTTTCTCTTACGAGAAATATCGCCCCCGTAACATTTCGCGGTCACGTCTTTACGCAAGGCGCCCAAGGTTTCGCGCGCAACGACCTTCGATCCGATCGCGGCTTGAATCGCCACTTGGTACTGCTGGCGGGGAATCAATTCTTTCATTTTCTCGACGAGAGAACGGCCGCGGGTGGCCGCTTTCGAGCGGTGAAGGATCAAGGACAAGGCATCGACGGGCTCTTGATTGATGAGAACGTCCATTTTCACCAAGTCCGCTTCTTCGAAACCGAGCACTTCGTACTCCATCGAGGCGTAACCTTTGGTGATCGATTTCAAGCGGTCGTAGAAATCCATGACGATTTCATTCATCGGCAGCTTGTACTCGATCATCACTTTTTTCTCGGTGATGTAATCCATTTTGAGCTGCAGCCCCCGCTTGTCTTCGCACAGCTTCAGGATCGCGCCGATGAACTCGGTGGGCGTGTGCAAAGTGACTTTCACGTAAGGCTCTTCCATGCGCGCGATTTTGGTTTCGGGCGGGAGCTGCGAGGGGTTCTCGAGATCCTTGACCGTCCCGTCGTGCATGTGAACCTTGTAAACGACCGTGGGCGCGGTGGTGATCAGGTTCAGGTTGAATTCGCGCTCAAGACGCTCCTGAACGATCTCCATGTGCAAAAGACCCAAGAAACCAACGCGGCAGCCGAAGCCGAGCGCGAGCGATTTTTCGGTCTCGAAAATCAACGACGAGTCGTTCAGCGCGAGTTTGGCCAAAGCATCTTTGAGATTTTCGAAATCCGTCGCCACAACCGGGAACAAACCGGCGAAGACCATCGGTTTGACGCGCTGAAATCCGGCCAAGGGCTCGGGCGCGGGCTTTTTGGCGTCGGTGACCGTGTCGCCGACTTTCACGTCGCGAATGTCTTTGATTCCGCAAACGATCAAACCCACTTCGCCGGCTTCCATGCTATCGAGCCATTCGGGGAAGGGCGTGTTCTTGCCGATGCGCAAGACTTCGTAGTCGCGGTCGGTGGCCATAAACTTGATGCGGTCGCCTTTTTTGATGCGGCCTTCTTTGACCCGGATCAAAACGACAACGCCTTGATACGAATCGAACCAAGAGTCAAAAATCAGCGCGCGCAAGGTGGCCGAGCGGTCCCCTTCGGGCGGCGGCACTTTTTTGACGACCGCTTCGAGAATTTCGCGGATGCCGATCTTTTCTTTGGCCGAGGCACGGATCGCGTCCTGCGCCGGAATCCCGACGGAGTCCTCGATCTGCTTGATCACGCCTTCGGGATCGGCCTGAGGCAGATCGATCTTGTTCAAAACGGGAATGATCTCGAGATTATTTTCGATTGCGAGATAAACGTTGGCCAGCGTCTGCGCCTCGACGCCTTGACCGGCGTCGACAACGAGAACGGCGCCTTCACAGGCCGCCAGAGAGCGCGAGACTTCGTAGCTGAAATCCACGTGCCCGGGGGTGTCGATCAAATTGATCAGGTACGTTTTTCCGTCATCGGCCTTGTACTTGAGATTAACGGTTTGCGCTTTGATCGTGATCCCGCGCTCGCGCTCGAGATCCATGTTGTCCAAGAACTGCTCTTTTTCCTCGCGTTTTTGCAAGGAACCGGTCTCGGACAAAAGCGCATCGGCCAGGGTCGATTTGCCGTGGTCGATGTGAGCGATGATCGAAAAATTTCGAATCAGATTCTGATCCATGTCACCCTAAGCCGCTTGAGCGATCAAGCGAGCGTTTTGACGACGTCTTTGAGCGCGTCGACTTTATTGGTTTTTTCCCACGAGAACTCGTCGCGGCCGAAGTGGCCGTACGCGGCGGTTTTCGAGTAGATCGGCTTGAGCAGATCGAGATCTTTCAAGATGCGGCCGGGCTTCAGGCTCCAGAGTTCGCGAACCGCTTTCTCGAGAGCTTCGGGGCCCACTTTAGACGTGCCGTAATCGTTGATATTGATGCTCACCGGGTCCGCCACGCCAATCGCGTAAGCGACTTGCACCAAACAGCGCTCGGCCAGGTTCGCGGCCACGATGTTTTTCGCCACGTGACGAGCCGCGTACGCCGCCGAACGGTCGACTTTCGAGGGGTCTTTGCCCGAGAAAGCGCCGCCGCCGTGCGCGCCGTGACCGCCGTACGTATCGACGATGATTTTGCGGCCCGTGAGACCCGCATCCCCCATGGGACCACCGACCACGAAGCGGCCGGTCGGGTTGATGTAGAATTTGGTTTTATTGTCGAGCCACTCTTTGGGGATTTGCTTTTTGATCAGCTCGTCCATCACGAACTCGTGGATCTGTTTTTGCGTCACGCTCTCGGCGTGCTGCGTGGAGATGACCACCGCATCCACGCGGTTGATCTTGCCGTCTTTGTACTCGACGGTGACTTGGCTCTTGGCATCGGGACGCAGCCAGTTCACGACGTTGTCGTGGCGGAGCTTGGCGAGCTCGCGCACCAACTTGTGCGAGAGCGCGATCGAGAGCGGCATCATTTCGGGAGTTTCGTTGGTCGCGTAACCGAACATCAAACCTTGATCGCCGGCGCCTTGGTCGTCAGCCAACGTCTCTTTCACGCCCATCGCGATGTCGGGACTTTGCTGACCGACGGCGATCGAAACGCCGCACGTTTTGTAATCAAAACCTTTGTCGCTGTGATCGTAGCCGATCTTGCGAACGGTCTCGCGCGCGATCTCGTTCATGTTGACTTTCGCGGTGGTTGAAACCTCACCGGCGACGACGATCAGGCCCGTTGTGAGCAGTGTTTCACACGCCACGCGGCCACGGGGGTCTTGGGCCAAGATGGCGTCCAAGACGGCGTCAGAAATTTGGTCCGCCATTTTATCGGGGTGACCTTCGGAAACGGATTCGCTCGTGAAGAGAAAGTTGCGTGACATGATAATGCCCTCTGTCAAAAATCGGGTCCCTGGAGGAACCGCTTGGATTGATGATTTTTACAGAGGGCAACCTAACAAACGCGTTTGGCCTTGGCAATGGCCGGTCGAGCAAACCGACCGGCTTAACCGGTCTTTTTACCGAAAAAAGGAGCGTTATCGTACTCCAGAGCGGGATTCACCCTCTCGAGACGTCCTTCGCGAGAGCGGTCGGGCTTTTTGTGGTGCTGGTGCTTCTCTTTGGTTTTCTGAAATTGCTTGCCTAATTTGTCAGCAGCGAGGTCCACGGCGGCGTAAAAGTCGTCGGCACTGGCCATCGACTTAAAGTGCCCCCAGGGACCGTTCACGACAATCTCCACCTGGCACTCGTAGCGCCCCATCGAATAAAAAATCTGCCAACGGCTGTCTTTCAACAGAAAACGGCCCACCTTTTCGAGCTGCTCGCCCGTGTACTCTTTGAGCGCTTCAGAGGTGTCAACATGGCGAAAGGTGTATTGAAACTGCATACGAACTCCTTCATTCGGATTGGCTCACCTCGAAGGTGAGACGGGGCGTCGGCCCGTCTCCTCTTATCGGCGAAGCTGGACTTTTGTAGAGTCCCTTTTCGGTTAAATTTTCTGGATTAATTGCAGCGGCTGGAAAGGAAGGATTTCATATTGGGAAACATTTGCGCCGTCGGAATCACCGTTTCGGTCGCCCCATTTTTACGCCAGCTGAGCTTGAAGGTCGAAGAGTCGACGTAACCGACGAACTCCACCACGATTTGGTAGTTGGTATTGGCCGACAAGGTCAGCGCGCCCGACATGATCTTTTTATAGCCCGAAGTTCCCGTCATATTGTCGATCACTTTGGCGCCGTTGATCGTGACGCGGAAGTTGTCTTGCCCCTCGGCGACGATCGAGTAAGACCCCGCTTCAGCGGGACGCAGCCATCCATCCCAGCGGACCGAGAAGTTGTCGGCGTTCACGCCCGGAAAGGGGCTGTCGGGCCAAGCAAAGTCGATCGAAGCATCCACGGTCTCCCCCACCATGTTCGAGGAGAGATCGGTGCTGTTGTAATAGTGACCAAACAGTCCCGTGCCGGTTCCCGAGGGGGTCGGCGTGGGCGTCGGCGACGTGCCGCTGCCGTAAATGGCCTTCACGGTGTTGATATCGCTGTCCGAAAGACTCTGCCGCTGACCCACGGTCACGCCCGCGGGGACGGTGACCTTCGGGACGATCGTGTTGGAACCGTCGACCGAAAAGGCATTGAGACCGTAGTGCATGATCGAACCGAAATCGTAACCGATGTAATCTTGCGACCACCCCGAAATCGTGAAGTTCGCCATCATGCCCGAGCTGACTTTGGCGGAGTTGATGGTCACGTACGAGTCGCGATCATGGCGGTTTTGCTCGTGATCGAGACCGACCACGTGGCCGATTTCGTGCGCCACGTTCCCCGAGCCGCAAGCATCCGCGAGCGCCACGGGGTGCACGCCGTAACCGGCAAAGTAGCCGACAGGCGCCGCGCACCCGTTGGGATCGGTTTGGAAGAGAACGTAGTCGGACTCACTCGTGCGAGGCACGAAGGTGATCACGCCGTTCAGGCGGTTGTGCCAGTGGTTGATCGCATCGACCACGCGCTGTTGATTCGGCAGGGAGCCGCTGATGACATAAGGAATGCGGCCATTGGGCCATTTGTCGGAAGAGCTCACGCCCACGCCTTGCGAGACGTGCCCCGCCGCCGCCGGAGTCTCGGGCAAACGGCCATTCTTGGTGAGATACATCATGTCGCCTTCGACCTGAATCCAACCCTCACCACGGTCTTGGTACACCACTTGGCGGTTTCCGATGTAGCCCGACCGCGACGGCTCGGCAGACAGCGAGCTCAGCGTGCTCTCATCCATCAAGCAGGAACTTGCCTTCAGGGACGCCAGATCTTGTTCGATGGTTTGGAAGGACGGCGCGCAGCCGTTTCCGAGTTGGACAATGATAAGCACGAGGCCAATGGAGACCCCATATGTGATCGGTTTCATTCCCCGTTATCTTCGGCCTTTGGTCCTGAAAAGATGAGGGCGCGAATTCAATGCCATGCCGATTCTCGAAATGAGACAAGAGCGTGGAAACCCCAAGGAGCATTTTCTCAGAATGAGTAGGAAGCGGCGCCCTCGATGATGATCTTTTCGACGTTCAGGTTCGCAGGCGTGGCGATCCCTTTGAGTTCCAACACCGAACCCGGCTGACCTTTGAAGAATCGATTTTCCTGACGGAACTGCAGGCCGCTTTGCGCGAGGATCTCGATCGAGTGTTCAGCGGGCGCGCCCGCGGACTCGGCGGAGGTGTCAACCGCCAGAAAACGGCCTTTGTGATCGGGATCCGCAAACACCATCAGCGTGTGTCCACGCTGGCGCCGCAGTCCCGGCGCCGATGTGCTGGGACGGTAGAAGCCCACAAAAAGGAAATAGACGGTCTTGGGATCTCGCGCTTCGAAAAACAGCGTCGAGATTTTGGGATCTGCGCCGTAAGCCGGCCCCGCGGTCGCGACTTTGGCCTTCACGCCCAAATCGCGCAGTCCTTTGTCCAACCCTTTTAAAAAATCGGCGCCATCCGTGCCGTGCCCATCGCGGGTGTTCATGTAGTCTTTCGAGGCGAATTTGCGGACCCAAGGCTCCAGTCCTCGCACGTCCAACGACTTGACCGCCGGGTCTTTGGCGATCTTGCGGTCGAGCAGCCACGCCACGAGATTTCCGCCAATCACGGGAGCGCACAGAGGCCAACCCTCTCCCAAAATGGTTTTGAAGGCGGGGTCCATTTGATTCAGATCGGGATACCGGTGCTGAGGAGTGAAGATGTTCGCGGAGGCCAAAGCCGTGCGCGCGGACAGCACAAGAAGAACCCCCAAGACGAGATTTTTCACGAGGCCCCCTTCTCGCCCGTCAGTTTTTGAACCTTGCGCAAGAGAATGCTGATTTCATTCGCCCGGTCGCCCTCTTGGATGAACCGAACCACGCCTTTGTCGTCGAGGATCAACGAGTACGGGATCGCGCGCACCGACGCCATTTTTTTGATTCGCAGGTCTTGATCGAAAAGCGAAGATTTCACCGCGGGATGCTCTTGCAAAAACTTTTTGGCCAACTCGCGGTCGGAATCGACATTCAAAAGCAGGGTTTGAACGCGCCCCGCGGGAAAGGCGGCCTCAATTTGCGCAAGCGCGGGCATGCGCTTTTTGCAGAACTGGCACCAGGTCGCCCAGAAAAAAATCACCGTCACGCGGCCTTTGAGACGGGCCGTTGAAAGGACCTGCGAATTTTCGACGTAAGGAATATCGAAGACCGGGATGGGCCTACGCTGCTCGATCGTTTGCGCGCGGCCCGCGGCCGGAAAACCGAGTTGTGCCAAAATGAGAATTCCCAGAAGACGGCCAAGCGCACCTTGCATGGGTTTGATCTTAGCCGAACTGCTTGAATCCGTCATCGGAAAGCCGATACGATCATCAAGAGGTCCAGCGCCGATGCGACGTCCGAAAGTCCTTCTCATTTTGACCCTTGCCCTCGCACTCAGCGCGGCCGCTTATCAAATCGCCCAAGCCTGGTCGCATCATCGGCTCGATCAAGAGCTTCCCGCGCTGTTCGCCCGGTTCCGGATCGAAGCCCTCTCGGGCCCCGAATTCAAAGATTCGCGCGAACTTGTTCAACTGGGCGAGGCGCTGTTCTTCGACAAAATTCTGTCCGGCAATCGCAATATCTCCTGCGCGACTTGCCACCACCCGACCTTGTCATCGGCCGACGCGGGGTCGTTCTCCATCGGACAAGGTGGCAAGGGCCTTGGCCGTGACCGCCGTCAATACCAGGCCGCGACCACCCTTCGAAACGCGCCGGCCCTGTTCAACCTGGGCTACAAAGACATCCCCAATTTGTTTTGGGACGGCCGCGTGGAGTTTCGACCTCTGGAAGACAAAAAACTGCGCACGCCAGCCCGCGAGCTGACGTCCCGACACCCGGAAGAAATGAGCAAGCTGATCGCCAGCATTGAGTCCACGCTGGAGGCGCAAGTGATGATTCCGGTCACCGATTTCGCCGAAATGCGCGGCAAGCCCGGCGACAACGAAATCGCCGATGCTTACAGCAAAGCGCAGGTTTGGGACTTGCTCCTGAAACGACTGTTGTCACACCCTCAGTACGTGTCCCTCTTCCAGGCGGCGTTTCCCGAGAAAACGGGGCTCGATCAACTTCAGTACACCGATGTCGCCAAAGCGATCGCCGCCTACATTCGAGAAACCTTTCAAGCCTCGCAAACTCCGATGGACCGTTACCTGCGCGGCGATCTGGAGGCGATGACGCTCGCGCAAAAGCGTGGCGCCGAACTTTTTCTCGGCAAGGCTCGCTGCGCCGAATGCCACTCGGGCCGTCACCTCTCGAATTTTGAATACGCCTCGCTCGCGATTCCGCAATTTGGCCCGGGAAACGTGATGACCGCCTGGGATGAAGGCGGAACCTACACGCGTGGGGTTTCGCTCAACACCACCGACGACTTTGGCCGTTACGGCGTGACGCATGCCCCTCGTGATCGCTTTTTATTTCGCGTTCCGCCGCTGCGGCAGGTGGGCTTAACGGGCCCCTGGATGCACAATGGCGCCTTCACGAGCCTAAAGGCCGCGCTCGATCACATTCTGGATCCCGAGACGAGTTTGGCAAATTACGAGCCCGAAGGGATCGAGCGGAAAGAATTTTTAAAAAATCTGGCGAAGAACAAAGAGTACGATGCCGAACGGTTGGCGAGCTTCGACCCTCGGGCCCGCCTGTCTCAGGCGTTGACCGAGGCTGAAAAACGCGACCTTCTCGATTTCATCGAAAACGCCCTCGCCGACCGCGAGGCGCTCTCGAAAGAACATTTGCGCGTGCCAGCGGCGGTGCCGAGCGGGATTGACCTCCGAGACTGAGTTCCCTACCCTAACTCCATGCTCACACGCCGGCTTTTCATTTTGCTGTTTTGCCTGTTGAGCGTCCACGCCCCGCAGGCCTGGCCGCAAACCCCCGACGATTCCGTGTTGCGTGAAGACGGACAAGAGCCTCCCGAAGCTCCAACGGCCGCGGCGGCCAATGAGCCCGTTCAATGGAAAGAGGGCGAGTGCCGCACATCGAAGGGACCCGCCCGCATCAAAGACTTGGTCGGCGTCTGCGGAGATCTCGGCGCGCTCAGAGTCGAAAAGGGACACCCGTTGTCGCTACGGTTTCAAAACACTCGCTTGATGGGACTTCGCACGATGTTCGCTTTTTTTACGCGCGTCTCCTTCGACGGGAGCCAACTGGAAGGCGCCGAATTTCGCGAATCCGTGATCACTCGCAGCTCGTTCCACAACGTTCAATGCCAGCGCTGCAACTTTAGCGGCGCGGTTCTGCGCAGCTGTCAAATGAGCCCTGCGGATTTAACCGGGGCGAGTTTTCGCGGCGCCCGTGTGCAAAATGGCGACTTTCAGAAAGCCGTGCTGGTCGATGCGGACTTTCGAGGGGCGAATCTGTCGTACTCCAACTTTGATGGCGCGGATCTTCGCGGCGCCCAGCTGAACGAGACCGTGATCCTCGCCACCACGTGGAAAGGAGCCCGGGTCAACTCGCGCACACGCCTTCCCTTTTCAAGCGAGGTGGCGCGGCAGAAAGGGATCGTCTTTCTCGAATGACCAGACGTCTTTTCGGCACCGGGCTGTTTCTCACGCACTTCGCGGCCTTGTATCATTTTTTATTTTCCGATAGCGAAGGGGTTTTGATCGACACCCTTCTTTACAAAACTCAGGTGTGTTGGCCCTTCGTGCCCTTCTGCCGCGAGATGAGACCCGCGTTCACCGTGCTCGCGCCCGCGCTGTGCGCGACCCTGGGTCTTCTGGCGATGGCGGGAGTGGCCTCACTCTGGTGGCCCCGCTGGCGACCCTTCACCCCCGCGATCGCCATCGCCGCACTGGCGGTCAAGTATGCGATCATTCTTCAAGACTACACGCTGATGGGGAACTTTCATTACATCACGCTGGCGCTGTGGGCCGCCTACCTGCTCGACCGCGAATCGCTGTGGTCGCCGAGGTTCGCGTTGGTGTCGTGTTACGTGGCGGCAGGGCTGGTCAAACTGCACCCCGAGTGGCTTTCGGGCTCGGTGTTGCGCTCGTTCATCGGGTCGTTCAAACCCGAGTGGTTGGTGCACACGGCGCTCTTGGAAGCCCTCGCTCCGGCCGCGCTCCTAAACGTGATTCTTGAACTTTTCGTCGCGCTTTTTCTTCTCAGTTCAAAGCGAGTTTTTTTTGCGGCCGCGCTTGTTCTTTTGACCGCGTTCCACCTGCTCTCGTGGCCCGTTGTGGGCGTCACCTTTCCGGTCACCATGTTGCTTCTTTTAGCGCCTTTGTGGTTTTTGGTTTTCTCGCCGTCGGCCTGGGCGCAGGAAGCGAGCCTGCAACGACAAGTTTTTAGACGCCCGCGGGCTTGGCTGGTCCCCGCGCTGGTTCTCCTGCTTCAGCTCCCGGCGCGCGTGGGCGCGCGCGACCCGGCGCTCACGGGTGAGGGGCGGCTCTGGTCGATCAACATGCTCGACTCCCATCCATTTTGCCGGGCCTTTTATCTCTTTGAAACTGAGCCTGGCGTGTGGATCGACATCTCCTCCTTGCGTTCGGACCTCGGTCCCCGGCTTCAATGCGATCCTGTCGTCATCAGCGAGATCATGACCAGCTCGTGTCTCAACCTCCAAAGCGACGCTCCGTCACTGCATGGGCATGCGGCTTTATTCTCAAAGCGTGGCCCCAAGGGAGACGCGCAAAAAATCTTTGCGATTCCGGACTCTTGTGAGAAGAGAATTCGGTTCCATCCATTTCTGAAAAATGATTGGATGGAGCCATGATCGCCTTCTTCCGCTCAAAATGGTTTTTTGTTGCGGCGCTCGTCTACTTGGCGGGGCTGCTCGCGGTCATCGCGCGCATCGAGCCGCGCGCGTTTGAGTTCAAAGAAGTTTCTTCCGGCCTCATCACGGCCGACATGGTCTACGGCCCCTTTCAAATGCATGTCGATGGACCCGAGTACCGCGCGGTCCCGACCTCGCAGTACCGCGGCGGCGTCGCCCGCTGGGGCGTCTACGACAACGAGAAAATAGGCCTCGATCTCGACGTGCAGACGGTTGCGGACACGCTCAACGTTGAAGTGCACGCGGCCAGCAAATCAAGCCCCGCCATCGACGAGACGGGCCTCTATGTGGGGAGCGATAGCGGTTGGTTCTATAAATATGATTTTGAGGGCCGCATCCAGTGGAAGTTCAACGTGGCGGCCGCCACCAAGGGCATCCATGCAACCGCCGCGCTTGATCAAAAACGGGTTTACATCGGCGCTTACAATGGCCGCCTCTACGCGCTCGACAAGGACACCGGGCGTCCCGATTGGATTCTCGAACTGGGAGTGGCGATTGGTGCCTCGGCGGTTCTTCACGACAATGCGCTTTACGTCTCGGTCGAAACGGCCCACCCGAACGGCTACATCGTCAAGGTCAACCCGGCTGACGGCAAAGTTCTTTGGGTGTCCGGCTGGCTGGGCGGGCACCCGCACTCCTCGCCGGCGCTCTGGCCCGAGAAGAATCTGCTCTTCGTGGGCTGCAACAGCATGCGCTTTTTCGCGCTGGACATGAACACGGGGCTCGTCAAATGGAGCTTCAACGGTGAGGGGCAGATCAAAGGCACGCCGGCCGTGGTGGCGGGACATGTGTACTTCACCTCGTGGGGCCGCAAGATCTTCAGTCTGAATGCCGAGACCGGCGAAGATGAATGGGAAACCTTCATCGGCGGCGAAGTTCAAAGCAGTCCCACCTACGTGCCCGATCATGATGTGCTCATCGCGCACGCCGCGGGCGGCCAGCTCACGGCGGTGAAACGTACGACCGGCGATATCGTCTGGACTCGCCAGACCGGCATGCGCCGTTCGATTCTGTCGGCAACCGTGACCCGCGATCAAAAAGGCACGGGCTGGGTTGTTTGGACCAAATGCAGCGCCGACGACTTCTGCGCGCTGGATCCCGCGACGGGCCGCACGCTCAAGGCCTGGCGGGTCGGCGTGCTCACGGGCGTGCCGGTTCCCTACAAGGGAGACATTTATTTGGCGCTCGACTATCCCGATTCGTTCGTGAAGCTCGGCAAAAGGCGTCGGTGATGGCACTCAAGGTCCGCCCCCATCATGTTCTCACGGTCCTGCTCGCCTTGGCCATCTCGACCAGTTTTTTTGAACTGATCCCGTTTATCCAGATGGACCGCAAATGGACGTACGCGCTCACGGTCTCTCCCCGCCCCACTCCTTTTATTCGTCGCAGTGGCGTGTACCAGTTTACCCATGAAGCGTCTTTTCGTTTTGAGTTTGAGAACCAAGAGCCGGTTGATTTTCCGTGGGAAAAATTCCGTCCATGGCGCCAGCAGTACGCGCATCCTCACCACGCCCTGCTTCCGTTTTACCGTCCCGTGATCACGGGCGCGACCATGAACCCTTCGGTTCACCGGACGATCTTGCGCGGGATTTTTTGCCGCCCCAATCCGATTCTGGAGCAGTTTCATTTTTCAGAAACGCCGAAGTCGGTCTTTTACCGTCTCGGTAAACCCGAAGAGCCGCAGCGACTGGACGTGGAGATCACATGTCCTTAACGCATGACCGGCTTTTTCGTCTTTGGAAAGTGGCGGCCGGGCTCTACTGGACGGCCTTCGGGCTGATCTGGCTTCCCGTCGCGCGCGAGCTCTTAGGCCCCTCGGGCTTTCTTCCAGAGCCGCGGTATAATTTTTCACAAGTTCATTTTCCGTGGATGGGTTGGACCTGGCTCACGGATCCGGCGACGGCGTTGATTCCTTGGAGCCTGATCGTGGGGGGCCTGCTCTTGATGTCACCGTGGGACCGCGCGGGCGCCGCGCTGCTTTGGCTCATCTCGGTGATCGCGCTCAACCGAAACAACATGGTTGAGTCGGCGGAGTGGCCGCTCTGGGGCGTTCTCTTGTTCGCCTGGGCCCTCACCGGATTGCGCTCGCCCGCGACATCCTTTTTGCTTTGGCTCTCGCTGGCGCTCTTTTCGGCGTTGACGGCCGTGGATCAAGCTCTTTCGGGATGGGTCTTTTCTCCCGCGCTGGGGCGCCTTCTTGAAAATACTTACCTCACGCAAAGCTGGGCGCTCGAAAATGTGGTTCCCGTTCTTCAAGGCCCCATCGGGAGCGTCCTTTCGACGCTGATCTTCGCGCTGCACTTAACGACGCCCCTGTTGATTCTTTTTTTCCCGACCCGCCGGTTGGTTTTATTTTTGTGGGTGATCTTGCATTTGGGCTCGCTCGCGCTGCTCGGATTTCCGCAGATCGCTCTGGGGTTCTTGATTTGGACGCTGGGACTTTTTCTCGCGCACTCGCCCTTGGCCTGCTGGTATCAGCTTCGCGAGCGGCGGCGTCTTGCCCTGTTCGTGGTGGCGACCTCTTTTGTCGTCGTGGCGCGGCCCTTCTCGCTGATGAGCGCCGCTCCCACTCCCGGGATGAGCAAGACGTGGGCCCTCTCGCCTTTGCAGTATCCTTTTGGCCGGCCTTTCGCCTCCGATGGCTACCAAAATCGCGTGACCATCAAGCTGATCGGCCCGCCCGACCGAACTCTGCAAAATGACCGCGAGCTGTTCGAGGCGCTGTCTGACAATTCACGGCGGCGCCTCTTCGTTTTCAATTCGCTCTCGACCTTTCACCGGATGAATCCGGGCTTGATCCGCCAGATTCTTCAGCGCTCGTTCTGCGAGGGAGGTTTGCTCCGCGAAAAATTGCGCATCGAATCTCGTGTGCAAGCCCTGCGCATTTCGCGCTCGCACGTGAGCGGCTCGATCACGTCATTGGAGTTTCCATGTCCTTGATTTTGAGCCGTCTTGACTGGAAAAACCGCTTCGGCGAAATCGGCCTGGGTCTCTACACTCTCTTTTATGCCTTTAAAATGTGGCCGCTCGCCACGACCCTGTACACGCGCGAGGGCCTGCTGCCGATTTCGATGTCGGAATCGGCGTTGATGGGGCCGTTTTGGAGCTTTCTCGACAACGCGCCGGCGGCGCACGCGCTTCACGGTTTGACGGCCCTGGCGGCACTGGCTTTGGTTTTCAATTGCGGGCCCCGCTTGGCCGCGTTCTTCATCTTCTTGGCCCAGTGGTATTTGTACAACCGCAACAGCTTCACGTTCGCGCCCGACACGGGCTACACCCAAGCGTTCTTCTTGATTTTGACGTGTCAGGGCTGGATCACGAAAAAAGAACGCTTGTTCTTAGGGTGGTTGGTTCTTGGCGTGGCCTACTCCTACAGCGGCCTGAGCAAGTTGGATTCGCCGGTCTGGACCGGCGGCTTCGCGACCCGGTACTTTATCAACCTTTCGGACTCCACTCGTTTATGGGTCCCCTACTTCGATTCTTTTTACAAGTGGCCGATGATGATCGCGACATGGCTGATTCTGGCCTTGGAAGTTCTGGCCATCGGCCTGATCACGTTCCGGTCCGGACGCTTGCTGGTGTGGACGCTCTTCGCCTTCTTTCACCTGTTCAACAATCTGATTTTCGATTTTGTTCAGTTGAGCTTGGGCTGCTTTTTCGCGCATCTTTTGCTTTTGCAGTGGGCCCTGAAAGATTCGGAGGACTTCGATGTTTTCGTTCGTTCGAAAAAACACGGATGAGATCCGCGCCTCCCGGACGCTGCGTCTTTACGGGTTCTTTCTTTTTATCCCGCACGTCGCGACTTGGTTCTTTTGGAATTGGGGATTCCCGCTTGACGAGCGGCTCGCGAGCGGCGCGGATTGTTGGCCGTTTTTTCCGTCCTGCGATTTGATTCGCCCTTCGATTCTTCCATGGGTGATGCCCACCCAGTGGCTTTACCTGATCTTCAGCATTTTGGGAGCGCTGCTTTTTTTAAAACGCCGAACGGTCACGGCCGCCTGGTGGGTTCTTTTGGCCGTCAGCGCGTACAAACTTTTGGTCACGGCGCAAGATTACCGGTTCATGGGAAATTACCATTATATTCCCAACTTCATGAACCTCCTGTTTCTTTTCGTGCCCGGTAAAATTTTAGCGGCACGATGGTTTCTGGTCGTCATCTACGTTTCGGCGGGACTGCTGAAGTTCAATTCCGAGTGGCTCACGGGCCGGGCTTACTTTCGCGAGATTCTCCTGCCGGGAGCGCTTGTGCCCTTTGCCTCCCTGCTGGCTGTGGTCTTGGAGATGTTCGTCAGCTTTTTTCTGCTCAGCCGGAACCGCGGGCTCTTCAGCCTTGCGCTCGCGAGCTTTGTCGCCTTCCATATTTTTTCTTACCACCTGGTCGGATTCTTCTACCCGGTGGTGATGCTGAGTCTTTTATCGATCTTCGCTTTGGCGTGGTGGCTGCGCGAACTTCCCCCCGCCGAAAGCGAATGGTCGATGCGCGGTTTCGGGTTCCGTGCACGCGCGGTGTTTTGCCTGGGTCTGATCTTGCTGCAAGCGGTCCCCTTGCTGTCGCCGGGCGATCCGGCGCTCACCGGGCAAGGGCGCACCTTTGCCCTGAACATGTTCGATTCGTTTTCGCGCTGCGAACCGCTGGTCTTGCGCGAGCGCGAGCGGGAGTGGGTGGATTTTTCGGAAAAGCGCAATGACGTGGGGGTTCGCATCCACTGTGACCCGATTCTGTATCTGGGCCAAGCCCGTCAACTGTGCCGCGAGCCTGGGACCGAGGTCACCTTGGGATTGGTTTCAAAACGTTCGGGCGAGCAGATTCAGCACTTGATCGCGCTCGAGCCGCAAACTTGCCAAAAGAAACTCAGCTTTCATTTGTTTTTATCCAACGATTGGATCCGTTCAACGCCGCTGGATCCCTTTGCTCGCCGTTGATCTTTAAGGCCCCTCGGTGATGGCATTGCCCACATTGATGTAGGACGACCCATTGAGGCTGCTCGTCACGGGTTTGACGGTCTCTTTGACTTGGATATTGATATCGCGCGCGAAGTTGGTGGTGTCGCTGGCCATCTCGACCGTGTTCGCACAAGTTCCCGGTTGCGCCACCGCCGAGGTCAAACAAGAGTTGGACATCTTGATGAGACGGAGGTGGTAATTGATAGGCTCCGCCCGGTCCATGGCAAGCATGAAACCGAGTCCCGGCGTGGTTCGCCGTGAGGCCGATTCGGGCCACTGCTCGACTCTCGCGCCTCCCGTGTAATAGAAGGTCGTTGGCCACCATCGCGGGTCATTCAAATCCGTGCAGTCGGTGCCCGTGTCCGTGCAACAACGGTAGCCCGCCCTCACGCCGGTCGACGAGACGTAGAGGTACGGTCGACGTAAGGGTAAAACCTGTTCGATCGTCAGGCCGGCCTGTGGGTTCCAAGTGGCCACCTGCACGCACCGGCTGATCAACACGGCTTGAGTGGTTTTGGTGATCGCCTGTGTGGCCGCACTCCGCACGAACTTGTAAATTTCGATTTGGTGAGAATCATTGAGAAGCTCGAGAGAACCGATGGTGAATTTCACCGGGTTCGAATAGGTCCGCACAGTGCCATCTTGCTGAGTCACCGTCCAGCGATCCCCCACAAAGGAAAAGCCGGTGGCCGAGCCCGGATCGATCTTGGCCGTTTGTTTCGGATCGAACTTGAGCGGGCTCACCGCAAAGATCGAACGCATGACCATTTTCTCATAGCTGTCGCCAACGCTTTGCTTTTCTTGCGCATCGAAGGTGCGACGAACGCCGCGGATCGCGCTCTGCGAGAACAGGGCCACCCCGGTCATCAAAAAGGCCAGCAAACCGATGGCCATGATGACCTCGATGAGCGAGAACCCCGTCTGAGAGTGTGACGGCCGCCGCTTCACTGGGTTAAGGTCCCGGCGAAGGCGACGGCGTGACTGATGCCGACGGTGTGGGAGTTGGTGTCGACGACGGCGTTGGCGTGGGGCTCGGCGCGGGCTTGAGTTGCAGCACATCGTCCGAGGTGGGACCATAGCGCCGCAGCGACTCCATTCTCAAGACGTACTTGACCATTTCCGAGAAGGGACGCTCCATCAGGTAGTCTTGGGTTCCGACGCATCCGTTGGCGCCACTACGGAAATCGATCGTGACGATGTTGCCGCTCGAATTGAGGCACACCGAGCGGTCCACGCTTTGATTCTCGGCGTTTTCTCCGGTCGTGCGCACTTTACCGCGAGGACCCGGATTGTAGTCGGACATCACCTCCCACGAGGTGATGTCATAAGGTGCCGTCGCGCCGGCTCGGCGCTCAAGCGCCACCCAGACGGCTTTGCGCGGAGAATCCAACGCCGGCCACGGATAGAGCGGATCCACCGGCGCCACCTTGCTGAGCGCGACCGCCCAATGCATCGGGGTCATCGGCGGGAGGAACACGCCATCGTCGCTTTGACAGATCGAAGCGCCGTCACTCACGCGGGTCGACGTTCGCGACGAGATGAACCAGGTGCCCGTGCTACGCAAACACAAGAAGCTCAAGGCGCTCGACTGGGTTTTGTTCACCGGGAACAGACCGTAATTGTCGCGTGAGTGCGCCAGAACCATCGCGTCTCCACCCACGGTGTCGAGCGGAAGCGGACTTCGGCGCGCGAAGCGCGTGCTCGGCCCGTCGTAATAGACCAGATAGCTGCCTTGCGTGGGGGCCGCGAGCGGCGGAGCCGCCGAAACGTAACCGCTGATGTCACGACGGAACCCGATCCAGATCTTGTTCGGAAGATCTTTGATTTTTTTCAGCATCTCGAGCTGATCCGCGGTTTGCGGCGCCAAGAACAGACCCGCGAGCGAATGGTTGTTGAAGTCGTAAGTAGTCCCCGTCAATGGTGGGCGCGGCGAATCTTGGTAGGTATTTCCTTGGGCTTTTTTCAGCATCGCCTCAAAGCCGGGCACGTCGTTCAAAATTTCTCTCGAAAGATTGTAACATGCTTGCGGCGCCTGATTATAGGCACTGGATTCAATACCCTGCTGTGTATTCCGGGCCAGTTCGAAGCGCCCCATCTGGTAGCAGAGAACGGGAAGTTTTGAGCTGCACGTTTCACTGACCAGTTGAAGATCCACGCTGCCGTCGGCCGCGCGCGACACCGAGGCCGCGACGCACATTTCGTCACCGGTCGCGGGAGCGAGGGGCGAACTTAAGCCCCGGTTCCAATCCAACGAACTGATGCTCACGGGCGTCGTCTTCGCGTAGGCACCGGCCGCGCACTCGGGAATGCGCGAATCCATCGGCTCGGCGGGCTGTTCATGGCAAGCGCCGTACGTCACACCGAAACGCTCACATTGCTTGGTGAAACAGCACGTACAACCCACGGGATCGCTGGCGGCATCATTTTCCTCATTAAGATCCACATCGACAAATTTGTGATTGAGGGAAGGACGATTCAACTGCCCCGCCAGTTCGGCCGCGAGATCTCGGTTCAAGATTGTGTTGTACTTAATGTCCGAACTTGAACTTGATTCGCAGGCCTTTTTGCAAAAACCGCTGCTTTTCATGTTCTGTAGCTGCATGACGACTCCGCGACGTGAGCCATCGTAAATAACTTCCGGCTTTTCCAAATCAGCAGCTTTGTCCGAAACAAGAAATTGAGTCTTGACGCATTTTTCGGCTGGGCCGGATGCCGTCTTTAAACAAAACTGAGGCTTAGCTTTCACGAAGCTGCTCTGAATAAGTTCATTTTTTGTATTGTAACGGACGTAGCCTTTGACGTGGCTCCCCTCGTACCAATTGCGCGGCGTCGCCTCGAGCGGACAACGGTAGGTTTGCTCCGAGCACATCGCCACCTTATTTTGATCCGCCTTTTTGAGAATCAAGCCCGTGTTCGCATCGACCTCGCGGCCCATCGAAGAAATTTTCTCCCAGGTCACCGTCAAGAGGTCACTGCTCTTGTCGACCTCCTCGAGAACGTCGGAGAAAAGCGTTTGGTCATTCACGCCCGAGCCGATTCCCGACGGATTGAGAAAAAGCTTTTTCGTCGGCGAAACGGTGTAGTAGCACGAGAACTCTCCCACCCACGCGAGCGAGAACGACTTTTCACTCTTGCGCTCGCCGGGGCGTTCGGAGTCATCAAATTGCGTGGTCACCGAGACCAGCATCGAAACGTCTCGCGCATTGATGTGGCTCGAAAGACTACTTCCTCCACCAATTTCCAGAGGAGTGAAGGCCTCACCGCTGTTCGCACGCGAACGCACCGGAATCAACTCTACGGTCACCTCGGGCTTGCGAAGACGAATCTGATCGTTGGCTCCTGGCAGACCTTCCTTCGGACGGTAGCATCGCTTGAAATTGCCTGTGTCCTTGCACTCGAATTGCTCCCAATAATTCTCCGGGAAAGCACGCGCCCAATCCTCGTCCAGTGAGCTGCTGGACTTATCGCCGAAATTCATTTCGATCCGGCCGATCCCGCCCGTGATGGACTTGGTATTCATGAAGCGGCAAACTCCACGGTTGGACTCGGGTCCGATGTCGCGCAGAACTTGATTGGCGGCGCCCAGCGCTTGCGAACTGACGCCCGTCATTTCAAAACTCGTCGACGCCGTGGCGACCATCCGGCCCGAAACGTAGAGAGCCGTGGCTCCCGCCAAAAAACAAAGAGAAAGAACGGCCGTGGCGACCAGCACCTCAACGAGCGTGACGCCGGTTTGACCCCGCAACGAAGGCTTCAACTCATGATCCATCACAACCTCCGCCGCCATCGCAGCCATCGCCGCCGCCATCACCACCGCCGCTAAAGGGCGGCTCCCAAGGCAACTGACAAGACGGGTCCGTCGGATTGGCCGCACAGAAATCGGGCGGGGGTGTCGGGTTCACGACCACAGGAGGCAGCGGTGTCGGCGTTGGATCGGGAGGAATGAGGTAGTTGAAATAAGTCGTTTGTGACGCTGGGATCGTTGTTCCCGTCCGGCTCACAATCAGCATGTTATCAGGATCAAGAGTGTTGGCTTCGAAGGAGTAAACCACACGCCCGGTTTTTTGCATGCTTGCGGTGAGGCTCGAAGCTGGGCCCGGTGCACTGCCGACGCCCAACTGAATCGTTTGTGCCCGCACTTCATTGAAGCAAGGAAGTCGGTCTGAGAAGCTGTACTCTTCACCGGGACCAATACCAACCATGCCCTTCTGAGAGCTGTCATAAATCTGCACAATCCCGCGCTTGTCCTCCGAGAGAGTCCCATAAGTTTTGTTCTTGTCACTCTGGTTCAAATAGCTCTGGACATCAGAAATAAAAAACGGGTCTGGCTCGAACAACCGGTTGACCTTAAATGCGTACACATAACCAGGCCCATCGTTTTTCACGCGGACGTTCACCACTCCGGACTGACTGTCATCGTTTGTAAACTGCGGTGCGCTGTAACAAGGAGGCGCGGGGTTGTTGCCCGTGGGCGGCTGACATCCCACCGTGCAAAATCCTGGGTCCGATTCAATGCGCAGAAATGCGCGGGGTCGACGGATCACGACGGTGCGCGTGTAGACGCGCTGGCCGGCCGCGGGGTCGCGGACGGAGCCCGTGGTTTCGCTCGAAGCCGCCGAGATCATATACAGAGCGCTCGACTCCACCATCACCCCATAGAGGTCCGAGTCACCGTCCTGCTGCACGCCCGTGATAAGACCTTGTTCCATCAAGTCTTTGAGATAAGCGATGGAGACCTTCGCGGTCATGGGATACTTGTGGCAGTTTGGATCGGTCATGGACTCGGGGTTCATGCAGACGTCGCCCTGGACGACCAACTTCAATCCCTCTTGCGACACGTTCGAGAAGCCGAATTCGTCTTTGTCGAGGCTCGCGTTCCAGGTGCACTTCGAGCTTCCCTTCGCGCAGTTGATCGCATTGCCGGCCACCGCTTGCGCCACGCGCGCGGTCATCACTTCGGTCAATGCCCGAGCGACGCCTTCATTCTCGAGAACCTTGGCGCTCTCAAGAACTTTGCCGGCGACGTAAACCGCGCCGACCACCGAGACAAAAGAAAACATCGCGAGAACGATCGCGACACCACCCGACCCACGTTCAGACCTGAGTTTCATACCGACTCCATGATCCCCAAAAACGAACCGTGGTCTCAGGATAGCAGATTCCCGATCCATCGGCCGTCAACCGCTTGAAATGATTCCATTTAAGGTTAATGGAGTTTGGAAAGGCACGCAAATGCCCCGATTTGAGACTCGACCGCGCTTGTTCAGCGGCCCATCTTGGCCAGATCGCTCAATTTGAGAACGAGATACATAACAACCGACGACACGATGGACATCACGGTCGCCAGGGCGTGAAGCTCTGGGGATAAACCGATTTTCATTGAGGAGTAGAGCGCGAGCGGCAGCGTGTCGCTTCCCGCGCCGTTGACGAAAAACGAGATCAAGAAGTCATCGAAGGAGAGCAAGAAGCACAGAAGGCCCGAGGTCGCCAAACTGGGCCAAAGAAGAGGGAGCTGGACTCGGGTGAAAAGCGAGAGGGACCCTGCCCCCAAGTCCTCGGCCGCTTCAAAGATCTGGTGGTCGATCTGTCGAAATCTGCTTAAAATCAAAAAATAAGAAAAGCTCAGCGAAAACGTCACGTGCGCGATCAGCACGGTCCAAAGACTGAGTTCAAACTTCAGCACGACAAACCAGGTGAGCAAAGACAACGCGAAAACGAGTTCCGGAAGGATCAGCGCCAAAACCGAGAAGAGTTCGAGAACCTTTTGGAACCGGCCACGAGACGAGATGACCATTCCGAGCCCTAATGCCGTGGCGAGCACGCTCGTGCCGACCGCAATCGCGAAGCTGCGGCCCATGGCGCTCATCCAACGTTCATTCGAAAACACGCGCCCGTACCAATGAAACAGGCCCGCCCCGTCGGCACTGAAGTTCAGCGAGCTTAAAATCATCCAGGCGAACGGCAAATAAAGGGCCGTGAGCAAAATCCAAATCAGGTGGCGGGCCGATGCCGGCGCGTAAAGGCGGTTCACCGTAGCACCTCACGCCGGCCCCAGCGCATGATCACCGCCGACATCGCCGCCAAAAGGAGCAGCATCTCGATGCCGAGCGCCGCCCCGAAAGGCCAATCGCGTGCTTTCAAAAATTGCTCCGAGATCAGATTCCCGACGAGCATGGTCTTCGCCCCGCCCAAAAGATCCGGGATGACGTACTCGCCCATCACCGGCACTTGCACCAGCAAAAGACCCGAGGCGATCGCCGGTCGGAGCGACGGCACCAGAACTTGACGGAACGCCTGCCAGGGCGAAGCCCCCAAATCCATTGCCGACTCGATCAGCGAAGGGTCGGTTTTTTCCATCTGAATCCAGATCGGCAACAGCATGTAGGGCAGGTACGCGGTCACGAGCCCGTACATCACGAGCGGAAAATTCTGTGAAAGATTCAGCAGGTCACCCTCGACACCCATGAACGCCAGCACGCGGGCGACGGGACCGTCGACGTGCAAAAAAGTTTTGAGCGCGTAGATGCGGGCGATCATGTTCATGAAGAACGGAACGGCCAAGACGATCAGGATCATCTGCTTGCGGCGCGGAGAAAAACCGGTCATGCCCCAAGCGAGCGGAAGCGAAATCGCCAAGCACAGCACCGAGGTGAGCGAGGCCAGAAGCAGGCTTTTTACCAGAATTTCGAAGTAGACGGGATTGAAACTGCGCAGGTAATTCTGAAATCCAAAAACGAATTCGATCCCGCCGTAGAGACCGCGCTTTTGGAAGGCGAGTCCGAGAACTTGAACGAGGGGCCCCACCAAGAACACCGCGAACCACAGCAAGGCCGGCAGACCGAAGAGGTCCATGCTGCGGCGGCGGGCAGGTGTCGTCACGGGCGGGCCTCGCTCACGCTGTGCTCTTCGGGCTGATGCTCCAACTGAGTGGGATAAATCCAGGTGTCGCTCGATCGGAAGTGCAACTGAACTTGCGCTCCCCGCTTGAAGACCTCGTCGTCCCATTCGTGGGGTTGAACCGAAACCCAAACTTGGTCGCGGGTCCCGAGCTGCGTTTCGAGCAGGACTTCGGAGCCGCGGAAGAACCAATCGATGATCGTGACGTCGATGGTGTTGTCGGTGACCAAATCCTTTTCGTTCTTTTTCAGATGAAAGGCCTCGGGACGGATGTAGGCCTGGGCCGCGCGCCCCAAGACATCGGAGGAGTAGCTTTTGCCGCGAAGTTTGAACCCGGCGCTCTCGAACTCGAGGCGGCCGTGCTGCACGGACTGGATGCGGTCCACGTTGAGGCGGCTCACGGAGCCCACAAACTCGGCGGTGAACGCGGTTTGCGGCGCCTGGTAAATTTCGCGGGGTGAACTCTGCTGCTCGATCAGGCCCTGGTTCATCAAAATGACCCGGTCCGACAGCACGAAGGCCTCTTCCTGATCGTGGGTCACGAAAATCAGGCTCAACTGAAGCTTCTTTTGCAGCAGGCGCAGCTCGGTTTGCAGCTCGCGGCGGAGCTTGAGATCCAGGGCCGAGAACGGCTCATCCAAAAGCAGCACGTCGGGGCGGTTCACCAAGGCCCGGGCCAAGGCCACGCGCTGAGCCTGTCCGCCCGACAGCGTCGCGGGAGCTCGGCCCGCAAAGTCGGGCAAACGCACCATCTCCAAAACCTCAAGAACACGGTCGCGGATCTCGGCCTCGGGCACTTTTTTGAGGCGCAGGCCAAACGCGATGTTCTCAAAAACGCTGAGATGAGGAAAGAGCGCGTGTTTCTGAAAAACCAAGTGGAAGGGACGGGCTTGAGTCGCAACGCCGCTCAGGTCACGACCGTGCAAGAGAACCTGGCCGGAATCGGCGGTCTCAAGCCCTGCTACAATTCTAAGCAGGGTCGTCTTGCCGCAGCCGCTGGGCCCCAAGAGCGAGAGCGCCTCGCCCTTGGCGAGCTGAAAGCTCACACCGCGAAGGACGGGGTCACCAGAGCCCAAAAATTTTTTGCAAATCTTCGCGATTTCCAGCATGAAGAGAAATCTATATAAGGGAAAAAATCGAGGTTCAAATGAAAAAGCTCGCGCTCCTTCTGCTCTCGGTCCTTGCGCTCGCGGCGTGCACGCCCAAATCAGGTGATTCCGACGCAAAACCCTCGGTGAGCGGGCAAAAGCGGGTGGTCAACCTCGCCATTTGGGGCAACTACCTCACCCCTTCCCAGATCGAATCTTTTACAAAGAAAACCGGCATCGAACTGCGCACCAGCAACTACTCGTCCAACGAGGAGCTTCTGGCCAAGATCCAAGCGGGCGCCGGCGGCTTCGACGTCGCGGTTCCATCAGACTACATGGTCGAAATCATGATCAAAATGGGTCTGGTGGAGCCTTTGGACCGAGCCGCTTTGACCAATTTCAAAGAAATCAGCCCCGACTTCTTGGCGCAGAGTTTCGATACCGAAAACAAGTTCTCGGTCCCCTACTCGTGGACCACCACCGGCATCGCGGTTCAGCGCGACTTGTTTAAAGGCGACATCAAAGGCTGGAAAGACTTGTACACGAACAAAGATCTCGACGGGAAAATCTCGTTTCTCGATGACGCCCGCGAGACCATCGGCGCGGCCCTGAAGAAAGACGGCGAAAGCTACAACACCGTCGACAAAGCCAAGATCGACAAGGCTAAAACCGAGCTGCTCGGCATCCGTAAACGCATCAAGATGTTCCGATCCGATTTGGTCGAAGCCCTCGAGAACAAAGAGGTCGCGGCCGCGCACTCCTACTCGATCGATGCCCTGATCGCCCGCAAAAAAACCGGCGGTAAAGTCGACTTCATCACGCCGGCCGAAGGCACGACGATGGCGATCGACAACTTGGTCATCCTCAAAGGTGCTAAAAACCTCAAAGAGGCCCACGAACTCATCAACTTCATGCTCACCCCCGAAGTGAACGCCGAATTCGTGCAAAATGTCTTCGCCGGCCCCGTCCTCACGAAGACAAAATCTTTGCTCCCGAAAGAGCTCCAAGAAAACCCCACGCTCTACCCCAAAAAAGAAGCGTTCACCAAAATGGAACGCATCAAAGACTTGGGCGAAGCCACCGCCCACTTCGACGAAGCCTGGACCGAAATCAAATCCCGCTGAAAAGAAAAAGCCCGGCAAGCCGGGCTTTGAAAGCTGAATTTACGCCGCAGGCGCTCGCAAGGTGCCAGGCACCTTAAGCCGCAGGCTACATGATCTTCTTCCGACGCGAGGACGGAAGAATCTTGAGCATGTCGCGGTATTTGGCCACCGTTCGACGCGCGATCTGGATGCCATCGTCTTTGAGAAGTTCGACCAGTTTTTGATCCGAGTGCGGATCGCGGCCGTCTTCTTTGGCGATGAGTTCTTTGATCTTGAGTTTCACGCTCTCCGACGCCATCGAGTCGCCGTCCGTGGTGCTGATCCCCGAATTGAAGAAGTACTTCAGCTCAAAAATCCCCTGGGGCGTGTGCACGTATTTGCTCGTGGTCACGCGGCTCACGGTGGACTCGTGCATGCCGATGTCGTTGGCGATGTCGCGAAGAACCATCGGCTTTAAGAAGCCAGCGCCCTTATCGAGAAACTCTTTTTGGTGTTTCACGATACTGTCGGTCACCTTGTAGATGGTGCGCTGACGCTGGTGGATCGACTTGATCAACCAAACCGCCGACTTGAGCTTGTCCTGGATGTACTCCTGGGTCGCCTTGCTGTCGCCGGACTTGAGCATGTTGCGGTAAAAATTCGAGATCTTCAACCGCGGCAGGCCGTCCTCATTGAGCGACACCATGTAGTCCTCGCCGACTTTGTAAACGTACACATCGGGCGTGACGTACTGAGTGTCGGGGGTCGCGTACGCCAGGCCCGGCTTGGGGTCCATCGCGTAAACGATTTGGCAGATCTCGTAGATCTCGCGGGGTTCGCGGCCCATGGCTTTGGCGATGCCCTCGAAATTTTTCTTCTCGAGATCTTTCAGATGGTTGTTCAAAATATTCACGAGGTCGTTCGTATCCTCTTCGAGGATGCGGGCCTGGATCAAGAGGCACTCTTTCAAATTGCGCGCGCCGACGCCCGGAGGGTCGAACTCTTGCACGAACTTGAGGACCTCTTCGAGCTCCTCGGCGGTCACGCCCTCGCTCGCGCCGATCTCCTCGAGCGGCGTGTGCAGGTAACCGTCGTCGTCGATGTAATTGATGAGCAGCTCGGCGATCGCCAGCTCCTCTTCGTTGAATCCGAACATCTTCGCCTGCCACAAGAGATAGTCGTGCAGGTTCTGCTGCGTGGAGATCGAATTCTCATAATTCATGATCTCTTCGCTGCCGCCGAGGTTCTGATTCGGTGGTTTGTACTGATTATCGAGGTAGGATTCCCATTCGAACTCGTCTTGCTTCTGAGGATCCTGAGCGCCTTGCTGCTCCGAGGCCGCCTCTTGCGGAAGAACGTCGGCTTCGACTTCCTTCACGCGTTCGAAGTCCTCCTCTTTGAGATCCATGGTCTCTTCGAGGATGGGATTTTCATCGAGTTCGGTGCGCACGGCCGTTTCGAGTTCAAGACGAGAGAGCTGCAGCAGCTTAATGGCTTGCTGCAACTGCGGAGTCATCCGCAGCGTCTGTGACATTCTCATCTGTTGACTCATCTTAGCCATGAGCGCTTAAACCCTTCGTGACAATTGAAGCTACAGTCTAAAATTTTCGCCTAAATAGAACTTTTTAGCCAGCTCGTTGTTGGCTATTTCGTCGGCGGTCCCCTGGACCTGGATCTGGCCCTCTTTCAAAATATAGGCGTGATCGCAGATGCCGAGCGTTTCGCGCACATTGTGATCGGTGATCAGAACGCCCATTCCCTTGGCCTTCAGCTGACGGATGATGTCTTGGATATCGCCGACGGCGATCGGGTCGATCCCCGCAAACGGCTCATCGAGCAGCAAGAACTTCGGTGACCCGGCCAAAGACCGGGCGATTTCCACGCGGCGGCGCTCGCCCCCCGACAGGGCATAACCGAAGCTGTCGCGAATGTGCGTGATGCGAAAATCCGAGAGCAGCATCTCGAGACGCTCGTTTTTTTCGGAGTCCGAGTAACCGTGCGCCTCGAGTGCCACGGTCACATTCTCGGCCACGGTGAGTTTGCGGAAAATACTGGGTTCTTGCGGCAAATAACTGAGCCCAACGCGCGCGCGCTTGTACATGGGCTCGTTCCCAATCGAGTGGTTGTCGATCAAAACGTCGCCCGCATCGGGTTGAACCAGGCCGACCACCATGTAAAAGCTGGTGGTCTTACCCGCACCATTCGGCCCCAGTAGACCCACCACTTGACCGGACTCGACCGAAAAAGACACGCCCTGCACAACCTTGCGCTTCTTGAAGGACTTGGCGATGTCTTTGACGATCAGCTCACTCACGGCGACAACCTCTTGCGCCCCTTCGGGGCGGCTCATAATTGCGCCCCTTTGGGGCGGCTCATAATTGCGCCCCTTTGGGGCGGCTATCTTTCACTGGGGTCTTTTTCCACACGGGCCCGCATCTTCTCGATCTTAACTTTCTTTCCGCCATCGATAAAGACAATCTGTTCACCCATCAATTCATCCTGCCCCTGCACGACTCGGGGCTTCCCATTCAAAACGATGCGGTTGGTTTCGGGTTCGATCCGGACTTGATCGGCGGTGGCGTATTTTTCGGCATCATTGATCTTCACCCCCCCTTTGAGCTGCACGAATTCGAGCAGATTTGAGGTGGATTTGTATTGAAACGACGCTTCAGGACTCTCAAGACGCATCGGCCCCACGCCGCGCCCGGGCGCCAGCGCACCATATTCGATGGTCACCTGATTGCGGAAATGGGCTTGATAGTGAAGGCCGCTGAACTCGGCCCGTCCCGCGCGCACACCAAAAACGTTGCCGTTTTTAAAGCGGCGCCGGGCCACGACGTTGCCCTCGAGATGGACCAGAGATTTGTCGATCTCGCCGCGCATGAAGTTGGAGGTGACCACCATCCCCTCGCCTTGCGAGTCGCTGGGGCCGGTCATGCGCACGGGGCCGGGACTTTCTAAGACGCGTGGGCCGGCCTGGTACTGAATCGACGGCGACTCGAAGCGGTAACCGTTTTCCGAAACGGTGCGCACATCGCCTTCGATCTTCATGTCTTTGGTTTTGGTGTCGAGTTCACCGGATTTTCCGGTGACGGTGAATTGGACCTTGTTCTCCGAGTAGAACATGATCTTCACTTTTTGGATCTGCCACTTGCCTTTGCCTTCAAAGCCTTCGGCCGCATCAGCGTAGAGCTCCCAATCGCGCGTCCCCTTGCTGCTCTCAACAAGGTGCACGCCCTTCATCTTTTGCTGCACCTCTTCGGTGCCGGGGGTTTTATTTTCGACCGTGATTTGCGAGTCGGGGTTTTCGAGCTTGATCGGGAATCCGAGCCAGATCTCGAGAAACAGCAGGGCCATCAGGCCCAAAAAAATCCAACCACGGAAACGGCGGAAAAACGTGCTCATCCGCGCTCCGCTCGGAAAGATCTTTTACTGTTCGGTTTTCTGCTTGGTAACTGCAAAGTTGATCTCTCCCGCACCGGCTTCAGTCACTGTATACATGACTTTCTTCACCGTCAGGAAATCCATTCCTTTGTCGGCCTGCACCGTAACCTTGCTCCACGCGTTGAGCTCCTCGGGAGGCACGGTCTGGGCGGCGTCCACCACCTCTCGCAGGCGGGTTTGCAGCTTGGCTTCTTGCTTTTCTTTGGCCTTTTTCAAGGCCTCTTGCACCTGAGCATGCAGGGGCTGAATCATCCACTCTTGCTGCGCCTTGAGCGCGTCGTAAGTGATGACCGGCGTCTTATCGATCAAAATTTCTTTATTCGAAATCGTCACGACCACCGAGGGCTTCAGCTCTTTGATCTGCTGAGCTTTG
The DNA here is from genome assembly GCA_019637955.1 of Pseudobdellovibrionaceae bacterium. Taxonomy (GTDB): domain Bacteria; phylum Bdellovibrionota; class Bdellovibrionia; order Bdellovibrionales; family Bdellovibrionaceae; genus JAHBUS01. Next base: position 54,143 of record JAHBUS010000011.1, on the reverse strand, counting down.
GGAAGCGTGACCTCTTTGGGAATATAGAGAACCTCGCCCGTCGTATTGTAGTTCTGCAACAGAAACACGACAAGAACCGTGAACATGTCGACCATCGCGGTCAGAGACAGCACGGCCGTCACGTCACGTTTGGTCTTTTTTCCCGAAAGGAGTTTGCTGTAACGGTGGCGTTGCCCGGGAGGATGAATGGCCATTAGTTCGGCCCTCCTGTGAGAACGGAAATTTGCGGAAATCCGCTCTCGAGAAATGCGTCCATGCCCTTGATCAGACGCTCATAAGGGAGCTCGTCCGACATGGCGATCGCGCCGTCGTTTTTAGCGGGGTAGAGCTGCTTGGCTTTCTGCAACTGGGCGACCAGGCCGGCATCATCATACTCGCCGTTTTGCATCGGCAAGTTGATGACCTGCTTGGCCACCGTGAGCACGTACGAAGTGGCACGGATGTCGAGTTTCAGCACGACGTCGGCTTGCTGAGGAACCGGAGGAGGAGGAGAGTTCTCAGCTTTTTTGCCGTAGATCGAGGTTCCAATTTGAATCATCGAAACCTGAGTCCAAACCGCGGTGATCAGAAGAAACGTGATGAGCACGCTCATCAAGTCGATGAACGGAACCAAGTTCGGTTCAAAATTCTTCTTACGACCGCCACCGGACTCTTGAACTTCTGACATCTGTGACTCCGACTACTCTTTCATCTTGTCGCGATTCGAAGCGACGAGGTTCAAGAGGTTCATGGAAGATTCAATGACTTCATTTTCAGCGCGCTGAATACGGAGCTGGAAGTACCCGTAAGCGACGATCGACACGATCGCGACCAACAGACCAAACGCCGTACAATTCAAGGCGTGCGAGATACCCTTTGAGAGCTCTTCCGCTTTTTGCGCCGGATCCGCCGCCGAAACCGCGCGGAACGACTGGATCATACCCACGATCGTACCGAGCAGACCCGCGAGAACCGCGACGTTACCGGTGACCGCGAGGAACGAGGTCCAACCTTCGAGCCGGGGATTTTCACGCAAGACCGCCGCGTCCATCGCGACTTGGATTTCTTCATCGGGGCGCTTGTTCATGGCTTGAACGAGACCCGCTTTGACGGTGTTCGACAAAGGCGTCGGACGGGCATCGCAAAACGCGATCGCCTGGCGCACGTCACCGCGCAGAACCATGCCGAACAAATTGTCGGTGAATTCTTTTTTATCGACCGTGAGATTTTTGAGTGCGAGCAAACGCTCGACGATCAAAAGAACCGTCACGATGGCGATGAACAAGATGATGTACATCACCGGGCCGCCCTCGATAAAGGCCCTCTGCAAGAAAGGCATTTCTACTGTATTGTCCACGTACTCTCCTCCTAGTGCGCTCTAACGATGAGCGTAAGTTCTTATCTTTGTGCTCCAAATACGAACGGATAGTCGACCACCGCGATGGTTCCCGGAGGCGGTTCGGGGAACCGCTGCTCCTTGATGCGCGAGGCGACGCATGATTCAACGGTCGCATCGCTCAGAGACGTGGTCTTCGTCTTGGCGACGCGGACACGGCCCTGCTCTTCGATCTCGAACTGAATCACGACTTTACCTTCGAGGCCCGAGTTGCTGCGCAACTGGCGCTCGTAACACGACTTGATTTGCGACAGGATCGAACGGATCACGCGGCGAACCGCTTCTTTGTCGATCGTGCCGACGAACTCGGCATCGGTTCCGCCCGCATCGATCGCGACGTTGCCTTTGCCGCCGAATCCAACGCCGCCGTAGCCGTATTGACCCGAACCTTTCCCCTTGGTGCCGACGCCCGCGATCCCTTGGGTCGCGGTGCCTTTGCCGCCGGCGCCCGAATCTTTGAATTTCGATCCGATGTCGTCGCCCGCGCGGTTTTCATTCTGGCCCGAAGTTCCGGTCGCCTTGTCGGCCATCCCGAGCAGCTCGCCCGAACCGGAATAAGCTTGATCGAGCTTGGTGCGGTTTCCGCCGCTGCCGAAGGCGCTCAAGAGACCCGTTTTGGAAACGTCGTTGGCGGACTGAGCATTGGCGCCCGCGGTCTCGCCCATTTTCACCGCGCCACCCTGCTTGGTGGATGTGAATTTCTTGGGACGATCCAGCTTGGTCGGCTTCGGGCGAACTTCGGCGGCCTTGGCGGCAGGACGCTCGGTCGTCGCCGCGGTCGACTCTTTTTTGCCGACTTTTTTCTGCTCCTGCTGCTTGTCGGTGACCTGAACTTTTTTAGGTTCGGGCGTGGGCGCGGGAGTCGGTGCTTTCACGACGGGAGGCGGTGTTTGAACCGGCTCGGGCGTGGGCACCGGGGTCGGCGTCGAGGCCGGTTTATTGTAAACGAATTGCGCCAGGCGAACCTGATCTTCAGGTTTATCGGCGGCTTTGTCTTGGGGCGCGTACACGCTCATGTAAAGAGCGAGCAGCGAAACCAAAACCACCGACACGATCATTCCCGTCAGTTCTGAGCCCGTCAGATCCAGCAGACCGGTCAACGCGGGAACGGGAGCTGCGGGCACGAAGCGGATAAAAATCTGGAGCTGACCCTCTTCGCCGTACGAGAGGCAAACGAGGTCGCCTTGGTCCAGGCGCACCGAGTGGCCGTTGCCGGACTTGTTGGCCTTTCCCGAGCGGATCAAATCGTCGAGAGAAAATTGCTGAGCGGTGGTGATGGTCTCGACATCCACATTGGCGCCGGCCATGACCTGCGCTTGTCCTTGATTCAAATGAATCAGGGGACCTGCGGACCCCATGAAGACCACGGGAACAAAGACGTCCAGCTTGCGGGAAGGACCGGCCTTGACGACTTTTTGCGAAGGACCGAAGTGATACGTCTCGAGAACACGCTCCTGCCAAGCCACGATCACTTCGATGTGGTTCCCTTTGGTGGGTTTCAGGTAGTCGCGCAAATCCGAGATCTCGCTCGCGGGAGCGAAGGTCTTCTTCCCTTTTTTCTTTTTACGAGGCATCGGTTCGCCCGTTGAACGAACCGATTGCCGGCGCTCGGGCTGATCCGGAAGCTTGGGCGCTTGCGGAGCGGCGGGCGACGGAGGCACCACGGCCTTTGACTTGGGGGCCTGAGGCGCGGCGGCCGGGACCGACGCCGCGGGAGCCGACTTGGGCATTTGCGGCGGAGGCGCGGGCGGCTGCACTTTGGGAGCGGGAGCCTCGGGCTCAGCAGCCACCGGCGGCGCGGCGGCCGGAGCCACGGTCATGGCCGGGGGCGCCTTGGGTTTGGGAACGCCGATAAAGAATTGAATCGAGAACGGACCGATCACGATGGCATCGCCCGAAGAGAGCGGCTCATCAAGAACTTGCTTGCCGTTTTTATAAGTGCCGGACTGAGAACCGAGGTCGCAAACGTAGTATCCCGAATCGCGCAGTTCGATCAAACAGTGGATCGGCGCGACCGCATCGTCTTTCAGGTCGACTTGAACATCGGCGTTTTGACCGATGATGATTTGATCCGAGTCAAATTGTTTGACCTCGGCCAGCTGCCCGTTTTTAAAGATGCGAAGGATCACAGGGGTTTTCAATTTGAACTCCGAGCGCGGCTAATGTCCTCAGATGTCTTTCTCATCTCGGGAAGAAAGTTCTCGCGCAAGCGGATGAGCCGCTTGTAGTTGAAGTTTTTCTTCTGGAAGAGATAGAACAGTTCAGGCTTGGTCGTGGCACCTTCGACCAATTCGTCTTCGAAGTTCAGGGACGTCTTGCGTTCTTTTTTGCTAACGACGGTGGCGTTCGAAGTGGCCGTGGTCGTCGTGGGAGTTTGCGCGCGCGCGGTGCTGACCAATGCAAAAACAGTGAACGCCGCGATGGCGAGCATCACTGTGTGCAAAACTTGACGTACTTTCTGTACATCGATTGCAAGTCGCCCCTTCGGGGCGATGATGTCCAAACAAAGTTGAAAATTCATGTTGCCGTTCCTTGGCCTTTCCTTATTGTATTCCAGCTTTTGCTTCGTTTTCCAAGGTATTCATACGATTTCTCATCTCTTGAGCTGGACCTAAGAACTTGAGCCGGTTCAGATGCTCGAGCCCTTCAGGATATTGTTTCATATGCGCGATCAACAGATTCGACAGCGCAAACAGCGCTTCTTTGTTGTTCGAGTTTTGCTTGAGCGCCTCTTCCAGAGAGGATTTCGCGACATCGTACTTGCCGGTCCCCACGCACGCGATCGCGTAATTCGTGAGCGTTCGGCTCTCGCGCATGCCTTTTTTGACGGCAACTTCGAGCGGGAAGATCGCTTTGTAGTAATCCTTCTCCTGGACGTAGATCGAGCCTAGGTTTGCGGCTGCCAAGCCGTCATTCGGGTTCAGCTCCAGCGCCTTTTTGAAAGACCGGATGGCTTCGCGCTGTTCACCCAGTGCCAAAGACACGAGCCCTTGGTTGTTGTGCAGCTCGCTGGCGCGCGGGTTTTGCGCCTGTGCACGGCTAAAGAAGTAGCGTGAGGCCAAGAAGCGGCCCTTGCGGTAGTGATAGAGCCCCAAGGCGTTGAGCGCTTTGGCGTCGTTCGGGTTGTTCGACAAAATCGAAACCGAGGCGCGGTAAATCCCCTCGTCATTCTGATTCTTGTAAGCGTCGATCAAGGGACCGTACGCATCTTTAGGCGTCTCACGTTTGACCTCGGGCACCTTCTCGACGCCCGAGTCGATGGGCTTGGTCGTGGCCGCCGGCTCCTGCATCGCTGATGAATCGTAGTCCAAGCCGTCCGAAGACTCTTCTTTCTTCGTGCTCGAGCCGCAAGAAACCAGGAATGCCGACAGAGCCAGCAGGGCCGCGGCCCCTTTCAGCGAGTGTTTGAAATCGATGTTCATCATAATCCCATCCAATTGGGCTGGCGAACCTGAATCGCCTCTTCGCCCCCGTCATAGAAAATCTTCGGATCCAAGCGAACGACCATGGCGCGCGCTTGGTGATACTCAGGCCCGTAGACCTCGAACTCATTGCCGCGATCGACCGCCGACTTGAGGATCTCCTTTGCTTTCGCGAAGAACGGCTCCGCGATTTTCGCGACGCCCGCTTTATACTGAGCGACCTCTTCCGGCAGCTTGAGTTCCGGAGGCAGCGGCGCATTGACGAACGACTCGCCCATCAAAAGATTCGCCTCTCCCAACATTTTCAGTGCGCCCACGATCTCTTCGGGAGAATCGTACTTGATCACCTCGGCGAGCTGCGTGTTGAGCTTGGTCAGCTGCGAAATCTTCAAGTCCGAGAGAAGCTTCAGCTTCTGCACGTTGTTCAGGTTGATACGTTTGAACTCCTTGAAGGTTTCGGCCGCGTCTTCCATTTTTATCTGGGCCGCGTATTTCGCTCCCACACCTTTTTTGTTAGGTGCGTAGCGAGCTTGCAGGCCGAGCGTCTTGCGCTTCCACTCTTCGGCTTCACTCGAGCGTCGAACCTTTTTTGAAAGATCGTAAACCCAGTGCGCGCTCTCGACGTTCTTTTCTTGTGTTCCGCCGCCCATGTTCACGTAGTCCTTGTACTTATCGATGGCCGCGGACAATCGGTTCGCTTTGCGGTGCAAGGTCGCGATGGAGTAGATGGCTTCGCTACGCTCGGAGCGTTTCGATTTCTGGTAGTAAGTGTCGTAGTTTTGGATCGCGCTGTTGTTTTTACCCAGGGCCTCATCCAAAACCGCGGCATTGAAGTACAAGTTCGGCGCCAGCGGATCGTTGCCCGCTTCTTTCGCCGAGTCTTCAAACGCTTTCGCGGCCTCTTCGAGCTGACCCGAATCTTGATACAGCTTAGCGATGATCCGGCGCGATTTCGTTTTGAGAGGCTCGGCCTTTTTATCGTCGGACTTCAAGACGACCGCATGCGAAGCCAACGCCTTGTTGGTTTGACCCGCGCGCTCGTAATTGATCGCGGAGTTGAACATCGCGGTGACCGCCAGGTCCGACTTGGGATTCTGACGGGCGAAGTTTTCGAACATCTCGGCACTTTTGCCGTAGTCCTTGGTGCCTTCAAGATCCTGGGCTTTCTTGAAATTCGCGCGCTCCAGAACGTTACGGATATCCGCACCGGCCGAAGAGTTCGCGATGGAGGGCACCGAGAGAAGTTCGTTTCCGGTTTTCTCGAGACCCGCGTAATCTTTCTTCAAGTTGAAGATATCCAACAGCAAGTTGGCCGAATACTCGGCGTACTTGGTTTTGGGGTACTTCTGGATGATTTCTTTGAAGTACGGAACGGCCTGATCAAACTGATTGTGCTGGTAGTACAATCGGCCGATCCGGAACCGAATTTCGGGAGTTTTCTCCCCTTGCGGAAACTTCTGCGTGTACCAAATCCCGGCCTGAACGAAGCGGTCCACCTTGGGGTCAAGCGACACGGGGTCGATCGATTTCCCCACGCGGGCCGAGATCTCCTCGTCTTTGGGAATGTTGCGCTCAAGCGCGAGCACGGTGTTCTCGGACGCCTTGCCGTAGAACTTGCTGCCGGCGCCATTGTCCACGACCCATCGGTACTGAGTCCCGGCGTCGTCGAAGCGGCCCATGTCGTACAAGAGTTCACCGAAGTAGAAATGCATGTCGGGCGTCACCGCATTCTTGGGAAATTCGGCGATGTAGAGCTTATAACCTTCAAAGGCGAGGGACTGCGAGAAGGGAGCGCGCGAGTTCTGCGCGGTCTGGTGCTGTTGCAAGACCCACGTGCGCAGCGTCTGCTCGCGAAGCTTGTCCGAGCTTTCCATCAGGTCGGCCTTGCCCTTGTTGGCTTGGTACCAGTTGCTGCCGGTCCCGAAATCGCGAACCCACGAGTAGAGCTCTTCGCGGAACTCACGCGTCTTGTTGGCGTTCGAATAGGCCTTCACGATCTGGTACTTGTAATCGAAAGCCTTGGGCGAAATCGTGTTCTGCGCGATCAGGTAGTTGAAGAGGTAGCGCGCGCCTTCGCGGTTTCCGCGGTCGACATAGAAGTAAGCGAGTTTTTCGAGATAATTGTTGGCTTCCGACCCCGTGAGCGCTTGGAAGTAACCGGGAGCTTTTTTGGGATCGCCGATCTCCGAGTAGAACAAGATGATGTCGCGAAGGCCCTCGTTCTCGAGCTTGACCTTGCTGACCTGCTTCTTGTCGCGATCGCTGTTGACCTGATTCTCGCGGCTCTCGCGGATCAGATTCTCCATGGTGACGAGCGCCTTGCGCGAATCACCCGAACGGAAATAACACCAAGCCACTTTGTAGAGAGAAAACGCGTACAGGCGGTGGCGTTTATGACGGGTCACCGCTTGGTAGTAGCCCATCGCCGTGGACCATTTTTCGTTTTCGAAATAGTACTCCGCCAAGGCGAAGTTCGATTCGACGATGTAGGTGCTGCGGGGATACTCTTTGGTCAAACGCGTGTAAAAGGCGGTCCCTTTTTTGGTTTCTCCCAGCTCGTAGTAGTTGTAGCCGAGGAAGAAGAGCGCCTGATCCATCTTGGGATCTTTCGGAAAGTCGCGTGCGAACCATTCGTAGAGCTGAATGGCTTTTTTATTGTATTCGTGCGCGTCGCGCAGATCCAAGACGGGCTTCACCTTGGTTTTTCCGTCTTGGAAGTCCTTCAATTTGACGTCATAAGCCGACTGCTTTCGGAAGTCGATGAAGCTCGCCTTTTCGACGTAAAGCTCGGCCAAACGCAGCCAGAGTTCGCCGCGGTTGGGGCTGGTCTTGAATTTCTGCGTCAATTTGTAGAGCTCTTGGATCTGCTGATCCGTGATCATCTCGAGTTTGGATTTATCGTCGTTGGGATCTTGAAAGAAGGCCGACGAGCGCGGAGGCTTGACCTGCGAGAGATTCACCTGGTTCGCCGACTTCTGCGACTGATCGAACAGGCTGTTCGAGAACGTCGGCAGCTCGGTGTCCTTTTTTTGCAGATTCACGCCGGCACCGCGATCGGCGCTTTTGAGCATCTCCCCGACCGTTTTACGGCGCGACTCACCCTGAGAGCGCGCGCTCGCCGCCGAAGACTTCGTGTTCTTCTTGGCCGGCGCGGCCACGGCGGCGGCGGCCAAGAAACTCAAGCTCAAACTAACCAGTCCCAATCTCTTCATAGTTTACTCACAACTCTGTTGGCCTAAATAGTGGTAGTTTCCGATTTCATCGAGCCAGTACTCACCATCGAAGGGCCAGTACTCGAAGCCGTTCTGGGTGTAGAACTTGCGGTCGACGTTCTCGTCGATCTGCGCGTTGGGCGATTCTTTGCCCGCGATTTTCTTCTTCAAGAGCTCTTTCTTTCCGTTGATCATCTCGTAACGGACGAAACTGGCTTGTTCGAAGAAGTCGTTCAGGTTCTTGCGCATGTTCAGCAAGTGCGCGCGGACCAAGTCGCCGGTTGACACTTTCGAGTTCTTGAACCGGCTCGCCAAAACTTTCATCGCGTAAACGCCCAAGGGCGAACGCGCAATAGTGGGCAGGGCTTCGATGCGGGCTTTTTCGTCGTTCAGGGCCTTCAGGTAACCGAAAGCCCGCTTGACGTTTCCTTCATCCAAAACCGCGCGCGAAACCATGTACGGGAGACGCAGCCCCTGGTTGGGCTTGCGGTCTTTGCGGATATAGTAGGCTCTCTCGACCTCCTGGAAGTACGCGAGCGGATCGCGCGTTGTCTCCAAGAACCGGCTGAGCTGAGTGCGGACCGGGCCGTACTGCGCTTCAAAGAGATTGAGGGTCTTTTCGGTCTCGTCGAACTTACAGATGTAGAGATAGACGATCGATCGCACCAGCAAGCTCTCGGGAATGAACGAGTCTTCGTAGTAGGCCGAGTGCAGCGATTGCAGGTTGCTCAAAGTTGAGCGGAATTTGGCCGAACGCAGCTGCGCCCAGCTCGACTCGAACAGGGCATCGTGCCAGTACTCCGAATCGCGAGGAATCTCGCGGTAGGCCTCCATCGCTTTGTCCCAATCCTGCATCTGATAGTATGTTCGCGCGATCGCCATCTGCGAAGCGACACGGTTCGTATCCGTCACCGAAGCCCGCGAGCGCGACTGATGCAGAGAATTGAAGAGCTGGAGCGCTTCTTGCGGGCGGTTGCTCTCGAGCAGCGCCAATCCTCGGTTGAAGCGGGCGTTCGCCGAGTAGCGGCTGTTCGCATTCACGCGCGAGAACAGTTCGGCCGCTTCGCCGAACTGACCGTTGCGGAGCTTGATCTCGCCCAGGCGGTAGTAAACCACGTCTTTCTGATTTTGCGGGAACTCGTCGATGCGGACCTTCGAGATCGCGTAGTTCAAAAGCGTGTCGTCCCCCAAGGCATCAGCCGCGAGCGAAAGCCGCTCGATCGACTGGCGCACGTACTTGCCACCGCCGGTGCGGATCACGTCGACGAACTGGAACGCGGCCGTTTGGTACATCTTCATCTCGCTCAACGCGACGCCAAGGATGTACTTGATCTGCTGACGTTCGCTCTCAAGCTCTTTGCGCCTGGAGAGGCCGTAAAGCGTGGGTGCGGCTTGCTGGTACTGCCCCGCACGGACTTGCGCCAGCGCTTGATTCAGCTGCTGTTGCAAGTACGACGTCGGCGACTGCTGACGGGGGGCGGCCGCACGGTTGGTTTGCTTTTGCTGCGCGCGCTCGACCGCTCTCATCATCGGATTGGCGGCGGGCGCGGCCGCTTTGGGCTTGGCCGCGGGCTTTGCTTTTTTGCGGTTGTTCTGCGCATCCGCGGACGTCACCGAAAGAGCGATGAGAATCAGGAGAGAGAAACGGCTGAAATTCTTCATCGGTATTTGACCTCCGGAAAGAAGTAACTGGCGCCAAGGGTCAGGATCAGATTGTTGAACTGGGTGGTCGACTCTTTACCGGCGGTATCAACTTGTTTCGCGGCGTAAGTGTTCCACGAAAAGTCCCAGCGAAAGCCCCATGATTTCGACAGGGCAAAAACCTGCCCCGTGCCAACGTGGAAGGTCATCAGATTCTTGGAGGTGGCGCCATCCACCTCGGATTGGCCCAAACCGCCCGAGAAATACATATCGAAAGGAATGATGCGTTTGTTAAAAAGACTCATCTTTCCGTAAATGGGTGACCACATCAAATCGACGCCGTAGAAACCTTTGGTCGAAACGATGGAGCTGGTACTCACCGCATTGTTCGCGAGAAGATCTTTGGCCGAATCGCGCTCCGAGTTCGACAGGAAGGTCGCCACGCCCTCGAGAGCGAAGGCTTCCGAGAAGTGGTAGGCAAACCGCAAAGAGCCACCGACGCCGTAGAACCAAGGGTCGTTCGTGATCCCGCCCAAGCCGAAGGAGGCTTGAAAACGCTCGGTTTTCGGCTGAAAACGTCTTTGCAGAACGGTGACCTCGGAAAACGGCGCCAGTCGCCCCAAATCCGAAAGCGTTTGCGGATCGGGGGTCGCTTGAGTCTCGGCGGCCGCGGGCTTCGCCGGCTTTTCAGGCGGCGCGCCTTTTTCGATCTCGGCCTCGATTTGATCCAGATCCTGAGCGCTCTCTTCCACCGGCGCCTCGTCTTGAGCGTGGGCGACGTGAGTCATCCCGACGAGCAAGGCCGCGAGAACGAGTTTCGGAATCCAATGTGTCGTTACAAGATGCATAACTCGCCCCTTCTTAGAACAAGTAACTCAGACCGATATCCATGACGTTGTCCAAACGGAACTTGTCTTCAAATTCGCCCGCATCGGGAGCCGGTTGGCTGTTGGCCAAACCGCCCTTCAAGAAGGGATTGGGCCCCTGCTGGTACTGAAACTTGAAATCGATCCGCAAAGCCAAAGATTTTCCGAAGTAAAATTTCTGACCAATCCCCGCGTTGAGGCCGGGGTACATTTTGTGGGTGTACTTGGTCACGCCCAGACCCATGATCGGGTACAGCGAGAGGTTCATCACCCCTTGCTTGGTGAGCGAGATTTTTCCGTAATAGGTTTTGAGCTCGTAGTTGCCCCAGAGCGAATACTCGAGATTGGGAACGCGGTTAAAATCCAAGTTTCCTTTTTGCTCGATCCCGGGAACGTACTGCGAGTTGCGGCCGCTCATCCATTTGGCGAAGTTGAACATCAAGGCCGCGTCTTCGCTCCAATGATAACCGACGTTCAAGCCGACCTTGGCTTGGCTGTAAATCGGCTCGGTGAAATTGGCGCCCGCATACAAACCGACCTCGATTTTTTTCTCGGTGACGACATTGCGGTTGCGAACGTTATCGGGACGGTCGAACCTGGGCAGAACCGTTTCGCGCGCCAATTCCTCTTCGGGAATGTCGACCGACTCGGCCGCAAACGCGGGCGTGGCCAAGAGTAAAACCAAGAGAACATTGAACAGCTTTGTCATGCTTGACCTTTCGAAAAGGCACCGTATTTCAAAATCAATTCGCAAACTTCACGGACCGCGCCGTTGCCGCCAGGGCGGACCGAAACGTAGTGAACATTCTCAAGAACATTGTCCATCGCATCGGGAACGGTCGCGGCAAAACCCACTTCACGCAGGATCGGAATATCAAAATCATCGTCGCCCATGTAGGCGATCTCTTCCGGCCGAAGTCCCGACTCGTTCAGAATTCTCTCGAACCCCGGCGTCTTGTTCGTCGAACCTTCGCTGAAATAATCCATTCCCAAGACGCGAACGCGCTCTTGAATGTCTTTGGCTTTCGAGCCCGTGATCACGCCCAGCTTGTAACCAGATTCTTTGAGCTGCACGATGCCGTAGCCATCGCGAATGCTAAACATTCGTTTCCACTCGCCATTCGAGTCGAGAAAAACCCGGCAATCCGTAAGGACACCGTCGACGTCCAAAAGCAGACATCGGATCTTTTGCAAGCGAGCACGGAGCTCGGGTGGTAAAGTAAGAGCCATGTTCTCTATTTTTCTTCGACCCCGCCCCGACTGGCTACACGTAAACACTTGAACCCAGACTCAGGTCCCAGTCTTGTTTCTCACCACTCGACCTCGTTTGAACGATTATGTTTCTTGCCCATGCTTCTCGGAGGGCTCCGGGACCTTGGGATTTGGAATTCTAGAATTTAAGTTGGCGAGGGCACGGCCATCCATGGCCTCTATCCGCCCTGGAATACCGCCATCCGGGCGGGGGCGGAGGCCCTCGCCAACTTAAATTCTAGAATTCCAAATCCCAAAGAACACGACACTCCGAGAAGGATGGGATCAAGAGGAACAAAAAATTCGCGAAGCGAATTTGCTGGCAAGAAATCACAAGGCTGAAAACAGATCTTCCGAATTGTTGAACGAGACAGGAAGGCAAAGCCTTCCGTCGAACGAGCGTTTTCCTAAGAACTAAATCGAGAGAGGATCTTGAGGCCTTTGGATTTAGGGGATGGGGATTTTCCCTCGATGGGGACCTCCGCCCCCGCCCGGATGGCGGTATTCCAGGGCGGCCAGAGGCCAGGATGGCCGCGTCCCCGGCGAGGGAAAATCCCCATCCCCTAAATCCAAAGGGACCGAGGTCTTCTCTCGGGAGCGAGGTTTAGGGAAGCGGGATGGTGAGGCGGATGCGGCCTTCTTGGGAGTCGCGTTGGCCGGGGCTGTTGCGATGATTGGTCACCGAGACGCCCCAGTTCCAGTATTGACCGAATTGGTTGCGGGTGCCTGGGATATCGCGGCCGAAGTTGACGCCGGTGCTGTAGCGGTGTTCGCAGGTTTGCGTGGTGGTGGAGCCCCAGACGCGGCCCATGTCGTCGCGGCACAGATCGTACTGCAGGCCCCAGCGTTGCTGCGCGCGCGAATCGCGGCGCTGGCCGACTTCGTATTGCAGACCCACGGTGTGTTTCGGCGAGACCGCAAAGCCCATCGAACCGTCGGTCATCATCGGCGTGGCGTTCAACTTATAGGTGACCTTGGTGTTCGTCATCCATTCCATGAGACCGCCGTTGGCGCCGAATCTCCCCTCTTCGTGTTTCTTCGCTAAAAACTTGCGAAGCTGCGGAAGAACTTCGATCGCGTACTGACTGCCCTTGGTGGGATCTTCTTCAAGCGCCTTGGCCACATCTTGAAAGTCGCGCTCGGTGGCCTGTCCGCTCAACACTCCCCACATCAGTTTGCCGGTGGGAAGGGCCGAGTTGCCGATTTGTCCCATCGCGCGGTTGGTGGCGGTTTGACCGAATTGGGCGCGGAACTCGCGCGTGTCGCGCGGTCCTGCCGGCTGCTGGAGGATCTCCATCATCCCGTAGCGAATGTCATACATCGGGGTCTGGTCGTTTTCGCGGGGCATGCTCCGGAGAATTTCGTAGATTTGGCGCGAAACAAAGAGCATCTCGGCATTGGCGGAGGCCTTCGTCTCGACCTTGGCGAGTCGAGGCAGCTCCATGGGTTCGGCCAGAACCGGGAGGGCGGCCAGCAAAAAAAGAAAGGTCCAAGAAGCGAAACGCATCGGTGCTCAAAAGAGCAATCGCCTGGCCAGTTCTCGGCGATTTAAGCAGGGCTTGGCTGTCAAACTTTTGGCCAAAGGCCCTAGAGTGGTTGACGCCCCTCTTCAGTCGAAGAACGGGCCTTGATGAAAGTTCTCGATCCGGCACCGGGTTTCCAGCGTGCGCAGGGTCTTTGAGAGCATGTGATCGACCTCGAAAGTCTTGTCTCCCGCCGGGGTCGCCACTTTGACATTCTCGGGGATCGTGAACTTGAGCTCGCTGTCCTCTTCGAACAGTTTCTCTTTGGTCTCTTGAGTCGCCTCGCAATAATAGCGGAGGCGGAAGCTGTGGATGCGAAAATCCACGGGCAGAAAACCCTTAACCATCGTCACTTGATCCAGAAAAAATGCGGGCACATTGTAAAGATCGACGACCTTCACCTCCGCCGGCTGCTTCTGCGTCCAGAGCATCCACTCACGGATCCCGCTCGAATTCATCGACTGGAGCTGCCCCAGATCCAAGGCGATTTTCGTCTGTTGTTGAATCAGGCTCCACTCCGGAAAATCGGCGTCCTCATCGATCGTCCCGCGGAGGAAGATCCACGAGGACTCACTGCGATTTTCAACGTCGTAGTTGCGGGCCATCAGCGCACCTTGGCCTGCAAGAGATCTTGAATGTGAATCACGCCCACGGGCTGGCGAGGATTGGCGCCCGCTTTATCCAGCACGAAGAGCACCTGAATACGGAACTGCTCCATCATGAACAGCGCGCGCTCGGCGATTTCGGAGGCATCGATCGTGCGGGGGTTTTTGGTCATCAAGGCGCCGGCACTTCCCGCGAGGGGATCCTGAGCGGCATCCAGACGGCGGCGGATATCGCCATCGGTGATGATCCCCAGCAAATCGCCCTTCTCGTCGACGATGCCCGCGGCTCCACGCACATCGCCGCGACTCATGACGGTCACCACTTGCTTCACGGGTGTTGATTCCGTCAGAACCGGGAGCGAGCTTCCGGTGTGCATCAGGTCACGCACGCGCGCGAGCTTAAAGCCCAAACCACCACCTGGGTGATTCTCGGCAAAATCATCCGAGCTAAAACCTTTTTGGTCGAGCACGGCCATTGCCAGCGCGTCGCCCATCGCTAAGGTGGCGGTGCTGCTCGCGGTCGGCGCCAGGCCCAACGGGCACGCCTCTTTGTTCACCTTCACGTCCAAAACGGCCTGCGCCTTGAGCGCGAGTTCGCTTTGCAAGTTGCCGGTGACCGCGATGAGCGGAATGTTTTTACGGGCGACGTAACCCAAGATGGTATTGAGCTCGATGCTATTGCCGCCGTAGCTCATGGCCACGACGACGTCTCCGGGCTGAATCACGCCCAAATCGCCGTGCGAGGACTCGGACGGGTGCAAGAAAATCGCGGTGGTCCCCGTGGACGAGAGCGTGCTCGCGATCTTGCGGGCGATCTGACCGGATTTCCCGATCCCGGTGAGAATCACTTTGCCTTTGCAATTCACGACGAGGCCGACGGCCTTGACGAAGGAATCGTTCAGCCGCTCGCGCAGGGATAAAATCGCCTGCGCCTCGGTTTCAAAAACCGTCTTGGCCAAACTGATGGGATCATGGATCACGCTTGCGCTCCCGAGCTTTTGAGCTGCGAACGCATCATTCCTTTGGCGGCCGCTTTCGATTTGGGTTCAAGCAAGTCTTTCTGCTTGAGGCTGGCTTTCACAAAATGAACAAACAAAGGGTGCGGGTCCAAAGGACGCGATTTGAACTCGGGGTGGAACTGCACGCCGATGAACCAGGGGTGGTCCACGAGTTCGACGATCTCCACGAGATCGCGCTCTTTGTTCACGCCCACGCAGTTCATCCCGCGCTTTTCGAACAGGGCGCGGAACTTGTTGTTGAATTCAAAACGGTGACGGTGGCGCTCCGAAATGGTCGACGCCTTGTACACGGCAGCCGCTTTCGAATGCGGGCTCAGACTGCACGAGTAAGCGCCCAGGCGCATGGTGCCGCCCTTGTTGGTGATGTCGCGCTGCTCGCTCATGATGTCGATCACGTAATTGCCACCGGTGCGGCGGCTCTCTTCGTGCCACTCACGCGACGTCGCGTCTTTGATGCCGCAGACGTTGCGGGCGAACTCGATCGCCGCGAGCTGCATGCCGTAGCAAATACCAAAGAACGGAATCGACTTTTCGCGGGCGTACTTGATCGCCGACATTTTGCCTTCGACCCCGCGCTCACCAAAGCCGCCCGGAACCAAGATGCCGTGCACCTGCTGCAAAGCCTGCGACACGTTCTTCTCGTTCACCTTTTCGGAGTCGACGTACACGATTTCGATCTCGGCGTGATTCTCGATTCCGCCGTGAACCAAGGCTTCGTGCAGCGATTTGTACGACTCTTTCAAGTCGACGTACTTGCCCACGACCGCGATGCGCACGGATTTGGAAGGCTTCTTCAAGACCCGAACGATGTTCTCCCAACCTTTGATGTCGGGTTTGGCTACGCCCAGATCCAAACGTTCGGCCACGAGTTCATCGAGCTTCTCTCGCGACAGATTGAGCGGAACTTCGTAAATCGTCGACGCGTCTTGCGCGGCAATAACATGCTCGGGCTTCACCGAACAGAACAGGCCCGTTTTGGCTTTGAAGTTGGCATCGATGGGCTTTTCGGTGCGGCAAACCAAAAAGTCCGGCTGCAGACCGATCTCGCGCAGTTCCTTCACCGAGTGCTGCGTGGGTTTGGATTTGAGCTCACCCGCGACCGCGATGTACGGCACGTAGGTCACGTGAATGAGCGCCGAGTTTTGAATGCCGACATCCACGCGCATCTGGCGGATGGCTTCCAAGAACGGCAGACTCTCGATGTCACCCACGGTCCCGCCGATTTCGATGATGGCGACTTCGGCGCCTTGCGCGGCTTCACGGATGCGGGTTTTGATTTCGTCGGTGATGTGGGGAATGACCTGAACGGTCCCGCCCAGGTAATCTCCGCGGCGCTCTTTCGAGATGACCGCATCGTAGATCTGACCGGTGGACACCGAGTTCGAACGCGAGAGTTTCAAGGTCGTGAAGCGCTCGTAGTGACCCAAATCCAAATCGGTCTCGGCGCCGTCTTCGGTCACGTACACTTCCCCGTGCTGAAACGGCGACATCGTGCCGGGGTCGACATTGATGTAAGGATCGCACTTCATCAGCGTCACTTTCAAACCGCGCGCTTCCAAAAGCGCCGCGAGCGCCGCCGCGGTCAAGCCTTTGCCAATCGACGAAACCACGCCGCCAGTCACGAAGATGTACCGTGTCTGAAAGCTCTTGGCGGTGGATTTCTTGGTGGATAAAACGGGACCCTTGGGACGACGAGCAGCGGTCTTCTTCTTCATGGCTTTACTCCCAGTAATTCTTCAATTTTGGCAAGATCCCCGGGGGTGTCAACACCCCAGGAGCGGTCCTCAGTTTTGACCACACGAATGCGCGCGCCCAAGGCCAGGGCCCTGAGCTGTTCGAGCGATTCGGCGCGTTCGAGCGCGTGCGGTGGCGTGGCGCAGAATTTCTTCAGAAAATGGCGCTGATAGGCATAAAGCCCCACATGCTTCAGGCAAGCCCCCGCGGGCCCTTGTTCTCGCGAATAGGGAATCGGAAAACGGCTGAAATAAAGCGCGTCACCCTTGTCGCTGCACACGACTTTCACCGCGTTGGGATTGGCCAGGTCCTCCGGCGAAATCTCGTGCGCGAGCGTCGACATTTCAAGTCCCGGGTCCGCGAGCAGCGGGTGCACCAAATCATCGATCATGCGGGGTTTGATCAAAGGCTCATCGCCTTGAATATTCACGACAATGCAGCCCTCGCCCAGAGGTCCCGATTTTTCGAGTTCGAGCAGCGCCGCTTCGATGCGGTCACTCCCCGACGGGAGCTCCGAGGCGGTCATCACCGCGCGAAAGCCGGCGGCCTCAACGGCCTTGCGGATGCGGTCATCATCCGTGGCCACCACGACCTGAGAAAGAAGTTTGGACTGCGCGGCTCCCCGCGCGACCCACACGATCATCGGCTCGCCGCGAAGGGGGGCCAGCGGCTTTCCCGGAAACCGGGTCGAAGCGTAGCGGGCGGGAATCACACCGATCACGGGCTTCATTCTTCGGATCCTTCGGGCGCCGGCGCCGGGATCGCTTTCGGTTTGTTTTTGTAGGGCTTCACCCATTCTTTGAAGATGAAGTCTTCAACGGTGTCGGTGCCATTCTTTTTGACGTTCGACACGGCAAAGATCGCATCCTGCGTGGACTGCGCTTGAATTTTATGAAGGCGGTTCTCGATTTCGTTTTTTTTGAGCTGATCGGCCTTGGTCAAAACCACGCACATCGGCAGACCCCGGCTCCACATCAAGTCGGCGAGAAGCTCTTCGTCCTCGCTCCACTCGCGCTTGATATCCATCACCAAAATCAAGCCGGCGAGATTCTCGCGGCCCACCAGGTAGGCTTCGATCATCTTGCCCCAGGACTCTTTTTCTTCGGTCGCGCGCTTGGCAAAGCCATAACCGGGCATATCGACGATGCGGTACGATTTGCCGACATCAAAAAAGTTCAGCAGACGCGTCTTTCCAGGCTCTTGACTGACTTTGGCCACCGGACGCTTGGAGATGGCGTTGAGAAATGAGCTCTTTCCGGCGTTCGAACGGCCAGTCAAAGCGATCTCGGGCCGGTTTGCCTTCGGAAAATCCTGAGCAAAGACGGCACTTTTTAAATATTCAATCTCCAAAGCCATGGCGAAAGATTACTCCAGCCCCCCACCCCCGGACAAGCCGTCCGGCTCTTAGGACGGCCCGTCCAAAACTCGGGACGGACACCTCCGGTTTTCGCTCTCATCTGCCCGTAAATTCGATCTGAACGCGTCCGGCACCGTCGGACTCACGGAACAAAGGTTGAAATGGGGTCTATCCAACGAAGGAGACTTGAATGTCGAAACAAACCGCTTACCTTTTGGGCAAAGAACAATCCATCCTCACCCTCCCCGAACTGACCCTGCTCGGCTCGGACGTCACCTGCACGGTGCGCCTCGAATCCACGGGCATTTCGGAGCGCCACGCCCGCATCGAATCGCGCGGCACCGATTACGTGATCCGCGACATGCGCTCGACGACCGGCACCTTCGTCAACGGCGCGCGCGTCCTTGAGGCCGTGCTTCAGGACGGCGACCTCGTGCAGGTGGGCGGCGACGAGTTCACGTTCGCCACCAAGATGCCCGAAACCAAGGACATCGGTCTGTCTTCAAAGAACGAGAACTGGAGTTCACAGCTCTCGCTGCTCAGCCACGTGGCCGCCAGCGAGTTCCCCGTTTTGCTCCTGGGCCCTTCCGGGACCGGCAAAGAAGTTCTCGCCGAAGCCTTGCACAAAAACTCGAGCCGCAGCCGCGGTCCTTTTATCCGTGTGAATTGCAGCGCGCTGACCGAAACTTTGGTCGAAAGCGAACTCTTCGGTCATCTCAAAGGCAGCTTCACCGGCGCCATCAACGACCGCAAAGGCGCCTTCGAGGCGGCTCGCGGCGGAACGCTCTTCTTGGACGAGATCGGCGATCTTCCCTACGGTCTGCAGGCCAAAATCCTGCGCGCGCTCGAAAACAACGAGATCCGTCCCGTGGGAAGCGACCGCACGGTCACGACCGACGTGCGCATCCTCGCGGCGACGCACCAGAACCTCTCTGAAAAAATTCTCGGCGGCGAATTCCGTCAAGACTTGTACTTCCGCTTGAGCGTGATCACGGTGACCCCGCCGCCGCTCAACGAACGCATGGAGGATTTCGAACAACTTCTCTACGCTTTCGCCAAACAGTACAAAGTGCGCTTCTCGCTCGCCGCGATCAACAAACTCAAAAAGCACACTTGGCCCGGCAACATCCGTGAACTGAAAAACACCGTCGCACGCGCCTCGGCCTTCTTCCCGAAAATGCAAATCGAAGAGGGGCACGTCGAGCGCATCATCGACGCCTATTCGATCAAGCAATCCGCCACGCACGGACAGCCCGCGCCCGTCACGGTCGAGGGACAACTTCCGGTCATCAAGGAAATCGAAAAGCAGATGATCATCAAACGTTTGGCCGCCAATAAGGGGAATCAGCGCCGCACGGCTTCGGATTTGGGGATGCCCAAGAGCACGCTGCACGACCGCCTGCGATTGTACAACATCGACCCCCGTCACTTCGTGAAGCAGGAGCCCGCCGAGCAAACGGCTTAGGGTTTTAAGATGAACGTTTTGATCCGCACGTTGCGGAGCTCACCGGTGGTGAGATTGCGATTGATTTCTTTGAGCAGCGACTGAATCAGGAGCTGCTTTCCATCCGCCGAGGACAGTTGATCAAAAGTGAAGTCCTCGGTGGTTCTCTGGATCGTGTCGCGGAAAAACGCCTCGCGGTCCTTCACTTCGATCACCACGTCGGGATTCAAGCCTTCGACAAAAAGCTCGCCCGCCATCATCGGGTTGGGACCCGAATTTTTTGAAGCGCGAATATTGACCACGATTTTTTGGATCAACAGCAAGTTCGGCGTCGAGCGGACGTTGTCGTAAAAATTCTCGAAGGTGCCGTGGGCGTCGACCTCGTGAACCTCGTCCGCGTTTTCGGCCAGGTTCACCAAAAACAATCGACTCTCCTGCGGAATCAGCTTTCCCTTCCAGGTCAGGTACAAAACCGCGCCCGACGCTCCCAGGAGCAAAATCAATCCGGCGAACGCGAGCTTGAGTTTCAAACTGAGGTGTTTGACGTCGGCCAAAACCGAGGCGACCGAGGAGACCGCGGACTTGATCGCGCCCATGATCTTGGCCTGCGCCTTCCGGCGGCCCGCGGTCGCGAGGTAGTACAGAAAGTGCTTCAAGCGAATTTTGGTGGCCTGGATAAAGGCAAAGAGGCGGAACTTCAATTTTTTCACCGCGAGCGACACCCGGGGCAAAAACGGCAGAATCAGGTAGGCGGTTCGTTTCAATCCCTTGGCGTCGCGCCAACGGGCGATCTCGTCATGCAGGGCGGCCGTGTCGTCGTCGATTTCGGGATCGAAGACGGTCAGCTCGGAGTCTTTTTTGATGTCGCCAAGTTGCTGAGCAAATTCGGGATCTTGCATCTCGAGAAATTCATCGATGTTCTCGTTCGTGAACTCACCGCCGGTCTCGGCCAGCTGATCCAGGAAGTCTTCCGCTTTGGCCTTGGCCGCATCCGTTTCGGGCGTGCTGGACTCAGGTCCTGCGGGTGATGAATCGTTTTTCTCGTTCTCTGTTGCCACCGCCCAAATGTTAAGGGGCCCGACTTTGGTTCGCAAGAGATTTAGTTTGTTTTGGATTGCCGGCGGGTCGCCTTAGAATGAAAAGAATGAAGCTTTCATTCATTCCCGTCGAAATTTTGGTGTTCTTGGTCTGCTCGGTTTTGTGCGCCTGCAATTTGGTTCAGCGCTCTCCCGAGAGCGGATACTCCGACCGCTTGAGCCCCCGCCAAATCAAACGCAGCCAAACGACCTCGCAGCGTCCGGAAGGGCGCGCGATCGAAACCAAAGCGCGCCTGAAGCAGCTCGAAAATTCGATCGGCACCAAAAAAGAACTCGAGCAGTACTCGCGCATTCTTCCGTACTTGAAAAACGAAGATGAGCGCATCTACTTCTTGTCGATGCCCGGGTACGAAGCCCGCCAGCAATGGCTCAAAGACGAGAACATCAACTCCCGAACGCTGCGCGCGCAAGAGGACTACAAAGACCTCGTCGAAGCGCAGGATATCGGCCTGGGAATGACGCAAAATTTTGTGCGCAAATCTTGGGGCGAGCCCGATCAAATTGAAGTCTCCGGCAATCCGCAATTTCGAAACGAGCGCTGGAAGTACAACAAGTACGTCTCAACGCCCGACGGGTACAAAGCCGAAAGAAAGCTCGTCTACTTCGAAGGCGGACGCGTCGTCGGTTGGGAAGTCGAGTGAGCCTTATGGGGCTGACGGTCTTCGATCGTCGCCCGGCCTCTCATCTCGAAGGCCTTCACCCGGGCGTCCATTAAACTCTCGCAAGACTTTTCGTTCCGTCCGTCCTGGCAAGACCGATAAATTCGAGTCATGAACTGATTCCAAGACGTTTCTGATCCCATAGCGGTCTTGAGATCCTCCATCGAAAGCGCCTCGGTGCCCGCTTTCGAGTCCAATTTTTTGATCTGCTTCGAGAGCTTCGTCACGTCTTTGAAATACTGCGCGCGTTGATCCTCTTGGATGTCGCTCACTTCCGAGTGGTTCATCACGTAAAAGGGCGGCTCGTTCAAATCGATCTCCGCCGCGAGTCCGCGCGCGGGGGACGCCCCCGAAGCCAGCTTGAGAACGACCTTCAGGTCACTTTCAAAACCTTGCGCCATTGCGACTGAAGACAACAAGACGATGAACGTCGAAACTAAAACCTTCAAGGGCGATGTCATCGACGGCCTCCGCGCGAGCCCGATTGAGATTCGGCGAGCAGCGTCCCGGAACTTCGGCCCATGGCAACCGCCATCTTTTCGACGGCCGACTGCCAGGCGCCGCTGTTGTAAGCGAGCGTGCGCGCGGTCTTATTGCACTGATTGGCCGTGGCCATTTGCGTGCCCCGCGGACCCCGGCTTCCGAAGAAATTGTTGTTCGCGCGCGGGCCCATGGTTCCGGTGTAGAAGTCGAAGCGGTTGCGTCCTTTAATGGCGCCGCCGACATCGTCGACCCGGAAATAACCGGGGTGCGAGATTTCGCGGTTGTCCGGCGGCAAACGCACCAGACGGCCCGCCATCTCGGGAATGTAGACGATGTCGCCTAGACGGTGATAGCGCGGGTCGGCCGCGATCGAGAAGAACGGCATCAGGCAGCGGCCCGCCGCTCCCTTCACGGTTCCGTTGCAGTTCTGCCTTTCGACCCGGCCCGTGTAACGCAAAACGTAGGTGCCTTGGGGCGTTTGCAAAAGACCCGAGCCCTGCATTCTCACTTCGCTGCGAAAGCGCGGACAGACTTTAATTGACTGGCTGCCGGCTCGAACAAACGAGGGCGACGAGCAGCTCGCGTAGCGGCCTTCGTTGTGGCTCGGAACAAAATAGACGGTGGAGCTGATCCTGCCGTTGGCGCAGGCGCGGGCGGCGTAGCCGGTGGTGGCTTCTTGCGCGAACCCGAAAGTCACGGCGAGGACCAACAACGACCGCGACGATTTTTTAAGCAGTTGCCGGGTTCGTTGATAAACACGCAACATGTCTGCACCTCTTTCCCGTTCATTTCGAATTGAGTCTCAACGAGACATCAAAGTGCAACCGCCGCGCCGGGTGTCCAATCTCAGAATGAGAAAGGGACCATTCGCGGCACCTCGGTTGCACTTCTTTAATCACGATCCTTCAAGACGAAGGAAACGCACCGGGGGGTGTTCACGTGTTAGCAAATCGAAAACAGAGTAGGCAAATTTGGATGCTGCCAGCCCTGTCGATCATTTTAATCGTCTCAATCTGCGAGACGGGATCGGCAAAGAGATCCAGTTCGGGTGGAAACAGGTGGGGGATTCCTAACGATGGTCTTTGGTGCAAAGACGCGAAACCCAAGGGCGCCGAAAAACGCAAAAGCGACAGTGACGAACAACCGTTCGCCTCAACGATTTATAATGTTCCCCGCCAGGGCGTGACGCCCAACTTCCGCGCCGCCGTGACCCTCAACGGGACGGGCCTCATCGGCCCTCAGGGCGATATGAAGGTCACCTATAACAACTCTCGACCGCAAAAAAATGTCGACCGCAACGGTGAACCTTGCGCCGGCAAAGTCGGCGCCGTCGCCGGCTCGGCGGGCATTTGCCTGACGCCCTTCTTTACCGTGGCCGCGGATCCTCGCTACTATTCGATCGGGGACGTGATCTGCATTCCCGAAATCGAAAACGGATCAAAAAAGCTCGAGGTCCCTTTGACCAGAGGCGAGAAGAAAACGCACTCTGGATGCTTTATCGTCGCGGATAAAGGATCGGCCATCAAAGGCGAGAACCGGTTCGACTTCTTTACCGGAACCGCTCCCGAAAAAGGCAATCCGCTGACCGACTTCGCCGACAAGAAAAGCTGCAATCAAAAATTTCAGGTCTACCGCGCTGGCAGCGAAGAAGCGACCAAGCGCATGAACGCCATCGACAAACTTTGGGACATGGAAGAGGGATCGCTGGCCAAACGTTACCAAAACGCGGGCTCGAGCCGCCGAGTCGCGAGGAGACGATAAGCATGAAAACGCGATGGATTTTGCTGACGGCATTTCTGTTCTCGCCCCTTTTCGCCAACGCTCAAGGAAGCGGCCTGCTTCAGCAGGCGGCGCAAGAAACCAAAGAGAACACGGTCGACATACGCCGGCCTCCTTTTTGGATGATGACGTATTTCGAAATCAAGAACAATTACGCCGACACCCGTGAGGAGTATCTCAAGAAACTTCCCGTCGCTTTGAAGAAAGTGAAGATGTCCAAGATCGAGAGCAAAAACGATCCCTTCGCCGACTTCAACTTCACCGAAGCGGCGCAAACGCAGCGGGACTGGGAAGCCTTGATGACCAAGGTGTACACGGCCTGCTTGGATAAAGACTTGAACGGCAAGGCCTGCGAAGATCTGGCGGACCTGCGATTGAACGTCGGCCACGAGCACCGCCGTCAAACCAAAGAAGACCGCGAAGTCGAAGCTTTCGAGCATTCGACCAAGAAAAAGAAATCAAAAGCCAAAAACAACTGATCAGGGAGCGCCCTAGTGCGCTTCAATCAAAGAGCGCCCTAGTGCGCTTCGTCCCAATTGGCGCCGATGGCCCAGTTGGCTTTGAGCGGAACTTTGAAGGTCATGATCGTTTCCATGGTCTTCACGATGCCGGGGCCTTCGGCCTCGAGCACTTCTTTTGTCGCCTCGAAAATCAACTCGTCGTGCACTTGCAGAAGCATGTCCGCTTTGTACTTGCGATCGAGTTCGACCATCGCGAGCTTCACCAGGTCGGCCGCCGTGCCTTGAATAGGCGCATTGATCGCCGCCCGCTCACCAAACTTACGCATGGCCGCGTTGTTCGACTTGAGCTCGGTCATGTAGCGCTTGCGTCCCGTGAGGGTTTCGACAAAGCCCTTTTCTTTGGCCGATTCGATCGTCTGCGTGATGTACGTGCCCACGCCCGGGAACTTGGCGAAGTAGCGGTCGATGATGCCCTTCGCTTCGCTCTGCGAGATCCCCAGGTTGGCCGCCAGGCCAAATGCCCCTTGTCCGTACGCAATCCCGAAGTTGACGGCCTTGGCGGCCCGGCGCTGCTCGGAGGTCACATCTTTCAGCGCGACGCCAAAGACTTCGCTCGCGGTAGCCGCGTGGATGTCGAGGTCGTCTTGGAACGCCTTGATCAAGTTTTTGTCGTCCGAGTAGTGCGCGAGGATGCGCAGTTCGACTTGCGAGTAATCGGCCGACATCAGGCAAAGGCCCTTCGCCGCGACAAAGGCTTTGCGCACGCGCGCGCCCCTCTCGGTGCGGATCGGGATGTTTTGCAAGTTGGGGTCGATGCTCGAGAGGCGCCCCGTGGTGGTCATCGCCTGATTGAAGGTCGTGTGAATACGGCCGTCGTCTTTGACCATCAGGGGAAGCGCGTCCACGTAAGTGGACTTGAGCTTGGTCATCTCCCGGTACGAAAGAATCAGATCGACGATGACGTGTTCCGTCTTGAGACCCTCCAGAACTTCGGCATCGGTCGAATAGCCGGTCTTGGTCTTGCGCCCAGGAGTCAATTTGAGTTTCTCGAACAGAATCACCGCGAGCTGCTTGGGACTGCCGATATTGAAGTCTTCACCGGCGGCCGCGTGGATTTCTTTTTCCAGGCGCGAGATGTCCTTGGTGAGTTCGGCGCTTTGCACCGCTAACGTGTCGCGGTCGAGAGAGATGCCGCGCTTTTCCATCTTGTAGAGAACCGACGTGAGCGGCAGGTCTTGTTCAAGATAAACTTGGCGGTTGCCCGGTGCCGCGAGCCCGGCCTCGTCGCTTTCGGACTTGGCTTCGAGCGTGAGCAGCTCGCGCATTTTTTCGCTGGGCGTTGGCAGCGTCTTGGGCACGGCTCCGCAAAGACGTGCGTACACGAGCTCCCAGCTCGAGACATCGCCGGCCTGCGCGACGTAGGCCGCGAGCATGCCGTCCCAAGCCGCTTTGGGATTTTGCAGATCGAAGAAGTGCCAGAAGGTTTTGAGATCGAAACCCTTCCAAGCAAAGTCGCGCTCGTTCAAAATTTTTGAGAGGGCCTCGGTGTCGGCCGGAACCAAAAATACCGGCTCCCCGGCCCCTTTTGAAAAGACAAATCCCATCTCGTGCTTAAAGGCGTAAACGGCATCCCCGCGCTCAAACTGGCGCGCCAGCGCGCTGACTTCGATCGACACGTGATCGCCCGCGGGCTCCTCGTCGATGGCCGCCGGAGGCGCGACGGGGACCGGCGCGGGCTCTGGAGACGGCTTCGGTTTGCGCTGGCTTTCGAGCGTGGGCCGCTCGCCCGCAACGGCGCTCACCGCTTGACCCCAGTTCGGCAGATCGGCCAAGGAGCGGTCGAAGCCTTTAAAGTTGAGTTCGGTCATCAGCACTTTCATCTGCTCTTGATCGATGGCCTGAAGATCGTAGTTGTGCGGATTCTCTTCGAGCGGCACATCGGTGACGATCGTCACGAGCTTGCGCGATAAGAACGCGTTCTCGCGGCTGGCGACCAACTTCTCGTGCGTCGAACCTTTGATCTGATCGAGATTCTCGTAGATGCCATCCAGCGTGTGAAACTGCTCCAGCAGTTTTTGCGCGCCTTTGGGGCCGATGCCCTTCACGCCCGGAATGTTGTCCGAAGTGTCTCCGACCAGCGCCAAGTAGTCGATCATCTGGTCCGGACGGATGCCCCATTTCTCTTTGACCTCGTCGGTGCCCATGCGCGTGTTCTTCATGGTGTCGTAAAGCCAAACGTGCGGCTCCACGAGCTGCGCGAAATCTTTATCGCCCGACACGATCAAAACCTCGTAGTCATTGCGGCGGCCCCACTTGGTGATGGTGCCGATCACGTCATCGGCCTCGTACGGTGCGGCCTCGATGCCGGGGATGCCCATGATCTCGGCCAATTTGCGAAAGTACGGCATTTGCGGCACGAGGTCTTCGGGCATTTCGGAGCGGTTGGCTTTGTACTCAGTGTACAGGTCTTTACGAAACGAAGGCTCTTTGCGGTCGTAGCAAAACACCATCGCCGCGGGCTTTTCTTCTTTCATGAGCTTCAAGATCATCGACATGAAGCCGTAGATCGCGTTGACCGGCAGACCGCTCGGCGCGTTGAGCGGACGGACGGCGTAGAAGGCACGAAAAATCAAAGAGCTCACGTCGATCAAATAGATGCGTTTCATGAGTTTTGAATTAGCAGATTTTAGAGAGGTGATCTACAGGATGCGGCTTTTAACGCGGCCGATGTTGAGCGCGCCGTTTTGCAACTGATCGCGGTCCACAGAACTTTGCTTTTGATTTTCGAGGATCGCATCGATTTGCGGCGACTCGGCCATTTCGAGCGCGGCGAATTCGGCTTGATTGAAGAGAGATTCCAGCAGGCGCTTGCACGACTCATCGGGGGCGGCTTGGCCTTCTTCCCAACGGCCAATCTCTTGGCTTTGGACACCCAAACGGTGCGCCAAATCTGACCGGCTCCAGCCCATCTGACAGCGCAATTGACGGATCGAACTTGAACTCAATTCCATACAGGTAGGAGTTTGAAATAACTGGTGAAATAAAGCAAGGCTAGAGCTTGGGCTCCAGTCCCAGATGCGTCAATAATGGTGAAATCATCAGTCCTCTCGAGGACTTGAAAAAAGGTCAGGATCTGGTGAAGGGTCCGGTGGCAAAAAAGCCACGTTGTGGATAGACGAGCGCGGCTCTGGCGCGCCGGGGTGGATAGACGAGCGCGCCTCACGCGCGCCGGGGTGGATAGACGAGCGCGCCTCAGGCGCGCCGGGGTGGATTGCTTTACTCGGAGAACACAAAAACGAGATCATGGTCGGAGGCCATATCGAGGCTATCGAGGGCCTGGCGTTCGATAAAGGTGGGATCCTTGGCGCGGCCCAATTTGCCATCCAGCATCTTGAGATCGCTTTCGAGTTTGGTCAATTGAGAGGAGAGAGCCTCGCGGTCACGGCGCATCCCGTACAGATTCGTGAGCGCTCCATTGAGCAACACCGAAACCATCGCAAAGACGAAGCAGATTCCAAACACCTTGAGCGGTTGTCGTAATAATTGGTGCAATCCCATCGACGGTTCCCCCGGTGCGGTGTGAGCCGCAGTCGCCTACAGGATGCCAGAATCCCGGCCAGGATGGGCAGTCCAGTTCATGGAAGCCCTGCTGACCTGCCGGATCACAATGCGAAACGAGCCGAACCGGCCAGCTCCTCTTCAATGCGCAGGAGCTGATTGTACTTCGCCGTGCGTTCGCTGCGGCAGAGGCTTCCGGTTTTGATTTGATGGCAATTTAAGGCCACCGCGAGATCGGCGATGGTCGTGTCTTCGGTCTCCCCGCTTCGGTGAGACATGACCGTCTGATAACGGTTGGCCTGGGCCAAACGGACCGCATCGGCGGTCTCGGTCAGCGTGCCGATTTGATTGACCTTCACGAGCAGCGCGTTCGCCGCGCCCTTGGTGATGCCCTCTTGCAAACGCACGGGGTTGGTCACGAAGAGATCATCGCCCACGAGCTGAAGTTTGGGACCTAAAACCTTGGTCGCCTGAACCCACGAGTCCCAATCGTCCTCAGAGAAGCCGTCTTCGATCGACACCATCGGGAAATCTTTGGACCACTGAGCGTACACATTCAAAAGTTCTTCGGGCGAAATCTGTTTGCCTTCCCAGCGGTACTTGCCGCCCTCGAAAAGCTCGGTCGCCGCCACATCGAGCGCGACGCCCATGTTCTCGCCGGCCTTGTAGCCAGCGGCATCGATGGCTTTCATCAACAGCTCGAGAGCTTCACGGTTCGATTTCAAAACGGGAGCGAAACCGCCCTCATCGCCGACCGCGGTCGACATTTTGTTGCCGGCCAGAATTTTTTTGAGGTGGTGAAACACTTCCGCACCGGCACGAAGCGCTTCGGCGAAGGTGGCGTGGCCTTTGGGAACGAGCATGAACTCTTGCACGTCGAGACCGTTGTTGGCGTGCGCGCCGCCATTCAAAACGTTCATCAAGGGCACGGGCAAGCGGCAGGCCTGCGAGCCGCCCACGTAGCGGTAAAGGGGTTGGCCGAGCTCTTGCGCGGCCGCGCGGGCACACGCCAGCGACACGCCCAAGATCGCATTGGCGCCAAGCTTGGATTTGTTTTTCGTGCCGTCGAGCTCCAGCATCGTGCGGTCGATCGCAATTTGATCGAAGACGTCCATACCCAAAACTTCGGGCGCAATGGCTTCTTTGACATTCTCGATGGCTTTGTGAACGCCTTTACCCAAGTAACGATTCTTGTCGTTGTCGCGAAGCTCGCTCGCCTCGTGCGCGCCGGTCGAAGCGCCCGACGGAACGGCCGCGCGTCCACGGCCACCGGCCGAGGTGGTCACTTCGACTTCGATCGTGGGATTTCCGCGGCTGTCGAGGATTTCACGGGCGTGCAGGTGGATGATTTCAGACATAAGGTTGCTCCTTCGAAGGGGCCGCGGCGGCCGGGCTCAAATTTTTGGGACGAGAGAGTTCTTTGGATTTTTCAAGGATGGCGAACGATTCCTCGGTGGCCTTGTTGAACTGCGATTTCACGCGCTCCCAGTCCACCCGTCTCATCGCCTCTTTGACCGTCGGGTTCATGCGGTCTTGCGCCACGAGCAGCGTGATGAGCTGCTGCGAACGCACCCAGTAGTCCGTGAGGCGCGAAAAGTTTTGGCGCAAGATCTCGATCGAACTTGTTTCCATTTCGAGCGGACGCGCGGGGTGAGTCATGGCCGTATAGTCGAGCTCGAGACTTTGCCGCACCTGCTGTTCGAGTTCTTGCTGCGCTTTCATGAGTTGGTCGTTGCGCGCCTGCAGCTCGGAGTTTTTTTGCAGGAGTTCGTGCTGGTGCTCTTCGAGAGAGGCCACGATCTGCCGGAGCAGCTCGGGACTGATCGAGTGCGGACCGGGCTCGCCCTGATCGAACATCGATTTTTGATTCGACTCCCAGCGGATCGAAAGACGCAAGCCCTCCCAAGTGCAGACCGCGGGCTCGCGGCCCACGTACACCGGCAGAGTTTCAAACGACCACTTCAAAAATTGCGTGGTGAGCGGAAATCGCTCGGAAGAAATCGGAATCTCGAACGACAGTCCCGTCTCTTCGCGCGTGAGCTTTTCGACGGGCGGCTCGGGCGAAATGAAGTTGGACAAGAAACGCGACGGGTTCGCGAGAATTTCTTGCGGCCGCGGCATCATGCGCAGAACGCTGTCGAGCACGCCCCAGCTGCGAATTTCGCTTGAGGCGTGCGCGATTCGCTGAAGCAAGTTTTCTTCTTGAGTCTGCCAGTGGTGACGGGTGATCTGCTCGAGAAAAGCTTCCATCTGCGAAGCCTTCATCCAATACGACGGGTCCTTCAGGAATTCTTCCGGAAGCGGCGCCAAGTCGAGCACGGGCGAGACATCCTCACCCCGTTGCTCAAGATAGAGCAAGACCGTGTTGGAGATTTTGCAGCTTAAAAGCACCCCAAAGGGATAGCTGATCACTCTGGTTTTTGCGAGAGAAATCCGGAGGTTGCGGGAAGGCTCGGATCATCGCCAGGACTGGCTCGTTGCATTAACGCGGTGGGCGTTTTTTCGAAGTTTGCGCCGCACGCAGATGAGCAAGGTCCTCGAGGACTTTGATTCCACGCTCTGAGCTGGCGGCGAAACGCTGGATCTCTTCGATCCGGCGCTTTTGATCGTCGGTCACTAGGCGGCACCGGGCTTGGTAAACTTGCTGGCCGGGAACGGCAGATTGTTATCCAGAATTTCCTGCATAAAGCTGGGAAGCTCGCCCGAGGGCTCCATCTGCCCATCCAACTTGCCATCCGGGCGCTTAACAAGACGCGACATCTGGAAAATGGGACGGATGTTGTAGGTGCCGTCTTTATTCTGGCCGAGGACTTCCGAGATGGCGCCGACTCGACGCGATCCGTCTGAATAACGTGAGATCTGCACGATCAAGTCGATCGCGGCTGAAACCTGGTATTGCAAAGCGCGCTCGGAGAGCTTGCCGTCACCGCCGGCCGCCAGGGCCTCGAGACGCACGATCGCATCCTCGGGCGAGTTGGCGTGCACGGTTCCCATGCAACCTTTGTGACCGGTGTTCATCGCATTGATCAGTTCAAGAGCTTCGGCCGAACGGACCTCACCGACGATGATGCGGTCGGGACGCAAACGCAGCGAGCTTTTCAGCAAGTCGCGGATGCTGACTTCGCCCTTGCCGAGCGAGTCCGATTGTTTGGTCTCGAAGAAAACGACGTGCTCGTAATTGATTTTGAGCTCGCTCGAATCCTCGATCACGATCACGCGTTGACCGCGAGGAATCCGCGAGCACAGCAGCGAGAGGAGCGTGGTTTTACCCGAACCGGTTCCGCCACTGACGAGAAGATTTTTTCCGAGGAACATGCAGATGTCCAAGAACTGCGCGCCATCGGCCGAGATCGAGCCCATGGCGATGTAGTCTTTGAACGAAATTTTGGTTTGCGTAAACTTACGGATCGACACCGTGGTGCCGTTGCGCGCGCAAGGCGGAATAACGACCGCAACCCGCGACCCGTCTGGCAGACGTGCGTCCAAACGGGGCTCTTCGAACGTGATCCGGCGGCCCACGCTTTGCGCGATGTTGTTCACCGCGGCCCTTAGAGCATCTTCGTCCGGAAATTTTTTGTCGGTTTTGTGCAGCTTACCGCCGCGCTCGATGAAAATATCGTTCGGTCCGTTGATGAGAATCTCACTGACAGACGGGTCGTCCCAGAGGTCCTTGATGGGCCCCAAAAAGTTTCTGACTGCCTGACTGGAGACGCTCTCTTCTGCCACGACTCACTCCGATGCGGGTTTGCGTCCTTGACCGTCTTCAGGATACACGATCAGGCGTCCCTGCTTGGCGGTTTCGGGGCAAATAAATGAAAACACGCCGTCGGTCTTGGGATTGATTTCGAAGGTCTTTTTCTGGCCAAAGAACGTGCCGTGGTGCTCAGAAAAAGCGTCCAGGACGAAGCTCGTGTTCTTTTCTTTTTCGTTCACGTTCACGACGTGGATTTTGTAGGTCTTGCCACGCTTGAGTTTGAGAGTTTCGGGAACGAAACCTTTGTCCGTGTTCAAAATCACGATCTCTTGCGCGGCCTCGAGGGGCTGGAACAAGCCGTCGAGCCAGGCTTTGTCTTTTTTCTCGGCTTCGACGCTCGCGGGGCCGCGGAATTTTTGCAGGTCGGATTTGCGACGGGACATATCGACGTCCCACGCCTTGACCGACACGTGCAAGAAAGAAGCGATCACAAAAAGGGCGAGCTGCTTCGTTTTCATGTTAGTGAAGAACTTGGATGTTGTTTGATTCTGCGAGTTCACGAGCGACCTCCAGGGCAACAAAGTTAACGGTCGCCGCTTCGAAACCCTGGATCGTCTTGATCAAGGCATCGCGGTTTCCGCCGCACAGGTTGATGGCTTTCAAAGCCTGTTTCAGTTTCTGGGGTTCACGGTTCATATCGTCGTGGATCGTTTGCCAATCCATTTTCAAAACCGGATCGATGATTCCCATCGCGTACAAAGCATCAAACACCGCTTGCAAATCGCCTTGAATGAACATCCTGTTCCTCCCCTGCTGATCTCTTCGGTGAGGGAGATAAAAACTTGAGTCGAAATGAGACGTCCGGGCGCGAGTCGCTAACTTCTGGGCATGTGGCTAGGAACCTTTGACACCCCCTCAAGAGGACGGCTTTGACCTCTGTTTAAACCGCCCCATAACGAGATCTTCAGTTATATTAAGGACTTAGGACGTTGGCCCGGTCTTTGGACTATAGACCTGTAACCACTTTGAAACACAAGTTGGGGAGGGTTTATGAAAACGAAGTCTGTGAAAATGTCGGTGATCGTGTGGACCGGTCTCGGCATGCTGCTGTTCCAAAATTTCGATCTCACGCACTCTCGCTTCGAGCTGTTCTTACAAAGCGTGGATCAAGAGTCGCGCACCGAGCACGCCGAAGAGCTGCTGGGCTCGACGTTCAAAAATTCGAAAGCCGCGAACATCGACAAAGAGCACATGCACTACGCGATTTACGAGGAGTTCAAACGCCGTCTGCCCAAAACGGACAAATGGCAAGCCGCTCCCCTGGCGAATCTGGTGATTCAGGAGTCGGCGAAATACGAACTTGATCCCGTGTTCATCATGGCCGTCATCGCGCAGGAGTCGAGCTTCCGCCCCCGCGCCAAAGGCCCCGTCGGTGAAATCGGCCTGATGCAGCTGCGTCCCGAAACCGCGGCCTGCGTAGCCAAACGCATCGGCCTCGCGTTTCACGGTGCCCATACGCTGAATCAACCTTACTTGAATCTGAAGCTGGGCATCGCCTACATCTCGCAGCTGCGCGCCAACTTTAAAGGCAAAGCCAACCAGTATGTGTCGGCCTACAACATGGGCGCCCGCAATGTGCGCCGCATGATCGCCAGCTCGAAAACTCCCAAGGAGTACTCGGGCAAAGTGATGAAGAAGTACCAGGATCTCTACGCGAACATCTCAAAGACCGGCGTGCTCATCGCCAAGGCTTCGGCTCCGACGCTGGCCACCCACCACTAATCCGGCTCTCAAAAAACAAAAAAGGCGGCTCTCGGGCCGCCTTTTTTATTTCAGGAGAAGTGAAGTCCTATTTTTCTTTCGCGGCCTTTTCGGCCTCTTCTTTTTTCTTCTTCTCGAGCTCTTCAACAGGCTTCAAAGCTTGGTCCGCGAGCTCTGAAGGCGACGGTGTTCCCTTCATCATGCGCAGGCGGCGTTCATTCTCGGCGGCCTTGGTCACGGAAATCTTGGCTTTGCGGATGTCTTCAAGCACGCTGCGCTCGAAGTTCTCATTCGCTTTGGGCTTGAACTCCGCCACGATATTCTCAAGAAAGATCGCGTAGGTGGCCTGCGGGACGGCACCAAAGGCCTTGGGGTTGTTCAGAGCCCCGATCGCCTCTTTCACCAGTGCGCGCATCGACTCCTCATACGCGTCGTGTTCATCCAACTCATTGCGCAAATTGCTGATGACCTTTTCGATCATGAAGTCTTCATTCGGACGCGCGTAGATGGCTTGAAGCGCTTCCTTCAAGGGAATCACCTGATCGCCTTTGGTTTTGCGCGACTCGTTGATCTTGTCGCGGATGAGCGCGTTCATCTGATCGAGGTCTTTCAGCGCCAAGCGGTTGTAGGGATAGAGCAGACCCGCCTGCGCGATCGAAGCGCCCAGGAGCAGAGTCAAAACGAAGGTGCCGAGCGAATATTTGATGGCTGTCTTGATTGATGTCATGAACAAAAGGCTATCATAGCTTGGCGCGACTCGGGCCTGGATCTCGACCAACGCCCGGCACAAAAAGCGTTCAAGACCGCCGAATTCTCGCTTGTGAACTCCCTGAAACAGTTGAATAATTTGATGGTTTCACAAACGTTAACACGACACCCGGAGGAATCCTTGAAACACATGATGATGGTGCTGGCAGGTCTGGCATTTGTTCTGTCTGCTTGCGCTCCCAGCGCGAAACAACTCAAAGAAGCGATCGAAAAAGATCCCAGCATCGTTTTCGCCGCCATCGAAAAAGATCCCGAGCAGTTTATCGAAGTGGTGAACAAAGCCGCCCGTGAAGCTCAATCGAAAGGCGCCGAGAAAGCTCAAGCCGACGAGTCGAAAAAACGGGACGAAGAGTTCGCGAATCCTTTGAAACCCAAAATCGAAGAAGGCCGCGCGATCCATGGCCCTGCGGACGCGAAAATCACCATCGTTGAGTACTCGGATTTCGAGTGCCCCTACTGCTCACGCGGTTACCAAACCATCAAAGAAGTCATGAAGGCCTACCCCAAAGACGTTCGCGTGGTGTTCAAGCACTTGCCTTTGGATTTCCACCCCAAAGCTTTGCCGGCGGCGAAGTACTTTGAAGCTGTGGCCCGTCAAGGCGCCGACAAAGCTTACAAATACCACGACGCGATCTTCGAAAATCAGAGCGATCTGCGCACCAAAGGCGAAGCGTTCATGAAAGAAGCGGCGAAAAAAGCGGGCGCCGACATGAAGAAACTCGAGAAAGACCTCGCGGATCCCAAACTCATGGACCGCATCACGGCGGACATGGAAGAGGCCAAAGAATTCAACTTTAGCGGCACTCCCGGTTTCTTGATCAACGGCGTTTCCCTCCGCGGTGCTTACCCCTTCTCGGAGTTCAAAACGATCATCGACCGGCACTTGGCTGGCAAGTAAACCAAAATGTAGCTGCTACATTTTGGTCTAGCGGCGCGACGAAAAAGGGAGCCTTCTGGCTCCCTTTTTTTATTGGGGATTTTAGTAAAGTCCGCCGTTATTAAATCCGCGGGACGGTGGTGCGGGCAGAGCCCCAGCACGCAAACGCACCGGGCGCAGAGCGCGCACTTCAGCTTCGCTCCAGTTTCCACCCACGCCTTGCGCGTCGAAGAAGTACATCACGTATTTGCCATCACCCTGAACGGCGACGAGACGCAAGTGGCGCTGCTCGCCCTGTCCGGTGTAGATAAATTCTTGTCCCACGCAGTACGAGCGCCCACAACCCGATTTGATCGCGATGTTCGCGCGGGCGATGTCACTGAGCAGGCCGCTGCCATCAAAGAAATGAAGGACGAACGCACCGTTCGGTTGGATCGCCACCACGCGGGCGTCGCGGGTGTCACCCGGAAGAGCGCGGTAGACATCGTCGCCGACGCAAACTTGATTTTGACAGCCGGTGGTCACGGCGATTTCGCTGCGGGACCAATTTCCACTGGTGCCCGAGTAAGACCCGAAGAAGGTCAATTCAAAGCGTCCATCACGCTGCACGCCCGAAACGCGGGCTTGGTAAGCGGCGCGGTTCTGCACCACGTACACGTCTGTTCCGATGCAGAGATCTTGAAGGCAACCGTTTGTTGCCGTCGTCGTGCTTTCGCGAACTTCGCTCGTCAGCGCTACGCCCGTGCCGTTCGTCACGAGACTAAAATCCAACGTCGCCATGTCGTTGATCGACTGCACCTGCACGTCCACGCTCAGGATAAAACCTTGATCGGCCAAATTCGCCGACTCGGCGGTTTGACCCGCCTCGACGGTGTCGCCTTTCGAAAGGTCTGCCACCACGACCGACTCGCCGTTCAGCTTATTGAGCCGCACCTCGAGAACCTTCACGGCTCCGCCAGCGGCTTGGAGCATGATGCCCTGAAGAATGCTGGTTTGATTCAGGCGCACGCGCACGCTCGTGCCGCCTTCGGTGCTTGCAACCGACCCGAGACCGACGCTGGCCTGAGAAAACTGCTGAGCCGTCGCCAAGTCGCAGGCAAGAAGTCCGGCGAGTAAAAGAAGGGTGACCAATGCTTTCATCGTCATCTCCCCTTAGCGGCCGCGAACCAAGTCGCTGTCGAGCCAGTTGCCGCCGATGCCGTTCGAATCCAGGAAGCGAAGAACGTAGGCGCCGTTTTGCTGAATCGCCACGACTTGCACCGGACGGTAGCCTCGGCCCGACGATTGGTAAGCAGTGTTGCCGACACAAAGCGTGCGTCCGCAGCCTTTGGTGACCGCGACTTCAGCGCGCGACCAACCACTGCCCAGACCGTTCGTATCCAAGAAGCGCAAAACGAACGATCCATTCGACTGCACGCCGACGACTTGAACCTGACGCGAATCTTGCTGGGTCACGCGGTAAGCGGTGTCGCCCACGCAAACGCCCGCGGAACAACCGCGAGTCGCCGCAATTTCGGCCGATGTCCAGCCACCCGAGAGCCGGTTGCTACTTAAGAAGCGAAGAACGAAGGAACCATTCTGGAAGATCGCCACGATTTGAACTTGCTCCGAAACCGACTGAGTCACCGAGTAAGCGGTGTTGCCGATACAGAACGCGCCCGAACAGCCGGTGGTCACGGCGATTTCGGCACGGGTCCAACCCGCGCTGATCTGATTGCTGCCGAGCATGCGAAGCGTGTAGGTGCCTTGGCGCTCGATGCGCGACACTTGCGCCTGCTGAACCGACATCGTCGTTCCAGCGTAAACGACCTGACCGACACAAACGTTCATCGAACATTGACCGCCGTTGTTCTGGGCCGGGGGCGTGATCACGACGGGACCTTGCGGACGGGGACGCTGCTGACCGCGCGGAGGAATGCGGGGAGGAACGATCTCTTCTTCTTGTTGCTCAACGGGTGCGGGGGGACGCACGACCGGGCGCTGCGGAACGGGCTGCGGGGCCGGAGGAGCGGGCGTCACCTGCTCGGGGGGCTCCACGACGGGAGGCTGCTGAACGGGAGGGTTCACCAAGTTGGTGCTCTCAACGGCCATGCGCAAATCCGCTTGATCCGACACCACGCTCAAGTTGACATTGGCGTTGCCGCCCATCGACTCACCTTTGACTTCGATGCTGGCGACGAGGCCCTTGTCCGCCAAGTTGGTGGACTCCAAAACCTGTCCGGCGCTGGTCTGTTCTCCTTTCGAGAACTCCTCAATCGCAATCGACTGGCCATTGTCCAAATTCAAGCGCACTTCATAGAGCTTGAGCGAAGCGCCGGTCACTTCGACGATCATACCTTGAAGCACCGAAGGCTTGTTCAGCTTGATCTTGGAGACCGCGCCGCCGGTGCGACGGGTAACCGACCCGATCTGAACGCTCGTTTGCGAAAATGATTGCTGAGCGATCGCGGATTCACCCGCGAGCACGGCGACCACACATAAAGAGGACATGAAGAGGCGCAGAATTTTTTCCATACGGCGGGCTGTCCTTCACGCTTCATACCGACATCGTGACGACAGGAATTCCCATATATATCAATAACTTAGCAAAGATGGCGCGGGCTTAGATTTGTCGAACTTGTGACCAAAGCGCCTATAAGGGGCTTTCGAGCCGCCTAGTGCTCGATCAGGAAGCGGCTTTCGGGAAAGCGCACGCGCGCCCCGTAGACCCCGCCCACCGCACGACGGCCGGCACTGATGACCATGGTGACGCTGGAGCCGCGCGGAAGTTTCAACAGACGTTTCACGCGAACCTCATCGAAACCTTCCATCGGGCAGGTGTCATAACCGGCGGCCCGGAAGGCAAGCATCAGATTTTCGCAGGCGAGCGCCACGGTTTTGTGCGCCCACGTCTTCAAACCCCAAGGACTCATCGGATCGCGGGGCATGACTTGAAAAAGTCCCATCAAGTTGATCACGAGCCACTTCAACGGCGAGAGCACACCGAACGGCCCCATCAATCCATAAGCGGCGGGCACCAATTTTTTGTAATACGACAGCACGGCCTTCGGCGCGCCCTGGCTTTCGAGAAGCTCGGCCATTTCTTTGGCGTGCCGGCGCCAAAGGTTGGGTCTGGCCACCGCCACCATCAACACCGGCGCGGTTGTGGCTGCGGGTTGACCAAAGCAGGCCTTCGCCAGTTGGGCTTTGATTTCGGGGTTCTTCACCCAGTGAAACTCCCAGCACTGAAGATTCGACGACGTGGGCGCGAGCAGCGCCAAGCGCAGGCACTCACGCACGACATCGTCGGGCACGGCGCGGTCTTCATAGACGCGGATCGAGCGGCGGCTCTCGACGATTTTGCGGAAGGCCTCAAAATCCGTGACCGGCGCTTCTTCGTGGTATTTGTTTTCGAGGGGACGGTCAAAAATCGAGTCGGCCATTTTGAAATCTCATTTCTGAATCTCAGCTGCTAAATCTCGACGGGAAGCTTGTGCCCCGTCCATGTCACGCCGGGAGGTCCGACTTCGATCAGCCAGGGCGAAACGATCAGACCTTTGCCGATCGCCTCCCGCAAGAGTCGTCCATACTCGGGATCGATGTCATCCGCGGGCGCGAACGACGTGCAATCCAGGCGCTGGATGGTGAAGATCAATTCGCATTCGTGGCCTTGCTCCATCAACGCCATCAACTCGCGCAGGTGTTTTTGCCCGCGTTCGGTGACCGCATCGGGAAACTGCGCCTGTCCCTTTTTGTTCGCCAGATCGCCAACGGCATAGGTGACGTTTTTGACCTCAAGGTAACGTTTTTTCGAAGGTGACGACAGCAAGCCGTCGAGCCGGGTCTCTTTCGAAATTTTGACCTCGTGCTTGAACTCAGCAAACTCCGCCCAATCGGCGCACTGCTTGCTCTCGCAAACGTGGCGCAAGAGTTTGTTCGGGATCGCGGTGTCGATCCCGACCCAAGATCCCGAAGGCGACTGCAGCGCCACCAGCGTCCACTTGAGTTTACGCTCGGGATTGTCCGACGGCAGCACGAGCGCTTTGATGCCCTCTTGCAGATTGGGCTTGAGGCTTCCGGTGTTGGCGACGTGGGCGACTTCGATGCCGTCTCTGATTTTGACGTCGGCAAAGAACCGCTTGTAGCGCTTCAAAAAGGTGACCTCGACGGGCCCCGTCGCCCACTTCATCATCGGCCGTACCAAACTTTTTTGAGCGACTCCCAGCGGCCCGTCATCTCGGGGCTGTCGATTGGGTCTTTGGGATGGTCGATGATCTCGAGCACGCGGCCTTCGCCATCTTCAACGATCGTGCGGTGGAAAAAGCGGGTCATGTTGCCGTCAAGATCGGACTCAAAAATCCACTGCTCGATATTCCAATAGCCGGTGTCGGTGAGGCGCCAATCTTCATTGACGGCCGAGACCGAAAAGGCGACGTAGCGGCCCTCAAGATCCACGGCACCGATGGTGCTGATGTATTCGGCAACATGCGGCAGGCTGATGTCACTGGGTTCAATGTGACGGAGTGAGCGCAGCTCCCCGTGCTGAAATTCAAGCGGGGTGCCTTCATTGATCATTTTGGCGACCAATTGGTCCCACTCCGGTGAAGCCAGGGCCGCGAGCGGTAAAGCGAGCGAAACGAGCAGAGCGCCGAGAAACTTCATCAATCCCCCTTCGGGCGTTGAGCCCTGGCAAAAAGAGCTACCGAAGACGCTCCCGAGAGTCGAGAATTTCGCCTATAACCCAATGCATAAAAACCGGACTTTCCGCTCCTGGACAAAGCCCCGTTTGGGGCCTACACCTAGGCCTTCCAACCGAGGAGAATTTTGATGTCTACGCACACGCCCAAGCCCTCGTGGCTCAAGGTGAGAGCCCCTCAAGGTGAAAACTACTCGCGCATCAAAGGCATGCTCGGCGACCTCAAACTCGCCACCGTCTGCCAAGAAGCGAAATGCCCCAACATGGGCGAGTGCTGGAGTGGTGGAACGGCCACGTTCATGCTCATGGGCGAGGTCTGCACGCGCGGCTGCAAATTCTGCAACATCAAAACCGGCAACCCCCGCGGCAAGCTCGATCCGCTCGAGCCCGAAAAGATCGCCTACTCGATCGCGCAAATGGATCTGCACTACGTGGTCATCACCAGCGTGGACCGCGATGACTTGGCCGACCAGGGCTCGAACCACTTCGCGCGCACCATCCGCACGATAAAAAAATTGGCGCCCGAACTCATCGTCGAGATTCTGACGCCTGACTTCCGCGGCGACCGCGAGTGCATCGAGCGTGTGGTCGATTCGGGTCCCGATGTTTTCGCGCACAACGTCGAAACCGTCGAGCGTCTACAGAAAAAAGTGCG
Organism: Pseudobdellovibrionaceae bacterium; assembly: GCA_019637955.1. GTDB lineage: Bacteria > Bdellovibrionota > Bdellovibrionia > Bdellovibrionales > Bdellovibrionaceae > JAHBUS01. The sequence continues at coordinate 14,227 of JAHBUS010000011.1, read as the reverse complement.
CGATCCGCGTGCAAATTACCAGCAGACCATGGACGTTTTGAAGATGGTCAAAGACTACAGCCCCAAGACGTACACGAAAACCTCGATCATGATGGGCCTGGGCGAGCAAGACGACGAAGTGATGCAGACGCTCAAAGATCTGCGCGCGATCGGATGCGACGTGGTGACCTTCGGTCAATACTTGCAACCCTCGCCCAGACATCTGAAAGTCGAAGAGTACGTGACGCCTGAGAAATTTCAGTACTGGCAAAAGGTGGCCGAAGACATGGGCTTCCTGTACGTGGCTTCGGGACCTTTGGTTCGCAGCTCGTACCGCGCCGGTGAGTTTTTCATGAAGGGCGTGATTGAAAAAAACCGAAAACAAGCTGCGCTTGAAAGCAGCGTGAGTGAAGGAGCCTAAAGATGGCAATTGAAGTGAAACTTCCCGAGTTGGGCGAAGGCGTAACCGAAGGTGAATTGGTCAAGTGGCTCGTCAAACCGGGCGACACCGTCAAACCCGATCAGCCCGTTGCTGAGGTCATGACCGATAAAGCCACCGTTGAAGTTCCCACTCCCGTCGCGGGCGTGGTCAAAGAATTGCGCTTCAAAGTCGGCGAAGTGATCGCCGTCGAAAAAGTCATCCTGACGATGGATGCAGCTGGTGCGGGCGCAGCCCCTGCGGCTCCCAAGGCTGAGGCCCCAAAAGCCGCCGCTCCGGCTCCGACAACGGCGGCAAAAACGGCGGCTCCTGCCGGCGCTTCCGTGTCTTCGCAAGCCATGACCGCTCAGGCTGGGTACTACCCGCCCGTTGCGGACTCCAAAGTTTTGGCAACGCCCTCCACCCGCCGCATGGCGCGTGAGATGAATGTCGATATCAATCAGCTTCAAGGTTCGGGCCTCGCGGGCCGCGTGACTCGTGATGACGTTCAAGCAGCCGGCGGTGGTCTTGAGACGCACACGCCTTCAAACGGCACGCACGCTCCTGGCACTTCGATTCCCCGTCCTGCCTACAAATCGGCTCCTGGCGCCCTGGAAGAGCGCGTTCCTCTTCGCGGCATCCGCAAAAAAATCGCCGAGAACCTCCAGATGGCGAAACAAATCATTCCTCACTTCACTTTGATGGATGAAGCGATCGTCACCGAGCTCGTGCAAACTCGCGAGGCGCTCAAAGAAGTCGCCGAGAAACACGGAACCAAAATCACGTACCTGCCTTTCGTCATGAAAGCGTTGGTCGCGACCTGCCGTGAGTACCCGATGTTCAACGCGAGCATCGACGATGCCGCGGGCGAAATCGTTTACAAGCACGTCTTCAACTTGGGCTTCGCGGCGGACACGCCGAACGGTCTGGTTGTTCCCGTGATCAAAAACGCGGATCAAAAAACCATTCTCGAAATCAGCAAAGAGATCATCGACCTGTCGAAACGCGCACGTGACGGCAAATTGAAACCCGACGAAATGAAGGGCGCGACCATCACCATCACCAACATCGGTTCGGTGGGTGGCACGTACGCGACTCCCATCATCAACCACCCTGAAGTGGCGATCTTGGGCATGTACAAAATCACCGACAAGATCACACTCGTGGGCGATGACGAGTTCAGCGTTGAAAAGGCGATGAACTTCACCATCACCGCCGATCACCGTTTGATCGATGGCGCGGTGGCCGCGAACTTCTTGAAAGCGTTCATCGGACGCATTCAATCGCCCGGCCGTCTCATCTTGGATATGATTTAACTTCGAGAGGTTCCTATGGCTCAAAATTTTGATGTTGTTGTGATTGGCGCCGGTCCCGGCGGTTACGTGGCGGCGATCCGCTCGGCTCAGCTCGGTTTCAAAACCGCGGTTGTCGAGCGCGAGTACCTCGGCGGCGTGTGCTTGAACGTTGGCTGCATCCCCTCGAAGGCGATGATCACCGCTTCGCACTTTTATCACCGCGCGCAGCATGACGCCCCCACCATGGGCTTCACGATCAAAGGTCTCGACGTCGACATGAAGAAGCTTGTCGGCTGGAAACAGTCGGTCAGCGACAAAATGGCGAGCGGCGTGGGCCAACTCTTGAAAGGCTACGGCGTCACCATCTTGATGGGCGAAGCCGAATTCAAATCGAAAACCGAAATTTCGGTCAAAGCCAAAGCCGGCACCGAGTCGGTCACCGCGAAGCACTTCATCGTGTCGACCGGTTCGCGCCCGATCGAAATCCCCGGCTTTAAGTTCGACGAAAAAGACATCATGTCGTCGACCGGCGCTCTGGCGCTGGATCACATCCCGAAAAAACTCGTCGTGATCGGCGGCGGTTACATCGGTCTTGAGATCAGCAGCTACCTCGCGAAACTCGGCACCGAAGTGACCGTGGTCGAAGCGGGCCCGGCTCTCTTGAACGGCGTGGTCGATCCCGACTGCGCGCAGATCGTTTCGCGCAAGCTCACCAAAAGCGGCGTGAAGGTTTTGTTGAACGCCAAAGCAAAGGGTCAGAAAAAATCGGGCTCCGGCTATGAAGTCACCATCGAAAATGGCGGCAAAGACGAAGTCCTCAAGTGCGACAAAATCCTGGTGACCGTGGGCCGTCGTCCGAACTCGGATCAGACCAACCTCAAAGCCGCAGGGATTGCCATCGACGAAAAGGGATTCGTGAAAACGGATGCTCAGCGCCGCACGTCGGTCTCGAACATCTTCGCCATTGGCGACATCGCGGGACAACCCATGCTGGCCCACAAAGCCTCGCATGAAGGCGTCTTGGTGGCCGAAGTGATCGCGGGCAAGAACCGCGTTTACGACGCCAAAACCGTTCCGGCGGTTGTCTTCACCGATCCCGAAATCGCGGCGGCCGGCATGATGGAGTCGGAGGCGAAAGCCAAAGGTCACGAGATCATCGTGGGCAAATTCCCGTTCGGCGCCAATGGCCGCGCGGTCTCGATGATGGAAACTGATGGCTTCGTCAAAATGATCGCCGACGCAAAAACGCACATCCTCTTGGGCGTGCACATCGTCGGCCCCGAAGCCTCGAACCTCATCAGCGAAGCCGTTTTGGCGATCGAGATGGGCGCGCGCATGGAAGATCTTGCTTTGACGATCCACCCGCACCCCACGCTCGGCGAAACGATGATGGAAGCCGCCGAAGCCACGCTCGGCCACGCGATCCACATCATCCAGAAGCCCCTAAGCGGTGCAAAAAAAGAAGCGCACGCTTAAAAGGTGCCTGGCACCTTGCGAGCATGCGCGTTGGCAGGAAGTATGAGCGGCTTGGAATTCCAAGATTGGGGCTTGATCGACTACCAGGAGGCGCTGAAGCGCCAAGAGGAGTTGGTCGAGACCGTCGCCGCTCAGAAATCAGCGGGCTTTCTGATTTTTTGCACGCACCCCCCAGTGATCACGTTGGGTCGGAAGACCCAGGCCGGTGATGTGTTTGGCTGGCAAGGCCCGGTCATCGAGATCGCCCGCGGGGGCCGCGCGACTTACCACGGCCCGTCCCAGCTCGTCGTTTATCCCATCTACAACATGAGTTTTGATCGTCCGGGCAAACCAAGCCGCGATATCGCTTGGTACCTACGCACGCTTGAAAATGCGATCGTGGGAGTTTTGAAAGAATACGGCATCGAAGCCGTCGGCCGCAGTCTGCAAAAAAAATCCGGCTCTGATAATGGCGAGGATGAGACCGGCGTTTGGGTGGGCTCGCAAAAAATCGCCTCTCTCGGGATCGGTGTTCGCAAGTGGGTCAGCTACCACGGCGCCGCGATCAACTTGGACCGCGACCCCAACGCCTTCACCGGTATGAAGCCCTGTGGATTTAACAAAGAAACCATGGTCAGCCTTGAAGAGCTGATCGGACGGCCTGTGGACCGCGCCGGGTTCGCCAGTGCCCTTCGAGAACAGCTGCTCAAAGCTCTGTAGACAACCTCCGCTCCGGCGGCAAACCCGGCAAAAACAAATAAAATCAATGCCTTACAAATTTCGATTATTATTCCCCTAAAGAATAATAACTTCATAACATTCGATTTATACCTGACGGTAATTTCGGGTAGAACACGTCCATCCCGCCCACACTTGGGCTGAACAAAACTGAAAGTGCCGAAAGTTCGGCGCTCAAAAAGGAAGATATATGAAAAAGACTCTCTTGGTTCTCACGCTGACTTTGGCCGCCTCCGCTTCGTTCGGCGAAACTCTTCGCAACGTGAAACTCCCGAAAGCCTGCGCGGCCCAGCTCGAAACCCTGGCGATCAACGCCGAAGCCAAACGCATGAAAGCCGATGGCGAAGTCTTGGCGGGTCCGCTCGAGGCTTCGGCCGGCATCAGCTACTGGCCCGCAAAAGAAGGCGTGAGCCTCAGCGTGCGCGTCGAAGAAGGTATCGAAGGCCGCACCGTGAGCTACTCGGCGAAAGTGAGCAAAGACGATATCGAAGCTTGCCGCATCCCCACGCTCAAACGTAACGACGCAGGCGCGTGCCGCTACTCGCGCCACGAAGGACCTGAGTCGATGACCGAAATCGCGGGCATCACTTGGAAGAACGGCAAAGACATCAAGGCCGGCGATCGCATCAGCGCTCTTGAAAAGGAGCAAATCCTGAGCTACTTCGCCGAAGGCGACATGAGCGCGGACTTGAACGACGTGATCAATGCCACTGATGACAAAGAAATCAACACCGGCACCCTCACCCTCCCCGATGGCCGCCAACTGACTTACATGGGAGCTTACGGCGGAGACAACCCCCACGGCGTGTTCTACCAAGAGGGCACGGCACAAGCTCAAGGTTCGAACGGCGACGGTTCGATCTGCATCGGCTACTAATCGCTCCTGAAGATCATCTCCGGCACGACTGAATTTAAAAGTGATTTTTTAGACCCGCACTTCTCATGAACGTGCGGGTTTTTCTTTTGAGGACCGCACTTCCGCGGCGGAAGCGATGCGTGTCAAAGTGAACGCGTGATCAAAATCCCGCTTAGTTCGGCATCATGGTTTTGGGAATCCCTTTCGGGATCGCGCTCAAGAGCTTGCGTGTGTAATCGTGCTGCGGATTCTCGTAAATGCCTTCAGCCGTGTTGCGCTCGACAATTTGGCCCGCCAACATCACGGCCACTTCATCCGAGATGAAGCGAACCACCGACAAGTCGTGCGAGATAAAGATGTAGGTCAAACCGAACTCATCTTGCAGATCGAGCAGGAGGTTCAAGATTTGCGCTTGAACCGACACGTCGAGCGCCGACACCGATTCGTCGCAGACGACAAACTCAGGACGCACCATCAACGCACGGCCGATCGAGATGCGCTGGCGCTGACCGCCCGAGAACTCGTGCGGATAGCGGTTGAACATCGCGGCCTTGAGGCCCACGCGCTCGAGCATCGCCTTGGCGGCTTCGGTGCGTTCAGCCTCGGTGCTGCCGACGCCGTGAATGATCATCGGCTCCATCAGCATCGAGCCGACGGTCATGCGTGGATTGAGCGAGGCATAGGGATCCTGGAAAACGATCTGCATTTTGCGTCGGAACTTCATCATCTCGGTGTGATCGAGCTTGGTGATGTCGGTGCCATCATAGCTGATGTTGCCTGCGGTCGGCTCGATCAGGCGCAAGAGAGTGCGGCCCAGCGTGGTTTTACCGCAGCCGGATTCTCCGACCAGGCCCAAGGTGCGTCCGCGAGGCACGTCGAAGTTCACGCCGTCGACCGCCTTGGTCCAACTTTGAACCTGGCCGAAAATACCGCCCGTGTGTCCAAAGTGAACCTGCAGATCGCGAACCTGGAGAAGCGGCGTGCCCTCTTTGGCCTTGAGTTCGTCCGACTGAACGATCCCCGTCACGCGCGGATTGGAATCCGTTTTCTCGGTGCCATCCGAATTCATGAAGTCACTGAGCATCGGCAGGCGCACGGGATTGCCCGCGACCGAGGGACGGCACGCCAGCAATCCCTTGGTGTACGGGTGCTGAGGCGCTTGGAAGATCTGTTCAGTGGTGTTTTTTTCGACGATCTCGCCTTTGTTCATGACGATCACTTCATCGGCGATGTCGGCAATGACGCCCAGGTCGTGCGTGATGAACAGAAGGCTCATGTTCTTTTTCTTTTGCAATTCCGCGAGCAGATCGAGGATTTGCTTTTGGATGGTCACGTCGAGCGCCGTGGTGGGCTCATCCGCGATCAAGAGATCGGGATTGCAGGCAATCGCCATGGCGATCATGATGCGCTGGCGCTGACCGCCCGAAAATTTGTGCGGATAATAAAACAAACGCTCTTCGGCGTTCGGGATGCCCACCTCTTTGAGCAGCTCCAGAGCGCGGGCCAAGGCTTGGGTTTGATTCAAACCCTGGTGCAAGCGAAGGGTCTCGGTGATCTGATCGGCAACCGTCAGAACCGGGTTCAAGCTGGTCATGGGCTCTTGGAAAATCATCGAGATCCGGGCGCCGCGGATTTCACGCATGGCCTTGTCCGAAATCTTGAGCAGGTCTTGGCCTTCAAATTCGATGGTGCCATTGGGAATGCGGCCGGGCTTTCCGACCAAACGCATAATTGCGAGCGACGTGATGCTCTTGCCCGAACCGGATTCGCCGACCAGACCCACGGTTTTGCCCTTGGGAATGTCGAACGAAATGTTCCTCACCGCGCGGACGAGTTCGTCCTCGGTTTGGAATTCGACCGACAGGTTTTTAACGGAAAGAAGAGTCTCGGTTTTCACCCAAATCACCTCGCGTCAGGAAAGTGGCATAGCCTGGCCGTGAGATAAAGCAAAAAATGGCCGATCGCCGCGAAATCTTAGACGAATTCGGGCATCATGATCATCGCTTCGCCCTTCACGCAAACCTCGGCGGAGGGCTGCTTTTTGACCAGCGTCTCGATCGAACAAAAGCCGCGCTCTGCTCGAATACTAAGCACTTTGAGTTCCACGGTGACGGTGTCGCCGATGAAAATCGGCTGCATGAATTTGAGGTTCTGCGACATGTAGATCCCGCCGGGCCCCAGCTCCATCGCCAGGGTGCGGGAGATCAGGGCTCCAGAGATCATGCCATGGGCGATCCGGCGGCCGAAGCGAGTGGTCTTGGCGTAAGCCTCGTCCATATGGACGGGATTGAAATCGCCCGACATCTCGGCAAACTGCTGCACCATCTTTTCGGTGATTTCCACCGTGACGGATCTGGTATCGCCCACTTGGAATGACATCTCGAACCCTTTCTCTCTTCGCCGAATCCGGCGCGGGCCGACCCGCGCCTGTTATAATACGTTCGCGGCCAACTCGGCCAGTTCGGAACGTTCCCCTTTGGTCAAGGTGACGTGACCGGCGATCGCGTGACCCTTGAACTTCTCCACGGCATAGGTCAGACCGGAGTTCGCCGAATCGACGTAAGGATTGTCGATCTGGTAGATGTCTCCCGTCAGAACCACTTTCGTGCCGGAACCTGCGCGAGTGATAATGGTTTTGATCTCGTGCGGGGTCAAGTTCTGAGCCTCATCCACGATCAAGTACTGCTTCGGGATGCTGCGTCCCCGAATGTACGTGAGCGGTTCGATGTTGAGCATGCCTTGGTTGATCAGCTCCTGAGCGCGGCCAACGGCCTTTTTATCGGCTCCCATCAAAAATTCAACGTTATCGAAGATCGGCTGCATCCAAGGATTCAGCTTCTGCTCGATGTCACCGGGCAGGTAACCGATGTCGCGGCCCATCGGAAAGATCGGGCGCGAGACGAGCAAGCGCTGGAATTTTCCTTCGTCGAGAGTCTTGTGCAGACCCGCGGCGATCGCGAGCAAGGTCTTTCCGGTTCCGGCTTTACCGACCAGCGACACGAGCAAGATCTCGTCGTTGAGCAAGCTGTCGAGCGCGAAGGACTGCTCGACGTTGCGGGCGTGAATGCCCCAGACGCCATTCGTTCCCGCCACCAAAGGCACGATGGCCTTGTCAGCCAGGCTGTAACGGCCCACCGCTGAATGGTTCGGGTTGGATTTGTCCTTCATGATCACGTACTGGTTGGCGATGAGCCTGACATCAGCCGTGATGCGCTTGTCTTTGTAGAAACTGTCGATCTGCTCGGGCGAGAGTTCCAGCTCTTGGTAGCCCTCGTAGAGATCTTCGTTGGTCACGCCTTCGGGCTCGTAGTCCTTGGCGGTGACGCCCACAACATCGGCCTTGATACGCAAGTTGATGTCTTTGGTGATGAGCTCCACTTTGTAACGAGCATACTGCTTTTGCAGCGCCATCGCCGTGGCCAAGATGCGGTTGTCGGCTTTTTTCTCATCGAGTTCGGCGGGCATTCCCGGCGTCGAAAAATCGGTGTTGACCCAGATTTGCGTTTCGCTGTTTTCGAGCTGAACACCGCTCGCGAGCGAACCTTTTTCACGGAGCATGTCGACGAAGCGGCTGAATTGACGGGCATTGCGTCCATTCTCACCCGGATCGCGTTTGAAGCGGTCGACTTCCTCAATGACGGAAATCGGGATGTGGACATCGGCATCCTGAAACTTGGTGATCGCCAGCGCATCGAACAAAATGACGTTAGTATCGACGACGATTTTGCGACGCTTGGTTTTGCCACCAGTGGGCTCGACTCGTGCCAAATTGCCTCCTTGCGGCTTCTCCTACAGAAAAGCCAAAAGGATCTGTCGTCATGACAGATCCTCCTATGATCACACCTGATGCGCCGGACCTTTGTCCAACGTTTTCAGGGTGTTGAGGCAAAATTAAAGCAGCGGCGCAAGGCCGCTGCAAAACTCACTTCCGATTCGGAGACCGCTCGCGTTAGGGCGGCGGTGACGAGACTTTAAGAGTAGATGTTCGAGACGGTGCGATCGCCTTTATCGGTGCGCAAAGACGCCGCGATATTTTGCAGGAAACCGATGAAGTGGTGAAGGGCCACGTCGTTGATGGTGTCTTTCACAAACTGGCAACCATGGCGCTCGGTCGCATCGTCTTCGTTCGACTGAACGTGCATCACTTGGATGTTAAATTTGAAGTAGGTTTCGTGGTTCATGTAGAAGCGAACCTCGAGAGTCTCGTTGCGGCCAAATTGACCTTCACGAGCGTCGATTTCGAAGGCCAAACCCTTCTCGTGGATATCCTTGAGGACGATGCGGAGCAAACCGCGGCCGGGAACGAAAACGTGGGCCGAAATGAACTCATTCAGCACGACCCGCTTCACCTGGCGCCGGTCATCGGCCTGCCCAGCCTGGATTCTTTCGGTCACGTCAAGAACCTGTGCGTCTTCATGGTGCAGCTTGATATCGATCGTTTCGGTTCTCGGACGCGCGCGAAAAGGCAGTACATTGCTCATGAATCCCCCCGGATTGAACAGTCTCTTTATCGGCAGAAATTGTTTCAACTTGAGCCCCTTTTCTTTGCCAAGCCCCTGGATCTAGGCCTAATCTCGGTTTTATGAACCGGGCGATGTTTTCGGTATTCTTGAGTGTTTTCGTCCACTTCCTGCTGATGTGGTTGATCGCTTTTGCGCCGATCGTCCCGCCTCCCTCGCGTGAGACCGTTCAGATCGAAATTCTCGATCCCGACCAACAACTGTCTCAAAATAAGACGGCCAAACAGATCGTCCGTGAGGCCGTCGTTCCCGAGAAAGAAAAGGCCGAGGACTCCGAAGACCCGCTTCGTTTTTGGTCCAACCAAACCCAGCGCGTGCGCAAACAAACGCGCGCCGCGAACATCGGCCAAACCCAGAACCGCGACAACAGCCCCGCCCAGCAGAACCAAACTCAAAGCGAGCAGGCCACCAACCGCGCCCTCGAGAACGAGCTCGCCAATGGCGACTTGCTGGTGCAGGCGCAGCCGGATGTCCGCCGTCAGATTCCCATGCCCACGTCGCGCGGGACCTCCACGATCGGCGAATCGCTGCCGCAAGAGATGGACGTCGGCTCGTTCACCGCGCTCAACACCGACCGCTATTTGTTCTATTCGTTTTACTCACGTGTGGAGCAGTTGATCCGCTACCGCTGGGAGAGCGGCGTTCAGCGCGCCATTGACACGACCGCGCGCGAGCAGCTGCAAGCCAATGTTCGCAACCGTTGGAACACGCACCTCGAAGTGATTCTCAATCCTCACGGCGATTTGGTGAAAGTGGTCGTGATGAAAGAGTCCGGCCTTTCCGCCTTTGACCGCGCGGCGATCAGCGCGTTCGCGCAGGCCCGGTACTTCCCGAATCCTCCTCGAGAAATGGTCGAAGAGGACGGGTTCATCCACTTGAAGTACTCGTTCACCGTGCACTTCGATCCGCGCACGCTCGCGCGTCCTTACTGATTCGTTTCTGGAAATTGAACAGGCGGAAGCGGCGGCGCTGGCGGCAAATCTTTGCGCGCCGGGAGCAGCTTCATGTCTTTGTTGATAGGCGCTTTCAGCACCTTCTTCAAATCCGGGACCGGGGGCGGCGGCGGAAGGTCTTTGCGTGGAGGAACCAGCTTCATCTCGGTGTTCACGGGCGCCTTCTCGTCAGGCCGCTCAGGCAAGGGCGGCGGCGGGCGCACCTTCGTGGGATCCTGGGGCAGCACCGGCGGAATCTCGGTCATCACGTGGCTCTTCGGTGCATGCAAAACCAACCAAACGGCGAACGCGATCATCGCCACCACAAGAGCGAGACCGATTTTTATTTTTAATGAGAGTGCCGACTTCATGATCAGTTCAACTTATGGATGAGCATACCGGTGTAACCGTCGTGCGCCCAGTAATCGAGAGCCGCGTTGGTGTAATAGCCATAACCAACAACGGTTCCCGCCGCGATGTCCATGATGAACTCGTGGACTCCCGAACTCCAACTTCCGGCGGGCGCCTGTTTGTGCGGAACATACTCGGAAGCACTGGCGGAACAGCTGGGCGATCCATTGATGAAAGGACAGCCGTACTGATTGGCGGCCCCTGAGGTTGGAATGATCATGGAGAAAATTTTGATCCGATACGTCCCCGCCTTATTGATGGTTACGTTTCCGTTCGACGTTGTGAATGTGGCCGTGTCATTATTGAGGACCGAATGCGTGTATCCGGCGGTGTTCGTCCAAACATTCAATCCGTGGTAGCTGGCACAACCCCCACTGCAGTGAGCAAGGAGAACCCTTACGAAAGCCGCCTTCGAAGACTCCACTTGCGTCGCTTTGACAGTTCCCGCGACTTCGAGTTTCGTAGTCGGACCTGTTGTTCCAATTCCGACGTTTCCAGCTGAGTTGATGACCAAACGGTTCGAACTCGCGGTCTCGTCGGCGATAGAGAATCCGCCCGACAAGTCGCTACGGTTTTGCACCGACCACTTCCGTCCATTCGCTTCGGCATAAAATCCAGCGGAGGTGCCTGAACCCGAGGTCGATTTTAAGTTCACGATCGGGTTCGCGCTCTCCACGTGTAAACTTGTCGCAGGAGACCCAGTTCCGATTCCGACGTTCCCAGAACTTTCACTGATAATGCTCGAAGTGAGCGTTGTGGCATTGCTCCATTTGGCGAGCGTATTGGCACTGCCGCTACCGCTACTCGCCGTGGTATTGCCCGCGAGAAGCGCACCGCTGAAGTTCGTCCACTGTTGCGCGCCGTGGATCGTCGTGCCGTAGTCGTAAACGTAGGCCTCGACGTAATCGGTGGTCCCATTCATGTCGACGATCGCACTCACGGAGTTTCCAACGTTTCCGCTGCCGGCACCGACGTTACCCGCATAAGGCGAGCCGTTCTTGTAAATTAAAGGATGGCAATGAGTCGATGCGTTCGGGCAGTAGACATTGAGCGAGAACGTGTAGCGGCCGGCCACCGTGGGCGTGAAGCGATCCGAACTCCAGGCATTTGTTTGATCAAATAATTTGGTTCCGAACGTGAGCTTCACGTAGGTGGAACTCGCGACCGTCTGATCGACGCCGTTCTTATGAACGTAGAACGCGGGTGAGGAGGCCGTCGACATCGAAATCGATTTCCAACCCGCACCGTCATACACTTCCATCGAGCTCTTATCCGTGTTGTAACGCATCCATCCCGCGGCGGGCGATCCCGGCTGCTGGGCATTGGTTCCCTTCGGAAGCGCGATGGCGTCAGTCCGGGTGCTCATGTCCAAACTCACAACGGGAGCCGTGTTGCCGATGCCGACATTTCCCGAGGCAAAAAGCGTGTCGGCCCAGAGACCGATCTTGCGATTCGGCGAAGCGCCGTAGCCGCCAATATGAAGATGCGGATCGGTCCACACGTTCGTCGAAGCGCCGATCCACGCGTTGTTGGAGACGCCGCCCATGCGGAAATCCATCGCGCCGTTAAAAGTCGAGGCGCCATTCACGTGCAAAAGCTCGCTCGGACTGGCCGTGCCGATCCCCACTCTCGATCCGGTGGCCACGAGCTGAGTCGCTCCGACCACCAAGCCGTTGCTCGGCAGATTGAGCGTGCCGCTCATCGTGTCGCCAGCTTTCGCGACGTAGTTGGTTCCATTGGCAGGCGTGTAACCCAAAATGTTCGCGATGGTGTCGCAGCCGACAACGCCGGCGCCATCGAATTTCGGCACTTGTCCCGTGGTGCACGACCAGCTCGCCAAATTGCCTGAGCCATCGCTCGCAACCAAGCGGTTCGCCGAGAACGAGGTCGCGCCCGTCCCGCCGCGGGCCACCGGAAGCGTTCCCGAACTGATGTTCCCCGCGTTCAAATTGGTGAGGTTCGCACCGCTCACCGCAGGCAGTTGGCTGGAAGCATTGAGTTTCACGATTTGATTTGCGCCGGTTCCGGTGTTCAGAGTCAGGACCGGGGTGGTTGTCGTTGTTGCCACCGTGATGTCACCGTTGGCGCTCGTGACGCTCGTCACGCTGCCGCCGGCGCCCGCGGGCCAAGCCGCGCGGCAATCCGCACCGATACAAAGCTCCGTCGCCTTCACTTTACCTGCGACTTCGAATCTTTCCGTGGGGCTACTGACGCCGACACCGACATTTCCGCCCGGAAAATTAGTCACGCCGGTGTTATCGACCTGGAGATAGACGACGCCGCTCGAAGTGACATTGGGTTGCCGGTAAACTCGAAACACGTCCGAGGCACTGTCCAGAATCCAGGCCGGAGATCCCGAAACCGTGTTCGGCGAAACCGCCGTGTCGACCAAGGCGAGACGAGGATTCGTCCCTTCGATAATTGCGGGGGCTCCAGAGCTCGTCTGATGAATTTGCAATGCGCCGATCGGGCTGGCCGTCCCGACGCCCGTGTTGCCACCACTGACGACCAATTGATTGGTGCCGACGACAAGACCGTTGCTTGCCAGATTGAGCGTTCCGCTCATCGTGTCGCCCGTTTTGGCGACGTAATTCGTTCCGTTCGCGGGCGTGTAGCCCAGAATTCCGGCGATGGTGTCGCAGCCAATGACTCCAGAGCCATCAAACTTGATCAGCTGTCCGACGGGGCACGACCAGCTGGCAAGCGCGGTGCCCGTGCCGTTCGTCGACACCAATTTGTTGGCTCCGAAAGAAGTCACGCCTGTTCCGCCCTTGCTCACCGGAACCGTGCCGAGAGTGAGCGTGTTTGAACCCGCGCTTGAGGTCACGTCGCCCGTGAAAGCCGGAAGGCGCGCCGTTGGCAGTGTTCCACTGGCAAGATTCGAAGCGTCGAGGTTCGTTAAATTCACACCGCTCACGGCCGGGATTTCACTCGAGCCATTCAGTTTCAGAATCTGATTCGCGCCCGTACCCGAATTGAGCGTGAGCACCGGCGTGGTCGTTGTTGTCGCAACCGAAATGTCGGTATTCGCACTCGTCACGCTCGTGACCGTGCCGCCCGCGCCTGTCGGCCAAGCCGCGCGGCAGTCAGAGCCGATGCAAAGCTGAGTGGCTTTAACATTGCCCACGACTTCAAGTTTCTGACCAGGGTTTGTCAGGCCGAGGCCCACATTGCCATTGTCCAGGATGTAGATGGCGTTATTGGAGTTGGTCGTTCCTAAGGCGAGCGGAATAGATCCTGCGGCTCGAACTCGTGCTTCGCGAATGGCGCCGGCGCCATCTGTTGCATAGCCACTGAGCACTCCCTTGAGACCGGGACCCGTAAAGGCGCCCGTGATGACTTCGGTGTTGTTTGTGAGAACCGAGCTTCGAGATTCCAAAAGATAGTTCGGGGACGCAAGGCCAATGCCGAGCTTGCCACCGCTCACCACGAGTTCAGTCGTCCCGACAGTGAGCCCATTACTGGGGAGCGCGAGTGCTCCAGTCATCGTGTCGCCAGCTTTGAGGACATAGTTGTTCAACGAGGCGGTGCTTGCTTTATTATTAAACGTGTTCCAGTCGGTCGAGGTGAGATAACCACTTGTCGTCGTGTCGGCTTGAGAGATGGTGATCGAAGGCGTCGTC
>JAHBUS010000010.1 GCA_019637955.1 Pseudobdellovibrionaceae bacterium | reverse complement strand
TGGAGCAGGTCCCAAGGGTTTAGCTGTTCGCTAATTAAAGTGGTACGCGAGCTGGGTTCAGAACGTCGTGAGACAGTTTGGTCCTTATCTTCTGTGGGCGTAAGAAATTTGAGCAGACCTGTCCTTAGTACGAGAGGACCGGGATGGACGAACCTCTGGTGTTTCTGTTGTCGCGCCAGCGGCAATGCAGAGTAGCTATGTTCGGAATAGATAACCGCTGAAAGCATCTAAGCGGGAAGCTAACTGCGAGATTAGATTTCTCTGGACTTCGGTCCCTAAAGGCTCCTCGGAGACTACGAGGTTGATAGGCAGGGGGTGTAAGCACAGTAATGTGTTAGCCGACCTGTACTAATAGGCCGTGCGGCTTTTTATTATAAAATCTAATTGGATTTTATTAGAATGGATTTATACCTTAGCTAAAGATCACTACAGACAATCATTCAATTTTTAAAGTTGTTGTTGACCTAAGAGCCTTCGGGCCTTTAAGTGAGCAACAAAGTTTTTGCTGGTGTTTACAGCAGTAGGGCCACACCTGATCCCATTCCGAACTCAGAAGTTAAGCCTACTTGCGGCGATGGTATTGCACGGGTGACCGTGTGGGAGAGTAGCACGACGCCAGCTTTTTTTTCTTAAAAGACCGATCGAAAGATCGGTCTTTTTTTTTGTCCAAAGCGGTTCTCGGACTCCATCCTGAGCCACCAACCGCCCTTGGTTTTTTTCAAAGTCCTTTAGATCGAGATGATCTCCATAACAGCTCTATAAACTGTCTTTTTTTCGTGCTCCCTATC
Organism: Pseudobdellovibrionaceae bacterium; assembly: GCA_019637955.1. GTDB lineage: Bacteria > Bdellovibrionota > Bdellovibrionia > Bdellovibrionales > Bdellovibrionaceae > JAHBUS01. Next base: position 107,607 of record JAHBUS010000010.1, on the reverse strand, counting down.
GAGTTTCTGAGATTCGGGTAAGATCCGCAGCAGACGAAAAGACGACCAAAGGGACCACCAAAAAGACCACCAAAAAGACCGCTGATCGGTCTGAAGGGAAAATATGAAAAATTTGATGTGGGCAGCATTGCCCGTTTTGATTTCGACCAGTGCTTTTGCTGGAACCGTGACTGTGGCCTGTGACTACGCGAAGGCCAAATCCGCAAAGTCGGTGAAGGCTCACCCCCGAGACTTGATCGTCGTTTCGGCTGCGAGCAATGCGACCACGGGATATTCTTGGGTTTCGAAAGAAGGACATCAATCGCGTTACGACCAAAATGGTGGTCCCGCGATCGGTGCGGGCGGAACTCAAGTTTTTGAGATCAACGCGAAGAAGGATGAAGTTCTGACTTTTGAATACAAGCGCGCCTGGGAATCGAAAGCGGTTTCGGTGTGCAAAGTCAAAGTGACGATCGACTAATCGACGTCTTCACCGTGCACAAATAAAAAACGCCGCGAGAACCGCGGCGTTTTTGTTTTTGGACCTTTGAAGGCGTTGAGTCCTATTTGCGGGTGGGTTGAGTCGGGGGAGAAACTTGATCTCCTGCGGGTCGGCCGGTGGAACTCTTTGACGCGCCGGTTTCCTTAGCGCCCGCTTCCGGGCCGTGCGCGCTGTTCGCCTGGATATTGTCGGGGACGCGCTCGTGATCGCTCGGATTTTTATGGTCCAACTTGAAGCCAATTTCCGCCAGCTTGTTGTTGCTCTTCATATCAAAAACACTGAGCTGCACCTGCAGATCGTCGGAGGCCCAATTGCCAAAGTCCGACGAGAAGACTTCGGCTTCAAGACCGACCGGCGATTTTTCGTTCACGACGAAACATTTGCGCAGGTCTTGGAGGATGGGATCCTCTTCGAAGCGTTTGTCACGGACCAGGTATTCGACTTTCGCGAAGACCGTGGGAAGTTCCTGTTTGCGAAGCTCCTGGCGGGCTTTTTCACACTCCGCAAAGAGGCTTTTTTGTGAATCCGAGAGGAAGAGTGCCTTGATCTTTTTTTGCGAGGTTTCGGGCAGATAGAGCGAAACCGCGACGAAGGCGGCAACGCAAATCAAGATGAGTCCAATCAGTCTACTCGCCATGGCTTCTCCTTGGCCTTTGAGGGGCCTCGCGGGGGCTCGATAAAACAACTTCCCAATGATTTCATGCAGCCAGGTTTGAAGCAAAAGCAGAAGGAGAGACTTGGATGAGAGTCGAGGACTGATCAGCGTCCCCGAGCGCTGATCAAAGTTTCGACAGAAGTCCCCGGCTTTGTCTCAATTTGAGAAATTCATAAAAGCTCGAGTTGAATCAATGAGTTATGGGGCTTTGGCGTTCTGGCACGAATGTTGGACTCACACTGGTTGTGGAAAGAGGTGTTCTTATGAAACGACGAGCTCAACTCATCATGTTCTTACTCGCTGTCGGGTATTACGTTGGTTGCGCGCCGGTGGAGTTCAATAAGGACAACAACTGCGGCGCAAACTGCGTGTCGGTCAATGGCAAGAAGGAGTACCGCTACGCGGTCACGCCGAATTCGGGGAAAGTCGATATCCTTTTTGTGGACGACAACTCGGGCTCGATGTCTTTTGAACAAAATGCCATCGCCAACCGCTTCAGCACCTTCATCGCCACGCTCGACTCAAAAAATATCGATTACCGCATCGGAATCATCACCACCGACGTTTCGGGCGGCAGCAACCCCGCGCGCGCCATCAACCGCAATGGTGCTCTCCAAGACGGCCGTCTGATCGAGTTCTCAAACAGCTTTCCCTCGCATTCGGGAACAGGCCTTTATTACATCACGCCCGCAACAGCGAATAAAACGGCTCTCTTTGCCAACACCATTCGCCGTCCCGAGACCTTGACGTGCGAGGCGTTCCTGGCGAACAACCCGTCGGCAGGTCAAACGTCGTCGGCGTATCAGGCAAACTGTCCTTCGCCTGACGAAAGCGGCATCTACGCCGCCAATATGACCGTGCAGAACAACCCGAACGGCTTCATCCGCTCGGACGCGCACTTGGCCATCGTCTTTATCGGCGATGAAGATGAGCGCAGCTCCCTCTATCACCAGACGGCTTCGTATGCTTTGGCGGTTGCCGACCTTCCTCAGGCCCTCATTAACAAGGTCGAGGCCACCTACCCCGGCAAAAGCCTGAAGATGCATTCGATCATCGTGCGCCCCGGTGCGCTCACGGTGAGCCCCCAGGAAGCCTCCAACCGCTTTGCGATGATCAACGCGGGCGGCGGCGTGAACGCCTCGTACGCCCCCCAGACGTTCTTCAGCGGCGGCGACGCCGGCTGTCTGAACATCCAGTCGAATCAAACCAACGGTGTCTTGGGAAGCTACGGTTACCTTTATGCCCTGGCAACCCGCCTCACGGGGGGTGTGGAAGGCGACATCTGCGCATCGGACTACGGATCGCAGCTCGCGAACATCGGTGACAATATCGGAGAGTCTTTCGCCCAGCGCACTCTGTACTGCGCGAACCCGGGCCAGATCGACTTGCAAACGCCGATGGTGACGTTCACGCCCGCGAACAACGGAAATGCGTACTCGATTAGCGGAAATATCATCCATTTCAATCCGAACCTCGCTCCCGGCACCCAGGCCTACTTGCAATACACCTGTCCGGAGTGACATCATAAGAGCATGTCGAAACTCGGCGTGCTCGAAATCTTTTTTGGACCGGCCTGGAAGGATGAAGACCGACCAGGCCTCGCCCAGTTCCTCGGAAAATACAATTTCGACTTTCACGTCTACGCCCCCAAATCCGATGCGGCCCTTCGAAAAAATTGGCGCGAGCCTTGGAGCGTTCAGTACCTTGAGCGCCTGAGAGGTCTGACCGCGCTCAGCCACGCCCAAAATGTGCGTTTTGGCGTGGCGCTCAGTCCTTTTGGGCTGGGCGATCACGTGTCGGCCTCGGACCGCGAGATCCTGCGCGAGAAAATCCGTCAGCTCGACGCTCTTCACATGGATATCATCGCGATCTTTTTTGACGATATGCCCGTGCACGACGGTCTCGCGCAAAGCCAGATCCAGGCGCTGGAAATCGTGCGCGGCGAGACGAAGGCGCAGATTCTCTTTTGCCCCACCTTTTATTCGGACGATCCGATTTTGGAGAAGGTTTTCGGTGCGAAGCCGCCGGGGTATATCGAAGATTTGGCCCAGTCGCTCCCGCCGCAGATTGAGATCGTTTGGACGGGTCCGAAAGTGATCTCGAATGAAATTCCGGCTGATCACCTGGTACGCGTCCGCCGGGAGCTCCATCGAGCTCCCTTTATCTGTGACAACTACTTCGCGAATGACGGCCCCAAAAACTGCAAGTTTTTGAAACTTCGTTTTCCCGAAGGCCGTTCGCCGGCCGCCTTCGCGCAGGCCGGATTTTGGGGGCTGAACCCCATGAATCAAATCCACCTCTCTCAGATTGTCATGCTCGCGTTTCTCAAGACGGCGCGTGAAGGAATGCCCCCAGAAGCGGCGCTCGACCGTGCTTTCGAAGAGATGTGCTCGCCCGGTGTCGCGAAGATCTTGCGCGAGCACCGTCTTTTGTTTTTGAAGGATGGTCTTGATCAGATCGACGAACCGGCGCACCGCACTCTGGCCACGCAATTGAGCGCCTTTGACGAGCCTGCCGCCCGTGAGGTTCGAGCTTGGCTCGACGGACAGTTTATCGTCGGCAACGAATGCCTGACGGATTAAGTTAGTTCGTTCCCGAATCGGGAAGTCACTTCGTCCCGTCGATCACGTTCACGAGGTTTTTGTCTTGATCAATCGTCCAAACATCCAGTCGGCCTTGGCCGATTTTCCCCACGGCAACGGCTTTGAATCCATTTTCGGTGGCGAGGCAGCTCGGACAGTGTTCTCTCAATTCCGGGGCGGAGTTCGCAAATCCAATTCGATATCGCGTCTCGCCTGATGGCTCCAAATTCAATTTGCTGAGGTCATCCGTGTAGGCGCTGTTTTCGACCCACGAGACTTTTTCCTCGGCGTACAAGCCCATCAGCCGAACCTTGGCCTCGGTTTGTTGGGCCTTGGCCTGAAACCGTGTGAAGTTTGGAATCATGATCGCCGCGAAGATGCCCGCTGCGGCGAGCCCCAGGGTCAGGATGAGCCCCGCGATGCTCCAACGGCGCTGCACTCGATTGAAATGCTCGACGCTTTTCCATTCTTTATTGGCCCAGGCCCAATCCCTCCCTTTGAACAGAAGCAGGACTTGGATGCAAAAGCCCAGGATGGGCACGAGACTGAGGAGGCCAATCCAGGTGCGATTGAAGATGGCCCAGAGCCACGGAAGCAAAAAGCCACCCCAGCACAGGCCGCGGGCCGATTCTGGAAGCGACGCTTTTTGAGGGGATCCAGGTGCTGCCGAAGGTGATGCGTTCAAGTGAACCTCTTTTTTGTTGAGTCTTTCATAGCTCAGCCCTCAATTTTCTTTGGAGAGGGGGCCTCGTTTGAGAGCCGGCCCGAGGGAAGTCGGACGGTGAAGGTGGACCCTTGGCCCGGCTGGCTTTGGACGGTGATCTCGCCGCCATGAGCTTGCACGATTTGCCGGGCGATGTACAACCCGAGCCCGAGGCCGCTGATATTGCGCGCTTTGATCGCGCGTTCAAAGCGTTCGAAAATTCTCGAGAGGGCCTCGGAGTCGATCCCGATGCCCTGGTCTTTCACCAAGATCAGAACCTCTTCGCGAACGGCATGCACCTGGATGTCGATCGGTTTGCCATCGCCGTATTTGACCGCGTTGCTCAGAAGGTTTTCGAGAACCTGCTCCAGGCGGCGCTGGTCCGCATATATTGAGAGGTTTTGCGGCACCTCGGCGGTGATGGTGCCGCCAGAGCGCTTGCGGGCCAGGTTCACGGCGTCTTCGATCAGCTTTGTAAGGTCGACGTCGGACTTTTCGAGGACAAAACGGCCCGCCGAAATGCGCGAGACATCGAGCATCGTCTCCACGAGTTCGCTCAGTCGATCGGTCTGGCGTTGAAAAAGATCGAGGACTTCTTTGCGGCCCTCAGACGTTTCGAGATTTGATTTTCCCTTGGCCTGATCGCGCTCGAGAATTTGCAATTGCAATTTCAAAACGCTAATGGGCGTCTTGAATTCGTGAGAGGCGATCGAGATGAACTCGTCGCGGATGCGCACGTTTTCTGCCAGCGTGAGCGCCGAGATTCTCTCGTTTTCCGCTTTCTTGCGGTCGCTGATGTCTTGCACGGCCACCAAGCGCGCCGGGCGGTTCTCGTAAAGAAAGTTCTTTGCGCGGACTTCAACATCTTTGAGCTGACCGCTTTTGGTGATAGCCTTGGTTTCGTAGAGAAGGACCTCCTGCGCACCCACGCGCTGAGCGACGGAGGCCCGCTCCTCGGGCGCGATCAGGTCCAAGAGATTCATGCCCGACAGCTCTCGGGCCGTATAGCCAGAAAGCTCCGTCAGAGATTCGTTGGTGTTCGCGATGCGGCCCTGCTCGTGAACCAAAATGCCATCAAAGGTTGAATGAAACAGAGTCTGAAAACGTTCATTGCTTGCGGACAGACTTTTCAAAAGACCCCGGCGCAGCTTCAAACCGAGATTGGCCTGAATCAAAATTGTCACGAGCCCGGGAAGAAAGACAGAATCGCGAAGATGGGGGAGGGCGACGACGAGGGCGACGGACAAAGCGGTGACAAAAACCGAGTAAGATAAAAGAGCCGTGCTTGTCCACAGGCAAAAATTAATCGCGATCACCGTGATGTAAGAGCCGACGATCCAATTGGGATCGCCATGATTCGCGTAGAAAAGAGAGTAGTAGTGGATCGTGATCAGCCACGTGCAGGCGATAAAAAGAACCCGTAAGCACGAGCGAATTTGCTTGCTCACGTAGCTCAGTCCGAGAATTGCGAAGATGGTGCCCACGACGGCCAGCCGACTTAAAAAGGGATTGTAAGTGTTCGGCAGAATGAGCTCAACGGCGAACCACCAAATCAGGTAGATCGAGCCCGCAAGAGCAAAAAGTCGGCGGTGAACCACCACGTCTCTTGCTGTCTCTTCCATCGTCTGCACTTGCATTTTCACAGCCTACCTGATTCTGAAATCCACGCTTCTGTTTATGCAACGAATCACGTGCGGAGCTTTTGGAGCTGTGCTAAGCTCAAAAAATGGCCGCTGCGAGCGAAAAACACCTTTTGATTGTCGAGGACTCTCCAGATCTTCAGCATCTCTTGGGACAATTGTTAAGAAAAGAAGGGTACACGCTTTCCACCGCGTTGAATGGCCAAGAAGCTTTGAATTTATTGCGCACGATGAGCACTCCGCCGAACGCCATTTTGCTCGACATCATGATGCCCGTGATGGACGGAATCACGTTCCGCGACGAACAGCGAAAGGATCCACGTTTGGCGGACATCCCGGTGGTCGTGATGACGGCGGACTCGCATCCCGAGTCGAAAGCGGCGCGTTTGCAAGTGCAAGACTTTATCCGCAAACCCGTGGACGTCCCTCAGCTGCTCGCCATCATCGAGCGGGTCTGCGGCTAAAGGTAGATCCTACTCAGTTTTAAAATAGAGCGGCGATTCATTCGGTTTTGGACAGCGACTTCGGCTGTCGGTAAGATCGGATTATGAATCTCAATGAGAGGACTGTTTTTTTATTGGATGGCCTCGGCGCCTCGCTGAGTGCGATCATGGTTGGCCTCGTCCTCCCTCTTTTTTCTGTTTGGGTAGGCCTCTCTTCCAAAAGCTTGCGCCTGCTTGGTTTGATCGCGTTCATTCTCGCCGGCTACTCTCTCATTTGTTTTTGGTTTGTGAGGCGCCCGGGTGCTCCCATGCTCATGGGGATCATTTTGGCCAACTCTTGTTATGTCGTGCTCACACTGCTGATCGTGTTTTTTGCTTCGGAGCTCACCGCCTTCGGGCAAGCCTACTTCATTTTTGAAGTCGCTATTATTTGCGGCGTTGTGCTTCTGGAAACACGAGTTTATCGACGTTCATTTGGCCGGGGACGGCCAACGTCCTAAAATCAGGCCGCCCATTTCAGGTTGGGGGCTGCACCTCTTAAGACAAATAAATTGGCGAATTTGGAAGTGTCGAACAATCGAATGGTCGGGGTGACTGGATTCGAACCAGCGACCTTTTGCTCCCGAAGCAAACGCGCTACCAAGCTGCGCTACACCCCGACGGTGTACAGAAAAAATGGTCGGAGAGACAGGATTTGAACCTGCGACCCCCTGCGCCCAAGGCAGGTGCGCTACCAAACTGCGCTACTCTCCGGGCCGAGCCAACCACCATAGGGTCAACGGAAACTCTTGTCAAATTGGAGTCGCCAAGGGTCCAATGAATTATGATCTTCGGATTCCCCAAGCCTCTGGTTGTCGCCGTCATTTTGATTCTCGGAATCGTTGCGTTTTTTGTTTTCAATCCGCCGCGCCGGCTTTGTCAGGCCCAGATCGAAATGTTTCAGCAACTGCAGAAAGGGAAGGTCTTCCCGGGGCAGGGAAAGGTGCTGGCTCGCAGTCCAAAGGTGCTGCAGGAGATTGAAACCTGTAAGCTGGGAAACAGCCCCGGCGCTTGCTTCGAGCTGTTTTCGACTCTGCGCAAGCTGACCCGCGATCTGCGCGGCATCCCGAACGAGTGCTCGGAAGACCTTCAGGCGCTGGGAACCGTTCGCGGCTCGCTGCAGGAGGGAATGACCCTTCTGACGCAGATCTCCTGGGGGGAGGCGCCGCCTGAGAAAGGCGTCGGCGGCGTCCGTCAGGGCTGGCTCGAAGCCTCGGACATTGCTTTGTTTTGCGGGCTCAAAGACGCCTTTATGAGGATCTACGGAAAAGAGGCCTTCGATCAGTTTCGGCTTTCTGTTTACAGCAAGCTTCCGGGTGAAGAGGCCATTCTTGAAGAGGGCGTCTGCAAGAACTGCGAATACCGCAAGATGGCGCCGGCCGCTCTTCCCATCGAAGAGATTTGGGGGCGCAGCCTCTTCTCGGTCCGCTGCGAGCTGTACCGTTAAAGGCTGAACAGCTCCACCTTGACCCATTGTCCGCGTCCATTGCAGCGACCTAAGAACTGAAAATGCTCATCGTGCAGATGGATGATCTGAAAGAGCGTTCGCGAAACCGCAACGAGGGTCCATTCGCCGGGGTTCAAGCCAAACTGGGTCAGGCCTTGTTGAAGTTGGTTTTGAATTTGTGACGGTGTGTTCGAAATCATCGTGTCCTCCATGCCGGGGCCTTATCGCAATCCGTGCGCCGGGCGGTCCGGTCCGGGAGGACGAATATAGAGGGGGCTCGTGCTCGCCGCAGTGCTGGCGAGTCCAAACTCTTGGACAGCCCGTCTTGAATCTTGGATGATGGGCCCATGCTGACGAACCCCATCTTTCGCTATCGCTTTTTTTTAGGCCTTGAACTGGCGGTCGTCGTGGCCGTGATCATGATCTTTAAATTCATTGAAGACCGAACCGTGGCGGGAACGGTGGCCGGGATGACCTTTTTGATTTCGACGACTTTGGTGATGGTGGTGGAGTGGCTGCAGGCCCGCCGCCTGACATGGACCTTGGCGGGTGGGGCCATTTTTATGGCGCTCTCGGTGCTGCCGATCTTGATTATCCGCTCGGCCAACTGGGGTCTTCCTTTTGAGGAGGCCGAGTTCATGGGGATCCGGGGCGCCTGGCTCCATAAGATTTCGAACTATGTCTTCTTGCTTTTCTTGGTGGGCATCTTCATTTCGCTCCAGAAGGAGCGCATCCGACAGTTGAAGCGCCGCCAGCCTTAGTCGGCTGAACTGGGGACAAGAGACGAGCGTACGTCCCGGGGAAAAGAGAAAAGGCCCTTCGTTTCCGAAGAGCCTTTATAAGGTTCTATTGAGAGCGGACTCTCGCCGTAAGGCCGATACGAAGCTTACGCTTCGAAAGGAACGGGCGAGATGGGCTCGGCGCGGTGGAAATGATCGTAAGCATCTGTTCCGTTGGGGAGCAGAGCCAGGGCGCGCGATTTTTTCACAGCCGACGCCACCGCTTTTTGTTGAGCGATGCTGAGTTTCGAGATGCGGGCGGGAGTGATTTTGCCGCCGTCGCTGATGAAGCGGGTCAAGCTCACGGGATCTTTGTAATCGAATACGTGGTCACCGGTGAATTCCTGACGGTACTTGCTGCGCGATACTTTTTTCATTTCAGTCCTCATTCATTAAAAATGCAGGTGATTCGTATACGACAAAATGTGGTTGCCAACAAGCTTCTTTTTCCCTATAAACGCAAGTTCTTGCAAAGCAGGGATGGATTTGACCACCCTCGGCGCCGCGCGGGGCTTGAATCTGCGGGCATTGAGGTTGGAAGGGTCTAAGTAATGGTAATGATTCGTAAAGTTCGGAGGCGCCATGGGCCGCTGTGAATTGACAGGTAAGGGACCGGTTGTAAAAAACTTGGTGAGCCACTCTAACATCAAAACGAAGTCGACGGCTCAGCCGAACGTACAACGCAAGCGCATCTTCAGCCGCTCGCTGAACCAAATGGTTCGTTTGTACGTCGCGACCAGCACGATTCGCGATATGGAACACGTCGGTGGTTTGGATGCTTTCATCCTCAACCAAAAAGACGACGCCATGTCTCCTCGCGCGACTGATATCCGCAACCGCATTCGCCGCAAAATGCGCGCGACGAAAGCTTGAGGCTTAAGATGAAATTGAAAATCCGCAAAGGCGACACCGTTCAAGTCACGTCGGGCGCCGATAAAGGTAAAAAAGGCAAAGTGCTCGAGGTTTCTCCCTCGCGCATGCAAATCAAAGTCGAAGGCGTGAAAGTGATGACTCACTTCGATCGCAAAGACGGTCAGAAGAAACTCGAAGGTTTCTTCGACTACTCGAACGTGAAAATCGTCGAGAAAAAAGCCGGCGAGACCAAAAAGAAAGCGGCGAAAAAGAAAACCGCTTCGAAAAACGCCTAATCAGTTGATGGGGTGGCCTCTGGCCACGATCAACTTTTTAAGTTGAGAAGAATGAAACCCACAGAGGCCATGCTCCTGTGGGTTTTGTCTTTTTCTGACACGGTTGACAGGACACAGGTCCAGATTTGCCGCGAGACTCCGTAGCCAACGTCTTTAGTCTAAATTTGTTGGCCAAATGACCCGATACGAGCCATGAAGGAGTTCGCTATGAAGGTCATCACTCTTGTCTTGAGCCTTATGATGATTTCGGTCGTGGGTCACGCCGAAGAAAGTCCCGGCGCCAGCGCCGAGGCGGCCGCCGCGTCGGGAAAGAGCAAGTACGTGATTTGCCGCAACGATAAGGTGGTTCGTACCATCCGCGTCGACACGTCGAGCCCGAAATGCAAGGCGATTTATAGCAAAGACGGCAAAGAAGACATCGTCGCAAAGTCGGGGACCGCCGAAAAATGCTTCGAAGTGGCCGACCAAATCCGGACCAATCTTGAGAAGAGCGTCTGGAAATGCAAAGATGTTCAGGAAGATCGCGTTTCTTTTACGCTGGAGTAAGGGAAGCGCCCACCGCACGGGGGCTTCCCTATGGACTCACAACTTCGGGTCATCGTTCTCCAACTTCAATCCGTTGATCATGTTCAAACAAATGTCGAGCAGGTGATGAACCTGCTCGAGTCCGTTTCGCGCGAGGACAAGCCGGCCTTTGTCTGCCTGCCCGAGAACGCGCTTTACATGCGCCTCAAAGAGGGCGAGCGCATCGCGGGTTTGGACCTGCATGACGAGTGTTTTCGCGATCTGGCCAAGGTGGCCGACGCCAAAAATCTGATCATCCATGTGGGTTCGGTGCCGCTCGTGTGGCAGGGCAAGCTGGCCAACAGTTCGGTGATGATCCGGCCTGGCGGGTCGATTCAAGCCTCGTATCAAAAAATTCATCTCTTCGACATCGCCCTCGAAGGGCAAAAGCCGATGCGCGAGTCCGATGTCTTCGCTCACGGAAGCGAGCCGGCCGTCGTCGGCGTGAACGATTGGAATGTCGGTCAGACGATTTGTTATGACCTGCGTTTTTCGGAGCTTTTTTCGCGTTATGCCCAAGATGGCGTGGATCTGATTGTGGTTCCCGCCGCCTTTTTGCAAAAGACCGGAGAGGCTCACTGGCACGTCCTTTTGCGCGCGCGCGCCATCGAGAGTCAGTGCTACATCGTGGCGGCGGCGCAGGCGGGGGCGCACGTCTCGCCTGCAGGAACGCGCCACACTTACGGGCATTCGCTCGTGATCGACCCCTGGGGGCAGATCGTGGCCGAAGCTTCGGGCGACAAGCCCGAGTGCATGATTCTGACTTTGGACAAGTCGGGAATTGCCAAAGTCCGTCAGCAAATCCCGATGCGAAATCACCGGCGGTTGTCCAAAACCAACGCGTGACATTTTCGCCGATTTGCATTGTTATCAACATGTTTTCAACTGAGGCTCGGCCCCAGTGGCCAGGGCGAAAGGACGTCCTCATGCGACAGCCGTTTTTTGCGGTCCTGATGATCGGTTCGATGATGGTCGGAGCGACCGCCCGTGCGCAAAGTGCCGGTGGCAAAGAGGCCACGACGAGCAGCGCGACGGTTTCGGCCGAAGAGCGCGAAAAGGCGAAGAAGCGCCTCTACCCCGGGGGACGGGACGAAGAGCCTTTGCAGGTTCAAGCGCAGCTCGCAAACCCCACTCGGGGGCAAATGGCGGAGCCCGCCGAACCCTCAACGGATCACGATTAAGAACGGAGAGAAGAGAATGGTTTCTGATGTTTTGCCTGAAGGCGTGACCCGCGAAACGATGGACGTTGACGTTTTGATCGTCGGCGGTGGTTCGGCGGGCCTCTCGGCCGCGTACCGTTTGGCCTCGATGGTCGAAAAGCACAACCAAGAGATCGCCAGCGGCGCCAAACAAGGCGAAGCCATTCCTGATCAGATGATCGTCGTTCTCGAAAAAGGCCCGGAGGTCGGCGCGCACAGTTTTTCGGGTGCGGTTTTGAATCCTGTGGCTCTCGAAGAGCTGATTCCCGATTACAAAGAGCAGGGCTGTCCGATCGACAGTGAAGTCGTTCATGACGAAGTTCGCTATTTGGGCGAATCATCGTCGTTCAAACTTCCGATCACGCCCCCACCGTTCCGCAATCACGGCAATAAAATCATCTCGATCTCGAAGTTCAACCGCTGGCTCGGGAGCCAATGCGAGGCCAAGGGCGTTAACATCTTTCCGGGATTTGCCGCCGTCGAAGCGCTGTATGAAGGCGACAAAATCGTGGGTGTTCGCACGGGCGACAAGGGCCGCGACAAAGAGGGGAATCCCAAGGCCAACTTCGAACCTGGTTTGATTTTGAAATCAAAACTGGTCGTCTTCGCTGAAGGCACGCGGGGTTCGCTCTTCCGTCAAGTCAGCAAAAAGCTGAACCTGCGCGAAGGCAAAAACCCTGAAGTTTTTGAAGAGGGCGTGAAGGAGATCATCCAGATGCCTGCGGGCACCGTGAAACCCGGTCAGGTCATCCACACTCTGGGATTTCCGCTCTACAAATCAATCGGTGGGACCTTCATCTACACCATCCCCGGAGACAAGATCATTTTGGGGATCGTGGCTTATCTTGATAGCAAAGATCCTCTTTTGGATCCGCACCGTGAGCTGCAAAAACTGAAAACCCACCCCTTTGTGGCGAACATGATCAAGGGCGGGAAGGTGCTGACCTACGGTGGCAAAACTTTGCCAGCGGGAGGTTGGTACTCGATGCCCAAGCTCTACGGTGATGGCTGGGTGGTGTGCGGTGATTCGGCGAGCATGGTCGACGTGCAAAAACTCAAAGGCATTCATTTGTCGATGAAGTCGGGAATGTGCGCGGCGGAAACGGCTTTTGAGATGATCCAAAAGGGCGGCGATTCGTCGGCTCAAGTGACGAAAAGTTATGAAGAGAAGGTTCACGCCAGCGTCATCAAGAAAGACCTCTACCGAGTTCGAAATTTCCACCAAACCCTGAGCAAGGGCTTCTTGGCCTCTTTGCCCTTGATCGCTCTGCAGGAAATGACGGGCGGGCGTGGTCTCGTGGACAACATGAAGAGCCACGTGGACGCGAAAACCACCGAACCGGTGGTTGAAGTGTGGGGCCCTGAGGGCGAAAAAGCGCCCGAGAATCAGCTGCCAAAGCCCGATGGGGTGTTGTTTTTCGACAAGCTCTCGAGCGTGTACCTGACCGGAACCATGCACGACGAGGATTCGCCGAACCATTTGCTGCTCCAGAATGGCGACATCTGCCGCACCGTCTGTGAGCCCCAGTACAAGAGCCCTTGCACCCTCTTCTGTCCTGCCGCCGTCTACGAAATGCTGCCCTCGAAGCAGGAGGCCGGGAAGAAGGATTTACACATCAACTACACGAACTGTATTCACTGTAAGACCTGTGATATCAAGTGCCCGTTCGAGAACATCGATTGGACCGTCCCCGAAGGTGGAGGCGGGCCTCGTTACACGGAAACTTAAGGTCTTATGCCACTATTTTTTGCTGTCACTTCGCGCGGTCTTCAAGAGGCCCTGGTTGAGGAACTTTCTGAACTGGGCGCCAAGAAAATCGAAAAGGGCCCTGGTGGCGCTTACTTCGAAACGACTTGGGAAGGCTGCTACCGTGTGAATTTGGAATCGCGAATCGCGTCGCGAATTCTGAAGCCGGTTCTGGATTTTACCGCCTACGACGGCGAAGAGCTCTACGGCCAAGTCCGCCGCCACGACTTTACCAAGTACATCGATCTCAATCAGACGTTCAAAGTGGAGTCGGTCGTTCAGGATTCGAAAATCCACGATCAGCGTTTTGTCGCGATGAAAGTCAAAGACGCCATCGTCGATCAATTCCGTGAACTCTCGGGCGAGCGCCCCAACGTCGAGACGGGCGATCCCGATTTCAAAGTGTTCGTTCGCGGCTACAAAAATCAGTTCCAAGTTTCGATCGACACCTCGGGCGACGCGCTCTTCATGCGCGGCTACCGCCGCGAAGCGGGGCTCGCGCCGATGAAAGAAAACTTGGCGGCGGGTCTGATCCGTTTGACCGGTTGGCAAAAAGACATCCCGATCGTCGATCCCATGTGTGGATCAGGCACGATCTTGATCGAAGCCGCCTTGATGGCGATGAACGTTTCTCCCGGGTCGCTCCGCCGCGGGTTCGGTTTTGAGAATTTGAAAGAGTTCGATGAGGCCGTTTACGACCGCGTGATTGACAGCGTGGCCGATGCCGAAAAGACCGAGCTTCCGTTTAAGTTTTACGGCTACGATACGGACCGCAAGGTTTTGCAAAATGCAAAAGACAACGCCAAGCGCGCAGGTGTCGATCACCTGATCGAATTCCGCAATGAAAGCGTCGCGACGCTGCGGCCGCCGGAAGGCGTGACCAAGGGAATGATCATCACGAACCCGCCCTACGGGACGCGCATCGGTGATGAAGACAACTTGAAAGATCTGTACCGCGATCTGGGGCACACCCTGAAGCACAACTTCCAGGGCTGGCAGGCGTGGCTGCTCTCGGGCAATAAGGATTTGATCCTCGAGATGAAGCTCAAGGCGAGCAAGCGGCACTCCATCTTCAATGGGCCGCTGGAATGCAAATTCTTGTGCTACGATATGTTTGCCGGCGCGCTCGATTCCCGAACCTTCAAGCGCGACATCTAACGCAGCGTTACCCTAAAAGGTGGTCGGGCGCGACCCCGGCTGGCATCTTTTAGAAGGGTTTGCTGATGGCGAGCCAGGCGGCGGTGCCGACCAGGCCGACGATGACGAGCATGCTGCCGAAGGCCCACTGCGGACGGCGTTTCATCACCGAGATCGCGATTCCCATGATCACCCAGATGACCATTTTTGCGATCATCCATTTGGGAAATTCGGCAAAGACACCCAGACGCGCGGCCAAGCCGAAGCCGGCGACGATCATCACCAAAAGACCAATGCCGTGAGCCGCGAAGCCGAGCATCTTGGCTTTTTTGTTCTGCATTTGGCCCGTGTAGGACGCCATCAACACGGCTCCCAGTCCCACGAGAAGAAATGCCAAACCGACCATGTGCATGATTTTGTAGAACGCGTAACTCATCGTTGCCTCCGTCTGTTATCGGGCTTTGGATCAGCCGGGTTTTAGCCTTGATCCTCGCCCATGCCTAATCTTTTTGAGATCAATTTGACCTGTTGTCGCAGGCTGGTGAGGTGCTTGAGATTCTGAATGGTTTTGAGGCCATCCTTGAGCGGTTCAAGCGGATAGCCCGTGTACATGCCGGGGGTCGTAATGTCTTTGGTCACGGTGGCGCGTCCCCCCAAAATCACGCGGTCGCAGATGGTCACGTGGTCGGTGACAATGCTAGCACCACCGCCCAAGAAGTGATCGCCAATCGTTGTCGAGCCCGCGATGAGAAAGCCGCCCGCGAAGAGGCCGTGTTTGCCAACCTTGCAGTTGTGGGCCACGTGGCAGTGATTGTCGAATTTGGTGCCCTCGCCGATGCGGGTCTCGCCGATCGTCGCGCGGTCGATGGTGGTGCCCGAGCCGATATCCACATGGTTCTCCAGAACGACAATCCCGATTTGCGGGACGAGATGATGGTGCCCTTGAGGGTCGGTCGCGTAACCGAACCCGTCCGCGCCGATCGTGCAATTCGAAGCCAGGCGGCAGTGATCGCCGACGATGCAAAAAGACTGAACCACCGCACCGGATTGGATGAGGCAGTGCTTGCCGATCTGAGCGTGAGCGCCGATGACGGCGCCCGCCTCGATGCGAGTGCCTTCACCAATGCGCGCGGTGACGTGAACATGAGCCTCCGGAGAAATGAGCGGATCTTGAACGGCCCTGCGGGGGTCGAAGAGGGGGAGCACCGCGACCATCGCGGCTTTCAAGGACGGCGTTTTAAACAAGGCTTGGTGAGGCCCCAGCTCGATGGCGTCCGTCGAGATTTGGTTCTCGACGATGAGGATGCTGGCGGTGAGCGAAGCGGATTTCAACAGGTCCGCGCGGCCAATGAAAATCAGCTGGGGGCCTTGAAGTGTCTCGGGTGTCGCAACGCCCTGAGCAGTGGCGTCTTCGCTTCCCAGTGCCCATTTCAAGTAGGGACCTTCGAGAGCGCGGATCTGGCGCGCGGTGACCGGTGTGTTGCTTTGCATGACAGCCCTCATCAAAAATTATCTGGAATCTTCGAGGAAAATCTAGTACTTAGCAATGGTATCCAGAGATGTAAAAGGGGTTTAAATACTTATGGCAAAAAAAGCGGCGAGCAAGTCATCGAAAGAGGGCGCTGAAAAAGCGGAAAAACCCAAAAAAGAGGCGGCTCCCAAAGTCAAAGCCGAGAAAAAAGCCGCTCCCAAAAAGACGGCCGAAGAAAAAGCCGAGGCTAAAAAAGTCGCAAAAGCGAAGAAAGAGCAAGCGGCTGCGGCGGCCGCCGCCAGCGAAGCCAACGAGAAGTGGCTCGAGATGAAAGAGAAGCACGGCAAAGAAAAAGCCTCCAAGTATTCGATGACAGGCCAGTTTCAGGCCCAGTCGCCGATCGAGCACCCCAAGCTCGGTTGGGGCTACATCATGGCGAACAACAATGACCGCTTGGAAGTTCTGTTCCAAGAAGGTATTAAAGTTCTCATCAGCAATTACAACGCGTCGGCAAAAATCTAGTCCCTTCAAAGTGACTGGGAGTCGGCGTCCAGAGCTCTCCGTTTAGGTCTTGCCTAAATGAGATGGGAGTTCTAGAAATGATTCACGAGCACGCGCCGCCGCGTGCCGGTGTATATAGTCGAGCACGCGCCGCCGCGTGCCGAGGTCACATGGAGAATTGATGGCGAAAGACGATCTGGCTCAGGTAGACGGTAAAATTGTGGATGCACTTGCGGGTGGACTGTACAAAGTCATGCTCGAAAACGAAGTGCAGATCACCGCAAAACTTTGCGGAAAAATGCGCCGTTTCAATATTCGCGTTGTGGTCGGAGATAAGGTGACCGTCGGTGTTTCGCCGTACGATCCCACTCATGGCCTGATCATGTACCGTCACAAATAGTCCTCACCTCGCCTCCAGCGCGAGGCAACAATTGTTGTGTATCCCCTCAGTCTAAGATCGAATCTTGATTCCAACCGCGGTTCACTTTTTGGGTGCAGCCGCCAGAACCTTTGATGAATGGAGTTTGTTTCAATGGAAGCAAGCCTGCAGCAGTATTTGAATAAGAACGTGACCGGAGTTCCTCTTAAATCCGCCGCCGCCGTCTTGGGACTTGCGGCCGAAGGCGCGACCGTTCCGTTCATCGCCCGCTACCGTAAGGAACAGACGGGCAATCTCGACGAGGTGCAAATCCGCGCCGTGATCGAAGCCAACGACACTCACACCGAGATCGTGAAACGCAAAGCCTTCTTGCTCAAAGAAATCGGCGAGCAGAACAACCTGACCGAAGAAGTGAAAAAGCGCATCGAGCTTTCGTGGGATTTGGGAGAACTCGAAGAGATCTACCGTCCGTTCAAGAAAAAGAAAAAGACCAAAGCGACCATCGCGCGTGAAGCCGGCCTTGAGCCGCTTTCGCAGTGGATCTGGGACGTCGGTCACGGCACCGTGAAAGACGACACCACCATGGAAGTCAAAGCCAAGGACTTCTTGAACGTCGCCGCGGGGATCGCCTCTTACGAACTCGCCTTGAAAGGCGCGCAAGACATCTTGGTCGAAAAAATTGCCAATGAACCCACGCTGCGGGCCGCGGTTCAAAAAAACTACATGGAAAAAGGCCGTATCGCTTCGAAGCGCGCCAAAGGCTTTAAGCCCCACTCGAAGTACGAAATGTACGCGGAGTTTGAAGAGCCCGTGAAATCCCTCTTGGATGCCAAGGCCTCGCACCGTTACATGGCCATGCGCCGTGGGTGGCAAGAGGAGGAGTTGGCGGTTGAAGTCAAAGGTGACGACGACATGCTGCTGGCGACTTACGAAAATTTCGCCACCTCCCAGCCTGACACGGCTGTGGGCGCCTTCTTGAAACAGTCGGCGAAACTCGCCTTGACCGTTTACGTTTTGCCTTCGGTGAACAACGAAGTTCATCGCATGTTGAAAGACAAAGGCGACGAAGATGCCATCCGCGTTTTCGCCGAAAACGTGCGCCGCGTCCTGTTGGGCTCCCCCTTCGGCTCGCGCTGCGTGGTGGGCGTCGACCCCGGTCTGAAAACCGGCTGTAAAATCGCGCTCGTCGACAAAGCGGGCAACCACATCTCGCACACGGTGATGCAACTCTTGGGCGATCAGGCCGAAGCGAAAGCCAAAGCCCTGTTCGCGGAGGTCACCAAGCAGATCTCGATCGATGCGATCGCGGTCGGCAACGGAACGGCGGGACGTCAGGCCGAGATCTTCTTGCGCAAAGTTTTGAAAGACATCGGCAAAGAAAAAATCCCGGTGATCATGGTGAGCGAGTCGGGAGCGTCGGTGTACTCGGCGTCGGACGTGGCCCGCGCCGAGTTTCCGGATTTGGACCTGACGGTGAAGGGCGCGATCTCGATCGCACGCCGCTTGCAAGATCCTTTGAGCGAACTCGTGAAGGTCGATCCGAAAAGCATCGGGGTGGGGCAGTACCAACATGACGTCAATCAATCGTCGTTGAAAAAGAGCCTTGAAGCCGTGGTTGAGTCTTGCGTGAACTCGGTGGGCGTCGATTTGAACACGGCCTCACCGCACTTGCTCGCGCATGTGGCCGGGATCGGTCCCGCGCTGGCGCAAAACATCGTCGAGACCCGCAAAAAAGCGCTCTTCCAAGACCGCAGCGAACTTTTGAAAGTCGGGAAGTTCAGCGCCAAAGTTTACGAGCAGGCGGCGGGCTTCTTGCGCATCCCGAACGGAAAAGTCTTCTTGGACACCACCGGGATCCATCCCGAGCGCTATGCCGCGGTTCGCGACATGGCGGCCGAGTTGAACGTCGGGATCAATGAACTCGTCGGTGAGGGCGCGCGCAAATTGCTGCCCCTTCGAGAGAAGTGGTCGAAGGTGATCGGGGAGTACACCTTTGACGATATCGTGAAGGAGCTCGAGAAGCCGGGCCGCGATCCCCGCGATCCGTTCAAGGTGTTCTCGTTCCGTGACGATATTTTTGAACCCAAAGATTTGACCGAGGGCATGATTTGCCCCGGTATCGTGACGAATGTGACCAACTTCGGCGCCTTCGTTGACGTGGGCGTGCATCAAGACGGCCTGGTTCATATCAGTGAGCTGTCGCACAAGTTCGTTAACGATCCCCGGCAGGTGGTCAACCCGGGCGATCAGGTGACGGCACGGGTTCTGGGTGTTGATTTGGGAAAAAACCAAATTTCGCTTTCGTTGAAACTTGAAGCAGCTCCGAAGATGTCGCGTGAGGCCTCGATGAACGCGGGTCCTCGTCCTCAAGGCGACCGCCCACAAGGCGGCGCCCCTCGTGGTGGTGCTCCCGGCGGACGGGGCGGGCCTTCTCGTGGTGGTCCTGGCGGCGGTTCACGCGATCAGCGTGGCGGTCCTCCGCCGCGGCAACCCGCTTCGCCGTTCAACAACCCCTTCGCGGCTCTGCAGGGAATTAACAAAAAATAGTCTTCAGCGGTGGGTCCGGACTGTCGGTCCCGGACTCGCCTCGAAAGATGTCCTTTGCTAACCTAAACGGGTGACGGCAATGATGTCTTTGGTCCAGGTCCTTCTCTTCACCACGTTCTGGGGAACCCGTGCGCTCGCGCAGAACTCCGTGCTCGTTTACCCGACGAGTTCATCGGTGTCCTTTTCGCGTTCGGCCACGCCCCAGACGAGCGGCGGTTTTTTTCAGTGCCGCCTGACGATCACCGAAGCAACGCCCGCGGAAGTCGTCGAACGCCGAGAGGGGCTGGTTCACCTGCGCTTTGCTCCGGGCTCGTTTGACGGCTGCTTCTTGGACAAGATGCGTGGACGCAATATCGCCGAAGGCTGGATTCCCGAAGATCAAATCACTTACGGCGCCAATGACAATGAGGCGCTGACGCCCGCGCGCCCGAGCGTGACGCCAAACCATGGTGACACGCGCCCCGGAGCGCCTTGTCCGGAGCCGATGAATGAGCAAGCGTCACGGCGCAATTACGCGGACATCGGCGATTTGGTTCAACACGTTCGTGCCGAAACGGCCGGGATGAAGCCGGATGCGGGAATCGAAAAGTACATGGAGTGTTATCCGTACAACGCCCGCGGCAAGGCCGATTACCCGAAGTATCGACCCGTGATCGACAAGGTTGTGGAGACCTTCAACGCGGATCTCGGCAACGGGTCGCTGTTCGTCAACAAGTCGCTCTTTAAGTGCCTGCTCCGCCGTGAGAGCGGTTACGACGTCACGCTCGAATCGCACACGGGCGCCGTCGGCCTGGGCCAGCACACCGATATCAACATCAAGCATATTTCGAACCGCCTCAGTAAGAAGAACAGCTGGGAACGACAATTGTGGGACCGCTTCTTCGCGCAAATTTCAAAGACGCCCGAGGGAAAAAAGATGCTGGCGGAGTGTCCGCAAACGGCCGGCGGTCAGGCGCCCACGTTCAATTCGAAAAGCGATGCCCGTTGTCCGTTGAACTCAATGGCGGCCTCGGCGATTTACAACCTCCAAGTGCAGCAAGCGCTGCGAAAGTCTTCGCAGCTCAAAGACGTCGACTGGTCGGATGATTTGACTTATCAGCTGGCGATCGGCGCGACTTACAATTTGGGCGATGGTGCCGCTTCGAAAGCGGTCGACGACCTGGCGCTGGAAGGCTGGGTGGATTCAATCCGGCAGCGCTCGTCAAAGCCCGCCAAGCGCGCGGAGGTCGCGGGTCACATCGAGGCCCTGCGCAACTGTATGCAGGCCGGAAATTGGAAGGGGATGCATGCGGGTGACCGCCCTCAGTGCGATCTCGCGGCCGCGCGCGAACCTTCGACGTCGGGACCCGTGCGCAATGTCCCGCTGCCGCCCCGCCGTCCGGCGGGCCGTTAACTTCTATTTTTAAGAATCAAGCGTGCGACTTCGGCGAAGCCGCGGCCACCGCGTGAAGGCGCGATGTAGTTGGGTTTGAATTTCAAATCGGGCAAGAACTCGCTGATATTGGCGACCGAAAAGCTGTGCGGGAAGTACTCCCACATCGGCTCGTCGTTCGGGGAGTCGCCGATGAACATCGCCTGCTTTCGAGCCTCGTCGGGCGACAAACCGAACTCGGTCTTCAGGAGATGGAGACTCTGCGAAAGCTTATTGTAGTCGCCGAACCATCCGTTGACGTGGATTGAGCTTACCTTGGCGTGAGCGCCCACCTCTTCGAAGAGACGCACGATCTTTTGCACGTCGGTCTTGGGGAGACGAGGAACGTCCTCACAAAAATCGATCGCCAGATCCATGAGACGCGTGAATTGATCGGAAGCGAGCGCGGAACCAGGGACCTCACGCAGAATTCTGTCTTGGAGTTGGTCGAGTTTTTTGCGGTTCTCGCTTTGCGTTTTGGCATCGAAGACGAAGCTTCGGTGCATTTTTTGGCCGTGGTAGCGGAAGTAGAAGCCGCCGTTCTCGCCAACGACGCCCGAGACGGGCCACATGCGCGCGATCATCTCGCACCAACCGGCGGGACGCCCCGTGACCGGAATGACATGCACGCCCGCCTCGTGAAGGTCCCACATCGCTTGGTACGCTTCGCTGCCAAGACGGCCTTCGTCGGTCATCGTGTCGTCGATATCGCTCAGGACAAAATTGATTTTGTTTTTGAAATCCACCATTGAACCCATGCGTTTATTTTACCTTGGTGTGACGATCTGACCAGTCCGTGCACCGTTCTTTGGTCGAATTCTCGGCCCGTCTTGCGCCTAGAGTCGAATTTCGAGCTTGCTCAAACGGGGGCCGCACCGTCATTTTGATGAACGAGCCTCACGGGAACGACCCCTATATATAGACAGGGAAGAAATATGGCGAAAAAAGCAGCATCATCTGAAGCCAGCGACTCGGGCAAGAAGCTCGTCATCGTTGAGTCCCCGACAAAAGCCAAGACCATCCGCAAATTCCTCGGCAAAGACTACATCGTGGAGTCGTGCATGGGCCACATCCGCGATTTGCCTCAGTCGGCGAAGGACATCCCCGAGAAGGTGAAAAAAGAGCCTTGGGCGAACTTGGGCGTGAACACCGAGAAGAACTTCGCGCCGCTGTACTGCATTCCCAAAGACAAAGTGAAGGTCGTCAAGACGCTCAAAGAAAAACTCAGCGAAGCCTCCGAGCTGTACCTCGCGACGGATGAGGACCGTGAAGGAGAGAGCATCTCGTGGCACTTGAAAGAGGTGCTGAATCCGCAGGTTCCCACCAAACGGATGGTGTTCAATGAGATCACCAAGGATGCGATCCTCAAGGCCTTGAAAGACACGCGCGACATCAACTTCAATCTCGTGAAGGCCCAAGAGGCCCGGCGCGTTTTGGACCGGTTGGTCGGTTACACCATCAGTCCGCTGCTCTGGAAAAAAGTCGCTTACGGCTTGTCGGCCGGCCGCGTGCAATCGGTGGCCGTGCGTTTGATCGTGGAGCGCGAGCACGAGCGTATTCAGTTCCGCAAAGCTCAGTACTGGGGAGCTTTGGCCCAGCTTCAGAAGTCGGGCGTCACTTTCGAGAGCCGCCTGCAGTTTTTGAACGGTAAAAAAGTCGCGACCGGCGCCGATTTCGACGGCACCACCGGTAAACTCAAAGAGGGCAAAGACATCCAAATTCTCGATGAGAAAACCGCCCGCGACCTCGTGCAAAAGCTCAAAAACGACTCTTGGCAGGTGAGCGAAGTCGAAGAAAAGCCGACCACGCGAAAACCCGCCGCTCCGTTCATCACCTCGACGCTTCAGCAAGAAGCCAATCGTAAGCTCGGGATGAGTTCGCGCGAAACGATGCAAGTCGCGCAAAAGCTGTACGAGCAAGGTTTCATCACTTACATGCGTACCGACTCGACCTTCTTGTCGAAAGAGGCGCTTGAGGCCGCGCGTTCGTGCATCAGCAGCAAGTACGGCAAAGAGTATCTTCCGCCCGCGGCGCGAACATTCGACGCGAAAAAAGCCAAGGGCGCTCAAGAGGCGCACGAAGCGATCCGTCCCGCCGGCACCGAGTTTGTTGATCCGGATGCGACCGGCCTTGTCGGTCCCCAGGCGAAACTTTACGAATTGATTTGGAAACGAACCGTGGCCAGCCAGATGGTTGATGCCCGCCAGAAACAAATGTCGGTCAAGATTCAGGTCGGTCCCGCGACGTTCGCGGCGAGCGGCATGACGATCGAGTTTCCGGGTTTCTTGCGCGCCTACGTCGAGGGCAGTGACGATCCGGATGCGGAACTCGCCGAGCGCGAAGTGCGCTTGCCGGCTTTGAAAAAAGCCGACGCGCTCACCTGCGCGCAGCTCGATCCGACCGATCATGAAACCAAACCCCCCGCGCGGTACACCGAGGCGAGTTTGGTTCAGACCATGGAGAGGGAAGGCATCGGCCGCCCGTCGACTTACGCTTCGATTATCGGCACGATTATCGACCGCGGGTACGTGCGCCGAGCGGGAACCGCGCTTGTTCCCACGTTCACCGCGATGGTGGTGAGCAAGCTTCTCAAGGATTACCTGACTCAGTATGTGGATCTGGGCTTTACGTCGGAGATGGAAAAATCTTTGGACAACATCGCGGACGGCGATCTCGACAGCCAAGATTACCTCTCCAAAATCTACAGCGGAAAAGCGGGTTTGAAAGCGCTCGTGGACTCGCAAGAAAAGAAAATCGATCCGGAGCAGGCCCGTTCGCTCAGTCTTCAGGGACTCGAGAAGTTTGATTTCCGCGTTGGAAAGTACGGCGCTTATGTATGCACCGACCGCGACGGTGCCGAAGTTTGCGCCTCGATTCCCGAGAGCGAGTCGCCCGCGGATATGACCGCGGAGGCCGCACTCAAATTGATCGATCAAAAAATCAACGGCGCGGATGCGCTCGGTAAAGACCCGAAAACGGGTCTGCCGGTTTACGCGCTCACGGGCCGCTACGGACCTTACGTGCAGCTGGGCGACGTCGACAGCGACGATGCCAAGCCCAAGCGCGTGTCGGTTCCGGCCGGGGTTGCGATCGAGAACGTGACCTTTGAGCAGGCACTGAGTTTGCTCGCGCTCCCGAAAACATTGGGACTGCATCCTTCTTTGGGCAAAGACATCAAGGCGGGCTTGGGACGTTTCGGTCCCTTTGTCGTCTGCGAGGGCGATTACCGTTCGATTCCCAAAGGCGAATCGATTTTCACGATTTCGTTCGAGCGGGCGCTCGAGCTTTTGTCGCAGCCGAAAAAAGGCCGGGGACGCGCGGCTCCTTTGCGCGAACTCGGCAAGCATCCCGAAGACGACGAGATGATCCAAATCATGAACGGACCTTACGGACCCTACTTCAAGTGGGGCAAAGTGAACGCCTCCTTGCCCGAGGGGGCGGATCCGCAAAAGGTGACGCTTGAAGAGGCGCTCCCGCTTTTGGCGGAAAAAGCCGGCAGCTCGAAGTCCAAATCCAAGGGGAAAGGCGGCAAAAAAACCGCTTCAAAACCCAAGGGGAAGGCCGCACCGAAGACCGCCAGTAAGGGCGCAAAAAAGGGTGCGGCGGCGGCCTCCGCCTCTTAATTCAGCAACAGAGCCGGTCGATCCAGCCTAAGTCATTAAAAAACCTCATGAATGTGGTCCTTGTGTGAGGACCTGTTATAGGCTATTCTGCGCGGCATTATCGAGGCAGGTGCCCTATGAGCCGGGTCCGACTCCCTTCGGGACTCGAAATTCCAATCGCCGATTCAACCCAGCTGGAGCTGGGTTTGGAGCGCTCGCGTGAGAACGATCGCAACCTTCACTTGGGTGGTCGCAGCTTTTATTTTTTTGATTTCGACGACAACGTCGCGTTTCTTTCGACGCCGTTGATTCTTTTTCACAAGCAGACCGGTGCCGAGCTCCGCATTTCAAGCGGTGAGTTCGCCAAGGAACATCACAACTTCGGTCAGAGCGGCCCTTATCGCGATTACGAAATCAACTGGGACGACAACAAAGGCACCTTCCGTTGTTTTCGCGATCACCACAACGATGAGCTGGAACGCCTGGGTTTGAAAACGCAGATTTTCTTGCACGACTTGGCCGAGGCGCTGGGCGTGCCGGATTTCAATTGGAAGGGCCCGTCGTGGTCGTGTTTCTACCACGCGACGTTCAACTCTCGTCCGGTGAGCGTCATCACGGCGCGTGGCCACGATCCGCGCACCATCGCGGAGGGGATCGATCTGTTCGTGCAATCAAAGCACCTTCCCAAGGCGCCCAATTTTTTAAGCATCTATCCCGTCAGCCACCGTCCGACGCGTCAAGTTTTGGGCGATCACGAGTTCACGGCCTCGACCGCCGAACTTAAGCAGCGCGCGATCCGGGCCTCGGTGGAGCAAGCGTTAAAAACTTACGGTTACAGCCCTCATCATCGTTTCGGTATGAGCGACGATGATCCGAAAAACATCCAACTCATCATTGAGGAGATGACGCGCTTGAAAGGGACGTACCCCGAGATGAGTTTCTTTATGATCGAGACGCAAAACGGCGAATTCGTGAAGCACGAAATCACTCTGTCGGGCGTCAAAGGGGAGCGGCTCCCGAATGATGCCGCTTCGCAAATTTCGCTCTTCGAACGCAACAAGTCTTAAGGCTAGTCCATAGAGTAAGCGCCAGCCGCAAAAGGCCATGCCTTTCAAAGTCTTTCTGTTATCCTACCTCAATCGGAATAGAAGGAGCCTATGAAAGCATTTCTCGTTCTTGTCGCGTCGTTTTTAGTTTCTCAAACCGTTTCGGCCCAACTGCTCGGTGGCCAAGCCGTTCTCGAGTGTAAATACCTGTACACGATCGAGCAGGCGTTCTTGAGCCAACACGTGAAAATCAGCGGCGCCGATCCGGCTCTGCAAGCGCGCTTGGTGGAGCAGTACGTGAAACGCTTGGACCCCACCAAAGTTTACCTTTTGCAAACCGATGTCGACGAAATCAAAAAAATGATGGGCGACGTTTTGACCCAAGTGAAAAACAAAGACTGTGCCGTGATGAACAAAGTCCAGGCTTTGCTGATCACGCGAGTGAAAGAGCGCGCGGCTTTTGCCAAGAACATGCTCGGCAAAACCTACAAGTTCGACTCTAAAGTGGAATTCGTTTTTGATCCCGAAACAAAAAAGTTCGCGCAGAACCAGCAAGAGGCCGACGACTTCTTGGCGAAGTACGTTCACTTTCAAGTGTCGAACTACTTGGCTTCGGACATGAAGCTGGAAGAAGCGAAAACCAACGTCAAAAAGAGCTGGGACCGCACGATCAAGCGCGTGACCGACATGAAGAACGAAGATCTTTTGGCCGGCTACCTGGATTCTTTTGCCCGCGCCCTGGATCCTCACTCCTCGTTCATGGCCCGCGATAACAACGAAGACTTCCGCATTTCGATGAGCCTCTCGCTCAAAGGCATCGGCGCGACGCTTTCGTCGCAAGACGGCTTCACCGTGATTGAAGCTTTGGTGCCCGGTGGTCCGGCGGCCCGCTCGAGCTTGCTTGAACCCCAAGATAAAATCATCGCCGTCGGCCAGGGTGAAAAAGGCGCGATGGAAAACGTGATCGAAATGGATCTTCGCGATGTCGTCCGCAAAATCCGCGGCGAAAAAGGCACCAAAGTGCGCCTCGCGATCCTGCGCAAAAAAGGCGAA
The DNA here is from genome assembly GCA_019637955.1 of Pseudobdellovibrionaceae bacterium. Taxonomy (GTDB): domain Bacteria; phylum Bdellovibrionota; class Bdellovibrionia; order Bdellovibrionales; family Bdellovibrionaceae; genus JAHBUS01. The sequence continues at coordinate 81,033 of JAHBUS010000010.1, read as the reverse complement.
GGTAAAAAGCGCTTCGAGATCACGTTGGTCCGCGATCAGATCAAGCTTGAAGACGAAGCCGCCTCGATTCTTTACCAAGACAAAGACGTGAACGGCGTCAAAAAGAAAATTGGCGTGATCAACTTCCCCAGCTTCTACTCGGATGGCCGCCGCGGCGGACGCTCCAGCGCGGCGGATATGAAAAAACTGATCGCCGACGCCCGCACGGCGAAAGTGGATGGCTTGGTTTTGGATTTGTCGACCAACGGTGGCGGAAGCCTCGAAGACGCGGTGAAAATCGCCGGGTTGTTCTTTGCGACCGGCAACGTGGTGAAACAAGCGACGCGTGAAGATGAAAAGGGCGATTCGACCACGCTGCGCGATTCGGATCCGACCGTGGATTGGCATGGCCCCCTCGTTGTTCTGACCAGCCGGATTTCGGCGTCGGCGAGCGAGATTGTGGCCGGCACCCTCAAGGATTACAAACGTGCCGTGATCGTGGGTTCGGACCACACTTTCGGCAAAGGCACGGTTCAGACCGTGATCGACATTCCTCCGCAGACGGGCGAACTCGGTGCCATGAAAGTGACCGTGGGCACCTTCTTCATTCCTGGCGGCAATTCGACCCAGCACCGCGGTGTCTTGGCCGATGTCGTGATCCCCAGCCAATATGACAGTGACGAAGTGGGTGAGAAGTCGCTCGACTACTCGCTGCCTCCGGCGGCGCTGCCGGCGTTCATTTCGCCCGACGCTTACGTGAAAGAGGGCAATGGCGCCTGGAAGATCTTGCAGCCCGATTGGATGAAAAAGCTCCAGGAGCAGTCCAAGGCCCGCGTCGAGAAGAGCGAAGACTTCAAAAAAGTGGCTGATGAGCTGGCCAAGGCCAAAACCACCGGCAAACTCATCAAATTGGCCGATGTCATGAAGGACAAAGACAAGAAAGACAAAGCCAAAGCCGCCAAAAATAAGAGCAAATCCGAGAAGGACGCTGAGTACCTCAAGCGCGCCGATATCCAAGAATCGGTCAATGTTTTGCTTGATTTGATCCAGCTCGAAGGCTCCAAGACCGTCGCCACCAAATAAGACGGTCTTTCGAGGGGGAAAACCTCTGGAGCGACGCTTCAGAGGTTGAGCTCTTGCCCTATTTTTCAGACAAGAGAGCATGACACAAATTCGCCCCGCGCGATCCGCGAAATCCACCGCTTCCTCCAAGAGGACCCCCATGGCTAAAAAAGCTCCTGGCAAGGCCGCCGCTAAGCCCCTCAAAACGGCCAAGGCGAGCAGCCAGTCTCTGAACTCGCTGACCAAGCTTCCCAAGGCGCTGCTCCTTCAGATGCACGATTTGATGGTCAAATCGCGCATGCTCGAAGAGCGCTTGATTAAGATCTACAAGGCGGGCGATGCCTACTTCTGGATCGGGGCTCCCGGTGAAGAGGCTTGGGGCGTGCCGATCGGCTTGCAGGTCTTGAAAGGTCGCGGCCCCGAATACGACTATCTCCACATGCACTACCGCGCGACGCCGACCTTGGTGGCGATGGGCATGCCGATGATCGACTCGATCCGTTTGATCATGAACCGTTCGACCGACCCGTCGACCGGTGGCCGCAACTTCTCGAATCACTATTCGTTCCCTGAGTGGAACGTTGCTCCCGTGACCTCGCCCATCGAGGTTCAGTACGGAATCGCGCTGGGAACCGCGCACGTGCAAAAGCGCCACAAGTCCAAAGGCATCACGCTCGTGACGGGCGGGGACGCCGGCACGGCCGAAGGCGATTTCGCGAGCTGCTTGATCTGGTCTTCACGCAAAGGCCGCGAGCTGCCGATGCTGATCACCGTTCAGAACAACAAATGGGGCATCTCGACGTCGTTTGATGGCCAGCACGGTGAGACCAACATCGCCGACCGCGCCCGCGCCTTTAACATCAAAGCGCGCTCGATCAATGGTAACGACCCGATCGAGTCGTACCTGACCCTGCAAGAAGACATGGCCTACATCCGCAAGACTGGAAAGCCCGCCTTCATTGAGGCGCACGTATCGCGTCTGTACGGCCACTCGTCGGCGAGCGGCGCGAACTTCGTGTCGAACGAACTCTGCTGTTTGAACGATTTTGAAACGAAACTTTTGAAGGCCGGCTTGATCAAAGAAGCCGCGGTCAAAGAACTTTACGAGAAGTACGCGCAAGAGGGTTTCGAAGCCCAACAGATTGTCAAGGGCGAGCCCGTACCGACATCGGAGTCGATCTGGGACAACGTGTACGTCGGCAGTGAGAATGCGGACTGGAGGAAGTTCTAATGGCAAATATGGCTCAAGCCATCCGCATGGCGCTTCATTACGGTGAAAAAAATCTCGCGGTGAAAGACATCTTCGGTCAAGACGTGGGCGCGCCCTTGGGCGGCGTTTTCACGGCGACGCAAGGTCTTGAAAACTCTTGGAACACGCCTCTCGACGAGCGCGGCATTATCAGCATGGCGATGGGAATCGCGATGACCGGTGAGCGCTGCGTGGCCGAGATTCAGTTTGTCGACTATATCTTTAATACCATCGATCTCCTGAAGATCGCGGGCAACACTCTGTGGTGCACCAACGGGGGCTTTCCGCTTCCGATGGTGATCATGAGTCCCGTGGGCGCGGGCATCCGCGGCTCGGTGTACCACTCGCATTCGTTCGATGCTTGGGCGTCGCGCTTGCCGGGTTGGAAGGTCGTCATGCCTTCGAACCCTCTGGATGCTTACGGCCTTTTGCTCTCGGCGATTCAAGATCCGAACCCGGTTCTGTTCTTGAAGCCCAAGGCACTGATGCGCGTTCGCGGTGACGATCTCATTCCAGGTGAACCCGAAGATGAAAAAGAACTCAAAGCCATGATCGATGCGCCCATCGGCGATCGCACGTCGTGGAAGCCGCGTTGGCCCAAGGTTGAGGGCTACATGGTTCCGATCGGTCAGGGCAAAATCACCCGCGCGGGTGAGCAAGTGACGCTCGTGTCTTACGGACGCCATCTCTTGCTTTGCAATCAAGTCGCCGACGAGCTCAAAGAAGAAGGCTACTCGGTGGAGGTCATCGACCTGCGCTCGATTTATCCTTACGACTGGCAAATGATCAAAACATCGGTCGAGAAAACTGGCCGCGTGGTCTTCGTCAATGAAGACACCGAAGTCACGAACTTCGCCGAGCACTTGGTTTACCGGGTCGTTCAGGAGCTCTTCTATTCGCTGCTTGCGCGTCCTCTCGTGGTCGCCGGTAAGAACGTTCCCGGGATCGGGCTGCACCCGAACCTCGAGGACGCTTCGGTTCCGCAAAAACACGAGATCGCCGAGGCGGTCCGCTCTGTCGTCGCGGAAGTTCCATGAGCCGCGTTCGCAAAAAAGTTTCGAAGAAGAACCAAGACAAGTCTTTCGATAAATACGCGCTCTACCGTAGGGCAGTTCAATCACCCGAGACGGACGTGGTGTTCCTGCGCAAGGTCTACCGCGACCTGCGAAAAAAAGATCCCCGCGTGATGCGCGAGGATTTTTGCGGGACCTTCGCGCTTTCGTGCGAATGGGTGAAGCTCGCGCCTCATCATGAAGCGCTCGGCGTGGATTTGGATCCCGAGCCTTTGGAGTACGGACGCGCCAACTACCTAAGCCAACTTAAAGAAGGTCAGCAGAAACGTGTGCATCTTTACGAAGCCAATGTTTTGAAGGCGGCTTTACCTCCAGCGGATATCACGATCGCGATGAACTTCTCGTACTTTATCTTTAAGACCCGTGCAGCGATGCGCGCTTATTTCGCGGCGGCTTACAAGAGTATCAAAGCCGATGGCGTCTTCATCGCCGACCTTTTTGGCGGATCGCTCTGTTACGATGAGAACGAAGAAAAAACCCAGCATTCGGGTTTTGCCTACTACTGGGACCAAGCGGGCTTTGATCCCGTGACCAACGAGGCACAGTTCCACATCCACTTCAAACCCAAGGGTCAGAAGAAGCACGAACGCGTGTTCTCGTATGACTGGCGGATGTGGTCGATCCCGGAACTTCGTGAAATTATGGCCGAGGTCGGATTCAAGAAGACCCACGTCTATTGGGAAGGCACCAATAAATCGGGCGGCGGAAACGGCGTGTTCACCCGCACCGAAAAAGGTGAGTCTTGCCAGTCCTGGATCGCGTACATCGCTGCCGAAAAGTAATCCCCACCAAAGGCGAGCCCTCCTGGGCCGCCTCAAGCAGCCGTTGTCCATTAAACAACAAACCGTCATGATAGGTTCATGCGTTCGGCTGTGGTTTTCACCGTGATCTCAATGACTTTCGCGTTGTCGGTAGGGGCCCAGGAGCCCACCGCACCGGTGGCGCCGACGGCGGCCGCCCCGGCCGCTCCCAAAGCTCCGGACTTGAGCTTTCAGGTTGTTTGGAAACGCAATGGTCAGGTGATGAACCTTCAATCGAGAGCCAAGTGGAGCTTCCTCGAAGTCGCCCCAGGAGTGAAGAGTCTCTTTGCCCAAGTGATGCTGGCTCAGCCCTCGGGACCGAAAATCCAAGCCATTCGCGGCGCGCACTTGCAAGTCAAACCGGGTTGGATCAAGCCTGACAAATTGATGCTCGCACTGGGCGCCACCGCGACCCGCATGCAAATCACTTACGAGGGCGGCGCCCAGGAGATCTGGACGGCCGAACTGCAAATGCCCAAGCCGCGAGTGGTTCAGAACGGGTGCGTGCAGGCGGGTCTCAATGTCGTTCCCGCGAGCGGAGCCGGGCCCGTGTTCTTCGGGGCCGACTGCGTGGTGAAAGAAAACCGCGTGATCCTGACGGCTTCGGTTCCGGGCGACATGGAGTGGGGCGAGACCACCATTTTTGAGACCGATGGAAAGGGCGAACGCTGGAAGGTCTTCGAAATTTCGCGCAACAACTTGATCGCGGGGAGCGATGTCTTTGCGGTGTTCGGGTTTATCTGGCGCGGGCAGAAGATGTCTTTCAATGTGATCCAAGTTCGCAAAAAGGGCGGCGTGCAGATCGTGACGCCCGAACAAAAGAAAAAGAAGAGCGAAGAGCTGCGCACGAGGGTCGATTTTGGATGGACGCAGTTCTCGGGAAAAACGCCGCAGGCCGAAGCGTCATCGATGAGCCCGCTTCTCGGCGCACAGATTCTCACGCCCGAGGTGCTCTGGGGTCTGCGAGGATTGGCGGGAATCCGTTATGCGTTTCCGCTCTCGAAAGGGAGTTTCTCCGAAATCACGGGTGGGGCCGGCAAGATGTGGGGCAATTTCAATCCGGGGAGCAGCAACTACGGCGTCTTCGGTGATTACGTGGCCCTCAGTCAAACCCAAGAGGCGGAGAAACGCACGATTTCGTTTCAACACAGCCAGTTCGGCCTGGCCGCCATGTATCTCAAGGCGCTTTCTCCGAATTCGGATTTTTCGGTGATCTTCCGCTATCACGGGCTGGGCGGTGCTTCGACGGGGATCGTCTTCGAAGCCGCGTACGAAGGAATTTTTGCAGCGAAGCAAAAGTGGGGCGCCAGCTTTTTATACAGCAATCAGTCCGCTACGGCGACGAACGGGAGTTCGACGTTCAATCAGATGGGCCTGGCCGCGACGCTCTCATTTTAATTTTTATTCACGACAAGTGGGATACACGTACGTCGCGCCGCCCGTCATCAGCCCGCGGTATGCATTGCACTTAATCAAGGACTTGTACTCCGAGCATTTGTGTCCCGGCGGGGCCACCGGCCTCGAGTACGCGATAACCGAGGTGTTGGGAGTCACGGTCCCGCCGCCCCAGGGAAGCTGGCACCAGACAACGGGCGCACCGCCGCCATCTCCGCCCACCCGGCCGATGCCTTGATCGCCCGTCGTGGTGTTGCAAGACGACTCGCACTTCGTTTTCTTAAAGTCTTTGTACAAATCTTGATTTGCCATCAAGCCGTTCGCGCAGGTGAGCGTGATCGCGTTCGCGGTGGTGAAGCAGCTCTGTCCGCAGGTGACGCTTTCGGATTTGAAGAGCGTCGCTTTCGCGCCATCGATGATTTGTTTCCCGTCGGGAAGCGTGCACGGCTTGCACGACGCCTGCTCATTGCAGCTATTGAACGTATAGCCCGCATTTGCGGCCATGGGTGTGCCATCATCGGCCGCGACGGTGCCGTTCATGCAGTTGAACTGTTTGCGCTCGCTGAGACACGTCTGTCCGCAGGTCGCGGGCTTGTTGCCTTTGAAGCAATATCCAAAGCCGCCGGACGCGATCATCGTTCCGCAGGGGAGCGTGCAGGTCAGGCAGGTCGCCGCCGCACAGGAAGTGTACTTGAACTCGTTGCCGTCGCCGCCCGTGATCGCGCCGTCGGCGCATTTCAAGTCTTTGCTTTGAGCGGCGCAGGACAGTTCGCAGGTCGCGGTGTTGGATTTGTAGGTCTTGATCGTCGCTCCATGAGCGATGAGATCGCCCGATCCCAAGGCGCAGTTTTGGCAAGCCCGGGTGGAGCAGGAACCATACTTGTACGTCGAGATGCTGCCGCCGCTGAGGATTCCGTTCGAACAGGTCAGCTGCACAGCCACGGTTGAGCAGGCTTGGTTGCAAGGAGCGATGGCCGCGCTGTAGGCCGTGACCGTCCCGCCGTGAGGAACCGAGGCTCCCCAGGGTGTATTACAGGGCTGACAAGGGACTTGCGCGCACGAGGCCGCGGCAAAACTTGAGATCGTTGAAGGTCCCTGCGGCAAGTCGGTATCGAAGAGCTTTCCGGATTTGCAATCGAACGAGCGGGGTTCGCAGACGGCGCCGCAAGAGGCGGTGGCCGAGCGGTAAAAGACGCGGGACTTGCCGTCTTCAACCTCGGCGGTGCCATTGGTGCAGTCGCAACGTTTCTTGTAACAGCTCTTCACGATGCCGAGCATCGATGTGAAGGTGCTGCCATCTTTTTTCTGGCCGATCAATTGCCCTTCTTTGCACGTCAGGGTGACACCGAAATCGCCGCAGGCCTGATCGCAGGCCACCAGGTCTTTGCTGTAGGCCGAAGTCGTCGAGGCTCCGGCGGCCAAAGTTCCGCCCCAAGGCAATTCGCACGTCGCGCAGGCGGCGCCTTTACAAATGGTCTGGGCCAAACTCGGATCTTCGATCGAAGCATCGTTCACTTTGGATGAGCAGGCGGCGAGCGCGAGGAAGCCGATGGTGAGCAATGATCGCAGCTTCATGGGCACACCTCACGGCAGTCCGAATAAGGGTGGGTGTCTTTTGTGGAAAGGTGTCCCTGCAGGCAGATTCCCAGTTTGGCGTACCGCGAACACGAGTCGCCGCAAGCCACTTCTTTTTGCGAAAAGGTCGTGAAAAATCCTTTGGGTTCGATGCGCCCACTGAGGTCGTTGATGTCGGTGGGAAGTGCCGTGAAACCGTTCGTTCCCGGAACTCGGCAGTAGCCGCCCGCATCGGCGCTGATTGTGCGGAAGTCGAAGCTCGCGCACACGTAAGGGTACGAATTGACGTCGCAGCCGCGAGACACGCCCTTGCTCCGACGGCGGAAGCCCTCGCCTTCGCCATCGTCGTTGCCCACACCGCCGCCCGTGCCGCCACCGGTTCCGGCGCCGACGTTCTCGCTGCTGTTTCCGCCGCCCGCGACATCTTCGCACGCCGCAAATTTGTAAAGAGCCGTGTTGGTATCGCCCTGAACGTTGAAATTGGCGCCGACTTTCACGCAGCGAACGGTCCCAACGTTTCCTTGCATCTTGCACGTCGCCGGCGGGATGGCCTTGTCGATTTTATAAACCGACATGGGTGGGTCGGTCGGTTTTAAGAACCGGCCGAGGTGTTCACAGGCGCAGGCGGGGATGCTGCAAGACGGTTGTTTGAAATCCGCGACAGTTCCGGTTCCCTGCACCAGCGTGATCTCGTTAGTCTGAACATTGTTGCATTTGATGCGAATCCGGTTGGCTGCATCCTGGCAGCTCAGGCTTTGATCGCAGGCGAGCGTGGCCGATTTGAAAGCGTCGATTTCTTGATTCAAATCCAATTTTTGGCCCCATGAAGTGGTGCACTTGCATTCGCGAGGGGTGCAGCTCAAGTTTTTAGAACTCGTGGCTCCACTCAGGTTGCCCAGATTGCAGGTCACGGTTTGCGGCTGACATGTTTCGCCGCAGGCAACTTGAGGTGTGGCATAAACTGTCTTGGATCCACCGTGGGCGATGACGGAGCCTTCGAATGTGCAATTGCAACTGGGCTTGCTAAATTGGCAGGCTTTCGAGGCGTAGGTGCTCGCCGGTCCGACCAAATTGCCGCGGTCGCAGCTCAGCACGGTCGAGCGGCATTGATCGGCGCAGGTCACGTTCGGCTGTTCAAAAGCGGTGACCGACTGGCCGTGTTCGATCTGATCGCCCCAAGGTAGATTGCACTTGGGGCATCCCTGCACTTTGCACTCGGAGAACTGACCATCAGCGCTCCCGGAGAGAACACCATTGTTGCAGGTGCGCGCGACGCTCTCGCACGTCTGCGCGCACGTGACGGTGGCCGATTTAAAAACGGTGCGGGTTTCGCCGTGAGGAACTTTTTCTCCCCAAGGGGCGTTGCACGGGCAGGGAGGCGCGGTCAGGGTCAGAGTTTTCGGCCACTGAGTGATGTTGCCCGCACGGTCGCGCACACGCACGTTCGAGCCGGCCAGATTCAAGTTGACGCCGGGAACGGTGAACTCGTTGGAGCTTTGCCAGGTGGCGCCGGCATCGATCGAGTACGCATCCCGATGAAGTCCCGACTCTTTATCTTCGGCAAAAACCACGATTTTGAATTGGCTGCACGCGCCGACCTCGGGAATCACTTCTTTGATCACCGGAGGAACACCATCGGAGCCGCAAATCTCACACGTGCGCAGACCCGTCGTCGTGCAGATCGGGCAGGGCGGCGGCGTGATGTCGATGACCACCTTTTTAATAGCGGCCGCGTTGGCGGTCTGATCGGCCGGTGCCCACTCAAGATCGCCCGTGCAGCCCCAAGGAAGATCGGCAAAGTCGAGTTGGGTCATGCGCGATGAAGGGTGTGACGCGAGATCCGTTTTTGACTTGGGCGCTTTGCCGCACACTTGAACATCGGTGCAGTCCACCCAAGCGGCCGAGCTGGTCACGTTGGAAATCGTAAGACCCCCCGGGCAGGCCGGGCCCACGGCGCGCGCGGGATCTCGCCGGGTGTTGTCCCGGCATTTGAGCGGCTCGGCTGAATTGAGCGTCACGAGCACGCGCAGTCCATTTTTGGTCGACGAGCAGGTCTCGGCGGGTTCTTCGGACTGCCTTGAGATGGATTCCACCGAGGACGCGGACGGTTTCGAGAGTGAATTGGAGGCCTCTTCGGCTTCGAGATCCAAGGTGGAGACCTTGGAACTACAGCCCAAGGTGAAAACACCCGTCAAAATAAAGGGGACGATCCACTTCATCATTGAGTCATGAATCCAAACACGTAAAAGCGCAGATTGTTTTGTCCGTTCGCCCTGAGCCGCCATTGTATCGAGTTTGCGGGGGCTGGCAAATCAATATCCGCCGCCAGCGCGCCCGTGATGACGCCCGTCACCTTGGTTTGGTAGCCGACGTCCATCGGCGCCTCGTACCAAACTCCCGAACCGTTGATTGAGAATTCAAGTCGGAGATCCGTACCGAGCTCTCCAAAGGCCGAGGCGTTATCGTAGGCGAGACGAACGAAGGCTTGTCGGGCGTTGGGCTTGGGAAGAGCAAGGGGACCGGTATTATAAATTTCAACCAGTCCGGCTCCCAGCGCGGGGCTCGCGAAAACATTGGGCGAGGAGTACCACACGTGCGTTGACGGAAAACCGGGACGGCTCACCGGAGTCCAGGTCGAATTGGCCGTCCCGCTCAGAAACAGGAATGAATTGTAGTTGTGGAAGAGGGAGATTCCACTTGTTAAATCTCCCTCCAAGCGGTGCAATCCGCTGCCGTAGAAATAAAGTTTCGGCATGATCGCGCGGGAGGAAAATCGAAGCGAATTGAAGTCGGTGATTGGTGCCGTGTTCGTGAAAAAAGCCAACTGGTTCGCCGTAAAAACGGAACGGGCCTGAGCTTCAGTAATCTTATCTTCTCGAAAAGCGTAGCCGGCGCCGAAAAGAATTGAAGAGATCCACGGTTTGTAATCAACGGTGACAGAGAAGCCACTAGGAACAGGGCATCCATCGCCAGCATCGCGATCGGGAGTGACGGTGACAAACCCAATTCCGATGGGGTGATTTAAAAACATCGACATGTTCTGTCCTGGATTTTCGACAATCGCGGGCATCGGCGAGAGAAACTTCACTCCCGCCGACGGCAAACGAGAGTCTTGGAAAGAGCAGGGGTATGAAATGTCGGAGAAGCTGCCGCCACAACCGCTCGAGCCTTTTGAACTGTCAAAGCCGGAATAGGCGCCCGTATTTTTAACCTGCCAGTTGTAATTGACCCATTTGATCTTCGCTTCGGCCTGAACGGCCACGGGCTCGTTCTGGAACTGTGAGGTCATTTGGTGCAAAGTCGGAAAGACCGCGGCCAGATCCGAATCCTCGTAACCGACCGTGAAGGTCGCGGGCTTTCGACTGGCCCAATAGCAGGCCGTGCCTTCGAGAGTCAGCACCCAGTTCGACATTTCTTTTCGGGTGAAGTTAACCTGCGGACGGGCCTCCGACAGAGTTGAGGAGATGAAAACGGAGCTGGCGTATTCGGGCGCTCGGGGGTCGTTGTGCATGGGCTGATAAGTGAGAACGGGAAGATTCAAGGTTTTTCCCGTCGCTGCGTGGATGGCTTTGAAGAAGTAAGATTTGTCACGGCCGTCGTTGAGAGCGTCTTGCGGGACACGATACGAAAAGCCGAAATCGATGCCGGGCGCGGTGCACCGGTTGAAGAAGTCTCCGCGCGCTTGGCGGACCGTGCGAATCTTTCGGATGACGGGCGCCGCCGCCGATCCTTCGCGAACTTCGATATCGATAGGATCAGCGAAACCTTTTAAGCACGCCCAGCCTTCGATGTGAGCATAGCCGCCGATGGCCCGGGTGAAAATAATTTCGCCATCGAGATTCGCGGCCTCGCGGTCGCCCAGTTCCAAATTGGCTTTGGGAACCGAAAGGTCGGCGATGCGTGTTCCTGACGGCATGACGAGCGCGAAGTAAATCTCGGGATCGACAAAGAGAGAAGAGAACGGAACATCGAATTCGCAAAACTGGCGCTCCTGCACGATGGCGCAGCTGAGGTTCGTGTACGATTCGTTCAGGAACGCGCGGTTGGTGTAGACTTTGACGATTTGACCGGCCGTGGGGTTTCCGCCCCGCACTTCGATTTGCACCCGGACGAATTTATTGGCACCCACCGTGACCGTGTTGGAACTCATGATCGAGATCGAAACCGGATTGGTGGACATCGTCTCCATAAATCCTTTGGCTGTCGTCATCATGCCGACCAGGTCCAAGTACTTGGAGTCTTTCACCTTGCCGGTCAGATTCGAGACCGTGCGTCCGCTCTCGATCAAAAGATCTTTGAGAAGCGAGGCCGAGACATTCGTGTAGCCTTTGCCCTTCATGTAGCCCTTAAGGAGTGTGGCGGCGGCGACCACCATGGGCGTTGCGAACGATGTTCCGCTGGCCCGTCCGTAGAGACCTCCAGGCGAGGTGGAGTAGATGGCTTGCCCGGGGGCGGCGATATGGACCGTCGAGCCGCTGTAGTTGGAGTAGCTGTCGAGCACGATCGGGGAATTGGTGACATTGAAGGGGCCGGCCGCCGAGGCATCGACGGATTGTGGCGAGGCCGCGGCCACGTTGATTTGCCCGTCGTAATTGAAAGACGCCGGGTAGGTGGGAGAGGTGTCGATATTCACGCCGCTGTTGCCGGCGGCAACCACCACGAGGGTGTCGGCTTCAATGAGGCGGACGATGGCGTCTTGGATGGACTGGTCGACCAGGCTGGAGCCGCCGAGGCTGAGATTGAGAATTTCGACTTTGTCGCTGATCGCGAAGTTCAGAGCGTTGTAAAGTTCGGTCGTTTCGATTTCACCTTTGGCGTTGCCGACGCGGTAACTGCGGATGAGCGCGTTGCGGGCGATGCCGTAACCGCCCAAGCCGTTGCCTTTGCCGGCGGCGATGATGCCGGCCACGAAGGTTCCGTGGAAGTTGCAGATCGAAGTGCAGTGAGCCGCATTGAACGGCCAGTCGATAAAACCCGGAAGATTTTTGAGGTCCTCGTGCGTGTTGTCCACACCGGTGTCCACGACGCCAACTTTGACTTGGGCCAAATTCTGCGTGTCGAAAAAGGCCAAGGCTTCGGGGGTGCGCAAAGTCTGATGGTGGTACTGTTGAGCGGTGCCGGGATCTTCGAAGGAGGCCTGCGAGGCCTTGTAGGCGCGGACAATCGAAACCCCGATGATGCAATCTTGGTCCGGCTGATGGCGTTGCAGGTAGGTCTCGACGGATTGTTCGGTGGAAGAGGCTCGCACCTCCCACGAGTAGGCTTGGTTGAGGTCGCGCATGGCTTCGATCATCCCGTTGCGAACCAGGGCGCAGGACACGGCCGTCGAATCGGCGGGCTCTTGGGCACACTGCTCAAGCGCGCACTTGTTGTCGATAATCACCGAGACCGGAACGTTGTCTTTTGAATCCTCGAGGCTCTCGCCCGCCGCGATCTTGGCGGAATAGGTGGCCTTGGTCAGGTGAACACGCTTCGCGAAAAAGGGCGACTGCGCCGGAACGCGGTCCAAGGTGTTCAGTGGGCGCTGACCGCAGTTCTGGAAAAAGAGAAGGACGGCGGTGATGCCGTAAAAAAGCGCGAAGAACCCGAATGTTCGAGTGAGTTTGCGCAATAGCGGTCGCTTGCTTGGCAGTCCGGCCAATCATCCCCCATGAAGTTCGATATGTTATCGACATGACTCACGTATTTCTGAAGCTGGAGACGGCTCGACCAAACTCCGTCCCAGTCCGTTCCGGACTCGTGTCTTAAATGGAGAATTGTTCGCCTTTTGCTCGACTTTTGTTTGTTGACCTCGACCCGAACTGGGCTCGAGTCGGTGCCGTGAAACCCGATAAAGAAGCAGGATTTCTCAATAGAGGCGCACATGAATATTTCATCACTGCTCGGTTTCGCGATTGCGGGCCTGGTTCTTTACTTCGGGGTCATCCACGGAGCGAAGGATCCATCGATCTTTTTAGATCCCCATGCCCTGATCCTTGTCATCGGCGGAACGCTGGCGGCGACGCTCATCGCCTACCCGATGCGCCAGCTCAAAGATCTCGGACAGTTTCTCGCTTACGGCGTGATCTTGAAACGAAAAATCAATCCTCTCGCCCTCATCGAAGACATTCGCAATTCGTCGAAAGCGATGCGCACTCAGGGCGTGGGCGCGGGCTTTCACCCCGGAATGCACCCGTTCTTGGCGGAGGGTCTGAACCTCTTGCAAAAAAATTATCTGAGCCGCGTGGAGCTCGAAGACGTCATGCACGCACGCCGCTTGGTCTTTAAAAAGAAGCACCTGCAAGACGCCAAAGTTTTGAATGCGATCGCGAAGTATCCTCCTGCATTCGGCCTCTTGGGTGCGTCGACGGGGATGATCGCGATGATGACAAATCTCGGTGGACCCGGTGGCACCAGCCTGATCGGGGCCTCGATGGCCGTCGCCCTCGTGGCGACTTTTTGGGGCATCGCGGCCGCCAACTTTGTGCTCCTGCCTTTGGCCGATTACGCCCAGCGCGTGATCGTCGTGGACCAGGAACTTCGCGAGCTGATCATCGAAGGCGTCATGATGATTCATGACGGCAGTGAGGATGAGGTTCTGGCCGAGCGCCTGCGCAGCCGCCTGCAGATTGAAGACCGCTACAAGGTCTTGCGCCGAGGCGCTCATTTACAAAGCATTCCCACGGTCACCGCGAGCGGCCAAGGCCACGCGGGTCAGCGTCCGGTCTCAAGTACCGACGACACCGTGATCACCAACACCTCGAACGCGACCTCGCTGCCGCCTCGAAACGGCGTGCCCGCCGATTTGGTGAAGTTCAAAAAGCCGGGAACATGAACGCATGAGCGAGCACAAGGGCCGGCCTCCCGAGCACGAAGAGCATGAAGAGCACTTAGATGAGAAGTGGCTGGTGTCGTACGCCGACATGATGACGCTTCTCTTCGGCCTGTTCGTGATGCTGTTTTCGATCGCGAGTGAGAACCAAGGCCAGTTCCAAGAGCAGCTCAAAAAGATTTCGGACTCAAGCTTCAACTCGACCGAAACGCCGCAGGCGGCGCAGCCCACTCCCACGCCGACGCCGCCACCTGAAGATCAAACGAAGAAAGAGCTCGAAGCGCTCAAGGTCGAAAGCGAAACTTTGAAGAAGTCGCTCGAAGAGCAAGTGGCTCGGCAGATGGAGCTGGACCGTCAGATCGAAGACAAGAAAAAAAACGAAGACGAGCTGGCGCGGAAGATCGCGAGTCTCGAAAAAGAGCGCGAAGATCTGCGCAAGACGGTGAAGGACGCGAAGGTCGTCGCTAAAGCCACGCCGACGCCCACGCCAGCGCCGAAAAAGGACGAAAACCTCAAGGCCGAGATCGACAAGTTAAAGAACGAACTTTCGCTCGAAAAGAAAAAGACCGTCGATCAGGCCGACGCGCAAAAGCTCAAAGAGCGTCTTGAAAAGGAGCTGCAGCTGACCAGGCAGCAACTTGAAAAAGAAAAGACGGAGCGGATGCAGCAGCAGCGCCAAGTCGCGAGCGTCCAGCAAGATCAAAACAAGGTGAAAGAACTCGAGCAGGCCAACAAAGACTTGCAAGAGAAACAGACGAACCTCGAAAAATCGATCGAAGAAATGAAGAACGAAGCTAAGAAACAGGCGCAGTTCATGATCGTGATTCTCAAGTGGTCGTCGGAGAAGCACGATCTCGATTTGACGGTGACGGACCCGTCGGGCCACGTCTTCAACTTTAAGAACCGCAAATTCGCCGGAAGTCCGGGTGAGTTTACCCTGGATTCACGCAGCGGTCCCGGCGCGGAAATCTGGCAGAGCGATAAAATCGTTCCCGGGGTCTACAATGTCACCTGGAAACTCTACAACACCTACGGCAATGACAAGCCGGTGACCTATTCCGGATTTATTTCGTCGAACCGCAGCCGCGTGGGGATTCCCGAATCGACTTTCGAAGCCAAGGTCGGACAGCAGCGCACCATCCGCATCGAAGCCGACGCCAAAGGCAACCTCAAACAACTTCCCTGATAAAATGAAGATCTAGAAGTCGTCCTTCAGAGCATCGACGGTGAAGTCTTTTTCTTTGAGCCCTGAGTTCACCTTGATGTTCTTGAGCTCAACATCGGTGCCGCGTTTGTTGATCGGATTGAAGACCTTGATCAATTGCGCGCGTGAAACGCCGTTGGACTGCATGTAGTTTAAGAAGTCGACCGTCTTCGCCAGCGTTTTGCCTTTGAAGTACTCGGCCTTGAGCGGCAGCCCCTCGGGCTCGGACAGCGTCAAGATCAGATGGGTGTAACCGGCGGCTCCCGAGGCCTTCGTGTCAATCTGGAGGCGGGCAGAGCCCTTCGCGCGATCAAGCAAACGGGCCTGAGCGGATTTGATCGCGACTGGATTTAAGTCCTGCGTGTTCAATTCGGACCCCAAGATGCCGCCTTGGCCGGCCGCGCCGGAAATGCGGCGGACCTGCTTGCTCGAGGGCAGGTAGATCCATTGCTTTTGCTCGGTGCCCTCGAGTTCGGCTAACAGTGCCGTGCCCTTGACGTCGGCCGGGGACTGAATGCGGACCAAGGCTTTTCCGCCTTTGGCGGTCTGCAAGGACTTGAGTTCCATCTCGCGAACCTTCGTGTCGCCGGACTTCTCGATAATTTTGAGAATGACGGTGGCTTGATCCGACTTGGACTCGAGATTCTTGCGGGCTTTTTGCAGAAGGGCCTGCGCTTCTTTCGCCGAATCGCCGGCGGCTTGCAAGGAGTGGGGCGTGAGCATCGCCGCCGAAAAGGCGAGGATCCACATCATCTTGCTCGTGAAGGGGTGGCGCACTTTCGCGGGAAGCTCCAGGCCGCGTTGATCGTGCAACCAATGAGGAAACTCGCGCAGCAGCGCGGGAAGAAAAACCAGATCTCCGACAAAACCAGCAAAAATCGAAACCAGCATGAAGACTCCAAAAGTTTGATTCAGTTCAAACTGAGAGAGTAAGAATGCCAGAAATCCGACAAAGAGAACAAAGGATTCCGACAAACAGGGGTTGCCCTCGAGCAGCAAGGCTCGACGTAAAGGCAGCTTCTTCATGCCGGTCGTTTTTTGAATGTGGCGCAAGCGGCTCAGGAGGTAGACGGTGTTGTTAAATGCCAATCCCAAAGCGATCGAAAAGACGAGGGCGATGCCAGGTTTGACCGGAGTCTGGCTCACGGCCAGGGCCCCCATCAAAATCGCCGGGGGGATGAAGTTCGGCAAGCAGGCGACGAGCGCCCAGCGCACCGAGCGGAACACGAGGGCGAGCAAAACGCCGATGATCGCCAAGGAGTGCCAGAAGCCGTAGACCAACTCCTTGGCGAGCGCTTGATTGAGCGAGTGGCTGATAATCGCGGGGCCCGACTCTTGGAGCTGATAGCCGGGAAACGCACGTTGAGCGAGACGCATCATCTGGCTGCGCGAGTTCGCAAGTTTGTTCGAAGGCATGTCGCGCATGCGCAAGGCCATGCGAATCTCACGGCCATCGGACGAGACAAAATTCGCGAGTGGATTCTTCGCGGCCATCGAATAGAGAAAGTACTGCTCCGAGATTGCGCCCGCCTGGGTGCGCGAGGACGCCGGGATGAAATCGACAACTGACATCACCGATCCCACTGCCGGAAGTTCGCGGAAGCGGATCGAAAGCTCTTCGAGTTTTTTCAAGTGCTCGGGGTCTTTCCAAACATTTTCGTTGGGCCCAGCGATGGTGAAATTCAAGGGCAGGGTGCCGCCAAATTTCGCATCGATATTTTCGGTGGCCGCGCGCACGGGGTCTTTCGAAGGAAGGTCGTCGAAAAGACGGCTCGAGAAGTTGAGCTTGGTGATGGTCGCTCCCGAAACGATCGAGATCGCGATCACGAGCGAGACGATCGGGATGCTGAGTTTCATCAAGGGCAAGATCCAGGTCGCGCGCGCTTGATTCCAACGGCGGGCTTCCGGGTTGATCCACGGAAGAGCGACGTAAAGAATCAGCTGGCCGAGCGCCCAAGTCCACAGAACGGTGGCGCCCACGGTCCAAGCGTATTTTTGGATCGCGGGGATGATTGTCCAAGACAACGTGAGAAAACCGATGGCCGTCGTGATGCTGCCGAGAAGATTGGCGAGAAACATCTCCTTGAGCATACGGAAGGTCAGAATCTGGCGGTCAAGCCAGGTTGCGGGACGGTGCTTGCCCAGGCTCTCGCCCCAGGGGTGCAGGGTGTGCAAAATCAGGGAGATGAACGTCGTGCTCACGATGATCGGCAGGGTGGACAAAAGGACCGAGAACGAAATATTCGCGGCGGCCAGTCCACCCAGGCAGGTCAGATTGGTGAGGGTCAGGCCCACCAGTGTTAGGACCAAGGGACTGCCACGTTTGTAAAAGAAAAACATGAGGGCGCAGAAGAGTATCAGACTTACGACAAGAAATTTTTGAAGTTCAGATCCGAGTTGCGCGGACATCTGCGCCTTCACGGCGGGGGTGCCGCCAATCTCGACGATCGTGTCGAGCTTTTTTGGCAATGTTCTCGACAGGACCGCGCTCAGCTCGATGCTCAGTTCTTGCAGCTCGTGCGTGCCGCTCACTGAAGGCTCTACCAAGATCATGGCCGAACGCAGGTCCTCCGAAATCAGTTGCGACTTGAGCAGCGTCTGCTCGCGCACCCACGGTTTCCACTGCTTGGGGGGCAGACTTTCGAAGATGGGGCCGATCTCGATCTCTTTTTTATTCTGCAGCGCCATCTCGAGGTTGGTGAGGCTTGTCACTTTGGCCACGCCGGGGACCTGCGCCAAAGCGTCGGTTGCTTTTCGCAAGGCCTCCACGCGAGAAGGGATCAGCCATGTCTGATTTCGAGACGGAAGAGTGAGGGCCACCAAAAAAGAGGAGGACTCCTCAAGTTGGTATTTACTGGTGATTTCTTGATCAAGATCCAATAACGAATGTTCACGGGGAAAAAAGTCGCGAAAAGAATACTGGGTCTGCAGGTCCTGAACCTTGATGATGGACATAACGCCCAGAGACGCGATGAGCGCGAGGCAGAGAGCGACTGAAATTTTGACAATTACGGGCAATTTCATTTTTTATCCGCGCTCACTTTTTTTCGTCGCTCGCTCGATAAGTCGTGTATTCTCAGTTCGGCGAGGTTCAGATGAAAGAGTACCAAATCACTCTTCGGTTAACAAAAATTCTCTCTTTAGCGGTTCTTTGTGCGCCGCTCATGATTCCTCATTTTTCAGAGGCCGCTCAAGAAGCTTCAGGATTGCAAGTTCGCTTGTCAATTCCCTGGACGCAAATTCAGGACTCCATCCAGTCTGAGGTTCGCAATTCAAACGCATTCGTCAAAGATCTGTCCAACAGCGTTTTGCAAGTCGGCGAGTTTCGCGCGTTCGTCCCCAACGGTTCGATTGAGTTCACGGGCCTTCAGCGAATCAATTCGAAAATGGGTGAATCCCGTTTCGACTTCAGCGCGACCAATACGCGTCTGCGCATTCGCATTCCCAGTTTTAAAATTGATCAAGAAATTGAGCGCCCCATCGAAGGCGGCGTGATCCGCGTGCGCGTGCAAGCGACGTGCGGACCTCTGCATCTCTCGCAAGTTTTCAATACGGTCTCGGGCCTTTACCGCTTCAATTTGCAGGATCTGCGTTTGATCGGCGCCTTCGAGTCCTTGACGATCCAGCCCGATCCCGCGCAATTCGACATGCAGGACATGACGTGCCAAGGTCCCCAAGGGATCGACTCGTTCATCCGTCAAAGCATCCTCGAGTTTGCGAAATCGCCCACATTTCTGTCGGCCAAGGTGCGGGAGTTCGTCGAGCCTTTCTTGCAGAAAGAGTTGAACGAAAACATCCAGCTTCTGATCTCGGGTCTGCAGATCCCGGGCAATGCGCTCGGTTCAAAATCAAAACTTGTTCTGCGTTCGGCCGAGCAGACGCCCAAAGGACTGCGCGCTCAAGTCGACTGGGTCTTGGACACACGCTCAAACACCTTGCTGCCGGCCCCCGAAACTCCGGCTGACGACTCGGACTTCGGTTCGCGCATGGACCTGCAGATGACCAAGGCCGGTTTCGAACTGTTGCTGCGACGCTATCTGGAAACTCAGCCCGAGTGGACCAAGTTGCTCGCGAATGATTTTGAAGACTTTCAAGGCCTGCTCGATTCGCGCTTCAAGCAGTTTTTCGTTTGGCCGGATCTGTTCAACTTCTCGGGCAAAGACAAGTTTCCGATCTTGGTGCAAAAGCCCGACGTTCAGACATTTCAGCTGAACGGCACGAATCTTCGTTTGAAGGCAAAAACCACGGCGTGGTTGCAAGCGCCACGCGACGGTCAGCTCTGGTATTACGTGGCTTTGATGGCGCAGCTGAACGGGGATTTCGTTCCCACAATCAGCGGCGGCTCGCTCAAGCTGCAGTCGAAAAACGTGCAGACGCAGTCGCAAATCGGGTTCGGACAGGATTACGTCAACCGTTACAATCCCAACATGTACATCGCCTCGAGTGTGACCGCTCCTCTCGTGGACAACCTCGTGAAAGACAAAGCCTGGAGTTTCGCGCTTCCGCAAGTGAAGCTGTCGTCGACCCTGACCGTGAAGGTGCAGAGCTACCGCCTTCAAGGCAGTACGATGCACCTGCTGCTAGGCCCTTAATCGTTCTTGTCGGCCTCCAGGATCGTCGTTAAGCTGAAGGAGCATGTGGATGCTCCTTTTTTCTTTTTTAAGCTTTGCCGCGGACACGTCCGGTAAGATTTCTTTGGACGGCGAAGTCCTTTTGAAAACGCCGCCGTCCCACGTGTCGCAAGTCTCGGGCAGCACGACGCTCGGCCTTCAGATCAAAGACAAAATTTCGGAGTCCTGGCGCTGGAAGCTCGAGCCGCTCGTCCGCACGCGCGGGCCCGGGCAGCTCTCGGAGGCCGACGTCGAGTGGAACGGGCGCGAGAGCTGGCTCGAGTACAAAAGCGGGGATTTTCGGGTGCAGGCGGGGAGCTTGGTCAAAGCCTGGGAGGGCACTGACGGGCTCAACCCGATGGACTTGGCCACGCAAAAGATTTTGACCGACCCGCTGCGCTCCGAAAATTTGGGTTCCTGGGGTTTGTGGGGACAGTGGAGTTCGTCGCCGATTTCATTTGAAGCGATGTGGATCCCGGATCAAACCCGCAGCGTTTTGCCCGGAAATCAGTCGGGCTGGTGGCCGCGCAACGAAGAGCTGCCGCTCGAGCGCGACAATCAGCAGTTGCTTTTGCCCGAGGATCCTGAGTTCAAAATCAATTCGCGCCGCGATTTGAACGGTGCCTACAAGAACAACTATGGCGCGCGTTTGCGCGCGCAGTTTGAGACCGTGGATCTTTCGCTCGCCTACTTCGAAGGCGCCACGCAAACGCCGACGCTCACGCCCAATATTCGCGGCCTGCTGATTCAGGCGGATCCGAAATTTATCGTTCTGCTCGACAATCCGATCGGGATTCAGCCCATCGATGACCGCCGCCGCTCCGCCGCTCTGGGCTTCAACTACACGGCGTCCTCTTTTATTTTTCGCAGCGCCGCCCGCGTGGATGAACCCACGAACAGAGATCAAACCGTTCTCGTCGAGACCACCCAAGCGGTTTTCGGTCTGGAGAAGACGCTTGAGATCTCGGGAAAGACGTTCATCGTTTTAGGTCAGTACGCGGTCGGTAAAGAAGCGGATCGCAGCGGCTCGGCGATGTCGGTGGCGAGCATTTTCAGTGAAGCCTACATCGCGGCCGTTCGCGGCGCTTGGTCGGATGTGACGTCCTTCCAGCTTGCGCTGATCTACTCGGCCTCGACAAGTTCGTCGGTTGAGCAGCTCGATGTCGAACGGCGTTTGGGTGATCACTGGGTGATTCGCGGCGGGGCGGATGCCTTTCAAGGTCCCTCCGACAGCTTGATCGGTCTTTGGCGCGACCAGGGCCGCGTTCGCGGCGGCGTCGACTTCGTGTTCTAGGTGCGGCGAGTCCGCACATTTGATTGACTCATCCTCCAACCGACGTGACAACACGGCCTTCGCTCGCTCAAGGAGGCCTCATGCTCAAATGGATCGCGGTTTTATGTTTGCTCAATCCCGTCACGGCGTGGGCCGAGGCGCACCCGGTGTCGGTCGGATTCGGCCTTGAACGTGGCGCTTTGAATTTCGGCGGCCAGTATGACTGGAAAGGTGCGGGCTACGATCGCGGTGTGTATTTGCATTTGCAAACCGACCGCGAGAAAAACGGCGCCAAGATCGTGTACCAAGTGTTGTCACTGGGCGCGCAGCTCAAAGCGCATCTTGTGCAAAATGGTTTTATGAACGTCTATGCGGCACCGGGATTTGGCGTGCACATGTTCAAAGATCTTCCAGACGGCGCGGGCAGCAAGTCTGACATCACCGCGTGGGGACCGACCCTGCGTCTCGGTGTTTTGAGTCCGCTCCCGAATGGTCTGAAGATTGGCGTTGAGCGTTTTGAGATCTGGAACTGGTTTGACGATAAGCCTCCCGCGTCAGTGCCTTTTTACCAAGCAACACTGGTGCTCGAATTCTAACGCCTTGCTCCTCAAGGAATCTGGGGATGGGTTCTATTGACTCAGACACCCCCTGATTTTATGAATCCAGGCTCATCTTACCCGGAGCGCTGCTGCGCGCTTCTATTGGAGGTTACTTTGAAGACATTGGCTCTTATTTTGGTTTTGTGTCCGATGATGGCATTTGCTCAATCGCGCCCCGTGCGCACGTACGCTTCGACAGGTGCGAGCGAAGTCGGTGTGGGCCTCGGCTTCACCAAAGGCGCTTTCAACATCGGCGCTCAGTACGAAAAGAAAAATGAAGGTCTCGGCTACGGCGGTTATTTCTTCTTCCAAGCGGACAAAGAAAAAAACAACGCGAAAGTCGTGAACCAAGTCATGTCGTTGGGCGGTCAATTGAAAGCTCACGTCTTGCAAAACAACCGCGTGGATGCCTACTTGGCTCCCGGTTTCGGTTTGCACATGATTAAAGACGTTGCGGATGCCAGTGCATCGAGCGGCAAATCGGATGTGACCACTTTCGGTCCCACCATGCGCATCGGCGTATTGCTTCCTGTTTCGCCGACCATGAAAGTTGGTTTGGACCGTCTGGAGATCTGGAACTGGTTCGACGATAAAGCTCCCGCTGCTGATGCGTTCTACAGCGCGACAATGGCCTTCGAGTTCTAAAATTGAAAAGCTAAAAAAGAAAAAGGCGAGGTGCCTCAAGCACCTCGCCTTTTTTGTGAGGCCCCCTCTTAAAGAGCATCACAGGCAACGAAAGGACCGGCTTTAGTTCAAAAGCTGTCCATCCAAATAAAATTTAACGGTCGCATTGCAGTTGTAACGCAAGGCCAACACATTTCCGGATCCGGTCACGTACTCAACGTCACCTTGGTCGAAGAACGTGGTGCAGGCCGAGTTGTAGGTGAGATTGTTGGATCTCACGGTCATCACGGCTTTGGCCACCTCGAGCTTACCGGCTTCGGGAAATTGCCCGTCGATGCCGATCAGCCCATCAATCTTGACCGTACCGGTTGAAGCTGTCACCGCCGTGTAAACGACGTTGAAGTCCGTTTGGTACTTGTAGTTGATCTCGAACACCTGACCGTACGCCTCTTGGGTGCCGGTAAAGTGAGTTTTGTACTGGGACACGAACGTGGAGCTGTTTCCGCTCGACGTTGCATCGAAAGTCCCTTTGGTCGTGTAATCGAGACTGGTGCCCGTGGAGTTGCGGTGTTTCGACTGCAAGTCGATGTTCACCGAATAACCGCCGGCCAGGCCTTTGCTCGAGGCGCCACCATTGTCTTTTTTGTCGATCGAGGTCACGGTTCCGTAAATCGAGTAGGTGTCGGTCGTTTGCACGAAGTCCGTGCAATTGTAGGTCACCGTGCGAAGAACCGCGATTCCGTCACTGTCCGCGTCGGTGGCATTGCCCGTCACGGTTTCGCAGCCCAGGGCTTTGGCGCCCAGTGAGCTCGTCGACACCGATCCGTTTGGCAAGCCGCCAATCGATCCCAGCGAGGGACGTCCGCTGTTGTCGGGCATTGCGGGCAGCGTGTTGTTCAGGGAACCGGCAAATGCCAGGGCTCCTTTTGCTTCCAGAGTGCCGCTTGGTCCGCCCAGGCCGTCGCCGCCACAGCTCACGAGAGCGGCGGCGAGGACAGGCACGAGTGCGTAATTGATGACTCTCATGTTCACCTCAATAATTAGAAGTAGTAAGTCAAAGCGCCCTTGCTCAGGACGTTGTTGCCGTTCAGATCACCCGAAGTCGAACCGGCGATCGAACCGTCGAGAACGAAATCCGAGTATTTCAAGCCGATGCCGAGGGCGACCACGGTGTTGTTCGAAAGCGTGTCCGAAGAATCCGCGGGAGCGGTAGCGAACTCGTCTTTGGTTTCACCCAAGAGCAAGTTTTGCGAGACCGAGCCGCGAACGATCGCCCACGACGTGATGTCGCCTTCGATGCCGATGAAGACGGGAAGGGCCGTGCCCGAGACCGCCTTGTCGCCGTTCGAGAGTTTGGTGTAGTTCAAGCCCGCACCGTAGTAAATCATGCGTTTGTCGTTCTTGAGCGAGCGGTCGACGATGCTCACGCCGATGCTGGTGTCATTGCCGGATTTATCGGGAGTCGGTTCCGCTTTGATTTGCGCGTAGCGGGCTTCGATGGCGCCGTAGTAGCGGCCAAAATCTTTTTCAGCACCAATGCTCACGACGGGCGAAGTGGTGAGAGTTTTCTCGGCACCCGCTGTCGATTCGTCTTTGGCTTGCCCCAAAACCTCGAGAGTTCCGAAGAACTCGGTGTCACCGTTGTCGACACCGAAACGGCCGTACAGCGATTGCTCTTTCAGGCCTTTTGATTTTTGGTCCGAGTTCGAGAAACCGACCGAAGCGCCCCAGTTTCCTTTTGCGTAGAAAACTTCGACGGGGTTTTGCGAGCGCAGGTAAGTGCCGCCATTGGTGGTCGCGATTTTTGATGCGCGGTAGAGGGACTGGGTTTCGTTCTGGTGGCCAAGGTAGGCACCGTAAGAAACGTCACCGTCTTTACGAACGAATCCGCCTTCAGCGCGAGTCGCCGCGGTCGCCGAGCTCGATCCCATTTCGAAGGTCAGGTACTGACCGAGATGGCTCACGTGAGCGGGGTTAACGAAGATCGTCTGCGTGTCCTTCAGGAACGACGCTCCTTGGAGCGATTGCAAGCGCGCCTTAGATGCCATCGCGGGAGCCGCGAGACCGAGAGTAGCCAAGACCAGAACCAATTTTTTCACAGAGCCTCCTATATCTAGATGTGAAAATTGAACTCGTTGATGTTTTGTTTTGAAGATAAAGCTTTTAGGTCTTAACAAAAAAAATCAAACGAAAAGGTTGAACGGGCAAAATGCGACGCGCCCGTTTTGCAAAAACAGGGGGGATTGTTTTTTTTCAAATTTTCCGTTCACATTCAAGATGGTCTCAAGTTTGAGACTTTGACGAACTCGCAAAGCGAGTTCGGGCGAGAGCCACTGACGAACTCGCAAAGCGAGTTCGGGCGAGAGCCACTGACGAACTCGCAAAGCGAGTTCGGGCGAGGGCCACTCGCGAACTCAAGAAGTGAGTTCGCTTTTGGTAAACAAAGGCGTGAGCGAGAGGTCCGCTTTTTCGAGCGGCTTGCCTTCTCCGCGATGGATCACGCACAGCACGTCCGAAATTTTCGCGCCCGCTTTTCGCAGGTCCTCAGCGCTGAGCAAAACTTGTCCGCCCGTGGTGATGACGTCTTCGATGATGCACACTTTTTTACCGCTAAAGTCGCGGCCTTCGGCGATCCGGCAGGTGCCGTAATCTTTCGCTTTCTTGCGCACGAACAGCGCGGGAATTCCGGTTTCGAGCGAGAGGGCCGTGGCGATCGGAATGCCGCCCATTTCAAGACCCGCCAAGATCTCGGTGCCCGCGGGGATGAGCGGTTTCATTTGCTTCGCGATTTCACGCAGAAGCTCGGGTTCGGCTTCGAAGCGGTACTTGTCGAAGTACTCGTTCGAGGTTTGTCCCGAGCGGAGTTTGAACTCGCCGCGGAGGTAAGCGATGTCGTAGATTTTTTTTGCCAGTTCTTGCCGAGTCATTTTGTCCCTCCTTCGGGTGGCCCGCTTCTTGCGATAGGGGTCCTTGAGGATTGTGGCTCGAGAAGCCCGGTGATTCAATATGAAGCCTGGATCGAAATCGGATTATGAAACCCTGAGTCTTTTTGTGATTTTAGGGTTGTTGACCTTGGGGGCAGTTTTGGGCCTCCGGCTGGTTCTTTTTGCACCAGTGGAAGGCCCCTCCTCCGCCCCTGAAATCAAGGCTGAGCGGGTTTTGGGCCCGTTAAATCGCTAACCCACGCCGCAAAGGCGTCGGACGCGCCATCGGCGCGGAATTCCAACACACAAGGCGTTTCGTAGGGGTGCAGTTCAAGCACCCTTTTTTTCACCTCCGGCACGCGTGCCGCTGAGGTTTTTATCAAAAGCAGGGCTTCTGAGGTGCGCTCACGTTGGCCTTTCCACAGATACAAGGAGGTCGAACCCGGGAGGATATTTGCGCAGGCGATGAGGGCCTCGTCTAAAAGGGTGCTCGCGATCGTCTCGGCGGTCTGGGGGTCGGGGGTCGTGCAGTAAAGAAGTGAAACGTGATCCATCGCCGTCCTCGGCCCTCAGCCCGTTTATGAACGGCGCAGTTGGTTTTTGCGGATCTGCCACTGCTCCAGCGCGTACTGGCGCATGTCGGTGACGTGATCGAGTTCGTCGACAATCTCAACGCCCAGGAGCGTTTCGACGGCATCTTCCAGAGTCACCAGACCCGTGACGATGCCGTACTCGTCCACCGCCAAGGCCAAGTGCTCTTTGCGTTTGATCAAAAGATCCAAGACCGACGCCACCGTCATGCGCTCGGGCACGGACTGAATCGGCGTCGTGATTTCGCGGATGCGCAGTTTGTGCTGATCGTTCGAGAGCGCTTCGTGGATGCGGTAACGCATGGTCATGCCGATGATGTTGTCGAGACTGTCATCGTAAACGGGGATGCGCGAGAAGCGGATCGGTTTGTATTTTTGATGGACCTCTTCGACGGTCATGTCCGAGTCCAACGCGAAGAACACTGACCGCGGCGTCATGATGTCCGACACGAAGAGGCTGTTCAGCGTGAGGATGTTTTTGATGATCGCGGACTCTTTGCGGTGGAGCGAGCCCTCTTCGACGCCGAGTTCGGCCGTCGCGATCATCTCTTCGCGGGTGACGATGTTCACGTCGGGGCGGCTGAACATGCGGCTCGCGGTCTCCGAGAGCCACACGACCGGGTACAGGATAAAGATGTAGACCTGAATGACGTAAGCCGCGAGCGGCGCCAGCGCCTTCCAGTACGTGCTGCCGATGATCTTGGGCACGATTTCACAAAACACCAAAATACAGAAGGCGAGCAGTGCCGACACGATGGTCACGCCCGTATTGCCGTACTGCTCGTGGACCAGCGCCGCGATGGCCGCCGAACCCAAGGTGTTCGAGACCGTGTTCATGGTCAGAATCGCGGTGATCGGCTTATTGACGGTCTCTTTGAGGTGCTCGAGCAAGCGCCCGTAGCGTTTGCCCTCTTTGATCGCCAGCGCCACGTAAACGGGGCTGATCGACATGAAGACGGCTTCAAGCAGAGCACAGGTAAAACAAACGGCAACGACGAGAATGAAAAGACCAACGATGGTACTCATTTAAGGAAGCTCCATCATAGGGGGGCGGGGGCCACTCAGGGAAGGAAGATCAAAATAATGCATTGCAAGAAATAAAAAGGGCCTCCTGTTGGAGGCCCTTTTGAGAGCTTTTAAAGAATCCGAAGCCTCGGATTACTTGTTTTCGTTCGCACGCTTCTCGGCGTACTTCTTGACGAGTTCGTCTTGGATGTTGCGAGGCGCCTGAGCCCGGTGCGAGAACTCCATCGAGAATTCGCCCTTACCTTTGGTCGCCGAACGCAGATCGGTCGAGTAACCGAACATTTCCGAGAGCGGAACGTGAGCTTCGATCACGGCATTGCCTTCAACCGAAGAGGTGTTCTGGATCACACCACGGCGCTGATTGATCTGGCCGGTCGCGGGACCTTGGTACTCTTCAGGAACCGTGGTTTCGAGCTTCATGATGGGCTCGAGAACGATCGGTTTCGCTTTGCTGTAAACTTCACGCATCGCGGCCATCGCGGCGATTTTAAACGCCATGTAGCTCGAGTCGACATCATGGTAAGCGCCGTCATGCAGCTCGCACTTCACGCCGATAATCGGGAAGCCGATGAGCGGACCCTTGGCGCACTGTTCAGCGAAGCCCTCTTCAACCGCGGGGATGAATTCTTTGGGAATACGTCCGCCGACGACTTTGTTCTCGAAGAGGAAGGTCGCGCCGTCTTCTTGAGTCTCGAGAGGCATGATTTTACCGACGATTTTCGCGTACTGACCCGAACCACCCGTTTGTTTTTTGTGTTGGTAGTCGTATTCAGCTTCTTGCGAGATCGCTTCACGGTACGCCACCTGGGGCGCGCCGACCACGACTTCACACGCGAATTCACGTTTCATACGCTCGATGTAGATCTCCAAGTGGAGCTCGCCCATGCCGGAGATGATCGTCTCGTTCGACTCCTCGTCACGCTTCACGCGGAACGTGGGGTCTTCTTTGCGGAACTTCTGCAAAGCTTTCGAGAAGTTGTTCGCGCCCGATTTCTCTTTGGGAGCAACCGCGAGCGAGATCACCGCGTCGGGAACGTGCATCGACTGCATCGCCACGTTGGTGCCTTCGTGAACGAAGGTGTCACCCGAAGCGCAATCGATACCGAACATCGCCACGATATCGCCCGAGTGCGCGATTTCGATGTCTTCCATCTTGTCGGCGTGCATACGAACAACGCGCGGGATTTTCACCGATTTTTGGTTCGTTGTATTGATGATGAACTCACCTTTTTGCAACTGACCTTGGTACACGCGCATAAACGTCAACTGACCGAACGGAGTGTCCTGGAGCTTGAACGCCAAAGCCACGAGGGGCTTTTTGTCGTCGGGGAAGAGATCCACTTTTTCCTCGTTGTTGTCGAGGTCAAGGGCGTGCTCTTTCTTCTCCATGGGAGTCGGCAAGTAGTGACCGACGTTATCCAGCAAGTGCTGAACGCCTTTATTTTTGAAGGCCGAGCCGCAGCAAACGGGAACCAGCTTGAGGCCGATGACGGCTTTACGAGTGGCCGCGCGGATTTCGTCGATCGAAATGGGCTCTTCCATCAAGAATTTTTCGCCGATGGTTTCGTCAACGTCGGCGAGTTTCTCGATGAGAATGTTGCGGTACGCCTCGGCATCCGCCTTCATGTCATCGGGAATCGGGATTTCTGTGATGATTTCGCCTGAGTCGCCTTCGTTGATGAAAGCTTTCATTTGCACGAGGTCCACGATCCCTTTGTGTTGGTCTTCGAGACCGATCGGGAGTTGGTACATGACCGCGTTGAGTTTGAGTTTGTCGACGAGCGCGTCTTTCACGCGCATCGGGTTCGCACCCTGGCGGTCGAGTTTGTTGACGAACGCGAGGCGGGGAACGCCGTAACGTTTCATCTGACGGTCAACGGTGATGGATTGCGACTGAACGCCGGCAACGCCGCAAAGAACGAGAACGGCGCCGTCGAGAACGCGCAGCGAGCGCTCAACTTCAACGGTGAAATCCACGTGCCCGGGAGTGTCGATCAAATTGATCGTGTAGTCTTTCCAAGTGACTTGAGTACAAGCCGACTGGATGGTGATCCCTTTTTCACGCTCGAGATCCATGAAGTCCATGGTCGCGCCCACGCCGTCTTTACCTTTGACTTCGTGAATCGCGTGGATCTTACCACCGTAGAAAAGGATGCGCTCCGACAGGGTGGTTTTACCCGAGTCGATGTGCGCCGAAATTCCGATATTGCGGACAAGGTTAATGTCCCACTTCTTTGCCATTCAGATCCTCTTTTGTTGGTCTTGAGAACAATCGGGAGTATCATTATTCCACCGGGGTGGCAAAGCAAGATGACCAAGGTCCGGGAAGGATTACGCATTGCATAATATTGCCGATTTACGAGAGCTGATGCGCGCTCGTTTCTCTCTGACCGAGTTCCGTGGACGCCAAGAGATTGTGCTGAATCACATGCTGGGTGGCCGCTCCGGGTTGATGGTGATGCCGACGGGCGGGGGCAAGAGCCTTCTTTATCAATTGTGGGCGGCTCGGGGCGAGGGGCTCGTGCTGGTGCTCTCGCCGCTCGTGTCTCTCATGCAGGATCAGAGCGACCAGGCCCGCCAGATGGGCCTTCGGGCCACGTGCCTGAACGCCACGGTGTCTCGGGATGAGCGCCAACAGCGCCTTCGAGCCGTGGCCCGGGGGGAGATCGATCTTCTTTTCGTGACGCCCGAACGCTTTCGGCAGGAGGAGTTTCGCGAGGTCATCAAAGCCCGCCGGCCCGTGCTGCTCGCGGTGGATGAGGCGCACTGTATTTCGGCCTGGGGCCATGATTTTCGGCCCGACTACACCCGCTTGGGGGAGATCCGCGAGTTCCTGGCGAATCCGCAGACCATCGCGCTCACCGCGACGGCGACCCCGCAGGTGCAGAAAGAAATCTTGAAGGAGCTCCGAATCTCCGACGGTTTTTGCGAGGTCGACTCGATCGAACGTCCCGAACTCGCGCTCAACGTGCACGAGTGCTACGGTCTCGACGAGAAGATCCGGGCGGTCGTCGGCCTGAGGTTTCAAAATCCCGGCGCCGTGCTCGTCTACGGCTCCCTGATCTCGACCTTGCACAAGGTCGCCGACGAGCTGGGGCGGATGGGTCTGGAGCCGATGATTTACCACGGGCAGCTTCGTGGCGGTGATCGCAAACGCCTCTTGCGTGAGTTTCAAGCCAGTCCCGATGCGTTCATGCTCGCGACGCCCGCGTTTGGACTTGGCATCAACAAGCCCGACATCCGCGCCGTGATTCATCTGGAACTTCCGCTCGCGATCGAATCGTATTTTCAAGAGGTGGGACGCGCGGGCCGCGATGGTCAACCGGCGGCCGGGCATCTTTTGTACGACAGCGACGATGCGACCATTCAGATGGACTTCATCAAGTGGGGAAATCCCGACGCGGGATTCGTGGCGAGCGTGTACCGCTTGATCGCGAACAATCCGCAGCGCGTGGCTCAAGAAGGCGCTGATTACCTGCGCGAACAGCTCAACTTTTACAACAAGCGCGACTTCCGGGTTGAGACCAGTCTCAATCTTCTCGAGAAGTGGGGGTGTTTGAAACCCGCGCAGAACCGCTTGGGTTTTGAAGCCGAGCGTGAGCCGACGAGCGAGGATCTGGCCCAACTCAAAACCGAGCAGCGCCTGCGTGTGCAGAACACCAAATTGCATCAGATGCTGGATTGGGCGCAAAAAACCGACGAATGTCGTATGGTTCGCATCCAGCAGTACTTTGGCGAGACGCCGTCAGCGGACTGCGGGCGTTGCGACGCCTGTGCTTCGAAGCTTAAGAATTCGTAAAATCGAAACAGTTCGTTGAAGTGTCAGATTCTCCTGACTTGATTCCGCCCCCAACTCTGACAAGGCTAGCGTCATAACCAGACGGTTTCACCCCCGCGTGAGACCGGGCTCAAGCCATAGAGGAGTTTTTCGTGAAAAAGCATGTCGTGTTGTCGTTGTTTGCCGCCGTGACGGCGTTGTCGGGTTCGGCCTTCGCCGGTCATCAGCAAGATGAGATTCTGCCGCCCCCTCCGCCGATCCAACCCTATCCCGACGAGACCCCCGTGATGTCTTGCAATGTGTACCAGTACACGCTGCAATGCTCGAACGACAGCTTCGGCAACCGCACCTGCCAAGTCAGCAATAAGATCGACACCGAGCCCGTCAAAGTCGATTTCCGCAACTACGAGGACGGCACTCTGCGCATCCGCACCACCGTGCGCGGCCAAGAGCAGCTGATCTACCAAAGCCGTGGTCCCATGAACTGCGATTTGTCGAAATACGTGTGCTTGTCCGCCAACCAAAACGAGAAACTCTCGGTCGTGACGACGCCCAGCCGTCAGTACGCCACGGATGAGTTCACGTTATGGGAGCAGCGCCCGGCGAACCGCTACTTGTTCATCGTCGGCGCGACCGCGAAGATCGAGTGCAAAGCCGCGACAGACGCGCAGTAAGAGATCTCATCGATCGGAAATAAAAAAGCCTTGGGTTTTCCCCAAGGCTTTTTTTTATTTCTGATCGGGCCTCTTGAAATTAGAGAGGACGGCAGTATTCGTAGCTGTCGACCACGTACTTGGGATCGATCGAAGAGGCGAAGGTCGAGTTGCTCTCGACCGCGCGAACCGCCGCTTCGTCGTAACCGACGCTCACGCAGAGTTTCACGTAGTCTTCGAGATGAGTCACGACTTCCGAGATCAGCGCGCCCGACGGAGTCATGCGCACGACGTTGTAAGAGTTGTAGCGCCCGCAGCCATTGACGTTCTCGATCGAAAGAACGACGCCCGTCGCGGTGGTGCTCCAAGTTTTGGTCGCGCCTTCAAGGTCGCTCTCCGATTGCAGAGCGCCCGACGCGTTGACGTTGTAAGCGCGTTTCTTGAAGTCCACTTGGCGGGGATTGAGTTTGGTCACGCTGGTGCAGGAGTATGCTTTGCCGCCGATCTCTTGAACGGCGGGGATGCGCGCGCGGCTCATCAAGCCCGAGAGCTGTTGGGGTGAGAATTGAGCGTAACGGGTCTCGTCAACGAGAGCGCCGGCGCTTTCGTTCTTTGCCGAACCCGTGCGGGTCGCCAAGAAGTCGTGGATCTGGATGTCTTCGGTGCTGGTGATTTGAACCAGGATCGAAGCGTCGTCATTGGTGAAACCTTCAACGGTGAGTTCGAGCTGCGTGAACGCTTGGTTCGGCGCCACTTCAACGTAGGCAGAATCGGTCAACATGACTTTGCCATTATAATTGGTGGGGTTGCCCGCGCCAACGCGCGCGAACTTCGACAAGCCTTCGAGAGCAACTTTGGTTCCCGCGCTCGTGCCGACGGCGTTGTGGATCAGCGCTTTGCCGGCGCGTCCTTTTGAGAAGGCGGTGATCTTAATGAGCGACAGCGTCTTGGGAGCCGCGAAGGTCACCAAGAATTTTTCGCCGCCACCGGCGCGGCTCGGGCCGTGCGCGAGCACGTAAGTGTCCTGCGCTTCGGGCACGCTGGCGCCGATCGCGAGATTCAGTTGTCCGGCTTGTGCCTGGAGAGAAAACGCCAAGAGAGTGGCGAAGATAAACAAAAAACGCATGAGGCCCCCTTCATCGATAAGTGTTGAAATAGTCAACGCGCGGGAAACTAAGCGAAGAGAACCCGCGATGCAAATAAAATTGGTGTTGTCGAAATCATGTTTGTTGGTTTAGAAAAACACGTTTTCGAATCAAAATGCGCTAGGGGGCTGCATGAAATTTGTCTCTGTTTTGTCTTCAGTTTTGACTTCGTCTTTGATGTTCGCGGGGTTAGCTCACGCGAACATCCGCGTTTCCGATGGCACCGTGACCATCAGCGCTTCGGGCGGCGATGCGAGCACCTACGGGGGCAGCGGCGGTTCCGCCGGTGACGTCAATTTGAACCTGGCTTACGCCGATGCCGAGAAAACCTTGATCACGATTTCGGGTTCCGTCGTACGTGGCGGAAAGGCCAGCGCTTTCTCGGAACAAGTGGCGCTGAAGGGTTTGAAAGTGATTCAGGTCTACGCGAACGGCGGCGATGGCGCTCAGGGTTATTGGGGCTCTTCGGGCTCGGATGGCCGCGATGGATCGAGCGGTTCCAGCGGTTGGAGCGGCCACTCGGGCTGTCCTCCCGGGAACGGCTCGGACGGTAGCGACGGTTCTGACGGCACCGATGGCGGCGACGGCGGCAATGGTGGCAATGGCGGAAACGGGGGCCGCGGCGGCAGCGTCGTGATCAGCACCTCGCCGGATCAGAATGAATTGATGCTCTTTGTTCGCACCAGCGTGAGCGGCGGATCGGGCGGCGCCGGCGGTGCCGGTGGCTCGGGCGGGCGCGGGGGCCGCGGCGGATCGGGCGGCAGCGGCGGGAGCGGCGGCATGAACACCTGCCGTGATGCCGAAGGCAAGCCCACCAACGGTCCCGATGGATCGCGGGGACGTGATGGATCGAACGGACGCGATGGACGCAGCGGTTCCTCAGGTTACAGCGGCAGCAACGGCTGGGGCGGCAGCTCGGGGAAACGCACGTTCAACCTGGTGTCGGCGTCGGGCACTCAGTCGTACTCGGCATTGTTCGATCTGCAGATCGTGGGCGCGACCTTTATTGACGACAACAGCAACTTGATCCTTGAGCCTGGTGAACGCGTCTATATGAGTTCGATCCAAGTGGCGAACAAAGGACCGATGCCGAGCCCGGCCGGTCAAACGATCAAGTTCTCCTTCAACGGAACGTCGACCTTGATCGCCCCGGCGGTCTTGAGCGTGTCGCTCCCGCCGATCGCGGCCAATTCGACCACGTCGCTCTTGATGAAAAAAGGCGAGCTGACGCTTCAAGTTCCCGCGCAGTCGTCGTTGATCGGAAAGAAGCCCGTGGCTTCGGGATTCTTGAGCATCAACGGCGTGTCTTTGAAATACGACGTCGAGACCGGAATGGCCATCGGCTGGCCCGTGTCGGTCGCGGCCTCGTCGTCGCGTCTCTCGACCGCTTTCGATGTGGCGAAGAATCTCACTTACACCATTAAGAATGTGGGAGCGAAGGACGTCGGTCCCAAAGCGCAGCCCCTGAACGTGGTTGTTCGTTGGGACTCGAAAACCGTTCCCGGTTCGGATGTCTATTTGAAATTCGCCGACGGCAAAGTGCTTTCGATGGAGCGCCCGTTGATGACCTCGGACATCACGGTTCCGGCCAAGGGGAGCGCGCCCTTGTCGTTTGATTTGTTCGTGCGCGGCCGCAAGCTGCTCTCGAGCGCGAGCGGCACTTTGAGCGTGAGCGTGCGTTTGCGTGACTGGACGTCGGGGAGCGAGGAGGTCGTGCAGGCGATCGAAACGCCCGTCGCCCTTTCGCTCGACATGACGCAAATCGAGTGGAACCAAACGATCAGCCTCGCGGGCACCAAGATCCAGTGTCAATTCGCTGGTCTCGAGAGCCCCGTGCAAGAGATCGCGTTGATCGAAATCGTGAAAGCCAAGGGCACCGACAAGACGCAAGTTCGCGTCGCGGTTCCTGGCTCGGCACCCTCGGCGGTTTCGCCCGTCGTGACCGTGTCGGCTTCGCGCCTCGCCGGTGCGTACCAACAGTTCATCGAAAATTGGACGCCCGCGAACGCGGTTGAATTTTTGAATAAACAGATCGCGGGCAACATGCCCCGCGGTCCTTGGTCTTTCAAAGGCTGCGAAGTGCGCGGTCAGACCGTCTTGCCGAAACCCTAAGAGTTGAGGCCCATCTTGAGAAAACAAAAGCCCGGGAGACCGGGCTTTTGTTTTTGGAGCGGAGCCCACTTCCGAATCGGAGACTGATCGCGTTAGCGGTGGTGATTTTTCTGCCTCCGTAGCGGTGGTGATTTTTCTGGGGCGCCGCGGATTTTGAGTGTTTACAGATGGATCCAGTAGCGTCGGCGCAAAGGTTGTCCGGCGCCCGCATCGACTTTGTCTTGCAGCTTGCCGCCGCAGCTTTCGATGGTGCGAATGGAGCCGATGTTGTCATCGGCGCACGTGAGAAGGACTTTGGTGAAGCCCATGGCGCGCGAAATCGGAAGCGACAGCTCGAGCATGCGGCGGGCGTGCCCGCGCCGCCGGAACTCGGGCACCACGCCGTAGCCGATGTGCCCGCCGAGCCGCGTGAGAAACTCATTGAGTTCATGGCGGAACGAAAGGCGTCCCACGATCTCGCCGTTCACGAAGCCAAAGTAATGCGTGTCGGGAACGCGGCCTGGGGCGAGATCTTTACCCAAGCGGCGGTCTTCTAAAAGCTGAACATAATTTTTGAAAGGGGCGCTGGCGTCGAAGTCGGAGGTGAACGGCAGGCCCGTGTCCAAGCCCCACCGTGAGCGCGCCTTGAGATAGGCGGCTTCGTCGTGTTCGGTGAGGCGGCGGAGTTCGAGATTCATGATCTAAGCGTCGAGCGAGAATTCGGTGTGAAGTTTTTCGGCGGCGGCTTGCAGGTGCTGCTGCTCAATCACGGCGCTGATTTTGATCTCGGAGGTGGTGACCAAATGAACCGGGATTTGTTGCTCGCTCAAAACTTTGAAGAAGCGCGCGGCAACCCCGGGATGATTGCGCATGCCCACGCCGACAACCGAGATTTTAGCCATCTTGTCGGTCACTTTCTTGGCGATGCTTTGTCCCGCAAGGGCTTCGGACAGCACCTGCTCGGTGAGCGGCAGATCCTCTTGCGTGACCGAGAAGGCCAGGCGCTGGCCTTTTTCGAGTTGATTCTGCGTGATGATGTCGATGCTCACGCCGCGGGCCGCGAGTTTGGCAAAGAGCGTGGCCATGAAGTCGGGACCGGCCGGGACGGGCTGCAGTTCGATGATGACGGTCGAAGCATCATGAGTGACGGATGAGACCAGAGGGTTTTCCACAATTTCTCCTTCGGGGACGATCCATGTTCCCTCGCGATCGGCGAAGGACGTGCGGACATGAATTTTAACGTTGTACTTGGCGCCCAGTTCGACCGAGCGGATGTGCAGGACTTTAGAGCCGAGCGAGGCCATCTCCATCATCTCTTCGAACGAGAGTTTTTGGATCTCGCGCGCCCTTTTGACCAGACGCGGATCGGCGGTGAAAACCGCGGGAACATCGGTGTAGATCTCGCACGAGCTCGCTCGGAGCGCCGCCGCGATCGCCACGGCCGACGTGTCCGAGCCGCCACGTCCGAGCGTGGTGATGTTGAGTTCGTTGTCGACCCCTTGAAAGCCCGCGATGATCGGAATCACGTCCTTCTCGACTTCGGCGAGAAGGTGGTTGGTCTTGATGTTGAGAATGCGCGCCTTGGAGTAGAGATTGTCGGTCTCGATTCCGAGTTGATAACCCAAGTACGGTTTGGCCTTCGCGCCGCGCTTTTGCAGCGCGATCGCGAGCAGGGCGACCGACACCTGTTCGCCCGAGGCGACGAGCATGTCGTACGCCGAGCCTCGGTAGGTGGGGTCAATCTGATTGCCAAGAGCGACGAGCTTGTTCGTTTCACCGGCCATCGCCGAAGACACGACGATGGGCCATTCGCCTTTGGTTTTCCAGTCTTTGAGGAGGCGGTCCGCGACGGCTTCGATGCGCTCGATCGTGCCCACGGACGTTCCGCCAAATTTCTTAACAACTAGGTTTCGCATGTCCGTTATCCCCGGCGCGCTGACGCGCGCACGTCTATTTCCCCGGTGCGCTGACGCGCACTCGTCTACTCGTCTTCCGTCCGTGAGAAAAAGGCAAGGGATTCACGGCGCAATATTTCGGAGAGTGTGATAGCATTCAAGACCATGATGGGCTCCATCGAATTTCCGAATCCACGACACTCCACTAAAGAGGGCCTTGTCGCCGTCGGTGGGACCATGAACGTGGAAACCCTTCGTGCTGCTTACCGCAAAGGCATCTTTCCATGGCCGCAAGAGGGGATGCCTCCGCTCTGGTTTTGCCCCGACCCCCGCGGTGTTTTGGATTTTAAAGACTTCCATGTTCCGCGCTCGCTGAAAAAGTTCGCGAACAAAATCGATTGGCTCTTCACCGTGAACGAGGCGTTCTCGGAAGTGGTTCGCGCGTGCCAAAACCAGCCCCGCCCGGGACAGACCGGCACCTGGATTGTGCCGCAAATGGTCCCCGCCTACGAAAAGTTACACGCTTCGGGTGAGGCCCTCAGCCTGGAGTGTTGGGAGGACGGGGTTTTGGTCGGCGGCATTTACGGGGTCTTGATCGAGGGGCTGTTTTCGGGAGAAAGCATGTTCCATCACACAGATAACGCCTCCAAAATGGCCCTGTGGAAACTGGTCGAGCATCTCGAAACCCTTGGGCACACCTGGATGGACATCCAAATGGTCACCGACGTCACCAAACAGATGGGTGGCAAATACATTGCACGGGAGGAGTTCTTACAAAGACGCGGCCTTTAGAGGCCAAATTCCAGGAGGAATTCGCGTGAAAGCACACCACCAAGGATTGTTGGGTTTGACTCTTCTGTTCGCTGTTCTCACGTTGCTGCCGGCGACGGGCCAGGCCGGTGCCGACGAACCCCGCTCTTGCGTCGACAAACTCGCCGACGGCGAAAACCGCTTGAAAGTAAAAATCAACAAAACCGCGCTCGAAAAGATGTTCCGGGGTTTGCGAAAGTTCCGCTCGGTCGTCACGCAAAAAAATATTCTCTTGGTCGATTACTCCAAAAACTCGAAGGTCCGCCGCGGCTACGTCATCGACGTGAACGCCTGCGATGTTCTGGCTCATGAATACGTCGCTCACGGCGGCACCGTTTACAATCCCGTTTTGGTTCGTCATGGAGATCCTGAGCACGACGGCCTGCTCGACAAATGCGTCCACCGCGATGGGAGCCGCAAGAACATGACCCGTCCCGGGTTTTACGTGACCCGCGGCTGCCACATGACGCAAAAGAATTTTCCGTTGGTGACGGGCGTTTGTGGCGGCGTGAAAATTTGGGGTCTTGAAAAACGCAACGACGATGCGTGGGCGGGCGGCGTGGTGCTGCACGAACACGAAGGCATGTTCGAGGGCGACAAAGTGAAGCCCGAAGGACAAGGCTGCCCGATTTTTGCTCCCGGGCGCCTCAAAGATTTGATGAAATTCGAAATTTTCCAGGGCGCGCTCGTTTACCTTTACGTGCCCCAGTGCGGACCGGCTTAAGCCGCCCCGTTACTGCAGGGATCCGATGCGGCCGTGAACGCCCGAGGCGTCGGGCTGCTCGCCAGTCGTGATCGCCTTGGCGATCGCGATGATCTGCTTCAGGCCGCCGAATTGGACTTCCCAATACTCGGCGTTCGCCACTTCGATTTTGATCAAGCGCAAAGACGGATCATCGACTCCCTTGGGAAACCAAGCGGTCGCCAGCGGCGTCCAGAGCTCGCGGATCTTTTCGCGGTCGTCAATGATTTCGCCGGTGCCGGAGGCGGCCACGTAGATCTGCTTTTTGGGTTCGCTGTAGGTCACGTTGACGCTGCTGTCGGATTCAATTTCGGAGACGATGGCGGAATCGGCGCTGGTGAAGAACCAGAGATGACGCCCATCGAACTCGTACTGCAGATGTCCCATGGGACGGCTGTGCATGTCGCCGCCCTTGCCAAAAGTGGTGAGCATCGCGACTTGGCACTCTTCCATCAGATCCGTCATGCGTTTGAAGTTGTTTTTTTCTTCGATCATGATCCCCCCTTTGGGACGTCGGTTTTGAAGATGGTCTTCAAATTTAAAGAGGAGCAATCGAGCGGCCACCGAACAAAGGGACGTCGGCAAATATACGCGTGCCGATTCGAGACCGGCAGGGTCAATTGCCACACGGCAAAGAATTTTGCCCCGAGCAATCCTGAGAAACTCGACTTGAAGCGGAGGCTCGTCCATGTGTATATTATATGTAAATGCAGCAGGCGTCCACTCCCAATTTTCAGGTGCTTAAAGAAAAACTCAAGATCCTCGCGGACGCGGCGAAGTACGATGCGTCCTGTGCGAGCAGCGGCTCGAACCGCGCGCGGGCGGCCGGCGGGATGGGCAACACCGAAGGGATGGGGATCTGCCACAGTTACACGCCCGATGGCCGCTGCGTTTCTTTGCTCAAGCTCTTGCTCACCAACCATTGTATTTACGACTGCAAGTTCTGCATCAACCGCGTCTCGAGCGACACGCCCCGGGCCGGCTTTCAGCCGTCGGAGGTGGTGTGGCTCACGCTCGAGTTCTACCGTCGGAACTATATCGAAGGGTTGTTTCTGAGCTCGGGCATCGCGGGCAGTTCCGATGCCACCATGGAAAAGCTGATTCGCGTCGCGCGCGATTTGCGTCTGAAGCACCGCTTTGGCGGTTACATCCATCTCAAAGTGGTGGCGGGTGCCTCACAAGAGTTGATTCACGAAGCCGGGCTTTGGGCCGACCGGCTGAGCGCGAACATTGAGCTGCCGGTGCAGGGCGATTTGGATCAGCTGGCTCCCGCAAAGACCATCGCGGCGGCCACGCAGTCGATGTCGCAAATTGATGAGCGTTCGAGCGAAGTTCGCGAGGACAATAAAAAAATGCGCGTGCAAACCAAGTTCGCGCCCGCGGGGCAAACCACGCAGATGATCGTGGGCGCCACGCCCAGTACGGACGCCGCCATTTTGGGCGCGTCGGAAAAGCTCTATCAGGATCATAAGCTTCGCCGTGTTTATTACTCCGCGTACAGTCCGATCCCGCACGCCGATGCGGTTCTGCCGTCCGAAAAGCCCTCGCTCGTTCGCGAAAACCGTTTGTACCAAGCCGATTGGTTGGTGCGATTTTACGACTTTAAAGCGCACGAACTGACGACCGCCGAGGCGCCGAACCTGGCTCTGGATTTGGACCCGAAATCTGCGTGGGCCTTGGGTCACCGCGCCTTTTTCCCCGTGGATATCAACACCGCCGACCGCGAAGCGCTCTTGCGCGTGCCGGGATTCGGGGTGCGCAACGTCGACCGTTTGATCGAAGCCCGTCGCTTTCGCCGGTTGCGCGTCGAGGACATCCGCCGACTTCGCGTGGCGTGGAACCGCGCGCGGTTCTTTGTCATCACGGCGGATCACAATCCCGATGCCCTTTTGCTTGATCACGATCTTCTCGGAAACCGCCTCAAGCCCGCCGCCGAACAACTCTCGCTTTTTGATCTGCGCCAGACCGCCGCCTCGGGTGAGTTGTGATCGCCGCCGATTTTAAGCCGGATCTCGAGGGTTGGCGGCAAGAGGCGCGCAAATTTCTCGAAGCGGGTATCGAACCTTCAAAGATCTTGTGGTCCAAAGAATCGGGGAGTTTGTCGCTTTTTGGTTCGACGGATCCGGACATGAAAGTCCTGTCGGCACCGGGAGGGCGGTTTCAGGTGCCTGCCGAGTTCTTGGAATGGGCGCAGTTGATCTCCAGCGCGGCGGATGCGGACCGTTGGGATTTGCTGTACCGGATTTTATTCCGCCTCAAATATGAACGCAAAGATCTGCTCAAGTTTTCGGTCGACCCCGACATTGCTCGCGCCGAGCTATTGATGAAAACCCTTCGCCGCGACATTCACAAAATGCACGCG
Source organism: Pseudobdellovibrionaceae bacterium (assembly GCA_019637955.1). Classification (GTDB taxonomy): domain Bacteria; phylum Bdellovibrionota; class Bdellovibrionia; order Bdellovibrionales; family Bdellovibrionaceae; genus JAHBUS01. The sequence goes on along the minus strand of JAHBUS010000010.1, from coordinate 40,763 downwards.
TTCGTGCGTTTCAAGAAAACGGACGTCGACGGACGGGAGCATTACGTGGCCTGGCACAAACCTGAACACCCGATTCTGAAATTGGGAGCCCCGTTTTTCGCGCGGCGCTTTGGCGACCGCACCTGGAGCATTTTTACTCCCGACGAATCCGCGCACTGGGATCTGGGAGAAATCAAGTACGGACCCGGAATGCCCCAACACGAGTTTCAAGCTGAAGACGCCTTTGACGGTGTCTGGCAAACTTATTACGCATCCATTTTTAATCCCGCGCGCGTGAAGATCAAAGCGATGAAGGCCGAGATGTCGCCGCAGTACTGGTCGAGCATGCCCGAGACGGCTTTGATTCCCGAACTCGTGCGCAACGCGCCCGCGCGTTTGCAGGAGATGGCCAAAAATCAGAACCGTCAGGCCGAGCCTCCGGCGGGGGCTTCGCTGACGGAGCTTCGAGCGGCGGCGCAGTCTTGTTCCGCGTGCCCGATCGTGCACCGGGCGCAGAATTTGGTGTTCGGCGAAGGCCCCGAGTCCGCACGCCTGATGATCGTGGGCGAACAGCCCGGAGACCGCGAGGATCAAGAAGGCCGGCCGTTCGTGGGACCGGCGGGCGAAGTCTTGGACGAGTGCTTGCGGGCGGCGGGGATCGACCGCGCCGACGTTTACGTGACGAGCGCGGTGAAGCATTTCAAGTGGCGCGAGTCTGAGACCGGTTCGAAGATCCGCATTCACCAGAAAGCGTCGGGAAGTGAGATGCACGCTTGCAAACCCTGGCTGGAGGCGGAGATCGCGAGGGTGAAGCCCGCTCTGATTGTGGCGTTGGGCGCGACCGCGGGAACCGCGCTGCTGGGGCGTTTGCCGAAGGTCAAAGAGGAGCGAGGGCGGTTGTTCGAATCGGCGCTGGCCCCGGCGATTTTACTTTCGTGGCACCCCGCCGCGATTTTAAGAAGCTTTTCCGAGGACGAACGGCGGGAACGTCTTGAAGATCTCAAAATGGATCTGGCGCAGGCGCAAAATTTTCTGTCTCAAAACGAGAATCCCAAGGCGCCCGACTCTTGTTTGCCTCAAAGCTGACCGATAAGTTTGCTAGGAGAATGACTATGGAACCTGCGCCCCGGCATCCCACCAAAGAGATGGCATCCGTCGAGATCTATGGCCGTAACGGTCAGATGATCATGAGCGTGCGCAACATGTCCTCGAGCGGCGCTTGCCTCGAGTGGAAGCATGACGGCTATGAGATCCGCCAAGGCGATCTCATCCGGATGACCATCGTTTTGAAATCCTTGAACCGCAAGCACCACGTGAACGCCGAAGTGATGTGGCGTGACGGCAACCGCACGGGCGTCAGCTTCATCGCCTCGAACCGCGTTCTCGACCGCCTGCTTGAAAAGGGCGTCGCCGCTTAAGACGGCCTTGAATGAAAGAAACAAAAAAAGGGAGGCCAGCGCCTCCCTTTTTTTTCGATGCGCGGGCAAAGCTTACTGAATTTTGCCTTTGACTTGGAAGTGCAGACCCACGGTGGTCGCGCCTTCACCGCACTGGGCGGCGGCGTCTTGCACAGGAACGAAGATCGCGGCACGGCCGTGCAGATATTTGTACTTGTTGTCTTTCAAGAGAGCGTCGATGACGGCTTTACCAGCCGCGCAGGTGGAGCCGCCCGCAGGAGCGTAGGCTTTTGAATCGAGGAGTTTGATGGTCCAAGCCGCGTTGTCGGCGAAGAGCAGCGAGCTGTAGTTGCAAGTCACGCCGTCTTCTTCAAAGGTGGCTTTCACCAAGAGATTGTCGAGCGAGTAGTCCGTTGTCGCGCGGCCGAAAGCCACTTTCAGAGCCGCGAGTTCGGCGGGCACGGATTGGGTTTGGGTGTTGCCGTCATCGCAAACGTAAGCGGTGAATTGCGCGAGCCAGCGTTCGCCAGGAAGAGTGAGATCGCTTTCAGTTGCGAAAGCCGAAGTCACCGTCAGAGTCGCGAGCAAGAAGCCCAAAATATTTTTCTTCATCCTGTCCTCCAGAGATAGGTTTTTGTGTCTGGAGTTATGAAAGAGCGCCGGGTGCGGGTCAACTCGACGTGTTTCTCGCGCGGAAGATGAAAATCAACCGACCGGAGCGCTACAGGGATTTGAACCAAAAGAAATGGAGCAGCGCCACCCAGAGGGCCAGAGCGGTCATCGCCATGACGATGCGGGCTTTGCGGCCCTCCCACCACAACACCTGGTCGGAGGCTTCCGAAAGGTCGCCTTGCTCCTTGAGCTTTTGCGCGAGCGCTTGGGCCAGCGCCAGACGCTGAGGCATTTCGAGCTTCATGAATTTCACGGCAACGCGCATGGTGCTCTTGCTCACTTTGTCGAGGCGGATCACGAGCGCGAGGCAGGCCATCGAGCCACTGCCGTGCGTGTCGAACTGGATCTTGATCGTTTCGCCGATCATGGGAGTCAGGTCCGAAGGCGCGGTGAAGGCCAGTCCAGAGAGGGACACGTTGTGGATCTCGGTGCCTTCTTCCCAGGGAATTTGGCTAGGTCCAGCGACGCGAATGAGCGTATTGTCATGCGGTTGCAGGATGTAGCGTGGACTTCGTGCGACATATTGGGCCAGGGACGACACCATACGCCCTTATCGGAAAAGCCTGTTGAAAACATGATGAAAAATGGGTTCCCAGCCCCGGCCACGGTGTCTTAGACTGAGAAGCTGATGAAAAAGCCTAAGGCCTCAAAACGTAAGGCAAAACCCAAAATCCTCGAGCACCCCCTTTCTTCCGAAACCGAATTCACGAACCGTGAAATTGGCTGGCTCAATTTCAATCGGCGCGTTCTTCACGAAGCGGTCGACCCGCGCACGCCCTTGCTGGAGCGCGTCCGTTTTATGTCGATCTGCAATTCGAATCTGGACGAATTTTTTATGAAGCGCGTGGGTGGTCTCAAGCGGCAAGTGGCGATCGGGATTTCGCCGAAGTCTTCCGATGGCAAAACCCCCGTTCAGCAGTTGCAAGAGATCCGCATCCAGGTGCTGCAGCTCCTGCACGACAAAGCCCACCTCTTCGGAAAAGAACTCAAGCCCGCGCTTCGAACCGCGGGCATCCACCTTTTGGATTGGAACGAACTCAGCGCCAAAGAGAAAGAGTGGACGCAAAAGTACTACATCAAAAACGTGTTCCCGGTGCTCACGCCGCTGTCGGTGGACCCGGGCCATCCGTTTCCGTTCATTTCAAACTTGTCGACGTCGCTCGGCGTGACGCTTAAGCACCCTGATCGCGAAGAAAAGCTGTTCGCGCGCGTGAAGGTACCGCAAGTGTTGGCGCAATGGATTCGCGTCGAAGGTCCTTCGGACTCCTACCGCTTCGTGAGCCTGCTGGATGTGATCACCGCCAATATGGAAGGTTTGTTCCCGTCAATGCAAGTTTTGGGAATCATGCCGTTCCGGCTCACGCGCAATGCCGACATCACGCGCGACGAAGAGGACGCCGAAGATCTGCTGTTGATGATCGAGGAGGAGCTGCGCATGCGCCGCTTCGCCGAAGTCGTGCGGCTCGAGCACGGGCCCAATCCCGATCCTTGGATGCTCAAGTTTTTGATGGACGAGCTTGAGCTCAGCGAAGACGACATTTACGAGCTCAAAGAGGAGCTTGATTACACAAGCCTCAATGTCGTCGCCGATCTCAAGATTCCGCATCTGAAGTTCGAGCCATGGACACCGGTCGTTCCGCCCGCCTTTTTGGACGACGATCCGCAGGCCATCTTCAATTTGCTCAAGCACTCGGATCAGCTGGTGCATCACCCTTTCGAAAGTTTCGCGAGTTCGGTGGAGAAGTTCATCCGGGTCGCCTGCGACGATCCCAAGGTTTTGGCGATCAAGATGACCCTGTACCGCACCGGCGACAATTCGCCCTTTATCAAGTCGCTGATCCGCGCGGCCGAAGAGGGCAAACAAGTGGTCTGTTTGGTTGAACTCAAGGCGCGCTTCGACGAAGAACGCAACATCTACTGGGCGCAAGAACTCGAAAATGCGGGCGTGCACGTCGTGTACGGCGTCGTGGGTCTGAAAACCCACGCGAAAACCTCGTTGGTCGTGCGCCAAGAGGCCGATGGGCTTCGCTGCTACGCCCATATCGGCACCGGCAACTACAACGCCGCCACGGCGAAATTTTATACCGACGTGGGGTTGTTGACCGCGCGCGAGGAGATCACCTCTGAACTCGTGGAGTTCTTTCACTTCTTGACCGGCCGTTCGCTGAAGAACAATTACGAAAACCTTTTGATCGCGCCGGTGAATATGTTCTCAAAGTTCAAACAAATGATCGAGCGCGAGGCCGAGCACGCCAAAGCGGGCCGCCCGGCCCAGATCTTTGCGAAGATGAACAATATGGAAGAGAACGACATCGCCATGGCGCTTTACAATGCCTCCCAGCGCGGCGTGGAGATCGACCTGGTCGTGCGCGGCTTTTGCTGCCTGCGTCCCGGGGTCGTGGGCCTCAGCGAAAAGGTGCGCGTGATGTCGGTGATCGGCCGCTTCTTGGAGCACAGCCGCTTTTTCTACTTCCGCAACGGCGCCATCGACCCTCTCGACGGCGAATTCTTCATCGGGTCGGCCGATTGGATGTACCGCAATCTGCACGCCCGCGTCGAATGTGTGGTGCCGATCAAAGAGCGCGCCCTGCGCGAAAAGCTTTGGGAGCTGGTGCAAATGCATTTGAAAGACCAGCGTCAGACCTGGGACATGCACCTGGATGGTAGTTACGTTCAGCGCAAAGGCTCCGAAGTGGGCCTGCAGGCGCAGCTCATGGCGACCACCAAGTCGCGTTCGGTGAGCATCGAGGAGGAAACTCCGGAGTCGTCATCATGAAGTTGATCTTGTTCCGTCACGGTTTGGCCATGGACCGCGACATTTCCGCCGCGAAAAAGATGGACGATGCGCTCCGGCCGATCACCAAAAAAGGCATCGAGAAGACGATAAAGATGGCGCGGCACCTGCGTGAGCTGCTTCTCTCGGACGTCCAGGTGCTTGTTTCGTCGCCGCTCGTGAGGGCGCAGCAGACCGCCGAAATTATCGGCGGCATCATCCCTTACGAACGTTACCTCGAGTGCACCGAGCTGGTCTCGGACGCCCCTCCTCAGGCCTTTGCCAACTGGCTCAAATCGCACGCGCCTCACGCCACCACGGTGATCGCGGTCGGGCATGAGCCGCAGATGTCGACCTTCGCGAGCTGGGCGCTTTCGGGAGCGACCCATTCGTTTATCGATTTGAAGAAAAGCGGCGTGGTGATCTTAGACGTGGAAAGCTTCGATCAGATGGGACCTCGGTCCGCGGAGCTGCAGCTTTTGCTCAGCCCCAAATCCATTTAAGGTGCCTTAAAGACCGTAGGTTTTTTTGGGGGCGGGGGGCGCTTCGCCCTTGGCGCGTTCGATGAAGATCGCGGTGATGTCATCGGGGAGGATCGCGCCTTGGCGGTGCGCTTCGAAAAGACCCATCGATTGCCCGGCAAAGTCCTCAAGTCCTTGCGAAGAATCCGCGAGCTCCTGCAATTGTTTGAGCACGCGCTTTTCCGAGAGCAAGTTGCCTTGCGGGTCCGTCACCGCAAAAAGTCCATCGGTAAAAATCATCATCTTCTCACTGGGGGCGAGTTGGCCGCGCTTCACGTTCCATTGAACTTTGGCGTCTTCGCCGAGGGTCTTGCCGCGTTCGACATCCAAAGGTTCGGCATAGAAGAGATTGCGCTCATTGCGGAACTTGAACGGGGGCTCGTGGCTGGCGTTGAGATACTCGTAAGCTCCGGTTTTGACGTTGAACTTAAAGATCATCGCGGTCATGAAAACGCGCTGGTTCGAGCAGGCCGCCACGGCATCGGACCATTCGTTCATCATGTCGGGGAGCGGAAGCGGATTTTTTTCGAAGAACGAAAAGCAGGAGCGCGCGGTCGCGGTGATCAAGGCCGCCGGCGTTCCGTGGCCCGTGGCATCGGCGATGGCCACGTACAGGTCGTCGCCTTTTGTGAAGTAGTACCACCAGTCGCCGCCGCACTCGGTGCTGGTTTGGAAGTAGCCGCTGAGCGTGAAGTCGCCCACCTGCGCGAGCGACTTTTTCGGGAACAGGCTTTCTTGAACGAGCTTGGTGGTTTTAAGCTCTTGTTCCATGCGCGCGGTTTCTTTGGTTTTCGCGAGCAGCTCGACAATTTTGCTCTTCATGATTTCGAACGCCTGAGACAGCTGGCCGATCTCGTCGTTGGACCTCACGCCTTCGCCGGGACCGAAGTCGCCGGTTCCCACGCGCTCGGTCTCCTCGCTCAAATCCGAGAGGGCGCCGGTCAGCTGACCCGACAGAAGGAACGAGAGCCCGAAGATCATCGACACCGAAAAGAGCAAGAAAAACGCCGAGCGCTTGAAAAGAAGCTGCAAGGCCGCGAGCGCTTCTTGCGTCTTGGAAAGAATCAAAATGCGGTAGGGTTTGGCGGTCAGAAACGCCATCGAGACCAAGCGCGGCTCGCCCCCCGCATCGAGTTCGAACGTCGACGCCATGTCGTGCGCGGCCACTTGAGCCGCGAGCTCGCCGCGCACATCGAGAAATGCCGAGGTTTCGATCCGCGCGGGCGCGAGATCGCTTTGCGACGACAAAATCACTTCTTGCGTGTCTCGCAACGTTGAAAAGTCCTGTCCGAGAGTGATCGGCACCATGACATAGAGAGAGGCGCCGGTGGTCGAATTGCGCACGAGCGTGATCAGATCCCAAGTGTTCGGATCGCGCACGATGATTGAGACCGGCGATTGGGGCTCGAGACGGGGCCAAACCGTCGCGGGCGTCATGGACTTGGTGCCTTTCGCGACGTGAAAGACGACGCGCGCTTGAGCCAAGTCGTAAGCCAAAACTTCAAAAGTCGGATCGGTCTGCGAGGACAGATCGGGGGCGTGACCGGTGCGGATGTACTCGCCGGCGAGCAGGCTTGCTTGCAGGGTCGCCTTTTCGATCCGCTGCGAGATCGAATTGGCGAGGAGGTCGGCTTGAGTTTGCTGGGTGTCGTAAACGTACGAGATCTTGTCTTGTTCGAACGTGCTCTTGGCCAGAAGGACGTAGAGGAGCACCACGAGGACGCTGAGTCCGGCCATGGCGAGAGCGATTTTCCATTTGAGGCTAAAGAATCTCACCCTTTAACTATGAAGGGCGGAGGCGGCGGGGTCAATTCGCTATTCGACGGATGTGCGGTTCACCACGATCGAGGCCGACACGTTGGCATTCTGAATCTGATCGACGGGAGCGCCGATGACGACTTGTCCCGTGTACGAGGCGCTCGAGACTTTTTCTTCGGCGACGCTGAGGCGCACGTAGTTCACGCCGTCATCTTCAAAAGGGATGACGTTCTCGAGGCTGGGTTGAATGCGTTTCACGCCCGACACGAAGTCGTCCATCTGCTTATTACAACCGGTGGCCATCAAACCCACGGCGATGACGGTCAATCCCAAGAGCGTTTTCATACCGTTCTTATCGGGACGGGGGCCTCGGGACTTAAGTCTGCCTCATTTTGAGACTAGAAGTGGTAGCGGAAAACCGAATAGCCCTCGCCGAAGGCTTCGCGGTACGGGAGCCCCATGGGAGTTGAGGCCGCGGTGGCCGCGTCGAAGAAGTACACGCGGTAGCCAAGACCCGCCGAGAAGCGGTGGTCGAAGAAGTATCCGAAGTTGCCCGAGATCTCGATCTTGGTGCTCGAGTCCGCGGCTTGGCCGTAAAACACGTCGCCCCCCATGGTCCAAGAGCGGCGGTAGGGAAAGTTCACGCGGAATCCGATTTTCATGAGGTCGTACTTGGGCGCGAAGATCTGCTGATTGGTCGACCTGAACATCTCGGCCCCGGCTCCCAGGGAAATGAACGGGCGCCATTTCCAAGATTCGAACCAGTTGTTCTCGAGGCGGTAGAAGTAGCGCAAGTCCGCCGAGTACAGAGACGAGTGAGCCGTGTCATTAAAGCCCACGGTTTGAACGCGCAGATTGGCTTCGCCGGCTTGTTGTTTGAAAAAGTTTTTGCGGATGCGCAGACCCAGAATGCTTCCCAGGGCGACGTCGCGGGCGACGAGTTTTTGTTCGGACGATGTCATGGCGTAGCCCGAGACCTCGGCGGCGATCTGATCGCTATCGTAGGTGTCGTTCGAGAAGATCGGGCTCGGTTTGGGAAACGGGAGTTTGTCGCGGTTGCTAAAATCGTTCTCGATATTTTGCGCGAGCGGCGGCGGCTTGATGGGCGCCATCACTTCGATCTCTTTCATCCGCGACCAACCGCTGCGCTGCCCGTAGCCGTCGCGCTGGCGGACGCGCAGGTTGAAGGTGCCGGCACTGTCGGACTGGAACGCCAGATTGTTGGTGTGCACCGACTTGATTTGGCGTTCGCCCGTCGTCAAATTGTGGATCTCGACGTCGAACTGCTTGGCGGTGCCCGCGTTGCTCCACTCCAGACGCGTGAGCTGCGAGAGGCTTAAGGGAACGCGGTCAGGTCCCAAAAATTCGGGAGGCTCGGGGAGCCGGGGTGAGAGCACCTCGAACTGAAGTTCGTTGGTGGAGGACGAGAGCAAACGGTTTTTGAGAACTTCACGGGCGCGCAGGCGGTAAAGGCCCGTCGAATCGAGCGGAACTTGAATGGCTTGACCAGGCTCGAATAAAAAAGCCCGCACGCTTTCGGGGCCTTCGTTGTCGCGTTCGACTTCGACCAAAATGCCGGCGACTTCGGGATTCGGAGCGCCGGAGACGATCAGCGAAAGGCGGTTCGGAGGACGGGCCACGAGCGGGCTGCGTTGGGGGGAGAGAAGACGCAGGTGAGAGTCGAAATATTTAAGAACCACTTCGAAACGTCGCACTTCGGACCAAGAGGCTTGATCGGGCATCACGCGCCAGTAGTTCGTGCCCAAGAACAGGCGGTCGACCAGGATTTCGTTTTGGCTTTGGGTTTCAAAGCCGCGCGCGTCGCGCATTTGCGAGTTGTCGGCATGCTCCAAGCGTTGTTTCATCGCGTGCGCGCCGGTCTGCCAAGAAAAGTGAAGCGGGCGCTCAAGATCGTGTCCAAACTTGCGGGCGTAAGTGCCATCGTCGTTGGTTTGGTAAATGTCGTCGAGACGGGCCTCGAAGTCCACGGTCTGATCGGCCGGGATGAGGTCGGTGGCCTTGATCGGCGAGGGCGTTGAGCCGACCGGCATCTTGGCCGTGCTGGTGATCAGGCCGTTCGCGAGATCGATCTCGGCATTCGAGGCATCAAAGGCGCGAAAGCCGTTTTGATCGGCCACCAAGCGGATGCTGCCCATCGAGGTGTTCTGGACGGTGTAGAGCTTACCGTCCTTCATGATTTGCACCCCCGCCTGCGAGCTGAGCTCGAAGCTTCCGTAGCCGATCTCGGGCACCATCAAGTCGCCGACCTTGGTGAACTTGATGAGCGAGTTTTCTTTCATGTTGATGGTGAGGCCGTTTTCGAGCTTGATCGTGGTTTCGGAGCCGGCGCCGCTGAAGACCGAATTGCCGAGACGAAGGTCGGTCTTTTTGGTTTTCAGATTGGTCCAGCTCAAGGAGTTTTTCGATTTGATGCGGATGTCATTGCGGGGCTCGAGGACCGACCCGATCAAGGACCCCGAGTCGCCATCGCCGAAAGAGAACACCCGCGAAAAGATGCCTTCGAAAAACAAGGGCAGGGTCACCAAACAGATCAAGAGGCAGGTGATCAGGATGGCCCGATCGGTGGATTTTCGCTGTTGTTTCGACATGAAAGTAAAGAGTCTCATGTCTCGAGAAGTGACTCAAACTGAGCCGTTTGGGGTCCGGCCCTTCGTCGCGTCCCAAAACCAATCATTGTTTAAGTTTCGTGAAGATTGTGACGAAAAAGAACCTATGGGACGTTCTCAGAACCGCTCCGTCATTTTTGCCTTAACCATGCTCTTCGGCGCGCTCTTTTCGATCTTCGCATATGCCGATCAGCCTTGGTCCACCAGCGTGGATGGCCGGCTCTTTAAAACCGGAACCACGAATCCTCTCAAAGATCCCAATCTCGGGTTCGTCATTCAGGTCTTGAATCCGGGACGCAACTGCTTGCTGTACGAAGAGACGCAAACTTACGACACCGAACTTTCGAACGGTTATTTCAGCTTGAAAGTGGGCTCGGCCGCTCCCGACTTGACCGGCAAGCGCACGGCGAACGATCCCGGCTATTCGATGGCGCGCATCTTCAACAACCAGATGAACTCGTTTCCTTCGGGGCCCGGCTGCTTGGCCGGTTACACGCCCGGCAACGGTGATGCCCGTTATCTTCGCGTGATCATTCAGCCGACCACCGGCGGCCCGCAAACGCTGAGCCCCGATATCGCTTTGACGTCCGTGCCCAGCGCGAAAGTCGCGGAGACCGTCGGCGGTTTGAGCCGCGACTCCATTCTTCAAGTCAACACCGATGGCGCCGTTCGCCTGGATCAAAACAACCTCGAGGCGCTTTTCAACACCACTCAGCTGCCGATTCTCCAAGCGCTCCTGGGTGGAACGTCGTCCTTGTACATGAAGCAAGGAACCAACGGCGCCGCTTCGATTCCGGGTCTGTCCGGAAACGCGTCGGGCGCGAGCGCCGGGCAGATTTGGTACGACACCGCCTCGAACAGTTTGAAATACCAGTCCAATTCGGGCCCCCAAGTTTTGGGCGTTGCGGGTTCGGGCGTGCAGAGCGTGACCGCGGGCACGGGCCTGAATGTGGGCGTGGGTCCGGGCGGCGCGATCACCAACACGGGAACGCTCAACGTGAATGTCGGCACCGGCGACGGGCAGATCGTGCAAGTGCAGACGGGTGGCAAGCTTCCGGCTCTCGATGGATCAAATCTCAGCAACTTGAGCGGTCCCGCCATCTCGGGCGCGATCTCGGTCACGGCCAATATTTCGGGAACGAATCTGACCGCGACCAACTCGGTGACGGCCAACGATGCGCGCTTGAACGCCCTACGTGTTTATAAGCCCTCGACGGTCAACTACGTCGAGTTCGTGGCCGATTCGTCGTTGAGCGCGCCGGTTGTCTTGACGCTGCCGTCGGCTCTGGGAACCAATGGACAGGTGCTACAAACGGATAGCGCCGGCAAACTTTCGTGGACCTCGATTTCGAATGTTCCCGGCGGCGCCGCCGGTGGGGACTTGGGCGGCAACTATCCGAATCCTTCAGTTCACGCGCTTCGCGGAAATGCGATCGCGGCGGGAACACTTGCCGTTGGCGATGCCGGAAAAGTTTACCGGTGGTCGGGATCTCAGTTCGAGGCCGTGAACTTCGGCGTGGATGATCTTCGCACCGAGGCGGGCTTGCAGCAATTCGCGGCCAACTGCGCCGCTCATCAAACTCTGACCTGGTCGACGATCACCGATGCGTTCTCGTGCACGAACATCATGCTCGATGCCGACCGCATCGTTTCGGGAACGCTGAATGCGGCCCGTTTGCCGGTCGTTGACGTGAATAAAGGTGGAACCGGCCTCTCGGCGCTGGGAACGAACAACCAAATCCTGGCGGTGAATGCCGCGGGCAGCGCGATGGAATACAAGTCTATCACCAGCGGCGCGGGCGTGACGGTCACGCACTCGGCGGGTGGCATTCAAATCTCGGCGACGGGATCGGGCGGAACGGTGACGAACGTCACGGGCTCAGCGCCCTTGTCGGTTCTGAACGGCAACTCGGCTCCCGCCATCTCGATCAGTCAAGCAACGACGTCGACCGATGGTTACCTGAGCGCGGCCGATTGGACCACGTTTAACAACAAACAACCAGCTGGCAACTACGTGACCGCCTTGACGGGCGACGTGACAGCCGCAGGTCCCGGTTCGGCATCAGCCACCATTCAGCCGAACGCAATCACCACCACGAAGATCAACAATCTGGCCGTGACCGATGCAAAAATCAACGATGTGGCTTGGTCAAAAATCACGGGAGTTCCCACGGTTCTGACCGGATTGAACACGGGTGGCACGGGCAACCAAATGTTCGGCATGAACGCCGCGGGCACCGCGGGCGAATACAAATCCGTCACCGGCGGCTCCGGCGTGACCATCACGCACTCGGCAGGTGGCATTCAAATCTCGGCGACCGGTTCGGGCGGAACGGTGACGAACGTCACGGGCTCTGCTCCCATCTCGGTGACCAACAACTCGTCCACGCCCGCGATCACGATTTCGCAGGCGAACACCACGACGCCCGGATTTTTGAGCGCCGCGGACTGGAACACCTTTAATAATAAACAAGCCGCGGGAAATTATCTCACCGCGCTCACCGGCGATGTGGTGGCGACGGGCCCGGGCTCTGCCGGCGCCACGATTCAGCCGAACGCGATCACCACGGGAAAAATCAACAATCTGGCCGTGACCGATGCGAAAATCAACGATGTGGCTTGGTCGAAAATCACCGGCGTGCCCGCGCTGCTGACCGGATTGAATACCGGCGGCACGGGCAACCAGATTTTTGGGATGAACAATGCGGGCACCGCCGGCGAGTACAAGTCGATCACCAGCGGCGCGGGCGTGACGATCACGAACTCGGCGGGCGGCATTCAAATCTCGGCGACCGGTTCGGGCGGAACCGTGACGGGCGTGACCGCCGGCACGGGCCTCAATGTGGGCGCGGGTCCTGGCGGCACGATCAGCGGTTCTGGAACTTTAAATATCGACGTCGGAACCACGACCGGAAAGATCGTGCAGGTGGCCGCGGGCAATAAGCTGCCGGCGATCGACGGTTCGGATCTTACGAATTTGAATCCCGCGAACTTGAGTGCGGTTGTTCCCATCAACAAGGGCGGGACGGGTCAGACCACGGCCAACGCCGCGCTAAATGCACTTTTACCATCACAGTCGCTGAATAGCGGCAAGGTCTTGCGCACCAACGGCACGGACACGTCTTGGGTCGACATGAATGCGGGAACCGTGACCAACGTGACCGCGACCGCTCCCTTGAGCGTCAGCACCGGAACGACGACACCGGCTCTCACCATCTCGCAGGCCACGACGTCGACGAATGGTTACTTGAGCTCGACGGATTGGAACACCTTTAATGACAAAGCCAGTGCGGCCTCGCTGAACAACTACGTTCTCAAAGCGGGTGACAGCATGAGCGGCGCACTGACGATGGGAAGCGCCATTCGTTTGAAAGCGGGCGCGCCCGCGAGCGACGCGGCGGCCGTGGGTCTTGCGTTTGAAGCGAACGGCGACACCGGTTTGTTCATGACCAACTACACGGGCGCGGCCAATGGTGATCTGAATTTCTACGTCAATGCCACCCCGCGAATGACGATGCTCTCCACCGGAAACACGGGGATCGGGACCGCGTCGCCGAACAACACCCTGCACGTGTCGTCAGGCTCGGCCAACGGCGGCTTGACGGTTTCGGGCACCAATACCCCTGGAAACACGATCGGCGCGCATATTTTCGCCAATATGAATGCGGGTTCGTACAATCAGATGACCCAAGCGGGGGATATGGGTTTGATCTTCAGCGGATCGACCATCGGAACCGCCAAAGGATTTGTCATCGCGCCTTGGACGTCGTCGGCGAACACCGGTCTTCGTATGGACGGATCGGGCAATGTCGGGATCGGCCTCACCAATCCCACCGAAATGTTGGACGTGGCGGGCAAGGTGAAAGCCACGCAAATTTGTATCGGCGCCGACTGCCGCAGTGCTTGGCCCTCGGGCGGCGGCGGGACGGTCACGAGCGTGACCAGCGCCAATGCGGACATCGCGGTGGCGAGCACCACGACCGCACCCGTTCTGACATTGAATTCGGGAACCGGCGCGAATCAAATTTTAAAGCTCAACGCCTCGTCGGAAATCCCCGCCGTGAGCGGCGTGAACTTGACGAACTTAAATGCCTCGAACTTAGCTTCGGGCACCCTGCCGGCGGCGCGTTTGCCGGCGTTCACCGGTGATGTGACCTCGAGCGCGGGTTCGAACACCCTCACGCTCGGGACGGTTCCGGTGAGCAAAGGCGGCACCGGCGCCACCTCGTTTGGCGCCAACAAATTGGTTTCAACGAACGGGACAGGGACGCAGCTCGCGGCCTTCTCGTGCGCCACCGGACAGGTTCCCAAATTTGACGGCGGCGGCGTTTTGGGCTGCGACACCGTCGCGAATCTTTTGGGTTACACGCCCGTCAATAAAGCGGGCGACTCCAGCGTGGGCAGTCTCGATTTCACGAGCGGCAATCACGTTCGCTTCGGCCACGCCAATCAATCCGATGGCAATGACGGTAAAATCGGCGCGAACTTGTTCGCGGCCGGATTGAATATCGTGGGCACCCAAACGGTGGCGGCGGCGGGCCGTAAAATCACGATGTGGGGAGACACGGCCATCAACGGCGGTATCAACACCACGGGTGCGATCACCCAAAACGGCAGCCAAGTCTGGCACGCCGGGAACTTCAACCCCGCGTCTTATCAAACCTCTTTAGGTTACACGCCTGTCAATAAAGCGGGTGACACGATGACGGGCCGCTTGGCACAGTCGGTCTCCGGGTTCCATGTCGCCGATAAAGCCAGTATCGCCACCCGCACCGATTCGGGCTTCTACCAAACGAGCGCGGCCTCGACCGCCAACGGTTGGCCGACGAATTCGGGTGGCTGGTTCCACCTCATGTCGTCGACGCACTCGAACGACGCCAACTACTATTCGATGCAGTTTGCGGGAGATTTCTACAACAGCAATGAGCTGTACTACCGCGCCACGAGCGGCTCCGGAACGGCTCCCTGGAATAAAATTTGGCATGCGGGCAATCTTTCGAACTTGAATCAGCTCACGAACGGTCCGGGTTACATCACTGGCATCACCTCGGGCAACGTCACGACGGCACTGGGCTACACCCCGGTGAACAAGGCGGGCGACACCATGACCGGCACCCTCAATATCTCTGGTAGTGGCGCTTTGCAGGTGGGCGGGAACACGGTCATCGATGCCGGCGGTGGATGGCATCGAACTTACAATGCGACGGGATGGTACAACCACACTTACGGCGGCGGCATTTACATGGACGAAGCCAACTATGTGAAAACCTACGGCGGTAAAGGTTTCTATGCGCAAAACGGCTTGATGGTTCGCGGTGTGGTCCCGGGAGACACGCATGCGGTGAACGCACAAACCAGCAATGCCGCAGGAGCGGGAGTTCTTGGCTATTCGCAAAACGGTGCCGCGTACGGTCTTCTTGGACATGCCAACACCTACGCGTTTTACGGCGTCGGTGCGGGTTATCTGTCGGGAACCTTCAATGCGGGCAACCTGCAAGTGGGTGGCAACAACGTTTGGCATGCGGGCAACCTGACAAATCTCAATCAGCTCTCGAACGGACCCGGATACATCACCGGCATCACCTCGGGCATGATCACAACGGCCCTCGGCTACACGCCGATGAATGGCGGTCTTTACGTGGGCAGCCGCTCGACGTCGGGTCAAGGGATCGGCTACACCGGGAGCGGCGGCGGTTCAGCCGAAGTTCAAGGTGTGGGCGGAGGCGCGGCGATGATGTCGTTCCACCGTCCTGGCGCTTACGCGGTCAACTTCGGTCTGGACACCGACAACGTTTTGAAAGTCGGCGGTTGGTCGATGGGCGGCGCCGCGTACACGATTTGGCATTCGGGCACGTTCGATCCGGGGTCGAAGATGTCTCTCAATGCCTGGCAGGGAAACTCGTACATCGGGACCGATGGCGCGCACTACGGGACGATTTTCTACGATTCGAACAACACGGGTTATTACGTGGACCCGAACGGTGTGAGCAACGTCAACGATATGCGCGCGCAGATCTTTTATGATGGCGGCAATACGGGCTTCTACTTGCAGCCTCGTGCGACGAGCGTGATGAACGTCGCTCACATTTCATTTATCTACGACCGCGACAATACGGGCTACTACCTCGATCCCGCAGGGACCACGTCGATGAACGCCGCGTACGCGCATGCGTACTATTACCACTCGGACGCGCGCCTGAAGCACGATCTGCGTCCCATCGAAAGTCCGCTGGGCAAAGTTTTGTCGATGAAGGGCGTTCGCTTTAAATGGAATGGCAGCAATGAAGAGGACATCGGCTTCATCGCGCAGGACATGCAGAAAATCGCGCCCGAGATGGTGAGCGAGAAAAAAGATCCGAACAAGCCCGATGAGCAGGGCATCCTCGGCGTGAAGTACGGCAACGTCGTCTCGATCGTCGTGGAAGCGGTGAAAGAGGTTTGGGCGAAAGTCATGAACCACGACGGCCGCATCCAAAAACTCGAAGCCGAAAATGCCGAACTCAAAGCGCGTCTGGATCGCCTCGAAAAGGCGCTCGATAAACGCGTCCCCGCCAGCAAGTAGGCGCCGAGACGACGAAGCCGTCTTAGCGCTTGATCATCGACCAGAGAATCCCGTCTTTCAGGCCCACGTGCGGGATCAGAATCTTTTCCAAATTGGATTGGCGCATCACCGCTTGCACCACCATGGCGGCCGGGACGATGACGTCCGCGCGGTCGGGACGCAGCTCGAGTTTCTCGATGCGGTCTTTAACCGACATCGCGCGCAGACGCTCGATGATCAAGCCCAATTCGTTGTAGCTCAAATCGCCCTTCGAGGTTTTCTTCAGAATCTGATCTTTGAGACGCCCGAGGGCTTCGAGATTGCCGCCGGTGCCGATCGCGAACTCCAGCGGTGAGCTTTCGCTCTGTGCGTGGATAAAGTTCGAGAGCGGCGCGATGAACTCGCCGATCACGAGGCCCAGCTGCGATTCGGTGAGATTTTTTTTCTTCAAGAGATTGAGCGTGCGCACGGTCCCAAACGGGAAGCTCTGCGTGGAGCTCATCAGTCCCGCGTCCGAAAACGTCAGCTCGACGCTCCCGCCGCCGATGTCGATCAGAAGCGCCCGGTGCCCTTCGAGGTGAATCTCTTTGGCCACCGCTTGGTGGATCAAGCGGGCCTCCTCGACGCCGTCGATCACTTCGATCTTGATGCCGCTTTTACGGCGGATCAGCTCGACAAAGGCGGCGCGGTTTTTCGATTCGCGCATGGCGCTGGTCCCGACCGCGCGGATGCGGGTCACGCCGAACCTGTTTGAAACTTCGCGAAATTTGCGAAAAGCGCGCGCGGCTTCTTTGAGATTTTTGCCGCTGATTTTGCCTTTTTCGAAGACATCGGCGCCGAGACGGATGGGGATGCGGTACTTTTTAAGCGGGCGCAGTCCTTGGGGCGAGTATTCGGCGATCACCATGCGGATGGCGTTGCTTCCGATATCGATGGCGGCCAGGCGCTTTTTCTCCGTGAGCATACCCTTCAGATCATGGGACAAAAGAGGGTCTTGCACAAGGGGCGTCTTGCCTTTTTAGGTCCGACACAAAAAGATATGCCCATGTCGAATTTGAAATCTCTCGTTCCGATGCTTCTCCTGGCCGTGGCCCCTTTGCTCGCCCGAGCGCAAACGTTTTCGCAAGCCGAGGGCTTTGCCGATTTTGGCGAGTGGGACTGGAGCGGTTCGGTGCGCGCGCAGGTGAACTTGATCGTCGAGCAGAAGCCGTCTTCCGTTCGCGGACAGCCGCGCACGGACTGGGGCAGCCTGAAGTTTGAAAGCCGCTTGAATTCACGCGAAGAACCCGTGACCGTCGTGATCGGCGCGCACCTCGGTCCCGAGCGGGACACGACTCACCGTGAGCCCATTTTTGCTTGGGATCAACTCAAGCTGGAGTGGACCGCGGGGCCCGTGATCTCGATGGGTCTCTTGCAAGATCAGGTCGTGGACTTCGCCTGGGGCTCCTTTTGGGGTTCGGACTACGGCGCCGATTTCGAGCCGGGTCTGTCGAAATGGAAAATCATTCCGCGTTCGGACTTGGGGCTCGCCATCGGCGGTCTTTGGGGAGAGGTCGCGTGGAATTTTCAGGTGAGCAATGGTGAAGGATGGCCGCAGGCCGAGACCGGCGCGCGCAAGGACTTTGAATTTTTGGTGGGTCAAACGCGGACCTGGTCGCAGAGCCGTGGGGGCGCGCAGCTCTTTGTCCGCTCTGGCGGGTACGACCAGCTGGGCGACAACGACAACGTCAAAGAGCGCGCGGGCTTGCAGGCCTACTATGAAGGCGAGGCCTTCACCGTCGGGGGCCTCGGCGCTTGGCTTCGCGATTCGGTGGATGGCATCAGCGGCGTCGTGGGCGAGGGCGCCGACTTGAGCGCCCGCGGGGGCGAGATCAATCAAGGCTCGCTGCTTGAAGGCCATGCCGGCTACCGTTGGGGCGAGGGGCCGCGCCGGTGGCGGGCGTTCGCGCGCGCGGCGATTTACAAAGTGTACGACAACGATTCGAATAAACATCTCAAGCAAACGGCCCTGGGCGTTTCGCGCGCGCTGGGCCGCTCGGGGATGAGCGTTGCGCTCACTTATCAGGCAACGGAGTTTGGCCCCAACTACGCCACTCTCAATCAGGATCGCAGCCGCTGGATGCTCTCGTGGGCCTGGGGCTTGACGAGGCGTGGCACCCCCTAAAAACGGGCTGTCAGGATTTGGTTTTAATCCTTGTCAGATGTTGCCATTTCTTCGACGATCGGGTTTGACGAAGGGGATGGTTCACATGGAAAGACAAGTCGACACGCAAATCGAAGAGCTGAAGAAGCATATTCTTTCGATGGGCGGCCACGTCGAAAAGGCGCTCGACATCGTGATCCAAGCACTGATCGAAAAAAACGTCGAACGCTTCAAAGACGTCCACACCATTGAAGAGCAAATCAATGGCGACCACATCAAGGTCGACGACGCTTGTTTGCAGTTCATGGCGAAACAGGGACCCAAAGCCCGCGACCTGCGGTTGATTTTCTCGATGGTGAAAATCAACGCCGATCTCGAGCGCATGGGTGATCAGTGCGTGAACATCGCCTTCACCGGTAAAGACTTCCTCAGCCGAGGCGGGTCTTACTCCTTGCAAGTGATCGAAGAGATGAGCGTTATCGTTCGTCAAATGGTGAAGGAATCTCTGGACAGTTTCGTTAAAGAAGACAGCGAACTCGCGAAGAAGATTCTTCTCATGGATGATGAAGTGGACACCCGCAAATCGGCGGTGTTTCGCGATCTTTCGGCCGAGATCAAAAAGAACCCCTCGCAGGTGGAAGCTTGCCTGGATCTGATTTTGATCGCGCGCAACTTAGAAAGGTTGGGGGATCATGCAACCAACATTGCAGAAGATGTCATCTTCGTCTCCACTGGGAAGGACATTCGACATGGCGGGAAATTCTCCTGATTTGACTCAAGCCCAAGTCCTCGTCGTCGAAGACGAGGTCGAGATCCGCGATCTCATCAGCCTGCTCTTGCTCCGGCAAGGCCACCGCGTGCAGAGCTGCGGTTCAGCTCTGGAAGCTCAAGAGTACCTTCAGCGCAGCACCTACGATCTGATCGTCTTGGACTGGATGCTCCCGCAAATGTCGGGCGTCGAGTTCCTGCGCCTGCTCAAAAGTTCGAATTCGAAAACACCGGTTCTCATGGTCACGGCAAAAACCGAACCTCAGGACATCGTCCAAGGCCTGGAGTCGGGTGCGGATGACTACGTCACCAAACCGTTCGAACCCTCGGTCTTCGCGGCCCGCGTCCGGGCCCTGCTCCGCCGTGCGCAGCAGGCTCCTGCGGGGGCGGGCGCCACCGGCAACAGCGAAATGCTGCAGATCGGGGAGATCGCGATGAACCTCGGCACTTACGAATGCCGCATCTCGGGAGAGGTCGTTCATTTAACTCCCAGCGAATTCAAGATCCTCTCGGAAATGATCAAGTCCCAAGGCCGCGTTCTGACGCGCGAAGCCCTGATCGAAACCGTCCAGGGCGAAGGCATTTCGGTGACGGGACGTACCATCGACACGCACGTGTTCGGATTGCGTAAAAAGATGGGCCCTCAGGCGGATTGGATTGAAACCATCCGGGGCGTGGGGTATCGAGTTCGGTCAGAATGAGATCGAGATACTTTCCCTGGAGATTGTTCCGTAAATTCTACTTCGCGCTCGCGGGCTTGATGAACGTTTCGTTCATCGCCTCGCTCGCCTTGTCATCTCTGGTTTTCGATTTCAAATTCGAACGTGAGCCGACCTTTTTGCTGATCATCTGTTTCTTTTTGCTGTCGCTGATCGGATCGGCGTATTTCGCTTACCGTTTCGCGCTGCCGCTTCGGCGCGTGATCTTGAAGGCCCTACGCCTGTCGAGCAAGAAGCGCGCGCAGAGCTTTGATCGCAATGACGACGACGATCTCTTCGAGAGTGAACCGGGCGAGTATTTCGAGCTCGAGACGGCCTTGGACAAGATCCGCAAAAAGCTGAAGAAGCGCCGCCTCGAGCTGGCGCACGAGCGCGAGGAGTCGCAGGCCCTGATGAGCCATCTGCAAGACTCCGTCGTCTCGCTCGGCCGCGAAGGTCGGATCAGTTTTTTCAACTCGCGCTTCGCCTCCATGTTCTTGTCGGCCGATCAGCTCAAAGGGCACATGGGCGGAACGCCTTTGCAGTTCACCAATCTTTTTCGCGATCCCGCCCTGCTCAAAAAGGTCGAAACGTCGTTGGCCAACGGCGTGATCGAGACGTTTCAACAAAAAATGGCGACGATGCTCGATCCGCACGGCCGCCACTTCTCGGTGACCATTTCGCCCTTGCGCGAAGAGAAAAGCCGCAGCGTTTATGGCGTGATCATTCTCTTTCACGACGTCTCGGATCTGAAAAAGGCCGAGCAGATTCGCATCGAGTTCGTCGAGAATGCTTCGCATGAGCTGCGCACGCCGCTCACGAGCGTAAAGGGCTTTGTCGAAACCGCGCGCGAAGATCTGGCGCTGGGGCGTCTTGAGCACATCCCGCAGTTCTTGGCGACGATCTCCCGCAGTGTCGACCGTTTGACCGATTTGGTGAATGACATGCTCACGATTTCGACGCTCGAAAACGCCGGGGGAATGAACATCGAACTCGTCCATCCCGAAATGATCACCTCCGAAGTGTTCGAGCAGCTCTCGCCGATGGCTTCGGACAAAAAAATCATGCTCAAGGTGGTCGCGGATGCGGAACCTTTTAAGGCCGACCCCTCGATGGTGGAGCGCGTGCTCATCAACCTGGTGGGAAATTCGATCAAGTACATCCCCGAAGGCGGACAGATCGCGGTGTCCTGGGCCTTTGACAAAGAAGCCAAGAAGATCGTTCTGCGAGTCAAGGACAACGGCCCCGGTATCGCCGAGGAGCATCTGGCGCGCCTGTTCGAGCGTTTCTACCGGATCGACAAGGCCCGCAGCCGCGACATCGGTGGCACGGGTTTGGGTTTGGCCATCGTCAAGCACATCATGCAATCGCATGGCGGCACCGTGAGCGCGAACTCCGCTGCGGGCCAGGGCGCCGAGTTTATCTGCGAGTTTCCGTTCCGGGCGTAACGCCGTTTATTTTTTTAACGATTTTTCGACAAGATCAATGAGCTTTTGGTCGTCTTGATTGGTCAGGTCCAAAAGCCATTCGCCCGAGGGGTAGACCACGGCGGCGATGCCGCGCTCGCAATAACCCAGGCACCCCGACGCATTGATGCGCACGTCTTTGCCGTGAACTTTGCCACAGGCCTCTTTGACCCGCCGGCGCATCTCTTCGGGCCCTTTGCTTCCGCATTTTTTAGGGTTGTCGGGGGCATTGGTGCAGACGAAGAGGTGCGTTTTGTAAGACATACCGAGAGCCTAGCACGCTTGCCATGAGTTGTGCTAGATTTGGCCCCGGTGAGTTCAGAATCCTTTCAAAATTTTTACCGTGAACAATGGGGCGAGCGCTGGGCCGGACTGGACCAGTCGTTACGTCAGGCTGAGACCCAGGTCGCACGGCGCAATCATTTTGCCGACGTGAGCGTGGAGGGTCTTCGCCCGTTCGGTCCTGAGTTTGCCCATTGCTTTGAGCCCACCGACTCGCTTCGCCGCGAGCTGCCGCGCGGAAGCGAGGGCCTGCTCGGTTTCTACCTCATGGACCCGGCCAGCGTGTGGATTGCGCGCGCTTTGAACGTGCAGCCGGACGATGTTGTTTTGGATCTCTGCGCGGCTCCGGGCGGCAAGAGTCTTTGTCTGATCGAGGCGCTCGCGTCGGGCTCGGGCGAAATCCTGGCGAACGAACCCAGTCCCGGGCGCCGTGAGCGTTTGATGAAAGTCATTCAGCAATACGTTCCGCGCGACGTGCGCGAACGCGTGCGGGTCACCGGCAAAGAGGGCGGTCTTTTCTCGAAATCGCACCCCGAAACGTTCGACCGCATTTTGGTGGACGCGCCCTGTTCGGGAGAGCGCCATCTTTTAGAAAATCAAAAAGAGATGACGGTCTGGTCCCCCTCGCGGAGCAAACGCCTCGCGCAGGAGCAGTACGCGCTCCTCTCGGGCGCACTCGAGGCGCTCAAGCTCGGCGGCACGATCGTTTATTCGACCTGCGCGCTCTCGCATTTGGAGAACGACGCCGTTCTTGAAAAGTTTCTGAAGAAAAAAGGGGATCGCGCCGACGTCACCGAACTGCCGCTTCCCGACGGGGCCGAGCGCACGCGCTACGGCGTGCAGTTTTTGCCGGACCGCTTGGGCTACGGCCCGCTCTTCGCGGCCCAAATCGTTAAAAGGTAAAGAGCCGCGTCAGCGGCGTTTGTTTTTGCGCAGCTCAACTTCGCGCATGAACAAGAGCGGCATCGGTTTGACGAGCGCGAATTCGGCCCCGATGTACTCGGAGGCTTTGCGCCGAAATGTTTCGGGCTTCATCGACAGGCCGATTGCCGTCACCATCGCTTCGGGAGTCGCGATATTGGGGCCGACGCCGGGCTCGCGGATGATCTGAACGGTGAACGTGTCGCTGGCGGGGTCGTAGGATTGGATCTGAATTTTGGCGCCCTCAATCAGGCGCGGCCGCTCCATGGGCTTCGATGCCTTCTTGGGCGGCGAGGCCGGAACGGGCATGACCGCCTGTGCGGCCAGCGTGATGGCGGAGAATCCGAGAATCATTGTCAGAAGTCTCATTGTTGCCATGCGGATCTCCTATCGGGCATTCGGGGCGCTGCTCGGCCGTGAAGAGGGGGTGCTGCCACCGCCGGAAGAGGGGGTCGATTTGCCAGAAGCGGCATTGCGTGCGGCTTCTTCAGGCTCGCATTTGTCATCACCGCCGGCCTTGTTGCCGCAGTTGATGTTGGCGGGTTTGCCGAAGTAGTTGTTCACCAGCGAGCCGTAGCCCACGAGTTTTTTGAGATCGTCAAACTTGTCGTTCGGAACGCCGGTGCAGCCCCAAGACGAGGCCGTTCCGGGTTGCTCGGCGCCGTGGATCAGGATCCCGCGATCTCCCAAGCTCTTTTGTCCGCTGAGTGCGGCCAGGCCGATGGAGTTGTTTTCGTTGTAGCGCTCACCCCCGGCGTGTTTGGCGGTGATGTGGTAGCCGGGCGGGGTTTGCTGAGTCGATTTTTCGGAGCAGGCGGCGGGTTTGCCATTGGCGGTTCCACTGCCGCTCTGGCCGACGCCCCAAGTGATCTCCATCTCGCGAATGCAGTTGCCGGTTTTGGTGAAGACGTACATCTTGGGCGGCATGCTCTGACCCGAATAATCGTTGATCAAGATGTGCTTGTCGTCGCCGATTTGGGCGGTCGAGCAGCTCATCATGAACTTGCGGGTTTCTTCCAGGGCCTCTTGAACGTGGCTGGGCGGCGATGCCGAGCATTGGGCACGCGCAAGGGTCGGCATCGCGACGACGCTAAGGAAGGCGAGAAGGAGTTGTGTCATTTCGATTAGTATACGTTTCATTCTGAACGAGGCGATAGAAAAAACGCACCCGACGTTGGTCGGTGCACTGGAATGAGACGTTTGGGGATCCCCTTAGCAGTTGGCTTTGCGGCGGCTCTGTTTTGAGCGGCTTTCGCGGTAGTCCTCGAGGCTGAGCGAGCCGTAGGTCAATTTGCGGAGGATGTCCCAAGAATCCTCGAGCAGGACCTCTTCGACCAGATCCAGGTGCGAATGCGGGATGAACGATCCATCCATGAGTTCGGCCATGTAGTCGCCGACGGCTTCGATCAAAAGCTCATCGAACGTTTCGGCCCGGCGGTTGTCGGCGTCCAAATATTTTTTAACCAGCACGGCTAAGCGATCTTTTTTCACATGGGTGTCATCGGCTTCACGCTTTTCTTTCTTAACGTCCTGAGGGTATTCTTCACGAATGAAATCGTTGAATTCGAACGAACTCGTCTCGTTTTGCGAATGGCTTCGGGAGCGTCTCGTGGGTGCGCAACTGCAAGACCTTTGGACGGACGGGGAGATCGTCGTTTTTCAATTTTATTCACGTCGTGAACTTTACCTTGCGGCACGGTTGCATCCGACGGCGCCGCTGATGTGGCTGCAAGGACACAAGCCGCGCGTCAAACGCGCGGCCAAGCCCGTGACCGTCTTTCTCAATTCGCATGGCAAAAATCTTTACCTGCGTGATCTTCATCTTTTGCTCGATCAAGGCCGCGTGCTCGAATTCTTTTTATCCGCCGCGGACAAAGAGTGCCGGGTGCGTTTCGATTTGATCCCCAAGAACCCGAACCTCTTGGCGGCGAGTGATGGTAAATCCATTTCGTGGAACAAACCGTCCGCGCTGCCGCCCCCGCAGCTTCCCGCTTTTGAGCGTGTCGAGCGCGATTGGGAGGCTTGGTCGCGCGAAGCGGCCGAGTTTCACGGGGTCGCCCACGCGCCCGCGAAAGACAAAGAGTCCGGAGAGGGCGTCGCCGCGCCCCCCAAGTCCGCAGCGCAAAAGCAAACCGAAAAAGATCTGCAAAAAAAACGCAAGGCCATTGCGGCCATGACCGAGCTGTTGCACTCAAGCCAAGCCGACCGCTACCGCGAACTCGGCGACCGGCTCAAAGAAAGCGAGACGGTGCCCGAGTCTTTGCGCGACCTTTACGATGAGGACCGTTCACGCTTCGACAATATGGCGGCCGCTTATCAGAAAGCCAAAGACGTCGAACGCAAGCGCGAGGGCACTCAAGCCCGCATCGGCGTTTTGGTGGGCGAGGTGGCAAAATTGGAGGCGCGGCTCGCCTCGGGGCGTTTTGACCAGAAAGAGGCCGCTCCGTCACGTGCGGGGCAGGTGATGAAGAAGGCGCAGGCCGCCGGCCGCCGCCTGCAGCTCGACGGCGGTTTCGAGGCGGCGCTGGGGAAGTCGGGAGCCGACAATCTGGCCATTCTTCGTCAAGCACGGGCTTGGGATCTGTGGGTGCATCTCAAAGACGAACCCGGCGCCCATGCCGTGCTTTTTCGCAACCGCGAGCAGAGCGTCCCGAGAGAAGTGATTCAGGCCGTCGCCGAGTGGGTTTGGAAAGAGTCCAAGGGGAAGAAGATGGTGTTGGACGGTCAAAAGTACGAGGTCATCGTCGTCGAATGCCGTTTCGTGAAACCCATCAAGGGCGACCGGCTGGGGCGCGTGACCTACCATCATCCTCAGGTCTACACCTTCGCGTCAAAGAGCCCTTCCGCTGATTGATTTCTGCTCTCAATCTTCTAGAATTTCGAGAGCATCAGGGAAGGTGAATCGTGATTATTGTCGAGAACTTGACGAAGAAGTACGGCGAGCACACCGCCATTGACCGATTGAACTTTCATGTCCGCAAGGGCGAGGTCGTTGGGTTCCTTGGGCCAAATGGCGCCGGGAAGTCGACGACCATGAAGATCATCACCGGCTTTATGGCTCCGAGCGAAGGCATCGCACGCGTCGGCGGGTTCGACGTTTTCGAGAATCCCATCGAAGTCAAAAAACGCATCGGCTATCTTCCCGAGACGCCGCCGGTGTACGCCGATATGCTCGTGCGCGACTACCTGACCTTCGTGGCGCAGCTCAAGGGCGTCGAAGGCGCCTCTTTAAAAACCTTTGTGGATCGCGCGATCGAAAAGACCCATCTAGGCGCCGTGCAAAAGCGTTTGATTCAGAATCTTTCGAAGGGCTTTAAGCAGCGGGTGGGCATCGCGCAGGCCCTGGTGTCGAATCCCGAGGTCTTGATTCTTGATGAGCCAACCGTGGGGCTGGATCCCAAGCAGGTCGCCGAAATTCGCGACCTGATCCGCGAACTTCGTGGCGAGCACACCGTGATTCTTTCGACGCACATTCTTCCCGAGGTTCAGGCGACCTGTGAACGCATCATCATCATCAACCATGGAAAGATCGTGGCGCAAGACTCTCTGGCCAATCTTTCAACCCTCAAGTCGGGCTCGCGCCGCGTGCATTTGAAAGTGCGCAAAGCCAATGCCGATCTGCAAGAGAGATTGAAGGCGCTGCCCGGTATTCTGGCGGTCGTCTCCACGTCGCCGCAAGATTGGCAGATCGACGCGACCGAAAGCGAGGACGTGATTGAACGTGTCGCCAGTGAAGTGATCAAAAACGGTGCGGGTTTGCTCGAGATCACCTCGGCGCGCGCGGATCTTGAGGAAATCTTCCTGAAACTCACTTACGGCAACGAAGCAGGAGGTCTCGCGTGAAAAAAATCTGGATCATCTTCCGTAAAGAATGGCACGGCTTTCTTTTCAATCCCAATTTCTTGGTGGTCTGCGGCCTGATCACGGCGGTGCTGAGCTGGGTGTATCCGAACGCCCTGCGTGCGTTCAAAATGCAGATCGAGACGTCGGTGTACGCCGGAAGCCTGCCGCAGCAACAGCTCAACATTCACTACGGTGTGTTTTTGCGCCACCTGAGTTTCATTAACTTGATGCTGATTCTGATTGTCCCGGCTTTGACCATGCGTCTTTTTTCCGAAGAAAAGAAAATGCGCACGTTCGATTTGCTTCTGACCTCCCCCGTGACGTCGGCGCAAATCGTGATCGGCAAGTACCTCTCGGCGCTCGCGGCCATTGGTGCCGTGATCTTTTTGGGCTTCTTGTACCCGGCACTCACGGCGTTTTTCGCGAACATCAACTGGATGACCTTGATCGTCGCTTTTGGCGGCATCTTTTTGGTCGCGGCCGTGTATGCCGCCATGGATCTGTTCTGCTCCTCGCTCACCGAATCCGCGATCGTCTCATACGTGATGGCGGTCGTGTTCAATATTTCGGTGTGGTTCGTCGGTATGGGCGTTGACGTTGTCGACAGTCCGGCCGCGCGGGCGGTCTTCGAGCACATTTCGCTCAATCAACATCTGTCGGGTTTCGTCGAAGGCACCGTGCGCACCACGGGTTTAATTTTCTTCGCGAGCCTGATTTTCTTGTTCTGTTTCTTATCGGAGCGGGTGATCGAAGCGTCCCGCTGGAGGTCTTAAGATGAGCCGCCTCGCTAAAATTCTCTTTGTCTTCGCCGCGATCTCGGTGGTCTGCTTTGGGGTCATCCGCCTCTTGGCCGGGGGTTGGGTGCCCTTCTTGTGGGTGGCGCTCGGCTTGTCGGTGGGTTTGATCGCGGGTGGCCTTTACGTCGACCGCCAGTTCTTCAAAGAATTTCTGACGATGAAAACCACCCGCAAGGGGATGAGCATGGGCGCGATGATCGCGACCGTGCTCATCGGCTTGATCGCGGTGAACTACATCGGCGCGCGCAAGTACACGACCTTCGATCTTTCGCTCGGCCGCGTGAACACGCTCTCGCCTCAGTCGGTCCAGCTGATCAAGGGACTGACCTCGGATCTCAAGATCATTTACTTTTACAAGGATGGCACCCAGGGCGTCGAGCAGAACCGCCGCGCCTTCATTGAGCTGATTCGTAAATACGAAGACCAATCGCCGCACGTGAAGCTCGAGTTCGTCGAGATCAACAAGCGCCCCGATTTGACCGAGAAGTACGATATTAAAAAAGGATCGCAGGCCGTTTTGCTCGAGTACCAAGGCCGCACCAATTTGATCGAAAAGATCGACGAGCAGGAAGTCACGGGCGCTCTCGTGAAGGTGACGCGCGAAAAATCCAAGAAGGTTTTTCTGCTTTCGGGTCACGGCGAGCTGGCGACCGAAGTCAGTCAGGACGGCCAGAGCGTGAGCCTGCTCAAGGCCTTGCTTGAGGGCAACAACTACAAGGTCGAGACTTTCAGTCTTTCGGCCGTTCCGGCGGTTCCCGCGGATGCCGACGTGCTCATGGTCGTGGGTCCCATGCAAGGCTTTCTCGATGTCGAGATCAAGGCGCTCGAAGATTACCTCAAGCGGGGCGGCAGCCTGATTCTGGCGGTGAAGCCGCGCATGCGCCACGGTTTGAACGGATTCTTGGCGGGCTTGGGCATCGAGCCGCAAGGCAATTACATCGCCACGGTCTTGAATACGCCGATGGGCCGCGCGATCGATCCCCGCTTCACGCGTGGAACCGACTTCTCGCGCACGAACAAAATCACCAGTCCCTTTGGCCGTTCGGAGTTCACCGTTTTTCGCCTCCCGCAAGACTTGAAGCTGGTCAAAGCGCCCGAAGGCGTTCAGCTCGATCCTTTGGTGAAAACCAACGACACGTCGATGGGCTTTCAGACGTTGGATTTTAAATCCGAGGGAGCCAAGGGTCCCTTCACTCTGGGCGTTGAGGCTTCGGGGATGTACCCGGGCGGCAGCAAGCCCTTTCAGCTTTTGGTCTTTGGTGATTCGGACTTCTTGAACGATCAATACCTGTACCAAAATTTGAACCGCGATCTCTTGCTCAATTCGGTCGCGACGCTGGCGAAAGAAGAAAACCTCGTGGCGATCACGCCCAAAGAGGTGGGTATCACCAAGTTTGAACTTCCCGACACGCAGTTCGTGATGTTCATTCTCGGCTTCATCGTTCCCTTGCCGCTGATTCTCTTTGGTTTGAGTGGGTGGATGTGGTTCCGCCGGAGATACGCATGAAACATAAAAGTTGGGCCGTGATCGGTTCTTGCGCACTGATCGCCGTGGGATTTGCCCTCTACGACTTTCAGTCCGAAAAGCATGAGGAGTCGCAAAAGGCCGAACGCGCCAAACTTGTTCCTTTCAACACCGATCAAATCAACCAAATCGAGATCTTGTCTTCGGACGTGGCCACGGCCGAAAAAAAAGGCGATCCGCTTCTGTACAATAAGATCCGTTTGAACCGCACGGTCGATGGCTGGAAGCTCGAAGAGCCCATTCAGGAGATGGCCGACGTGAACACCGCGGGCGATTTTGTCGAGGGGATCGCGACAGAAACCGCGAGCGATATCTTGATGGAGAACGAGGACATCGACTGGAAAGTGTTCGGACTGGACGAACCCCGCGGGCAGGTCACGGTTCAAAACAACCTGGGCGAGAAGATCGTTTTGTTCATCTCCTCGAAGCGCAATTACCAGGGCGAGGCGTTCATCCGCCGTGATCAGGAGAAGAAAGTTTTTTTGGCAAGTTCGAATTGGTTCGGGCGTTTGGAGAAAAAGTTCTTCGATTTCCGCGATAAACGCCTGCTGCGGCGGTCGATGTCGGGGATCCAATCGCTAACGTTCAGCAAGGACGGACAGAAACTCCAGCTCAATTATCAAGATTCGAAGTGGACCGCGGCCGGCCACGACGATTGGAAGCTTGATCAAAATAAGGTTCGCGATGTGCTGGGACTTTTCAACAATGCGGTGATCACCGAGTTCGTCAAGGAATCGGCCCCGAACGCCGAAGATCTTAAAAAGTACGGTCTGGCCAAACCTCTGGCGAGTTACACGCTCAAGTTCAAAGATGCGTCCGACTTCACCGCCGATGTCGGCGTGGACAAGGATAAATATTACTACGTCGCCACGAGCGAACCCGCGCATGTCGTGAAAGTGGCCACCGCCGATTCGAGCCGTTTTTTGAATGTGAAGCTCGACATCCTTCGTGACCGCACGCAGCCTTTCACCTTGGTGAAGGCGGATGTGAAAAAAGTCGAGGTTCAGGGCTCGGAGGGCACCACCAAACTCGAGTTCGACGGCAAGGTTTGGACGGCCACCCAAAAGGCGTATCCTGAGTTGAATGTGAGCACCGAGCTCGCGGCGACGTTGATCGACCGCGTGGCCGAATTGAAAGTGGCCGAATTCAAGGAGCAGATCAAAGACGTTCCCGAACCGAAAGTTCGCACGGTGCGTTTTTTGAATGACAAGAACGACCTCATGCTCGAGCTCCATCTCGGTCCCGTGATGAAAAAGAAAATTGAAGGACGCGACCGCGCTTTGATGGCCGCCAAGACCAATCTCTACCCCGACGTCTTCACGCTCGACGAGACCTCGGCGCGCGGTTTGAATTTGGAATCCTTTTTAATGCCCGCGGTGATTCCTCCCGGTAAGGAGAAGAGATGAAAATTGAAGTCCGATCCCCCACGCGCGTCGATCTCGCCGGAGGAACTTTGGATCTCTGGCCGCTTTACAACTTTGTCGGCTCGGCGAAGACCGTCAACGTGGCCATCGATATTTGGACTCAGGCCGAAATCGAAGAGACCGGCGATGGTTCGATCGAGCTGATCTCGAAAGATCTGAATCTCGATAAAAAATACATCAACCTGCAGGAGGCGTTGAAAGACACCGATCCCAAACTCAGTTTGCTGCAAAAGCACCTGGCGTACTGGAAGCCGAAAGTGGGTTTCCGCTTGACCACCTCTTCACAATCGCCCGTGGGTGGGGGGTTGGGCGGCAGTTCGTCTTTGACGATCTCGATCCTGAAAGCCTTCGAGAAGCTCACGCGTGAGGAGTTTCGCGACTCCCATGGACGCGTTCACGTCGCCCACAATATCGAAGCGCAGGTTTTAAACACGCCGACGGGGACGCAAGATTATTACCCGGCGGATTTGGGCGGACTGAACTTGATCCACTACGACGCGAGCGGCATTCACTTGCAGACGCTGCCGGTCGAGAACACGCCGTTCGCCGAGCAGTTTTTGTTGGTGAACACCGGCAAAGCCCACCACTCGGGTCTGAACAACTTCGAAGTCATGACCCGCGCGGTTCACAAAGACCCGACGACGTTAAAAGCGCTCCACGACATCAAGGTGATCGCGGACGAGATGTCGATCGCATGCCTCACCAAAGGGTGGGACCGCTTGCCAGAGCTTTTCAGGCGCGAATACGAGGCGCGCGTGCGCTTGGCACCCGCGTTTACCAGTCCGGAAATCGAGAAGTTGAGCGATGTCAGTTTGAAGGCGGGAGCCTTGGCTGTTAAGATTTGTGGAGCTGGTGGGGGCGGATGCGTGATGGTCTGGTGTCCTCCTGGCGGGCGAACGGGAGTCGCCGCCGCATGCGAAAAAGCAGGGTTTCAAGTGCTAGCCGCAAGAACCGTGGCGCCCCTCCGGTAACGGAAACGAAGTTCGTCCGTTACATGGGGCTTTCTCTGTCGGGCGGAAAGTCCGACAAGAGCTGCCTCGCCGTGCTGGACTACTATCAGGATCAGAAACGTCTGATCCTCTCCCGCCTTCACGAAAAAATTCGCACCGAAGAATTTGTGTCGGCCGATCACAAAATCGTCGAGATGATCGATCAGCTCAAAGACAATGCCGTGTCGATCATGATCGATGCGCCGTTGACTCTGCCGAAGAGCGTGATCGAAACCGCCCCTTGCGAAGGGTTTGAAACCAGCAACGATCCCGAGATCAAATGGATGCGCCAGTTTCAGCATGGCTTGCCTAAAAAACGCCAGCGCAAGATCTTCACGCCTTACACGCAGCGCCCGGTCGAGCTCTACTTGAGCGAACTCGAAGAAGAAAACTTGGATGTGCAGCATGCTTTGGGCGCGAATCACGCGCCCATCACGGCGCGCGCGGTTTATCTGAAACGCCGTCTGCCGCTGGATTGCTTTGAGGTTTTTCCGAAGCTGAGCGTTTGGCGCTTGGGGAACGAGCTGAAGGTCAACAAGAGCCATTTGCGCTCGTACCGCAATTCCGTCGGCGGAGAAGAGGCGCGCCGCGCTTTTTTGAACGCGCTCGCAGATAAAACGGGTTTGTTCTTGTACCAGCAAGATTTTCGATTGCTCTGCGAGAACCCCCACGCGTTCGATTCGTTGATCGCGGCGCTGATGGGCTACCTCAAGGCGCACAAAAAAACTCAGGAGCGTCCGGCGGATTTTCCGAAGGGCGCGGCGTGGATCGAGTTTCCGAAATCAAAGGTCTTCTGAGGCCGTTGGATTGATTTGAGTGGTCGGGCGGGTCCAGACGAAGAGCGCCGACAGGCCCAAGAACAATGCGGCACAGATTAAAAACGCCGGCGAGCGGTCCGAAAGAATCAAGACGAGCATGCTGATGCTCATGCCGATACTTGCGGCAATCTTGGCGGAGAGCGGAATCGACCTGTGCTGACGCCACTGGACGACCGTGGGACCGAAGCGTGGATGATGAAGAATCCACGCTTCGAGGCGCGCGTTGCTCTGGCTGAAAAAATATGCGGCGAAAATAAAGAAGCAGGTCGACGGTAAGAGCGGTAGCATCGCGCCGAGAACTCCCAGAGCGACGTTCAAAAGCCCGAGAATGAAGTAGGTCTGACGTTTCATCTCGGGCTCCTTTCTGAACGCTGTTCCCGGCCATCCTTTCATCATTCTGGCGGTGACGGAAGTCAAACGTTCAAGGGCTCTTTTTCTCTTTTTTAGAAGTTCAGCGCGAAGTTCATAAAGGGGATCAGCAGCAGACCCAGCGCGAACTGATTCTTCTCGATCACGCGGCCTTCCATTTTCGCTTCAAAAAGTTCAATCACCACCGACATCAGCATGGCGCCCCCGGCGACCGACAACAGGAAGGGGAGCCACGACATCGTTTGGTGCATGAGCACCCCGGCCACCAATGCTCCCGAAAACTCGACGAAGCCTGAACCGATGCTTCCTAAAACGGAACGGCCCATGCTCCAACCGAAGCTGCGAAAACAGATGGCGAGCAAGAGACCCTCGGCCACGTTCTGAATGGCGATCGCCACTTGCAACGGGATCGCTTGGCTGAGCGGCATCCCGGCCAGCGAGGCGCCGGCGCCCATCCCCTCGGGCCAGTTGTGAAAAATCAGCGCGAGGGCCAGCACGATTTTTCCGGACGACAGGACGGTGGGCTTTTTGGCGCGTTTTTGCAGGTGCTCGGTGACCTTGTGAGTCCATCCGATGAAGAAGACCCCCGCAGTGAAGCCGAAGAGGATGATTTTAAGACGGGTGTGATCGCTCCAGGCTCCCACGATCTCGGGACCGACCAGCGAGAAGGCCACGGTCGAGAGCATCACGCCCATCGCGAAGTCGATGGAGAGGCGAAATTTCTGGATCCCTTCCGTGCGCTGAAAATAAGGAGTCAGCAAAGCGCCAGCACTGGTGCTGACCAGCGATACCAATCCACCGATGAGGGCTAACAGCAGAATGCGGTCCATCGACGTCCTCCTTAAGAGTATGATCGACCATTTTCAGCGGGATCTGAAATACCAAATATCTATTCTCACATAGTTTAAATCTATGAGTCAGTTGGTTTTCAATTGGTTTTAAAGTGGGTGGCCTTTGGGCTCAAAACGCTCATTTTCGACTTGAGGCGCGGCTCCACCGCCTCTGGCAAGTGAGCCAGGATCACGGCTTCCAGGGCCTCGACGAGCGAGCGCTTCACGTAGGATTTGCTAAAGATCAATCCGATTTTACGGTGCGGTTGGGGGGACTGAAATTCGCGCACTTGGCGTTTGCGCTGTTCGGGGCGCAGGTCCAAGGCCGCCAGCGCCGGTAAAAGTGTGTACGAATCTTGATGGTCGACGAGGGTGATCAAAGTTTGGAGCGTCCCGTGTTCCAGTTGCACTTTGCTCTTCGAAGTTTTTTTTGAATGGCAAAGGTCTTCGACTTGCCCGCGCATGCAGTGCGTTTCGTCGAGGAGCACCGGATTTTCTTCCTGAAGCGATTGAATGTTGATCGCGCTTTTCTTCAAGAAACGGTGCTTCGGGTGCGCAAAGAGAACGAACGGTTCGTAATAAAGAACGCGTTCGACCAAATCGTAAGACACCTTCTCCGGCGTGGATAAAATCGCGGCATCGAGCCGCCCATCGCTCAGTTCTCGAATCAAATTTTCCGTGGTCTCTTCAAACAGGTGAATTTCGAGGTCGGGATATTCTTTCAGAAGCGGTCCCAAGAAGTACGGTGTGAGGTGAGACGCGACCGTCGGGATGATGCCCAGCCGTAGGCGGCCGTTCACGCGCGACTGGTGCAGGCTCGCGATTTCGCTGAGGCGGTCCACTTCGACAAACACGGTTTGCGCTTGTTTCACAATGCGCTCGCCCACTTCGGTCAGTCGAACGCCCTTTTGGTGCCGATCAAAAATCGTGGCGCCGAGCTCATCTTCGAGCTTTTTGATCTGCACGCTCAGCGAGGGCTGGGCGACTCCGCACTCCTCGGCGGCACGGCCAAAACTCAAGTGGCGTGCGACCGATAAAACGTAGCGGAGCTGCGACAAGGTCACTGAATGACTCCACAAGCGATGCGCGAGCCCGCGTTGCCGGCGGGCTGCGATTTTTCGTCATCCTCTTTTTCGTGAACGATGACCGAAAGACCCTTGAGCTGACGGACGTGCATGTTGTCGAGGTAGAGCTCACCCTTGGCGACGCCTTGGGCATTGGCTTGGATATTTCCGAAGTCGCCGGCATGACGGTTGGCCGAGACGAGACTTCCGTGCTGATGGCCGCCGGGGTTGTAATGCCCGCCGGCGGACATGGCATCGATGGCCGAGCAATCGCCTTTTTCGTGCAGGTGAAATCCGTGTTTGCTATTGGCGGCGAGACCCTTTACTTCAAAGGCGACATGCACGCGTTTGTCGAGCTGGTGAAAGTGCACGTGGCCGGAGGCGTTCGATCCCGAGCGGGGTTTGAGATCGGCCGATCCCATTTTGGTTTCGGGTGGAGGGCTGCTCGCGCAGGCCGTTAAACCCAGACCTAAGCCAAGCCCGAGGGCGATCAGAAGGCCCTTCATGAGTCGAATGTTCCGAGATTTCATTCAAGTCTCCTTTCAAAGACAGGTCGTCTTCATTAGAATGAGAAAACATGAAGATGTCTCTGTTCGTCGCGATGCTGCTTTCGATTTTTTGCGTCTCCGCTCAGGCCGAGGTGCAGCATCTGCTCTTTACGAAGATGGCGGTCTTTCCGATCGCCGATGCCAACTATGCCTCCAGTGAAGATGCCTGGTGGCAAATGCGTGAGTCGTTGACCAAGAACCAGCGTTATCTGGTCGCCAGCCGCCGCTTTATGATCAACCGGGGCGTGTTTCAGCCCCGCCGCACGCTCAAACCCGCCGACGTGATCATTCTGGGCAAGATTCTGGATGCCGAGGCGCTGATGACCACGCATCTGAGAGACCGCTCTTTGCGTATGCAGGTGTACCGCGCCGAAGACGGTTCAACCCTTTGGGAGTCGAGCGTGGAGCTGCACCCGGCGATCCCCATTGGCGATCAATTGATCAAAGCCTCGCAAAAACTGGTCGCCGACTTTGTCGCGTCGATGCCTTACCAAGGCTACCAGGTGATTGACGAGAGTCTCGGCAAACCCATTTTCGAAGAGGGTGGGAAGACGCGCGCTTGGATTTTTCATGGCACGAATTCGGGCCTCGAAGTGGGCGATGCGGTTCAGTGGGTGGAGGTGAGCGGCGAAGCCGGCACGGCCTTCTTCAATCAGTCGGTGCGCACGCAAATCGTGGCCGAAGGAAAAGTGGTGTCGCTCAAAGGCAATCTCGCCGAAGTTCAGATCGACAAAACCCGCGCCGTGAGCGATTTGCACGACCGCGCTTTGATTCGTTTTCCGCGGGAACTCGCCAAATTGCAAAATCAAATGACGGGCGACAAAGGCTCGGCGCTCATGAGCGAATACCTTTCGAATGAAATGAAAGACCCCCAAGAGCTTGAAAAGGGTCACAACCCCACGTCGACGACGCTGGCTTTCTTGGGCAACATCGCCCTTCTGATCCTACTCGCGTTTTAAAGAGTGCGTTCGACAATCACCAAGGTGACATCATCATTGATCGGCCGCGTTCCGCGGAACTCGTTGAAGACCTTCATGACTTCCGGACCCATTTGCCGCACGTTCGGTGTCTCGTCGGCGGCCTGGGCGATCTTTTTCCAGAGGCGTTTCTCGCCCATCGTTTTGCCTTCTTCGTTCTCCATGCCGACGAGACCGTCGGTGTAAAGAACCAAGCGTTCGCCCGCGTTCAGCGTTCCGCTTTGTTCGATCCATTCTTGGGCGCCTTGATCTCCGAGCCGGTGGTTGCGTTCGGCGGCGAGCACGTTCATCGTGAAGATCCCGTTTTCACGGCGCAAGAGAGCCGGGGGCTCATGGCTCGCGTTGATAAACGAGTACTGGCCGGTGCGCCCGTTGATCTTGATGAGAAACGCGGTCATGAAAACGCGCTCGTTCGAGCACGAGCTGACAGCGTTGTGCCAGGCCTGCATCATTTGCGTCACGGTCAAATTGCTGTGCTCGAGCATCGAAAAGATCGAGCGCGTGGCGGCGGTGACGAGGGCCGCGGGGGTTCCGTGCCCGGTCGCATCGGCGATGGCGACGTAAAGCCACTCGCCCTGGCGGAAGTAATACCACCAATCGCCGCCGCACTCCGAGTACATTTCGAACTGACCCCAGATCGAAAGAGCTTCGACGTGTTTTTCATGCTCACGCGGGAAGAGGCTTTCTTGGACGAGCTTCGCGGTCTGCAGCTCTTGCTCCATTCGCGTTTTGTCTTTGGTGTCCTCAAGCAGCCCTTTGATTTTCACCTTCATTTGTTGAAAGACGCGCGAGAGCTGGCCGATCTCGTCGGAGGATTCCAGAACGGGCCCCGGTTCAAAATAGCCCAAACCGATTTGTTCGGACTCTTCCGTGAGTTTGCGCAGATTGCGGGTGAGGCCGCGCGAAATGCCAATCGAGATCAGGAAAATGAAGCAAATCGAAAAGAAGACGAAGAACATTGAACGCTTAAACAGAATGTCCAACGCGCCGAGGGCGCTCGCTTCATTCGAAGCCAGAGCGATTTTGTAAGGTCTGAAATCCAGCGATGACAGCGACACAAGATAGTTTTCGCCGCCGCTGGAAATTCTCGAGGTGTTGGCCAGTCTGGTGGCCTTACCCGCATTGACGATTTGTTTTTCGAGATCAGGCGCGAATTTCTGACGGCTGAGCACCAAGCCGGTGTCGCTCATGATCATCAAGTTCTGGTCATTTCTCAAGACGTCGAACTCCAGGTTCAAACGCAAAATGATCGCGACGGCGAGCGGTTGGCCCGAATCCTTCACCGGGAGATCGAGCTGCCAATAGTTTTCGAAGAGATGTTTGAGAACCAAGCCCGGCGGATTGCGGTCGATCGCCCCAAAGACCACCGTTGCGGGCAGACCTGGTTTTCGGTAGGAGAACACCTGCTCATTGCTGGTCGGTTTGAGCCCCTGCACGGCGTACAAAAAATCGTCGGCGCTCAGCAGGTCGATGGTCACCGAATTTTTGACCCACTTTTCGGTTTTCGCCACCGCCAGAAAGCTGCGCGCGTTGAAAAGCGAACGTTGGATTTGTTGCGAGATCGATTTGGAGATGAGATTGGCCTGGGACTGCTGGGATTCGTAAATGTACGAAATCTTGTCTTCTTCAAAGGTTTTTTTGGCGAGCAAAACGTAAGAGCCGACCAGGACGACTCCCAAGCCGATCAGCGCGACCACGATTTTCCATTTGATCGAGACGAATTTCACGAGCCTCCCGTGCCCGTCTCTAAGAATTCATGAGTTTGCGACCGAGGTCATCTACTTTTGGGAGGATTTAATCCATTTTTTGGTGGGACAGACGCACGAGCGCATCGGCGGTCGTGCCTTCGACCACGTCCTGATTGACGTGTCCGATACTGACGGTGACTTTCGCGCTCGGGCCCTGTGCCGTGCCGTAGCCCGAGGAGACGCGAACGGTTTTGATCTCATCGGAAAAAGGATTCAGCGTGCCGCCCGGCGAAGGGAGCAGGTCTTCCGAGCCAACGGCGATGTAATCTCGCATCTGCTTGCCGCAGCCCGTGGCCGCGAAAGCGATGAGGATTAAAATCAGAGCGAAACCTCGGGATTTCATACCCGATTTATCGGAATCCGCAAGGGCCGTCTCAAGCGCTTAGTAGTGGAATCTCAAAATGGAATAGCCCTCGCCGTAAGCTTCGCGGTAAGGAAGCGGCCCGGGCGACGTGGCCGAGGTTTTTGCCTCAAACAGAGAAAAACGGTAGCCAAGACCCGCCGAGATCTTCTCGGTAAAGAAGTAACCGAAGTTGCCCGAGATCTCGGTTTTATTCGATTGATCCGAAGCCACGCCGTAGTAGACCTCTCCGCCCGCGCTCCAGTTGCGCCAAGCCGGGAAGTTGATCCGAAGGCCCGCTTTCACGAGATCGTAACCAGGCGTGTAGAACTCGGCCCCCGAGTTTCGGTAGCTCTCAAACCCGAGCGCCAGCGAAGCCACGGGGAAGTAAGATCGGATTTTCAGCGGCTCGAAATCCAGTCGGTACAGCAGGCGGGCATCGATGTCTTGGGCCTGGCTGCGCTGGGCGGCTTCGGTCAAGCCGAACACTTGCATGCGGGCCATGGCATCGACCCCCCAGTTTTGAATCCAGTGATTCACGCGCACCGAGAGGATGGTCGCCATGATCTCTTCTTGAGCACGGTTGTTCTGATTGCTGGAGATGGCCACGAATCCGCCGGGCTCAACCGCGACAAGGTTCGAGTCATAAAAACGATTGCGGCCATCGTAGATGGGAAGCGACGGCGCGCGCAGGCGGTTCGACGAGGTGGCGACATCGACGCGAGCGGGTTTTTCGATCACGGGTTTGGCCAAATGCGGGAGCGATCCCGTCACGTTGACCGAGGCGGTGTCGGAGTAACGGCCATGACGTTTGCCACGGTTCGCCCGCACGCGCACGCTCGCGTAGCCGCTCTTCGAAGGCTTGAAGGTGTGCTGAGTGAGGTTCGTCGTGAAACTCTCGATGTCGCCGCCCGGGTGCGTCCACTCGACGTCGTAAGAGTCGGCACCTTCGACCGGTGTCCACGCGATTTGGAAGTTTTCAAACGTATTGGCCTTGTCGCTGTTCAAAGTCAGGATCGGGATGCCCAGAGTTTCGCGCGGAGTCGTCATCAGGGCGTGACCGAGAGAGAAGTCCGTCACGAGGTCTTTGGCCAGAACGGCTTGAACGCGAATCCACAGGCGACCGTGGCCTTCGTAGGGAATCGACTTCAAGTCTTCGACAGGAACGATGCGCTTTTCGTCGTCTTTGTCGAAGACGGGATTCTTGGAGAACTCCACGATAAATGCCTGCGCGGGCTGGTCCGATTCAAGATCCAGCGCGAGAGTTTGCGTGGCCCGGTCGAAACGCGCGTCGCGCACCAAAGTGGCGGCCGGGTAGGTCGTCGCTAGGACCGTAAAGGTTCCGACCGCGAAGACCTTTTTCGCGTTGTTTTTGACGCGGATAAAGTTGTGACCAATGAACGCATCCGGAATGGTTTGGGTCGAACCGCCCACCAAAGTGGATGTCAGAGGTTCGGCAAAAGCCTCGTCCGGTGAAACCTGCAGCTCGTAGGCTTCATCCTTCGGCATGCGGTTTAAGTTGAGAGCTTGTCGGGTGTGGATCGTCATCGCCTCGGGCGGTTTGACTTTGAGGCGCCGGCCAGGCTCAAGCGTGTAGAGGTCTTGCCAACGCAGCTGATAAGTTTCGTTTTGGAAGATGAGTTCGACAGGAGGCGGGTCGGGCAGGGGACGGGTGGAGGCGATCACGCCCGTACCGATTTTGTTGACAGCCATCTCGCCGCGCAAAGTTTTGAATTGCGGTTTGCCGTCGGAGTCGAAATAAAGTTGAACTTCGGCTCCTTGCCCGGTGATCTCCAGAAGTTCTCCGTTCATGGCAATCTTTGTCGATCCATTGACGATGAACCGGACGTTGCCGCCCTGGATCTCGGGAACATCAAAGCCGTTGAGCGAAGTGAAATGCACCAGGGTGTTCGCGCCAAAGATCATGACGGTTTGGTCTTTGGTTTGAATTTGCCCCGACGACCCTTCGCCGACAAACATCGTGTCGCCGAGATTGATCGTATTGTTTGGGTGCGCATCATTCCAGGCAAACAGTCCGCCGCGTTTGAGGCGCACGTCGCTTTCGATGTCTTGCACTTGGGCAAAAGGGATGCCTTCAGTCGAAATTGCGGGCGGAAAAATCGAAAGATAAAAAGATTCGAAAACGAACGGCAAGCTGATCAAACAGCCGAGAAGCGCGAACAACAGAATTTTTCTCTCGAGTTTACGCTCGCGTTCAGCTTGTTGCATGAATTCTTATTTTGAATTTGCCTGGGATAAAAGTCGCTGAAATCATTGGGCTTTTAAGTCCTTGGTCGCGCTTCTTGGTGCGGGTTGGCTGGACCAAAGTCTTTGGAATGACTCAGATTGAGATTCAACTCCAGTTCGAGCCTTCAAGCGCCGATAAAACCTTGTGATCACTAAGGCTTATCTTTTAAGGCAAATCTGCATTTTTCTCTCAGGAATTTTCTTGAGCGTTGTTGCACACGCCATTGATCAAGCCCGCACGACAACCGTGGACGGCCGCTTTTACAAAACCGGCACGTCGGACCCTTTGCTTGACACCTCACTCACCGTGCGCCTGCAGATCCTCAACCCTTCGAAGAACTGTTTGATCTACGAAGAGGAGTACACCAACGTCAACACTCAAGTCTCGGACGGGTACTTCAAGTTCTCGATGGGCTCCGTGATCGGCGCGGCCAAGCGCACGGCGAACGATCCGGGCTTTTCGATGGCCAAGATCTACAACAATTACCTGAACAGCTTCGCGGTGAGCGCGAACTGCCCTTCAGGTTACGTTCCTTTGTCAGGTGATGAGCGGTTTTTGCGCATTGTCGTTGTGCCTTCGGCCACTGGCTTGCCGGAGAACTTGGCGCCCGAGATCGCGCTCACCTCGGTGCCCTCGGCCTCGGTGGCCGAGAGCGTGCAAGGTCTTAAGCGTGATGACATGCTTGTGCGCAACACCC
>JAHBUS010000001.1 GCA_019637955.1 Pseudobdellovibrionaceae bacterium | reverse complement strand
CTGGGCCAAGCCGCACGGCAATCCGCGCCGATACAGAGTTCGGTGCCTTTGATTTTTCCGGCGACGTCGAGCAGTTCGGTGGGGTTGGTTGTTCCAACACCCACGTTACCGCCGCTCTTGAGATAAAGAATCGGCGTAACGGTGTGAGTGCCCGCGAGCGGGCCGATCGCCATGTCATTCGAAGCGGCTTGCGCGGAGAGCGCCCAGTAGGAATTTGATCCTGAGCGCACGCCCATCAAGGCGTTGTTGGTCGGCGAGTAAACGTCTAAAAGATCAATCGGTGAGCTGGTGCCGATTCCGACATTGCCGCCGCTGACGACAAGCTGATTCGTGCCGACGGCGATGCCGTTGTTCGGCAGATTCAGTGTGCCCGTCATCGTGTCGCCCGCTTTGAGAACGTAACTATTCAACGCGGTGGTGCTCGCTTTGTTGTTAAACGTGTTCCAGTCGGTAGAACTCAAATAACCACTGGTCGTGGTGTTCGCCTGCGCGATCGTGATCGAAGGCGTGGTGGTGTTGCTGGTCACGGAGATGGGGGCGGTGCCGGTGACATTCGTCACGGTGCCTGCATTCGGTGTGACCCAAGAGGTGTCGGTGCCGTTCGTCTGCAATACTTTTCCAGAATTCAGGGCCTGCGACGGCAGCAATGCATTCAGCGCGCCGTTGGCGGTGGTTTGTCCGGTTCCGCCTTGAGCAATCGCCAGAGTCCCAGAAGAAATATTCGATGCATTTAGATTTGTGAGATTCGAGCCATCAATGATGGGAAGCTTATTGCTAGCCGCCACTTGCACGATTTTTCCGGTGGTCGTTCCGACATCGATGTTCAAGGTGCCAGAGCCATTAATTGTTCCTCCGGGACCCGCACCGACATTGAGGCCTGTACCCGCAGTGACGCCGGTGACGGTTCCACCGGAACCAGTTGCGGACACCTCGATCCCGTTCACGCTGTGAGTGATCGTGACGCCTGATCCACCCGTGATGGACTTGTATTCGCCCGCCGAGCCCGCGGCATTCATGCCGAAGACTTGATTGCCAGTGCCGGCCGTGTTCACAGCCGCAAGAAGCGCGGGAACGCCGGTGATTTTCGACCACGCGACATCGTTGATCTTCGCATCGGTGACGGCGAGATTGTTGATCTTGCCGGTCGTGATAGCGTTCGCCTGAATGGTGGCCGCAACCGAACCAGGTCCCGTGGCAACAACATCTCCGGTCAATCCCGTGAGATAATTGCCAGCGGCCTGTTTATTATTAAAAGTGTTCCAATCCGTCGAACTCAGATACCCATCTGTCGTCGTTGTGGCTTGAGAGATCGTGATCGCCGGAGTTGAGTTGTTGTTCGTCACCGAGATCGGGGCCGAGCCGGTGACATTCGTCACGGTTCCACCAGATCCTGTTGCCGAAACTTGAATGCCGCCAGCGGAATGAGTGATGGTCACGCCCGCGCCGCCGGTGATGGATTTGTATTCCATCGCGGAGCCCGCGTTGTTGACGCCAAGGACC
Organism: Pseudobdellovibrionaceae bacterium; assembly: GCA_019637955.1. Classification (GTDB taxonomy): domain Bacteria; phylum Bdellovibrionota; class Bdellovibrionia; order Bdellovibrionales; family Bdellovibrionaceae; genus JAHBUS01. The sequence continues at coordinate 886,041 of JAHBUS010000001.1, read as the reverse complement.
TGATTCGAGGTGCCGAGAGCCGTTAGGCCCGTTCCACCTTTCGTGGGATCGATGGTGGGAAGACGAGCCGCATTGATCGTACCCGAGGTGATTTGCGTTCCGGCAATCCCGATGGTCGTACAAGCAAAAGCGTCCGTAATTGTGGACCAAGTCAAAGTCTGATCCGCACCGCAGTTGGCCGCGAACTGCTGAAGACCCGCTTCGGTGCGAAGATCATCCACGCCGAAGTTCACGGCTTCAAACTGAGTTCCTGACCAACGGTACACTTTGCCGGCATCCCCGACGGCCAGCGTTCCGGCCGCGACGGGGTTGCCGCGAATATTGTCGATCGTGGTCGTCACCGTGGTCCAAGACAGCTTGCCCGAAGCATCCGTCTGCAAGACTTGGCCGTTGGTGCCTAAAGCCGTGGGCAAAGTGAAAACGACCGGGGCGTTCAAGGCGCTATCTGCGACAAACTCAACATAGTTCGCTGTCGACGGTTTATAAACGCGAAGCGCGTTCAGCCGCGCATCGTTCGCGGTCACAGAGTTCGTCGCGGTCAAATTCACACCTGCGACATTGCCGCTCGAGGTGATCGCACCCGAATTCAAAGTTCCCGTTGTTGTCAGATTGCCGGAAGTATTTAAGCTGGTCGTTCCACCAATCGTTCCCGATTGAATCGCCGAACCATTCACGTTCGTGAGATCAGACGCGTTCAAGGCCGGAAGTTTCCCTCCCGTTTGCACTTGCACGATCTGTCCATCGCCGGTTCCGACATTTACATTCAAGGTGCCCGAGGTCGTGATCGAACCGCCGGGACCCGCGCCGACATTGAGGCCTGTGCCCGCCGTCACCGAGGAGATTCCCGCGCCCGCAACGCCCAAAGTTTGCGGACCCGAGTTGGATTGATACTTCAGTTGATTCGAAGCGGTGTCGTACCAGATCTGACCCGCGCTCGCGCCCGAGGCATTGCCCGAGAGGCCTGGAACAACGGCGGTGCCGTTGGACCCTTGCCGCATGTACAGGCTCGAAGTCCCGCCGAGAAGTGCGGTCAAAATCGGAAGTTGAGTCGTGTTGAACACCGACTCGAGATTGGTCATGTTCACACGGTTGATGCCGGTGTTGTTCACATTCAAAATCTGCGAACGGTCCAAACCGCCAACGGTCTCGGCCACTTTCGCGCTCGGCACGGAGGTGAGCGCGATGTCGGGAGCCAGCGTCTCCTCGACGCCCGCCGTGGGCTTCACGGTCACGCGCAAGAAGCGCGCATCGCCATCATCGGGCGTGTAACCGCCGGGACATTTGGTCGTGGCCGGAAATGAGTTGAGCGTGTTGTTAAAAATTCGGGCCATCGAGTATCCGGGGTCGCCGGATGTGCGCTTGCCCGTGAGATCGGGCGCGCGTGAACCGACACGCAAGTTGAAGTAACCGTTGGTCGTGTGCGTGTCGTAAGTTTGCGACTCTTCATAGAGCACGCAGTTGCGCGACGGATTCATGATCTGCAGAGTGAAAACCAAACTCGAGTCGCGAAGGGGAGTGGTGGTGCCGCCCTGAAAGAGCCGGCCATCGACGCTGGTCGACCACGGTTGGTCGGCGCGCGCGAAGGCGGCGCTCAGCACCAACAACAAACCGATTAAGTATTTGATCCCACTCGGGATCCGTCGACGTTCCATCAAAGGCTTATCGACGGTCCTTGATCGATTCTTAAGACAAAGTCTCACCTTGAGACGGGAAAATAAAAAAGGCCCCTGGTGGGGCCTTTTATTCGGACTTTGGTTCGAAATTTTAGTATTTGATCAGGGCACGAACGTCGAGTTTTCCGCCCGAGACCGACTTGCCGCTCAGCGAGTTGATCTTTTTGCTCGAGCCGAGAATCGCGGCCTTCACTTCTTGCCAAGTTTTGTTCGGGTGCAAAGACCAGTACAAGGCGGCCGCGCCCGCCACGTGAGGCGTCGCCATCGAAGTGCCGTCCCAAGTGACTTCAAAGCCACCGACATCGATGACTTTATCCGAGTAGAGGCTGCCCACAGTGGTCGAGTACACATTCACGCCGGGAGCGCCGATGTCTACTTTCGTGAGTCCCCAGTTCGAGAACGAACCGAGTTGGTCTTTCACGTCGAGAGCCGCGACGCTGATGATGATGTCGTGATCGTAGCTCGCGGGGTACGCGGGCGCGGGATCCGAATCGTTGTCGTAGCCTTTGCCTTTGTGACCGTTGCCGGCCGCCGCGATAAACAGCACGCCTTTGTCTTGCGCATATTGAACAGCATCACGCAAAGCGCGGTTTTCCTCGCCTGCTGCGGGGTCCTCACCTTCGGAACCCCACGAGTTCGACATGACTTTCGCGCCATTGTCGACGGCGTAGCGGATCGATTTGATCGCATCGGCCGTGGTGCCGCCGCCTTTATCCGAGATAAAACGCAGCGACATGATTTTCACGTTCGGCGCAACACCCGCGATGCCGAGCGAGTTGCCGCCTCGAGCGGCCACGTTGCCCGCACAGTGAGTGCCGTGACCGGGGTTTCCGCCGCCGATCAAAAGTTGGAACTGATCAACCGCGAGATCGTAAGGTTTATTGTCGTTCGAAACGAAGTCCCAACCGATGACGTCGTCGATGTAGCCGTTGTTGTCATCGTCGATGCCGTTGCCGGGAATCTCTTTAGGATTGCGCCACAAGTTGGGGAGCAGATCTTCGTGCGTGTAATCAACACCGGTGTCGATCACGGCCACGATCATGTCGGGACTTCCCAAGGTCACGCGCCAAGCTTCAGCGGCGCCGATGTCGAGCATGCCCCACTGTTTGCCAAGGTCGGGGTCAACGCCGGCACGGTTGGTGGGGGCGTTCGGGATTTCGGGATTGTCGATTTTGGGAGGCGCGGGTGCTTTGGCCGCGAGCTTCGCCGCATACCGAGCCATCGCAACACGGCGCAGCGAATCGGTGGGGCGGTAGTCTTCGAGCAAACGGATCGGGTAGTTCGGCTGAACATATTCAATCGAAGGATCATTTTTCAGCAAATCGAAGAGAACCGATTTTTTCTCATGGGCTTGAACGCGAACCCACTGGTCGTTCAAGACTTCAACCGATGAGGAGCGGAACATGCCGATGCTCAAAGCGCTCGCGGCTGTGCCAGGTGCCAATTTGATAAGCAAATCTGTTGTCTGTTTTTTCTGAGCGAGCGCTGTGCTCGAGCTGACGATCAGCAGAGCCGCGGCGATCACACTGCGGGACAATTTCGAAATCATGATGTTCCCCTCTTTTAGTCGAGTGTCGTGAGTCAGTCTAAAATTCTAGGAACTTGTCATGAGGCGAATCAACCACAAAGACCGCCTCGATCTTGAAAATCGTGGTCTGATGGCGAATCGCGTTGTGGATTTGAGAATAACTCTCGAAAAATCTCAATTGCTCAAGGATCTTGTCAGCTTGGCTGATTTCTGAGAGAAATTGATAGTCAAATGAAAACCTGAGAGGAGACGCTGATGTCGACTTCTACAACTCCTGTTGTTCCGGGCATGACCGGAACCCAACGACACGATGACATGTCACGTTCGTTTGCGTTCACCACAAAGTTGGACGCGATCGTGGCTTGGGGTCGTAAGAACGCTTTGTGGCCGATGCCGTACGGAACCGCTTGTTGCGGGATCGAGATGATGTCGGTCATGGGACCCAAGTACGACATCGCGCGCTTCGGTGCCGAAGTCGTGCGTTTCTCGCCACGTCAAGCGGACTTGCTCCTCGTCGCCGGCACCATCACCGAAAAGATGGCGCCGATTCTCGTGCGCATCTACCGCCAAATGCTCGAACCCAAATACGTGATTTCGATGGGCGCGTGCGCGAGTTCGGGCGGTTTTTACCGCGCGTACCACGTGCTTCAAGGTTGTGACAAAGTGATCCCCGTGGATGTTTACGTTCCCGGATGTCCTCCCACTCCTGAAGCCGTTCTTGATGGCGTGATGCTCTTGCAAAAGATGATCGCCGAGAACAAGCCCCGTCCTTGGAAAGACAATTGGAAGGCGCCTGATTATGAATAATCTCGAAGTTCTCAAGACCGACCTGGCCCGACGATTTCAAGTCGACAGCTACGGGTTCTCCTCGGCGTTTGGCGACAACACGCTCGTCGTTCCCAAAGAAGATCTTGTCGCGGTTCTGCGCCACCTCAAAGACTCTCAGGCGTTCGATTTCCTGATGGACGTTTGTGGCGCCGACTATCCGTCGCGCGAAAAGCGTTTTGACGTGGTTTACCACCTCTTCAACTCAAAAACCGCCAAGCGTCTGCGCATCAAAGTTCAACTCTCCGAAGGCGAAGCCGTTGATACCGCGACCACCGTTTGGAAAGGCGCCGACTGGTTCGAGCGCGAAGCGTACGACATGTTCGGCATCTTGTTCCGTGGCCACCCGAATTTGCGTAAGATCCTGACCCACCACCAATTCGTGGGTCATCCTCTGCGCAAAGATTATGAGGCCGACCGTCAGCAAAGCTGCACGGTCACGCTGCCGATCCACTTCGACAACGAACCCGGTTCGCCTGGGGACGTTTTGAACGACCGCTACATCCCGCTCAACATCGGTCCTTCGCACCCCGCGATGCACGGCACCTTGCGCGTGATGGCCGAGCTCGATGGCGAGACCATCGTGCGTGCGGCCTGCGAGATCGGCTACCTGCACCGCTGTTTCGAAAAAATGGCGGAGACCCATCCTTACAACCAGGTCATTCCTTACACGGACCGCTTGAACTACTGCTCGGCGCCGATGAACAACATCGGTTACTGCAAAGCGGTTGAGCGTCTGCTCGGCGTGACGATTCCGCCCAAAGCGCAAGCGATGCGGGTCGTTCTCGCTGAACTCTCGCGCATTATCGACCACATCATCGCGGTCGGCACCGGCGGCGTGGACTTGGGCGCCTTGACGGCGTTCTTCCATCTGCTCACGTACCGCGAAAAAGTTTACAACTTGTTCGAGAAGCTCTGCGGATCGCGCCTCACGGTCGCGATGACCCGCGTGGGCGGCATGGCCAATGATCCGCCGGAAGGCTGGTTCAACGAGGTTTTGGATTTCTGCAAAGAAATGCGCGGCGCTGTCGATGAAATCTCGGCGCTCATGCTCGACAACAAAATCTTCATCAAGCGGACTCGCGGCGTTTTGCCCGTGAGTGCGCACGAAGCGGTTCAGTGGGGATACACCGGTCCTTTGCTTCGCGCTTCGGGCGTGGGTTTGGATTTGCGTAAGACAGATCCTTACTACGGTTACGATCAGCTCGACTTCGACGTTCCCGTCGGCACCGCGGGCGACATCTACGACCGTTACGTCTGCCGCATCGAAGAGATGCGCCAGTCGATCCGGATCGTCGAGCAGGTTTGTAAAAACGTGCCGAGCGGCGATTACACCATTCGCGACAAAGGCATCGTTCTTCCTGAGAAGAAAGACGTTTACGGCAATATCGAAGGCCTCATGAATCACTTCATGTTGGTCATCAAGGGTCTGCGTCCTCCCGTTGGCGAAGTCTACGATGCGACCGAAGCCGCCAACGGCGAACTCGGTTTCTACTTGGTTTCGGATGGCAGCGCCAACCCGTACCGCCTCAAAGTCCGTCCGCCTTGCTTCGCGATCTACCAGTCTTTCCCCCACGTGGTGAAAGGCGGCATGCTCGCGGATGCGATCGCGACCGTGGCTTCCATGAACGTTATCGCTGGTGAACTGGATCGATAAGGAGAGATGGCAATGTTTCAACTCAGCCCAGAGGGGCTCGGACAAGTCAAAAAAGAACTGGCCCGCTACGAAACCAAAGAGTCGGCCATCATTCCTTCACTCTACGTCGCGCAGAAAGAGAACAAGGGCTGGATCAACGAAGACGTGATCCGCCATCTGTCGCAAGTGATGGAGATTCCCGAATCTCGCATCAACGAAGTGTTCAAGTTCTACACGATGTTCAATCAAAAACCGGTGGGACGCCACCATGTGCAGATTTGCAGCACGCTCTCGTGCCACATCAATGGTGCGCCCGAGTTGACCGCGCACATCTGCAAAGAGCTGAAAGTCGGTATGGACCAAGTCACCGAAGACGGCCGCTTCACCGTGTCCCGCGCCGAGTGCCTGGGTTCGTGCGGAACCGCGCCGATGATGCAGGTGAACGATAAATACTACGAAAATCTCACTCCCGAGTCGGCGATGAACATCCTGCGAGGTTTGAAATGAGCGAAACAAAGCTCCTAAGCGAGCACTACGATAAAGACGAGTTCATCGGGCTTGCCGGCTACAAAAAGCACGGCGGTTACGAAGTTTTGGCGAAAGCCCTGAAAATGCAGCCCCAGCAGATCATCGACGAGGTCAAAGCGTCGGGTCTGCGCGGTCGTGGCGGCGCGGGCTTCTCGACCGGCACCAAGTGGAGCTTCTTGCCGAAAAATAATGAGCCCCGCTACCTGCTCTGCAATGCGGATGAAGGCGAGCCCGGCACGTTCAAAGACCGGTTGATGATGGAGCGCGCTCCTCACCAACTGATCGAAGGCATGATCATCTCGTCGTTCGCGATCGGTTCGAAAAAATCCTACATCTACGTTCGCGGTGAGTATCACTATCCGATCGCGGTTCTCGAAAAAGCGATCCGTGAAGCTTACGATGCGGGCCTGCTCGGTAAAAATATCTTGGGTTCGGGTTTCGATCACGACATGGATGTCTACTCGGGTGCGGGCGCGTACATCTGCGGTGAAGAGACCGGCATGATCTCGTCGCTCGAAGGTTTGAAAGGCCAACCCAAGTTGAAGCCGCCGTTCCCGGCGGTTCAGGGTTACCTGCGCAAACCCACCATCGTGAACAACGTCGAGACTCTGGCGGCGGTCGTTCCGATCATCAAAGACGGCGCGGCGGCTTACCGCAAGTTCGGCACCGAGAAATCGGCCGGCACCAAGTTCTTCTCGCTTTCTGGAAACGTGAACAAGCCCGGCAACTACGAGGTTCCACTCGCGTACCCGATGAAAGACATGATCTACAAATTGGGCGGCGGCATTCGTAACGGCAAAAAACTCAAAGCCGTGATCCCCGGTGGATCGTCGGCGCCCGTTTTGACCGCCGAAGAAGCCGAAAAGGTGCTTCTCGATTATGAAAGCATCGCGGCGGCGGGCTCAATGCTGGGTTCGGGCGCGATCATCGTGCTCGACGATTCTCAGTGCATGGTCGATTGCTTGGCCAATCTGACCCACTTCTACCACCATGAATCTTGCGGTCAGTGCACGCCTTGCCGCGAAGGCACGGGCTGGGTTGATAAGATCGTCCACTCGATCTTGTCGGGCCGAGGCCGTCTGCAAGACATCGATTTGCTCCTGAAAGTCGCCGACAACATGAAGGGCCGCACGATCTGCGCTCTTTCTGATGCCGCGGCTCTGCCGGTCATCAGCTTCGTCACGAAGTTCCGCGATGAGTTCGAATACTACGTTCGTGAAGGCCGCTCGAAAGTGAAGGGAACAGTGCTGTATGCCGAAATGCACCATTAACGGTAAAGAAATCGAAGTTAAAGAAGGCACCACGATCATCGAGGCGATGTACTCGAATGACCAGAAGATCGCGCACTATTGCTGGCACCCGGGCCTGAGCGTCGCGGGCGTTTGCCGTCTTTGCATGTGCGAGATCGAGGGAAATCCCCGCTTGCAGATCGCCTGCAACACGGTGATCACCGAAGGCATGAAGGTGAACAACACCTCCGAAAAAGTGCGTGACGCGGCCAAGTGGGGTCTCGACTTCCATTTGATCAATCACCCCCTCGATTGCCCGATCTGCGATCAGGCCGGCGAGTGCGGACTGCAAGACCAGTACATGGAGTTCGGTAAATACGATCCCGAAATGGCCGAGCGCAAACAGAAGAAACACAAAGTGGTCGATCTCGGTCCCACCGTTGTTTTGGATTCTGAGCGCTGCATTTTGTGCTCGCGCTGCGTGCGCTTCACCGACGAAGTGACCAAAACCAGCGAGCTCGGCATTTTCAACCGTGGTGACAAGTCCGAGATCGGCACTCACGACGGTAAACCGCTCGACAATAAATACTCGCTCAACACCGTGGACATCTGCCCGGTGGGCGCGCTGACTTCGAAAGACTTCCGATTCCGTCAGCGGGTTTGGTATCTCAAAGACCAAGAAACCGTCTGCAACGGCTGCTCGACCGGCTGTAACGTGAAAGCCTACTTCAACAAAGAGGGCTTCTACCGCGTAAAACCCCAGCACAACGCTGAAGTGAACGGCTACTGGATGTGTGACGAGGGCCGCGATGTTTATAAGTACGTCAACCGCGAAGCGCGTTGGCTCAAAGCCCAAAAGCGCACGAGCGCGGGTTGGGAAGAGATGCTTCCCGGCGCCGCCGCGAAAGATGCTTCGAGCGTCGTGAAAGCAAATGCGTCGGGCACGGCTTTGGTTTTGACCGGCCAATATTCGTCGGAAGAGTACGAGAGCGTCTTGAAAACATTCACTCAAGAACTGGGCACCAAAAAGGTGTTCCACTGGGTGAACAACTCGTCTTCGTTCGACAGCTTTGATGGTCTGCTCCTGCGCGGCGACCGCAACCCGAACACCAAGGGTCTTCTGACCGCGATGGAAAAATTCGGTTTGCCCGCAAGCAAATGGGCCGATCTCGAGGCGGGCTTGGCGAACGGATCGATCACCACGGTGGTCGTGGCCGGTCCCGAGAACCAAGTTTGGTTCCCCGAGATGAAGCAAGTCATCCAAACGCTCTCCAAGGCGAAAAACCTGATCTGGATGCAGACGGGTAAAAACGCCGAGCTCGAATCTTTGAGCGGCAATGTCTGGCTGATCCCGATGAAGAGTTACGTCGAGAAAGACGGCACTTTCGTCAACTACAAGGGCCTTGCGCAGAAGTTCAAAAAGGTGACGACCGTTGTGTCTGAAGCTTTGAACCTCAGCGAAGCGGCTCAGCTGCTCGCCGGTCAGAACTTGATGATCAAACCCGAGACTTCGGTGCTGGTCGAAACCGCGCGTCCCGCAGACCGCGTGATGCAAGAGCACCGTAAGAAAAACGAATTCGTCATGAAGAGGGGGACTCTGTGAGCGTCGCTCAACGTGAAAACGAACTCCAGAAGTGGTACCTGCCCGGAATTCTGGGCGGGCTTGGCATCACCATGAAGCACATGGTGAAAAACCTTCTGAACAAAAAGAAAATGATCACCCTGAACTACCCCGAAGAGAAGTATGAGTACTCTCCTCGTTTTAAAGGGAATCACGTTCTGACCGTTAAAAAAGACGGCTCGCTCCGCTGCACGGCTTGCATGCTGTGCGCGACGAACTGTCCGGCCGAGTGCATCTCGATCACCGCGAGCGAGCACGAAGATCCCACGGTCGAAAAGTACCCGATCAAGTACGAGATCGACATCCTCCGCTGCGTCTTCTGCGGTTACTGCGAAGAGGCCTGCCCGGTGGACGCGGTTCGTATGGGTCCCGAGTGGCAAACACCCGGCCTGTCGGGCGCGAACTTCAAATACAACATCGAGCACCTGGCTTACCGCCCGCAACTCAAAGGCGGCATCCAGTCCGTTCTCGACGACGAAGAGCGCCACAAAGCCGGCATCTAAAAGGTGCCAGGCACCTTTTAGGGACTCGGTGTGTTGAAAGCCCGCGGAACTCCGCGGGTTTTTTGTTTTTGACGGTCGCGCCGCTGTCGAGAGATTGGTCGGACGATCAGTGAAAATTTTCAGGGGTCTATCGGGCGGTGTGCGCTCGGAGTATGTTCCGCGCCAACGGACTTGTTCCGTGAAAGGACCCTTATGAAAAATGGACTTCTGACGTCGTCGCTGGTGCTCTTCACGATGATGTCGTCTTCGGCGTTCGCCAGCACGTACGTGAAGTGCGGCAAAGCGATCGACACTGAGACTCTTGAAACCAAAGGCTACGAACTCGAACTGTCTTCGGAGTCGGACCGTTACACGGGACCCGTGGGCGGCGAATGGAATCTGAAGCTCAAAGAGAGCGGCGACTGGCTCAAACCCAATCGCAACGTGACCGCAAAGACCACCAAGGTCGACGGCACGACGATCGTTGAAGTGACGATTAAACAGGCGCAGGCCGCAAGCGGTCCCGTCGGTCTTCGTTACCGCTTGGTCGGGCTTTGGGATGACGAACCCGTTCTCGAGAAATACTCAATGGGTGGTTTCGTCGGAACGATGCTCATGGGTAAATTCAAGTGCGTCGGAACGTCTGACTGAAGGTGGTCGGGCGCGACCCCGCTTACAGATCGTCGCGTCGGTAGCGGCCCGAAGTGGGGCAGCTGATCGGAGTCGAGGAGCTTTCTTTGCACGAGAATTTTACTTTTTGTCCGTTTTTAAGACCCGTCGCCGCCAAGGCTCGTGCCGAGAGCTGTTCGAAAACGATCACTCGATGGGTCTTGAACTCCGAGGACAGGTAGCTGCGCTCGCCAGGTGCGCAGCGCTCGCCCACGCGGGGTGAACTCTTGATTTTTCCGATGGTTGAGGTGCTCTCCACTCGGAACAGAACTTCAAGTTTCTGATCGGCCACCTCATCGCCGAGTTTCTCTTGCGAGTTCTCTTCAGCGGATTCGTAAGCGGCGAGTTTTTCGTTGGCCACGTAGAGGTTGGAATAACCGCCAAAAGCGTAGTTGGATCCAGGACCGTCGTATCTCAAGTTCAAAGTTCCCGATGTGCAGTCATAGCCGGCATAGTTGTGCATGGCGGGCTGCCGCTGAGCGGACGAAGCCTCGCTGGCCGAAGCTAATTCGGTGGTTGCTTTTTGAGGGCTGCTGCAGGCGCAAATGGACAGGCCCAAAAGTCCCAGGGCAAAAACGCGTAACATGTCAACTCCTTGTTGTTGAGATTGTCTCCAAGACATTGTCTCCCAAGAACGAGGTCGTTTCAAAGTCCAAAAATGAGGCTATCAGGTTGGGGTCAAGGCGTGCTACTCGCTCGCGAGCTTTGCAGACTGGACCAGCTCTTCGATCGAAACAGGTGCCGCTTTGTCGAAACGGCCTTCTTGGACTTGATTTCGGCCGGTCGTCCCCAACTTTTCCATGTAGTCGGTGAGTTCTTTGTAGGTCGTGCACTTCACCTCAGGCCGTCCGCAGACGGCGCGGGCAAAGCGCATCAGGGCGCGGTTGTAAGACCCGCCACGGTACTGTTGAAAGTGGTGGCCGATGTGCACGGGCGCGCGGTTGCCATTGTAGTTGGTGGCGAAATAGTTGAGGTAACCCACCAGCATCTCTTGGGCATCTTTATCTTGTTCGGCTTTGAACGGATCTTTTTCAGCGCAGCCGCCGGTTTGGCGGTAGCAGAAGTTGTAGTCCATCGCCGGGAGCTTGATCGATTTTTTCTGGCGCGGAAGTCCCGCTTTCAAATCCGCCTCGGTGATTTGCGTGGCGTTCAGCGTGAGAAAGCCCAACCCAAAATTCCACAGGCCTTTGCCACCAAGGGCCTCCAAAAAACGCTTGGGCCAAGTGGTCGGCTCCCAGCCCTGATTGGAATCCGACGTGTCATAGGCGTAGCGGCGCTCGCCCAAGACCTGGATCAGATTTTTACCGCCTTGAAGGTAAGGCGCTCGAAAACCGCGGATCTGATCAGCCGAAAACGCGAGCGTCGCGGCCTTGGCCTTGTCGCCCTTGAGTCCGTTGATGCTGGCGACGTTATTGATGATGTAATCGTACTGGTCCAATTCGTGGCGCCACTGCGCGACCGACCAATCTTGTCCCGGAAAGTGGCCAACCGCGTGCGAGGCGATCTCGTTGCCGTCGCGGTGAAGCTTGTTGATCCAGCGCACGCGCTCGATCACTTCATCTTCGCCGCCGCCAAAGTTGATATTCGATTTTCCGGTTCGTCCCATGGGATCGGTGTAGGTGTGGCGGACGGGATCGGCGAGCAGGCCCGTCGCGCTCAAAAAGAACGTGTAGCGCAGGCGGTCCTTGCTCCCGGTGTTCATCTGATCCAAAAAATCAGAAACTTGCTTCCAGGATTGATTCTCTTGGCAGTTGTCAAAAGCGAGCAGCACGAATTGTGGCGGCCGCTCGACGGCGATAGCCGGAGCGCTCGCGATCAAAAAACTTAAAGTGAGCGACAAGCTTTTGAACATCGATCAATCCTTACTGGCAAACAAGTTGGGCCAGCTCAAGGGCCTTTTGCGTGGCCGCCGAAGCCTGAGCGTTGTCGTTATCAATCATATTGTGCTCGCCGGTCGCGATCGATTCTTTGAGGCCCGCGCAATTTTGATCGATCAATTTGGTCACCACCACGTCGAGGTCCACCGCTTTCCAGTAAACCGCGTTGCGCACGCCTTGATTCGCGAACGCACGGATCTCTCGGCGCAGAGCTTGGTGAAAGTTCTCGAGGATTTGAATTTTGGCCGCACGGTTCGGCGCTTTTTCAACGGCGACGAACAGACGGCCCATGCCTTGTTCGAGGCGGGCGACCGTGAGCGGTTCGTTTGGGCTCGATTGCGCGCGCGCCATCAAAGAAGTCGCGAGCATCATGAGCATGACGAGGGCCAGAAAGGCTTTTTTTAGAGGGTGCATTGACGACCGACCTTTCGCTCGAGCAGGTTCATTTTATTTTGGACGTATTGGTAAAAACCGCTGGCTTCGCGCTGGCGGCTCGCGATCGCGGCGGGGCTCGATCCGCGGCTTCGCAGGTAGTATCCGTGGAAGCTCGAAACTTCGCCTTTCAGCAGGCCCAAGAACTGATCGATATTGCCCGCATTCAGGGCGTTGATCCCATTGTCGGTTTCCATCAGCGAAGAGACGGGGCGGGTGATGCCGTAAGCGCCGGTGTTGTGGCCCCAGGTCGTGAGCGCGCCAAGCAGTTTCTCTTTTTGCGCGGCACTCAAGCGGATGCCATTTTCACGGATCTTGCGGTTCACCGTGAGTTCGACTTCCTTGCGCACGAGTTTCATATGGCCGATGGTGTAGAGCATGTTGGTGACGGGGTTTCCGGCTTCAAGGCCGATGCGGTCGCAGACGGCGCCGCGGCTCGGGCGGGCGGGCTGCAAGTTCATACGCTTGAGCTGTTGGCAGCTCGGGTTCGTTGAGTTCTGAATGTGCCTCATCATATTTGACCACTCCGCACGGTTGATCGCGTTGGTCGCGCCGTCGGTGATCTGTCCCAAGCCCGAGGCGCCGGTGGAGCTGCGAGCGTTGATGTGGAATCCCGATTCCAAATTCACAAGGGCCACGGCGCCGCGGATCGTTTCGCTCAAGACCTCTGGATTGCCTTCGCTGCCATTGAGGTAGCCAGCCAGGCAGTCCATGGTGGCGGTGAATCCATTTTGAACCACGCGGACGAGTCGTCCGCTGGTGCACGCCTTGGGAGCCGCGCCCGAGAGATTGGCGTGACCGATGTCGCAAAGGGTGAACGGTCCGCCCGAGATGTTCATGCTCTCACGCACGCAAGCTTCGAGACGGGGATAGCGGGGCTGAGCCGAGAGCAGTTCGCGCAGGATCGGTTGGCCTTGCAGACGGTCGATTTGCTGCTCGAGGTAGTTGTTGCGGGCGCTGCACTGCTCGTATTGAGCGGGTCGCACCGAACAGTCACGGCACTCAGGAGAGGGCGCGCCTTGTTGAGCGGCACGGTTCAACCGGTCCACGGTTCCCACGACGTCCGATGAGCGGGGCGCCGTCGGAGCGGCCACTCGAGGCGCAGGTGTTTGCGCCACGGGGCGGGGCGGAGGCTGAGGCGCGGCTTGCGGAGGATTCGGAATCGGAGCCGGAGGGCGCGGAACGACGGCCGGCGTCTCGCGGGTGGTGATCACGGCGGTGGCGCGCGAGGGATCGCGGACTTCGAGGGCGCGAACGCGCGGGCTCGACTGCCATTGATCCAGCGTCGAACGAATTTGCTCGGTGTTGCCTTGGGCGGCGTAGAGTTTCATGCTCGGGTTTTTCACATTGTAGTAAACCCAAAGCGAGGTTTCGTGCTGCGAACGTACGCCCGAAGCGTTGATCAGTTTGATGCGAATACCGTAGTTGCCGGTACCTGCAAAATACTGAACTTGTTCAACTTGTGCTTTGGTTCCCGCTTGCAGAGTGTAGACGCGGTTCTGATCTTGCGCTCGGAACCGTGCGTTTTCGCGGGCATTGACGAGCCCTTCAAGTTCGACGAGGTCGCCGACTTGGGGACGCGTGAAGGCCGTCAGGGTGATCAGCAAGGCCATCGCGGTGGGAAATCGCCAGTTTCGGAGCATAGGTCCTCCAGAACCGATGGAAGAGCAAGCCCGAGGCCGGTTTTCATGACGTTGTGACGAATGATTTCGAGGTGTTAGCGCGTCTCATTTTGAGACGGTGCCGAGAGTGCCGTTTTCGGTCACGGCGATGTCACGGGATCAGTCAACTTTAGTTGAGCACGCCCATAAAGACGAAGTGCGAGTTGTCGAGATCGCCATTCTCATCGGGACGGTCGTAATCGATGATTTGATATCGCATCGAGAGCTCGGATTTCAGAGCGGGGTTGTCGGGTTTCGACTCGACGGCGATCATGATGACATTCTCAAGCGCATCGTGCGAGAGATCCAGATCACCGGCCATGGATTGATACGGGTTCGTGTCGGCATAAGACGACGTGGGCATCAAGGGCAGATTGGTGATTTCAATTTTCACCACATTTTGACCCGTGCCGCAGGTGTCGCTCAGCTCGGTGACGGTGTAGGTCACTTGATCGGCCGCAGGAACCATCGCGGATGAGCGCTGGTCTTGTCCGATGCGGTATTCAGAGAGATTGGTTTGGCCGTCATGATCGGCATCCGCCAGGACATCGTAAGCGACGGGATTGGTTCCACGAATCATCTCGAGGACATCGGGAATCCCGTCGAGATCCGAATCAAAACCTTGGGGCGTGGAGGCGCCCGGTGCGAGAAACGCGCTCAGGTCGCAGGCCGAGATGCCGGGAGCCATGGTCGCGGTCGAGCAGGCCGCGGCGTGCGTGCATTGGTCTTTTCCGCCGTGATCTTGGCAAATGCCGTCAAGAACGCCAAAGCTGCGGCGATTTTCGGGGTCGTAGCCCAGTTGGGCCTCGACCGCATCGGGGACGCCATCGGCATCATTGTCGATCATCATGGTCCCGTTCCAGGGAGCGGCGTTGAGGTTCGAAACGCTCACGCGCGAAACGCGGTACTTGGAGGGCGCGGTCAGGCTCGGACAAAACTGCACGGTGATCTTTCCGCGGTACGCGGTTGAACCAAAGTCCAAGTTGCCTTCGATTTTTTCGGCGAGTTTGACGTCTCCGCAGTTCTGAAAAAGGACGAGGAGACCGGCGGATGCCAGCACAAAAAAGACAGATCGAATTGACCAAGCGAATCTTGGTTTCACTTCCACCTCGACAGAGGTCTTATCGGACTTTCGACTCGGAACTTAATCAAATGCCCCCTTTGATTGCCGCACGTCGATTGCCCGTCTTAAAATGAGACGACATGTCACAACTCTCGATCTGGGGCCTTCTCACCGCGGCTTTGTTCTCTTTTCATGCTTGGGCTCAGGTTCCGCAAACCTTCGCCGTTCAACGCCGCCCGATCACCCTGAAGAACGAGTTCACGGCGCACTTAAGTTACCTTCCGCTCGATAATTTTCATGTCTACAATGCCGGCGGTTTGGCCTACACGCATTACTTTAACGACTATCTCGGTTGGGAAGTGGCCAACGTCAATTTTGCGAAGGCCTCGTCGACCGGTCTCGACTCGCATCTCAAGTCGGTGGGCGCCGCGCCCGAAGCACAAGGTCTCGATGTTCTTCAATATTACGCCACGACGAACCTGGTCTATACGCCCTTTTTTACGAAGAGCTTATTTCGCGCTTCGGAGGTCGTGTGGGGAGATTTGAGTTTCGTCGCCGGCGGCGGCATTTCGAAATTCGAAAAAGCGGGTAGCATCGGAACGTTTGATTTTGGCGGCGCGATCCGGTTCTTTCTCGCCAAGCGCAGCGCCTTGAAAATTGAGCTGCGAGCGTTCATTTACGGAGACGCGGCAATCAAGCCCAATGCGGCTCTAACGCTCGCTTACGCGTTTAACTTTGACGGCGAACCGTTGATGACAACGTCGGCGCCACTCCCGGAGGACGACTAATGCGGGCCTTCGGATTATGTGCAGCTCTGATTCTCATGGTTTTCGCGGCGCGGGCAGATCTTTACGATCTGCCGACGCCCGAATTGATCATGCAAAAAAAGTACGAAGCTCCGAGCCAGTTCGGATTCTCGCTTGGTTATTTGCCGATGAACTCCTTCTCCAAGTACATGACCTTGGGTCTGAATTACACCTGGAAACCGCGTGATACCTACGGCTGGGAAGTGATCAACGCGCAAGGCGCGGCCGAGATCGCCAGCGGTCTCAAAAAAGAATTGGTCGATTCTTACGGTCAGAAACCCGAGGACTTCGCCGTCCTTCAAGGCTTAGCCACCACCAACTTTGTGTACAGCCCCTTCTACATGAAGAGTCTTCTGTTCAACTCCGAAATGGTCCATTCGCAGCTGTCGTTCATGATCGGTGCCGGAATGGCGAAGTTCACCAACACCACGGTGCCGGTTCTGGACGCCGGTTTGGCGCTCAAGTTCTTTTTAAAGTCGCGCAACTCTTTCGACGTCGACATTCGCTACTACTCCTTTGCCTCGGAGGAGCGCTCGATCCGCTCAAACATCATGCTTTCGGCCAACTATGCCATTTCGTTCGGCGATCTGGAGCTTGAATGAAATTGGTGTTGAGCGCGTTGATTTTACTGTGGAACACGAACCCGGGAGCCTTGGCCCAATCGTCGGGCACCTCCTTGGTCCGCCCCGACACGGAAGCGGCCTTCGTTTATCGTCCTCAGGACACGTTGTTTTGGTCCGAGGTTGAGAACGGAATGCGCGATAAGAATTACACCTACGTGATCAAAATCGGCAATCAAAAGGCCCGCGATTCGAAGGGCGATTCGCTCGATCAGGCCGAGGGGCGCCTCGCCATGGCCGGGGTGATGAAGCAGCTGGGTCTCAATTTCGGCGCGACCGAGATGTACCGAGAATTGGCCAAAACCAAACCCGGAACGCAGGTGGCGTTTCAAGCATTGACCGAGATCGAACGTATCATCAAAACGTTCCCGTCGGACTTCGAATCGTTGACGGGTGATTTGATCCTGGATCAGGATGTGGACAACTGGCCCAAGCACTTGACCGATTTTACCGCTTACGTCAATGCCGAGTTCAACCGTTTGAGCGGCTATGATCAGTGGGCCGATGCCGAGTACAAGAAAATCACGCCAGAATCCTATTGGGACTTCAAGGTGAAGTACAACCTGGCGCTGGCGGACGTCGCGGCCGGGCGGATCGATTCCGCCATCGAACGGTTCTCGTCGATTTCGTCCAATCAAGCGGCGCCGGCAACTTTGCGCACGGAAGCCACCCACCAATACGCGCGTCTCGTGTTTGAAAAAGGCGACTTCGTTCAATCCAATAAAATTCTCAAAGGCGTGGATCTGGGAGCGCGCGAGCGCGGCTTGGTTTTGCTTGAACGTGCTTGGGCCAAGTACTATCTCAAAGACTATTCTCGTTCGTTGGGGCTGCTGGCGGCGCTGGATGCCCCCATCTTTGAACCGGCCCGATCGGGAGAGGCGTCGGTTCTTAAAATGCTGATCTACAAGGAGCTTTGCTACTACGATGCGGTCGCCGATGTGGCCAAAGACTTCAACAAGCGTTTCGCAAAGTCGATGGAAGCCATTCGCAAACGCCGCGATTTACGGCAAGATCAGGGGATCGTTCACCTGTCGGTTCTCGACCCGCGAATCTTGGTGCATGTCGATTTTTTGAATCAGCTCAAAGAGGAGCGCCGGATCTGGTCACGCGAAGGTTTGGATAAGAACGAAGCCCTCGCGGGCTTCACCAAACGCTACGATTTCAAGATCCGTGAACTCAACGAAATCTTGAACTGGAAGTTGCTCAAAAAGACCCGTGAGGTCGGCGATCTGGTTTTGGATTGGGCGGATCAGGTGTCGTTCTTGGACTACCAATCGCGGGTCGATGGCCTGCGCATTCAGCGCATCACCGAAGACGGTTATAAATCCGAAGAAGTTCCGCACATGACGTTTGATCGCGTGTATTGGACCTTCACCAACGAGTACTGGCTCGACGAGCTGGATTCTTTGAAGGTGTTGGTGTCCTCGCAGTGCAAAGCCGGCGGAACCGGCGCGCCGAAGGGAGCGCGATGAAGCGTCTCTTCGCGTCTTTGATGTTGATTTGGAGCCTCGGCGTTGGTGCCCAGGTCCCCGAAAAGAAGCTTCCGGAACTGAAGGCCGAGATGGCGAAGGTCGACAAGTCGATCGAGATCACCCGCGCCAAAATGAAAGAAGTGAAAGACGTGAGCTTCGTTCCGGATCTTTACTTCGTTCTGGCCGAGCTCTACACCGAGAAAAGCCGCTATCTTTACGCCATCAACCGCGCTCAGAACCCGAAAAAATCGATTGAAGAACTGGATTTTACCGACGCCACCAAGGTGAAACGCCAGGCCGTCGAAACTTATCAGCGTTTCACCGAAAACTTTCCGCGTCACGCCAACGTGGACAAGGCCCTGTTTTTCATGGCTCACGAATACCGTGAGCTCGGCAGCAATGAAGAGATGGTCAAGATCTACACCCGCTTGACCCGCGATTTCCCGAAGAGCGAGTACTGGGAAGAGTCGATGTTGCAAATCGGGGACTTCTTCCTGGATCAGCAAAAAAAGCCCACCTTAGCGAAAGAGTATTACCAGAAAATCATCGAGCGTCCACAAAACCCCTTCATTCCCTTGGCCCGTTACAAACTGGGATGGTGTTATGTCGGGACGGGCGAGTTTGAGCCCGCCCTGATCGCGTTCGAAAGCGTCGTCACCATCGACGCCAAAATTTCAAACGAAGGTCTTCCGGACATCTACAAGAAAACGGACATCAAGCGCGACGCCCTGCTCGCTTTGGTTTGGCCTTACTCCGAGCAAAAAGTGCTTTCGCCCGACCGCGCCCACGCCCTCCGGTACTTTGAACGTCTGGTGCCGGATCGCGTGAGTCTTCTCAAAGTTCTCTCGCGTCTGGGAAAACGCCTGGTCATTAAAGAGAAAATCGAAGAGGCCATCCCGGTCTACCTGCGTCTGATTGAGATCACGCACAATCTCGAAGACCGCATCGCAGCCTTCGATTCTCTTTACCAAGCGATTCGCAAATCAAAACGCGAATGGCCGCTCGAGGTGTTGGCTGAACCCATTGGCGACACCTTGGTCTTGGCGCGTGGATCCGCGACGATGCCCGCCGCCGAGCTTGGCAAAGTCGAAAAGAATTTTGAGATTTATCTTCGCGACATCGTCACCCGCGTGCAGAAAAAAGCCCGCACAACCCGCAAAGACACCGATTACAAAACCGCGATTGAGTCCCTCGAGGTGTACGCCGGCGTTTTTCCGCAGAACCGCTATACGTCGGCCATTTTGCTCAACTTGGCCGAGAGCCACTTTGCCTTGAAGCAGTACGCGCGTGCCGGCACCTACTACGAGGCCGTTTCGAAGCAGCCTTTCAAAGGCAGCAAAAAAGACTATCAAGACTCGGCGATTCAGGCTTTTGCCCTGGCGCTTAAAGAGCCCGAAAAGTTTTCGAAGATCGACTTGGCCGAGGCCCGGCACGGGTTCCGCGATGTGGGTTCCCTGTACATGAAGAGCTATCCTCAGGATGCCGCCAATCCCATGATTCAGTTCAATATCGGCCGCACCTATTACGATGAGCGCGATTTTGATACGGCGATCGCGAACTTCAAAATCTTTATTCAGAAATACCCGACTCATAAAGAGGCCACCTCGGCGGGTCAGCTGATCTTGGACTCTTACAATCAGCGAGAAGATTATGACAATCTCATCAAGGCGGGGCGTGAGCTGATCGCGAATTCACGTTTGACGGATTTGAGTTTCAAGCGCGATGTGACCGAGATTATCCGTCAGGCCGAGTTCCGCAAAGTTCAAGATTCCGGCGGCGACCCGCGAAGCCGCGAGTACGCGCGCAAACTGGTCAATTTCGCTTCGAAGTATCAAGGAACGGCGCTCGGGGATCAGGCTCTTTACGAGGCCTTCGTGTCTTTCCGAAAAAAGAAAGATCCGCAAATGTACGAACCTGGCGAAACTCTCTTGAACAAGCATGCCGATTCGAAGTACGCCAAAGAAGTCGTGGGCGTGATGGGTCAAAAGGCCCTCGACACCGCCGATTACCGCCGCGCCTCGAAGTACTTCGAAATTTTTGCCCGCAAGTACCCCGCCGATCCCGCGAGTCCCAGTCTGATGAAAAACGCCGTCCTGATGCGCGAAGGGATGGGCGATTTCCGCGAAGCCTCGGACGACTTGCGAGAACTCAAATCTTCGACCGAAGAGATCGCGCGGCCTTTGGTGCTGGCGCAAGATTGGACGGCGGTCTCGCAAGTGTTGTCATCCAAACCACCGGCAACGTTGAAGTCGCAGTACTGGATGGGCCTGGCGTTCTACCGCCAAGGTCTGCTCGATCAAGCCCGCGATTTTTTGCAGCAAGCCTCCAAGAATTCGGCGACCACCTTCGAGGACAAAACCATGGCCGCGCATGCCTTGTACCTGCTGGCCGGGCTGGATCTTTTCGCCTACCAGCGCGTGAAGCTCGGGACGGGCGGGGATGAAGGCGAGCTGGTGAAGCAGAAGTCCGCGCTGCTGGCCAAGATGACCGCGCAGATGAACCAAGTGATCAGCTATGGCAATGGCCGTTGGACGATCGCGGCTCTTTACGAGTTGGGACGCGCGCAAGAAGAGTTCGCCCAGTTCGTGCAAGGGGCCTCGATCCCGGCTGGATTGAACGAAGCTCAAGTCGCGCAGTACAAGCAGCTCGTCGCGGGGCAGGCCAATCAGTACCGCAACAAAGCTCGGGGATTCTTCAAAACATGCGTCGAAAGCGCCGAAAAAGCCGAGGTGTTCACCAATTTCGTGAAGGGCTGCGCGAGCAATGGCACCGAATTAATCGACGAATCGCTCGAAGAAAAAATTCTCGCCAAGGCGGGCGAGGCCGCTCCTCCAGAAGCCGCGAAGCTGCGCGAGAAGCTCTTTGATGAACCCAAAGACACAAAAACTCTCATGGAGCTGGCCCAAGCTTACTTAAAAAGCCAAGACTACGCGATGGCGCGGTTGATTTTTGAACGTGTTTACGAGTTGGACCCCAAGATGATCTCGGCCAAAGCCTGGGTCGGCGTGAGTTTGATGTACATGAATGAACTTGAAGCTGCTGGACAAACGTTTAAAGAGGTTTTGCGCAAGCAAGGCCAAGAGCCAGTCGCGGTGTACGGACTTGCGGCTTTGTACAAACAATTCGGCTTTGCGAACAAGCTTCGCGCCATCACACCTCGCCTGAAGTCGGTGGCCAAACCGACGGGTCTTTTGCACCCCTGGATGAGTGTCCTGTAATCGCGACGAAAGCGCATCGAACTCTCGAGATTCACTGAAGAAATTCCGAATAGTTCCTCAAGTGAGCCAGGCACCCAAAACCTCATTTAGCCGTCAGATCGTGATCACCGTTTCAAAAAACGGTGAACGCCTTTTGACCAAAGCTTTCGACAAGGGGCCCGTGATTTTGGGGCGCCAGCCGGGCTGCGATCTCATCCTCGAGTTTCCGTTTATCTCGCGCACGCACTGCCAAGTGATCGAAGAGTTCGGTCACTTTTATTTGGTGGATCTCGGGAGCCGCAACGGTTTGATCATCGGTGGAGAGGCCAACGGAAAATTTCCGATCCTCGAGAAAATGAGCTTTGTCATCGACGCGCTCAACATCGAGATTCAGCTCTTGAGCAACACGCAGCCGGGCGCTCATGGACAAGATGCCGTGGACACGGTGATCTCACCGCTCATTCCTCCGCCGCGGTCGTCATCGCCGCCGCCCCGGCCCCGGGCGTCGATGCCGTCCATTCCGGATCAGACGTCGCGCCCCTCTCAACCGTCGATCTCGCGACGCACGCAAACCTCAAATAGCGCGCCGAAAACGGTGAAGACCGCTAAGACAAAAACCAAGACCGCCACTCGCAAAACGACGGGCGGTTGGAACGAGGCCGTTCTGCAGAGCGGACCCGCACTGGCCGTGATGACGCCAACAGCTTCGGAAGCTTTCGATCGGCACCGGTCGATGACCGGCGTGCACCCCGACGCGATCAAAGGGGCGCACAAATGTCTGGAAGCCGTCGTTCTCTGGCACGACCAAATCGTCGACGTTCAGGAGTTTGAGCCCTCGGAAAAGGTCACCATCGGATCGAGCAGCATGGCTTCGATCCGCATCCCCACGCTTCCGCAAGGCTGGAAGCTCGCGCAAGTCGACTTCGAAGCGAGTCATTGCTTTATCCCGCAAGGTCCGAGCTTTTCGATTCTGAAGTCGGACGGGCAGGTGTATGGGCAAGAGAGCTTGCTCGGTGCGCAGGTCGCACGCTCGCGCGGATCGGGTTTTGTGGTGAGCTTTGCAAACGGAGAGGTCTTGCAGATCGACCTCGGCAACGGTTTGCAGCTCTTCATGCGCTACATCCCGGCGACGCCTCAGCTCACCACGCGTAAGCCCGTTGAGCCCGATGCCGCCATCAAGGCCGCGTTGATCGGCTCTTCGATCGTGCACGCGATTCTTGCCGCGCTTTTGATCATCACCGCGCCCGCACCCAAAAATGTTCCCAAGATTAAGAACGTTCCCGAGCGCTACGCGCGTCTCTTGGTCGAGCCGGTTCCCAAAGCGGAGCCAACTCCCGCGCCCACGCCCGCACCGGTTCCGACACCGCCGCCACCCGCCGTGGCGAAAACCGAGCCGCCGAAACCTCAGCCCGTGAAAAAACCGGATCCTCCGCCCAAGCCTCCCAAGGTAGTGGAGCGCGTGAAGACCCCGCCGAAACCGACGGAACTTCCGAAACAACTCGCAAAACAAAACAAATGGCCGATCGTGGTCAAAAAGCCCGTCAAGGATGTCCCGGCCGCACCGGTGAACAATCCTAAAAAGGGCCCCGAAGCGGAAAGACCATCAAAAATCGTGACTGGTCCTCCCAGCAAACAGCCTTCGAAGGGTGCGGAGGCGGGACCCGCGTCACCGGCCCCCAATCCCAATCCTGAACCCGTCGTCGTCTCGACGCCCGCGCCTCCTCCGGTGAAGGTCGAGTCGCTCGGCGCCCTCGCGGCGTTGGGTGAAGTGGGCGCCGCGAACGACAAAACAGCGGCGAAACAAAATATTCAAATCAGCAAAAATGGAAAAGCCACTCAGGGCGCGAGCGCCGTCTCGACTTCGGAGTTTGGCCAAGGTGTTCCTTCGGGCGGCGCACGCCTTCCGGCCGGCACCGGAACGGGTGGGGTTCAAACCAAAGGCAATGCCTCAACCGGAGGAAATGGCTACGGCACGCAAGGCCTGGCCGGTAAAGCCGGAAGCCGCGGCATTGCGGGCGCCGTCGTGGGACAGCCTCAGCTGGCGGGCACCGGCGTCTCGGATGGTTTGACCCGCGATGAAGTGATGCGCGTCGTGCAGAAACATTTGCCCGATGTTCAGCATTGTTACGAAAAAAGTCTGTTGTCGAATCCCAATCTTTCGGGACGTATGGAGTTCGAATGGGACATCGAGCCCGATGGCCACGTGAGCGCCACGCGCCTTAAAAAGAACTCCGTCAATGGCGGCGACTCGTTGGGTGAATGCGTGAAGGGCGTTCTGAAGTCCATCAAATTCCCCAAAGCGAAAAACGGCCAAGGCACATCGCCTTCGATCGGATTCCCCTTCGGCCGTCTCTAGACCCCGAACATTCTGGGTCTAGTCCAGCCGACGTCCCGGCACAGTTGGCGAAGCCTCCAAGCACCGATAGAATAAAAGGGTTCTCATCACACATCGGAGTCGGCATGGAGTTGTTCGCGTCCATTTTAAAGAACTTCGCAATTGAACCTTTGTACATGTTTTCGATTTTAGGAATTTCGTTTTTGGGCGCCGCGGTCGCGTTTGAGCGGATCCGCTACATCACCGCCGCCAGCTCGATCAAGAAAGACGATTTCTTGAATCGCGTGAACCAACAGATCCTGGCCGGAAACTTGGAGCGCGCCCTCGCGGTGTGTTCGCAGACGAACAGCCCTCTTACCAACATCGTGAAAGCGGGACTGCTTGCGGTCGCCAATCACAAAGACGTTGAAGAGGTGCAAACCGCCATGGACGCGGTGGCATTGCGTGAAATCCCGCGCATTGAAAAGCGCACCAGTCTGCTTGCGCTGCTTTCGAATCTGGCGACGCTCGTGGGCTTGCTTGGAACCATCGCGGGTCTGATTGGCGCCTTCGTGGCCGTCGCGGGCGTGAGTCCGGCCGAAAAAGCGACGCTGCTTTCAAAGAGCATCTCGATGGCGATGAACTGTACGGCCTTCGGTTTGATGGTCGCGATTCCGCTGCTGGCCGCCTACGGTTTTATCCAGACGCGCGCGCAGGAGCTCGTTGATGACGTGCACGAAGCGGCGGTCACGACACTGAATTTTATTTTGGCCAATAAAGACAAGTTCAATCGGTAAGGGAGCGGACCTTTGGGTGCTTCGGGCGTCGGCGGCGGCGATAAGCGAAACGTCAATTCGGACCTCAACCTGGTTCCGTACATCGATTTGCTGTCGACGCTGATTTGCTTTTTGCTCATCACGGCGGTTTGGCAGCAGATCGATGCGATGAGTACGACCGCATCGGACCCGAACGCGGCCTCCGCACCGAGCACGCCCGATCCCAATCGCGTGGATTTTAGCGTGTCTCTTTATCAGGATCGGATTGAGGCCGCGGCGGGGCCACAAAAGTCGTCGTTTCCATTTATGGGTGGCCAGCCCGACTATCAGAGCTTGATCGCACTTTTGCAAACCTGGAAACAGCGCTGGCCGGACCGGCACGACGTCACGCTTCATAGTGACAGTCAGGCGCCTTACAAAAATCTGATCGGACTGATGGACGCCTTGGCGGAAGCCGAATTTTCGGACGTCGGGATCAACACGCACTAGGGAGCACGGTTTGAAACGCAGCAAAACCGTGGTGAAGCCCGGTTACCATATCAGACCCAAATACGACCTCGAGGCCTTGCGAGAGCGCCGTCATGGCGGCGGGGGCAACAAGTTCGGCGTCCCCGAGTTGCCGCTCGTGAGTATGATCGACATGTTCACGATCCTCGTCATCTTCTTGCTGATGAACTTCTCGGCCACGGGCGAGATCTTTTTTATTCCCAAAGAGCTCAAGCTTCCCGAAGCCAAGCACTCGCGTCCCATCGAGAGCGCGCCGCTCATCACGGTGACATCGGGACAGGTCATCCTTGAAACCGAGCAGGTGGGGAGCAACCCGGTGACATTGACGGAGAATGACATCAACCTTCCGCAGCTCTCTCGGGCTTTGAGAAATATGAAAGAGATGGCGCTCGTTGAGCGCCCCGATAAGCCTTTCAAAGGGCAGATCAACATTCAAGCCGATGAAACCACGCCGCTCGTTTATATTAAACGCGTGATGCAAACCTGTATCAGCGAGGGTTGGACGGGAATCAACTTTGCCGTGCGTGGAACCGGAAGCGGCACCGAGACCGGTGTTCAATAATTTCGTTTCTTTTGAGTTTTGGGGAGCTGCTGCAAGATCTCCTCGCGGTAGTTCGTGCGGAACTTGACGAAGTTTTTCATTTCATTCTTTTGACGCGAAATGATGAGAAGCCGGTCGTCATTGTGCAGCTCACCTTTGATGGTGAGATCATCCAGATCCATGCGGTTTTTCACGGGCGTCTGCGCCTGGGCGCCGAGCGCCAAGCTTAAGAAAACCACAAACGAGAAAGCCTTGAAAAATCGAGACATTGTCATCAGCTCCAGTTTACACTAACGGCATGTTCGCCCGATTTCTTTTGTGCATCAGTCTGCTTGTTTCTGGTCTGGCCTTTGGCCGGGAGGCCGGTTCGCAAGCACGTTGGCACTGGCCCAAGGAGGGGGAACGTGTTCCGGCCCTTTTGCTTGTCACCTCCGAACGGGGCGTGAATAGCTTTTTCACCCGCGAGATCGAGCGCTGGGTGGAGGCGGGTTACGGCGTGCTCGCCATCGATCTTTTTGAAGGAAAAATTCCCAAAGACGAAAAAGAGGCCAACCGGTTTCGTGACGGGCTCTCGATCGAGAACACCGCGATCATTCTTGAGGCCGCTTTGGCGCAAACCTTGAGGCAGCCGCGCATCGATCCCGAGCGTATTGGCCTGCTGTCATGGGGTGTGGGCGCGAGCCACTCCTTACGTTGGCTGCGGGGGCAAAAATCGGTGCGTGCCGCCGCCCTCGTTTCGGCCAACCCGATGCTCGAGAGTCAAGAGCTCGCGAAAATTCGCGCCAAGCTTTTCTTGGCCTACCCGAAGAACAGCGGCAACGCGCGCGAGATCGCGGCATTTGAATCCGCCTTGAAGCAGTCCAAGATCTCCTCCGAAATCAAAACTTATGAGGCCAAAACGGCCCTGTTCATGGACTTCTCAACGCCAGCGTCTTTCGAAGCTTCGGCCGCCGAGAAAATGCGCGCTGATGTGATGGGGTTTCTAGGACGGCACGCGGCTCTGAAGGAGTACAAATGAGAATCGACTTCTTACGTCCTGATTCTTGGGAGATGGCGAACGAAGCCGTTTTGAAAAACGTTCCTGCAGGTCCGAGCGGCACTCAGGTGCGCGTCGCCAAGGGATTGGTGGGAGGTCTTTTTGAAACCTTCAATGCGACCGCGAGCTTCTTGAGCCACAAAAAAACCATCGGTGTGATCGAGGGGCAGAGTTGGTGTCAGCAGGCCGTCCTCGCGCC
This sequence comes from Pseudobdellovibrionaceae bacterium, assembly GCA_019637955.1. Lineage (GTDB taxonomy): Bacteria > Bdellovibrionota > Bdellovibrionia > Bdellovibrionales > Bdellovibrionaceae > JAHBUS01. The sequence continues at coordinate 859,349 of JAHBUS010000001.1, read as the reverse complement.
TCTCTTGCGGGATAATCACGAGATCAAAACCTTCGCGGTGGCTTCGCTGCAAAATCCCGAGGGCATCATCGAGTCGATCGGAACGGAGACCAGCGCGTTCTTTTTTCCGGAAGATCATCCCATCACGGGCGAAAAATTCGCCTTCGAAGCGCTGGAGACACTCTTGACTCAGAAGCGGATCTTCTCGATTCGCGTGAGCCATCACGGAAAACTGGAAGCGACCGAAGGGCTGAAGCCCTACAGCGTTCGCCTCTGCTCGATCGCACCGGACTTGAGCGCGGCTTTTCTGGGCGCTCGTTACAAGACGCCACCGCAAATGGCGCCTTGGCAGGCGTGGAACGTGCGAGAAGTCGAAACTCAAATCAAGGAACGCTTGTCTTCACATCAGGAGGACCGTGCGGCCGTCGAAAAATTCGAAGCCGGTTTGGGCGGTGGGTTTAAGCCGGTCCTTGCCACCGACAGCCGTGTTTGGGACCGCGCCGTCGTCACTTCGACGAACCGGGCCGGGGAGCAGGTGCTGATGGATCTCGAAACATTGACGGGGAAGTCTCAAGTTTTGGGAGGTGCGCCGGCGTGGGCCGACACCGCACAGCTTTGCCGTTGGAACGCGACGATGCAAGACCTCTCGTGGTGGAAAACCGCGCTCACGCCCGATGAGATTCGCGGCTTAGTGGTTCTGTCCATCGAGACTTTGCGTCATCCCGCCGTCCAAAAATACTTTTCTGGAGCCGGGACCAACTGATGGCCGCTTTGGAGAAGATTCGCTTTTTCATTTTAAAGAGAACCAAGTTCTCGGAAGCGGATTTGATCTTGCAGACCCTCACGCCTCAAGGCGGTAAGCTCTCGTGCCTGGCGCGCGGAGCGCTGAAAAGCAAGAAACGTTTTAACGGCGGCGTCTTGGAACCGACTCATTTCGTCGAAGCGGTGATCCGACCAAGTGCCAAGGCCGATGGGCTTGCGACGGTCGAGGAGGCCAAACTGATCGAAGCTTTCGAGGGCTTGCGCACATCGTACGACCGTCTCGAGACGGCCCTGCAGGTGGCCCAGATCGTCGACAAGGTGGCGCAGCCGAACGATCAAAACTCGCATCATCTCTTTGATCTCTTAGGACACACGCTACGGGCGCTGCAAACCGCGCCCTCGACCGTCGCCACCAAAGCTCAATTTGAATTGAAATTCTTGTACCACCAAGGCGTTTTAGAAGTGGAGCCATGGATGGGCGAGTATTTGAAGATGTCGCTCAGCGATTTGGCTTCGAAGTCCGCGGCGCCTCTCAGCGCGCCGCAAATCAAGTGGATCGACAGCCAGATTGACACGTACCTGAAGACCGCGGAACGCTTTTAGAACGCGTTGGTCCAGGTGGCTCCCGCCATGATGACAAATTTGTCGTAGGTGTATCCCTCAAGGGTCGAATCCGTTTTATTGAAGGCTCCCATCAGATTTCCCGACCAAGTTTCGCTCCATTGTTTTTGCAAAATCAGGGTCAATCCCAACGACTTGTCGTCCCGGCCGGTGACATGATCGGGGTACTTCGACATCGAAGCGTTCAGGCGGGAGAGTAGAGTCGACTCCATGAAGGCGGGCATCAGGTAGCCGCCGGCGATCTCGAGACGATTGTATTTTTGATTTTTACCATCGGCCATGTTCATGGCATAGGAACCTTCGCCAATCACGGCGCGGGTCTTCTTGTTGTCTTGAAAGAAGGTTTGGGTTGTCGACAGGGTCATCTTGTTGGCAGATTGAACATCATCGCTCGGCACATCTTTGAGAAGAGAATTGTCGCGCCGAACCTCGAGGGCGTAGTTCGCGAACCAGTCATCACGCATCACGAAGGTTCCATCGCCCTTCAGAATCGTCGAGTTGACGATGTTTTCACGCGCGCCAGTTCCGTCGGCGTTCATCTGAATCGTCTCGTAGCCGGGAGTGAGGCCCACTTGCGCGGGTTTGTCGAAAAGCGTTCCTTTCCATTTGTAAGGAAAAACAAGCCCGAAGATCAACGGATCGGTATTCTGAAACTCAGTCTTGGCTTTAAAATTCTGATCCGTCGAATACAAGTCAGAGACGCTGAGAATTCCCGAGAATTCATGCTTTTCCGAGAATACAGGACGGTATTCAATGGAGCCTCCATACGACCAACGGTATCCAGCCAAGTCCGTCGGCGCGTTTGCCGCGGAGACAGACAAAATATTGGAGTCGTACATCAATCCGAGATTGAAAGTAAGAATAACGCTTTTCTTGCGCATTTCCTCAAAGCGCTTGGCGTTGGCGATCTGTTCAATGTAGGACTCGGCCTGCTGGTCGATTTTGGGATCCGTTGAGTTGTCGAGAACGTACTCGAAATGCTGTTTCGCCGGATCAAACCGCTCTCGTTGAAAGTCGATCACTCCCGCATAGAACGCGGCCAGCGAAGACGTCGCTTTGTCGTTGCGGGACTCCAAGCTGGTGAAGATTTTATAACCCTCTTCATACTCTTGGAGTTTCATGTGCGAAAGAGCTTTGTAATAGTCGCGCTCGTTCGCGTTGACATTCTCTCCCGTCGCCATGTCCAAGAGGACGATGGCTCGGTTGTACTTATCATTTTTGAAAAGAGTCACGCCGTACTGGAACGAGTAACTGGTATTTTCTGGATCCAACTCAATCGCCTGATTGAACTTGTCTTCGGCAGACTTCGCGTCTCCCTTTTTGTAAAATTCCAAAGCCTCTTCGGCAATTTTGACCGCTTTTGCTTTTCGTTCCAGCCTCTGTTGCTCATTGAGCAAGGCCTCGCGTTTGCGAAGCTCCTCTTGGTGGCGTTTTTCATCTTCTTCGATTTTTGTTCGTGCCGCCGCCGCTGCCGCCGCCTGCTCAAGGCGGGCCTTTTCTTCGGCATTTTTAAGAGCGAGACGTTGAGCTTCAAGGGCGGCGGGGTCCACCAAGGGCTTGCCACCGGAATTTCTCAAGTAAGTTTGGTAGGCTTCCAGCGCTTGTGCCCGGCTATCAAAGACCGAGATCACCTGAATCCCTTTTTCAACACGTAAAAAATAGGGTTTGCGCAGAAGAAGGTTCTCTTTAATTAAGCTCGAAATGCGCTGGAGGTGTTGGTCCGAGTTGATCATGGCCAGGGGTGCGATGTAGACCTCGGGAGTGATGTCCGCGGTTGAGTCGGCGCCCGCTTGAAAATTAATTTGATAGATCCCGACAAAAATGGATGAGTTTTCCGACGTCTCCGTCATTTCAACTTTTGCAACCCGCCCCGAAAGGGAGTCTCGAATAATCACGGCGGAGAGGTCGTTTTTGCGCGGATCTTTGTTCCAGGCCGGTGCGATGTATTCGAGGCGAATCGGTTTTCGCCCGTCGAGCTTCAATTTGCGGGCATCCTCTTGGGCCCAGGTGGAGATCGGGAGTAAGCAAGCGAGAACCAAAACGATGCGCAACACAGCAGAACTCCTCAGCCATCAGCTTGATGACATAAAAAAGGCACCCGGAAGGTGCCTTTTAGCTAAAACGAGACTGTGTTTATTATAGAAATTCCCATTCCCGGCGGGTAGGGAATTGTTGCGATTCTTACTTGCGAATTTCGATCGTGACTTTGGACTTGCCGCCACCGCGAATCACTTCGTTCACGAACTGATTCTGCGTCGGAACCGGGACCAAGTTGTTTCCGCCCACGGGCATCTTGGGAATGTTAGGACCTTTGCCCTGAGGAAGGGCCGCCGTATCGAGAACAATCGGTCCCATGCTGGGTGCGACGGAAGCTGGAGTGCGAGTCTCAGGAGCTTTCGTCGCCGGTGCGGGCGCGTTTGCTTGGGCGGGAGCCGAAGTTGCGGCCGTTGCGGGAGGATTGGAGTTCGAACCCGAAACCGACGCGGGACCGCGATCGTTTTTGGGCTCGCTCGACGTAGGTGCAGGTGCATTCGCGGCCGAAGCCGGTGCGGGGGCCTGATTTTCTTGCTTCGGCTGATCTTGGGGAGCCGGTGCCGCCGTTTGTGTTTGCGGTGCCGCGGGTGCCGGCGCCGCGGCTGCGGAGTCTTGGTTCATTTGATTCAGCTCTTCTTTCGGCATCGCTTTGGGAGCTTCGGGCGTGGCGCCGACGCCGACATTCGTCGTCTGGCCAGGTCTGACGAAAACCGCATTCTGGATCTGACCATTCGGACCCATGTTTCCAACGGCGACCATCCCCGAGAAGGTGATGACTGAAGTCTGGCGGGTGGTTCGATTAAACCCGGTGATAAAGTCAGTTCCGCGAACACCTGCAACCGCGGTGGGAGTTTTAATATTGAACTTGCTCTTGTCGCCGTCGTATTTCTGTTCGATCTGCGCGCGGACTTTACCGTACTCAACTTTGATTTCGACGTTCTTCGAGTCGCCCTTGGCGTCGGTCGCGTATTTCTCGATCACGATTTTTGAGTCGGGGGAGACGTTCAAGATATTGCGATCCGACATCACAACCTTTGCTCGAGAGTCGGGGCCCGCCGTGATGGAATCGCCGGCAAAAACTTTGCGGCCCACTTTGGCGCCTTCGGTCTTGCCGTCTTTGCCGGAGGTCACTTTGATGTCGCCCTTGACGACCATCATGACGCCGTTGGCATCTTGAGCCCACGACGGAGCGGCGGCAGCAAGGCTGAAAATCACCGTGATTACAAACGCTCTCATGCAAAGCTCCTTTAACTGTCCTAAACACTTTTCGGCGTATGGGGACCCAATCTTGAAATGAAAAAACCGTCTCAGAGCGGGACGGTTTTCATCTTAGAACTGCAATTGAACGCCGAGGATTGTATCGAAGTAGTTGAACGTGGCCTGAGACGGTCCGGCCAAATTCATCGAGCGGATCACGCCCCTGAAGGCCATGCGCTCGGTGTATTGGTATTCGGTTCCAAGGCCGAAGCCAAAGCCCGAATACGACGATTGGGCGGATTGGAATTGCCGTTGATGGAACGACATATACCCAAAAGGGCGCCACTGCTGGATTTCACGGTATTGAACGGCGGGCGTGTCCACGCGAACCGCGGAGCCTTCGCTGAACGGAAAGTAGTACAGGTAGAAATCGGGGCCAAAACCCATGTCTCCCGAAATTCCTTTCGAGAAAAATACGGTGTAGCCCACGCCGATTTCGAACGGCTGCTTCATTTCAAAGTTGGCACTGAGCGAGTAAGCTCCGGGCGAACTCAACGAAATATCGCCGGTGGTCGATCCCGTTGGCGGGGTTGCTTTGATCGAGTACATCCCGAAGTCAAAATTGACTTTTTGAGCCCACACTGAGGGTGCCGCCAGAAGACAAAAAAGAAGAATCAGGTGCTGCCCGAAAAATCGCATTTTATGCCGCCTCGTCCATCGCTGTGGGAGCGGGCTCAGAGGCCGTCGGCGCCTGAGCTTTGCTTGCCGTGTAGTCGCGGTAGTAACGGCCGACACGTTCGCGCGCTTCGCCAATCACGGCGGCGTCCACGGGCGAGCGGTCGTAGCGTTTGAGCAACTCGATCAAGCGGAACTTTTGCTTGTCCGAGAACGTGCTTTCGATGTTCGAACGCAAAGCGCGGGGAACATTCAAAAGAGCCAACGACCAGTCTTCGATCGAAACTTGCGAGGCAAAGCCGCGCACCTCATCGGAAGACGCGTCCAACACCGGGTAGAAAGGAGGACGCAGCGAAGCTAAAGCCGACTCGGCCGGAGCCGCGCCGTAGATCTCTTTTTCGAAAACGGGATCGCAAACTTTGAGGTACTTAATCAAGTCCACGTCTTTGCGGTACTGATTCAGAACCGCGAGACCGCGCAAGGGCTTGGCTTCGAGCGCCATCTTCTTGTACTTCTCGATCGTTTCGGGCGAGAGCGTTTTCTGGGGACCGCCGCGTTTCAAAACCGCCGCCCATTCTCCGGGCATCAGTTCGCGAGCGGTTTGAATCGCGATGGATTGCGGCAGCGATTTTAAGATCAAAAGGCTGTCCGCCGAGTCCAGGCGCTTCAAGAACGCGGGCAGGGCTGATTCTAGGCGCCAGCAGAGAATGAGAAGTTCATTCCAATCATGCGACTCGGAGGCGCGATCGAAGCGCGCCAACTTGTTCATGAGCTCGAACGAGATCGGGTCGATATCGCCAGGATCGGTCAAGCCTTTGAGCCAAGAGTTCGAGTAACTGTACGAGAAGACTTTTGACTTCAGCGCCGAGGGAAACTCGGCCAGCAGCGCGCCCACCGAGCGGGGGTGCGAGCTGAAGTACTGCTCAAACGTCGTCATGTCCTCGAGGGTCGGGAACGAGTGCGAAGATTCGAAATTTTTAACGAGACCCATGATGACTTCGGTCATGCGGATCGTGTCGTTCATCTGAACGCGTCCGGCATCACCGAAACTGCCGCCGCCACCCGTTTGGGGCGTCGAAGGGCCGGCTGCGGGCGCAAAGCCCGCGTTCATGCCGCCGCCAGCGCCGCCGCCGTCAGCCGTCGAGATCTTGATGGTCTTGATGGCTTTTGAAATGCGGTTGGTCGCCAAAGACGACACGACAAAGTAGACCAAGCCCAAGAGCAAGAGCATCACGACGCCCAAGCCCAAAATCCACGACGTGTAACGGTTGTGGTCGGGAGGCAGGGGCCAATTTTTTTGCTCCACCTCGACGAGATCGCGTCCTTCAACGAAGGGAATGCGATTGGTGATCGCGGCTTTGACTTCGGTGACTTGTTCGGGGGAGAGCGTTCCGGGCACGTAGGCCTTCACCGAAATGCGGTTCACGCGGCCCAAGAGTTCGAAGTCGCTGCGGTTCGGATCATCCCACTCGTCTTTGATCTCTTCCGAGGCTTCAAAGTAGGGAAGAGCTTCGCGTCCGCCATTGCTGACCGTCTGACGGTGAAGCGGATCGATCATCACTTTCACGTGAAAGGACTGACCGGGCAGGATGTCACGCACCGACGTTTGAACGTCGTTTTGCAACATGCGCTCGAGTTCCATGACGCGAGGATGGCGTTTGGCGACCTGAGCTTGGCCCACCAGGACCCAAGACATCAGAATCGAAAAAAAGATGGCTAGTTTCATTTGTCCCCCCGAGGTTCGATCACCAGAACTGCCGTTCGCGCAAGGTCATGCACGGACGAGGGCTTGCGATCCGAAGCCGGTATATTTTCTAAATCGTTTTCACTCAGTTTCAATTCGCCGTTTCCGCTCAATTTCATATTTGAGAGCGGAACGCCGGCTTTCTGGAAGAACCTCATGACCGAGATCGAGCGCAGGGCCGAGAGTTCCAGATTGTCTTGGAAACGGTACTTGTTGTGCGGGATTTTTCGCGTGTCGGTGAACGAACGGATTCCCAGCGAGTACTGCCCCATATGAGGCGCGTACACGTCGTAGAACTTTTGCAGGGAGGCTTTGGCCTGCTTTGTCAGTTCGGTCTGACCGCTTCTAAAAAAGGAGACGCCCGAAAACTCGATGATCACGCGCTGACCGTCTTGATAGACGCGGCCATGAACCTCGTCTTGAAGTTTCTTGTCAGGGAACATCGCTTGATCAACAACCGAAGCGATGTCGCGGCTCATCTTGGCTTGCTTGGCCAACACATCGAGCTTCAGCGACTTCTGCATTTCGAACTTGTCGGTGGTGAAAAAGATGATGAAGAACGTCAAAAGCAACGTCACCATATCACCATAGCTGATGGCCCATGAGCCCTCGCTATCGACTTCCTGATGGGAAATGTGGCGTTGACGGCGGTTCTTCATGCAGCATCACTTCCCGCGGTTAAAGAGGCGAAGCCTTGCCGTTGCTCCTCGGGAACGAGCGAATTGAGAAGCTCAACCGATTCGAGCAGGGGAGTTTCGTCTTTCAACATCAAAATCGCTTCCATCGCGACTTGCGCGTACTCTTCTTCTTCTTCGGCCTTCTTCGAAATCAATTCGCCGATGGGATTGACGATGAAGTTGGCCATCAAAAGACCGTACATCGTCGCGACGAGAGCGACCGACATTTCGACTCCAAGCTTGCCGGCATCCGCCGCGCCCGCGAGCGACTTCATGATATTCACGAGACCGAAAACCGTTCCCATCAAACCGAACGCGGGAGGGTATTTCGCCAAGTTTTTCACCGAAGAGGCGATTTTCTTCCAACGCTTCACCGAGTGAAAGACCCGTTCGGAGAGAACCTCTTCGAGGCGTTCGCGGGGGAAGCCCAGCTGAACGAGCTCGGACCCATCTTGTAAAATGCGCTGATAGAGAAATTTGTTGCCCATCGACGCGTTCACGCGCCCGGTCTGCAAAACGTGCAGGACTTCGCGCATCGCATCTTTGTACTGGCGCTTCTCGGGACGGAACAAAAACTTGACCGCCGTGACGATGTCTTTGCGGTACTCCCAAGGAAGCAGCACAACGCCAAGAGTGAATGTTCCCCCCACGACCATCACCAAGGCGACGAAGTCGTAGTAGCTCGAAACCGACTGATCGAGATGGCGGATCGCCACCGTCATGAAAAAGCCGGACAAGAAGATTAAGACAGGAAGTAAGATCATCGCGATCCCCCATTCAGACCGTCGAGCTTCTCGATAATTTTTTGAAGCTCGGACGAATTCGGATTCAGTTCAAGTGCGCGCTTGTAAGAGGCCAGTGCCTTTTCAAGCCGGCGCTCCAGGTAGTGGACATTGCCCGTCAGGCTGTAGAAAGTCGACACGCTGGGATACTGCGCAACCATGCGGTTGAGCTTGGTGAGCGCGATTTCGTAGTTCTTCGTTTGAATATCTTTTTGCACGTCGGCAACCGCAGAGGCGATATCGTTAAACGCAGCATCGCCTTTTTTGGCATCGCCCGAGCGCGCATCGGCGGTGAGGTTGACGTTCACTTCGAGGTTTTTCGAGAACGAGGACTCAGGAACGAAAACCGCTTGGCGGTCGAAACCATCTTTGCGCACTTCGATTTGGAAAGACTCTTTATTGGGATTCGCTTCCGACGCGTTCAACGAGAGCGGGGTTTTTCCCATGCTCTTGCGGGTGCCGCTCTTGTAAACGAAATCAACTTCGGCCTCGGAGGGCGAAGATTGAATGCGGTACGTGGTCGACGCGCAGGCTGAAATCATCGATGCGAAAGTTAAGATTGCGAGAATTTTTTGAGTTTCCATGCCGATGTCATCGGCATCCGGGAGTGGGCGGGTGAGTCCAGTTTCGGAACGACTCACTTATAAGGGTGCGTGAACTTAGGGAAATATGGAGAACTCTCCAAAAGAGAGTTCTGTTGAGTCAGAGTTTTGCGGACAAAAGGCGGGCGCGTTCGCCCGAGATGGTCTGGTCCAGTTTGGACAGCTTTGTCATGAGAGATTTGAGCTCGGTATTTTTGCCGATCTTGGACTGGACTTGATCAAGGTGACCCGAGAACCACGTGTCCAAATGCGAATTGAGCTCTTCGATCTCCGACGCATCTTGCGCGGTCAGAGCCTTCCAGCCGGGGATGTGCGCCTGGATGCCTTTGATATTCTCATCCTCGACTTTGATTTGCTGCAAAATCGAGGTGATCAATTGTGACTTCTCTTGGTACCGGACGACCACGGCGTCTTGATAGGCCTTGGCATCAAAGGCCACGGCGGCCGAAGGCGGGGTCTTTCGGCCTTTGAAGTAGAGCCAGCCAGCGCCGCCCAGACAGCCGGCGGCGATAACGAAGATCAGCGCGAATTGGAATTGTGCTTTCAATTTCATATTACCACCAACGTCGAATCATGCGGATGATATGGTTGTTGTATTCCGAGATGTACAGATTGCCGTCATCATCAAAAGCGATCCCGTAAGGAGCGTAGAAGGTCGCGTTCAGACGGCTGATCTTCTCCTGCTCGCGGTCCAGAGGCGCGCCGCCACGGATTCCTGAGCCGTTCGAGGGACCGGCTGCCAAAGCACCGTCATCGTCCTGGAACCGGTTGGCACAGTAGATCGCATGAGCACCGTTGGAGCCATCATTGACGACGCCAGCGGTCCAACAAACTTTGTCGTTGCTTCCCGAGGAGCCGGTCGTCTGAACCCAAGTCGCCACACCGCCGACACCGCTCGCACCCGACGTCGCGCTGTATTGGTACACCGTTTTCACGAGGGGAGGCGCGCTGCCATTGGCTCGGCCCGCAACGGGGATCGGGGCCGAGTTCTTAAATGACACCAGGCCCAGCGAGTTGTTGATGTAACGGATGAACCCCGTGGTGTCGCCGTACTGGTCGATCAAGAAGTAGTTGCCCGGATTCGCCACGTCGGGCGAGAACGATTTGGGCGTGCGTGTGCGCATGACGTCCATCGTTGCATCGTTCGTCGTCGGCGCCGTGGTCGAGCATGAGGACGGTCCTTGGGGACGGTACAATTTGCCATCCGTCGTCAAGCGCAGCAGACAGTGATCCGACGCCGAGATGATGTAGAGTTCGCCATCCATGTACGCCAAATCTTCGGGAACGTTAAGACGAGCTGTTAACGCCGACATCCCATCGCTATTGGGAAGCGTCGACCAGGTCGCACAGCCGTTGGCCGTATCACCCGCGATCGTTTTCACTTTTCCGGGAAGCAGGTTGCCCACGCCAAAGAAGTTGCTGATCGTGGGGCCGCTCAAATTCACGGCGCGAACTTGGCAAGTCTCGGCATAGAACAGAACGTAGTTGGTTGGCGACGTCGTAGACGGGTAAGCGATCACTTTAAAGCCGCGCGGGTTGTTCATATTGTCGAAGGTCGCATCATTCCCCTCGGTGGGAGTTCCGGTCGTTCCGTTCCCCGCGATCACCTCGGTCACGCCCGAGGCTAAGTTGGTGCGGCGAATGCGGTGATTTCCGTACTCGGAGAAATAGATGTAGTTGTTGAAGAACTCCAGCTTGTACGGATTGACGAGGGCGACGGCGGTCGAGTCGAGCGTCGTCACGCCGACGCGGTCACGCTGTCGTCCCGCACCGATCGACGTGCGGGCAAAGCCTTGGGCGTCCATCTCGTACGTTCGGCCTCGGTTGTTGACGTAATCGGCGATCAAGATGCGATTGCCCGCCAGATTGAAGTTGGCCGACGTCGGCTGATTCAAGCGGGTTCCGAGAGCGGCTTGATCTTCACCGTTGTAGCCGCCGGTGATATCGGTCGGCGTACTCACGTTGTTCAACTGACCAAAGATGATATTCGCCGATTGCGACGAGACACCAACCCCAAGCCCGGGATCCACGCCAAGCAAGTTGATGAAGGAAACGTAGTGCTGAGATTGGTTTGAGTAGGCAAAGCCGTCGGGAAGTCCGGTCGATCCGTTACGAAGAATATCCAAACCTGTTTGGCCATCTTCGAAGCGCATTTGTCCGATGCGCACGTTGTTCGTGTACTCGCCGTAGGAAGCCGCCGCCGAGTTGTTGTAGCCCGTGAGCGTTCCGGTCCATCCCGAGGGGATCGTGACCGTTCGACGGAAGTACGCGAACTGAGTGGCCTGGCTCGACGAGAAGGTCACCCGGTCAATTTGCGCCGTGCAAGAGGCGTCCGAATAGAAGCTACCGTAGTTGTTCGTGGTGGGCGAGACCACGCGGCCCGCGGCCAAAATGGCGGGGGTGGTTCCATTGGCGAGCGACAATTCAACCATTGCGCATTCATTGGGCTTAAAGCGCGGCGGCGCTGTGAGGCGCACCGTCGTGGCCGTGGTCGTCGTGGCGACAACGGTCCCGGAGGACGTGTTGTTGACGGCGCCCGCAGTGGCACGCAGGGTGTAGGCCGAAGCCGCGGTCATCTTGACGAAGACGGAGCCTTGGCTCGCGCCCGCCGGAATCGTGAATTGGCTGCTCGGCAAAGCGGTGGTGCAGCTCGCATCCGAGTAGAAGGCGCCGGTTCCCGCGGTCACGGCCATCGCGACAACTTGAGGTGAGGCCAAGGTGATCGGGTTGGAGCCCGCATCGAGAAGACGCGTGTTGACCATGTGACAAACATTCACGCCCAAGTTGGCATTTGACGTGACGCCAACGGCACCCAAGGTGCCCGCCGTCGCATTGACGATGTTGGCTTGGAAGCTCGATGACGTCAGCGAAGCGCCTGTCAGATCAAAAGCATGGAAGTTGAAGATGCCCGAGAGCGAGACGTGATCCGAGTTCGGCGCGGTCGTGTAGAAGGTGACCGGTGAGCCGGTGGGATTGTAAGCGCGTAAGCGCAGACCTTGGCTGCTCCCGGCGCGCTCGATCCAATAGATCAGACCTGCACCGTCGGCAGCAAGGTTGATCACGTTGTTCGCGTAAGCAACGGCTCCGGTTGCGGCGACGGTGCTTGCGCCGCCGGCGCCGTCAGGACTCACAGAGCCGATCGGTGAAACGACGTTGGAGCCCGAACCATTTTGTCGGCCCACGACGGTGAGGGTTAATCCGTAAGTGGCCGTGGTGGCGGGATTGTCGATATTCACGCGCTTAATCACATGCTGAGCCCAACAACCCACATAAAGGTAGCGGCCCGCGATCGCCAGACCCATGGGCTCCAAACAAACTTGATCGTAACCGAACGTTTCCGTGGCGGGATTCGTCGTCGTATTTTGTGTGTTTCCACCGGCCGTGAGACCCAACACGCGAGAGACCATTCCGGAGGAATTGACCGCAAGAACGCGGCGGTTGTACCGATCCGCAACGTAAAGGATACTTCGTGTCGAATCGTAAGCGATTCCGCGCGGTTCATTGAGTTTAAAGGACGGCATGCTCACTTGAGTGGGCGCCGTGCCGACGGTTTGGTAAGCGGCGACGGGCGACGACGCATCGCTGTTGCGTCCCGCGGCTCCATTCCCCAGAACGACTTTTGCCGTTCGTGGGGGGACCGTTTGACCGAAGTAAGACTTGTTCGCTCCATTCGGATTGGCATTGTACAAGATCACCGAGTGGTTGATGTGATCGGTGAAGACGAAGACATTCGTTTCGATCTCGATAATCTGATAGGGACGTGCTTTGAGAAGCGTCGGGTCCGTGTAGATATCCTGTCCATGACCCATGCTCGGATTTCCGACGAGCGTGCACACGCGGCCGCCGCCCGTGCCCGTGGGGCTCGAGTTGTAGAGATCGTTACATTCGTTCGAGAACATATTGATCATGACGTTCCACGACTGCGTGGTGGTCTCGTAACCATCGCTGATCGAGACTTTCACCGTGTGCGGTCCCAAGAGCAGGGTGCTGCCGTTGGGCTGCAGGCTGGCCTCGTAGGGATTGCCGCCCGCGACGATGGCGCTATTCGAAGCATTGTCGAGCGTCCACGTGTAAGCGAGCGTGTCGCCATTGGCGTCGGTCGCCGCGATCGAAAAATTCATCGTCGAGCTGTAGTTCAGCTTGTAAGTCGTCACGCCCGCGATGTTGGGAATAAACGACGTTTTGCTCGGAGCCGCATTGCGCTTCACATTGAAGCTCTTCTCGGCGGTGTTTCCGTAGGTATCGGTCACCACGACTTTGATGACGTGATTCCCGATGGTCATATCGGTGTTGGCGAAAGTTTCGGCCGAGGTGGTTTTGCTCGATTGCAAAACGGTATCAAGATACCAAGCGTAACTCAGACCCGTACCGGTCGCGCTCACGGTGAACGTTTGCGATCCTGTCGAGAGAATGACGGCTGGATCTTGGGTCGGCGTCCAAGAAATAATTTGGGCCGAGTTCGGATCGACCACGTCAACGCCCCAAGTACAGGTCGTCGAGTCGTAGCCGTCGTTCATGGTCAGCGCCACGGTTTGATTGTTGCCGACTTGACCCAAGCCCGCATTGAGCGTCGCGCTTGAAGAGAAGGTGGCATTGGTCACGCCCGAGAAAAGGCCGGCGTTGGCGCCATTGAACGTCCACGAGAAGGCCAGGGCATCGCTCTCCGCATCCGTGGCATTGCCAGTAAAGATTTGCGAGCCGCCCACGTTGATCGTGTTGCCAGAAGCGCTGGGGCTCTGCGAGGAGCAAACGGGGCGCGAGTTTTTCGCGACCGTCCAGCTACGTGTCGTCGAGCCGACGGCGTTCGTCAGCGTGGCGGTCACCGTGTCGGGGGTTCCCGAGGTGAGCGTGCTGCTGGTGAAGTCGCGGAAGTTCACATCCGAGGCAACGGTGCTGCCATTGAGTTTCCAAACGATCGAACAGCTCGGATCATTCGGAACGACCCCGAAGCTGGTCACCGTGGTGGGGGCGAACGACACGCGCAGGCTGCTCGCCGACGGCGTGGCCGAGCTGACCGCGCAGTTTCGCAAAACATCGACGGGCCAGGTGCAAGCCACCGAATCATAACCGTCATTGACGTTCAAAGTGAGATTGTGAGAACCGACCTGCGCGTTCAGCGCGGTCCAGGTTCCTGTCGAAGACAGAGTTCCGTTTGAGCTCGTGAAGTACGTCGCGCTCGGGGTGGCGCCGTCCAGGCGCCAGTCATAAGAGTGCGACTGACCCGCGTTGGCGTCGGTCAGCGTGGCGGTGAATGCACGTGTCGTTGACACAGCCAAGTTGGTGCCGGTGTTGACAGGGTTGAACGTCGCGCAAACGGGCGGCGTGTTCTTCGTGACGTTCCAGGTGTGCGTTTGGCTGGAAGACGCATTTGAAACGGTCACCGCCAAATTGCTGCTGGTCGCAAACGACGAAGAGAGCAGATTGACGAAGGCCGCATTGGTGCCCAGGTTGATGCCGTTCAGGGACCAAGAAATATTGCAGCTTCCGTCCGAGGGAACCACGCTAAAGGCATTCGAGTTGGTTCCCAGATTCGGGATCGTGGTCGTGGTGCCGGCCGGGCTGACCGAGCCGATTGAGCACTGCGGATAAACCTGGACGCTCCAGTTGCAAATCGCGGTGTCGTAGCCGTCATCCATGCGCAGTTCAAAGGAGTTGAACCCAATGTGCGAAGAGGTGGGCGTGAACGCGGCGTTCGAAGTTCCTGAACCATTGCTAATGCTCACAGGGGGGCTTGATGTCGACGATCCATTTTGTCGCCAAGACCAGGTCACGGGGTCGTTGTTGGCGTCGGTGATGGTGGCGTTCAGATTGATGGTGGCGCCCGCCGAAATCGTGTTGCCGGTCGCCGAGGGCGACTGCGCGCAGGTCGGAGGCGAGTTTTTCACGACGGTCCAAATTTGCGAGGTGGTCCCCGAAGAACTCGACACTTCGGCTTTCAAAACGTTCGAGCCAACGCCCAGTTCGGTCGATTGAACGGTGCGGCTGGTGCCGTTACCGGTCATATCGGCGCCGTTCAAGGTCCACGACACCAAACAGCTTGAAGTTGAAGCCGTGACCGAGAACCCGTTCGAGCTTCCCGCGGCCGAGGCCATGCGGATCGACGACACGTTCGGCGATTTCGCGGTCAGTTGACACTCTTGACCGATGTTGGCGGACCAGCTGCAAGTCGTGACGTCATAACCGTCCGACACTTCGGCGCTGATCGTCTTGACGCCGACGAGCGCGCTCGAAGCCGTGAACATGGCTTGGCTCGCGGTCGATCCCGAAATAGTTTCGACAAGAGCGGCGTTCGTGGAGCCTTCCAGGAGCCAACGGAACGACAGCGTTTCTCCCGCTTCGGGCGTTCCGCCAACGGTAAAGGCTTGGCTCGCCGTCGCGGCCATGTTCACCGCGCTGGCGGTGGGGCTGGTTCGTGAGCAGGTGGGGGGCGTGTTCTTGGTCACTTGCCATTCGAAGTTGTCGGAGCCCAGCGAGTTGTTCGCTTCGACGCGAATCGTGTTGACGCCCGCGGTAAGAGTCGTTGAATCGAGTTCGATGAAGTTCGACGAGGTGGAGTTGACGCGAACACCGTTCACGAAATAAAAAACTTTGCAGGAGCTGGTCGACGGAGAAATGGTAAAGAGAGTTTTGGTTCCGCTCGCGGCGGCGACTTTCAGGGAGTTGGCAACGGGAGTTTCGCTATCGATCTTGCAAGGAACGTTGTCGGCGCCTTTGTTGGTGTTGTCGAGACCGGCGAAGTCAGAGCCTCCTCCTCCCGGACAACCGGTGAGAAGAACCAGTGACGACGACGCAAAGAGAGACAAAAACAAGCTTGTCACTTGTCTCGTGCTCCCGAGGGGGTTCATGCGCGCAAACTTTGTAAGTTCCATAAATTCCTCGCGAAATTCGCAAGTCTCCACAGAGCTTTTCGGTGTCTCTTAATTGAATATTGAGGTTGTGGCGATAATTCCAAACATTCGTCTAGGCTTGAGACACCTCGGCTCAAGTCGGGATGCGGTCTCATCGGAGGGTGCCCGCCATGTCATCTCAACCAAAACGTGTGGAGATGAGGATCACACCATTTTCTAAGTTCATTGAAACTTAGGTTTTTTTATTCGATTTGGAAACGGGTCTAGTCGTTTTCCCATGTCCCAAGGGGTGGTGGTTCTCCATCGCTCGGGCCAGCTCCCTCAGTCCGAGGTGCGTGTACTTTTCGGTCGCTTGCAGGCTCGAGTGTCCCAAGAGCTCCTGCAAGGTGCGCAGCGAAGCTCCGCTCTGGAGAAGGTGGGTCGCGAAGGAGTGTCTGAGCGCGTGCGGATGCAAGTTCTTCATCAGACCCGCGCGGGCACCGGCTTGGCGGATCATCTCGTAGGCGGTGCGCGTGCTTAAAACGTCTTCGCCCCAGATGGACCCGCTCGCGCCTTTGGGTTTGCGTAGCACCTGCGCGATGGAAGGCGGAAACGCGATGATGCGCTCTTTGCCTCCTTTGCCGAGGATGGTGGCGGTGTGGGAGTCGCCGGAAAGGTGCCGCCACTCAAGCGCGCAGGCTTCACTCACGCGCAGGCCCGCGCCGTAGAGAAGCAAGAATAAGAGCAGGTCCCGGCGGCGTGCGGGAGTTTCGCGCGCTTCGGACTCAAGAAGTTTGAGAACTGAGATGGCCTCATCGGCCGAAAGAAAATGCGGAAGCTTTTTGGGAACCTTGGGGCTCGCGAGTTTCACGGCGAGGTCTTCACTCACGAGCTTCTCGGCCTTGAGATAATTGAAGAAGCTTTTGAGCGTTGCGACCTTGCGGTTGCGGGTGGCGGGCGACAACTCCCCCCAGGCCCGCTGAGCCTCCCGGGCGCGCTGGAGCAACCAATCCGGAGCCGACAGGGCGGTGAGGGCGGCAGCCGGGGGCTCTTGGATCTGCCCAAAAACCTGCCCGAGGTCATTTTTATAGGCTCGCAGGGTGTGGGGGGAGGCCTGCTCAACAGATTCTAGGAATTTCAAATACTTAGCTATGGCTAGGGGGAGGTTCATAGGTCCAAAACCCCCTCAAACCGGCACCTTTTTTCATGACGCCATGCATTTTTTTTCTTGCAAAGTCTGTCATTTCTACATATAACTGGACCCGTTGACGCTGCGTTCCAAAGTGAGACGTTGATCCAGTCGGGGTCGAGACGTCGGGCGGGGGCCACCCAAGGGAGCAGCAAAAAGTTGTACGTAACTGAAAGGTGGTCCCTATGTCGAACGATATCAATGCTCCTATTTTGCCCGCTTCGCAAAATTCAAAACAAGTGATGTGGCAAACGCCCACTCACACGATGACCGAGAAGCGCACGATCGTCTATCAGTCTGATAGCATGACTCAGTTGATGAAGATCGTCGACCGCGTGGCCCCTTCTCAGGCCAACATCCTGATCTTGGGCGAGAGCGGCACGGGTAAAGAGCTGATCGCCAACTCGATCCACGAACGTTCGAACCGCAAAGGCAAGGCTTTCGTCGCGATCAACTGTGGTGCCCTTCGTGAATCGCTCCTGGAGAGCGAACTCTTCGGACACGAAAAAGGGTCGTTCACCGGCGCTTATACAAAGAAGCTTGGATTGGCCGAAGCCGCGAACGGCGGAACGCTGTTCCTCGATGAAATCGGCGAGCTCGCGCCCTCGATCCAGGCCAAACTCTTGCGCTTCCTGCAAGAAGGCGAAATCTTCCGCGTGGGCGGTAAAGATCCGATCAAAGTTGACGTTCGCGTGATCTGCGCGACCAACCGCGATCTTGAAAAAGAAGTTCAGATGGGCAATTTCCGTGAGGACTTGTTCTATCGTATCAACACCATCGTGACCCAAGTTCCTCCTTTGCGCCGCCGCAAAGAGGACATTCCGGCCTTGATCAACCACTTCTTGTCGATGGGTTCGAACCAGTTCTTGAACCGCGGTAAGCAAATGGATCAAGAAGCGATGAAAGTGATGTCGAACTACGACTGGCCGGGTAACATCCGTGAGCTGCAGAACGTGTGTGAGCGTCTGCAAATCCTCTCGGAAGGCCACATGATCATGTTGGGTGATCTTCCCGAGAACATCCGCAATCCCGAGATGAAAGACGAGACCGGTGACTACGATCCTAAAATCACCGTTTCCGAACTCGAGAAGCGTTGGATCTTGAAGGCCCTCGAGCATTTCGACGGCAACAAGACCCAGGCCGCTCAAGCCCTCGGGATCACGATCAAGACGCTCTACAACAAACTCCACGAGTACGGTGAGTTCGAGCGTTTCGCGGTTCACTCCAAACCCGAAAAGGTTTAACGACGAGAACCGAGTACGGTTCTCGCTATCCGCCCGTGCCGCCTTCGGCGGCCCTCTATCCGCCCGGCCGCCTTCGGCGGCCCTCTATCCGCCCGGCCGCCTTCGGCGGCTCTCTATCACAGACGTTGGTCTTGGTAGATAGAAATTTTGGACTATCAAAGATGAAACCCCTTCGGAGACACTAGAGGTCTACGAAGGGGTTTTTTTTATATGTTGAAGACGTCTTTCTTTCGAAGCGCGGCGGTTGCCGCATTGGCCATCACATCTTTGAGTTTCATCTTTGGCTGCGCGAGCAAAGCGCCGCGAACGCCTTCGGCCGATTCCTCGGGACCGACGTGGGAGCAGACGCAAGAGAACGATTACCAAAATCTTTTGAACTCGCAGGATCCGCAAAAAGAATTTCGCGACATGTTCGACCGCCTGTCGCGCTTGAGTGCGCGCTCGACGGGCTTGGTGCGCGAGTTCGATCAGCAACTCGGGGAGTCTTACAAAAAATTTAAATCGAGCGGCGCCAAGCCTCAGCCCGGCACGGCGCTCGAGATGTTCAACTCCGAGACCTATCTCAAAATCCACGCGGCTGAAGAAATCGCCCGTCAGACCGAGAACCGCGTCATGTTCATGTACGACCGTCTTTTTCAAGATGCGGCAAAAGCTCTGCAAGAAGGACGCAAAGACGATTACCGCCGTTTGAATCAGATCCGCCAAAACATTCACGGCGCGCTCAGCGAGCGCACGCAGTCGGCCGATATTTTCGCGATGGAGTCCACGCTGGGCTCCATCCGCGAGTATCTCGTCGCGCAAGCGTCGAACCAAGCTTTTCAAACCGTCTCGAGCGGCGGCGAAGTTCAAAAGTTCGATCGGACCTTTAACAATCAGTTCTTGAATTCAAGTGCGAAGATCCAATCCGTTCTCAAAAAGTACGGCGCGGATTTAAACGAAAAGGTCAAAGACGCCAGCGTCGACACGCAGTTGGATGCCGAGCTTCAGCGTGAAACCGACATCATCAAGCGCGACCTCGCGGCGCTCACCATGGATCCTTCGCGCCAGCCCGCGCAAAGCCGCACGCTTTATCCCGCCACGAATTCGAACGGCAATATCGTCGGCGGCTCGTTCCCCAAAGGCCACTGGGTTTTGACTTACGATGATGGGCCTCACGGCGTTCACACCAAGACGATCATGCAAACGCTCGAGCGCGCGGGTTACCGTGCGACTTTCTTCTGGCTCGGACAGAACGTTGCCAATCCGAACTTGGCGTCGATCGTTGAGTACGGAAAAAAGATGGGCCACACGCTGGCTAACCACTCGCAGACCCACATCAACTTCGGTGCGGTCCGCGATGACGGCATGGCCTCGGCCATTCAGAACGAGATCATCCGTCCCGAGAGCATCATGACCCGTGCCTACGGTTACAAACCCAAGTTCTACCGCTGCCCCTACGGCGCTTGCACGCGCGTGATGCCCGTTCGCCAGTCGCTCGCCGACCGCGGCTACCTGCACGCCTTCTGGGCCGTCGACAGTCTCGATTGGAATAAAGGGGCCAATCCCAATGGTCCGATCGACATCGTCCGCCGCGTTCAGCAGCAGATGGAGATGCGGGGCCAGGGCGTGATCTTATTCCACGATATCCATCCGCAATCCGCGGCGGCCACCGAAATGCTGATCCCCACGCTGAAGCAGCTGGAGTCGCGTGGTGGACGCGTGATCAGTCTTTGTGAAGCGGTGGACATGACCAATGGTGATCCCGCGAACACCTTCTGCCGCCGCTAAGAGGAGGCCACATGAAAATCAAAACGCTCGTTCTGTTTGCGTTTTTGTTGACGGGGTCTTTGGCTTCGGCGCAGTCAAGGCCGACGCCCTCGCCCAAGCCGGCCACGGCCGAAGAAAAAAAGCAGCTGGGCCATGTCTTGGTGGAGATCCCCAAGTCGATCGACAAACTCGTGCGTTCGCCCAAGGCCAAAGGTCTTTGCGGGGAGAACTTGGATTCTCTCTCGGCCATGATCCGCGCGCTCCAGGCAAAATTGGATTCGCAAAATGTGTCGCAAGACGAGCTCCTCGCCACCGTGAAGGGTCAAGCCTGCGATGCCAAATGCCTCAAGCATCTTTGCGCCTCTCCCGTTTGGAAGGCGCTTTTGATCGAGAAAGCCAAATACGGAGCCGCCGAAGACGGCAAATAACGGACGTGCATGCCCCTGAAGTCACTGATCCTCATTGCGATGACAGTTTTGACCGCGCGAGCTCACGGCCGCACGGTCACGGGCGACTGCCCGGTGTCCGTGCGTGCGCCCAGCGCCTCCGACCGGCTGGGCGAGTTTCTGCCGAGCCTTCCGATTCTTGATCCTTACCAGGGCGTTTCCGCCAAAGGAAAGCCCACCAAGCTCGCCGCCATTTACGGCAACGATGATCGGCAGCTCGTGAATGCGGTGTATCCCTACCGCACGATGGGAAAGCTGAAGAGCGAAAACTCCGAGTGCACGGCCACGCTCATCAGTCCTTGTCACATCGTCACGGCCCGCCACTGTCTGAACAACCTCGCGGGACAAACACGCGCGCCGGGGGATTTTAAATACCTCCCGGTCGGCGGCACGCCGTCGCAGGTCAGTGCAAATGCGGGCTTCGTCGGTGACGATCCCGGCATTCCGGGCGACTGGGCGGTTCTGCGCCTCAACGCCAACATCGGCGACGATTTGGGGTTCTCGCGTTTACAGTTCGAGACTCCCGAGACGCTAAAAAATCTCAAAGGCTATGAAGCCACGGGCTTCAGTTCGGACGTTCAAGACGGAAAGCGCCTTTCGAGCGATCCCACGACCGAATTTTTGCCGCCGCCGCCGGCGGATCAATTTGGTGGCCCCAATGTCGCCGCCTACCGTGCCGACACCTTCGTCGGCGCCTCGGGCGGTCCGATTTGGAAATTCAATTCAAAAGGGGAGGCGAGCATCGTCGCCCTCATCGCGACCGCGATCACGGTCAAAGATTCGCAAGGACAAGTGGTCAATCAGCGCCGGGCGGCGGGCGATGCCTTCGGGGGCCGCGCGATCACGACGTCGGGCTTCATGGAGCAAGCTCAGCGCTGGATGGGTCGCAACCGCTGCCAATAAAAAAACCCGCTTCATCAGCGGGTTTTTTTAATCTCAATGAGATCAGGACGCGCGATCAGAAGTAGCCTTCGTCGCCGTCATCAGCGTCTTCGTCTTCTTCATCGTCTTCGTCGTCATCCAATTTTTCGAAAGAATCGTCGGCTTCGTCTTCTTCGACTTCGGTGCCTTCAGCAGCGCCTTCTTCCGACTCTTCGTCCGCATCGGCTTCCATATCTTCGAGGCCGCCCATTTCATCACCGAACTCATCCATTTCTTCCATGAGAGGTTCGTGTTTCATGACGGTTGCGCCAATTGCGCCCGCGCCGGCAACGGCCGCGGCTTTTTTCATCGTGTCTTTTTTCGATTTGGGAGCAGCGGCTTTTTTAGGAGCTGCTTTTTTTGCTTTGGGCGCCGCTTTTTTAGCTGCTTTTTTAGGAGCGGCCTTCTTCGCTTTGGGCGCCGCTTTTTTTGCGGTTGTCTTTTTAGCTGCTTTTTTAGGAGCGGCTTTTTTCGCTTTAGGCGCCGATTTTTTAGCGGCCTTTTTTGCTTTAGGAGCGGCTTTTTTTGCGGCTTTTTTCTTTTTTGCCATGTCATTCCCCCGAGTGGTTTTATTCAATAAGTTGCGCCCTTTTGGGGCAAATGAATGCTCCTAGGCTAGGGGAGAGGGGGCCAAACTCCAAGTGTTTTTTTCTTGGCCAAAGCTTCGGATCGATCCTCCCGTGGCGCCTTCGGCGCGGCTCTATCTGCCCGTGGCGCCTTCGGCGCCTCTCTATCTGCCCATGGCGCCTTCGGTGCCTCTCTATTAAAAAAGGGCCTGCCATTTTCGGGCAGACCCTTCGGAAACACCGTGTAGATGGGGGAGCTTAGTACTGCAGGAGCTCGTCAATCATGATCGCGACGCTCGCGGGAAGGCGCGACGAGACAAAGACCCCGCTATTGAAGCTGCCGCGGTTGGGAACAACAGCGAAATATCCGACGACTTGGGTTTTCGCGGCGTTTTTAATCGGGAAGGCGATCGTCGGGATGAGCGAGACCTCCGCCGGAAGCTTAAAGTCGGGGGTCTCGACGAACACGGCAGCCGCATTGACTGCCATATAAACGTGCAAGCGGTAGCTCGGTTTTTGCGGGAAGCTGATGGCAAAGCCGCGCGCCTCACCCACAGGCATCCCGGGGAGCGGCTCACCGTTCGGCAGGGTGGCGTAATTCGAGAAGCTCGAGCCCTTCACCAAATAATGGAGAGGAACCACGACACCCATCGCCATGGACCCATCGCTGCGGGTGACCATTTCAACCGAGGCGCCGGGCATCTCAGGAATGGGCATCGAGCTGATCATGGGGAGCAAAAACACCGAGGGAAGGGGCATGATCAAAACAACAGCCTGACGGGCTTTGTCGATCTGAATCAGGAGCGAACCTTTATAAGGTGTCGCTCCGTCCACGGTTCCGTCTTGTTGCGTCTTCACCGATTGCCATTGCTGATCAACGGTGGGACCGGTGGTACCACCGCCGCCGGTTCCGGTGCTATCGCCCGAACCGAGGCTGCCATTCGAACCCGAGGAGAGACCGTCGCTGGTGGCTTGAAAGCCTTTGCCGCAAGCCATGAGAGAGAGCGTCGAGAGTGCGATCAGAGCTGTCTTTACGTAGTTGAGTGTCATGGTGTCCTCCTTGGATTCTTCACCTAGTCTATCGGACAGCCGTGAATTTGTCTTTACTAAGTTATCGTAATTACTTGGTTTTTCTGAATACAACTTCGACAGTTCGGTGAAAATTGCGGACAACTTCAAGGAGCCTGTCGTGGTCTTCGACGAAAAATTCGAAAACTTCGACCATCGATCCCATCCGCAGATCGTGCGGTGAATCCGGGCGGCGCAAATGGATTTCAAGCAAAAGGTGAATGGGCCTTGCAGCTCTGCTCCCGCATGAGAGCAAAACAAATGTCGTTTTCGGGAACAGAATTTAAGAAATATCACGCCTTTGGAGGGACGCTTCTGCGAGATAAGCGCAACCGGGTTGCCAGGCCGATTTCGACCCGTCATCCGATCCACTTAATTCTTAAGTCCTCACAGGCACGCGGTGCTTGGAGTTTTCTGCAACCAAGAAACCGAAAAATTTTGGACCGAACGCTCGCGCAGATGTCGGAGCGCTACGGCGTGCGCGTTATCAAGACCGGAAATGCCGGCAACCATATTCATCTTCTTTTGAAGTTTTCGTCGCGCACGTCCTACCTCATTTTCATCCGGGTGCTAACGGGAACGATGGTCCGTCGTATTTGCGGAATCAGAGCTCTCGACAGGAAGTTTTTTGACTTCCGGCCGTTCACCCGAATCGTCGAAGGCGGCCTCCGAGGTTTCAGAATCGCTTGGGCCTACATCCATCTCAATGAGCTCGAAGGGCGCGGACAATCCTACGCGAAAAACCGAACGAGAGGATCGTGGCGCCGAGCGCGCCCCGCTTTGAGACATCCATCGTGATTCCAACATCCCTCTCTAAACTGGTTGCACACGGGGGGACCATGAACCAACGCGCGTTTCGGACGATTTTGGCGGCCTTGATATTCTTGACCACGCTGACCGCTTTTCAAAACTGTGGGGGCGGTTCTCTCGGCGCGGGGGACTCGAGTGGCAGCGTGAGCTCGTCTTCGACTTCGGCGCTCACGCTCAATGAAGAGAACATGTCGGTGCCGGGAGGTTCGGTGGTGAGCCTGAATGCGGGCGGGGGCACTTCGCCTTACACCTACTCGCTCTTGAGCGGCGTGGGGTCGGTGAGCGTGGGCGCGTTTTACGCGGACACCGCCGGCACGGCTTGGATCCGCGTTGTCGACGCCGCCGGATCGATGGCCTACTTTGCCATCTATGTGACGTCGAGCACGACGACGACAACCACGACGGCCAGCGCTAGCAGCGGAACGCCGGTGCCGGTTTACCGATTTTACTCGTCCTCCTATGGGCGCCATTTCTTTACGCTCAACTACAGCGAAGGGACGTCGATGGGCTACACCTACGAGGGCATTCCGTTCTACGTGGTGAGCGTGGCGGGGACCACGGCCTCGACGCCGCTGATCCGCTGCTACATCTCGGGCAGCAATTTGCATTACGCCACCGTTGCCAGCTCGTGCGGGAGCACGACGTACGAAAGCCTCTACGGGTATGTTTACCCGACGCAAGTTTCCGGTTCGGTCGCCTTGTACGGATTTTATAACTACACGACTGCGGACTATATCGTGACCACCAACTACGCGGAAGGAACGGCGGCCGGGTTCACCTACTGGGGAACGTTCGGCTACGTCTTTACGTCGAACAACTAGGGCACCGATGGCGGTGCCCGCAAAATCATTGACGGTTAGTTGATGGCCGCGCGAGCGTCCGTCACTTTGCAGCCGGACTCGACCTTGGCTGAACCTGTCCCCAAAGGAAATGCCTGACCATCGATCGAAAGATTTCGTGCGGTGTAGGAACCATTTTGCATTTTGATAATCTCAAACTTCAAATCACCGACGCTCTGATTCAATCCCAAAGCCTGCTTCTTAGAATGGTAATCGGCGATGAACTTGCTCCAAATGGCGCGGATGATTTGCTTGCTGCATGAAAACTCGTCAGGGTTGAGCACGTTCGATCGGTCCCCCGCGAAGCTTTCGGCGAATTCGCAATTGATTTTTTCGCTGACATTGTGAACGCGGTTCATCTCGCTCGGCATGAGGGCCTCATTGGCAACATTGGAACTCGTGAGATTGATCGACCCTTGAGAGCCCTCCTCGGCGAGCTCAATCATGCGAGTTTGCCCGTAGGTTTGCAGGCTCAAGTAACTGGGAGATCCCATGCATCGGTACAGGGCGAACTCTCCCAACGTTCCGTAAGAGGAGTTGTCGCCAATTTTGCAGATGATCGACTTGCCAACGAAGGTTTTTGCGAAGGCGGCGTTGCCGCGAACCTGCAGCCCGGCGGGACCAGCACCACAAGCGGGGTAGCGCGAGGGAGAGGGCGGCGGAATCACTTGCGCGACGGCGGCCGGTTTGGGAGCGGTGGTGCACGAAGCGGTCAACAGGACCAAGGTCAAGAGAGCGAAAAACTTTGTCATGAGCGAACCCCAAGTTTGAGTTGTTTACCAGATGGTGTCTTGGTCGCTCAAAAAAGTCTACTAGACGTAGCCCCAAAAAAAGAAAACCCGGAGCCTTGCGGCCCCGGGTTTCCAGTCATGCTGAGACGATCGATTAGCCGATGAGTTTCAGGGCCAATTGATTGACTTGGTTTGCTTGCGACAGAGTCGAAGTACCAGCCTGCAACAGGATGTTGTTGCGAACCATCTCAGACGAAGCCATCGCCACATCAGTGTCGCGGATTCGAGAGTTGGCGGCCGACATATTCTCTTCCAACACACCCAAGTTATCAACAGTCGAAGTCAGACGATTCTGGAGAGCACCCAAATTGGCGCGCGAACCGTTGATCGAGTTTTGGGCGTTGTCCAAGAGCGTGAGTGCCTCTTGAGCGCCTTCCTTGCTTGTGTAGTCGAGACCCGCGAGTCCGAGTGCATCGAGCTGAGCGTTGTTCTCAGACGAAGCAAACGTGATGCGGTCTTCTTCAGCGTTATTGTAAATACCAACTTGGAAATCAAACGCGGGAGTCGAACCATCCAAAAGGTTGGTTGTTCCCCATTTTGTCGAAGTCGAGATACGTTGGATCTCAGATTTCAACTGCTGAACCTCTTTATCGAGGAAGCCACGCTCAACGCCACCAACGGTATCGGAAGCGGCCTGGATGCCCAACTCGCGGAGACGAGTCACGATGTTACCGATTTCATTCAATCCGCCCTCAGCAGTTTGAACCATCGAGATACCATCGTTGGCATTGCGGTTGGCTTGACGAGCCGAACGGATGCTGGCTTTCAAGCGTTCCGAGATCGCCAAACCCGCAGCGTCGTCAGCAGCGATATTGATGCGGCTGCCGCTCGCGAGTTGTGCCATCGATTTGTTGATTGAACGTTGGCTACCGACCAAGTTACGTTGAGCATTGATCGCAGACAAGTTAGTTGTTACACGCATTCCCATAATATTCCTCCTAAATTAAAAAACTTATTTAAATTTGTTGTTCATAACTAAATCCTTCCTTGTGAGTTGTTCTCTCTTTATCGAGAGCGGCATCCGAGCCGAGTTCGCGAGATTTCTTATCTTCATCGAACCTTGTGAGTCGTGGCCTTTACGACTCTTTTGTTGTGGGCCTTTTACTGTCCACAGTAAAATTTTTCTTCCTTGATGTGCCTCCTCTAAGTTTGCGGGAAAGTGACCAACTTCCCCGGGTGAATCCTTCATCCCTGTTCTTGTCAGCGTTCACTGCTCCAATGGAGCAAACAGTTAAATGAGTTCGCTGACACGAGACTGATCGACAGGCTAGGAGAGGAATTGACAGGACTTGAGTACGGAAGTGCTTATTCGACACACGATTTGGACTTTCGATTTAAAACCGAAGTCGGGTTTTCCGAGGCAAAAAGGGGCGTTTTAGACTCAGGTCCTAAGAGGTTGGTCGGGTTTCTCGAGAGAAAAGCGTCAAAACATTCTCAAAAAAAGAATTCGCGCCTCGCGAACGCCGAATGAAAGCGTGAAGAAAATTTGTTATTCTTCATCTATATGATGAAGACTTTTGTGATCGCGATGGTTTTTCCATTTTCGGTTTTGGCCGCGGACCAAGTTTGCGAAGACTTGCACCGTTTGACATGCGCGCCCGGCACTTACGATGACGGCACGGGTTCGGCGACGAATTCGACCACCAATCGGAGTACGGGGCGCACGATGATGGACCGAGTGCCCGCTCTGGCCAAAGAAAAGTTCTTGGAAACGCTCAAGAAACCCGAGAACGCGCAATTTCGCCGGATCCTCAGAACCGCGAGCGGTCTTTCGATGAATCCCGACTGCGACACGATTGACGAGAGTCCCAATGGACCGTGCTTGGATCTATTGGCCGACACGGCCACCGATGTGATGGGCCGCGCGCTCTTTGGAACGGGCTCGGTGAGCAGCTCTTCGATCCCCCTAGACATGTTGATGTACATCACGGACGCCCCGGTTTACAAAGAGGTCCTGCGCGACGTGGTCGCGGCGGTCCGTCAAGATCCCGCCCAGCAAAAGACCGAGGCGAAGCTCCGTGATGAGGTGTTTCCGCGAGTTCGCGAGCTTCTCATTAAAAAAGTATCTTCGCTGGTGCAGGACGAAGCCGTTCGCAAAAAGATGGTCGATAAAATCCGCGACATCCGTTTTAACGGATCGGCCTGCGTTCAAGGTGCGAACTCTCAAGAGACGATCTCCGATCTCTTGACCACCAATGCCTTTTACACGAACAACTCGAACACGTTCACCTACTGCTCGGGTTCAATGCTCAGCAATACCAGTGAGTTCCAAATGGTTCACACCATCGCCCACGAACTCTCGCACTCGATCGACCCCTGCCGGATTTCTCAAGGACCCGCGGCTCCCTTTGCTTACGCGAAAACAGAGACTCAGGAGACGGCCGAGAGCCGCTTTCCGATTCCGGTCTTAAGTTGTTTGCGCGGCACCGACTCGGCCAATGCCTACCGCACGCCTCGGGGAGGAGCGCTTCCGTACGGGAACATCGGCGGCATCGGCCTGCCAAAGCCCAATTCGGAGACGGCGAGCCCCAATTACGGCTTTTTCAACTACGGTGGGGGAACGAGCTACCCCACTTACGGAACCGCGCAGACTCCCGGGATGGGGGTGGGAGTCGCAGCCCCGGCGGCGCCCTTCGATGGATTTTGCCAGAGCGATCAGGTCAATGAGGCCTTCTGCGACTGGATGGCTTACGAGGTTCTTCCTGAGTACATGAAGCACAACCACCCCAAGCTCACCAAGCAGCAGCTCCGCAACGGTTACTCCAACGTGTGGCGCGGAAACTGTCAGCAACCCGAAGCAGGAAACAATGGCGGCACGCACCCGACCCAAGCTCGCCGCGTGGATTACTTGCTGCTGATGCAGCCCGAGGTTCGAAACCAACTGGGCTGTCCGGCGTCGGTGGACGGCCGCGTTTACTGTGAACCCGGCAAAACGGCCGCCGGCGGATTGGGGATGCCCCTGCAGTCGCCGAACGGTTCGCCGGTCACTCCCAAAGGAGAACGCTGATGAAAAACCTGATCTTGATTTTGGCTTTGAGCAGTTTCTCCGTTGGAGCCTTCGCAAAAACCTCGCCTCAAAAAGCGACCAAGGGCACGGTCCCGGCCCACGTGCAGGCGATCGGCATGCGCACGGTGCACGGAGAAAAAGAAGTCGTGATCGAAACCGTCCGTCAAAAAGACGGGACGTGGAAGATTTCGATGGGAAAAACCCGTTCACGCGTGATCAGCGAGGCGGATGTGGCGACCATGATCAAAGAATTCAAGAAACTTCCCAAGGTGGAGCGCGTGCCCGCCTCTTGTGATCGACATCAAATCAACCTGATGCTCGCCGAAGGCAAGAAGACCACGGCGCGCTCAAGCTGCTTTGGCCCGAAGACCAAAAACTCCGACGCGTACTTGCGCTTCTCGAGGCTGATGGTGCTGGCGCTTTAAGGCGTGGGCGCGGTGGGTTCATCCGCGAAGGTGACGCTGACGTTTTTGTACGCGCCGAAGTCCTCGCGCGAGCGCAGCCAAACAGAAAAGAAATTCGCCAGTTCTTGCCGGGCGGTCTCGCGGACCGCCGTTTTATTTTCTTCGGCGCGCTTCATGAGCAGTGGCGTGATCGACGACTTGAGATCTTCGATGGCTTTGGACTTGTCGCGCATGAACCCGCCCGACTTCACGCGGATCTCGAAGCCCGAGATGTCGGGTGCGGGCATTCCCGCTTGCAGAGCGGGCGCCTGGATGCGAACGGTGTCCCCGGTGAGATCGATTTGAAAGGGCTCCTTAAAATCGACGAAATACACGTAGCGCACGGGAAGGCGTGTTTCGACCACGAGATCCGGAAGCTTCACCAGATCCCAAAGGATCGAAAACTCTGACGTCTTGGTTAAGACCTCGTAGCTTTTAATCGATCCCAGCTCCATGCGCTGCAGTCCGCGGACCTGCGACATGTAAGAGGTGAATTCGACTTTCATCGCGTCGGCACGGCCCGCGCCAAAAAGGCCCGATCCAATCCTGCTCGCAGAGAGCGCGGCCCAGATAACGACGACCACGGCGGCAGCGGCAAATCCCCAGATCCAATTCACGCGTTTCATGGAGTCTCTCTGATTTCGGTTTTGAGGGCTCTGCGCTGAACCTTTTGATTCTCGGGAGAGAACACAAAATGCAGAATCATTTCTCCCGTCACGTAAAGCTTGTTGTTGCCGGTTCGATCCAGGCTGGCTTGACCGCGGCTCAACCACAGGGTCAAAAGACCTTTTGGCGTTTTGACTTCTAGTTGGGCCTGCTCTTTCTTTAAGAGCGGCGAAAGGTCGATCGGGATCCGCGCTCGCCCTTGAATCAGAACTACGTTGGGTTCGCAGCAGACGTATTCGAACGTCAGACCTCGTGCTGCCACTGACTGGATCAACTTGTTTTCGGCAAGCGTGAGCGAGAGAGTTCCCCAGCGCAGCGATCCGGATTCATGTTCAAACGTTTCTTCTTCGCGGATGTCGAACCATTCATTGGTGACGTCTTTGGGATCAGGGCCCCACTCAAGACGGAACTGAATGCCCAAAAGTTTCACCGCGCGTTGGATGGCGGGATCGTCTTCGGTGCACTCGGGCCGTGCTTCGCCCCGCTTCCAGAGTGAAGCCTCCGGATCGCCGGCCAGCTTGAGCATCGCCTGGTGTCCGTGTTCACGGCACACGTAAGTCAGGATCGAGGAGACGCGCTTCTCCGCTTTGAAGTCGGGTTTTCCTTCGCCGAGAATCTTGCGCACCTGCGCTTTTTGCGAAAGCACGCTGAGAAAATCAGGACTCAAGGGACCTACCAGGGTCAAAAGTGCGACCGCGGTCAAGGTGAGAGGAATCCAGGCCGCGGCGGGACGCACCCGCCGGGCGTTGAGAAGGCTGAGGGCCAGCGCCCAGAGGCAAAGAATCATCAGAGCGACACGCGGGTAGGTCCATCCGTAGTCATCCACACGGCGCCAAACCGCGAGCATCAACACGATCAGCGGCAAGATCAGCAGCGCAAAGGCGCGGGTCCAAAAGGAGCGGATCCAAGGAGGCAGGTCGCTTTCGGCGAGCGGGCGTTGCAGAATCGCCATCAAGAACACGCCGATGGAGAGCGAGCTGACGAGCCAGCCGATCACGCCCTGGGGCCAAGCCCTTTCCATCGCAATTTTCACGACGTAGGCATACACCAGCGCAAAGTAAACCAGCGCCAGCGGTGTGAAGAGAAACTGAACCAAGCGCCGCAGATCGCGCGTGACCGTCTCGGACTGCTTGCCCACGCGGGTGTCGGAGATGGTCGAAAGCACCTGAAAGACGCTGGCGACAAAAAACACGAAGAAGGACGTGGTGCCGTACACCTGAGTTTTGACTTTGATTTCAAACAGATGTTCGAGCGCAAAGAGAGCGCCCATCAATCCCAGCACCATCGGGACGCAGAACGCGATGCCAAAAAGAAAGCGGGTCAGCATGTACCAGTTGAACCGCCACAAATCGGTGTCGTTGCCAATGTCGATGGCGCCCTCGGGGCCGCGCAAAGGCGTGAGCGCCACGAGAAGATGCGTGATCAGAAAAAATTGAAACCAACGGAAGAGCAAAATGCCGTCGTCAACCGGATGAAAGTAGGCGAAGCCGGCCAATACCAGGAGCGCGGCGGCCGAAAGTCCCCAGAACTCGCGTTTCTGGCGCGACCAGAGGCGCACGGCCAGAAAGAGCGAGATACCGGCGGCGCCCGCAAAGGCGAACGACAGCAAGGTCTCATCCGAAATTTGGTAACCGTTTTCTTTTTTCCAAACCGCGATCGTCGAGGCGGCGAAGGCCACCACGGAGCTGAGCACCGAAAGCGAATCGCGCTTTAAAACCGCCACCATCTGTTCGCCCGAACGGCGCCAGTCCCATTTTTTCAAACGCGTCTCCTGTTCCAAACCACGATCCAGCGCGCGGCTTGCAGAGCGCAAAGCCCCCCGATCCAGATGGAGTATTTGATCAAATCCGCTTTTTCGATCGAAATCACGTGCAGCAGAATCAAAACTTGAGCGGCATAGACGATGCGTTGAAGCCGCTTCCAGCGAGGCCCGCGAAGTTTTTTGACCGCCCAGTTGTTGGACGTGACCGCCATCACGAAGAGAATCGCGAACGCGAGGGCCCCAAGAATGAGATAAGTTTTGGTGAAGACCTGGGTCCAGGCCTTGGGTTCAAAGCCCTCGTTCAGAAAATAGAAGAAGACGTGCAGAACTAAAACCAGAAAGCTCGAAATTCCCCAGAACCGGCGTTCTTGAATCGCAAAGCGCAGCCAAGTGGGGAGGGGACGCCAAAGATCGATCAAGATGCCGAGGAGCAAATTGACGGTCAGCAAGACGAGAGTGATCTGCCCCATTTCATGGTTGAGCTTCAGCGCGGGTGAGGCGCCGAGATCCAGCCAAAAAATCCCTAAGATCCAATAAAGAACCCAAATCCATATCGCGAGTCTGAAGACCCAGCGAATCAAGGTCGATTTTGTCATGTTGACACCATGACACGATTCTTGAACGCTGAGAAGACTCATGCGGGAGGCCCCATGTCGAAGCTTGAAGTCACGCCCGAACACATTTACCAGGAGCGCCGACGGTTTATCGGCCACTCCAGCCTTTGGATCGCGGCGGCGGGCCTTGGCGGCTGGCTTCCGCAGCAGGTTTTCGGAAAACCCAATCCCGCCTATGCCGTCGACGACCCCTCGCGCCCCCTCACCTCCGAAAAGCTCGCGACCAGCTACAACAACTTCTACGAGTTTAGTCTCGAGAAGGACGGCCCCAAAGACCTCGTCGACAAGTGGACCGTCAAATCCCCCTGGACCGTGGAGGTGACAGGGTTGGTGGAACAAAAGAAAACTTACAAGCTCGAAGAGCTGATGGAAATGGCCGGTCCTACCGAAGAGCGGGTTTACCGTTTTCGCTGCGTGGAAGCGTGGTCGATGGTGGTTCCCTGGACGGGCTTCGAACTCTCAAAGCTCATCGCCAAACTCAAACCGAAGAGCACGGCGAAGTACGTTGCTTTCACGTCGCACGCGAACCCGAACGATTTTCCGAATATCAAGAAAATGCCCTATTACCCATGGCCCTACACCGAAGGGCTGACGATGGCCGAAGCCCAGCATCCGCTCGCGATGATCGCGACGGGTCTTTACGGAAAGCCGCTGCCAAAGCAAAACGGGGCGCCGCTGCGGTTGGTGGTCCCTTGGAAGTATGGCTTTAAGAGCATCAAATCCATCGTGAAGATCGAATTCACGGATCAAGAACCCAAAACGCTGTGGAATCAACTCGCGCCCAAGGAGTATGGATTCTACGCCAATGTGAACCCCGAGGTCGATCATCCCCGTTGGAGCCAAGCCACCGAACGTGTGTTGGATGGCAAGATTTTTCCGACCCGAATTAAGACACTCAAATTTAACGGGTACGAAAAAGAAGTCTCTTCGCTCTACGCGGGAATCGACTTAAAGAAATTTTATTGACCATACAAACAATGTTATGTGTGTGTAGATAAATCCATGCGCTCTAGGCCGGACGCAAGTCCATGAAAATTTTCATCAATCAAACGACTTGAGAGGATCTTTGCGTTCACGTCTCAAAGCGGCACTCAGGTGTCTGGAGATTTTTCCGAAGAATGAGACATGGCAAATGCAAAGACGCGTATTCTGTTGGCCGAGGACACCGAAACGGTGGTGAAAATTCTCAAAGTCCTCCTCGAGAAGAACGGGTACGACGTCGTGCACGTTCCGAATGGACTGGATGCTTACGCCTTGATCAGCAAAGGTGAGCACTTCGATTTGCTGCTCACGGACGTCCTGATGCCCGGAATGTCCGGATTTGAACTGATCGAAAAATTGCATTCTGAGCAGAAGCTTCCGCCCTCGATCATCTTGACCGCAAAGCAGCGCGACGAAGATGTGCTGCGTGGGCTCAATTGCGGCGCCTTGGACTACATCACCAAACCTTTTAGCCCCAACGTTTTCTTGGCCCGTGTAAAGACAGCCTTGAGCCGCGTTCAGCAGAACGTGAGCAATGGTTAGCCGTTCTTCAAACTTTTTTTTGATTTTCGTTTTTTGCGTGATCACGCCCGCGTTCGCTCAGAGCGCGCCTCTTTTCTCAAGCCTGACGAGCGCCGCCGCCGAGTCCAATCTTTACCGCAGCCAGGTGCTCTCGGGTGCGACGAGCTTTGAGGCCGGCGGTCCCGGACCTTTCGAAATTTTCTTTCAAAATGAAAAACGCGATTTCGGTACCGTCCTCTTGGACGAGACCACGATCGGCGCCGCGATGGCCTACAAAGTCGGCGATACGCAATACGGTGAAGTCCGCTTGATGCACACGCCGGGTGCCGTGTTCTTGCCCGTTGATCGCGCTTCCGTCGAGCACCATCTTGTCAACGGTCTCTGGGACACGATGATCGTCGTTCGCGGAGCTCAGTACGCCTCGCCCTCGCATTTGATTCCCGGATTCTCCATCGGGCAGCGCCGCGACTTTGAAGGCTTCTTTCTCGAGGCGCGCATCCACGCGGCTCAAGATGAAGGCTGGCATTCGGGCGTCGAGACGTTGGCGGGTGCGAAGCTCACGCCGGAGCTCTCGGTTCGAACCAGCTTCACGGTTGGTGAAGAGATCGTCGATCCCGGCGTTTTCAACCGCATGCGTGCCGTCGCTTCGTCGATCGAGTGGCGCCGAGCCAAGGGCTTGATGTTGCAAGCAGGTTACATCACGCTGTGGGGCGAGCGCCGGTTTGAAACCGGCCTCTTTGGTGGTGGGGGATGGTCATGGTGACCGTTCAAAAACTCATCGCCTTTGAAACCATGCTCATGACGGGTTTGACGGTTTACACCGTCGTCTTTTTGATTTTGCAGCAACGAAAAAACCGCCTGAAAGCACGTTTGCACGAGGACTATTCGGCCAAGCTCTTTGAAGCGATTCTGGAGCAGCCCAGTGGCGAAGACGTCAAACAATCGATGGCTCTCTCGAGCGCCATTGAGCACGAGGTGTTCCGTGATGCCCTTGTCGAGTTGATGGGTCAAGTGGCCGGCAACGAGCGAGCCTACTTGGTCGGTCTCTACCGTCAGTTCGATTACACCTCCGGGGATTTGGAAATGTGCCGTTCGATCTTTTGGTGGCGCCGGCTTGAAGGGTTGATCCGTCTCAATGCCTTGAGGGACACCTCCTACTTCCGGATGATCGAAGATCTTTCGCGTGATGCCGACCCGGCGGTGGCCAGTGCCGCCTTTCTGTGCTTGAGCGAGATCCCCGTGCAAAATGGGCAGTCGGCCGTCATCGAGGCGCTCCCGCCCTTTATCGTCGAAAAGAAGGACCTGCTGACGGTGATCGTGAAAAACATCATGACCGCCAACGGTCCCGATTACTTGCAGAATTACCTGATGAATCCCGAGTTGGATTCGGAGGCCCGCAACAAGTGCGCCCTGGTTTTGGCTCAGTCCAAGAGCATCGAGGCTCTCCCGGCGGTCGTTGAGTACCTGTCGGGCGAACCGTCGCTGTCGACCGACGACCTTCTGTTGATCATGACGAGCACGATGGACGCCTTGGACCGCGAACAGATGCTCAAGCTCTTTAAGCTGGCGTGGCATCCCGAGGGCCGCGTTCGTGCCAAGCTGCTCGAGTACGCCATCCCGATGGGGCTCGCGCAGGCCTGGGCCTTTGCGCGCGACCGCGATCTGGCCGTGCGTGCGGTGATCAACAAGTTCAAGAAGGTGGAAGCCGCATGATCCGCTATTTCTTTGAAACCATGCTGAACTCCTTCATTGAATTTACGATCGTGTATTACATGTGGGCCAACACGGTTTACATGTTGCTCCTCGTGTCGGCCGTCTACGCCATCCGTAAGCAGTCTCGGCTCAAGCCCATGGTGGATCTCGTCCAGAAGGCGCAAGGAGCCTACCTGCCGCCGATCTCGATCATCGCGCCTGCGTACAATGAGGAGGCCACGATCGTTGAGTCGATCAAGTCCTTTTTGCTTCTTCAGTACCCGGACTACAACGTGATCGTCGTCAACGACGGATCGAAAGACAACACGCTTCAGGAGTTGGAACGCGAGTTCCGACTTCAAAAAATCAGCCGTAAGATCCGCTCGAGTTTAAGCGAAACGCGCGTGCGCCAGGTTTATCAATCGCAGCTGCATCCCAACTTGATCGTGATCGACAAGGAGAACGGCGGCAAGGCCGACGCGCTCAATATCGGGATCTCGGCGTCGGACTACGACCTTGTTTGCTGCGTGGATTCGGACTCGCTACTTGAAGAAGATGCGCTGCTCAAAGTGGCGGGCCCCTTCTTGGCCGACCCCGAAAAGACCATCGTTTGCGGCGGCACCGTGCGTGTGGTGAACGGTTCGGAAGTTGAGCATGGCCGTGTCACCAAGATCCGTCTGCCCGATAATTTCTTAGGCCTCTTGCAAGTGGTTGAGTACACGCGCTCGTTCTTGTGCGGCCGGACCGGTTGGAACGTCTTCAACGCGACGACGATCATCTCGGGCGCCTTTGGCCTGTTCTCGAAAAAGGCGATCATGGAGGTCGGTGGGTACCGCAAAGGTTCGGTCGGGGAGGACATGGAGCTGATCGTGCGTCTGCACGACCACTACCGTCGCAACAAAAAGAAATACTCGATTGTTTTCGTTCCGGACCCGGTGTGCTGGACCGAGGCGCCCCGCGATCTGAAAATCCTGCGCAATCAGCGCGACCGTTGGCACCGTGGTTTGATGGAGGTGCTTTCGTCTTATAAGAAAATCTTCTTCAATCGCCGTTATGGCTTCTTGGGCCTGCTGGCCTTTCCCTATTTGGTGATGGTGGAGTTGCTGGAGCCCGTAATCGGGCTGTTCTCTCTTGCGGTCGTGGCGGTGGGAATTTCGCTGGGCTATCTTGAATGGTCGCTTGTTCGTGAGTATCTGCTCGCCGGCGTGTTGTACTCGATCTTGCTCTCGGTGCTGTCGATCATCATCGAAGAAATCTATTTCGGCCGCTACCGCCAGCCCTTGCAATTCTTAGCTCTCCTCGGCGCGGCCTTCTGTGAAACGTTGTTCTTTAAATACATCGTCTCATTCTGGCGAATCCAAGGAACCATCCGCTATTTCCGCGGCGGTCACAATTGGGGCAAGATGAAGCGCACCGGGTTTCGCACGCCCGTTAAAAAGGCTTCCTGACGTCTCGTTCGTGGATGGAGAAAGCACCTTCTCCGCTCGGCACCCGTCTCCATGTTCCTCCCCGATAAAGATCTGGTAGGAGGACTTCGGAAATGAAAAAACTGATCTTCGTGTTCGCACTCACGGGTTTGGCGGCTTGCGCCCCTTCGGCAAATTCGGTGAACTCAAGCGCCCTGCGGATCGTTCCGCAAAATGTGCCCCTGAATTTAGTGAATGCGGGACCCTCATCGATGGCGGCTCCTCTGTCTCTCGGATTGACGCTCACTTTTGACATCCTTCCTCCCGCGGCGAGCAGCACGGGCAATCTACAGACTTACGCATCGGACATCACCATCAATGGGAACTACGCCTACACGGCGTTCAACACCGTGGGGGCGCCTCAGGCCGGCGCGGTGGACGTGATCAACTTGGGTTTGCTGGGCGCTCTTCCTTACATCGACTCCAGCAAATACTTCTCGGACTTTGACGTGAACACCGCCGTTTACAGCGCGGGTTACGTTTGGGCTCTGGGGGCTAAAAACGATATTGGTGCGCACATTAAAAAGTTTCCCGTCTCTCTCGGAAATCTGGGCACCGTCGCGGCTGAAATCGATATGGTCGGTCATGCCGGAACGGGTCTGGCCGTGAGCGGAGGCAATCTCGTGGCGTCGGTCGGCGCCAACGCCGGGGTTCAGTCCGTCAATGCAACGAGCGGCGCGGTCGCCGCGGTGGTGAGCGTGAACGACGCTCGCGATATCAAAGTTCTCGCGAACGGCGACCTTCTGGTTCTCTCGGGCGGTTCGTGTTTGGCGAGCAGTGGCGTGAACAACTGTGACACATCGGTGGGTACCAAGACGCCGCCGCGCGTGACCCGTTACACCTCGGCCGGCGTGGTCGTTTGGAGCACCGACCTAGTGGGAGCGACGATCGCCCAATCAAAATCGGCTCTCGTTTCGGGCTCCACTTATGCCGCCGCCTCTTTGGGAGATGGCGGTCTTTCGATGCTGTGTTTGGCCGATGGCGCGATTATGAATACGGTTGCGCCGAGAACCTTGAGCGGCGTCGCACCTGAACTGACCGTGACCAACGCCGTCGCGGCAATCCCCGGCATGCTTGTGACCGCCGATGGCGCGGCGGGCGTGTCGCTGTATCAAATCGAGAGCAGCACCACCGGCCCGACCTCGGCTTGCGCAAAAGTGAAACTGACGGCCCTGGGCACTACCACCTTCAACGATGGTTCATCGGTGAACAACGTGTCGTCTGGCAATTTCACCGCCAGCATCGGACTTCTTGGCGTGCAAATCTACGCGGGCCGCATCTACGCCGCCGCAGGTGCCAAAGGCTTTCGCACGATCGATCTGAACTTTCAGCTGACCGCGGCGACGACGATCATCAGTCTCTAAACAATAAAGATATAACGTTTCAATATGAGTCCCCGGGGGGACATCCACTTCAAATCTTGAGGTTGATGTCTCCTCTTTGGATGGAGATATTTCCTCATTTATCCCCACCCTAAATCCTTATTTATTTCCGATACTAGAGATGTCGGGAGGAACAGCCCATGCGCACTCTGAAAAACGCAAAAATCGAACTCACGGTTCTTCTGGTGGCCGCGGCCATGGTGCTTGCGGGCTGCGCTCCCTCCGATGAAATTTCTCGTGCCAGCTCGGATCGCATCCTCTTTCATGATCAGCCTTTGGTGATCGAGTATCCCAACTCGGGTTCGAGCGTGTCGACCATGGCGGCTCCCACCGCGCTGAGCTTGACGCTGGCTTTTGATTTTTTGCCTCCGGCACCGAGCAACACAGGGAACGTGCAGACGTACGCCTCGGATATCATGATCAGCGGCAATTACGCCTACACGGCCTACAATACGGTCGGAACGCCTCAGGCGGGCGCCACCGATATCATCCATCTCGGAATCTTAGGTCTTTTGCTGCCATCGATCCAGTCCACCAAATACTTCACCGATTTCGATGTGAACCGCGTCGTATACGATTCGAGCACGAGTTCGGTTTTGCTCTTGGGCGCCAAAGAAAATGTCGGTGCGCATTTCAAAAAGCTCCCGATTTCGGGAACGACCTTGCAAGCGCCGAGCCTTCAAGTGGACCTGGACGGCTACGCCGGCACCGGCATCGCACCGGGGACCGGTGGAATCTTCGTCACGACGGGTGACAACTCAGGAGTGAAAATTCTGAACGCCACCACCGGTGCGCCTGGGACTTCGATCAGCATGAACGACGCCCGCGACGTCAAAACACTCTCGAACGGCGATCGGTTGGTGCTGACGGGGGGATCTTGCTTGGCGGCGACCAGCACGACGGGTCACTGTGACACGGCCGCCGGAACCAAAACACCTCCCAAAATCGAGCGTTACAATTCAGCCGGAACTTTGGTTTGGACCACGCCGCTCACGGGGGCGTCGATCGCCGAGTCCAAATCGACAATTGCCGTCGGTTCGACCTACGCGGCCGCGACTTTAGGGAATGGCGGATTGTCCGTGATCTGCCTTGCCGACGGAAAAGTGATGACCACCATTCCGCAAGTCACCGTGAGCGGTTTGGCGTCGCCACTGACCGTGACCAACGCGGTGACAGCCGTTCCGGGCATGCTCGTGACCGCGGACGGGCAGGGCGGGGTCTCGATCTACCAGATTGAGAGCAGCACCACCGGTCCGACCTCCTCGTGCGCGAAAATGAAGCTCACGTCGGTGGGCCGCACGAACTTTGGGGATGGCTCCTCGGCCAACAACATCTCGTCGGGCTCTTTCAGCCTCACGATCGGGCTTCTCGGGATTAAAATTTATGCCGGTCGGTTGTATATCGCCGCCGGCACCAAAGGGATCCGGACCGTTGATCTCAACTTCACGTTGACGTCTTCAACCAACGTTCTCGATCTTTGATTTCAATTTGAAGAGCAGCTTCAGGGCTTGAACGCGCGAAGCTGAGCGATGGCGCCCTCGATTTCGCTCTTGAGCGACGAGATGCTCCCGGCATCAATGGATTTTCCGCGCGCCGCCACCTCGATCTTTTCGCAAAACCAACCGGTGATCTCAAGCCCAAGGATCCGTGAACTCGATTTGAGAGAGTGCGCCGCTCGTTCCAGCGTCGGGAAATCCCCCGACTGGGCGGATTCATCAATGCTTTGCAAATACGGTCCGCTCTGCGCCACGTAGTCGCCCACGAGATCGGCGATCAAGCCCGGTGAGCCATCGCGCTCGAGTTCAACCAACTCCGCGAGAGACTCGGGATTAAATGATTTCAGCTGATCCATCTTCAATCTCTCCACCTGCTAGAACACCCTTCAATTAAATCACATTGTGATTAAGGCGCAAATGTTGAAGTCGAGGCGACGTGTGAAAAGATCTCCATTTTGGTTCTGGCGCCTTAGGGGCCTCTTGACTGGACCCGATAAGCCTTTTGTGAGGTCATGATGAAGTTGTTTGAAATGATCAGATCCAACAAGGCCGAGCCGCTCTCGCCCGAGGCCATGCGCCAGGAAACCAATGCCTTGCTGGTCAAACATTCAAGCGCGTCCGCCTTGGGTCAGATCGTCTTGATGCTGATTGCCGTGATCCTGACAGGCCACAATGTTCCCACGTGGCAGTGGTTGTCTTTTTCTTCGTTTGTCGTGGTCTTCAACATCAGCCGTTGGATGCTGATCAAGGACCGCTTGTTGCACTCTCAAGAAAAACCTTTCCAATGGTACGTGGCCTACAGCGCGGCCACTCTGCTGTCCGCAACGACTTGGTCGGCTTTCACCTGCTTTATTTTCGTTAAAAACGGACTGGCGAGTTTGGCTTCGACCGAAATGCTAATCTTAATGGCCGGGATCGGTTCTGCCGCGGCGGCCGGTTTGGGCTGCGATCGAAAGCTGGCCCGCGCTTTCGTGACGATTATTCTCGCCTCGCTCCTGGTCTCCCAGGCGTTTTCGCCTTCAGACTATTCGCATGCGTTGACCGCCATCATGGGCGTCTACTTGGCGTTTCTTTGGGTGCAAATCGAGGCTCAGCGCAACTCGATCTGGGAAATGTGGGGACAGCGCGAGCAAATCCGCGCGTTTGCCAATGCCTCGATGGAAGGCGTCGTGATCCACGCTGAAGGCCGTATCATCGAGGCCAATCCGATGTTCCACGAAATCTTTCAAGTGCGCGGCGATGTTCGCGGCCTCAGCGTCTTCGATTTTGCGCCTCCGGCCGAGCACGAGTTCCTCGCGCGTCGCATGCATCAAAATACCGATGCTTCATTTGAGACGTTAGGCGTGCGCCGTGACGGCCAGGTGTTCCCGATGGAGCTTCGCGGACGTTGGTTCATGTACAAAGGCCAGCCCGCTCGGATCACTTGCATCTTTGATATCACCGACCGCAAAAAAGCCGAAGTCGCCATGAAAATGGGCATCATTCAGGATAAAAACCTCGCCGAAGCCCGTGAGCGCTCGGCCGTCGAATCCTCGCAGCTCAAATCGCAGTTCTTGGCGAGCATGAGCCACGAAATCCGCACGCCTTTGAATGCGATCATCGGGATCACCGACATCCTCGGAGAAATGGACACCACGCCCGCGCAAGCGCGCTACATCTCGACCCTCAAAGATTCGGGCGAGAGCCTTTTGGGTTTGATCAACGACATTTTGGACTACTCAAAAATCGAAGCGGATAAAATCGAGCTCGAAATCACCGATGTGTCTTTGCTTTCGATCGTCGAAGCGCAGGCGCAGCTCTTGTCGAGCCGCGTGTACAACAAGGGCTTGGATCTGCAAGTTTACGTGGACCCTCAGATTCCGATGGACGTGCGTGGGGACGGGGGCCGCATCGGCCAGATCCTTCTCAACCTCCTTGGCAACGCCCTCAAGTTTACCGCGCGCGGAGGGATCGGCGTTCGCTGTTTTCCCTTGGCATGGAACGGCGACAAATTGAACGTGCGATTTGAAGTCGCGGATTCGGGGATCGGGATCGCCGATGCCGCCGCGGCCAAGCTTTTTACGCCCTTCACTCAGGCCGACATCTCGATCACCCGCAAACATGGCGGAACCGGTTTAGGCCTGTCGATTTGTAAGAAACTGGTTGAGATGATGGAGGGCCGCATCGGCTTCGATAGCCGCCCGGGCATCGGGACGACTTTTTGGTTCGAGCTTCCTCTGGAGGTTCCTCACCGCCGAGCTTTGGCCGACAACTACTCGCTCGCCGAGTGGCGCGACCTGCGCCCCGTCGTGATCGAAGACAATTTGGAATCAAGGTCGATCATCTGCGACTACCTCAAGGCTTGGGATCTCGCGCCCCGGGTGGTTTCAATGGCGGATTTTCTCGAAACAGAGTCCGCGCATCCCGAAAACGAAATCATCTTCGTTTCAGGTCTCAACTCGGTCCCCCTCCTGTCGGCGAGCGGGCGCCGGTCGCACTTGCGCACAGTGATCATCCAAGAAAAGGGCAGCGTTGTGACAACTCCGAAAGACATGATCCCCGCCCTCAAAGGGACCGTGACCCTCTCGTGCCCGGTGAAACAATCCGATCTGTTCAATGTGGTCGTGAGCGCCGTGAA
Organism: Pseudobdellovibrionaceae bacterium; assembly: GCA_019637955.1. GTDB lineage: Bacteria > Bdellovibrionota > Bdellovibrionia > Bdellovibrionales > Bdellovibrionaceae > JAHBUS01. The sequence goes on along the minus strand of JAHBUS010000001.1, from coordinate 817,181 downwards.
AACGGAAGCCGCCGGGTTTTTCAATGATTCCAAGAGAAAGAAAAACCTGTTCAAGAAAGCCCGTCTTCTGATCGCCGAGGACAACTCGGTCAATCAGACCGTGATCTTGGCTTTGCTCAAGCAGCTTGGCCTCCAGGGCCGCGCGGTGTCCAACGGTCAAGAGGCGATCCAAGCTTTGGCCGAATCGCAGTTCGATCTCGTACTGATGGATTGTCAGATGCCCGAAATGGATGGCTTTGAAGCCACCATGCGCATCCGTCAAATCGAAAAGAGTCAGTTGAAAGCGCAGATTCCGATCGTGGCGCTGACTGCGAACGTGTTCAAAGAGGACCGCGACCGCTGCTTGGAATCGGGTATGAACGATTTCCTCTCCAAACCCATCCGCAAAGACCGCCTCATCGAAACGCTCAAAAAATACCTCGCGCTCGAGGATGAGGACGATTCGATGGCCACCGAAGCGTCCTAAAATTTTTTAACGAGGTCTGATATTCGTGTCAAACGGAGCGGTCCAGGGCTCCTCGACCACGTGTCGGGGGATGAGCTTGGTAATCACGCCCGCGTTTTGATCAAAGAGTTCACGTCCACTGATCCAGTAGGCCCCGGGCTTTGAAAAGACGCCTTCTTGTCGACGTTTTTGAATCCACTCGGAACTCATTCCGGCTCGGATCATGGTTTGAATCACGTCCTCCGTCACCAGCGGATGCGGGATGTTCGAAAAAGAGGGTTGGGTCGCTCCGTGAAACATGAAGAGCGAACCTTCGCCGCCATAGCGTTTTCGTCCTTGCATAAACAATGGAACGCACATGCTCGCGCAGACGGTTCCATTTTCGACCGAGGTGTCGAGAACGGTTCCGTCCTGACGCTTGTCTTGCAGCATTTGGATGATCTTATTGCCTTGTTCGTTGGATCCGCCAGGGGAGTTGAGTCTCACGAGGAGGGCACGGCCTTGATGAGTTTTGGCCAACTCGGCCTGAAAGAGATCGGCCATCGGATAAGCGATCGTCCCGTTGATCTCGATCACGTCGAGCGGCTGATCACTGGCATTTCGACTTTCGAAGTATTTCACTTCGCCGGGCACGAGGACCTGAGCTTGAGCGAACGTCTCAAATCCCAGGCCGGCGAAGAAGAAAATCTGAAGAATCGCGGCAAGACCGATCATCGAAAGCTTCTCTTTAGAACAAGCTCGGTTGAACCGAAGCATCGTCGAGATTCACGAATTCGAACCCGTCGCGCAGGAGGTTTTCGATGATCGACTCCAATTTCGACATCGCGCGGGGGCGGATATCGTGGAACAAGAGAATTCCGCCACCTTTGGCGCGAGTGGTTTCGACCACGTGAGCAACGAAGTTCGATTGGTTGGCCGCGCGAACACCGCAGATGCGGGCATTTTTATCCGAAACCGTTCCGGTGCCTTCAAAGCCCCAGTCACAGCTGTCCACGTGCCAACCGACGATATTGTAACCGCGCGATTTCAGCAGGCTGTTCATTTCGCAGCTCGAGTTTCCAAACGGGTAGCGGAAGTACTTCGTGCCGCCGTGGAACGGGCGGATCACGTTTTCGGTGGAAACGTATTGCTGCGATTGCTGACCGAACGCGAGCTGGTGGAAGTTCAAGTGGTTCCACGAGTGGTTGCCGATCAAGTGACCTTCGGCCTCGGCGCGCTTCAAGATGTTCTGGTGGCGAGAGGCATTGTTGCCCGTCACGAAGAACGTGGCTTTGATGCGGTGTTTTTTCAAGATGTCCAAAACGCGGGGAGTGATGTTGGCGTCGGGGCCGTCATCGAACGTGAGAACCACTTTGCGTTGAGGCGCGCGCACGCCGATGGAAGAGCGGTATTTACAAGCATTGCCGGCGATGTCGCCGAGACCTTGTTTGAAAAGCTCTTCGTCGCGCATTTGCTGCTCGCGGATTTGTGCGATCTGTTCGACTTCTTGTTCTTCCGTCAGGTGAGGAGCTTCCATAAGGGGCTCTGCTTTTGGCAGATCCACGTGGGATTCCGAATTTCGTGATTTGGTGCCTTCACAAGCAGCCATGACCATCGCGAGCGCAACAACCCAGTAAGACCATTTCATAGAACTCTCCCGTTTCGTTCTAAAGAACATTCTTTGTGTCGATCCCGTTCAGGAGAGCAATTCTGGCGCAATGTCGGGAGGCCTTATAATGGAGGCGGTCTCGGGAGGGCTGTCGAACTCCCCAGGTGGGGTCCACAAATGTCACTCTAAGACCGTTTTGATTTAAGTCCGCTTATAGACGATCTGAGTATGACAGTGTTGTCACGAAGCGGCCTGGTGACCAACTTTTATCCACTCCATCGATGTCGTTAACCATTTATTTGCATTTCGCACTCCCAGGATTGGGAGCCTGTTTTGCTCTGGTTCTCGGTAACAACCCCCAACGTCAAGGCGACTTTCACTTAGGTTGCCACTGGAGAAAAAATGAAACTGGCCAAACTCGCGATCCTCGGACTGATGACCACCGCCTCTCTGGCTCAAGCCGCCTCTTCGGGCACATTACTGATTCAAGGCGTGGTGAACGTCGTCAACGACATCGTGATCACTCCCACCGCGAGCGCCACCACCCTGAGCATCACGGGCGGTGAGACCAACAAGCTCGTGGCTTCGGTCGCCGAGACGTCGAACAACCTGGCGGGCTATAAAATCCAAATGTCTTCGGCCAATGCGAGCAAACTGGTGCACACCGTGGATAACACCAAGCAGACCGGCTACACGGTTTCTTACAACGGCGCCGCCGCCGTGACTTTGACCACGACCCCCCAGACCGTTAAAAACGTCGCGTCGCTGGCGGGTCTGACCACGGCCAACTCCAACGTGAACGTCAACGTGACGGCCCTCTCGACCGCAGTTGCCGGGACCTACCAGGACACCATCACGATCGCGATCGTCGCCAACTGAGCCCGCAGCGGCACCAAGGTCCAGTTTGCTGGGCCTTGGGCGGGCGGCCTTAAGTCCTAGGCAAAATCTGCCGACAAAGCCTTCATGAGAATGAGGGCTTTTTTATTTTGGGCCGTTCTGATGTTGCCGCTGATGCCGCCCGCACGCGCCAACTCCTCGCAAACCTTGGTGCTTTCGGGAACGGTCCCGCCCCGGGTGGATGAGGTCGCCAAGCTTCAAGAGGGTGTTCTCAAGGTGGATCCCTCTCAAGAACCCTCGATCAAAGTCTACGTTCAACCGCTGCTCTCGCAAACGCGATTTGCCCGGGCTCCCGCCTCGGTGGTGTTGACCGAGCGCCGGGTGACCGCGCGCGAAGATTTCAACGAGCCCGCACGCCTGATCTTTGAAGCCCCCTAAGATTCCCCGCGCTTAAAAATTCTGTTCCTTCGTCGCCTCGGTTTGGACTCACCACGAAGCGGTCTTTTGGGTACGCTTAAAAGATATGACTTCGATTGCCGCGTTCATCCTTGGTGCCCTCATCTCGTTGCCTGCTTTGGCCTTTCGCCTCGATCCCATGGTCGCCGAGCTTGCGCCGTCCGGAAACGGAAGTTCCAAAGTCTTTCGCGTCGAAAACAACGGTCAAGAGCGCATCGCGGTTCAGCTCAAAGTGACCACGCGCGAGATTGACGCGAAAGGCGCCGAAACCCGCCGGGACAGCAAAGATTTTTCGATCTTTCCCGAGCAGCTCTCGCTGGGGCCGAACGACACGCGCAACGTCCGCGTGACTTACAACGGGACGAAGGACGTCGCCAGTGAGGTGTCGTACCGCTTGATCGCGACCCAGCTTCCGGTCGATTTCAAGGCCGAGAAAAAACAGGCGCAGCTCAACTTCTTGTTTCAATACGTGGCTTCGCTCTACGTGACGCCGCCTCAGGCGTTGGCCAAGCTTGAGGTCCGCAAAATCGAGGCGGCCGGTCCCAAGAAATTGATCATCACCATCGCCAACATCGGCACCGGGCACCGCTTGATGAAAGACGTCAAACTCAAGCTCGTCACCGAAGCGGGCGAAACGATTCACCTCCAAGAGTCCTCTTACAAATCCTGGCCCGGCGAAAACCTGCTCGCGGGCGCCGTTCGCGATTTTGAACTTGAAACCACCGAGAATCTTCCGGCCAAATCCAAAATCAAGGCCGACCTTCTGATCGAGACGCAGCCTTGACGTCGACCCTGCTCGCTCTCATCGTTCTCTTCTCGTTATCGACGTCGTGGGCGCAGACGCGCCTTCGCGTGAACGTCGTCGCGGATCAAACTTTGATCGGTGAGGTCGATGCGAGCTTCACCGACCCGCAAAAAGACTTCGCCATGAGCCGCCGTGATTTGCAGCAAGTCCTGGCGCCGCTGATGCGCGAAGACAAATGGCGGCGCCTGGAGCAGGCGCTTGCGCTCGAGCCGCAAGTGCCGCTCAGTGAGCTGCGACGCTTGGGAATGAAGGCCGAGTTCGATGAGACGTCGCTTGAGGTGCGTTTGCAAATTCCGCTGGAGATGCAGCGGGTGCAAGACCTCTCGGTCGCCGCGCGCGCGTTCTCGGGTCTGGAGCTGACCTCGGACCCTTGGGCGGGCCGACTGAATCTGTCGGGACTTGCGGGTTACACGCGCACGGATCAAGCCATCGGTTCGGGATGGGACGCTCCCCGCGGGCAGGTGGAGTTCGTGCAGGGACTTGGTCTTTTGACGTTCGAGAGCTTGGCATTTTATCAGGACCGTGAGCAAAATTCTTGGGAGCGCGGGGACACCTCGATCGTCAGCGACCTCGAGGAGTACCAGACGCGCGTGCGTCTCGGCGATCAAATGCCCGCGACCAGCGGCTACCTCAGTGGATTGGCTTCGGGCGGCTTGGGCGTGTCGAAGCAGTTCGGCATCGATCCCACGCGCCCCTCCACCGCGAGCCGGTCGGCCTTGCTCCAGATTCAAAAACCCAGTCTTCTCGAAATTTCGGTGAATCAAGTTCAGATCGCGCGCCTGCGCGTGCCGGCGGGGCCCTTTAATTTGCGTGACCTGCCCCTGCTTGTCGGCCGCAATAAAGTGCACGTCAAAATCACCGACGACTTTGGCGCCAGCGAGGAGTTTGAAGTCGATTTGTTCTTCGATTCCCTGCTGCTCGGAAAAGGGATTCATGATTTTTCATATTTCGCCGGACGGCCTTGGCAGAGCGTGAACCGCGTGCGGGAGTACGATAAAGACGGTTTCGTGTCTGTCTTGCACCGCTACGGCGTCACGGACCAGTGGACCCTCGGGGTGGGTGGGCAGAACTACGCTCAGCAGTCACTGGCCGGATTTGAGACCGGCGTTCTGACCGCGCCTGGCGTTTGGCAGTTCGACCTCGCGGGCAGCCGCCACCAAGCGGCCACGGGCGACAACGTGAGCGGCAGCGCCGAGCGCCTGCGCTTTCGCTCGAGCGATCAGGATGACGGGCTTCTTCGCCGCGTCCGCTTGTTTTTAGATGGTGAGCACCGAAGTTCGCAGTTCGCACCCGTGGGTCTCGGTCTTCCGAGCCTGACCGACTTTCTCTACCGCGGCGAACTCATGCTTCAGTCGACTTTTTTGGAGCGCTTCGCGGTGGGCGCCGGCGGCGGCTACCAAAAGGGACAGAACGGATTTGAAGACGCACGTCTTTACCGCGGGCTTTTGCAAATGGGCTTCGGGGCGCAGTGGCGTTTTGACATTTCGTACAACCGCACCGTGCGCGCCGCCAACGCCGACGACCAATGGCTGTTCAATCTGACATGGATCGAGAGCACGGGTCTTTACTCTTCGAATGTTTTGTACGACTCCCTGGCCAAGCAGGGCACCGTGGCCGTGCATAAGAACGCGCGCCGATTGAACGGCGATTTCTCGGCCGACGTCTCCTGGCAGAAAAGCGATCCGTCCTCGGCCGCGCCTTCGGATTTGGTGGATGGCCGTTTGAATTATCTGGGCTCGCGCTTTGAAGGTCTTTTGCAGCACCGAACCCTCCGTGGCGACTTCGTGAAGAGCGATCAAACGCAGGTGGGTCTGCAAACCGCGGTGTCGTGGTCGCAGGGCCGCTTCGGTTGGAGCCGTCCCATTCCGGATGCCGGCGCCTTCTTGGCGACGCGCGAGATTCCGCCCTCGGGAAAACTCTTGATCAACCCGGGCTCCGAGTTCTCGGAAGCCGAAATGCAAGGCCAGCACACGCTCGTGCTCCCGCATTTGGGGTCCTATCAAAAGACCGCGCTGCAAATCGATTCGACCACGCTTCCGCTGGGCTACTCGCTCGACCGGGAGTTCTTTCAGTTGCATCCGAAGTACCGCGGCCTCGTGTTTGTCGACTTGGGGCTGACCCAGCGCCTGTTCGTGCGCGGGGAGTTGGTGGATCCGAAAGGCCAACCCGTGCGCTTCGTGACGGGCGAGGTCTTCAATGCCAAGGGCCGCTTGGTGACCGATGCCTTCTTCACGGACGACAAAGGCCGCTTCGTGATGGATCAACTCACGCCTGGTCAGTACCGTCTGAAGCTGCGCGATCTCGGCACCAAGACGATCACGCTCGATCTTCCCGAAAGTCAGGGCGTCGAGGTGAGACTCAAACCGATGACCGTCGAACGCGAGGAGGGCACATGAGGCTTCTTTTTTTGATCGCGATGATGCTCCCGGCGGGCGCGGCCTGGGCGAAGAAGGGCTGCAACAATTTACAGCTGCAGATGTTTCCGGCCGCTTATGATCTCGCGGGCAACACGTCGCCCACCTTCACCGTTCGCGTAAGCCGAAACAACCCCAACAACGGCTGCGATTTTTTTATTTCGTTCGATTACGGCACCGCCTCGGCCGCGAGCGCCCGCCACTTGGACGCCTTGATTGGTGGGGGAACGATCCCGGTTCAGCTCTACAAAGATGCCGGCCGCACGCAGATCTTAAAGCGCCGTCAAGACGCGACGAGCGCGAGCGATGTGATCACGGGTTCTTTTCCCGACAATTCGGGTCCGACCTTTATCGACATCAATTACTACGCCACCATGGACACAGCCCAATACAGCCGCTACGGATTTTACTTTCAAACCTTCACGGCCACTCTTCATGACGGCCTGTTAAGCGACTACGATCAAAAGGGAAGTCAGGGCCTCACGCTCACGACCAACCAGCAGAAAAAGATCGACCTCTCGCTGGTCGAAACCGGAGGCCCGTTCAACGCCGCCGACACCACGCAAACGATGGATTTCGGCAACATCTCGACAGGAGCCGTGCGCAACTGCGATCTGGTGATTGGTTACAACGCCGGCTACCAGCTGACGATCGCCTCGGCCAACAGCGGCCGCATCAAGCACGCCACTTTGGCCGACACGATCGCGTACACGTTCGAACTGGGCGGGACGGTGATTTCTCTCGCCTCGGGGAGCAACACCCGGCCCGCGGTGAGCGGCGTGAGCCCCGCCGGGGGCCTGCGGCTGCCGATCAAGGTGACCGTGACGGGGAGCCTCACGGGCAAAAGCTCGGGCCTCTACAAAGACACGGTGACTCTCTCGGTGGTCTCGACCGAGTGAACGCGTGCCGCCAAATCGAACATATGGCTTTTAAACACAGTTTTCGGGAGGCGCGCACCCGGCGCGCCAGACCCCCTTCTGAGAGCGACAAATTCCTTTGACCTGGGCCGCGAGGCTCGTTATTCAGACCTCCAATCTTTGCGACATTCAATTCCGAATTCGACAGGGAAAATAATCGGATAGGGAGTCCGCGCGCCTTGGACAAGCGGCGAACTTTCAATCCACGAGGAGGTTTTTTTTGAATATGAGTAACCAACAATCTAAAGCTCAGCTTGAGCGCCAAAAAGTCCTGGCATTTCTCGATCAAGCTGACAAAGACGTTCCTGCAAACCCCGGCACCAACAACGAGAAGGCCGGCGGCGACTTCGAAAAGCTCTTCAGCGAGAGCATGAAAGAACAAGACTTCAAAGTCGGTGACATCGTCACTGGTAAAGTTGTCGAAGTTCAAAGCGACTACGTTCTGGTCGACATCAACTACAAATCTGAAGGCCTCATTCCGATCAACGAATTCCGCGTTGTGGATGGCGTGCGTTCAGTAAAACCCGGCGACACCGTTGAGGTTTTGATCGACCGTATCGAAAACGAAAACGGCATGATCGGCTTGTCGAAAAACAAAGCGGACATGATGCGTGCGTGGAACGATATTTCCAAAGCGGCAGAAAACGAAGAAGTCATCGAAGGAACAGTCATTGCCAAAGTCAAAGGCGGCCTCAGCGTCGATATCGGCGTCACGGCGTTTTTGCCTGGTTCTCAGATCGATCTCCGTCCTGTTCGCAACATGGACATCTACATCGGCAAGAAGTACAAATTCAAAGTTATCAAATTCAACAAAAAACGCGGCAACATCGTTCTCTCTCGCCGTGCTTTGCTTGAAGAAGAGCGCGAGACCCTGCGCACTCAAACTTTGGATCAAATCAAAGAAGGTTCCGTCGTTACCGGTCTCGTTAAGAACATCACCGATTACGGTGCGTTCATCGATCTCGGCGGCATGGACGGCCTCTTGCACATCACTGACATGTCGTGGGGCCGCATTAAGCACCCTTCCGAGATGATCAATGTGGGCGACGAAATCCAAGTCAAAGTTCTCAAATTCGACAACGAAAAAGAACGCGTGTCTTTGGGTCTCAAGCAACTGCAGCCTGATCCTTGGGAAACCGTGAAAGCGGCCTTCCCTGTCAGCGCGAAACTCAAAGGTAAAGTCGTTTCTCTCGCTGAGTACGGTGCGTTCGTTGAACTCGCTGACGGCGTTGAAGGCCTCATCCACGTCTCCGAAATGAGCTGGACGAAGCGCGTGAAACATCCTTCGCAAGTGGTGAACGTGGGTGACGAAGTTGAAGTCCAAGTTTTGGAAGTCGACACCGAAAACCGCCGCATCAGCTTGGGCATGAAACAGCTCCAAGCCAATCCTTGGGTTGAGATGAAAGAGGCGTATCCTCCTGGAACCATCATTGAAGGCGAAGTCAAATCGGTCACCGATTTCGGCGTCTTCATCGGTGTTGAGGACGGCATCGACGGTCTCGTTCACATCTCTGATTTCTCGTGGACAAAACGAGTCAATCACCCCAGCGAAATGTTCGCGAAGGGACAAAAAGTCCGCGCGGTTGTTTTGGGCGTTGATATCGAGAACGAACGTTTCTCGCTCGGCGTAAAACAGCTCGAGGGCGATCCTTGGCACAACATCGAGTCGAAATACCAAGTCGGAACTCAGCATGACGTGAAAGTCACAAAAATCGCTGATTTCGGCGTGTTCGTTGAACTCGAAGCCGACATCGAAGGCCTGATCCACATCTCCGAGCTCTCGGTTGACCGTGTGAACAAGGTTGAAGACGTCGTTAAAGTTGGCGACAGCGTCCGCGCTGAAGTCATCAGCATCGACAAAGACGCTCGCAAAATCGGTTTGTCCGCGAAATTGGTCAAACTGCGCGAGTCGAAAGCCGATGTTGACGATTACGTCAAAAAAGCGACTTCGACTTCGAAATCGACTTTGGGTGATCTGTTCGCCGAGCAGCTCAAAGCTGCTAAAAAAGACGAGAACTGATCGGATTACCGATCAGTTCCTATCTACCCGTGGCGCCTTCGGCGCCTCTCTAAATCGTCTTCGAGAAAATATCGAATTTTCAAAGGGCTGGTGCAAACCGGCCCTTTTTTTTGCCTTTTGTCCGCTCGTGAATTATGCCCAGGGCACTTGCGAAGGAGTTTTCGATGAAAACAGCTCTGTTGATGGCCGTGACGATGATCGCCGGTTTTGCGTTCGCCGAAGGCCGCCAAGGCCCCTACCGCTGCGAGAGCCGCTATGACGAGCTTCTCTTGAGCGCCCACGTGTCGCTGACGACCGATGGCGACCTGGAGATCTGGTTCGACGACGACTCGGTGGAGCTGGTCGACAACTCCTGGTTCGGCCCCGAGCTCGAAGTGACGGTCAAGTTGAACGACGGCTCCGAATCCACATTGACGTGTCAGCGCCGCTGATTTTTTAAGTTAGGGACGGGGCTTGAAGCTCAAGCCCGACAGCGTCTCGAGATCTTTGGGCTGGGTGCGGAACTGCATCCAGTCATCTTTGGTTCCCAACCCATCCGCGATATCAATCTCTTCGCACACTTTGGTGAGCAGCGGACGGCTGCCATCGCTGTTCGTATTGGGAAAGACCGCCGCGATCACGTCGCGGGCCCCTGGATTGGTTGCCGGGTTGGTGTTGCGGTCGTAAATGTACAAGATTTTAAAAAACTTCGAAGGGACGGGAATGTCCTGTTGAGGACCGATCTTGCCAAAGTCTTGATCATAAATCGGCCCCGACACCACGTACACTTTCTTGCCTTCTTTTTTGACAAGATCGCGCGTGTATTTTTCGAGGTGCTCCCACAGAACGCGGTTCATGAAACGCGTTTGCGGTAAGACGTTGGTCATATAAAAAGTGGCTTCATTGTTTTTAACGGAGTCGGTGCGATCTTTCGACGGCACTTGGTGTCCGCGGTCCAGGCAGGTGCGGGCAAACTCGCCCTGGCCGACGGGAGCGCTCGCTTCGCCGCTCTTGGTGAAGTACTTCTCAAGATCCGGATCGGACTGAAAAGTTCCGGAGCGGGTGAGCGGTCCGACGTCTGAGTCTTCAAGCCGCCAGGCCACCCAGTTGGGCGATCGGCGTTCGGTGTTGTAAGAGATGACATATTGAGGACGCGAGATGAGAATTTCGTCGCCCTTGGCCTCGGGAAGAACCGCCGCGATATTGACGTTTCTCGAGATGGCAACGCCGCCAATGACCGCTTTGACTTTAGCGGCACCTTGGACGGACCAGACGACGATCAGAAGACCCAAAATCCCCCGGAAGCCCATTCGCAAACCCCCTCTGCTTATGTGCTGTCGATAAGGGGGAGCATCGGGGAAATCCGGAAAACGGTCATCGAAAAAAGGGTTTCGACATTCAAAGTCAAAACCCAGCTCAAAATAAAATGGGGATGTTTGTGAATTTCTTTGGGGGCCCTAAGGCCGCCTTCATTTAATTGCAGCTCACGCTTCGGTACATGACGTCGCCGTCGGGAAGCTTCTCGACAAGAAGAGCCTCGCCGTCGTTACGCACTTTGAGGATGACGCCGCTTTTGACGTAAATGTCTTTTCCGGTCGCGGTCTTTTTCACGCCGGCGAGCTTAAGGTTCACGGTCGATGTCGACGTCTCGATTTTGGTGGTCAGCATCGAGCGGCGCTTAACGCGCTCTTGGATGGTGATCCGAACGGTGTTCGTTTCTTTATCAACAACCACTTGAGTGGCGGTCTGGCGGCTTCCCGATTCCGAGAGGCCTTGGCAGGTTAGGGCGGCTTGAGCGCTCAGGGAACCAAAGGTCACGAGCGCGATCATCATCAAGTTTTTCATTTCGAGTCTCCCGATCGAAGTGTTTATAAAATCAATTACTGTTGAACCAAGTGGCCACCGCGGTACTGCTTCGCCCGTTGCGGGCACACCCAGCGGCCTTGGTTCTGCAGACCCCAACGAACTTCGGGCGAATGCTCGGGCTCGCTGATCTCGAGAACCTTGGGGGTCATGAACAAGTCATAAAGGTGGCTGAAACCAACGCGGCGGCCTTGAACGACCTCGACCTGGAAGGCGTCATAGACGCGTTTCAGGCGGGTGTCTTCGCCGTCGAAGAACGACTGGCGCATGGCCTTCTCATCCGAGCGCACCCATTTGCGGGCGGCGGCTTCGAAGTTTTGCAGTTCGTTTTGAATTTTCACGTCACGCGTGGGCGTCGAGTGATCATCGTAGTCCGACTCATTCATGCAAGTTCCCGATTGGTATTTCGAACGGTAAACGGCCCAACCGCGCTGAACCGCCGAGGCGCGCTCACGCAGTGCCGAGCGCAAGTTCTCGCTCGAACCTTGGAACTCCTCTTGGGGGCTGATGCGGCGGCTGCGCAGTCGCGATTGAATCGCTTCTTGCCAGCGGTCCCAAAGGTCGACATCGCCGTAGGCCTTGGCGCGCCAGCCGCCCATCGCGAACTGCTCCTCGCTCATGCCGGGACGCTCGTCCGAATCGGGCCATTTCCAGGCGCGGTAGCCGGAGTTCTTCTCTTGCGGCGCGAACTGGATACCGATGCGCACGCCGAGCTCGCGCACGGCCGCGGGAACGGTGGAGCTGATGTATTTGATTTGTCCATTGTCGCGGACATCTTGCAGGTAATAGACGTGGCCCGAACGGTACGTGATCGGCACGTTGTTGCCGCTCGAGGCGTGAACGAACAGGGTGCCCGGGCGCACGTTCGCGCGGTTGATCGCAACGGGATAAGTGTCGGAAGGGATCGAATAAGTGCCCGTGTCGTAGTTTACGCGGCGGATGAACGCTTTGACCCGGTCCCACTCGTTGGCGATGCCGTCATGAGCGTCGGTTTTGTTCGAGAGACGGTCGCTATTTTGAAATCGTACGGGAAGTTTGTTTTCGTAGGCGAAGATGGTGCGAAGGGTGTAGGCCGCGTCGGCGCAGTCGGTGGAAATTCCGTAATAACGAGACGATGGGTTCGAGAACACGTCGGCGCGCATCTCTTTGATCCATTGGCCGAAACGGGCTTCGTGGGCCATGCTCCACTTCTCGGTGGCGTCCCAAACGGAGGCTTGCGCGATCGAGGCGGTCATCATGAGCAAGGCGCTGACGGCGAACTTTTTCATCGGTTTTCTCCCATTCACGGTCCACATTTGCCGGTGACGAAGCACCGGCCCGCGGTCCATAGAGCGAAATCCAGGCCAGCTTTAATGCGACCTGAGGGGGAAAACCCTGTCAAAGACCTGAGCAGGGTGACGATTTAGTGGGGCGGCCGAAGGGGGATGCCTAGTGCCAGATCCGCAGCGAGAGCAGGCACGTGATCACCGAAATCAAGACCGTCAAGGGCAAGCCGATGCGAAGGTAGTCGGTGAATCGATAACCGCCGGGGCTGAGGATCAACAAATTTCCGTGGTGTCCGATGGGGGTCAAAAAACTCGCAACGGCTCCGATGGTAATGACAACGACCGCGGCCGTCGGCGAAATCTGCGCGGTCTTCGCGTAGGCGAGCCCAATGGGGGCCAGCAAAACGGTGGTGGCCGCATCCGAGAGGACCTGGGTCAAAAGCGCCGAAATCCAGAAGAAAATGAGCATGACGGTGAGCGGGGACAGCGTTCCCATATGGGCGAACAGAAAATCCGCGATCAATTTGTCGACGCCGGTTTTCTCCATCGCCACGCCCAAAGGAATCACGCCGGCGATGAGCACGAAGATTTTGGTTTCCACCGACTGGTAGGCCTCTTCGGCCGAGAGGCAGTTCGTGAGAACCATCAATGTCGCCCCCGTCACGAAGGCGATGTAAGGCTCCAGCCAACCCATCGCCGCCGCGGCGACCGAAAGGCCCATGATGGCGGTTGAGGTTTGCATCTTAATCCGGCGTTTGGCTTTGCCCTGAAAAGGCAGAAGCATCAAGAAGCCCCGGTCCTCCAGCAGCGGTTCGAAACTGCCATCGGAACCCCACAACAGCACCAAGTCGCCCTCTTCGAGGGGGACCGTCGAAATTTCTTGAAAGACCCACCCGGTTTTACGCCAGAGGGCCACGACGGCCACGCCGTAACGTTCGAAAAACTTCAGATCCGCCAACGTGCGCCCGATGAACGGCGAGCGCGGCGCGATCACCGCTTGAAGCACGAGGTGTTTGCTTTCGTCGAGCGATCCGGTGTTGTCGTCGAGGGTTTCGCCATAGCGTTTGACCGCGCGGATGGCGAGACCGAGTTTTTCTTCGACGGACACGAGCTCATCGGACGTGGTCTTGACCAAAAGAACGTCGCCTTGCTTGAGAATCTGCTTCGGCTGGCGCATCAGCTGAATCTGATGGTCCCGGTACCAGCTGCGCACCAGGAAGCGCTCCTTCGTTTCTTCGACAAGTTCGTCCATCGATTTGCCGATCCAGCGCGAACCTTCGGGAATGATCAACTCGGTGAAAAACTCGTTCACCTGAAAGCGCTCGGCCGAGTTGTCGGCGCCCGAACGTTGCGGGAGCACCCACCGCAGGAGCAGGATCAGGGCAAAACTCGCGGCGACCAGAGGCAGACCCACTTGGCCCACCGTGAACAAGCCCAACGAGGGTTGTCCCGAGCGAACCAAGATATTGTTCGCGAGCAAAAACGCGGGCGCCCCGATCAAGGTCATCGTGGTTCCGAGAGAGGCCGAGGTGGCCATCGGGATGAGCAAACGCGAGGAGTGAAGACCTTTGTCGCTACAGATCTTCATGACGATCGGAAGCATCAGGGCGGTGACCATCAAATGGTGCGTGAAAGCCGACAGGGCCGCGACCACCGTCATGATCACGAGCACCGCGCGCCACTCGCTCTCGCCGGCCCAGCGTCCAGCCCAATTGCCGATGACGTCGGTGACGCCCGACTTGGACAGTCCCGCCGAGAGAATGAAAACCGCGGCCACGATCAGCGCCGGCTCGCTCGAGAATCCCGAGAAGGCCGCTTTGGCGTCGAGCAGGCCGGTGATGGCCAGAGCCGCGATGACCAGCATGGCCGTCAGGTCGATGCGGATCTTTTCGGTCATGAAAAGCAGGGTGGCGGTGACGAGAATGCAAAGAAACACGATTTGGTCGATACTCATGCGGGCAATCTGAGGGCTTTCACGGGGGAGATCAAGCGGGTCGCGGGCGCTTGACGTTGCGCATTGTGCAACAGTGCTTTTCGTCTTTCAACGTCGGGAGCTAAGATGTCAGGGCACCGGAGGCTGCATGCAAAAGAAAAATCCGTGGATGATGCTCTTGGTATTGTTGTTGGTTTTTGGGGGAATTTTGACCCTCATTCTGAGTTTCACCGTGAAGCCGTTTTTCAAAGAGCGCGGACTGACGGTGGGAAGCAAGTCGATCCTGCACCTGCAGCTCAACGGCGTCATCATGGACGGCAAAAAACTCCTCAAGCCGCTCCTCAAGTACCGTGAGGACAACTCGATCAAGGCCATCGTCATCGAGATCAACTCACCCGGCGGCGTGGTCGGTCCCTCGCAAGAAATCTACGAAGAGATCCGACGCGCGCGTGAAGAGTTTAAAAAACCCGTGGTGGCCGTTTCGACCAGCGTGATGGCTTCGGGCGCTTATTACGCGGCCGTCGGTGCCGATAAAATCATGGTCGCTCCCGGAACGATGGTGGGTTCGATCGGCGTCATCATGGAATTCACCAACCTCGAAAAACTTTACGATTGGGCCAAGGTCAGCCGCTTCTCGATCTCGACCGGCAAGTACAAGGATTCCGGCGCCGAGTACCGTCCCATGCGTGACGATGAGCGCGCGCTCTTTCAAGACATGATCAACGACGTGTACGAGCAGTTCGTGGAAGCGGTCGCCGAAGGCCGCGAAATGAAGCCCGAAGCCGTCAAAGAATACGCCGATGGCCGCGTGTTCACCGGCCGTAAAGCGGTGGAGCTCGGTTTCGCCGATGATGTCGGCACGCTCGAAGACGCCTTCGATCTTGCCGCCGAGCTTTCGGGCTTGGGCGACGACTATGAAGTGTTTGAGCCGCCGAAAGTGCGTCCCGGTCTTTGGGATCTGCTCCAGGGCGGGGAGGACGATGCCACCACGATGATGCCCTGGAAGACCGCCGACGCCAAAGTCGATGCGGCTTTGAACAGCCTGCTTCGTTTGGAACTTGCGAACAAACCGCTCTTGCTGATGCCCGGAGTTCACTAACCGTGGCCCGCAAGAAAGCCCCTGCGAAGGCGAAACGTCCCGCGAAAAAAAAGGCGCCCGCGCTTTCGGTCGGTCAAGACATCTGGCCGCTGGAGCGGGACGTGCTCTTTCGCCCCGACCGCTTGAAGTACGTTCGCAAGTTGGTGCGCGAAGAGGGCTGCGTGTTCTGCAAGGCCGCCAGCAAGCCGGTGGGGTTCGAGTCGCTTTGCGTTTACAAAACCAAACACTCGATGGTGGTCCTCAATAAATTTCCGTACAACTCCGGCCACGTGCTGATTCTTCCGCGGCGTCACTGCGGCGATCTGCTCGAACTCTCAAGCGAGGAGTGGGCCGATCTTTCGGAGCTGATCCGAACCGCCATGCTGGTGGTGAAAACGGCGTACCAGCCCGGAGGCTTCAATGCGGGTCTGAATCACGGCGCCGTCGCGGGCGCGGGGATCCCTCAGCATTTGCATTTTCATCTGATTCCCCGTTGGTCGGGGGATCTGAACTTCTTTCCGCTGATCGCCGAAACCAAGGTCGTCATCGAAAATCTGGAAACCAGTTTCGAACGCCTCTTTTCGGGCTTTCACCAAACCGCCTCCAAAGGGCGCACTCCGAAGGAATCTTCCCGATGAGACAACAGCTAGGCATGAATCTTCCGTTCTCGAACACCATGAAAGTTTTGATCGGCCTGAATTTGGCCATGTGGCTGCTCGGGCAGGTGATCCTCGAAAAATACGTGGGCATCCCGTTCTCGCGCCACCTCGCGCTCTTTCCTGGCAAGGTCGTTCTCGATGGCGCCGTTTGGCAGATAGTGACCTACATGTTCCTGCACTCGATGCAGGTCACGCACCTCGTTCTGAATATGCTCATGCTTTGGTTCATGGGGGCGGAGCTCGAGCAAAAGTGGGGACGCCGCTACTTTCTGACCTACTACTTCGCGAGCGGCATCGGATCGGCGATCATCTACACGGCCGGTGTCTGGCTCTATTACTGGGCGACGGGGTCCTCGCAAGGGCTGGCCATCCCGGTGGTCGGCGCTTCGGGTGCGATCTTTGGTTTGATGCTGGCTTACGGGATCCTGTTCGGGGAGCGGGTCATCCACTTCATGATGATCTTCCCCATGAAAGCCAAATACTTCGTGATGATCCTGGCGGGGATCGAGATCGTCTCGATGCTCTCGGGCGGGATGGGCGGCGACGAGGTCGCCCATTTGGCGCACTTGGGCGGACTGGTTTCGGGCTACATCGCTCTTTTGGTGCTGACGGCCTGGAGCCGGCGTCAAAAGAGCGCCAAAACGAAGAAAAAGGGCCCTCAGCTGCGCCTGGTGGTCGATAATGACGACCCCAAATCCAAAAAAGACCCCCAATACTGGAATTAGGCAGGTGGCAGCTACCTGCCTTGACGGGTGGCGGCGATTTGCGTTAGATCTGGGACTTCATTTTTCTCGAGGAGGACTCATGTCTTTGGATCAAGCCGTAAAAAAATTGAAGTTGGATGCTCGCTTGGTTGAGATCAATTTGGCCAATGGCCAACTGACCAAGGAAGAGTACGAAGCTTATTTGAAGTCTTTGCCGGATTCGGCGGCTCAAGCAGCCCCCCTCACTCTCGAAGAGGACAAAGGCGGAAACCAAGCTCACTGAGTGGGCTGAGTTTCGATGACCTTCTCAGCCGCCGTCGTTCGCTGCGGCGGCTGAACTTCGGTGGCTTGGCGTTTCATGTCCAAGCGCCCACGCGGTTCCCAATCCTCACGGATAATTTTAAAACCAGACTCGGGCGAATACTTGGCGTGAATCGTTTTGATTCCGTAGTCCTTGTGCATGTCGGACTCGTACTCTTGGAAGGTGCGGATCACAACCTGTCCGCGGTTGCGGATGATCAAGGGTTCTGACAGCGAAACCTTGATGAACTTGTACATCGATTTGAGCTTCTTCTTGTGGTTGTACCACTGAGAATAGTTCATCTGATTGTTCTTAAAAGTCTGATCGTAGAACTTGATGTAAGTGTCGACGTCCTGGGTCTCCCAGGCTTTGCGCCACTCTTCGAAGAACGCCAAATACTTCTTTTGTTCGGTGTCGTAATCAGTTTCTTTCACGTCTTCGACCGAGTCGTAGATCACGAGGGGCGTTTCTTTGAGCGTCACGTAAGGCGCGAGCTTCTTGATGATCTCGTCACGAACCACCACGCAGCCGCGTGATCCACGGGTGAGCGGAACGGTGTCGGGAACCGCGTGCAGCCAAATGCCCGAGCCGCCTTTTTTATCGCGCTTATCGAAAATGTTCGGATAGTCCGTCGTGAAAGCGATCGAACCGTAAAGACCGAAAGGGATTTCGGGTTGCTGTTTTTTCTGCTGCAGAAAATAGATTCCGACCGGAGTTTTGTGGTCGTTTTCACGTTCTTTGTCGCCACCGATTTTACCGATATCCGAAGGGACTTCGAGCACCATGCGGGGACGGTGATTCTCAAATTCATACACGCGCAAAAAGCGGCGGGCTTTGTCTGCGACGAAGACGACCTTACTGTGGTTGCCCAGCGAAAGAAGGCCCGAGGGGAATAACGATGTGCCTTCGGCCGCTTCCGCGGCGAGAGCCATAGGTGCTCCAAGCAGGATGATCAGGCTGAGCAGATACTTCATTCGCATTAACCTCTAAAAATCTTATCGGAAGATTTTCAAGATTCCCCATATCGACATTGGTCCTGTTTAAAATATCGCCAATTTCCCGTTAATTTTCATCTGAAATTTCCTCCATAAGTCTTAAGGCTTAGGTCCAGGGCGCCGATAATTCGGTATGGCACAAGCAGCAGAACAAAAAGCAGAAAAGAAAGCCCTTCCGGTGATGCTCATCCTTCAGGGCGTGTTTGCCCTGGTGAACTTGAGCGTCGTTGGCGGCGGAGCTTACCTCGTGTACGCCTCGACCATGGGATGGCATCCGCCGACCATGACCGAGAAGTCTCTCCGGGCTCAGCGCGCACCGGCCTCGGTAAAGCCCGAGGCCAAGGCCGAAGCCGCTGCCGAAGGTGAGCACGGCCCCGCCGCGGCGGCCGGCGTGCAAGAAGAAATCCCCGCGCCCTTTCTGCAGAAGCTCGACACCTTTACCGTGAATTTGAATGGTGAGCCCAAGCGCGTGATCCAGCTCGAGGTCAGCCTCGAGATGCTCAACGAGGAATCTTACGAAGAGGTCATGGACGTGATGCGCGTGCCGAAAATCCGCGACCGCATCGTCGGTATTTTGAATGACAAGTCCTTCCCGGACCTCGAAAGCATTCAAGGAAAACTCTTCCTCAAAGATCGCATCTCTTCGGAGGTGAACGGCATCCTCGACAAAGGTGTCGTTAAGGACGTTTACTTCAGCAAGTTCGTCGTCCAGTAATCCCGCCAGTTCTTTGCCTTTCGAGAGAGCGGTCCTCACAATTGTTATGTCGTTACAACAATTGGAGGACCCATGCTTCGTCAATCGCTCATGGCCGGCGTTTTCTTGTTTTCGGCCTTGGCCTTCGCGGACGATTTTAAGATCCGCTTCCCCGTCGAAAAATACCAGCTGCCGAACGGCCTGACCGTTCTCTTGCACGAAGACCACACCGTGCCGATGGTAAGCTACCACACCTGGTACCGCGTCGGCTCGCGCGATGAGCAGCCCGGCGTGACCGGTGCCGCGCACATGCTCGAGCACATGATGTTCAAGGGCGCCAAAAAATACTCGGGCAAAGAGTTCGACCACATCCTGCACGCGAACGGAATCACCAACAATGCGTTCACGTCGTGGGACTACACCGGCTTCTACGAGAACCTTCCCTCAAGCAAGTTGGAACTCATCATGGACATGGAAGTGGACCGCATGCGCTTCTTGGCCCTGAGCCCCGACGACTTGAAATCCGAATTGCAAGTCGTCGGCGAGGAGCGCCGCTGGCGCGTGGACAACAACCCGATGGGTTTGCTCCGTGAGTCGCTCTTTGACGTCGCTTTTCCCAAGAGCCCCTACCAGTGGCCCGTGATCGGGTACATGGTCGATATTCAGGCCTACACGACCGAAAAGCTCAAATACTTCTACGACAAGTTCTACGTGCCGAACAACGCGGTTCTGGTCGTGGCCGGCGATTTTGAGACGGCGAAAGTCAAAAAGATGATCGAAAAGTACTACGGCGTTTTGCAGCCGAGTCCCTTGGCGGAGCGCACCTACGCGAAATCCGAAGTTCCCAAGAAGCCCGTTTTCAAAACCGTCGAATCCGAAGTGCAAACGTCGACCTTGATGCTCGGTTATCCCGGCGTGACGGCGGGCAGTGCGGACTCTTATGCCTTGGACATGCTGGCGAATATGCTCGGCGCCGGCAGTTCGAGCCGGCTGTATAAAAAGATGGTCTACCGCGATCAAATCGCGACCTCGGCCGTCTCGTACAACATGACCAACGCCGCTTCGGGACTGTTCACCGTGTCGGTGGCCCTCAAGCCCGGTCAAAACGAAAAAGCGGCGGAAGCGTCGATGAAAGCCGAAGTCAGGCGCCTGGCCACGTCTCCCGTCACGCAGAAGGAGCTCGACAAGGCCAAAGCTCAACTCATGAAAGACTTCGTCGATGGCCTTCAAACCATCGATGGAAAAGCGCAGCAGCTCGCGCTCAACGAGATTCTTTTCGGGTCGTACGACAAACTGTTCACCGATCTCGAAAAGTACCAGGCCGTCACGCTGGCCGACGTTCAGCGTGTGGTGAAAGAGTATTTGAAACCCGAACGTGAGATCGTCGTTCTGCTGAAGCCCAAGTCGGCCAAAGTGTCGGCAAACAATGGAGCACAACAATGAAGATGCTGAAAAACTCCCTGATCTTGGCCGCCACCGCCTCCCTGCTCGCGTGCGGCTCGCTCTCGAACAAACCCACGACCTCGGGTGGATTCCAGCTGCGTCCCTTCACCGAAGAACGCCTCGCCAACGGTCTGAACATTATTTGGCTCCAGGATCAAACGCTCCCGCGCATTTCGATGCAGATGATGATCAAAGTCGGCTCGGTGGATGAAGGTAAAGGCCAAGAGGGGATCACGTCGTTGACCTCGTCGCTCTTGGATCAAGGAACGGCGAAGCGCAAAGCTCCGCAGATCGCCGAAGATCTCGCGCAAATCGGCGCCGACTACGGCTACTCGGCAGGCTATGATCAAACCGTCTTCAATGCCTCGGGTCTTTCCAGCACCAAGGATCAAGTTCTTCAGATCTTCTCGGAAATCATGCTCACGCCCGCGTTCGACAATGCGGAAATCGAGCGCCGCCGCTCGGTCTTTTTAGCCTCGATCGAAAAGAACAAGGACCAGCCGTCGTACGTCGCCGACGAGACCTTGGACATGCAGGTGTTCGGCGCGCATCCTTACGCGCACCCGATCATCGGCACCCAAGCTTCAATTCAAGGCGTGCGCCGGGCGGACCTGCTTCGCCACTATTTTGCATACTTCCGCCCGAACAACGCGTACCTGGCGGTGGTAGGTCAGTACGACGAGAGCTTCAAGGATTCGGTCCGCAAGGCTTTCGCCTCTTGGACAACCGGGGAGCTTCGTCCTCTGACGAATGCCAAGGCCGATCTGCGCTCGCGAGAGATTCTGCTCGTGAACAAAACCGGTTTGCAGCAGACGCAAATTCGCTGGGGCCACGTGGGTATTGACCGGCGTGATCCCGATTTCATGGCGCTTCGCTTGGCCAATGTCGTTTTGGGCGGCGCCTTCGCGAGCCGTTTGAACCAAAAGATCCGCGACGATCTGGGGCTGACGTACTCGATCTCGTCGGGTTCGGATGCGCGCCTGGAGCCCGGAAGCTTCGAAGTCTCCACCTTCACCCGTCATGACAAAGCGGTGACGACGGTGCTGGAAACCGAAAAGCTGCTCAAGAACTTTGTCGAAAAAGGAATCAACGAAGACGAGCTGAAGGCGGCAAAATCGCTCCTTGTCGGTCAGTTCCCGGCGGCGCTCGAAACGGCGGACCGCACGGCTTCAAACCTGATGGTGCTTCGCCGCTACGGCATATCGGACGATTACCTGCGCTTCTTCCAGAAAAACGTTCAGGAGATGAAGCTCAAAGATGTGAACGCCGCGATCAAAAAGCACCTGCACCCCGACAAGCTCCAGCTCGTGATCTACTCGGATGAAAAAGCCATCTCGGCCGAACTTCCGAAATTGGGAGCGGTCCGCAAGACCAATCTTTAACGCTCTGACCAGAGGTTGAAATAAAAAACCCCGATCCGCGATCGGGGTTTTTATTTTTCTGAAGGCTTTTTGAGAAGGAACGCAGCGGGAAACTAACCGCGGCGTGATTTCAAGAAGATGTACACACCGGCCGCCGCCAAAAGAAGCGCCAATCCCAGGAGCATCGTCTTGGTTTTTCCCATGCCTCCGCCGCCGCCATCGCCGTCGCCGTCCATGCCCAGCATATCGCCCGGAATGACCGCGCCGATGGGGCCGCCGAGGGTCTCGCCGCTCGGACGGATCGGGCCCATCTCGGGTTTCGCCAAGAGATTCTTGGTCGCGATCACGCGAAGGCTCATCACGGCTTTAAAGAAGTCTTGCGAGTATTTCGTGTAGTGATCTTTGTGAGCCGAGAAGGTGACCAGGATCGCGATGCGATCTTTGATCGTCGCCAAGTACCGGGTGTAGTAATTGGGCACTTCCGAAGCCAGGTGCAGACCGTCGATCCAGGGATGGTCGTTGATCTGAACTTTTTTGGGCGGGTAGATGATGCGCGAGATCCCGGTGCCGGCGCCCTTGTAGGCGACCTGCTGGGCCGAGTTCAAGTGGCTGGTGTAAGCCTCGAACGTATCGGTCGGACCGACCTCTTTCGCCGTCAGGATGATGATGGCCTCTTTGGACTCTTTGTCGTTCTGACTGCGGCAGACCCACTCGGTGTGTTCAAGGTTGCAGTTCCAGGTGTCCGGAAGTTCGAAAGCCACGTAGGCGTTTCGAAAAACTTTTGCCTCTGCGTTCCAAGAAAGAAGGAGGGTGGCCAACATCAGAAGTAAGTATCGATGCATGTCGGAATCCTTTCCAATTTGCACAATTCTGAAACATGATAGGGGAAAATCCGGCCAATTCAAAGGGGGAAATCCACATGCTTAACCTTTATCAGCTCCAATCCTTTGTGACGGTCATCAGCGAGGGCAGCATGACGGGCGCGGCCGACAAGCTCTACCTGACCCAGCCGGCGATCAGTCAGCAAATCCGCAACCTCGAAGAGGACCTCGGCGTTGATTTGCTGGTTCGCGGCGTGCGTCAGATTAAACCCACGCTCCAGGGTGAAGTGCTCTTTGATTATGCCAAACGCATTCTCCAGTTGGGCCAGCAAGCCGAAGTCGCCGTGAAAGCGATGGGCGCTGAACTCAAAGGCCAATTGCGCATCGGAACTTTGAACTCGCTCGGCGTTCACTTGATCAGCCCGATCGTGAGCCGCCTCTTGAAGTACAATCCCAAGCTTTCGATCAAAATCGACTACGATGACGGTGAAGAACTCGTGAAGGCCTTCAAGCGCGGTGAGCTTGATGCCGTGATCCTTCCCGAAGTAGAAACCGAGTACTCGGCATCGCTCGGTGATGTTGAAAAGCGTTTCCTGATGAAAGAAGAGCTCTGGCTCGTCGGGTCCGGTAAAGAGACCGACATGCCCAAGCAGATGAGCCTGAACGACATGAAGAAGTACCCGGTGATTTCGTTCTCGCGCGAGCTGCCCGAGTTCAACCGCACGCTCGCCGAAGCCTTGCAGAAGAACGGCGTGCAGCTCGAACCCGTGTTCGAATCTCCCAACGTCGGCACTCTGAAACGCGTGATCGAATCGGGGCTCGGCTGGGGTTTTCTGCCGGCGTCTTCGATCCGTAAGCAGGTCCGCATGGGCCGGATGACTCACGTGAACCTCAAAGACTTCAGTTACGACATCGAATTTTATTTTTATTCAAAAAAATCGCCCGAACTCAAATCGATCATCGATGTGTTCTTCTCGGCTTTGCAGCAGCAGGAGCGCGCCTAATGAAGGTGCGCGTTCTGCTTCTCGGTGCCGGCTTGATGCTGACGGGCTGTGCCTCGACGGTGTCGAACTTTTTGGGAATCGGGGCGCCGGTCACGGCCGAGCGCTGCCGCTCCATGGACCTCGAGAAGATGGGCTATGAAGACGGCAAAACCGGCCAGCGCCAGGGCGAGAAGTACGAATTTTGGATGAAGGACTGCCGCGCGACGGGCGCGCCCTTCGAGCGCTCGGTCTACGACAAAGGCTATGCCGAAGGCATCAAGTACTACTGCAGCTGCGAGGCGGGATTCGCGTCGGGGGTGCGGGACGAGTACACCGAAATCAAAGGCCAATATTTCACCTGTCCGCGCAAGGAGTACAATGTCTTCATGCGCGGGCATGAGGCTGGCAAGAAGTACAAAGAAGACCCGACAATGGTGAAAAAGATCAATCACTACAAGAATGAGTATTTCGACGACGTGATCAATCCGAAGGCCATCGAAGAGTGCAAAGCGATGCCTCCTCAGGCCGAAGAGAAAAAGGCCGCCGGCACCGCCACCGAACCCGAAAAGCCCAAAGCTCCCTGATTCTGGAGCTGTCTTTCTAGCAAACGTGCCGAAGCTTCCCACCGTGATCGAAGATTCAAGATCGCGGTGAGGGGTCTGCATTTCCAAAGTGTCCCCTTGGACTTGAGGGGCCGCGCGCCTTTTTCGCGTCCCGAAACCGCGCGGCCGATCAGGCCGCTCGAAGCCCGCAAAAATCCCGAAACGCGCTCTCGTTTGGTGGCTCTCGCCTCGAGATGAATCTCGAGGGAGCCGAGACGTGCGCCCTGAATCTTGAGCTCGTGCAGGCGCGCCTGTCGCCTGAGGATCACCATGAGTCGGCGTCGAAGTTTAGGCTCAAGAAAAGAAAGCCCGCGGCGCGGATTCGCGCTGAGCGTGATGTGCAGGCCGCGTCCTTTGCGAAAAGGGCGCTTCGAGCGGGCGTGCGCCTTGCCGAGCAGGGAGCCGCCGAACGGGGATTCGAAAACGG
Organism: Pseudobdellovibrionaceae bacterium; assembly: GCA_019637955.1. Classification (GTDB taxonomy): domain Bacteria; phylum Bdellovibrionota; class Bdellovibrionia; order Bdellovibrionales; family Bdellovibrionaceae; genus JAHBUS01. The sequence goes on along the minus strand of JAHBUS010000001.1, from coordinate 792,591 downwards.
CGGGGGCCGTTGTCTTCATTGTCACTTTCTATGCCTTCTCATGGAAGGCGCCCGGGAGGGGCCCGACAGAATTCTCATCGTGCTCGCTTTTCGTCAAATATTTTGAGCGATGTCATTTCAGACTCTGACATCTTGCGCGATGGCGTAAAAAACACTCGACCTCGGTCCGTGATTAAGTTCATGATCGTGATTGAGGGGAACGCAGCGCTGTTCGAGGACTGAATGGTCGTAAAGGCTTCCCCAGCCGGGAATATCGCAGGAGGACAACCCTTGATACCCCCAGCTCCCCTCACACTTTTTTCGAAACTAGCAACAGTCCGCAAATACCAGAATACGGAATACCGTTAACAGTATTCCGTATTCTGTACGGTATTCAGAATTCGGTAGATTTAGAACAGCACCGAATCCGGCAGGCCCAAGCGGGCCGCGACGATCTTGACGATCTCGGCGGCGGTTTCTTCCAGCGCACGGTCGGTGACGTTGAAGACGGGCCATTTGCGGTTCTGTTTAAAGATGCTTTGCGCGTATTCGATTTCTTGGCTGATGTGCGAGAGGCTCGCGTATTCGCCTCCCGGGTCTTGACCAAATTTCTCGAGGCGGCTCTTGCGGATGCGCTGAAGACTGTCGATGTCGATGATCAGGCCCACGATCTTGCGCTGATCGACTTCGAAAAGCTCTTTCGGCAGGGCGGTGTTTAAAACGATCGGGACATTAGCGACCTTCCAGCCTTTGTGGCTCAAGAAGATCGACAGCGGCGTTTTGCTCGTGCGTGAGATGCCCACCAAAATGATATCGGCGGCGTCCAAGCGGTTCAACGACTTGCCATCGTCGTACTTCACGGTGAATTCGATCGCCTCGATGCGCTTGAAATAATGCTCATCCACCGCGCGCAGCAGGCCCGCTTGGGCCGTGCGTCCCGAGCCGCTTCCCAAGTACGTGTCGAGCACGCCCAAGATCGGACCCAGAAGGTCCAACGTGGGAATGCCCAGCGCCAGCGCCTTTTCGCGGATTTTTCCGCGCAGAGATTCGCTGACCACGGTGTAGGCGATCATGCCTTTGCGTTCGAACGCCTCTTGAATGATGGGTTCGACTTGGTCTTCGGTGCGCACGTTCTTAAAACGGATCAAATTGATTTCGTGTTGAGGGTACTGAACCAACGCCGCGCGGATCATGGTGGCGGCGGTTTCGCCCGTCCCATCCGATAAGATGTAAACGGTGCGGGCGTTTTCGCTCATTCGTCCTCCACGAAGTCGGCGAGCAGCCCCAGGCTGTGCTCGTGAATCGCGTTGATGTGAGTTTTCAAAAACAGATCGGGAAGGTTCGAGAACAAAATCCACAGACGCCGTCCCGCCGGGCGGATCACCAACGTCGCCAGTTCGGGATGCGTTTGCAGATCTTTGAGGTCCAGCTGCGCGAGCAAGGCGGCCGCGTTCATTTTGCGGATCTCGGTCAGCTGCATTTGCGGCAGGGCCACTTGCTTTTCGAGATCCTGCGGCAGCAGCGGAAAGATCTTTCCTTGCGAAAAGGCGCAGCTCAGGCGCCAGCGGATCCACCCTTGCGACGGGTCTTCGCTTTCGTAGTGAAAACACAGTCCGGATTCAAAATAAGGCGCGAGGCGGTCAAAGAGAACTTGCGAGCGCTCGGGATCGCGGTCGGGAAGAGCCCAACCTAAAGTTTCAAGCTGAGTGAGATCGGTGAGGACCTCAAAAGGAACCGACTTGATTTGGTTTTGCGGTCCCCAGTCTTTCGACAACAGGTTTTCGAGCTGATCCTGCAGCACTTGAACTTGCGACAAAAAACGAGACGTGAAGCGGTCCATCGACTCAAAGTCTATTCGACGACGAGCTGAAAATCACGCTCGCCCATCGCTTCGGTCCACTGCCGAACGAATTTTTCCGAGTCGATCGCGCGCGGCAAAAAGATGCGCAGCGCGGGGTGACCCAGACCTTCCGCCGTCTTTTTGAGGGCGGCCAAATCCCAGGTGTCGAGCGACAAGACCCAGCGGCAGGGGAGATTCATGTCCGCCGCGATCAGAAGGTCGCGTTTGGTCACGGGGGCCACGACGCGCTCAAGGCCCGTTTCATTCAGCACCTCATTCAGGTCACGGGCGAGTTCGGGTCGTTGGTGGGTGGCGGCGCGCAGAACTTGAAAGTTCAAGGCCCAATCCAGCTTGAGAGCCCAGGGCGATTCCGTCGATGTTCCGATGACCCACAGGTCCGCGCCGGGCGTGAGAGCCTGCGTGCTCGGAAGCGACGTCACTCCCATGCGTTTTGCTTCCGTGCTTGATCGAGCAGGCCGTTCACGAAGCTACCGGACTCGGTCGAGCCGAAACGCTTGGCGATGTCGACGGCTTCGTTGATCGCGATCGAGGGTTTGACGGGATCGGTGGAGTATTTCATTTCGAAAACCGCGACGCGCAAAACATTGCGATCCACGAGCGACATGCGCTCGACTTTCCAGTGCTGGCTGGCGCTCTGAAGAACCGCATCGATCTCTTTCACGCGGGCTTTCACGCCGCGAATGAGTTCATCCGCGTAATCGACCACGTCTTTCGAGGTGCGCTCTTCGAAGAGCTCCAAAAAATCTTGGTAGGGAACGGCCGTCGTAAATTCAGTTTGGAACAGGATCTGCAGAGCGAGTTCGCGGGCTTGTCTCTTCAGTTTGGGATCTTGCAGGCTCACTTTTCTTTCCTTCCTGGGGGCGGGTCTCGGGAGTCAGAGTGGGAGTCAAACTGAGCTGCGCGCTGGACTCAAAAGAGTCTTCGCCGCCACCCTCGAGGGTTTCGACGAATTCTTGCACGTCTTGGAAGTTGCGGTACACCGAGGCGAAGCGAACGTAGGCGACGTCATCGAGGCCCCGCAGCTCGCGCATGATTTTTTGACCGATCTGGCTGGCGGGAATTTCTTTTTCTCCGCGGGCCATCGTCCAATTCGAAACGCGCTCGACGACGCCCTCGAGCTGCGCCAGAGAAATCGGGCGCTTTTGACAAGCGGCTTGCAAGCCCTTGAGCACTTTCTCTTTGGCGTAAGGTTCACGGCGTCCGTCTTTTTTGACGACAAAAGGAAAGGCCAAGCTCATCGTTTCGATCGTCGAGAAGCGTGAACGGCAGTTCAAGCACTCGCGACGACGACGAATGGCTTCACCTTCTTTTTGTTCCCGGGTGTCGAGAACGCGGTCTTCGCTATGTCCACAATAAGGGCATTTCATGACTTATGACTGGCTCCCGGCTCCAAATTAGAAAGAGCGGGCGGCGGGGTCAATCATTTTGCGGTTCTCTCGAGGGGAAAAGGGTCGAGGTGGGATTGACCCTGAAGGGGTCTCTGGGCATTTTATAAGAATGCGAAAGAACTCATCTTTTTTAAATTTTGGGGTGTCCGCGTTGCTGGCCTTCTCGATCCTGTCGGCCGGCGCCTTCGAGGCGCAGGCGAAACAGCCGGTGGTGGGCCGCAAAGCCGCCTCGAAATATTTTGAGAATGACCGCGAATCCATTCGTGGACCTTCGCAAAGCAACGAGGGCGGCGGTGGCGGTTCTGGACCCCGCGGCGGCGAGCAGCTCTTGATGCTTTCGGTGGGAACCTTCATCGGCTCAAAGTCTTACGTGTGGGGACCGCGCAAATCCGAAGACAACGTGGGCCGCATGTCCTATGGAATCACGTACCTGTATGACGAGTGGGCCGGCTTGGATCTGAACATCCGCGCCGATTTTAACGAGTACCGCATCGACGATCAGCACACCAAAAAACTGAGTTTCTTGCCGCTGGTGACCTTTCCGCGCGCGGCCTCGCGATTTCCGCTTTATTTCGGGATCGGGGCGGGCCTGGGTGTGTTCTTTCAGCAAGTCACCGATGAATCGAATTTATCCTTGGACTACCAATTGGTCGCTGGCGCCCGTTTTATGGATCTCTTCGAAAATTTTGGTTTCTTTTTCGAGTTCGGTATGAAAAACCACCTTCACCTGCTCTCGGACGGCCAATTCAATGGCAACACGATGACCGCCGGTGGAGTGTTTAGTTTCTGAAAATCCACGATCATCTCGTCGAAAAAATCATCAAAGCCTGGGCCGAAATTTTTGAGGGCCAGGTCTACGCCGACAAAGCCATCGAAAAGCGCCTGAAGACCCAGCGCAAGTGGGGCTCGCGTGACCGCAAGTTCTTCGCCGAGAGCGTGTACGAAGGCGTGCGCTGGTGGCGCCGGCTGTGGGCGCTTTTGGATGAGGAGCCCTCCACGCAGCTCGACGATCTCGCGCGCCTCTGGGCGGTGATGGCCTTTGAACAAGGCTGGCTCGAAGATCCCGAGAACTGGGATATCGACCCCGATCACATCCGCAAACGTCAAATCTGGCTCGAGCGCGAAGCGCCCCGCGCGGTTCGCGAATCCATCCCGGATTGGCTCGATGAACTGGGCGAGCGCGAACTCGGCGCGGCCTGGGATTCGGTGCTCTCGTCGTTGAACGAAAAATCGGTCGTCGATCTTCGCACCAACACGCTCAAAGGCACGCGCGAAGAGCTGCAAATGCGCCTTCGTGAAGACGACATTGAGACCGTGCCGATCGAAGGCGTTCCGACGGGCCTCACGCTCAAAGTTCGCAAGAACGTGTTCGCGACCAAAGCGTTTCAAGAGGGTTTATTCGAAGTTCAAGACCGCGCCTCGCAATTGGTGGCGCCGCTCGTGAACCCGCAGCCCGGTGAGCGCGTGATCGATGCGTGCGCGGGCGCGGGCGGCAAAACGCTGCACCTCGGAGCGCTGATGAAGAACAAAGGCAAAGTTCTTTCGCTCGATATTCACGAGTGGAAACTCGAAGAGCTGCGCAAGCGTGCCAGGCGCGATGGTGTGAACATCGTCGAGACTCGTGTGATCGAATCGACCAAGGTGATCAAACGTTTGGCCGAGGGCGCGGACCGCGTTCTGCTCGACGTTCCGTGTTCGGGCCTCGGCGTTCTGCGCCGCAATCCCGACACGAAATGGAAAATCACCCCTGAGGAACTCACATCGCTGCGGCAAACGCAGGCCGAGATTTTAAAGAGCTACTCGCGCATGGTGAAGCCGGGCGGGACCTTGGTCTATGCGACCTGCAGCTGCCTGCCGAGCGAGAACCAAGAGCAAGTGGAAAGCTTCTTAAAAGACCATGGCGCCGACTGGGCCTTGATCGAGCAAGAGATCGTGCGCCCCGACCAGGGACGTGGCGATGGGTTCTTCGCCGCCCGCTTGGAGCGAAAGCGCTCAACAACGATTTGATCCGAACCGATACAGGAATGTGATGATTTGGTTAAGAGGATGGCTCCTCACCAGCTCCATTCTTGTTTTTTCTCTCGGTGCTCACGCGGGCGTCGCCGGGACTCTTTTTGGCACCTACATCTCGGACGACTTTTCGCAGACGGCCGCCACCTCGGACTCCAAGCAGCTTTACGGCGGACTTTTGCTCGCCAGCGTGACCGCCAAAGACACGTTCCACATTGGCTGGGCTTACACCTCGATCAATGCGACATCGACCAAGTCATCGGTGACGGACACCTTCGCTTCGACCGATATGGGGCCGGCCTTCGCCTACTGGTTCGGAAAAAACCGCATCCTCAATATTTCGGGCGCTTACAATGTGGTTTCAAACTCCACGTTCCAGCAGGGGTCCACGGCCACCAAAGAGTGGACGGGCACCAGTTACTGGGTGGCCGTCGGTGCCGACCTCGAATGGATGAAAAATCTACACTTGGGTGGACGGATCATCTACTACAGCACGAGCATCACCGATCAAAAAATCGGCTCCGCCGCCACCAGCGTGTCAGTCGGGCGGACTTGGGTCATGCCGATGCTCACGATCACCTACCGGCCGTAAACCCCACAAGATTTAACAAAATTAGGCTTGCCCGCCCTTGGGGTGCACGGTAGACCCCGGCCAACAAAAAGCGGCGTCACACCGCAAAATCACAAAACCTAGAAGGGGTCTTGCATGAAGAAAATGTCTCTGTTTTTCGCTTTGCTGACCGTCGGTTCTATCGCTTCGGCCAACACCGAAATCGATCCGGCGCAATTTGATATCGTGGAAATGAAAGTCCGCGAACTTCCCACAAAATTCGCTAGCAACGTGGCCATCGGTTCCGTTGATTGCGGTTCGGGAACTTTCGCCGACACTCTTCCCCAAACTCCTGAAGACATTCTCTCGCCCCTGAACACGTTCGACATGGTCGTTGATAAGATCATCAACATCGGCAAAAAGATCTTCGCGATCGTTCAGGCTGGTAAACCCGTCGTGAACATGAAAACCGATATCGCAACGGCGATGCCCCAAGGCGCGCGTTGCTGGACCGACCTGCAAGGTTGGCAGATGCCCCAGTCGAAAACTTACCAAGTGGCTTTCACCAATGGCTTCGGCATGGAAGTGGTGAAACTCTCTTACCGCGTTCTGTGGCTCGCGGGTGGTAATGTTGAAGGCGCTGGCCAGTACATCGGCTACGCAACAATGGCTCCCGAAAACATCGAAGTGTCGTGGGGCTTCTCGCTCAACGCCAACGTTTCGGTTCCCACCGTTTTCAACATGGGCACGAAAGAGTCTCCGATCGCGGGCATGCAAATGAACATGGGCTACCGCATCGAATCGCCGATCAAAACCATCGATCAAGGACAAGCGTTCTTCGTCAATGGAGCCGGCGCATTCCAGCAGCTTCAGTAATCAGGATTCTGGATACCGTCCCGAATTCAGAATACCGTTAACCGTATTCTGAATTCTGTTCGGAATTCTGGATTCGGTATTCGGAATAAAAAAAACCCAGCCAAGTGGCTGGTTTTTTTTTATTAGCTGATCGCGACGGGGACTGGTGATTTGACCAGGGCTTTCCACTGCTTCAGGGAGTAGCGGAATTCGAGTTTTGCGAGCGTGATTTCGGTTTTCATCCGCTCGATGCTCTCGCGTGAGTGCTCTTGCCACTCGGCGGTTTTCTTGGCGTAGTCCGCTTTCAAGCGGCGGTACTCCACCTTCAGGTGGGCGTAATCTTCTTTGAGCTTTTTCATGCGGACTTGGGCGTGCAGCACTTTGGCTTTCAGCGCTTCGAGCTTTTCTTGTGAGTACCCGCGCGAAGTCAGCGTGATCGATTCCATGTGCAGACGGGCTTTCAAGATCTCGGTGGGTGAAACCGTGCGCAGCTTCGACGCCAGGCCTAGGTACTTCATCGTCTCGATGGTCCACTTGGTCGGGTCCCATTGCCACCAGCGGATGCCATTGCGGTAATCGATCTGAAATTTGTGGTGGAAGTTGTGATAGCCCTCGCCGTGAGTCAGAACGGCCACGAACAGGCTGTCGCGCGCGGTGATCTGATCCGAGTACGTGCGTTTGCCAAAGGTGTGGCAAAGGCTGTTCACGAAGAACGTCGATTGCTGAGTCAGACCGATGCGCAAAGCGCCGGCCATGAACAGGCCCGTGAGCGGGTAGCCCACCATCCAGCCGATCAACCAAGGGAGCAAAAAGCCGACGGCGATCGCGCACTTGATGTAGTGATTGTGCTGAAAACGAAGGAGCGGATCTTTTTCGAGATCGGGACAATGAATTTTAAAGTCCTCTGCCGGCTTGAAGAACATCCAGCCCAGGTGCGCGTACCAAAAGCCCCGGTTGATCGAGTAGGGGTCCTCGTCGGTGTCGACTTCCGCGTGGTGCTTGCGGTGGTCCGTGCACCATTTCAGCGCCGAACTCTGCCAAGCCGACGTGCCGATGAACACCAAAATCCATCGGGCCACGGGGTGAGCGTCGTAACTGCGGTGCGAGAACAGGCGGTGGTAACCCGCGGTGATGCTCAAGTTGGTGAGGGCGGCAAAGATCAGGCTGAAAAGTGCCATGCCCCAAGAAAAACCTTCGACCCCGATCGCCACGCCGGTTCCGATCAGGCCGACGACAGGTGTGATGGTCAAAAAAAGCGTGGTGGGCCAGTCCACTTGATTCCATTTGGGCCACTGCTGCTGCTGAGAGGGTTTCATGCCATCCTCCGTAAAAAGTCCGTCCAAAAAATCGATTTTCCGGCTCTTTTAGTCTGCACCGAATCACCCCAAAGATCCGCAAAATTTTAGGTCTGGACCGCGTTTTTGACTCGTAAAGGCGCACCGTCGAGATGGGGTCGTTCTTGACTCAGGCTCAGAGGCGGGCGGATGATCTGTGACATGGTTCATGATTTAAGCCCGATTATATTCACGATTTACGGAGACTTGGCGGTGCGTTGGTACGGCCTGTCTTACATCCTTGGTTTCATCTGCGCGTACTTCATTATCCGTTGGCTTGCAGTTCGCCAAAAGCAAGGGCTGACGCCGGTGATGGTTGGCGACTTTATCACCTACGGCGCGATGGGTGTGCTCATCGGTGGCCGGTTGGGTTACTGCTTGTTCTACAGTCCCGATCTTTTCCTCAAATTCAAACCCGACTTTCCGTTTTGGGGAGTTCTGGCGGTGAATGAGGGCGGGATGGCCAGTCACGGTGGGATGCTCGGTCTCGTCGTGGCCTGTACGCTTTTCGCGATGAAACACGGCGTGAGCCGCTTGTACCTTTACGACTTGGTGTCTCTTGTCGGGCCTGTCGGCATTTTCTTTGGCCGCATTGCCAATTTCATCAATGGTGAATTGGTCGGCCGTCCCGCGCCGGCGGATTATCCGCTCGCGGTCAAATTTCCGTCGGACATCACGCTTTGGCCCGCCAAGGAGCCCGAAAAGCTGGGAGATCTGGCCGGCGTCGTCGAAAAAATTCCGGGACTCTCGCGTGAGATGTGGCTTGAAGCCGTGGATAAATTCCGCATCGACCCCGCGGCTCGCGACAATATTCACGCCGGGATCAACGAGATCATCCACGCGATTCAAAATGGCAACACCGCCGCCAAAGAGGCGATCGCGCCGCTCTTGGAGCCTCGCTACCCATCGCAGCTTTTCGGCGCCCTCGGTGAGGGTCTGATTCTCTTCATTATCTTGTTCTTCATGTGGCGCAAACCGCGCAAGCCCGGCGTGATCGGTTGCTGGTTCGTGATTCTTTACGCGATCGCGCGCATCTGGGACGAGCAGTACCGCATGCCCGATGCGCACATCGGTTATCAATGGTTGCACCTGACCCGGGGCCAGTGGCTCTCGGTCGGGATGCTCGTGATCGGTTTGGTGTTCTTGTTCTTGTGGGGCCGCCGCGAGACGCTGCCGATCCCCGGTTGGGGACGCGGGCAGAACGTCAAAATTCACCGCCGTTAATCGCGCGCTCGGCGCTCCCCGGCGCGCGGGCGACGCGCGCTCGTCTAGAGATCCTTCGCCGGGACGCTTGACTGCGTCCCGCTGGCCAGGTCTTTCACGGTGACCGTGCCGTTGTCCAACTCGCTACCGCCGACGATGTACACTTTGGTGGCGCCGAGTTTGTCGGCCTTCTTCATGCGTTTGCCAAAGTTACCGCCGAAAAGAATCTCGGCCTTCTGGCCCCGGCAGCGCAAATCGTACGTCAGCTTCATGCAAAACTCTTCGGCGCGCTCTTCCGCGGGCAAAACGCAGATGATGGGCTCGGCTTTGATCGCCGCGTGGGCGTCGATCAAAAGCGCGAGGCGCTCCATGCCGCTGGCCCAGCCCACACCGGGTGTTTGCGGGCCGCCCATGAGCTCGATCAAACCGTTGTAACGACCGCCGGCCAAGACGGCCGACTGCGCGCCCAAATGCGAGCTCGTGAATTCAAAAACGCTGTGGGTGTAGTAGTCAAAGCCGCGAACCAATTTGTGGTTCACGTTCGCTTTGATTCCCAGCACCGCGAGACCATTTAAAACTTTATCGAAAAAAGCTTTCGATTCGGCATTCAAGCAGCTCGTCAATGAGGGCGCATCCGCCAATATTTTGCGGTCGCCTTCATCTTTGGAATCCAAAATGCGCAGCGGATTTTTTTGCAAGCGCACTTTGCTGTCGGCGGAGAGGTCCGCCTCGAATTTGGAAAGGTACTGCACCAAAAGATCGCGGTGCTTATGGCGGCTCTCGGTGTCGCCCAGCGAATTGATTTCGAGCTGCGTTTTGTCCGCGAGGCCGAGTTTCTCAAGCAAAGCCGCGCCCAGCGAGATGCACTCGACATCGGATTCGGGCGTGTCGAAACCCAGGCACTCGACGCCGATCTGGTGAAACTGGCGCTGACGGCCTTTTTGCGGGCGCTCGTAGCGGAACATGGGGCCGGAGTAGTAATACTTCAGCGGAAGATTTTGCGCGAGGCCGTTGGAAACAAACGCGCGCGCGATGCCCGCCGTGCCTTCGGGCCGGAGCGTGAGGCTTTCGCCGCCGCGGTCTTGAAAGGTGTACGTTTCTTTGGTCACCGCATCCGACGTCTCACCCAGAGTGCGGTGAAACACGTCCGTAAACTCGAAAATCGGCGTGTCGATCTCGTCGTAATTGAACTTTGACGCAAGGTTTCTCGCGGTGTCGTCGAGGTAACGAAAAATCGCGCTCTGATCGGGGAGCAGATCCTGGGTGCCACGGACGGGTTGCAGTTTTTGGCTCATGCCTTTGTCATAACGAAGGCGCCAGCTCGTGGCAAGCCTTGCCATCACCAAGCCCGTGCGAGACAGTGCTTTTTATGGTTCAAAAAATGGCGACTTCGCGAATCGTTCTTGTTGCCGGTGCCTTCATTCTCTCTCTGGGCCTCGGCTTTCTGTTGTTCAAATCGGTGGGAAGCGGCGCCTTGGTCGATGCGACCGAAGTGGATTGGCGAACGTTGGGTGACTTGGATTACATCACGGGCGAAGCGACGCCGAACCTCAAGTCTTTGGATGGCAAGATGGTGAAGATTCCGGGCTTCATGGTTCCTCTCGAAGATGAACAAAAAGCGGTGAAAACCTTTTTGTTGGTCCCGAGCCCCCAAGCCTGTATTCACGTGCCGCCCCCGCCGCCCAATCAAATGGTCTTGATCGAAATGGATGCGTCCCGTGACGCGAAGGTGGAGTTCGGACCGATTTGGGTCTACGGCACCTTGAAATTGCATTCGAAGCGCCACCTCTACGGAGAGTCCAGCTTCCAAATGGTCGGCGTGGCCATCGAGCCTTATCGATGAGCGCCGTTTCGATCCGCGATCTGAAGTTTCGTTATCACGACGACGGCCCTTTGATTTTGGACATTTCTTCGTTCGATGTTCAAACCGGAGAAAAGGTGTTTCTGCTTGGACCGAGCGGTTCGGGAAAATCGACCTTTCTGGAAGTGGTGTCGGGCGTTTTGCCCGCCAAAGCCGGAAAACTCGAAGTCTGCGGGCACGATCTCACCAAAAAGTCGGCGCACGAGCGCGATGTTTTGCGCGGCAGCCATATCGGCTACATTTTTCAGAGCTTCAACTTGGTGCCTTACTTAAGCGTGCAAGAAAACATCGAACTGCCGTTGCTTCTCAATCAGGAGCGCGCGCGGCGTTTAAAAAAAGATCGCGTCACCGAGATGAAGCGGCTCGCCGACCATCTCGAGATCGGACCGTACCTGACGCGTCCCGTGAGCCAGCTTTCGGTCGGGCAGCAGCAGCGAGTGGCGGCATGCCGGGCGCTGCTCGGTTCGCCGGAGCTGATCTTGGCCGATGAGCCGACCTCGGCGCTCGATCAAGAGGTGCGCGAAAAGTTCATCCGTCTTTTGTTCGAATGCTGCGACGAAACTAAAGCCGCGGTTCTCTTTGTCAGTCATGACCGCACCTTGATTCCCTTGTTCGATCGCGAGTTCGCTTTGCCGAAACGGGGAGGCGAGGGATGGTAATCTTACGTCTGGCCTGGGCCTCACTTCGCAACCGCCGCTTGACCACGGGACTCACGATTCTCTCGATCGCCTTGAGCGTGATGCTGCTTCTTTCGGTCGAACGCCTTCGCCGTGGAGCCGAAGACGGGTTCACGCAGGCAATCAGTCAAACGGACTTGATCGTGGGCGCGCGCAGCGGACCGCTAAATCTGCTTTTGTACACGGTCTTCAATATGGGATCGGCGACCGCCAATGTCTCATGGCAGTCGTACGAGCACTGGAAAAATCAACCGCAGGTTGAATGGACCATCCCGTATTCGCTTGGAGATGGACACGGCGGCTTTCGCACGGTGGGAACTGATGCCAACTTCTACGAGCATTACCGTTACCGTGGCGACCGCAAGGTCGAGATGAGCGAAGGCGTCCCTGCCGTCGGCCTTTGGGATGTCGTTTTGGGAGCTGAGGTCGCAAGGTCCCTCAACTACAAGCTCGGACAAAAAGTGGTCATCGCTCACGGCGTGACCTCGGGCCGGGGCATTCAAATGCATGACGACAAGCCGTTCACCGTTGTCGGGATCATGAAACCCACCGGGACCGCACTCGATCAATCGCTGTACATCACGCTCGAGGGGATGGAAGCGATTCACATGGATTGGAAAGACGGGGCCGCGCCCACGCGCGAAACCGCCATCGGCCCCGACCAAATTCAAAAAGAGGCGATCAAGGTCGATCAGATCACCTCCTTCTTCTTGCGCACAAAATCGCGCATTGAAACTCTGCGTTTGCAGCGCTCGATCAACACCTACGAGAGCGAAGCGATGATGGCGATCATTCCCGGCGTGGCCTTGGCCGAGCTGTGGCACATGATGGGTTACGTCGAGAAGAGTCTCAAGGCAATTTCGTGGATGGTGCTCGCGGTGGGGATGACGGCGATGCTGATTGCCCTTTTAAGCCTGCTGGAGCAGCGGCGCCGGGAGATGGCGATCTTGCGTGCCATGGGTGCGGGACCGGGTCACGTTCTTTCGCTCTTGGTGCTCGAAGCATTTTTGATTTCGATTCTCGGCGCGACGCTCGGAACGTTGGTTCAGCTCGCGGGCTTTTTGATCTTGGAGAAATGGCTCGCGCAGAGTTTCGGCGTGTACCTTGCGGGCGCGGCGATCACCGGGCCTGAGTTTCTCTTTTTGCTGGGGGCGGTTTTCATCGGGACGCTCGTGGGATTGATCCCGGCCCTGCGGGCCTTCGCGCTCACGCTCAAAGACGGCCTGAGCCCAAAAAGCTAAGGGCTTAGCTCGCGATTTTGGCTTTTTCGTCCGTGGCGGCGGCGTACTCGCTGTAGGGAGTGGAGACTTCCACCGTGGCCCCGGTTTCGCCGTCCAAATAACCGTTTACTCGGAAGAGAGCCAAAGGTTCGGCTTTGCCCTTCACTTCGGCTTGCCCGGCGGACTCCACCGCGAAATGGCTGCCCACTTTCTGGTGAACCGACTCGCTGATCAAAAGATCCTGGCCAAAGAGTTTGGTCGCGGATTCGATGCGGGCGGCGATGTTCACGGCATCGCCGATGACCGTGTACTCTTGACGCTCGGTCGAACCGATAGAGCCCGAAACCACGGGACCTGAGTGCAAACCCATGCCGACGTAGATCGCCTCTTGTCCGCGCGCCAGGCGCCAGTCATTGAGTTCTTTCAGGGCCGAGCGCATTTCGAGCGCGGCCTTGACGGCATTCTGCGCGTCGTTGTCATCAGATTGGGGCACGCCCCAAACGGCGAGGATCGCATCGCCAATGAATTTATCGACGACGCCGTTGTTCCGGCTGATCACGCCGACCATGACTTCGAAGTACTCGTTGAGCATCTCGACGACCTGCTCGGGCGGGTGGGTTTCGCAGAAGCTCGTGAAGCCGCGGATGTCCATCATCAAGATGGTCGCTTCGCGGTTTTGACCTTGGCCGCCCACTTCGTTTTTAAGCAGCGCCTCGGCGATTTTCGTGCCTTGAAATTTACGGAAAAGCATTTTCACTTTGTCGCGCTCTTTTAAGCCCTCGGTCATCTGATCGAACGCGTTGGCGAGATCGGTGACTTCATCGGGAAACAAGAACTTCATGCGGCTGCGGACTTTCACGTCGAAATTGCCGCGCGAAACGTGACGGACGAAGTCCGCCAAGGTTTCGATGGGACCGGTGAGGGTCATCGAGAACAAGAAGAGGCAGAAGATCGCCACCGAGATCACGACGCCGGCGATGTAGTACGCCTGGCGACGCATGTCGCGGGCCGGCTCCAAGATCACCGACTTCGGCGTTTGGGCCACGACCGTCAGGCCGTACGCGGGCGATTGAACGTAAGCGCCGATCATCTCGGCCTCGAAGTCCGGATCGACAAACTGAATTTGACGGCGCGGGATCACGTCGTTCTTCGCTTTCAAGAAGAGTGGGTGCGAAGCTAGCGAGTGGCGGGCCAAGGCGCGGCGCTCGTCTTGATGCGCGAGCAGCTCGCCGTTTTGGTCGAAAACGAATTGCACGCGCTCACTCTCTTCGGAGAAGGGCTTTTGCAAGTAGCTAAATTCCAAATCGGCCAGGGCAAGGTAAGTGACTTGATCGCGGTCGTCACGAACGAGCGGTAAACCGAGAGTCACGAGCGGACGGCCCTTGGGGTACGAGCTGTTGCGGATGACGATCTTCTTGGCGATGACGTCTTTCATCGGAAAGTTTTGAGTCTTTCGCAATTGATCGACGAAATCGACCGTCAGTTTATCACGCTCGAGGAGTTCTTTTTTGGTGAGGCGGCTGACGAACTCGAATTGATCACCGTTTACTTTGTACACGTCGATCGCGAAGAGCGACTTGTCGCGGTTGAAGTTGAGCAAAACCTCGCCCGTGTCGGCCTTTTTCTGCAAAGAATGCTTTACCATCAGCGCGCCGATCACTTGAGCGCGGTCCACGGCCGATGACACCAGCCGGTCGACTTCGCTCGCCTTGGCGGCGGCCTGAACCATGTTGGAGTACTCCTCGCGGCTGACGAGAACCGACTCGAAGAGTTCCGAACTCTGCTTGGCAAAAATCATCGTCGCGGCGACGAGAAAGGACACCACGAAGAAGATCATTTTGGCCGAGATGGGAATTCTCATCATAGCGCCCACTCCAAGAAGAAGTTCAAGTAGTGGCCCATCAGATCGATCGTGTTGTTCGAGCCATTGGTGGAGGTGTAAGCCGCCGATTCTTTGCGGTAGGCGTATCCCGCCAGACCGGTCATGCGATCGGACAGGCGGTAGCTTCCCATCAGGCCCAACTGGTAGCTCATCGTTGATTTTTGATCGTTTCCGTTCGGCGTTTTGATCGACAGCATCGATTGGTACAGATGCATGTTGGCTTGGAAACCCAACTGGGGATCCCAAGCGTACCAGTACTCAACGCCGTAGTGGGGACCGGCCGTGACGATCTTATCGATCCGGTCGATCTTGTTCAGGTTGGCGGCGATCAACTCGGGCAATTCTTTGTAGTAAAGGCCGAGGTGGTGGCGCACTTCGCTGCGTTCGCCGTACTTCTTGCGGTAAAGGGCCGAGAACTCGAGCGACGCGAACGTCGGATTTGAATCGCCAACGACGAAGCCGCTCAAATCCAAGATCGAAAGGCCGCCCCAAGGCGAGTTTTCCGATAAATAGCCCAAACCCAGGCGCCCGGTGCCGCCGAAGTTGTTCGGCAGATCGACTTTGAGTTTCGCGCTCCCGCCATTGTCGGAGTTCACGCCGGAATAATTCATTTGCGTCATCAAGTAGCTCGCGATGCCGAAGAAGCCCGAACGCCCCGAGGTGCGGTTGATCGACAAACGCAAAGTCGCATTGGCCTCGGCGGCGGGAGAGCGGTCGCCATTCACCACGCGGAAGTTGGTGACGGTCGATTTCGACGACACGCGGTTGAACGCCGCCGCCCGCAAGATCAGGCGGTAAGAGCCGCCTTTCCAAGACGGGTCGAAATCAATCTGCGAGCTCTTCGCCAGGTTTTCTTTGGCGATCTTGACCCATTCTTTTTTCTCGGGGTCCCATTGGCTTAAAATATAATCAAACCCTTCGGCATAGAGCGGACGGGTCCAAGAGATCTCGCGCACGAAGCCGTTTTTCGCCACGCTCACCACGGGCTCGGCGAGTTGTTCGGCCCAGAGGGAGAATTTGGCTTCGCCCGCTTTCGAAGTCAGTCCGAACTTGGTGGAGGCTTGCACTTTCCAAACATAATTCTTGGCGACGGGGAGCGGAAGCTCCAAGGCCGTCTCGTTGACCGATTTGGTGATCTTCACTTTGCCGTCATCGGACGCGATTTCGAAAGAATAGAAGTCGGCCGCGGGAACGGGTTTCCACTTGAATTCGACTTTTTTCTCCTCGGGTTTGGCGCTGAGAAGTTTAAAATCATTGGCGGGTGATTCGAGTTCGATCGCGGCCAGGTTCACTTGGAAGTCTTCGGCCGGCGACCAATCTCCGGGAACTTTACGGCGGTCGCGCGAGCGCACGCGAAGCTCGTACTCGCCCGGCTCCAAGGTCAGTGTCCATGCTTCGGTGCTGACGTTGGTGCGGTAGGTCTGCTCAACCTGATCGTTCACTTTTTTTCGTTTCACTTCGACGTCGTAAGTGACGGCGCCGACGATCGGCTCCCACTCCACCGTGACCGAACGCTCGGCTTTTGAGGCCCAGGCCACCGGAGGAAGCACGGTCATGAGAAGAAACAGAAGAGCGAAGAATCTCATCACTGGACCTTCACTTTCTTCAGTTTGGGGGCGTTGAGACCACTCGAAGTCGGCACCACCACGCGGCGTGCGGCGGCTTCTTTGGACCGGCGGCCATACTGGTCGATGGCGTAGATCTCGACTTTGTATTCTCCGGGCAACAGCGACTGCAGCTTGGCCGAAGTGCCCAGGAAGCGCGATTTCTGAATCTCTTTGCCGGAAGAGTCTTTGAGCGTGAGCCAATACTCTTTGGCGCCGTCGACCAAGCTCCAGATCAGAGAGAGCGCGCCTTGGTTGTCGGCGAGCAGATCTTGACCCAACGGCTCGAACTGAGGCGCACGGATGGCGGCCTTGGGCTCGAACGAAAGAGCTTGCACGTCGGATTTGCCGACGAGCTTGTCGTTTTCGTCATAAGCTTCGACCATGGCGAGGTAACGTCCGCCCCGCGTGATCTCGGGTGTGACTTGAGTCTGCTTGGTCTCGATGCGCTTGAGCTTCTCGTCGCTCGCGGGACCGCGAAGGGCCTCGGTCGTCTGCGCCAATCTAAAGACGTAGCGCTGAACGACGTCGGGACGGTTGGTCTTCCACTGGAAGACGGCGACGGGCGCGCCGACATAAGTCAGAACGTCATTGTGTTTGAAATTCGTAAAGGCCACATCGACGCGAACCACGGGGGGCAAGAGCGTCAACGTAAACGGCCGGCTCATCACGGGCTGGCTGAAGCCTTCGTACATCGAAGACACACGCCAAAAGTAAGAGCCGGGAGGCATTTCAAGTTGAATGGTGTCGCCCGCCAGAACCTTGACGTCGCGGAACAACGGTTGAAAATCCGAATTGAGCGCGAACTCGATTTTTTGCGAGACCACGCCGGTCGGCCGCTTCCATTTGAAGACGTAAGAGTCTTCGTTGGTTTTGGTTTGCAGAACGGTTTGGTCGTCGGGGTACAGGAGTTCGGCCGGATCGGTGCGAACCACGCGGAAGCTTTCGATCGGGCCTTCGGTAAAGACCGACGTGGAGCCGGCCATGCGCGCCGAGAGCTTCCAGATGTAGCGACCCGCCGGCAGAATCGCGTCCAAGAAGCCTTGCCCCGCCGGAACCCAGTCGCCCGCGGGCTTCAGGTCTTTGCTCGACGTGCCGGTTTCGATGCGCACTTCGGCGCCGTTGGGAATGCCTTTCCAGGCGAAGTGCACGGGCGCTTCTTGATCGGGATTCACGTAGATGGTCGATGAGTCCAAAGGCGAAACGATTTGCAAGCTGGTCAGGTGCTCACCCACGCTTTGGCCGACGACCGTGCGTTTGCCTTGCGCAATCTCTTGAACGCCCTGAGCCCCTTGCATTTTGGCCGAACCTTTGGTGACTTCAACATCCACGCGTGTTCCGGAACCCTTGGAGAGTTTCGCGGAGGCGCGGCTGAGATCCACCTCGGCATCGGCGCTGCGCAGGACCAGCGCGGGCAGTTTGGCGGCGTCGGTTTTTTCATTTTGATTGACGAACAAACGTCCATCCATCAAATCGAGAGCGACCTCGTTGTTTTGATGGCTGATCACAATCAGGGTGTCGGGATCCAGCTCAATCGTGCGGCCGCCATCGGCGGTTTGTAAAATCGCGGTGCCTTGGCTCGAGGTGCGCACGGCTTCACCGGCAAAAACGGGATCGCCGTTCTGCAGACCTTGCCAGATTTGGCGGGTCACCGGACGGCGCTCCACATCGTTCTCGAGCTTGGTGAGGTACGCGATGGGCGCGCGTTCAACTTGAGAGACCTCCGTCTTCTCCGTTGAGCGGTACCAATAATAAGTCGCGCCATAACACAGGAATGAAATGATTCCTGCAAGTATGATGCGATCCCATCGTGCGAACACCAAGAACCTCCAAAATGGGGACGTAACTCCCTCGTCTCAACATCGGTCAAAAGTGGCGATGTCTTGACTTGGACCATCGAAGAGGTGACAAAAGTCTAGGGACGGACGAGTGCATGAGTGACGAGAAAAACTATATGACACCTGAGGGTTTCGAAAAGCTGCGGGCTGAGTATCAGCACCTCTTAAGCGCCGAGCGTCCGAAGCTGGTCGAAACCGTTGCCTGGGCCGCCAGCAATGGCGATCGCAGCGAGAACGCCGATTACATCTACGGTAAACGGCGCCTTCGCGAGATTGACTCGCGTCTTCGTTTTTTGAAAACCCGCCTCGAAAAATCCGAAGTGGTGGATCCCAAAACGCTCAAAGGCACTTCGGTCGTCTTCGGCGCGACGGTCACCATCGAAGATGAAGAGGGTGAGCGGCACGTCTACCAGATTGTCGGCGAAGACGAGTTCAATGTGGCCCAAAAGAAGATCTCGTGGAAATCGCCGGTGGCCAAAGCGCTGCTGGGCAAAAAACGCGGCGACGAGGTTGTCATCAAAAAACCCGCGGGCGACGAAATCGTCGTCATCGAGAACATCGAATTCAAATGACCCGTTACGAGCGATTCACGTCCGGTGCGATCCTGATGCTGATCACCGCGATGACCCTTTTGCGATTTGTCGGGCTCGAGAAAAGCCCTCCCGGATTTTATCTTGATGAAGCGGCGATCTCGGCGCAGGTGACATGCCTGCGGCAATCGGGCCATGATCTTTATGGCGACCGCTGGCCTCTTTTCACGGCCGTCTTGGGCGGCGGGTACGCGACGCCTCCTTACCTTTACGGCGGACTTCTTTGGACGTCGATCTTCGGTGATTCGATCGGCTCTTTCCGAGGATTCGCGGCGTTTCACGGCGCGCTGGCGGTCTTGGGCATTTTTGCCCTGGCGTTCGCTCTTTTTCGGCGACGGGACGTGGCTCTCTGGGCCGCGCTGTGCGCTTCGCTCTCGCCTTGGCTCTTTCAATTTTCGCGCGTGGCTTGGGACCCGGCCTTGGTTCCTTGTTATCTGGTTTGGGGGCTCGCGCTTGCGTTGCTGGAAGGTCGCTGGCGTCTGACCCGGTCCGTGGCGGGCGGCCTTCTGTTGGCCCTGGCCTGTTATGCCTATCCGCCCACGCGCGTGCAGATGGCGCTGATCCTTCCCATATTCGCGCTTTGGTTTTGGTGCCGGTGTCCCGACTCTCGAAAACCGCTCTTGTTCACCGCTTTGGTTTTTGCGGGGAGCGTGACTCCTTTGATCGGGCGCATGCTGAGCCCTGAGTTTCAGGCGCGCGCGGCCGTTCTCTCGATCGCGGGCGAAGAGTACCTGAGACCCTTGGGAGGCTTTTCATGGACAGCCGTCCTGAGTGCATTTTTTGAGAACATGGCTTTGAACCTGTCTCCCGGCTATTTGTTTTGGTCGGGAGACGCGAACCTGAGGCACGCGACCGGATCTTGGGGGCAGTGGAGTCCGCTTGAGATCGCGGCGCTTGCGCTGGCCGTGGTTCTTTTGGTGGTGGGGCGCCGACAAAAATCCCGCGAGGAACTGGTTCTCTGGGGCCTTTGCCTCTGGGCTTATCTGGCGGGTGTGATTCCGGCGGCCTTGACTTGGGAGTCGAACCCCCACGCATTGAGGTCCTTGGGGGCGGCGCCTTTCTTAGCCCTGGTTGCGGGAGGGGTGCTGGCTAAGGCGGAAGAGCATTGGCTCTGGATCAAGTCGCTCCTGCTCGTGGGAGCGGTGGTGTTCGTCGCCGCGTTCGTGGGCACGTACTTTGGTTCTTACCCCGAAAAATCCCGTGCCTGGTTCGACGCGGATGTGGTGGAGTCCGGCCATTTTGAAGCGGGCTACCCGGAGCTGGCGCTCAAGTTCTTCACGCTCCGTCAAGGCACCGAAAGCTGCCAATAAAAAAACCCGCAATCCTTTCGAATTGCGGGTCCTTCACGAGGGCCTCCGAAGAAGCCCCGAACTCAATTCACAAGATTATTTCTTGTGAGTTTTTTTGAATTCAGTTTCGCATTTTTTGAGCTCTTCGCCCATTTTGCCTTCGCAAGCTTTTTTAGCATCAGCGTGAGCATCTGCAGTTGTTGCAGTTGTCGTTGTTGTCGAAGTTGTTGTTGTTTTCGCAGCGGGTGCAGCAGGGTTAGCGAAAGCAGCAGCAGCGAACAAAGTCACGATAGCAGAAGCCATCAATTTCATAGGATCTCCTTTTTTGCCTCCGAAATGGAGGATTGGTTTTGTTCTTCAATCTGCCACGGGCTTTGGAAGCATCAAGTATTTTTTTCATCGGGCCCGGGCGAGCCGTGTCTTTGTCGGGATTAACGCATATGCTTTTGCCCGCAGATTAATGAATTTTAATTTCAATTTCATAAGGGGTCTTCGTGCGAACATCGGCGCTGTCTTGGATTCTACTCGTTGTTGTTTCTCTCTTGGTTCAACTTCCCGCGGAAGCGAAACGCCGCGACCGCGAGCGCGATGAGCGCCGCGATCGTCGCGGTCGTAGTGAACAAGTTTACAACCCCGGCTTGGCTTCGAACGACGCCGACTTGGTGCGTGCGGTTCAAGACCGTCGGTACGTCTCGTTCGTCACCGCTTCGCAAGTGACCGTGACCAAGGTGATGGAAGACGACACGCTCGGCAAACCCCACCAACGTTGGTATGTTCGCCTGTCGAGCGGCGATGAGGTTTTCTGTGTTTACAACCTCGATATGGGAAAGCGCGTTCCGTTGAAAGCGGGCGACGTGATCTCGATGGGCGGCGAGTTCAAATGGACCTCGCGCGGTGCTTTGCTCCACTGGCTGCACCATGATCCCCGTCAAAACCGTCCTGACGGCTTCGTTGAAGTCGGGGGCCAGCGCTACGGACTTGAATAACCCACCAGGCTTCTCGCATAATGGAAGCGGCCATTTGAAAGCCGCTTTCAGGAGACGCCATGTTTTACTCGACCGCGAAAGTTTTGAAGTTCAATTTCGGCGACTACATTCTCAAGCAAGGGGAGACCGCCGAAGGCCTTTACGTGATCCGCTCCGGACGCGTT
The DNA here is from genome assembly GCA_019637955.1 of Pseudobdellovibrionaceae bacterium. Classification (GTDB taxonomy): domain Bacteria; phylum Bdellovibrionota; class Bdellovibrionia; order Bdellovibrionales; family Bdellovibrionaceae; genus JAHBUS01. The sequence continues at coordinate 771,300 of JAHBUS010000001.1, read as the reverse complement.
GAAATCCTTAAAAATTCTGGCACGGGTCCACTTCTCTTGGGCGTCGCCACGCCCGGGCAGTTTTTGGGCGAGATGTCCATTCTCTTGGGAATCGACAGCACGGCCTCGGCGCGAGCCGCCAGTGAAGTTGAAGTGCTGATGTTCGAAAAGTCGGCTTGTGAAGAGATCTTCACAAAGACGCCACCCGTCGTTTTGGCTCTGGCCAAGGGTTTGGCGCACCGTCTCGATCTCACCAGCCGCAAGCTCGAAATGAATAACGACACGAAACAACCTGAGGTTGCAACGCGGGCCATTGATCTTGACTGGGAAGGGTGATCTTGCTCAAGTCGAGCCTTCCGCCGGCATGGCGCCGGCCCAACAATTGGAGGGTTCTCATGAAATTGTTCACCACTTTGGCTATCCTGGCTTTCTCGGCCGTCGCGTCGGCTTACCCCGCTCTTAAAGACAAAGCTGTTTTCAACGGCGTTTTCCAAGGTGGTGGCGGCGGCACCATGAACTTCACGCAGACTCTTGAGATCGTGAACGTTCTGAACAACAACTCTCAGTTCGTCGTGCGCCAAACGCTGAACCTTCCCAATGGTCAAACTCAGCAGCAAGACAACACCTTCGCGTCGACCGACCTTTTGGACAAAGCGGGCGTTGATAACATTCTCGCTCAGTGCACCCAAGCGGGCGGCGCTCTCGAAGCCTTGACCGTTCCCGCAGGCACCTTCAACACTTGCGCCTTGCCGCAAGAGCGCGGCGGTAAAGTTTGGGTGGGCGATGTGGCTTTCGGTATCGTGAAGCAAGTCCAAGTCGACGAAGAAGAGAACACCATCACGGTTGAACTCGCGTCGTTCGTTAACGGTCAGTAATTTTAAGATTTTATTCGGATTCAAAAGCCAGCCCCGTTCAAACGAGGCTGGCTTTTTTATTTGGGCTTCGAGAGAATGAGGGCACACAAGGCGGTGGGCATGAGTTTTTTGAAGAAGTTCTCGTCGATTTTGGGATTGAATCTCGAAGCCGAGCTCGATCAGCGCATTCTGCAGGAGCGCGCGCACCGTATTTTTCTGCAAAAGCCCCAGGACCTGGCGTGCCGTCTGCAAAAAGGCGAGGACATTTTTGAACTGACCGCCAAAGACGTTTCAGAAACCGGGATCGGTTTTCAGTCGGCGGGTTTTCCGGTCGTTCAGCCCGGCGAGATATACCCGGTCACGTTCTCCCATGAGGGCGACACCTTCCAAACTCAGATTGAGATCGTGCGCCTGGGGCCTTCGGTGATCGGGACTCGCATCGCCGCCGACACGGAGGTGTGGCGCACGTTCTTGCTCAAAACCTTCGATATCGAACTCGAAGGAGGCTCGCTTCATCTGGTCGATTCGACCCTGCTGGCCAAGGTCGATGACGGCGAGGCGTGGTGGTTCTTTTCTCCCGAAGGCCGCGAACTGTATTTTGTGAGCGATGATGACAAGATCCTGCGTTTTCACTTTGTCTTTCGCGGCCACCACTTCAGCCATGATGGAACCGCGTTCCGATACGGAAAGGTGGGCGATGACCGCAAAGAGAAAATCAGCGTCAAGGCCTCACACCAAATTCAAGGAGAGATGGGACCGCCCATCGCGAAGGCGCGCCGGTTCCTCTCGAATATCGAGAGGCTTCCGCGCCATTTTCGCGATCAGATCGTAAATGTGATGAAATAATTAGAGCTGGTCCGCCAAGCGCGATTGCAAGGCGGTCAGGAACTGCTTCAGGCCCGAGCGGGACTTGCTCTCAAGCTTATAAAGGTCCAGAGGCGCGCACTTCGAACCCGAACCCATGTCGTAAGAAGCGGCCTCGGTCGTCAGAATCGCGTAGGGCTCAACGTAAAGCATGACGCAAACTTGGTCGGGCTTGGGATCCAGAACATCTCCGCGCACAATCACCGAACCCATAAACAAGTCTTTCAAGGCCTGGTGCTCGTCAGGAGTCAAGTGAGCGATGGGATGGGCCAAATCTTGATGCGACAAAATCGATCCCGATTCGAGCTCCAGACGGAGACGGCCGAAATCGACGTAAAGGGCTTTTTCGTCGCGCACTTCGAAGGGGTCCAAGACCGGCGTGGCTTCGCTGTCATCGAGACGGGCTTTCACCACAACCTGGCTGGTCACATCGGCGCTCTCGTCGAGACCTTTTTGCTGGGCACAGTTCTGAAAGAACAGAACCAAGACACCGGCACCAAACGCGACTGCTAAATGCTTGAATTTTCTCACGATGAGATCCCCCAACTGAAGTTAAGAGGTGCAACGTGCGCGCCAGGTCCTGGCCAGCGTGATGGATTTGAGTGATGAGAACCTGGTCACTGTCGAGTTCATTTCTAGACGGCAACGTGAGGTGTGTTTTAAAATGAGACACATGAACAACGGATTTCCCCAAGATTCAGGCCCACTTTACGCCGAAACACAAATGCGCTTGCAATCGCGCGAGCCGGGCTTTTGGTTCGAGCCGTTCAACACCTGGAGCAACTTGCTCTTTTTGCCGGTCCTCCTCATTTTTAGTTGGCGTCTGCTGCGCGCGCGTCGCAAACCGCCGCTCTTTCTCCTTTGTTTGCCGCTGCTCGCGGGCGGCTTTATCGGCGGCGTTCTGTACCACGGGATGCGCTCTTGGGATGTTTGGTATTATCTCGATTTTGTCCCGATTCTTGTGATCAGTCAGGTGGTTGCTTTTTACTTCTGGTACCGAAGCGGCAAGGTCGTGACGGGCGTGTTTTTGATGCTCGTCGTGCAGGCTCTGTTTTTGACGGTCAAGTGGTGGCTACCGGCGGGGTCGCCGGTGCAAGGCACGCTTTTCTACGTCCCCCTCGCGCTCAATGTCTTGATCGCGGCTCTGGTCTTTTCTCGTCATCCGGATTTTCGGCGGTTGCCTTTTTTGATTTCGGGCGTGCTGATCGCCATCGCTCTTTTTTTCAGGCAGATCGACTTGCGCGCGGGCGAGATCTTTCCGTGGGGCACGCATTTTTTATGGCACATCTTTGGTGCGCTCAGCACCTACTTCTTGTGCGAAGTTCTCTGGCGGTTGGAATCGCGCCGAGAACCCAAGGCTCAATCGTCTTGAGTTTGTTTGCGTGCCGAGGCACGACTGTTGATCTGGTTCTGCGAGCGCCATCGCAGGCGCATCTCCGACGGCGTCTCGCCCATCGGGCTGACGAGTCCGAGTTTGTCGCGGATGGCTTTGAAACGGTGATAATTCATCATCAAGTCCGAATCGTTCACTAGAATTTCAAGAAACTTCGCGCCGAACGGATTGGCCTCGCCGGGGGTGAAAAGGGCATCCAACTCGGAGCGCACCGCCGACGCGTCTTGGTCCGTGGCGGTTCCATTTTCAAGAAGGATGTCCAAATCCATCACGATTTCATTGAAGGGTTTGATCCAAGTGTACTCGGGATCCTGCGTAACCACGTGGAACCAAGCGTAGGCGTTGACGGGCTGGCCCTTTTTGATTTCGTAGCGGTAGCGGAGCGACTCCAAGAACGCCGAGTGCAGGGTGTGCAAGTGATGACGGACGGTTTTGAGCTGTTCTTGGATTGTGGAATTCATGAGCACGCACTCCCAGGATCATGTTGTGGCGCGACAAATAACTGAGTTTTAAACCCTGATTTGCGCCCAAAACCTCTCTATTTTTGTTTCAATTGCCTGTCAAATTCTGTATTCGTGGAACATGTCAGAAAAAGTTCACACAAAGGCCTCTTCGGACCGCCAACCCATGATCATCCAGGGCGGGATGGGCATCGGAGTTTCCAACTGGGTCCTGGCCCGATCTGTCGCGCTTCAAGGCGAGATGGGCGTGGTTTCAGGCACCTGCATGAACTCGGTTTTGATCCGCCGGCTGCAAGATGGCGATGACGGTGGGCACTGCCGCCGGGCCTTAGCGGCCTTTCCTTTCCGCGACATCACCGAAACGATCTTGAAGCGTTACTTCCTTGAAAATGGCCGTGGGGGCGCGCCCTACAAGCGCAGCCCGATGTTTTCGGCGAAGTACACGAAAGATCTTGTGCACCTCACGGTCGCCGCGAACTTCGTCGAAGTCTGGCTCGCCAAAGAAGGACACGATGGTAAAGTCGGCATCAACCTTCTCGAAAAAATCATTTTGCCCAATCTGCCCAGCATTTACGGGGCGATGCTTGCGAGCGTCGACTACGTTTTGATGGGGGCGGGAATTCCGCGTGAGATTCCGGGCGTGCTGGATCTCTTCGCCAAGCACGACGAAGCCAGTCTCAAGCTTCCCGTCGAGGGCGCGGGCCCTGAAGACGATTTCCGGGTTCGGTTCAACCCTCGTGAGTTCTTTGATCTCTCGTCGATGCCCGAATTGAAGCGTCCGAAGTTTCTGCCGATCGTGTCGTCGGCGGTGCTGGCGCTCAACTTGATGAAAAAATCCACGGGTCATGTCGATGGTTTCGTGATCGAGCACTGGACCGCGGGAGGCCACAATGCGCCTCCGCGTGGGCAGATGCAGCTCGATGACCAAGGTCAACCGGTCTACGGTCAGCGCGATGAGGTCGATTTCGCCAAATTTGTCGAAATGGGCCTGCCGTTTTGGTTGGCGGGCTCTTGCGGCACCCCCGAGAAAGTCAAAGAGGCGCTCGCCCTCGGTGCGACCGGCGTTCAAGTCGGAACCGCGTTCGCGTTTTGCGACGAATCGGGCCTGGGCGACTTTGCCAAGACCTCGGTTCTCGAGTCCGTTTATAAAAATGAACCTTTAAAAGTGTTCACCGATCCGCTCGCTTCCCCCAGCGGGTTTCCGTTCAAGGTCGTGATGAAGTCCGATACTCTCTGGGACGAAAAGGTCTACGAGGCGCGCCCTCGTAAATGCGATCTCGGTTACTTGCGTTCGGCTTACAAGACCGAGGCGGGAGACGTGGGTCTGCGCTGCGCGGCCGAGCCGATCGATGCGTACCTGAAAAAAGGCGGACTGCTTGAAGAGACCAAGGGCCGCAAGTGCCTCTGCAATGGTCTGTTCGCGGGCGTCGGCATGGGCCAAAATCAAGAGAGCGGCTATCAAGAAGCCGAGATCATGACGGCGGGCGATGACATCGTGAACTTGAAGCGTTTCCAAAAAAAGGGACCGTCATTCTCGGCCGGGGACGTGATTCGTGAACTGCGTCTTGGCGTCGTGCACGCACGTGCGGAAGAACCCGGTTTTTTGAACTCCTTCGAGATGCGCGCTTAAGTCAAAATTCAGATTCAGAAATAAAAAAAGCCGCGGTTGTCCGCGGCTTTTTTCTTTTGAAAAACGGAACGCTTACTTGGTCGCGATGATTTTCAAAGCGATTTCAATGTCGTTGGCGATCACTTTGTCGCCGAGACCGGTGAAGAACTTATCCGAACCGTATTTCACGTTCCAGAGAGTGCGGTCGATTTTGAAGTTGGCGTTGGCTTCCGCGCCGTTTTCGAGTTTGTTGATCGAAGCGGGGAAGGTGACCGATTTGGTCTCGCCTTTCAAAGTCAGATCGCCCGTGATTTCGTGCGTGGGTCCAACCGTGCCAGGGTTCGGCATCGCTTTGACCGATGTGATCACGAATTTGGCTTCGGGGTATTTTTGAACGTCGAAGAAATCAGGAGACTTCAAGTGACCTTCGAGGTCCGCTTGCTTGGGATTTCCTTTGAGGTCTTCATTGGCGATCGAGTTCATGTCGATCACGAAATTGCCCTTGGTGATGGTGTTGTCTTTCCACTCAACTTCGCCCGATTTCAATTTGGCGTGGCCGGTGTGCGAGGATTTGACCAACACTTTGCTGCCGGTCCATTTGACGTCCGATTTTTCGGTGTCGACTTTGAGCATGACGGCAGCGCCGTCTTTCTTAGCGGGCTTCACGCCTTTTTTTGTTTGTGCAAAAGCAGGAGCCGCGAACAGTGCAGTTGCCAGTACCATTGAGACCAATGTCTTCATTTCAAAACCCTTTCGTTTTGGTTTTTGTGAACCGGATTAGGATAGAGGACAAAAACCAAAACTGCCAAGTGTCATGCAGTCAGACTTTCTGGGCTGTTAGGCCTGGACTTGTTAAGAATCCTGGACCGTTCGCAGTTCTTTTTCGGCCGCGTCGAGTCCTTCGAGGTGTGTCAGAAGGTCCTCTTCAAGCCGTTCAATCTCGCTCGAGCATTGACTCAAGTCTTTGGCGAGCGTGGCCGCCTGGGCACCTTGGGCCGAGAGAAGGTCATGGGTGAGCTGATCACGCTTTTTCGACTGCGTGTGGATCATCTCTTCGACTTTCACGATCTTGCGGCCGTGTTCTTTGATACGCCCGTTGATCTCTTTGATGCGGTCACGGTAATTGAATTTGATGCTTTCTTGAGCAGGACCTGATCGTTGAGACTTCGCCGGTTCGGAATTCGCAGTCTCGGTCCCCCAACTTCCTTTTTGCAGACTCCAGACGTACTCGTCGTAGGTGCCTGGATAAAGGTCGAGCCGCTGATTCTTAATCTCGAGCACCTGCGTGGCCACGCGCCCGATGAAACTGCGATCGTGGCTCACAACGATAATGGTCCCCGCGTAAGCTCGTAACGACTCGGTCAAGGCTTCGACCGTTTCAAAATCCAAGTGATTTGTCGGTTCATCGAGAAGAAGCAATGGCGAGCGCTTGAGCAAAATCTGCCCGAGCGCGACGCGCGACTTTTCGCCCCCCGAGAGCACGCGAACTTTCTTATGAATGTCATCTCCCGAAAAAAGCAGCGAGCCGGCCATGTTCAAGATGTCTTGCGCCAGGCAGTCGGGATGAGCCGCGCTCTGCAGGGCCTCGATGACGCTATCATTGACGTTGAGCTGCTCGGTGGAGTGCTGCGAATACAGAGCGAGGCTCACCTGATAGCCTAGCTTATGCTCACCCTTGAGCAAAGGCAGCGTGGCTGACAGCGATTTGAGAAGGGTCGATTTGCCCGCGCCGTTGTGACCGACCACGCCCAGGTGAACGCCGCGCTCGAGGCTGAGCTGAACATTTTTGAGAACCGTTTTTCCGGGGTAGCCCAGATCGGCATCCACCAACTTGAGAATCTCGCGTCCCGTGTGCGACGGGGCGGGGATCTTGATGTGGCTGCGAACCGGCAGATCTTTGATCTCGATGTTTTCCATCTTGTCGAGCTGCTTCATGCGGCTCTGGGCTTGTTTGGCTTTGGTGGCCTTGGCGCGAAAGCGATCGACAAAGGCCTGCAGGTGCTTGCGCTTGGCTTCGAGATTGGCGGCCTGAGCTTCGAGCTGCTGGCGCAGCTCCGTTTTTTGCTCGAAGTAATCGTCGATGTGGCCCGGAAATTTCGTGATGTCGCCACCTTCGACTTCGAGAGTAGACTCGGTCGTACGCCGCAAAAACTCGCGGTCGTGTGAGATCAGCAAAAACGCGCCCTCGTAATTTTGCAAAAATCTTTCGAGCGCGATCACGCTCTCGAGATCCAAAAAGTTGGTCGGCTCATCGAGGAGCATGAGATTGGGCTCTTGGCCGATCATCGACAGGAGCTTGGCGCGCATGCGGTAGCCGCCGCTCAAAGATCTCAGCGGAGATTGAAAATGAGTTTCGGTGAGGCCGAGCTCGAGCCCGAGTTGCTTGAGCTCCCAAATAGGTTTGCGGCAGTTCTCGATCAAGAAATTTTCGACCGACACATCGAGCGGCCACTCCGCCTCTTGCTCAAGATAAGCCAGACGCAGCGTTGAGGACTGCGTGATCTCGCCGGCATCGAGAGAGTCTTGCCCGGCCAGGATTTTAAACAGTGTGGTTTTTCCGGCGCCGTTCGGCCCGATCACGCCGACGTGTTCACCCTCTTGCAAAGCAAAGCTCGCCCCGTCAAAGAGGACTTTGGTGCCAAAATGCTTGGAGCCGCGCTGGAGCTGAAGAAGGTTCATAAGTCCCGAGAGAATAAGGGGGGCTCTCGGGACAGGTCAAGCTCACCCGTTACTGAGTGCGCATCCACATGCAAGAAACGCCGATCGAGTTGGCGGTTCCTGAGGCCCAGCAGGACATGCCATCGGCGGTTCCGGTGGCCCGGCATTGGATCAGGGTCGCACCAACGGCCTGGTTCGGGCTGCAGGAAATCGCGATGTCAACCGTCGCTGGAAGGCCCGTGCAAGTGAAGTTTGCGGGCGACGTGGTGAAGTTACCGCTCGTGACTTTGCAAACGCCCATGCTCCGGATCGAAGTTCCCTCACCTTGCCCAAACCGTACGGTGCCGACCACATCGAGTTGCGCCATCGGAGTGCTTGTTCCAATCCCAACACTGCCGGTGGAGCGTTCGATCGTGAGACGGTTTGTCGCCGTCACTCCCGAGTCGTCGTAGCTCGTGATCGCGTAGGCGGATCCAACGTTCGAACCTGATTCCGTATTGCCAATCACGCCTGCGGTCCAACGTTTCAAGCTGTTGGTTGTGTACACGACACTCCCCATAGCGCCTGCGGGCCGGTCAATACCGATGGTTGCGCTACCACCAGCGACATTTTTCACTTGCAGGTTGAAGATCGGGTCGATAGCCGTCCCGATGCCCACGCCGTTCGGCGTGACTCGCATATACTCCTGGTACGTCGAGACGCTGCTCATGCTTCCAAGCGCAATCGTCGGGGCGTAACCCGAACTGTTGGCGACGGCCGAAACCCAAGCTCTCTGCAAAGTGGCGCTCGAGTTGTTCACCTCGAAAGCAAGCGAAGAGGCGCTATTGTCAATGGTGGCGCTATTCTTCACTTTTAAAAGAGCCCCTTGAGGAAGGATGCCTGAGGACCCATACGCCGTGGGGCTATTGGATAAGGCTTGGAGTGTTGAGATCGACACGCCACTCATCAGGGCGGACACCGTTTGGCAGGCGATCTGGCCGCCAGCATCGAACGAAATCACCTCATTCAGATTGCAATTCGTCGAGACGAGCGCAGAGCCTGTGCCGTTACTCGCGACAAGTTTGTTGGTGGCAAATGAGGTCGCACCAGTTCCGCCTTTTGTCACGGGCACATTGTTCAACGTGAGCGTCGCCGAGGCTCCCGTGGAAGTGACATCACCAGTGAACGCAGGCAATTGCGACGGCGAGACCGTGCCGCTCGTCAGCATGTTGGCGTTCAAGTTCGTGAGATTGGCGCCGCTGACGGCCGGAAGTTGGGCGCTTGCGTTGAGCTTCACGATTTGGTTCGCACCGATCCCCGTGTTCAACGTAAGGACGGGAGTCGTCGCGGAGGTGGCAACCGACAAATCGCTATTCGCACTCGAGACACTCATCACGGTGCCCGTCGTGGTCGACGAAATGGTGTAGTTCCCGGCCGAATTTGTGATGTTGATTCCCGCGCCTGACGTCAGCGCCGAGATGGGTGAACCTGAAGGCGTGCTCCAGCTCAAGACGCCGGTTCCATCGGTGGTCAGCATTTGACCGTAGGTGCCGACATCATTCGGAAGGGTCAACATGTAGTTCGCGGTCAAACCCGAAGGAGCGTTGACCTGCACGCCGTAGGTTCCTGCGGTGTTCAGAAATTTATGATAGGGGGCTGCGAGCGAATTGGTTTGCAAGTACTCGGGAACGCCCGTCGTTGACGGAGCGAAGCCCAGTTCAAAAGCCGGAACGGTGATGACGTCCGAGTTTGACAGGGTCGCCTGAATGGTCAAGGTACGGATTCCGTTGCTCGTCACGCCAGAGGGGTAGCAGTTGGCACCCTTGGTCGGATCCATGGCCGTGCTGAAGCTGTTCGTACTGTGAACTGGGCTCCCTTGACCCAGCTTGATCGCGTAGTGGCCGTTCGTGTTCGAAAGGTCTTTCACGTGAGTTTCCGCAAAGACTTCGCAGGAGTTGACCTTGATGGTCGCTTTGATCGTGACGTTGGCATCAAGCACCGGGTTCTGTGCGCTGTCGCGAAGATCGCCGTCGACCCAGGTAAAAGGCTGAATCTGCGCGTGGGCGGTGCCAGCTAAAAACAAAGAGACTGCCAGGAGCGAGAGTTTTTTCATCGTCATCATCCTTACTGAAGAGCTTTCACCGCATTGACACGGACATTCATTTCGTAATTGGAGTCTTTAAAGTGACCGACGCCCAAGCTGAGACGCGCACCGCTGCCCATGGGCGTCGAACCTCCGGCCAAGCACACGGCGGGCATCGAGAGTTGGGCCGCGATGTGAGCGTTGTCTCCGGGGTAGGTCACGAACAGATCGAGCTTGGTTTCATCTTTGCTCATGTCGACGCGAGATTTTGAGCCGACCAGATAAATTTTGCGACGGTCGATGTCGGGTGATTTTCCGAGAACGGGGCAGGCCTCACTGACCGCCGCCACGTAAACGTAGACATCCACTTGGCGTCCCGTGCCTTTGCGAACTTCGAGGGAGACCGACGATTGATCTGTAAAGCCAATGCGGGTTCCGAGCGCCGGGGAACACGCATCCGTCTCGGTCTCGATCCCATCTCCGGTGACGTTCACGCCGTAGCAAAACTTTTTGCCCGTCGGCCACGCCGCAAAGGCGCCGACTTTTTGCGAGTCGTTCAAACCCGCCGGCAGTTCGATCGTGAGCTTTGAAACGTCGCCTTCCGGGCGTTGGCAACCCATGAGAACGACGGCAGAAATAAAGACAAAGCAAAGCGAGCGCATGGACGACTCATCGGTCGGATGCGCTTGTCGCTAAACACGATCTCGTTTTGAGACGGTGGGGTCCGCCTTAAGCCTGGTGGGTCTTTTGGATCGCGATGAGATTCTTGAGCAAAGCCTCGAGATTGCGCAAAGGGAGCGACGTGGGGCCGTCGCAAAGCGCCTTCTCGGGATTGGGGTGCGTCTCAATAAAGATCCCGTCCACGCCCACGGCCATCGCCGCTCGGGCCAGAGGCCAGACCATCTCACCGCGGCCGCCCGAGCTCTCGCCGGTTGCGCCCGGAAGCTGCGTGGAGTGCGTGCAGTCCATCACCACCGGAAAGCCCAAGCGGCGCATGTCCACAAGGCCCGTCATATCGTTGATCAGGCGGTTGTAACCGAACGTGGTTCCGCGTTCGCAAAGAAGGATCTTGGAGTTGCCGGCCGCGACCGCTTTTTGTGCGATCGCTTTCATATCCCAAGGCGCCAAGAACTGACCTTTTTTGATGTGGATGACTTTGTTGGTTTTCGCGGCCGCGACCATCAGGTCGGTTTGGCGCGACAAAAACGCGGGGATCTGAATCACGTCGGCGACTTTGGCGGTGTCTTCGACCTGAATGGTTTCGTGAACGTCGGTCAAAAGCGGGGCGTTCAGCTCGCCTTTGATTTTGCCCAGCGAATCCAGCGCCGAGTGGGTGCCGGGTCCGCGAAAGCTGGTCGCCGATTGGCGGTTGGCTTTATCGAACGAGCATTTCAAGACCCACGAGATCCCTAAGTTTTTACAAACGCGCTGAATTTCGCGGCCGGTTTCGAGAACCATGCCTTCATCTTCGATGATGTCCGGTCCCGCGAAGAGAACGAACGACTTTCCGTCCCCCCAGGTAAACGTGCCGGAAGAGTGGTTCATCACAACGGGTTTTTCGAGCGCTTTGAATTCAGTCATCCGGCAGTTCTCGCAAATTTCGGCTTAAACGCCAAGCGCCTTTTTCACCCCGTCGATCACTTTATTCTGAGTCGCCTCGTCCATGTCAGGATACATGGGAATCGAGATGACGTTCTCGGCCGCCCAACGCGACTGGCTCCAGTCGTGCTGAGGCGATTTGAGGTTCTCTTTGTACCAGGGTTGATCGGGCATGATGCGGGGGTAGTGGATCGAAGTGGGAACGCCGAGCTCGGTCATGCGCTTTTGGAATCCCGCGCGGTCACGCACGGTGAGGGTGTACTGGGCCCAAACGCTTTCGCAGCCGTCCGCAACTTTGGGGTACGAAAAGCCCTCGGCCTTGATGCTGGCGAAAGCCTTGCCGAAGTTTTCGGCGATTTTTTGGCGCGCCGAAATTTCCCATTCATAGCGCTCCATTTTTGCCAGAAGAATCGCGCACTGAAGAGTGTCGAGTCGGCCGTTGATGCCAAGACGGGTGTGGTAGTAGCGAGTTTCAGAGCCGTGCTCGCGGATTTCTTTCATCGCTTTGTAGAGATTGTCGTCGTTGGTGAAGATCGCGCCGCCGTCACCGTAGCAGCCCAAGGGTTTCGCGGGAAAGAAGCTAGTGCCGGCCGCGATCGTCATCGATCCCGAACGCTTGCCTTTGTACTTCGCCCCGAAGCTTTGCGCGGTGTCTTCGATCACGTGCAGGCCGTGCTTTTTGGCGATGGCGTTGATCGCATCCATGTCGGGCATTTGACCATAAAGCGAGACGGGCATGATCGCTTTGGTCTTCGAAGTGATCGCGGCTTCGATCTTCTTGGGATCCATGTTGTAAGTGATGGGATCAATATCGATGTACACGGGAGTTGCGCCCGCGAGCACGATCGTTTCGGCGGTCGCGATGAATGAAAAAGCGGTCGTGATGACTTCATCGCCCTGGCCGATCCCCAGCGCCATCAACGGGACCATCAAGGCGTCGGTGCCGCTGGCGCAGGCGAGGGCGTATTTCGTGCCGGTGAAGGCGGCCAGCTTGGTTTCGAGCTCAACCACTTCGGGGCCGTTGACGTAGGCGCCGTGCTCGAGAACCGCCATGATGCGGGCGTCGATTTTGGGTTTCAGGGCCTTGTATTGGGCTTTAAGGTCGATAAAAGGAATCTGAGACATGGATGCTCCTTCTTGGGGTGAAATTCACCTCGAGTATCCTCCGTCCGGCCGGGGCTGTCCACGTCTGTCGTGCTCTCGGCCGGGCGTTCCGGCCATTTCGCAGGGCGAGGTCGACTTTTCGCGCGCCTTTTTGTACTCTGGCCCCCGTTGTTTTCTGAACACAAGACGGGCTTTAGACCCTGGGGCGAACATGATTCCTGTGATTTTGTCGGGCGGTAGCGGAACGAGACTCTGGCCCGTGTCGCGCGCGAAGTTTCCGAAGCAGTTCAACGATCTTTTCGAAGAACCTTTGCAAAATCTGACGCTCAAGCGACTGGGAAGCTTCGGCAACAAACCCATGATCATCACATCGATTTCTCTTCGCGACTTCACCGAGAAAAAGGCGATCGAAGCGGGCTTCCCGCAAGTCGAGATCGTTTACGAACCGCAAGGCAAGAACACCGCGCCCGCGATCGCCGTTCTTTGCAAGGTGCTCGAACAACAAGGCAAGCTGGACGAAATCGTCGGCGTTTTTCCGGCCGATCACCTGGTCGACAAACTCGAAGTCTTTCTCTCGGCCTTGGATCTGGCCGAAAAGGGCGCGCGCGAGGGCAAAGTCGTCACGCTCGGCCTCAAACCCCAGTCGCCCGAGACGGGCTACGGCTACATCCAAACGCAAAAGCTTCCGCATTCCTACAACGATCAGCTGTCGAGCTTTTCGGTCGTTAAGTTCCATGAGAAGCCCGATCTTTCGACCGCGAAGCAGTTCTTGCAAGACGGGTCGTTCTTCTGGAACGCGGGGATTTTTGTTTTCCCGGTGCGCTTGATGATCGAGCTTTTTAAAAAATACCAACCGCAAATTTGGCAGGGCGTTTCGGCGCTGAAAACCGACCGCTCGAACATCGCGGAGATCTACGCCAAGATGCCGTCGATCAGCATCGATTACGCCATCATGGAGAAGCTCTCGGGCGAGGAGCTCTTGTGCGTGCCGTGCGATCCCGGATGGAGCGATGTCGGCTCTTGGGATGCCGTGGCCGACGTTTACGAACGCACGGGCCGCACGCACGGCCAAAAAACCATCGAAGTCGACTCCAAGAACAACTTTGTGCTCCCGGCGCGGGACAAGCGTTACGCCTTCGTCGGCGTCGACGATTTGATTGTCGTCGACACCGAAGATGCGCTTTTGATTTCGTCGAAAGGCCATACGCAAGAGGTGAAGACCGTCGTCGAGCGTCTCAAGACCGAAGCCCCGAAGCTCGCGAGCGAACATGTTTTTGAGGAACGGCCGTGGGGACGTTTCGAAGTCTTGCGCGACAAGGAGCATTTCAAATCCAAGGTGATCGTGGTCAATGCCAAGTCGCAAATCTCCTACCAGTCGCACGCCAAACGTGAAGAGCATTGGATCATGGTGCGCGGGGCGGGTGAGGTCATTTTGAACGATGAGGTCATTCCGATGAAGGCTGGCAGCTATGTCAGGATTCCGTTGGGGGCCAAACACCGCATCCGCAATCCTTTTAATGAGCCCCTCGAGTTCATCGAGGTGCAGTTGGGCACCTATTTCGGTGAAGATGATATCGTCCGGTATCAAGATGACTACAAACGCACGTAGTTTCCTCGAAGAAGGCCCCTTTGCAGGTGCCGTTGCTTAAGAAGGCCCCTTTACAGGTGCCTTTTTGGTACCTGGTAAAATCTGACCTCTCGGCCAAAATTTGTTGAGGCTGTTGATCCTTGAGGACTAGAAGGACTCCCATCAGGTGCCAGCAGCGCCCGGATCGGGAGGTCCTTCATGGTTCGTCTTTTGAGCGTCTCAATCTTCGTCCTGACTTCCTTGCTGATGGCGCAAGCCCCGGCGCAAACGACCTCGTCTTGGAAAATCCTGAAGCCGCATTGGTCGACCAACGACGAAAAGAACTTTCAGGCCTTCGTTCAGCGTTTGGGCGAAACCGTCGAGACGCGTTCGTGCCGCACGGTCACTCAGTGTTTCAACTCCGCCGCCAACACCTACCGCGCGTCGGACCCCGCGGGTCTTCGTTACTACGCCGATTGCGCGGACTTTCCGTACTTCGTGCGCGGTTACTTCGCGTTCAAAAACGGTCTTCCGTTTTCGTTTGCCTCGAGCATGAGACTGCGAAACGTGGCCGGAAACCGCGGCGATTTGCGCTACTCGGCTCAAGGCAACGAAGTCGCGAAGAAAATCGACGTCGTCACCCGAAACGGTCAATTCGTGAACGCGGTCGAGATCTTCAACCGCCTCATTCCGGACGAAACCGATTCGGGCAACTACCGCGTGAATTACACGGGCAACGACAGCGGTCCGTTGTTCGCGGATTTTTACCCCGTCAAGATCGACCGCGAAGCGATCGGACCCGGGACGATCCTTTACGATCCCAATGGCCACGTGACGATGGTCTACAAAGTCACCGATGATGGCAAAATTTATTACTTCGATGCGCACCCTGACAACTCGCTCACTACCGGGTCGTTCTCGATCAAGTTCGTGCGCTCGCAGCCGGGCCAAGGCGCGGGGTTTAAGAGCTGGCGCCCTGTTCGCCTCGTGGGCGCCACGCAAAATGCGCAAGGTCTTTGGCTCGGCGGCCGCATCGAAGCTGCCGCCAACAAAGATCTGCGCGCCTACGGCACCGAGCAGTTCTTCGGAACCAACGGCGCCGCGACCGATTGGACGCAGTCGAAGTTCACCTATCAGGGCCGCTCGGTCAGCTACTACGAGTACGCCCGCCTGAAAATGGCCAAGGGCGATCTGAAAATCCGTCCCGTCGACGACTTCCGCTCAACGCTCGAAGACCTGTGCCAATCGGTTCAGGACCGGGTGCTCGCGGTGGATGTGGCGATCAAAGCGGGAGTCCAAAATAAAGAACACCCGGCGCGCTTGCCCGAGAATATTTACGGAACGCAAGGCGAGTGGGAGACCTACTCGACGCCCTCGCGCGATGCTCAGCTGAAAGTGTCTTTCCGCGATCTCTTAGATCAAGCGGACGGTTACATGAAGAAGATCGCGGCCAAAGACCCCTCGATCGTTTACTCGGGTTCAAACTTACCCCGCGAACTGCTGGATGTTTACAATGCCGAAAGCCAGCGCTGCCAAATGACGTACACGAACAGCGCGGGGCAGGGCGTGACGCTGAATCTCGAGCAGGTGCGCCAGCGTCTGTTCGGTTTGTCGTTCGATCCCTACCACTGTGTGGAGCTGCGCTGGGGGGCCACCGCCGGCGAGCTTTCGACTTGCGGCGATTCGTCGACCAAGCGCCTTTGGTACTCGCGCGAGCAGCGGCTTCGCAATCAGCACATCCGGCGCTACGATATTAAAATGGATTTCAGCTTGGATGAGCTCGCGAACCCGTCACCGGCCAACGGCACGGCGACGCCGATCGACATCGACATCCAGAAGTTCTTGCGCTCGTTAGGAGCCTGAGGGTTTCGGAAACAGAACTTCGAGCTGATGCAGGTTCGCATCGCGCACCAGCAGCTCTTCGTCTTTGCGAAAATGCCGGTAGTTGCCTTTGATGAGCCCTCCTTGAGGGCTTTTCATCGCGCAGTCAAAAAAGCCGTCCACTTCCGCCGTGCACTCGCTCATGACATTCGATTCGGGAAAGACAAGCCTGGGGATGGTGTTGGCGTATTGGCCTTTTGAGTGCGATTCAAAACGGATGCTCAGGATCGCGGGATCGCCAAAAACGAAATCGGGATTGAAACTCTGTCGTTCCTGAATAAACGAAAAGGGGAGAGACGCGCTCGAGAAGTCGCCGGAGATCCAAACGTCGACTTTTTGCGTGTACATCGAGAAGAGACGGCACTCGGCGTGACCTTCTTGATCGGTGGTCCCGCAAGACGCGGTCACGGGAGCCGTTCCCAAAACCGCGAGGCGGGGCGTGATCCCCGAGACGGGCTTGCTCGCCTTCATCAGGCGGACCGCCACGATTTGCATTTGTCCTTTGGGTTGGGCGGGGCCGATCGCGTAAATTTGCGACTCTTTTTTGACGGGCGTGGCCGCCTTTGCCGCCGGTTGGATGTCGACGTCGAGAGATCCCTCAAGTAACGGGCGTAGGAGCCGAATTTTTTTTGCGCCCGGAGCCTCTGCCGACAGGCGGCAGTCCAAGTCCATCTGGCTCTCTTGAACCGAGCAGTCCGCCGCGAAGCGGCCCGCGCCCTCCATGGCAACGACGGCGGGGCCGCGGTTCCACGGTTTGTCGAGTCGAACGCGCCAACGAAGATTGCCGGTGGCGTCTCCCGTGGCGCTTCCTTGCTCCAGGATTTCGAATTTGGAGCCCGAGTGAAAAACGTGAACGACAAGACGTTCAAGGATGGGCTGATTGGCAAAGCGAATGATCAAGGCGCCATCGATCGAAGGCGTCATCGAGCAGCGGCTTTCGCCCTTGTCGTTGGTCGCTTCGCATTGAAATTTCGCGTGCTCGTCGCCCGTCGCGGCGAGGACCGGCACTTCGCCCTTGAGCGGATCCCCATGGACCCCTTTTAAAAGAAGACGAAGGCCGGGGGCGCTCTTGACCCCCACTTCGAAACGAGTCCCCTCATCCAACGAGATTTTGGATTGAAACGAGCTCGGCGGGTCTTCCATGCGCATAAAGTTTTGCCCCGGCTGCAGAGCAAGGGCGATGCAGATCAAGATCCCGACGAAGGTCAGGCCCGAAATTACACGAAACGTCCAGGTTGATGGAGCAGGCATTTGGCGACCTCGTTATTTAGTCATAAGTTAGAGGATGCCAGGGGAGTCCTTGAATGCCTATAAAAATTTTGGTCGCCTTTTTTGTCGGTGCCTTTGGACTTGTTGCTCACGCGCAAATTCCGGACGTTGAGCGGCTCAAATCCATGACGCCCGCCGAGGCCAAAGCTCTTCCATTTAGCCGTGTTCCCCACCGCGCGATGACGCCGCCGATGGCCGAGTGGAATAATAATTCGCTTCGAAATTTTGACCGACTGTCGATGCTTAATAATGTCTTTCGTCGCCTGCGCCTTCGTGCTTCGAGCTTTCGCGAAGCGCGGATCGGCTCGGTCCGGTTCGACGAGTCTGATTTGCGCGAGTCGAATTTTTCTAAGGCCTTGATTTACGGAACGTCGTTTCGTTTGGTCGTTGCGGACGGTAGTCATTTCAACGGGGCTCGCTTTTACGGCAACAAGGCGCCGTCTTGGTCGTGTGTCCGGTGCGATTTTCAGAACACCGACTTTAACGCGAGTTCTCTCACCTGGGCGAACCTGTCTTTCGCCGATTTGCGTGGAGCCGATCTATCGCAGGCGGATGTCGCGGGGGTGCGCTTTGCCGGGGCGACCTACGACTCGAAGACGAAACTTCCCTTTTCGGACGAGCGTGCCGCCGCCTTGGGAATGAAGAAGGTGCAACCATGATTCGATATTTCCAAAGGCAGATTTCGGAGATCGCCGAGAATCCCGTTTTGCAGCTTTACGGATTCGCGCTGACGTTCGTGCACGCTCTGACGTTGATGTTTTTGGGACGCTCAAATTTTTCGAGCCTGTTCTCGAATTTTGAGAACCCGGTTTGCTGGCCGTACTTTCCGTCCTGCAGTTCGCTCACCTGGAGCTCGTCGACGCTGGAGGCTCTGCTTTGGGTTTACGGCGCCTTGATCGTCGCGACCTTCATTTGTTTCAGTCTTCGACGGGTGTCGGCCGCCTACGTCCTCTCGGCGGTTTTGTTGATTTTTAAATTCAGTTTACTGAGTCTTTCTTACCAATTCATGGGCAACTACCACTACATGCCGCAGCTCATTCAGCTGCTCTGGCTCTTGGCTCCTCACAAAGTCGAAATCTTGCGTCTGATGTTGGTGGCCTTCTACGTCGCGGCGGGAACCCTCAAACTGAATCTGGAGTGGCTCTCGGGAGCGACGCTGCTCAGAGAGCCCATGATCAAAGGGCCGCTTCTTTCGTTCGCACTCTTTTATGTCCCTCTTCTTGAGATCGTTCTGATTTTTGGGCTTCTCGCGAAACGCCGGTGGATTCAAATCTTAACGCTCGCGCAGCTCGCGGCTTTTCACGCATTTTCGTGGCATATCGTGGGCGACTACTACCCGATGGTGATGCTCGGTCTCTTGTCTTTCTTTGTTTTTCTTTTGCTCGAAAAGAAAAACGAGGAGCGGGGCGGATTGGACGCCCTTTTTGGCGGGCGTTTGGCCAAAACGTCCTGGGTGGTGCTTGGCGTTTTTGCTTTCGCTCAGCTTTTTCCGGCCGTGATCACGCAGGACGCCGCCTTGAGCGGCGCCCCCCGCATCGCCTCGCTCAATATGCTGGATGCCTGGAGTGACTGCTCGGCGGTTTTACAGTACCGAGATGAAAAAGGCCATTGGGCCCAGGCGGCCCCGTTTCGCACGAACAATGTGGTGAGGATCGCCTGCGACCCCTTGGTGTTCTTAAACGAAACCAGGCTTCACTGCGCGCGGGCGCCGATCAAAGACGCCCGTTTGATCTTATTCTCGAAACGCTCGACGGACCGGGACTACAAAAAAGTTTTGGACGTCAAAAATGCCTGCGACCGCTCGGCGCTCCTGTGGGCGGAGGTGCTGTGATGACGGCGGCAAAGCGAATGCAAATTTTCTTTCCGATGTTGGCCGTGGCCGTTGTCGGCCTCTCGCTCATCGCGAACCCCAAAATGCGCCTGTTCAGTCGGGCCCCCGATTCGCGCTTTCAGCCGCCCCCGCGCTATCCCACCGTGCTCGGAGCCGCGCCCATGGCGGGCGACGACGGCCGGGTGGCGGCGAGCCACCTCTTCTCGCGGCCCGATCACGTCTTGCCTCCGGCTCCCGTGGCGGGCTTTAAACTCAAAACCTCCTGGGTGCTGAAGCCGTTCAATCTCGGCATTCACAACGCGAGCAAGGCTTCGCCCGTGATCGATGACACCGGGATTTACGCGGGCACGGACGCGGGCTGGTTTTTTAAAGTTGATTTTGAGGGACGTAAAATATGGTCGTTCTTCACGGGCGATTCCGACCGCGGAATCCATTCGACCGCCGCCGTGGATCAGGACTTCGTTTACTTCGGTTCTTACAACGGCTTTCTCTACTGCCTTCGCAAAGACACGGGTGACCTCGTTTACGCCAAAAAAATGGGAGATTCGATCGGAGCCTCGGTGATGATCGCCGATGGTTTCTTGTATCTCGGCATTGAAACTCACGGCCCGAATGAAACCGACGACGGCTTCGCCGCCAAGGTGCGCGCTCGCGACGGCGAGGTGGTTTGGCTCTCTGAATGGCTCGGGGCCAACACCCACTCAACGCCGGCGTTGGATGCGGCTTCAGGAACCGTGATCTTGGGCGCCAATAGCGATCGACTTCTGGGGCTTGACGCGGCCACGGGAGCCGTGAAGTGGACTCTGAGTGTGGGCGGGGACATCAAGGGCACGCCGGCGATTGTCGACGGCGTTGCGTACATTGGATCTTGGGACCGCCACTTTTATGCGGTCAAAGCGGCGTCGGGTGAAGTGGTTTATAAAAAAGAGCTCAAAAGCCGGATCATGTCCACGTTGGTGGTCGATCAAAGCGAGGGCGTTGGTTACCTGGTGGCGGAGTTCGAAACAAGCGCGATCCGTTTGAAAGACGGCGAAACGCTTTGGGCTTTTCAATTGGCACGTGAACTCGACATCGCCCGGAGTTCGCCGGTGCTCATGCAAGATCCGGCGGGCCGTAAAGGTTTGGTCTTGATTTGCAGTTTCTGGGAGATTTGCACCGCGGACGCCAAAACCGGCCAGGTGATTTCAAAAATCAACACGGGCGTTTTCAACTCGTCGGTGCCGGTGATTTATAAAGGCCGCGCTTACCTCGCGGCCGATTCTGAACAAGGCCTTTGGTCCCTGGATCTCACGCCGTAACGGCGGACGGATTATTTTCCGCCGCCGCCGTAGCCACCGCCACCGCCGTCAGAGCAGTAGGCAGGATCGTTCGCGGTTCCATCACAACCTTGCAGAGTTCCGGGATCGCCCGCACATCCGATGTAACAGCCTTGTGCCGAGGCGGGAGCGCCGCCAGGACAGTCGTTGCGCGCACAACCTTGGTTGTCAGCCGGACGTCCGCCACCGCAATAAGCGTCGGCCACCGTCGCGCCGTTCGAGCGTTGACACCAAACCGAGCGGTACTCGGTTCCGCCGTTGACGGGACACCAAACCGAGCGGTACTCGGTTCCCGAAGACCCGGCACAACCGCAACTGCGCTGTTGGTGACCGGCACCGCAAGTCTGGAGCTGCCAGCCATAGTACGCATAGTAGTAGGGCTCATAACAAATACCCCAACCACCGCACGACCAGTAAGGGCTTGCGGTACAACCGTACCAGCCACCGGCCTGCCAGCTGGGTTGAGGAGCGGTACAACCGTACCAACCACCGGCTTGCCAGCTGTAAGTAAAGTCGATGCGCGTGCTGGTTCCCGAATCCGCGATGGATTGCAAACCGGCGTTGTTCACGGTCACCATTCGGAACGAGTAACAGTTGCCTGAGTAACCCGTGAAATTCAGGGCCCCCGTGCCGGCACCGACGCCGGTCCATCCGTTCCATCCACTCCAAGCGCCGCAACCGCCGAACATGTCGTAAGGAGCCGAAGCCCAGTACAACGTCGCCGAAGCCAGGGCCGACTGCGCATCGTTACCCGTGTTGTAGTTCACGGTGAACGTGTAGCTGGAAGCCGCCGACACCGTGACGTTCGGGTGAGAAGGTCCATAGATGACCGGCGCTGTCGTGTCGATGTAGAAGGCGCCGGTTTGAGCCGTGCTCGACAGACCGAAATTGTTCGTCATCGTGATCAGGAATGTGTAGCAATACCCGTCGGTGAGGGCGCTGAAGTTGTAGCTTGTGCCCGAAACGGTGGGGCTCAGATAAGCGTTGTTCCAAGCCGACCAAGCGCCGCAAGTTCCGTACGACAGGGGAGCCGTCGCGTAGTGGATGATCGCGCTGGCTTTGCCCGACTCATTGTCGTAACCGGGATTCACGGTCAAGGTCACGGGCGACAAGTTGGTTTTCCAACCGGTCACGGTCGAGATCGCGAGGCCCAAAGGCGCGTCGGTATCGACCTGCGTGATGCCCGTTTGGGTCGTGGTCGTGTTGGTCGCACGGTTCGTCACGGTGTAACGGAACTGGTAACAAGTTCCGTTCACGCCGGTGAACGTGTAGTTCGTGCCCGAAGCCGTGGGATTGAGGCCCGCATCCGACCATGCACCGAACGCGCCGCACGTGTTGGCCGAGAAGGTCGCGCTCGACACTTCGATGGTGTACTGAGCATTCGATGTCATCATCGCCGACTCAGGGTCGTTACCAGGGTTGGTCGTGATCGGGATCGTGACGGTTGTACGAGGCCCTTCGGTGATCGCGATCGAGCTGCTCGCCGGAGCGGTCGTATCGATGCGAGTCTCACCCGAAACCACGGAGGTCGTCAGGCCGAAGCGGTTCGTGACCGTGTAACGGAACTGATAACACTGACCATGCACACCCACATAAGTGTAGCTCGTACCTGCGGGAGTTTCGCTCACGCCGGCATCCGACCAAGCGCTGTAGGCGCCGCAAGTGTCGTTGCTGAGGACGGCCGATTGAACCTCGAGCAGGTAATCGCCATTCAATGGGCTCATATCCGACTCGGGATCGTAACCGGCAGACACCGTGACGACGATGGGAGTCGTCAGGCGGTAGCCCGTGGCGATCGAGATCGCGGTCGAGAGCGGAGCCGACGAATCGACTTCGATCACGCCCGACGTCGCGGTCGTCGAAAGATTCGCGCGGTTGCGATAAGTGTACTGGAACTGATAACAGTTTCCATTGGAACCCGCGAAGTTGAAGTTGGTCTGCGTGGGCGTCACGGTTGTCGAGAGCAATCCTTGCGCATCGACGTAAGGACCGAACGCTTGGCAGACGCCGTACTGGAACGGAGCCGTGCGAACAACGATCTGATAACCGGCATCATCCGTACGCATCATGGTGTCGGGATCGTTTCCGAGGGTCACGGTCACGGGGAAGGTGTTCGTGGTCGAACGGGGGTTCACCGCGATCGCACCGCCCACGGGAGGCGTGATGTCGAGTTTCGTGGTCGTCGAAGCGGTGTACGTCGTCGCGAGACCGAGACCGTTGGTCACGGTGTAGCGATAGCGGTAACAGCGCGCCTGAGTTCCGGGATAGTTGTAAAGAGTCGACCCGGGCGTTTCGCCAAGACCCGCGTGCGAGTAAGACGAGAAGGCACCGCAAGTGTCGTTCGCTAAAGCCGCGATCGAAACTTCGAGTTTGTAATCGACCGCCAGGTTGCTCATGCCGGATTCGGGGTCGTTACCACGATCCACGGTCACGGGCACGGTCAGGTTCGTCAGATAAGGATCCGGCGACGAGATCGATCCGCCAACGGGGTTGGTGATGTCGACTTTCACCATGTTCATGCTGACATACTGAGATTGCAGACCCGCTTGGTTGCGTGTCGAGTAGCGGAATTCATAGCAAGTTCCGTTGACGCCAATGAAGTTGTAAGCGGTGCCCGCGGCGGTCGCCACGATGCCCGAAGACGCGTAGGCGCCCAGGCCGCTACAAGTTCCGCTCACGAACGCGCCCGAGCGGACTTCGATGCCGTAGTCGGCATTGCTCGAGCTCATGCCCGAAGTCGTGTCGTTACCACGGTCCACCGAGATCGGGATCGTGAGCGAGGTCGACTGCGCGGGAATGGTGATCGCGCCGCCCGTGGGAGGCGTGAGGTCAATCTTCACGATTTGCGTCGCGAGGAAGTAGGGACCCACGTTTCCGAGGGCGTCATTTGATTGAGTTTGGAAGCGGTACGCACGGCCTTGTTGACCGCTGAAAGTGCGCACGCCGCAGCCATTGCCGGATGAGGGCGCCAGAACGCCCCAACCACCAAAGGTGCCGACGGTGCCGTAAGACAGATTCGCCACTGACACTTCAACCGCGCACGATTGAACCGCCGAGTAGGTGTCCGAAGGCGTGGTGGTGACGTTGAAGCTGAGCGAGTTGTTGAGCCAGCCGTCCATGTAACTCAAGACCGAGTTGGGACCCGCGGTGTCCAAAGTCACCGCCGCGATCACGTCGGAAGGAGTCACATTGCCCGCGCCATCACGGAAGCGGAAGTAAACTTGTTTCGCGCCGTCGCCATTGGTGAGGACGTACGCCACGCTTCCGGTACAAGCCACCCAACCGGTGTTGGGATTCGGGTTGTTGCCGTAGGCCATTTGCACGGTTCCCGAGGGATCCGTGGGGCAGGTCACGCTGATGGTGATGTTGGGCGAACCCACAACGCCGGCCACCATATTGTCAACCACGGCCGCCGCGCCGATCGGCGAAGTCTGATCGAGGTAGATGGTGCGCGAGATCGTCGCGATGTTCCCGAACAAGTCGCGGAAGCGCATATGAACGGTTTTGTTGCCGGTGCCGGCCGTGAGCGTGAGCGGGAAGGGACCCGCGCCGCAGGCTTGCCAGCCGGTGTTGATGGTCGGATTGTTCTCGGCAAAAGTCATGTTCACGGTGCCCGACTCATCCGTCGGACAAGTCACGGTCAAGTTGACCGCGGGGTTGCCGGTGTAAGTGGCGCCCGCGTTGATTTGGAAGGCGCCGCCCGTGGGAGCACGGTTCTCTTCACAACGAGTGTTGGCCGCGCTCCAAGTCCAAGTGGGCAAACACACGATCGAGCCGCAAGCCGCGAAATCGTTGAAAGTCGGACCGATCCATTGCTCGGTTCCGTTACCGCTCGCAACCGTGCACGCACGCGTTTGCGAGAGGAAATTCACTTGAGTCTGCGCCGACGAGAAGGGCAGCGACAATTTCACATTGTAGTTGCCAACGGTGTCCGATGTCAGTTCACACGTCGAGATCCCGCTCACGTCCGAAATCGAACAGGTCGACGCGATCGTCGCCGAAGCGGGATTCAAAATCGACAGCATCGGCACGACGCCGGCCTTGGGCATGTTTTGATAGTCGCGCACGTTCACGTTGAGGCGAACGGGGAGCATCGTTTGGTTCACGTAAGAGGTCGCCGAACCCGCCGAAGTTTCGCTCAATGACGAGTACACGTCGACGAAGCGAACGGTGGCTTCGGTCGAGATCGCAGGGTTGGTCACGCGAACTTGTTTGTCGCCCCACTCGGTACTGCGGATCTGACAGATCGCATCGCCCAAGATGTTCGAGGTCGAACAGGTCACGCTCGTGCCCCCTCCCGTGACGATCACGGTGGGAGTCACGCCCACTTTGGGCATGAATTCCGAAGCCATCACCTTGATGGTGATCGACGTGTAAGCCACGTTATTGGCGGCCGCCTGAGGCACGGTCACCGCGAAGGTCGACCAAGCATCCGCGAAGTGCATCTGAATGGTCTGCTGGCTGCCTGCCGGCTCGGTAATATTGATCGTGTAATCACCGGGAGCATCGGCCGAGATGGTACAAGTCGAAATGCCTTGAGCGTCCGAGGGCGTACAAACGACTTCGGTTTGTCCAGGGCCCGTGACGTTCGTTGTGGGAACGACGCCGGTGACGATGTTGCCGTTGTCATCGCGAGTGATCACCGTGAAGACGCCCGTCGACTCGCCGTCGCCGGGAACGTTATCGGTGATGACGGCGGCGGCCGAGTCACCGAAGATCACGGGAACGGGGCTCACCACGAAGGGAACTTGGAAGTAAACGTTTTTCGTGCCGGGCGTGTTCGAAGTGACATAACACATCGCCACTCCGGATGCATTTGCGGGATCACACCAAACGCGGTTCGTGCCCGATCCGCTCACGGTTGCTTGCGGGATGGTGCCAGGCGCGGGCTGACCCGATCCATTCACCATATTGACGGTGATCACGTGACGGCTGGAGCCGTCAGCCGGAACGATCGTGCTCGAAGAGGGGCCGGTCACCGGTGAAGCATTGTCACCGAAGTGGCCCGGGAAGGACTCGGTCACACCCACCGGAGACGTCACGGTGAACGTAAAGTCGCCTTGAGTGGTGCTGTAGATCGAACACATTGAACGGCCCGTCGAATCCGAAGGCGTACACACATAAGTGATACCGGCCGACGAAGGCGAAATGCTCAAGACGGGTGTTTGACCCACGATCGGATTGCCGCTGCCATCAACGAGCATGACGGGAACAACCAGAGGAGTCACGCCATCGGCGGGAACAGGCTCGGTCACGTCATTGGGCGACGTGAAGTTCACGCTGGCGGTATCGGTCACGCCTGCGGGAGTGAGCACGGTGATGGTCTTCGGACCCGGAACCGAACTCTCGATGATACAGAAAGTACGGCCCTGCGAGTTTGACGGAATACACGAGTACGTCGTCCCTGCGGACGGCGAGATGCTGAGGGTGGGAATCACGTTGGCGACGGGCGAACCGCCGACAATCAGATCCAGCGTGATGGTCACGCTCGAATGCCCATCGGCAGGAGCCGTGGTCACGGGAGGCGAAGTCGGAGGATCGAAGCTGATCGTCGTCGAACCAGGCATTGCCGGGTTGGTGACGGTCACAGTTTTATCGCCAGGCGTGGTGCTGGTGATGTAACAGTCCGACAGACCTTGCGAGTTCGAAGGCGTACACACATAAGTGGTGCCATTCGGAGGCTGGATGTCCAGAACGGGAGTTTGACCCACGATGGGGTTGCCGTTTGAATCCACCAGGTGAATGGGCAAATGAACCGCATCCTCACCCGTCGCCGGGTTGTGAGGAGCGTTGTCACCGGTCACGGGAGTAAAGACAACCGAGTGATCGGGATCTTGAACACCCGCAGGCGAGGTCACTTCGATGGTGACGGTGCCAGGATTCGGGCTCGTGATAAAGCAAGTCGCGATGCCGCTCGCGTTCGAGGGCGTACAAACGTACTCGCTGCCGGGAGGCTGGATATTGAGAACGGGAGTTTGACCCACGATGGGGTTGCCGCTGCCATCGATCAAAGGGATCTGAACGGCCACGGGCGTGTGGCCATCCGCGGGAGCGGTGACGGGCGGAACGTAAGTGTTGGGAGCGCCGAACACCACATTGAGGGTGTCCGTGATTCCCGCGGGTGAAGTGACCGAAATCGTCTTCGTGCCCACGGCCGTGCTGGTGATATAGCAAGATGACAGACCGGAGGCGTTGGTGACCGAGCAGATCGAGCTCGAACCGCTTGAGGGATTAATACCCAAAACGGGGGTTTGACCCGCGACGGGGTTGCCGCTTCCGTCCGTCACCATGACATTGACTTGCGCGCGTGCAGAAGGGTTCGAAACGGTCGAAGCATTGGCACCGTTCGGGTGCGTTTCCGCGCGCAGTTTGATCGGAATCAGATCAGGTGCTTGGACGTTGATCGTCGTGCCGTTTTGCATGGGCGGGAAAATGTAGTGAACGACGATCGGCGGGATCGGACTGGGCGTATTGCTCACGTCGTCGGTGATCGTGCAGGTCGAAATGCCCGAGGCATTCGATGGCGTGCAAGAGACTTGCGCGCTTCCGGAGCCTCCGGTGACTTGAAGAATGGGAGTTTGACCGGCGATGGGATTGCCATTGCCATCGCGGATGACCACTTGAATTTGCGTCGAGTTCTGGCCGTTACCGACCAAAACGGGCGTGACGCCGTCGGGAAGCGGATTGCCATTGGGATCGAGCGGGTGAACTTCCGAGTTGTGGTCGAAGAAGGTCAGCGCCACGATATTGCGGATGTTCAAACCTTTGAGACGGATGAGTTTGATGCCGGGACGGTCCGACGAGATCGAGCAGTGCGCGACCCCTTGCGAATCCGAAACGTTACAGCGGTATTCGTTTTGACCGTCACCTTGAACAAGCAGTTCCGGGCGGGTGTTCTCTTTGGGTGAGGACGAGGCGGTGAAGAGAGTGACCTTCACGGCTTCGTGATACTGATTGTCCGCGATCAAGTTCGCGTCGTTGTTCAGCGACTCGATCTTGCTGGAAGTGGCATCAAGAGTAGATGACGTCAGTTCATCGATTGCTCCCTTAATACTACAGCCCGACAGCGCAACGGCGGTCGCGAGAAGCATCAAGAGGCGCGTTGAGAAATTTCCACGTTCCAAGTACGTTCTGTTCATACAATCTTTATATCGGTAAGATTATTGGCGAAATGAAGGAGCGTTCCCGGTTTGAGACACATATAACCGCGAAATACTCGACCGGACCAGCTGTTGGCCCGTGCCGCCTTCGGCGGCTCTCTTAAGTGTCTCCAAATGAGACGAGGGTCCTATTGGACCCTCGTCAATTGTTTCAATTTATGAGAATCCCGTGGAAGCGATTACTTGCCGGGCTCCGCGGACGCGGGTTTTCGATTGTCGCTCAGCTTCTCGTTGCTACGAAGCGCGGGCGCGAACCACATATCCACGACTTCGACTTTTTTACCGCCTTTAAGAATCACGATCGATTTTTCGCGCTCCTCGGCGTAGAGCCCGATGGGCCGAACATGCCCTTTGGTGTAGGCCAGCGAGATTTTCTCGACCACGGTCGAGAGCTTCACGACTTCGCCTTTGTCGGTTTTTCCGTTGCCGTTCTTGTCGTTCCAAAGAACAAGCTTTTTAAAATCTTTATCTTTCGACGTGATCCAACCGTCTTTGTTGGAGTCGAGAGCCGCGAGGGCCTCGAAGCCGTTTTTGTACGTCTGATTGTCCCCGAACAATTCGTCAGCTTTATCGATTTTCCCATTTCCATCGCGATCCATAGCAATGAAGTGTCCAGGAGAGCCAGCTTCGGGCCAGGCCGTTTTGCCAAAAGCGTAGAGAGGAAAGTCTGAAGCCCCGGTAAAGTCAGGTCGTTTTTCATCCATAAAAACCATGAGCGGCGAGAAGTATCCGCCGCAGAAGCCATTTTCACCAGGGAAGCTCGCGGTGATGTCAACGGCTGAACTGTCGGCCGCGACAATCGGAGTTCCGATGTCGCCGGACAGCCGCCCAGCCTGACCCATGTAAGGCCCACACCCCATGCCGAACAGGGCAAATAAACCACCTGAGCCGCAATTGATATCTTGATCAAAAGTCGGATTGGTCACCGATATCCGATTTTGGCTCACGGTCACGGTACCATCGGTGTGCGTTGTCGAAGTCACCGTTAAGGGAATGACCATGGTGACGACATTGCCAAAGACCGAAGCGGTGGAGTTTTCAGGTCCGACCACGAGTTCTTTGGCAATAGCCTGCGCCGTTTGAAAGCCGCGACCGTTTTCGGCAGTTAGGCCGGGATAAGTAACGCCGATAGTAGTATCCGCGCCATTCAGATTTAAATTCATTCTCGCCACAATCAGTCCATTGGGAGAAACAGGGTTGCTCACCGCTCGAAGATTTGTGCCGAAGCATTGATTGTGAATTCGAACGACGACCTTATCTTGATAGGTCCGCGTGATGCTTGCGGCCGACGGGATCGGCGCGACATCGCCGCCTCCACCTGTCGAGTTGACCGTTGTGGGCATCCGTAAGCTGTTTGTCGTTTGTCCCCAGACGGGAATGGCAGCCACCGTCATCACGGCCAAAATAAATGCTTTCATTGGAAAATCCCCCTCACGTTCTATTGTCCTGCTTTTTCGATCGAAAACGTCATTACTTTTTGCGTCACCGTCTCACGTTGAAACTGGATTGTCTTGATTTGATCCATGATAACAAACGGAGCGGAGTAGGCACCGTCCGCATAGACTGTCTTTTTAAGAATGGCCGCATTCGGATATTTCGAGTCCGGCTGCTTTTCGAGATAGTAGCGAACAATGCGGACAGGTCGAATTCGGACATAAGAACTGCCTCCACCCATTGATGGAATGGTTCTCAAAAACAAGTCAGGACTCTGAATGAGAACGCCTGTTCCCGGGTGAGTTGTGTTGAGGCGCTCATTTATCGCGGTGTCGCTGAGAAGATTATTTCCGCTGACTCGACCGACGAATATGGGGGATCTTGGCGGTGTCATGAGATCGATGCCGCCGTTCACGGTTGGACGAATGCGTACGGGCGTGTCCAGCAGAAGAGTTTTTCCTTGGCTCCAGAGACCTGGCTGTTGGTTGATAACCGCACCGTTTTTATTGAGGGACGAATAACTTAAAGAAGCTGCGGTCCTAGGATCATTGGGCGGCGGTCCCACGTCGTAGGCCAGAACGGGGTCGTAAACCAGCATGGGACCAGCCCCTAAGTCCGTTTGGAGAAACACGAACTCGGTCGTTCCGCTTAGGCTGAGAGTAATGGTCCTTTTTTTTGCCTTAACCATTGCCTCTGGGACATCCGGATAGAAATCAAAGAAGGCCAAGCCTTCATCCGATAAAGTTGTGACGTTATTGAAAGAAGGCTCGATATTTCTGAGGTCGACAAAGATCGAATTTTCTCCCAACAGGGCATCAACGGTCGCGGCAACTTTATTTGAGAGGTCATTTTGATTCTTGGTGAGTTGAAAGAGCGAAGTCATGGCGACCGCAAGAACAACGGCGGAAATCCCCATGGCGATCGCGACTTCGATCATTGTTAGACCACGTTGATTTTTCATCGGACGCTCACCACAAATTGATAGTCTTTCGACCCCTCGGACCATTCGATATGAGTCAGGCGCAGCGTGACCAGGTAAAGTCCACGCATCCTCTCGAATGGCTGAATCACAAAACCAAATCGACCCGGACAATTCTTGCATTCCTGGGCCGTGGTGATCACGTCGGCGCTCCAGGCCATCGGAAGATTTTCAATTTTCAGAGCGGCCTCGCGAGTGTCTTCAGGGGTTGCGTCGTCATCGTTGTAGGTAATTTGGTACGTTTCGATAGAGGATCGAATATTCTCAATAACCTGTGCGATTTGTTTTTCTTCGGTACTTCTGATTTGAACAGTGCTGGACATCTTACGAATGTAGTAAGCGCCCGTAATCAGACCCGAGATCACAATGATACCGATGGCTGCCGCTACAATCGTTTCGACGATTGAAAATCCGGACTGAGATTTGAGGTTGGAATTTTTCATAAACCAGACTCCCGGCTCTGTTCGATGACGAAGTACCGAACGAGACGACGCTTGCATGTGGTGACCGGAGCCGTCCCGACATAACCGCAGTCCGGATCAATTGTTGTCCAAGTAAAAGGATCGGCCTTTGCTCGCAGAGCGATTGGCGAACACGAATAGCGATCTGCTGTCTCCGTGATCGATGGCAGTGGATGCCAAATAGGAGTACTGGTCGCTCCACACGCGGCCGCCGACCTTGGGGCTAGGACTCCTGCGGCACGAAGTTCAGAAAGAGCTTGAGGCGCGTAGATTGAGCTCCAGCGAATACCTGCAGTGTACGCCGACGGATCAATTGTTATTTTCGAGAGGATGAATGTTCCAATGATCCTCAGTGGCTGCGAACGGGGCTCAATAATGAGATGATCACATGTGAAAAATCCTGTGATGAAGGTGGCGCTGCTTTTGACGAGGCAAGTTCCGACAATAGACCTCACCTGAAATTTCGCAACACCGGGCACAGGGCGAGCATTGCCCGAGAAAAACTCGTAACTATCGAGAATCGGATCTAGGTGCTCGACGTTCCCGCTATTGTCATTCTGTGCAAAGTTCCAAGAGACACGAGAACTGCCGGCAAACGAATAATCCCAGGCCGCCGCACCAAAGGCAGATCCGCTTGTCGCATAAGACTGCGAATTGCATTGCGCGGCCAAGGAGGCCACGTCATTTCGACTCGTCTGCGAAGCAACAGGGGCTCCCGTTTTGGTCGAAGAGATCCCATCGGGTGCCAACAGAGTCGAACCATTGTAGGCGTAGCTCAAGTAACCATTGAGTCTTGGATTGGGCGACGTTCTTGGGTCTGGTGCGCTGTTGGTGAAAGTAGCATCATAAGTCCGAACTTGAAAACTAGGCTGCGCATACGACCCGTCTGATCTTCTAAGGCTACTTAAGTTTTTAAATGAGATCTGCAGGTCCACTAAATGAGGCTGGTGGCGCCCGTTCGCATCAACCTGCATCGTCTTGATCGTGATTTCGAGAGGATTTTTTTCGATTTCTCGCAAATCATTAAGATTTGCGACGGCTTTATCATAGTTGCTTTGCGCCGTCGCAACGGCACGCACGGCCTTGTCGACATCGTCTTCTGCATCTTTGACGTCTCTTTTAAGCCTGTCAATTTTGCTTTGGTTCTTTGGCGTTTTGTTTTCTTCTTTGGCGAGATCCTCTTGTTTGTCTTTTAGGTCGTCCTGCTCGCGCGCGAGATCCTTTTTTTTCTTATCGAGATCATTCTTGAGCCCAGCCAGAGTCATTGTTTGGTTGTTAATTTCTTGCGTGACATCTCGCACCTGTTTGGTGAGCACAACGGTCGTATCGAAGGTCATTCGACTGATCGCCTTTTGCCCATCGACTTCTGTTTCAACTTCCATGATCGGCTTCTTGTTTTCGCCATTGTGAATCGATTTTCCCGTGCCCTTCCAGGCAGGATTTCCGGCAATCGGGTTTTCTGCATTGTTTTGCTGAATCGAGAATGAAATATCATGACTGAGATCAAGTCGATAGGTTGACGGTGATGACAGAGAGAGCGGCTCCGCCCGGAGCACGGCTTTTTGTATGAAATTTCTGTCCGTTCTGTAGAGATTGTCGATCGCGCAGCGTTCGGCCAGGCTAGTATCAACTCCGGTCCTATTCGAATCAAGTTTTCCGACAAAGTCGAGACCCGCGTCGCGAGCGCCGTCATTCTCGATTCCTTTCATGAACCCGCCGAACAGCTTATTGTCTGTCCAAAATTGTTCTCCCGGCGCGCCGGGTTTCTTGGGCGCGTAGGCCCGCTTGTTTTCAAAAATTCGTCCGTCACCCATAAAAACTTTGTCCGCAAATGTGACGGGCGTGTACACAGCATCACCATTGTCGCGCGTTCCATTTGTCGAGAAAGGAAGATGGACATCTCGATTCACGAAGACGGGGCTTTCAAAAATAAGTCCAGTCGATCCGGCCAAAGCGCCTCTGCCCGCGACCGGCTTGAATTGAACATCTCCTTGCGAGGCTGGAAGTTGATCCAACCGCAGGTCGCCGGCCACGATCATCGCGAATGAGCCGACTTCACGGGGATGAACACTGGCAAAAGTACTAGCAGTGAGTGGATATGTTCCGTACATCAAAGGAGTGCCCTCTTGATCCGAAGAAAGAGTGACGGTGATGCGGAGGTAAACTTCGCGACCGGCAGTCGGAAGGGCTGTGTTCCCATCTCGTTTGACGTCCACAACAATGTATTTTAAGTCCGAAGACTTGATTCTGGAAATGATCGTGTAGAGGGGATGCTTTTGAGTGAGGTCTTTAATATCGACAGGAATTCGAAATCCCGTCAGTTTAAGTGGGTTGGGGACGGCGCTGCTCGGAAGTTTGCCGGCGGTAACAAGGCCTTGGATAAAAGACTCTTGTTGCGATGAGATCAAAAGCCTCTCAACACTAGAGGGGTGATGTAAGTCACAAGCGTCATCAGGCATGAGGCTTTTCTGAAAACACCAGCGCTGCTTAATTCCAAAAAGAACGTAATCAATCGCCGAGTGCAGGCCCATGCGCAGTTGCAGCGTCGAGGCATTTTTCTCGATCTGCTTTTTCTGCATCACGACTTGATCGGAGAGAAAGAAAAACCCAATCGAAACCGCCGCCGTCAGCATCAGAACGGTTAAAAGCGTGTTTCCGCGTTGGTTGCGCCAAATGAGGTGGTTGCCCCGGTGTTGCATACCCACTATTTCGACATATTTTGAGCCAGACTTAAGTGATGATCCTCTGAACGTTCACCCAAAAAGAACAAAACCGTCTCGAATCGAGACGGTTTCATGATGATGGCTCAGATAAGAACAAATTAGAGGACGGACAGGATCGCGGATAAATTGAAAGTTGTTGTGTCCGCAGCCAGGCGGCTCGGGTACATGCGCAAGTAAGGGCTCAAGTAAATGTCGCGGCGGAACGAGTAGCCAAGACCCAGACTCTGAGTCACCGAGCGGTTCCACATGATCCACGGGCTCGCGGATTCGCGAGGATTCCAGAAGCTCATGCTCACCGACGTGTTGACGTTGAGTTTATCGGAGATGTTGTACTTCACGTTGGGGGAGAACGAGAGGTTGTTGCGCGCGGCTTTGCCGTCACGACGCTCGTAACCGCGGTTGTAAAAGAAGTAGCCGAACGAGGTGTCGAAACCAATCGCCGCGCCCGATTTTCCGAGGTCATAAACCAAAGAATTCTTATAATCGAAGGTCGCGAACTCGCCGACCTTGGTGTAATTGGGCACCGTCACGATGCTAAAACCGGGAGAGTTGCGCATTTGAACGCCCCAAAAGCGCGAAGCAATGTCCCAAGACATGTAGGGATCGTTCATGTCGAAACGCTCCATCCCGTGGAAGGGGTAGATCGCTTTGAGGCCCGTGCCCATGCTGATGGTCTGCGTGGGGTTGAGACGGATGCGAAGACCAAGCGAGCCCCCCAGGGCGGTCGCGTAGCTGCCGACGGAACCATCGGGGTTGGGCTGATCTTTGGCCTCAAGGTCATTCAGAGTGGGGCCGTAGTACGAGAGGTTCGTGCGCAGCGAGTAGCGCGAGAGCGAACCATCGTCGGCGCGAAGTTTCGCGTCGGTCAGGGTGTAGTCGTCTTGAAACTTTTTATTCGTCAAAACCTCGCCGATAACGGCTTTGGTTTCGCCGCTGGCGGGCGAGGACTCCGTTGTGGGTGCGAGGCTCGTTGTTTGGGCTTGTGCGCCCAGACTGGCGGCGAAAAGCAGGGGCAGGAGCGTAGCTTTGAGAGTCACGACTTGTCCTTTCAAGGGGGTTCCGGCGGCCGGCGTTCCGGCGGCCCCTACATAGCGCCCCGCCCCCCAAAAGGCGAGGTTTTTTCGAATCTTGACGGATTCCTGCTTCAAGGTACGCTTGAGAAGCCATCAGTTGGAACTGGAGTTCGTGTGGACAAAAAAGCCTTGGTCACGGCCCTTATCGCAAGCTTGGAGCAAGAGCTCGAGGCCCTCATTCGCGCCGCCCGAGCCACTTACGAGGCCGCCACGCACGAAGAGAGCAAGCCCGAGAACGAGTACGACACCTTCGCGCTTGAATCCTCCTACCTGGCGGGCGCGCAGTCCAAACGTGCCGGTGAGATCGACGAGGTTCTCTCGATGTTCAAAACGGCGGAATTCAAGACTTTTTCTAAAACAGACGTGATTTCGGCGACCGCGCTGGTGCAGGTCGAATCCAAAGGCAAAAAGAGTTTGGTCTTGATCATGCCCAAAGGCGGCGGCGTCAATCTCAATTTCGAAGGCCAAATGGTTCAGGTCATCACGCCGCACTCGTCGCTGGGCGAGGCCTTACTGGGACTTAAAGTCGGCGATACGGCCGATATCGAAATCAACGAACAGATGCGTGAGTACCGCATTCTTTCGGTGGCTTAAGGAGCAGGGCATGGAACAAATGGCAGCCGATGGCTGGAAAAAATGCAGTGTTTGCAAAAAAACCATCGGCTTCGGTCAGACGTATTACGTGTGCAGTGTTTCGACCTGCAATGGTCAGCGCACGGGCTACGTGTTTTGTTCGATCCCCTGTTTTGAAACGCATCTGCCGGGCGCGCGCCACCGCGATGCCGCCGCGGTGGAAATGACCGCTCCCGCAAAAAATCGCATCATCGTTCGTCCCGAAACCACGGCGGCCGTCTCGAGCGGCGCGGTCAAAGTTTCGACCAGCACCGGGCCCCAAGAGGTGCTCGTGATCGCGTCGCGCATGAAAGATTACATTCAAGCTCGCGGGGACATGAACACATCGGCCTCGGTGATGGATGTTCTGTCCGAACATTTGCGCGTGATCTGCAACCGCGCAATCGACAACGCCCGCGCCGATGGCCGCAAGACCGTGATGGACCGCGACCTCGGTTTTTTGAAGCACCTAAAATAAGACCAAAAAATCTAGATCAGGCGCGCGTGTTCTTTTAAAATGCAAAGATCCGAAACGACCTCGAGGCCCAATTCGCGGGCCCGCTTTTCTGCGATGGCATGGCCCACGCCTTCTTGCAGCCACAGCACGCGTTTGGGTCCGTTGGGGCGTGGGTGTTTCTGCATCCACATACCGATCTCTTCAACCACTTCTGGAACCGCGTCGGCGTTGCGGAAGATGTCGAAAATGTCGATGTCGGCCTCGACTTGCGCCAAAGACTCAAAGGCCGGGCGGCCCAAGATTTCAGGCGGCGAGGCCGGGCGCACGCCATAGATCTCGTAACCATGCGAAATCATGTAGCGGGTCACGCCGTAGCTGGGCCTTGCGGGCACGGGGCTCAGGCCCATCACGCAAATGCGTTTGCCACGGGACAATATATCGGTGAGTTCTCGATCTGTGACTTCAGGTCCGTGTGCCGTCATGGTATGTTCTCCGTTTCCGGCCGGTCGCAGGTTTGTCGTTGGAGCTCTTTTGCAGCACCGGCGGCTCTGGAATGAGAATAAAACGATGATGAGCGCTTCTGTCGAATCAATTTTATCTGACAAGTTCGGTCTGCCGTCTTTTCGCAAGGGACAGCTCGAAATTTTGCAGTCCGTCTTGAAATCTCAAGACGTGTTGGCCGTTCTGCCGACCGGCGGGGGCAAATCTCTCTGCTACCAGCTCCCGGCCGTCGTGAAGGGTGAGCTTGTCATCGTCATCTCGCCGCTGATTTCTTTGATGAAAGACCAGGTCTCGGGTCTTAAGCGCCGCGGGATTCCGGCGGGGTGCTTGCACTCGGGTCAAAGTGAGGACGAGAAGCGCCAAGTGTTCGCGCAGATCTCGGCGGGCGGTGCGTTTGTTTTGTACCTCTCGCCGGAGCGCGTGCAGAAAGAGGGCTTTCAGCGCTGGATCATGGGGCGCAAGATCGCGCTGTTCGCGGTCGACGAAGCCCACTGCGTGTCGCAGTGGGGGCACGATTTCCGTCAAGAGTACGCGCAGCTCAAAGTTCTCAAGGCGCTTCGTCCCGACGTACCGGTGCTCGCGCTCACGGCCTCGGCGACGCCGCTGGTGCTGGCCGATATCGCCCGCGCGCTCGGCCTGCAAAAGCCGGCTCGTCACGTCCACGGATTTTACCGTCCCAATCTTTATTTCCAAGTCGAATCCTGCGAGGACGAAGAGGCCAAGTTCGATCTTCTAAAATCCGCGCTCGAGCAATTCCCGCAAGGGCGCGTGATCGTGTACTGCGGTACGCGCAAAGTCACCGAGCAGGTCGCGCAGGAGCTCACCCGTGCGGGGTTTGCAGGCGTCAACCGTTACCATGCGGGGCTGGCGAGTGACGAGCGCAGCCGCGTGCAGGCCGATTACGAAAACGGCAAAGACCGAATTTTGGTGGCGACCAACGCGTTCGGGATGGGGATTGATCATCCCGACGTGCGGCTGGTGGTGCATTTCAATATGCCCGGCAACATCGATTCGCTTTACCAAGAGATGGGCCGTGCGGGGCGCGATGGATTGCCGTCGACCTGCGTGATGCTCTACACGACCAAAGACAAAGGTCTTCAATCTTTTTTTATCACCAGCTCCGAGGCGCCGCCCGAGATCAAGCGCTCGCGTTGGAACACGCTCAACGCTTTGACCGATTACGCCGAGGGCGGTGAGTGCCGTCACGGCGAGATTCTCACGTACTACCAAGATTCGCAGCGCATCCGCTCGTGCGGCCACTGCGATTCGTGCGCGCCGACCTCTGAGCGCAAAGTGAAGCGGCCCCTAAAAGCGCCTTCATTGGCCTCGCGCTTGCGCAAAAAGAAAAAGACCGAAACTTTCGATGGACCTTGGAGCAACGAGGATCAAATGCGCTTCGAACTGCTCAAAGATTGGCGCAAGGCCAAGGCGCTGGAGCTCGACGTGCCCGCGTTCGTGATTTTTAGCGACAAGACGATCCGTCAGATCGCGCAGAAAAACCCGCAGGCCAGTGACGACCTCGTCGGGATCTACGGATTGGGCGAGGTGAAAATCGAGCGCTTCGGAGGGGAGCTGCTCAAAGCGCTCGGCGTCTGATCTTTACTTTCGGCTCTTGCCGAGAAGGCGCAGAATCTCCAGGTACAGCCAGATCAAGGTGACCAAGAGTCCGAAGGCGGCGTACCACTCCATGAATTTGGGCGCGTTTTGCTCGGCGCCCTTTTCAATGAAGTCAAAATCCAGAACCAGATTCAGGGCCGCGACAATCACGATAAACACCGAGAGGCCGATGCCGATCGGTCCGCCGTCGTGCAAATAAGGCACGCTCATCCCGAAGAAGTTCATCACAAAGTTGATCACGTAAACCAGGGCGATTCCGCCCGTGGCCGCGACCACGCCCAATTTGAAATTCTCGGTCGCTTTGACCAAACCCGATTGGTAGGCCAGCAGCAGCGCCAAGAAGGTGCCGCAAGTCCCGAGCACCGCTTGCACCACGATGCCGGGATAGCGAAATTCAAAAAGTGCGGACAGGGCTCCGAGCGTGGCGCCTTCGAGAACCGCGTAGACCGGGGCCAAAAGGGGAGCCGTGTTCTTCTTAAAGATGATGACGAGGGCCACGATGAAAGCGCCGATGATGGCGGGTAAATACCAAACCGGAATCACGGGGGCGACGTCGGCGCCCCAACCATCGGGAAACGCCTTGGACCAAGACAAGGCCGCACTCGCGATCACCAAAAAGATGAGCAAGAAGCTCTTCAGCACGGTGCCTTGGATGGTCATCGTGGTCTGGTCCCCAGCGGTCGAAAAGTTTTGAAACGTGGATTCGGACAGGGCGGGATTGGATGTTCTCATGCTTAGGATTGCACTTGTTTATTTGCCATCTGGCAAGAATGGAGTGAACAAGAACGAAAAGAAAAAGGCCGAACTCTCAGAGTTCGACCTTTTTGCAATCAAGTCTCGATCTAAAGACTGAGGAAGGGTCCTCAGAGATTAGCGAGTGCCTTGACGTTGGCTCGTCGAGCCGCTCGTTGTGTCGCGCTGTGAGCGCTCGGGGCGTTCCGATGAAGGAGAGCCCATATCGCTGCGGCTCGAATCGCGCCGTGTTTCATCTGTCCGTTTGAAAGACGAGTCTTTCGAATCGACAGATTGATTTTTTCCAGCTGCATTTTGTGCGGGCTGTTGTTGTTTCATACGCGTTCCTCCTGTTAGTGATTCTCGCAAAGTTGCGAAACGTTCATGTCACAGCGGGGTCAAATTGCAAACGCAGGACCATGACAAAATCGAAACAAACAAGGGATGAGCTGTGCGTGATCGGCTTTTTTCCCTCAACGCGTAGAAACAATTCCCCGTTTCTCAGAGTCATGACAAATGACAAGGGCGAGTCTTGCGACCCGCCCTTTGCTCAATAACATAAAGTTTATGAAGCGCTTATCGACAGCCCGCGGGGCGGCAGTCTCGCGAAACACGGTAACACTTATTAAGAGCGGCTTGCTGGGCGGGGCGGGCGCGGTTGCCGACAGCGCGGAAGGTTTCGCCGCGTCGATTCTGCGCAAAGCAAGTCACTTGGCCACGGTAGCCGCGATCACGATGGCCCCGGTCGTATTGATCCGCGATCACGCCGATAATTCCACCGATGATGCCGCGAGCGAGATCGTCACCGCGTCCATAAGTGGTATTTCCAGAGGTGGCCGCCTCAGATGTTTGCAGCGCTTGCACATCTTGCGCGCTCATCGCGCCCGGCTCCAATTCAAAGACTTGTTGCTCCGATGCGTATTGCTCTGCGCTTTGAAATCCGTCATCGGATTGGGCCCATGCTGCCGACGTCGCAAATGCCGAAACCGCTGCGAGTGTGAGAATCATTTTTTTCATTCTGCCTCCTAAGGCTGTTGTGGTTAGACACGGACTTAGGTCTAGGCAATCGACGTGCCACCCGAACAGAGCCGGTGTGGCTCCGACTTTTATGTGCGAGCACACATCTGCTTCGAGATGTCGCGATGTGCGGTGGAGAGTGGCACCAGAAGGCGAAAAAGGACAGGCGTCAGCGTGCCCCGTGCATCGGGCGGATGTCCCCCGAATCCTCGCGCCAGAGGCGCGAAAAGCAAATGAGCGGCGCGCGGCGGTTGGAACGGTTGTTGTAGTAAAGGAGAACAAGAATGATGAAGGGAGTCTCTAATGACTGTACAAAAAGATCTGAATCAGAAGAAAGAAACCATCTCTCACAAACTCGGCGATAAAATCGAGCGCGTGGGAGAAAAAATTTCGGATGCGGGAGCTCCTAAAGTTGGCAATGCGATTCGCAATGCTGGTGATAAGCTCGAGCATTCGCAAGACAACAAGACTTTTAAGAAGTAAGTCGTCAGTTCGAAACGAAGCTACACTCCAGACCGGAGTCAGGCGACTGTTTTGATTGAAGACTGACCACTTATGAATGAATGATCGTCAAATCGTCATGATTGAACCGATCAATCTATAAAAAAACTTGTTGTTCTTTATGAAAGCCGGCCTTGTGCCGGCTTTCTCTTTTTCAAGACTGAATCTTCGATGCCAAAAAGACGACGGCCGGATAAGCGGCCAGCCAGGCCCAGGTGAAACGGTTCAGGCCCAACACCAGCGCGTTCAAAAAATGAAACGCGAACGCGAGCGCCAGCCAACAGAGCAGCCATCTCAAATCAAGAATGACGAACGCAAAACTCAATTCAAAAAGAAGAACGGTCCAGGCGATCAGCCTCAAGAAGGATGGACGGCGATCACGCAAAAAATTCTGAAGCGCCGGGGGGACCGGGTAGGGACTCAAAAACGCAATGTCGTGAAGGAGCCGCCCGCTCCGCCAGTCGCTTGATTTGAGTTTTGCAAGTCCTGCCATCACGTAGGACAGAACCGCTTGCAGTCCCAAATAGGCCAGCGCGATTTCGCCGATGCGCGGATCGAATCCAAAGACGTCCGCTCCGGCGGCAAGGGTGACGCAAGTTAAAGCCAGAAGAGTGATCGAGTCACTGCCGCCCGACAGCGGACCCCGAAAGCGCCAGCGCATGTGGATCCGGTCGATCAAAAGGCCCGCGGCGCCAAAAAGGATCGCGGCGCTTTTGAGCTCCGCGCCCATGGGAAGGACAAGGGCGATCGCGAGCACGATCAGGCCTTCCGTCATCGCGATGAGATTCGAGGGCGAACACGAAGACAGGGGCAGAGTTTTAAAAAAGCGGCGCTCTTCCACCGCCTGCCAAAGTAAAGACCACCAGAGCAGGCCCGCCGTCATCACCAAGGCGAATGAGGATGTCATACGCGCACCTCGGCAAGTGCCAAGGGCTCTGATTCAAAGAAAAGATCGAACGTCGTGTCTCCTCGGTGAGGATT
The DNA here is from genome assembly GCA_019637955.1 of Pseudobdellovibrionaceae bacterium. Lineage (GTDB taxonomy): Bacteria > Bdellovibrionota > Bdellovibrionia > Bdellovibrionales > Bdellovibrionaceae > JAHBUS01. Next base: position 730,605 of record JAHBUS010000001.1, on the reverse strand, counting down.
GCAGGCCAGCAGCCGCACTTGCACCCAGCGCGGGTCTTGGGTGCGTGGCAAGGAGGCGATCAGTTCGGCGAGCAGCTTCAAGTGCTCATTCGAGTCGAGCCGGGAGGCGGGCGCCGTCATCTCGTTGAGATCTTGCGCGAGTCTCTCCGCCAGTGAGTGGGCGAGAAGGTGTTTGAGGCGGTCGGCGTCGGCCAAGAGCGACATCCAACGAAATCGGAGCTCCTCGCGCGCGAAAACGCGCGACCAGTCGCCGCCGTTCTCCCACCGCGCCTCGAGACGAAACACGGTGCCGGTTCGGTTGAAGAACTTCCAAGACGGAAAAAGAAACGAGAAAAACGAGATCCAAGCGCTCATGACGCTCAAGTTAGCGGTTCGAAATCGCCATGCACTCGCGGGTCACGGTGTCGAACTTCATGCGCGCGTTCATGTTGGTGTTCATGCCGGTGCCTTGAACCGAACAACTGTAGTCTTCGATCATGTAGGGCTCCGAAGGCGTCACGCCGCGCACTTCGCAGCCAACGGCCATTTGCCCTTTGAACCAATCGTGAATGAGTTTTTGCGCGGCCACTTGGCAGTGAGCGGCGTTACGATCGGTGTTCGCGGGCGTGCGGGGACTTTTGTTCGCGCAGCTGATCGCGGTGAGGGCCAAAACCGAAAGAACGAGACATCGTGTTTTCATGCAAACTCCTGTTTCAAAATCATGGCACCCGCCAAATGGGCTGTCCAAGGTTTTGACGTCCCGGTGATTTGTTCAAGGTCGGCGGTCTCGAAGAACCCCCATTTCGAGAGAGGGCGGCACCTGTTTTGGAAGGTTTGCGGGTCGGGTAGGTGCGTATGAAATGGTCCTTCGTTTCGCTGTGTTCATTGATGGTCTTTGGTTTGGCGGCCCAAGCGCGCCCACCGATCGTTTTGCCGAAACCTTTGAACCCGGCCTGCCTTCCCACGCCGACACCGACGCCAGTTCCGACGCCGGTCCCCACGCCCCCGCCGCGTCCGGTCTTTACGCCCACACCCAGCCCGACTCCGGTCCCGCCCCAAGTGCAGCCCACACCCGTGGTTCCGGCGCCGACCCCCAAACCCACACCGAAGCCGTCACCCACGCCGAGCCGCCCGCCGAATCCCAAACCGCCGCTCACGCTGCCCGTGGACGGCGCCGAGCCGAACACCGTGGGACTTTTGGTTTTGGATGAAGCTTTGGCCGGAAAAGGTTCGCCCGCTCTCTTGCCTCTGTGGCACGGCTATCCTTGGCGCAAACTCAGCCATCCCAAAACTTGGACGGCCTTCTTGATCGAAACCTTGCGCGCCGATGGCCAAGCTTTGATCGAAACGGTTCCCAAAGACATCAAGTACTATTGTCCTCGCTACGAGAAGCTCGACAGCGATGACCGCTTGGCTTTTTGGGCGCGTTTGTTCTCGGTTTTGGCCGAGCACGAGAGCTCGTTCGACATCTCGACGGTTCTTTACGAAACCCAACTCTCGAGCGAGCGTGAGCACGTGTTCAGCACGGGCGTGATGCAGCTTTCGATCGTGTCGTCGCGCGACCGAAAATACGGCTGCACGATGATCCAAACGCAGGACGATCTTTTCGACTGGCGTAAAAACATGGGCTGCGCGATCCGGATGATGAGCCAAATCATGAAGCGCGATCAGGCGATCACCGTGGATCTCGGACCTGAGTCGACGGGTCCCTGGCGCGGATTCTCGCGCTACTGGGCGCCCTTCCGCGACAACCGCATGAAGTCGCCGCTGGCGCGCCAATGTTTGAGCGAGATGATTTTGCAGCGGCAAAAAGACTGGGCCAAAGAAGCTTCGCTCAGCTTTCACCCGTCGTATTTAGATGAAGATTATCAAAAAGCCGGGGAGCGCCGCTTTGAGCACTTGCTCCGCTTGATCAATGCGTTCCCTCTCTGTCATGAACCCGCTCATTAGAACGGGTTGTTGACCGGGTAGTGCTTGTCGAGACCGAAAGCCTGGCTGACGGTCTCCAGATCTTGAGTCGGGGCCACGATCAATCGGATCAGGCGGCCCTTGGTTCCCACTTTCGAAATTAATTTGGTTCCGCGGTACACTTCAAACGTGTAGTCGGCAGGATTGATGTCGGCATGGCGGTAATAGTTTTGACCCGCGCAGAAAACGCCGTACTTTCCGATCACGCGCTCGTGCATGTATTCGGCAAGGACTTCGTCGGTCACGCCGCTGGCGCGCTCAAGCTGGGCCAGATTGAATTTGGGGCTGGCTTCGGGCGAACCGATGCGTGAAGGGTAGTACGATTCGTCGTCATACACGGCGTCGCTCACCAACACGAAATTCTGAGTCGCGATGGTGGAGCCTTCGGTTCCGTGGATCAAATCGCGCAGCACTTCGCACAAACACAGCGTGAGATTTCCGCCCGCGATGTAAAACCCTTTGGCTTGGGTAAAGGCAAAGCGGTGAGAGCCGGCGGCCGAGTCGGCGATGAAAGTCATATCGTCTTGCGTGAACTCTTGTTTGCCGCCGCCGTAGTGGCTGACGAATCCGAAGCGGGTGATCACTTTACTTTTCGAAAAATCAATCAAACGGCGGGTGCCGGCGAACGAGGCTTTGCCCGTGTCCCAACCGTCATCTACGTGGCTGGCGATGGTGTAGAGATCGCCCTTGAAGGTGTAGTTTTCGTCATTGGTGAATTGAAGTTTGTACGAGTTGTACAGGCCGCCCGAACCTTGGGCCATGGCCAGGCTTGAAATCAGGGGGAGGGTCAGGACCATCAGGGCTTTGAGAGCCGTTGTCATCGTCGCATCCTTCTTCTCGCGCCCCCTCTGGGGCGCATCTCGGGTTGAAGAAGGCTCATGCGAGTCCTGGGCCTTGGCGGGCTCCAACGGATGCGTTTTTGGCAGAATTTATCTGTTCATGAAATAGACAGAGGACGCTTTTCGAGCGTCCCCTGAAAGTGACAAAACGACGTTGTTCCGAAAGCTTACTGGCCCGAGAGGCCGGCGTAGATGATCGAACCGCCCTTGAGGCGGTTGATGACTTCGGTGCGATTTCCCATCGAAACCGCGGGGCAGCCCCAGCTGCGGCCCTGAATCACGTTCGACTCTTGAACGTAGTCCGCGCCATGGATCACGATGGCGCGCGCGCGGGCGTTCGAATTGGTCGAAGACAAGCCGTCCAAGCGCAGCGAGAGGCCGTGGCTGCCGCTGTAGGTTTCGGCCGCGCGGTAGACGCCGAGCGAACTCTGGTTCGAACCCGAGGTGTTGCTGAAGCTGTCGGCATAACCGTCGTGATTGAGGTCCGAGTTTTTGCCGTGAGCCGTGCGGATCGCCCACACCGCGCCGGTGTTCATGTTGATGATGAAGAAGCGGGGCAGAGAGGACTTCTTTTTGAAGTCGATGACCGAGAGGTACGTTTTGTTGGCGATCTTGCTGTAGTTCTGATCGTAGTAAAGAACCGCTTTTTTCAAAAGGTCCGTGGGCACTTGGCGGTTGGGATCCAAGTGATCGTACTTGGCCAAGATGCTCGCGCTATCGCCAGCGGCGGGAGTGGGCTCATCGGCTTGAGGAACCGAAGGCGCGGGTTGTTCGAGAGAACCGTTGGTGGGTTCGTTCTCAGGATCGTCGGGAAGAACCGATTGTCCGGGAGCACAGGCTGCGAGCGAGAGAGTCGTGGCGGCTGCGAGAAGAAAACGCCATCCGTTGAGCTTATTCACGAGAGACCTCCATGGTGTGATGGAGTTCTTTTCGGCTCTTGGGTCGGGGGCTAAAGTCGCAAAATCAGCGATGTTTTATGACTTTTGTCGAAGCCGTTTGCGCCCTGGCAGAAACTGGGCCGAACCAAAGGCGTAATGCCGAACGTTTAAGCATCTTTGCCGGTCAATTGTGGAAGCCCATCTCGACTCGGGACAGCGGCGCTGCTTTTTTTCGGGCCTTTACGGATTTTTTATTCCCCCTCACCGCATGATGAGCCGTGACTGAAAAGGAGTCTTCTATGTTGATCCCACTCGTGATGTCTTTGCTCGCGCCCTTGGGGGCCCAAGCGCAAACTTCTCTCAACAACGGTGATTTGCAAATCAAAGGATCTTTGGATGTGTATTACCAAACCAGCCCCCAGGCGCACCGGCCTCTTGGCGGTTCCAGCACGCTGGGACCCAACGAGATTGAAGGGCGCTCTTTTGACCGGCTTCACAATCAGTGGGTTCTCAATTCGGCCGAGATTTCGATTCTCAAAAAACACAAACAGGTCACGTTTCGAATGGACCTGATGTTCGGCATGATGGCCGATGTCCTCGCGGGAAACACGCAGCTGGTCACCCCGGCCGATGCGGCGAACGAGGCCCACGAGCCGACCAAGAACGTCGCGCAGGCCTTCGTGTCTTATCAGCCCGAGCGCTTCGAAAACTTAACCGTGACCGCGGGCAAGTTCTACACCCCCGTGGGTTTTGAGGTCACCAAGACGCAAGACAATTGGCAGGTCTCGCGCGGCTTTCTCTTTAATTATGCGATTCCGTTCTGGCATCAGGGCCTCAGCGTCAACTACGCGTGGGTTCCTTCGAAGTTCACGACGACACTGCTTTTGTTGAATGCCTGGGACGGGCGGCTCTCGCAGGAGCGAAACACGCAGTCGACTTTGGGTCTGAGCGCAAATTGGGCGGCGAACGACGCCTTGTCGCTTGTTTACAATTACTTGGGCGGCAGCGAGTCCGCGCAAAGCCGTCAGCGCCGCGATGTTCACGAAATGAACGCGAGCTGGACGGCCACGTCGTCTTTGATTTTTGCGGGCGACGTTGTTTTTGGCCAAGAGAAAGAAGCGCTCGCGGGCGCCGATGCGCGCTGGTCCGCCGCCGCTCTTTACTTGAAATGGTCGCCGGTCGAAAATTTTTATCTTAGCCCTCGCTTTGAGATCTTCGATGGGTCGGACGGGTTTGCCTTGAGCGGGTTCAACCCCACGCCGGGAGTGGCGTCGCGCCAAAAACTTCAAGGCGCGACCCTGACCGCCGCTTGGCGTTTGGACGAATCTTTCGAAACGCGCCTCGAAGCGCGGCGCGATCAAAGTGACGGTGAAGGCTTTTTTGTGGATGCCGACGGCACCACCGCGATCAACCATCAAGAGTCGTTCACGGCGGCCCTTCTTTACCAATTTTAAGAGGCGGATTTATGGAAATCACCCTGCTCGGCACGCTCACCCTGATGATTCTCGGATATTTGGTGTACGCGCTTTTTCACCCGGAACAATTTTAGGAGGCGGTCATGACGGTCTTTGATTGGGCTCAGCTCATTTTATTTCTTGGATTGTTGGTGGCGGCGACGCCATTGATGGGAAGCTTCATCGCTAAAGTGATGGCGGGAGAAAAGCACCTTCTCTTGCGCCCCTTGGGCTTTTTGGAGCGCCTGAGTTACCGTCTCGGCGGTGTGGACGCGGCGACGTCGATGACGGCGCGCCAGTACGTCACGTCGCTGATGGTCTTTAATCTTCTGGGAATCGCGTTCGTCTTCGCGCTGCAACTCTTGCAAGGCCTTTTGCCGCTGAATCCGCAGGGATTGGGTGCGGTCTCCTGGCACTCGGCCTTGAACACGGCGGTGAGTTTCGTGACCAACACGAACTGGCAGGGTTATGCCGGCGAGACGACGATGAGTTATCTCACGCAGATGACCGCGCTCACGGTGCAAAACTTTTTGAGCGCCGCGGTCGGGATCGCGGTTGCGGTTGCGGTCGCACGCGGCATCGCGGCGCGCTCGACAGGAACCATCGGCAACTTCTGGGCCGACTTGGTTCGCGTCACCGTCTACATTTTGCTTCCGTGCTCGGTTTTGTACGCCCTTTTCCTGATCGGCCAAGGCGTGGTGCAAAACTTTTCGGCCTACGTGCAGGTGGCGACTCTGGAAGGCGGCAGTCAACTGATTCCGATGGGACCCGCGGCGTCGCAGGTTTCGATCAAGATGCTCGGCACCAACGGCGGTGGCTTTTTCAATGCCAACTCGGCATTTCCGTTCGAAAACCCGACGCCCCTGTCAAACTTCATTCAGATGTTTTCGATCCTGCTGATCCCGGCGGCACTGACTTACACCTACGGGACCATCACCCGCGCGCGAAGACATGGTTGGGTTCTCTTCGGCGTGATGATGAGCCTTTTCGTGTCGATGACGCTGCTCTCGCTCTGGTCGGAATTCACTCCCAACGGCGTGATGGGCCTGACCGGCATGATGGAAGGAAAAGAGACCCGGTTCGGCGTTTTCAACAGCGTACTGTTTTCGAACGTGACCACCTCGGCGTCTTGCGGCGCGATCAACGCCCTTCACTCCTCGCTCTCGCCCCTCTCGGGCGGGATCGCGATGCTCAACATGATGCTGGGTGAAATCGTTTTCGGCGGCGTGGGGGCTGGTTTGTACGGAATGCTCCTCTTTGTTTTGCTCACGGTGTTCATCGCGGGCCTGATGGTCGGGCGCACACCCGAGTACCTGGGCAAAAAAGTCGAGTCGCGTGAGATGACGATGGTGATCCTTGCCGTGCTTGCGCCCTGCGCGTGCATTCTGGCGGGGACCGCGATCTCGGCCGTGGTCGAAGGAGGCCTGTCCTCGCTCGCCAACACCGGACCTCACGGGTTCAGCGAAATTTTGTACGCATTCACCTCGGCCGCCGCCAACAATGGCAGTGCGTTCGCGGGGCTGAATGCCAACACGCCTTACTACAATTTGATGCTGGCGGTGGCGATGTTCATCGGGCGCTTTGCCGTGATCGTGCCGATTCTGCTGGCGGCGGGAAGTCTGGCGGTGAAACCGCCCGCGCCCCCCTCGGCGGGAACGTTCGAGACCGACTCGGCATTTTTCGGCGGGCTTCTCATCGCCGTCATCTTGATCGTCGGCGCTTTGACCTTCATTCCGGCGCTCTCGCTGGGACCGATCGTCGAGCACATGATGATGATTCGTGGGCAGTCACTTTAAGGAGGACTTATGGCAAAAAATCAAAACATCCTTCAATCCGATCTTCTTTTGATGGCGCTGAAAGACTCCTTTCTCAAGCTGGATCCTCGCGTGCAAATCAGAAACCCCGTGATGTTCATCACCGAAATCGGCGCGGTTCTCACGACGGCCTACGCGGTCTTCGGTTGGGGCGCGGGCTCGCGCGGGTTCGAAGGGCAGATCGCGCTGTGGCTCTGGTTCACGGTGCTGTTCGCCAATTTTGCCGAGGCCGTGGCCGAGGGCCGCGGCAAAGCCCAAGCGGAGTCTTTGCGAAAAACGCGCTCGTCGACACAGGCCCGGCTTTTAAAATCGGGCGTCGAAAGCCAAGTGTCCGCCAGTCAGCTGCGCAAAGGGGATCAGGTCGTTTGCGAGTCGGGTGACGTGATTCCGGGCGACGGCGAAGTCGTCGAAGGCATCGCCAGCGTCGATGAGTCGGCGATCACGGGTGAGTCCGCGCCGGTGATCCGTGAGAGCGGCGGCGATCGCAGCGCCGTCACCGGCGGAACGCGGGTCCTCTCGGACCGTTTGGTGATTCGCATCACGGCCGAGCCCGGTTCGAGCTTTTTGGACCGGATGATTTCCCTTGTTGAAGGGGCCGAGCGGCAAAAAACGCCGAACGAGATCGCCCTGAGCATCGTGCTCATCGGGCTCACCTTGATTTTTGTTCTGGCCGTCGCGACGCTGAAATTCTTTTCGGTTTACGGGGCTTCGGCCTCGGGTCAGGACCTCTCGTCGATCGTCACCGTCCCGGTGCTGATCGCCCTTTTGGTCTGCCTGATTCCGACGACGATCGGGGGCCTTCTCAGCGCGATCGGCATCAGCGGCATGGACCGCTTGGTCCGTCGCAACGTCATCGCCACCAGTGGACGCTCGGTTGAGGCTGCGGGCGATATCGATGTTTTGCTTCTGGATAAAACAGGAACCATCACTCTCGGCAATCGCATGGCCTCGGATTTCTGGCCGCTCCCGGGTGTGTCGTCCGAGCGCTTGGCCTCGGCGGCGCAGTTGTCATCGCTGGCGGATGAGACGGCCGAAGGACGTTCAATCGTGGTGCTGGCCAAAGAGCGGCACGGTCTTCGCGCGCAGAACATCCATCCTCAAGACGCGCAATTCTTGCCGTTCTCCGCGCAAACGCGCATGAGCGGCGTGGACACGTTGAACGACAAAGGACAAAAGATCGCGATCCGCAAAGGTGCGGGCGATGCGATCAAGGCGCACATTGTTGCGCTCGGCGGCCGTGTGCCCGCCGAGATCGAGCCTTTGATCGAGCGCGTGGCGAAACAGGGGGGAACACCCCTCGTCGTGTGCGAGAACGCGGAGATCCTGGGCGTCGTCGCGCTGAAAGACGTCGTCAAAGGCGGGATCCGCGAGCGCTTCGCCGAACTCAGGCGCATGGGCATCCGCACGGTGATGATCACGGGCGACAACCCACTGACGGCGGCGGCGATCGCGGCCGAAGCGGGCGTCGACGATTTCATGGCGCAGGCCACTCCCGAAGCCAAACTCAAGCGCATCCGTGACGAGCAGGCGAGCGGCCACTTGGTTGCGATGACGGGCGACGGCACGAACGATGCGCCCGCGCTCGCGCAGGCGGATGTGGGCGTGGCGATGAACACCGGCACGCAGGCCGCGCGCGAAGCCGGCAACATGGTGGACCTCGACAGCAATCCGACCAAGTTGATCGAAATTGTCGAGATCGGAAAGCAGCTGCTGATGACCCGAGGTTCGCTCACCACGTTTAGCATCGCCAACGACGTGGCGAAATACTTCGCGATCTTGCCGGCGCTCTTCGGCGCGCTGTACTTAACCGCCGGAGAAGCGCGGGGGCCCTTGGCGGCCCTGAACGTGATGGGACTTGCGTCCGCGCAGAGCGCGATCTTGAGCGCCGTGATCTTCAATGCGCTTGTCATCATCGCGCTGATTCCGCTCGCGCTGAAAGGCGTGAGTTACAAAGCGCTCTCGGCTTCGAGCCTGCTCCGCCGCAATTTGTTGATTTATGGCATGGGCGGTCTGGTGGTTCCCTTCGTGGGCATCAAAGTGATCGATCTCGTGATTTCGGCCCTGGGCTGGGCGTAAAAGGAGACGGTGATGAAAACCTTTTTGAGTTCTTTGCGTTTGATGATCTTGATGACCTTGGTGCTGGGTTTGGGTTACCCACTGTTGGTGGCGGGCCTGGGCTGGGCGGTTTTTCCCGCCAAGGCGGGAGGCAGCTTGATCCAAGAGCAGGGCCAAACTCGCGGCTCCGAGTTGATCGGACAGAAGTTCGAATCCGAGCGTTATTTCTGGGGACGTCCTTCGGGCATCGATTTCAACCCGCAGCCTTCAGGCGGAACCAACTTAGGTCCGATCAACCCCAATCTGAAGAAACAAATCCAGGAGCGTGAGGCCAAAATGAAAGCGGCGCACGGTCCGGGTGCGGTTCCCGGCGAACTTCTCGTGGCGTCGGCCAGCGGCGTGGACCCCGAGATCAGCCCGGAGGGAGCGCGCTACCAAATCAAACGGGTCGCTCAGGCGCGCGGCGTTTCGGAAGAACGTGTGCATCAATTGGTTGACCAGCTCTCGCAGGGACGGCAGCTTGGACTTCTGGGTGAAGAGCGCATCAATCTGCTCCGGCTGAACAGCGCCTTGGACCGCGAATTTGGAAAAGGATCCACTCCGTGATCGACGACGAACGCCCCGATCCCGATGAATTGCTCAAAGCCGTCAAGGCTGAAGAGAGCGCCCCGAACCGGGGGCGCTTGCGGTTGTTTTTGGGAATGTCTGCGGGCGTCGGCAAAACCTACGCGATGCTCAAAGCCGCACATGCACGTCAGGCCGAGGGCCGCGACGTTTTGGTGGGCGTTATCGAGACGCATGGCCGCTGCGAAACGGCGGCTCTGCTCGAGGGGCTGAAAATCCTGCCTCGGCGGCAGGTGGATTATAAAGACACCAAGCTCGACGAGATGGACCTGGATGCGATTTTAAGTCTTCGGCCCTCCCTGGTTTTGGTGGATGAGCTGGCTCATTCAAATGTACCCGGAAGCCGCCATCCCAAACGTTATCAAGACGTTCTTGAAATCTTGGATCAAGGGATCGACGTCTACTCCACGCTCAACATTCAGCATCTCGAGAGCCGTAAAGAGTCGGTGGAGGCGATCGCGCAGATCTCCATCCGTGAAACTGTGCCGGATTCGATTCTCGACCGGGCCTCGCAAGTGGAGTTGGTAGACATCGCGCCCTCCGAGCTTCTCAAGCGCCTTCGTGAGGGCAAAGTTTATTTGGGCGACAAGGCCCAGCGCGCGGCCGATCATTTTTTTAAAGAAGACCGCTTGACTGCTCTTCGCGAGATCGCGCTGCGCTTGACCGCCGAACGCGTGGATCAAGACCTTCAACGCTTCGGCGACATGCGAGTCGGAAAGAGTCCGTGGCAGACCAATGAGCGTTTGCTGGTGGCGATCAGTCACAGCCCACACTCCGAGAGCTTGATCCGCACCACCCGCCGGCTGGCTTACAATCTCGAGGCCCCCTGGATCGCGGTGCACGTCGAGACGGGTTTGCCGTTGAACGACGCCGATCAAGCGCAGCTGAGCCGCAACATTCAGCTCGCGCGCGAACTGGGCGCCGAGATCGTGACCACCTCCGACTTGAATCTGGCGGGGGCCCTTCGCCGGATCGCGCGCCAAAAAAATGTCACGCAGATGGTGGTGGGCCGTCCGATCCGCCGGTTCTTTCGCGATCATTTCTATGGCGGCACGCTGCTCGACCGGATGGTGCGCGAAACTCCCGACATCGACGTCCATGTAATCCGGCACCGCTCGGCACGCCTGCCCCTCAATTGGTGGAAGCGCGGCCTGCCGGGCTTTACGGGCCCGCTTCCGTACTGGAACACGTTTTGGTTTTTAGCGGGCGTCGCGTTTCTGAGCGCCATGGTCGAGCCGGTGATGGGTTACCGGGCCGTCGCGTTCTTCTTTTTGCTCGGCGTTTTGACCGTGGGCATGGTGAGCACCATGGGCCCCGTGCTTTTCGCGGCGGTGCTGAGTGCCTTGGGCTGGAATTTCTTTTTTATTCCGCCGCGCCTGACGTTTGCCATCTCGACCCCCGAAGATGCCTTCATGAGCCTGGCGTTCGTCCTGGTGGCCGCGATCGTGGGCATCTTGACCAACCGGATCCGTGGACATGAACGCATGCTCCGGGAGCGCGAAGAGCGCACCAACACTCTTTACGAAATTTCGCAGGATCTGGCCGCCTCGCGCGATCAAAAAGAAAGCCTCATCAAGATCAACGAGCGCCTGGGCCGTTTGCTGGATGGGGACGTGGGCGTCTTTCTGCGGGGCGATGATGGGCGCCTCGAGCGGGGGGCGGGCGCGGCTCACGCGATTCTGATCAGTGATAAAGAGTTCGCGGTGGCCGAGTGGGCGATCAATGCGGGCCGAAAAGCCGGATGGTCAACCGATACGCTGGCGCAGGCCGACTCTTTATTTTTACCGATGCAAGGCTCGCAGTTTCCGGTGGGAATTTTGGCGTTCCGTCCCCGGCGACGACGGGCTCTGAGCTTGGAGCAAGAAAATCTTTTGTACGCGATCGCCCGGCAGCTCGCGGTCGCTCTCGAAAAAACGTACTTCGAAGAAAAGGTCCGCGAGACCCGCCAGCTCGAAGAGTCCGAAAAGCTGCATCAGACATTGCTGAGCTCCATTTCGCACGAGCTGCGCACGCCGCTGACGGTGGTGATGGGAGCGGCCACGGCGCTTCACGATGAAAACCGGCCCAAAGACGACGCTTATGTCAAAGGACTCGCGGGTGAACTGATCGGCGCGAGCGACCGTCTTAACCGCGTGATCGAAAATCTTTTGGATATGACCCGGCTCAACTCAGGAAGGCTCGCGCCCAAGTTGGAGTGGGAGGATTTGCGCGATCTCTTCGGCGTGGTTCAGCAAAAACTCGCGCCCCAGCTCAAAACCCGCCACGTGCGCACCGAAGTGCCGGACGATTTGCCCTTGGTGCGCATCGACTTCCGCCTTTTGGAGCATGCCCTTTCGAACTTGGTGATGAACGCGTTGCTTTACACGCCGCCAACGGGCGAGATCGTTCTTCGCGCCGGTGTGAGTGCGGGCCGGTTGCAAATTTCGGTGCGCGATCACGGTCCCGGGATTCCGGAGGCGTCGTTGCCGCATCTTTTCGACAAGTTTTACCGCGTACCCGGAACACCCGCCGGCGGCACGGGGCTTGGGCTCTCGATCGTGCGCGGGATCGTTGAAGCCCATCAAGGAACCGTGCACGTCAAAAACGCCGCGGACGGCGGCGCGATTTTCTGGATGGATCTGCCCACGGGCGGCAATCAGCCGGCCAGCGAGAGGTCTTAATGGAGAGCAAGACAAAGATCCTCATCATCGATGATGAGCCCGCGATTCGAAATCTTTTGCGGATGAACCTGAGTGCCCAAGGCTTTCAAGTGTTCGAGGCCGGTGCGGCCAGCCGGGGACTGTTGGCGGCGGAGGAGTCGCACCCTCATCTGATCATTTTGGATCTGGGGCTTCCCGATATGGGAGGTCTTGACGTTTTAAAAAAACTGCGCGAATGGACCACGATTCCAATTCTGATTTTGACCGTGTCCGACAATGAGGCCTCGAAGGTGGAGCTTCTGGATGCGGGCGCCAACGATTATCTGACCAAACCCTTCAGCCTGCCCGAGTTGATGGCGCGCATCCGTGCGGCTTTGAGGCAGACGCAGGCGCAAGAGGCCATGCCCGTTTTTAAATCCGGACCGCTCGAAGTGGATCTGAGCCATCACCAAGTCAAGGTCGATGGGGTGGTGGTGAAGCTCACCGCCACCGAGTACGAGGTTCTGTCTCGATTGGTGCGCCAGGCCGGACGGGTGGTGCCGCAGACGCAGCTGCTGAGTGAAATTTGGGGGCCGGGCGCCAAGGATCAAACGCATTACCTGCGGATTTACGTGGGTCACCTGCGCAAGAAAATCGAAAAAGATCCGGCCAATCCCCAGCATCTGATCACCGAGCCGGGCGTCGGTTACCGGATCGTGTGATGGGAACCTAGCGAAATCAGAGAGCTTTTTTAAAAGCATCAAAAATAGATAGATTAATATTACATACATAAAAATAGTCTGGTATTCTACAGATGTCTTATCAAGGAGGCATCAGGTGGAAATTCTTTCGAACCGCAAATGCATGGCTTTTCTCGGCTCCGAAGTGCAGCGCGAGGGCGCCTTTCTCGAGGTGCTCTCGTCTTTAAAAAATCTCGACATGAAGCAGATCCGCAACGAGCTGCGCGTTTTTGATTTCAGTTCGGGCAAAGAGTTTGAGGTCGATTGGCGCGGTGATCTTGGTGACGTGATCGAGCGCTACCGGGCCAAATTTCAAGAAAGTGCGCCGGCCGCTGCGGGGCCCGGCCGGCCCAAGCTTGGCGTGACGTCCAAACCGCTCACACTTTTACCAAAGCATTGGGAGTGGTTGGCGCTGCAGCCGGGCGGCGGCTCGGCCACGGTGCGGACTTTGATTGACGAGGCGATGAAGACGGCGGACACGGCGGTGACGCCCGAGCAAGCCAAAGAGACGACGTACAAGTTCATGACGGTGATTGCAGGGGATCTTCCTCATTACGAGGAGGCATTGCGTGCGCTGTACAAAAACGACGGTTCTCTCTTTGAGCTGTTGATCTCGAAATGGCCGAAGGGCGTGCAAAAGCACGTCAAGCGCCTCGCGCAAGGGGCCTTTGACGGGAAGCCGGCCCGACTAAAATAAAAAAATTTATTTGATTTGAACGCTTGCGGTCAGAGCCATCCGATCTTTCGGATGGCTCTTCGCTCTGAGACGTTTAAATCGAGCGCTTTTACGGAACTCCGGATTGCAATGCGATCTCTCGGATTCGAGATGATCTTTGGCCGACGGATGATTAAATGAAAAGCGTGAGAAAACGATCAAAAAAAGAATCCAACGAAGTCTTTGCCAAAAATCTCTCGCTTCTCCTGAAAGAGAGAAATCTCAGTGCGGCCCACGCGGCCAAGTTGATCGGGGTGTCGACCTCCACGATGCATGGGTGGGTGTCGGGAACTTCGCCGACGGATCTAGCGGCGGTGCTTCGTCTGTCTGAAGTGCTGCACGTCGATTTTCAGTTTCTTCTGACCGGTGTCAATGCCCGCACGGAGCGGGCCATTCTGGAGGGGTTCGATTTTGAACGCGAGCCCGTCCTCAACGGTCTTTTTGCGATCGAGCTGCGCCGGCTGAGTCCCAAAAAAGGAGGCCCTCTATGAGCACCGATGACCTTAAGACTTGGGTGCCCTCGCTTCAGGAGACGGACACCGAGGGGATCTCGAAATTCTTTTATCAGCTGCTCCAGATCTTTGCGGACTCTCCCGCGCGCTCAACAATGGCGGCGAATCTTTTACCTCGGGAGCATTTTTTGCGCCGGTACTGGGCCGTGTTTCTGGCGGTCGACAACTTTGATCGCTACGTGATGGGTCTTGAATCGCATTTTGAGCAGATGGGTCTTTTGGGCCTGGTCGAGAGGGCCAAGTGGAACAGCGTGCAAGTCGTGATCGACATGCACCGGCTGCACCAGCTCGGCGCGCTCACCGAGCTGGCACGCCAGGAGTGCGTGCTTCGGGTCGTCTCCCGCCCCGATGAAGAAAAACTGATCTGAGAGTTTAGGCAGGCTTGCCAAGACAGGGCGGGCCTTCGCGACTAAGTTGACCGACAGAGGCCCTGGGCCCGAGGAGGTTTTATGAAGAATTCGATGCTCGCTTTGATCGCCATGTTGTCCCTAGCCGTGGGTCAAGTGGCCTGCGCCCAATCCAGTTCGTCCGAGTCGGCGCGCGCGCTGGCGGCTCCCGGTGAGTTTGTCTCGGTGGGCAATCACCGTGTCACAGGTGCCGTTTTCGTAGAGACGCGCACGGACGGGCTTTACTTGGTTTTGAACGACGATTTCGAAAGCCAAACGGGACCGGACCTTCGCGTTCTTTTGCGTGACCGTCAAAACCCGGCGCAGATGCTCGTGGTCGAGCCGCTGCAGGCCCCGCGCGGACGCCAGGAGTACAAACTCGCGCTCACGGCTGAGGAGCTGAGAGCTTTTAACCAAGTTTCGATCTATTGCGCCAAGTTCCATGTGGATTTCGGCGTGGCGGACCTTCCCTGAACTGGCAAGGCCCCGGCGAGGCTGGGGCCTTTCGATTTTCTAATTTTGAAATGAAGTGTTTCTTATCCACCTGTGGCGGTGTAAGGTCGGCCATGAAAAACGATCTTCACATTGATCAAATCAAAAAAATCTGGCTCTTGGACCTTATCGTCAAATCGGGGAGTCTCAAGAGCGCGGCGGCCAAAGCCAAAATCTCGCCCTCCGCGGTGTCGCAGTCCCTGGCGGCTCTTGAGAAAAACGTGGGCAAAAGCCTGGTCATCCGCGAGCGCGGCACCGTCTTGCCAACCGAAGACGCGCTCTCGCTGCTAGCGGCCGTGCGCCCGGCCTTTGAAGTGTTTGATCGTCTGAATGAACGGATTCACCACCCGGTGCCGGCGCTGTCCTGGCTCAACTTCGGAACCTACGAAAGCCTCGCGGTCGAGATCCTGCCGGGATTGATCCATTCTCTGCGCGAGAAAATGCCGGGTCTAAAGCTCGGCATTCGCGTCAACCGCACGGGCCAGCTTTTAACGATGGTCCGTAAAGGCGAACTGTGCTCGGCCTTGATCACGGAAGTCGACGACCTGAGCCGCCTGTACGCGATCGCAGTGGGCGAAGACCGCTTAGGTCTTTACGTGTCGGCCCGCCACGGTTCGATGAGCGCGGCGAAAGCCATCGAAAAGTTGGGCTTGGGGTCGCTCTCGCCTTCGAAAGACGGTTTACCTCGATACTACACTCGATTTTTAAAACGGCTGGGAACGGCCAAGCCCAGCATCTTGAGCGAGAGCTTCGAAACACTTCGGGCCGCCACCGCCAGCGGCGCGATCGCGTCGGTTTTACCCAAGCGAGTCGCCATGAGGTCTTCAGATTTGATCGAAATCCCCACGGACGGAACGTCTCGCGATGATGGAACTCACCAGATCTATGTCGTCAGCCAAACCAACTGCGACCGCGACGAGGCCGATTTCTTAGCGGCGGAGTCTCGTCGGCTGTTAGCGCGCTCCGTTTAGCGGCGACGGTCTAAATTTTGAGCCTAGCGCTCAAAAGTTTTGTTTCAAAATCACCTAGGCCCTGCCTAACGGTGTTGAAGTGCCCAATTGTAACAGTCGGAGAGTTGATATTTGGTGTCACACCTTTGGTATATGTATGTGCTAATTTGTCTCTTTCGAGCTTAAGGGTACCTAATGATGCCTTCATAGGGATTAAAAGCGCAGCATCGAGTTTTGATTCAAATACCTCTGCGAGTATGCATCCTAATAGAGGAGTTAGGATATTCTTGCGAATATGCTTATCAAAATGAAATCCAAAATTCTTGTTTACCATGGTCCTTAGGTCGGATTGTGCGGACAGACTCGATATTCTTCTTAAGGAAAATTTATAAAAAACAAGATCGAAAGATTCCTCAATCCATCCACATGCTTCTAGTGTCGCAAGTTTGCACGCAAATATGCGATCATCGTTTCGAGCTGCTGCCTGAAAATCAGATTCCAATTTCCGAAGAGTGTTCAATGCACGTGCATATGGAAGCATATTAATTCTCGAAAAGAGTCTCTGCCACGGTAAGCCGACGCAATAGTTTAATCCGGTTGCTCAAGTCGTTTCGCAAATTTTCATCTTGAAATTCAGAAAAGGCCTTCAAGCTTACGTATTGTTTTTTGAATTTTGAGGGTGCGAGCTCTTCAACGTGGTCAATATTTTTCGCAATCCCGTAAAGCAAAGCTTCTACTACTGCATTAGGCTCGGAATTTAACTTAACCAAGCCCGCATTGGAAATGCAGTCGATAGATCTCACAAATAAACCCTTCCATTGCTTTCGTTTTAGCTCTGATAGGTTTTTATGATCGCGCATAAACTCATTTAAGAAATTCGCCAATTTTCCGTTGTATTGATCGCTATTGTTGTAGAATGCGAAGAACCTTAAGATGAGTTCTTCGCGTTTATAACGGTAAGTCTTATCGCTTTTTATGCTCATTAGAATTCGCCAAGGCTCATACTTGTTACACTCTTTAAGCAGTTCATTCAGAGGACCGTTGAAAATTGCGTTTCTAATTTCCTGGTTATTAAGACGCATACCGCCCGTATTGAGACGGTGAAAAATTGTGAATAAATAGTTTGAATGAGACTTTTTTCTTAGATCACACCGAAGAACTGTGATGGGAATGGTGAGATTCTCAAGCCTGCTGTACAAAACTGACGAATCTTTTTTGATTTCCAAATTCGACCGGCCTGCGATCTCAGGATCAATGTCTTCAATGCCGGATATTGACCATTCTTCTTTCGATAGAAATTTAATTATGGTACTGATTCGTTGAAGTCCATCAATAACGAGCCATTTTTGAGACTCGTGATCCAAGCTAAAGCATAGGCTTGGAATCGGTAATTGTTTAATTAGCGAATCTACAAATCGAGATTGCTGGGGGGAGCTCCAAACAATGTCGCGTTGAAAATCGGGTTTAATTTGAAGTCTGCCCGAAGTAAACATTCTGTAAAGATCCGCGCAGGAGCGAAGTTCATTGTAAGCAATGACGTCTGACGGAGGTTGTTCATTAGTATCCTCTTGAAAGAAGGCGATAGTTTCTGCCTTCTCAACGGAGTCTACTGTTTTCTTTTTTAGAGTAGCCTTAGCCACGGTGACTTCTTTCTAAATTATTGATCGTTGCTTGTTAAAGTATTGAATCGAAAATTGCGTTTCGTCAAACTTAGACAGATAGTTATTAAACTACCAAAGTATATTAGATGTAAATTGGCGATCCCGCCTCGACTCGAACGAGGGACCTACTGCTTAGAAGGCAGTTGCTCTATCCAGCTGAGCTACGGGACCGCTGGCTTTGATCAATAGCAAGATTCCCGGTTGGCGGTCAAAAAGACCCTGCTTTTTAGCGGGTAACGCGGTGCTGTCGTTGAGTTCTCCCGCCGTTTTCGTAGGATGGACTCTATGACAGCAAAACTCTGGAAATCGGTCCTCCTGGTCCTTGGCATTCACCTCGTCGGGATGAGCCTGGCTCGGGCCTCTCAAGTCTACACGCCGGTCTGCCGCGACCTCACCCTGGCTTCGGCCGCGCTTCGTTACTGCGTGCAATCCACCGAGGGGGCCCAAGTGGACTCCTCGCGGATCATCTACGTCTTTCATGGCATTTTTGGTGACGCGGATTTCGTCAACACCCGCGGTCCCGTCGTGCAGCTGGGCCAGGCCCTGCGCCAGCGCTTTGGGGCCGAGGCGCCTTTGATCATCGGTCTTTCGACCGGGCCTCAGGGGATTCTTAAAAACAACGCGCGCGAAGTGCTGGCCGCGCTTCCGCAGGTCGAGCAGGCTTTGGGTTCGAGCGGGCAGGTGAGCCGCCACATCGTTGGTTTTTCGATGGGCGGGCACAATTCGTCGCGCTTGGTGGCCGAAGCCCCCGCGCAGTTTGCGAGCGTGAGTTTGATTTGCCCGGCTCTGCTCCCGATCGATCCCTTTGATCAAGCACAGCTCGCGGCGTACCGCGCCCGTCACAAAGCTTACTTGAACGTGACATTTTTTAATGCGGTCGTGCGTGTGTTTGAACGCGAGTTTCCGGACCGGGCCACTTGGGATGCCAACAACCCGTTTCAGTTTTTGTCGCAGGGACGTTTCGACACGCAGACATTTTTCGTGTCGGTCGGGCAGCAAGACGGTTTGGGTTTCAATGAAGGCTCCGCCGAATGGAAGACTCGCTCAATTTTGCGCAACATCGCGGTTCAGAACAAAGACGTCAGCGGCAATCACTGCAGCTTTGACTCGAAAGCCTGGCAAGATTTCATGATCGCGCAGCTGCGCGACCCGCTCGCGCAAAACTAAAGATGAAAGCGGTCCTTGACCTTGAAGTCGGGACCCTTCTTTTCGACCGTCGCGGCGTCGCAGTACGGGTCGTGCTCGAAATACAAATACCAGTTTTCTGAAGAGGCCGGCTCTAAGAACGTCGCCTTCTCCTCGATCAAACGCAAAGGTTCCAAGTCATACCCCATCACCCACGGCAGACGCACGTGCGAGCTGGTCGGGATCACGTCGCCGCAATAAAGCAGCGTGTTTGTTCCATCGCTCACTTTGACCACCTGCTGACCTCGGGTGTGGCCGTTCGAAACTTGCACCGAAACGCCGGGAAGCAGATCGGCCTTGTCGCCATCCAAGAGCTCGAGAACGCCCGCTTTCATCAAAGGCTCAAAATTGGGCGCGAGGTAGCTCGCTTTTTCGCGGATGTTGGGTTTGGTCGCGGTCTCGAAGTTCGCGCGCTGAACATAATATTTGGCCTTCGGAAAGGTGGCGACGATCTCGCCGTTCTTTTCGGTGGTCGCGCCGCCCGCATGGTCAAAGTGCAAGTGGGTGAGGATCACGTGGGTGACGTCTTCAGGTTTCACGCCGTGACCCGCGAGAGATTTCAAAAGGCTCGGACCGTTTTGATCAACGGCATAAATCTCCGAGAACTTACCGCCCACTTTGTCGCCGTACTTGGCCACAAAGTCAGAGCCATTTCCCGTGTCGATCAAAATCTTGTGCTTCGAACCTTTCAGCAGAAGTGCGCGGGCCTCCATCGGAATGCGGTTCTTCTCGTCCGGAGGATTGCTCTGCTCCCATAAAACTTTGGGAACCGTGCCGAACATCGCACCGCCATCGAGGCCGAATTGGCCGGTGGGCACGGGACAAATCTGGTAGTCACCAATTTTTAGAGACGCTTTCTGAATGTCCATCGTTCCTCCTTGATGCGCTGCTAGACCAAAATGTAGCAGCTACCTATTCGACGACTTGCGGGGCTTCGGGGTTGGGAGCGCCGGTGTGCCATTCGGGGTTTTCGGCCTGATCGAAGGCGTGGGGGTTGATGCCCATGACCCATTTTTTGTAGTCGGCGTAGATCTCTTCGATCGGGGCGGGCTGCTTGACGGGACCGACGTGGATGATCAGCTTGCCGGGTTTCGCGAACGGCGCGCCCTTGGGCCACAGCTCGCTGTTGCCCTCGAGATAAAGGTACAAAATCGGCGTTTGCGTGCGCTCGGCGAAGATCGCCACGCCCCGCTTGAAGTCGTGGATCTTGCCGTCTTTGCTGCGCGTGCCCTCCGGAAACAAGATCAGCCACATGCGCGGCAGCTCCGAGAGCAAAGTCGTGATCAAGCGGATCGCTTCGCCGCGCTTGTCTTTGCGGTCGATCGGGATCGCGCCCAAGCAGTGCTTCGAAAAAAACGTGAACACGGGGTTGGTGAAGAAATAATCTTTGGCCGCCGCGATGTAGAGATTGATCCAGTACTTGGCGGGGATGCTGGCCGCGATCGAGACCGCGTCCAGGTGCGAGGCGTGGTTCGAGATGATCAAAAGGCGTGGGTACTGTTTGTAAACGGGGCCGTAATCGCCCACCACTTTAAGTCGAATGTAAAACTGAAAGAACCACACTTTGAGGATCACGGCCCAAACCGCGCGCACGGCGATCGAGAACATGTCCAAATGCCGCGTAAACAGAGGCAAGTGCTTGAGATGGTCGGGCAGTTTTGTCCACTGCTCGTTTTCGTAGTCCCAATCTCTCATAAGTGGTGCACCGTATGGAGGTAATCCATGATGTAGTAGTAAAACGGCGCCACAAAGATCAGGCGGTCCACCCGGTGCAAGAAGTCGCCGCGGCCCAAGATAAAGGCGCCGACGATTTTAATTCCGGCATCCCGGCGGATCACAGTCATCACCAAATCACCGAACAAGCCGCCGATGGCGGCCACGAGGCCCGACGTCAGCCAATAGATCTGCGAACGGTCGGGGAGCAAGTGGCGCATCGCGAACGCGAGCGCGATGGTGATCGCGGCTGCGATAAAGGTCGATTCGAGCGAGCGTTTGGTGTCGATGCGGTCGAAGAGCTTCCAGCGGTTGAAGTAGCGCGAGATCGCGAGGTTCGTGTTGTCGCAGAACTCGGTCAGGATGATCAGGTACATGACCTCGTAAATCCCGCTCGGAAATCGCAGGATCAAGCCCAAGTGCATGAACGACCAGCCCAACAGGACAAAGGCCAATGTCGTGAGCGAGATGTACTGGATCATGCGTTTGTAGTTGTTGCGCACCAGCGGCACGAACAGGCTCACGCCCAACACGATCATCGGCAAGAGGTTGTAGATATCCAGGCGGTTGAACCAAACGCAGGCGCCGAGCGCAATGATCCCGGCGTAGCAGATCATCACGAAATAACTGCGGTGGTACATCCCCATGAGTTGAAAAAAGATCTTCGCGCCCAAAAGCGCGATGCAGGTCAAGACAACGAGCGGCCAAGGCTCCGGCAGGCCCAAGAGCGCGAACAAGATCGGCGCCACGAAGAGCCAGCTTTTAATCGAAGCCCAAGACACGATGAAGTAGTAGTTCTTCTGTCGGAGAAAGTAGACGATCAGTCCCGAGACAAAAATAAACGACAGAACGATCAAAGCGGTTTCGCGGTAAATCGGCGAACTCCAAGCTCCATTCATGAGGGCACCTCAAGTCCATAATCTTTAATTTTTTTATACAAACTGCTGCGCGACGTTTTGAGCACCTCGATGGTGCGGTCCATGTCGCCAATTTCTTTCAAGGCGTGCTGGATCAGTGCCGCCTCGAAATCATCAAGTTTTTCTTGCAGGCCTTTGCCGTCTTTCAGGTTAAACCCGGGACGGCTGCCGCCCGCATCATCGACCGCCAAGATCTTGCGCACGTCCTCGGGGCGGATCATCGGCAAGGGGCTGGTGAGCGAGAGCTGCTCGCACACGCGCTTGAGTTCACGCACGTTGCCGGGCCAGCCGTAATCTTTAAGAGCCTCGAGCGCCGCCGGCGTGAACGTTTTGTTCGAGCGCGGGCGTTCCTGCGACAAAAAGTAAGTGGCCAGGTCCACGACGTCGTCCAATCGTTCGCGCAAAGGCGGGAGCTGCAAACGTTTGGATTTGAGTCGGTACAAAAGATCTTCGCGGAACTTTCCGTCTTTGACGAGCTGATCGAGATTTTGATTGCTCGCCGCGATCACGCGCACGCGCGATTTGATCACGTCTTTACCGCCAACTTTGCGAACTTCGCCGCTCTCCAGAAAACGGAGCAGCTTGACTTGTTGGTGGAGGGGCAACGCTTCGATCTCGTCCAGAAACAGATCGCCGCCATTGGCCGCCTCGGCCAGGCCCACCTTCATTTGATCCGCACCGGTGAAGGCCCCTTTGACGTGTCCAAAAAGTTCGGATTCAAACAAGGCATCCGGAATCGCGCCGATATTCACCGGGATGAACGGACGGGTGGGGTCTTGTTGGTGCAAAAGTCTCGACACCACTTCTTTACCCGTGCCGGTTTCGCCTTCGATTAAAATCGGTCCGCGCTCACCGCGAAGCTGTGCGACTTGTTCTTTGAGGCCTTCGCTCGTGCGCGAGCGGCCGATCCATTGCGCATGATCCGCATCCGGGCGGTGCTCGATCTCGCGCATGCGGCACAAGGCCTCGATCTTTTCGAGCGTGGCGGTGACCTCATCGAGCGCTAAAGGTTTGGCGATAAATTTCTTGGCGCCCTGACTCAGGCATTTTTCCATGAGTCCCAGATCCATATCGCCCGACATTGCCACCAATTCGGCCAGCGGAAAGCGCTCACGCAATCCTGACAAAACCTCAAGTCCTTCGGCTTTCGTCAGATCGCCGGTCAAGTGCATGTCGACAAACGCGGCCTGAAAGCTGCCTTCATGGGGGACTTCGCTCACTTTGGAGGCATGAACCGTGCGCCACGCCGACTTGCGCAGAGCAAGTGCGAGAGTGTCGGCCACCAAAGAATCATCATCAACGATGAGGAGCGAAAAACTAGAGTTCATATTCAGCTTTTAACCATCACCGTTTCTCATTCGAAAATCGAGGGTTATTGCGGGGCGTCCCAGTCTAAACACTCATGTGTTCCCTCGCGTTTTGTGTCAGAATTTCTCCATGCAAAACACCCGGATTCTTCTCGTCGAAAATATCCACCCCGTGGCCCAAACTATTTTGCAAGATCTCGGCGCCGTCGTGACCCGCTTGGCGCACGCGCCCGATGAAAAAGAACTCTGCGAGCTGCTTCCGAATTACGATGTTCTCGGCATTCGCAGCAAAACCGAAATGACTGAAAAGGCTCTGAAGGCCAATCCGAACTTGATGAGCATCGGCTGCTTTTGCATCGGCACCAATCAAGTGAATCTGGCCTGTGCCAATTACCTGGGAATCCCGGTTTTCAATGCGCCCCACTCCAACACCCGCAGCGTAGCGGAGCTGGTCATTGCCGAGATGATCGCGCTGTCACGTCAGCTCGGAGATCGCAACACGCTCGCGCATCAAGGCGGCTGGATGAAGTCCGCCGAAGGCTCGCGCGAAGTGCGCGGCAAAACCGTGGGGATCGTGGGCTACGGTCACATCGGCAGTCAGGTGAGCGTGCTGGCCGAAGCCATGGGCATGAAGGTGATTTTCTTCGACGTGATCAAAAAACTGCCGCTCGGCAATGCTTCGAGCTGCGCGAATTTGAATGAGCTTTTACAAAAAGCGGATTTCATCACCTTGCACGTTCCCGAAACGCCGCAGACCAAAGACATGATTTCGAGCAAGGAGCTTCAACGCATGAAAAAGGGCGCGTTTTTGATCAACGCCTCACGCGGCACCGTCGTTGATATCGAAGATCTTGCGCAGGCACTGAAAGACAAACATCTGGGCGGCGCCGCGATGGACGTGTTTCCGGAGGAGCCCGCTTCGAACAAAGACAAGTTCACCTCACCTCTGCAAGGTCTTTCGAACGTGATTCTCACACCCCATATCGGCGGCAGCACCGAAGAGGCCCAGTACGCCATCGGCATCGAAGTCGCCGAGAGTTTTAGCCGCTTTATCGCGACCGGCTCCACGCTCGGCGCGGTGAATTTTCCGCAGGTGGATCTGCCGCGCGCGCAAGGCTCGCGCCGGATTTTGAACGTGCACCGCAATGAGCCCGGGGTCTTGGGTGAGATCAATTCGGCCGTTTCGAAGTTTGGCGCCAACATCTTGGCGCAAACACTCTCGACAGACCCAAAAATCGGTTATCTTTTGATGGATGTGGAGCGCGCGGACGCGGCTCCCTTGGGCGAAGAAATCGGAAAGCTCGCACGGTCGATCCGAACCCGCGTGGTGGGATAGTCGCACCAAAGGTGCGCATTGTTAGTCGATCACTCGTTGGTGCTGCGGCTCGCATCGTAACGGCAGGCGATTTCGTCGGCGCGTCCGTTCAAGATCATTTGCCATTCGCCGCCGCTGCCAAGACGAACCAAGCGGTAAGACGATGTTTCGATCTCCTGACGGCCGGCCGAAGTTTCGATGAAAGATTCGCGCGAGTCGTCGACATCGATCTCAACGATCAAATGAAAATAGTCGCCCGACGTGAGATTGTCGCATTCGTAAACATCGGTGATCGGTTTCAGGCCCGCGTGCGCCGACAAGCCTGTGAAAAGCAAAGCGATGAGAAGACTGGATTTCATCGAAACCTCCGTTGAGGCCCCGAGATATCCTCTTTTAAACTGGTTGTGAATTACTTAATTTGGCGCGCCTGGCATTCGACCTGGTAGGTCGTGATGGCGGCATTGGATTCGGAGTTGATCAGGCTCGTCGCGATGCGAACGCACTGCTTGCCCACGGCCATCTCGCACATTTGCACCACGAGCGCGCAGGTGCGGTCGGTGTTGGAGCGGATCGCCTCTTTGTAGGTTTCCGAAGGCCCATTGGGCGAAATCGTTCGGATCGTCAGAATCCGATAGGTTTTCGACAGATTAAAAACCTGGGGTTCCTGGGCCTGCGCCGAGAGGCTCATGCCTAAAATAAGGGCGAATATCGCGAAAACCTTCATGGATCTAGGCTTTTGCGACAAACGGACCAGCTGAGATGCAATAAAAAGGGGGCTCGAGGACCCCGGGTTGTTGAGGTTTTGGTCAGGGGCCTCTCTGCGTCGGCCCCTCTCAAAAACCCCTCAGTCGAAGATCTTGCCCGGATTCATGATGCGGTCGGGATCAAAGCTCTGTTTCATTCCGCGCATAAGGGCGATTTCGCCGGGAGCCCGGGTGTACTGCAAGAACGGTTTTTTCGTGAGGCCCACGCCATGCTCGGCGCTGATCGAGCCGTGCGCCTGCTGGATGCTTTCAAAAACAAGCGCATCGACCTTGCGGCACTCTTTCACGAATTCCTCTTTGCTCATCCCCGCGGGTCGCAAGATGTTCACGTGCAGATTGCCGTCGCCGATGTGGCCAAACCAGATGACCTCCCACGTGGGATACGATTTTCCGAGCAGGCCCTCGAGCGCGCTCAAGAATGCGGGCACTTTTGAAATGCGAACCGCGATGTCGTTTTTGTAGGGCGAATACTTTGCCAAAGATTCGGAGATGTCTTCGCGGTAGCGCCAAAACGTCTTGGCCTGTTCGGCCGAGCTCGCGAGCGCGCCGTCAACGACCCAGCCCTCTTCCATGCACTTTTCAAAGGCGCCGAGCGCGCGGGTTTCGGCGTCCTCGGTGGGCGCTTCGACTTCGCAGACCACGTAGTAGGGGCTCGCAGTCGGGAGCGGCGCGGGCAGTCCCGTCCCCTGCATGACTTTGGCGAGCGCTTTGTCCGAGAACATTTCAAACGCGCTGAGCACGCACGAGTTGCGGAACTCCGCGAACACCTTCATCACCGCGTCCAGATCCGGCAAAGCGAGCAAGAGCACACGCAATTCCGGTGGCGGCGGGGCCAGTTTCATGGTCGCCTCGACGATGAAACCCAGCGTCCCTTCGCTGCCGATAAACAGGTGGCGAAGATCAAAGCCGGTGTTGTTTTTAACCAGAGATTGATTGAGCTCAAGAATCTCGCCGGTGCCGGTCACGACTTTCAGGCTCGTGACCCATTCGCGCGTCACGCCGTAACGAACAACTTTAATGCCGCCCGCGTTGGTGGCAATGGTGCCGCCGATATGGGCCGAGCCGCGCGCGGCGAAGTCGACCGGGTAGTAGCGGCCTTTTTCGGCGGCGTACTGCTGCAACTCTTCGACGATCACGCCGGGCTCGAGCCGAACGGTCGAATCGATAGGATCGTATTCGAGAATGCGGTTCATCTTTTCGAACGACACGACGACCTCACCTTGGGTCGCGACGGCCGCGCCGCTCAGGCCCGTGCGTCCGCCCGAGGGGACCAACGCAAATTTGTTCGCGCGGGCCCAGCGCACGAGCTTTTGCACCTCTTCGGTCGAGAGCGGAAACACGATGGCCGAAGCTTTGACATCGAAATAAGTCGTCCAGTCTTTGCCGTAGTACTGCAAAGACTCGGCGTCCGTTTTGAGGCGGTCGGCCGGAAAGATCGAAGCCAAATCATTGAGCGCGTTCATCGTCTAAGCTCCTTCAAGAATCTCTTGGGCGTCTTCGTTCAGCGACAGGTCGTACAGATGTCCGTCCTGCCAAGCCGTCAGCATCTTTTCGAACACCGGGAAGCACTTTTCAACCAAAGATGCCGAAACCGAGGGTTTGCCGCAGAGCTGCTCGAGGGCCTCGCACAGCTGCGACACCTCGGGGTAGCCGTAGGTGCGGCCGGTGCCTTTGAGTTTATGGAATTCCTCTTTGAGCGCGGGCCAGTCTTGACCGGCGTGCAGAGCCCGCAGTTTGGCGAGCTTTTCCGGAAACTTTTGTCGGTACTCGGCCTTGAGTTCGGCCAAGACCTCAGAGAGTTTCGCGCCTCTTGAGTTGGAACTTGTCATGGTACGTCCTGAACTTCATAAGGCCATAAAGAGGGCACAGTCCCCATGCCGCCGTGATGAGAAGGTACAAACCGAAAAAGCACCACCAAGGTCCGCCCGCGACGGCCCA
The DNA here is from genome assembly GCA_019637955.1 of Pseudobdellovibrionaceae bacterium. GTDB lineage: Bacteria > Bdellovibrionota > Bdellovibrionia > Bdellovibrionales > Bdellovibrionaceae > JAHBUS01. Next base: position 703,781 of record JAHBUS010000001.1, on the reverse strand, counting down.
TGTCGAGAGCACGACTCCCAATAAGTAGCGTAAAATCCGGTCCCAAAGGGCAAGGTTAATCTTCACAGAATAAAGCTCCCACATTTTTTTGCAAGGGTCCATAAAATCTGCCAAGCTCTCGAAAGGGGAGACACGATGGCCATGACAAAAATCGAAACCGACTTCACACGTTTGATGGGCTGCGACTTGCCCTTGGTCGTTGCGCCCATGTTTTTGGTGAGCAATGTCGACATGGTCGTAGAAGGTTCGGAGGCGGGTGCGGTGGGCACCTTTCCGGCGCTGAATTACCGTCCCCTCGAAGAGTACAAAAAAGCGCTCGAACAGATGCGCGCGCGCACCCAGAAGCCGATCGGCGTGAACATCATCGTCAATAAGAGCAACACCCGGCAAAAAGACGACCTGAAGATGGCGCTCGACGCGGGCGTGAACATGTTCATCACCTCGCTCGGTTCGCCGCGAGAGGTGATCAAAGAGGCCCATAAGAATGGCGCCAAGGTCTTTTGCGACGTGACCAACCTGGAGCACGCGCTCAAAGTCGAAGACATGGGCGCGGACGGCGTGATCGCGGTGTCGTCGGGCGCGGGAGGGCATGCGGGGCCGATTTCGCCTTTGGTTTTGATTCCGTGGCTCAAAACCAAACTCAAAATTCCGATTTTGGCGGCGGGCGGTATCGCCACCGGCGAGCAAATGGCCGCCGCGATCGCGCTCGGCGCCAGCGGCGTGAGCGTGGGCACCCGTTTTATCGCCAGCACCGAGGCGGGCGTGGATCAGAGCTACAAAGAGGCGGTCGTGAATTCATCCCCCGAAGACATTGTCATGACGACCCGCATGTCGGGAACGCCCGCAGCGGTGATTCGCACTCCCTACATCGACAAGATTGGGCTCGATCTACCCTGGTACCTCAAAACGCTCAAAGAGAACAAACACGCCAAAAAGTACGTCGTTCCGCTCATTCATTATATGGGAATGCAGTCGCTCGAAAAGGCGGCCACCGGCGTGACTTGGAAGACGGTTTGGAGCGCGGGCCAAAGCGTGGGACTTGTGGACGATATTTTGAGCGTTCGCGAAATCATCGAGAAGTTTCGTCGAGAATACGAAACCGCCAAAAGCCGCTTGTAACTAGGATTTGCCGCGCGTTTGAGGCCGCTAAGACGCATCGCCAAAAGTTCATTTCATTTTCTGTAAGATTGTTTGTGCGTTCGCGCAAATTGGCGCGATTTGCCTTGGCCTTCGAGCGAGCGGAGGGTGAGACGGCTTGCGTAAACTTCACGCACATCTGTTTCGCTTATATCTCGCATGAACAAAATTTCTAAAAACTTTTTAATTTCGTGTGGACCGCCTTTGATTTTTATGAGGCACTTGAGGCCGACATCTAGATCTTAGTCAAGTTTACGTCAGACTTCTGTCGATCTGGGTGAGGGGGAGAACACATGGAGTTTTTGTCGAAAATCGCAGTCGCTTTCCAACACGGCGGTATCTGGATGTACCCGATCATGGTCATCCAAATCGTCTCGATCTCAATCATCGTTGAGCGCGTTTACGCTCTGTTCGTGAAACGCAAAGCCAACCAAGGCGAAGTGGTCATGAGCTTTGAAGACTCCGTTCGCCGCGGCGAGATTTCGTCGGTTGTCGAGAAAGCCCAAGCCATGGAAGGCACTCAGCCTGTCGCACGCGCGGTTCTGGTGGGCGCAAAGACCGCTAAAAACCTCGGCGGCAAAGAAGAGATCCAAGGCAAAATGGACGAAGTCCTCATTCACGAAAACGCTCTCATCGACCGCCGCACCGGTTTCTTGACCATGCTCGGGAACGTCGCGACTCTGATGGGTCTGCTCGGAACCATCACGGGCATGATCCAGTCGTTCGCGGCCGTTGCCTTCGCGGCTCCCGCCGAAAAAGCGGCTTTGCTCGCGGCCGGTATCTCGGAAGCGATGAACTGTACCGCTTACGGTCTGATCGCCGCCATCCCGGCGTTGATCGCCTACGCGATTTTGCAGAACCGCGCGACGATCTTGTCGGAAGATCTCAACACCGCGGCTTTGAAAGCGTTCAACTGGCTCAGCTACACGTATGAACCCGCTGGTTTCACTTCGTTCCGCGCCAATGGCAAAGGATCTGAGTCGAGCCGGGAAGCGAACGCGTAATGCGCAAACCCACCAAACATCTCGATTTTGAATTGAACTTGGTTCCGTTCATCGATTTGCTTTCGGTTTGCATCTGCTTCTTGTTGCTCACGGCCGTTTGGCTCAACATCGGTACCATGAACGTCAAACAAGCGGTCGGCGGGCAGCCGGCGGCCGAGACGGAAAAGAAACCCATCATTTGGGTTTTCATGGGCGAAAAAGGGGACCTCACCCTCGAAGCGAAAGACGCCTCGAGACTCCCTGCTGGCTTGCGAAAATTGACGATCGCAGCGGGCAGCGATGGTGCGGTCAACGCCGAACAGTTCGATCAAGTCATGGCGAAGATGAAAGAGTCCGAGCCTGATTTGCGAACGGCCTTGATCCAACCCAAAGCGCAGACGTCTTACGAAACCATTATCGATCTGATGGACCGTTTTAAAAAAGCGGGACTGAACGACCTCGGCGTCGTTCCTCTCTAAGCCGTTTCGACGGGAGATAGATATATGATGAATCAAAGCGTTCTTGGACAGAGCACCCTGACCGGCCAGTTGGCGTCGGGTTCGCTCTTGAATCCCAAAGGACACGAACACAAGCGCAACATGGCGTCCGATCTTCTTTTGACGGCGCTCGTGGATGCGTTTTCGATCTTGGTGATCTTCTTGCTCATGAGCTTTTCGAGCACGGGTGACCTCTTGTCGATCGGTAAAGACACCGAGCTGCCGAAAGCGGCGCTGACCGAGCTTTTGGAGCGCAACCCCGTCGTGAAGGTTGAAGAGGGGCAAATCTACCTCGAAGACAAAACCGTGTCGGGCGATGGCCTCGTGGCGGCACTGCTGGAGCTTCGTCAGAAGTTTTCGGCGGAGCGCTCGGGCGCGGAGTTTCCGGGGATCGTGACGGTCCAAGCTGACCGCCGCGTGAAATACGAATTCTTGAATCAAATTGTTTTGGCCTGTGCGCACGCGGGGTTTAGCGACATTCGTTTCGCTGTTCTCGCGAAGTAACACATCCAAATGCCGGCGCGGCCCGTAGCCGCACCGGGGTCTGAGGGGGCTTAGGGATGAAAATTAAACTCACACACCGTTCTCTGCTCGTGGCGGCAATCACCTTGTCGTCATTTGCCGTTTCCGCTCAGATGGATTCGGGAAGCCGCGATCTCTTGATCGACAAACTCAGCCAAGTGAACATGAGCCTGGCTCCCAATGACTCGTCGAAAGTGTCGGTGACCTTGCGGTTGGCCGACCTGCTCGCCGAGCGTGCGCGAGTCAACTCGATGGCCGAACTGGAGCAAGGTTGTACGACCTGCACCGCGGGTCAAAAAGACCGCGAAAAAGCCATCCGCTTGTACCGCGACGTTTTGGACCGCGTTCCGGCGGCGAATCGCGGCAAAGTGATGATCCAACTGGGCCACCTCTATCAGATGACCGGCAACGAAACCGAAGCCCGCTCGTTCTATGGCAAGATCGCCAACGAAGCGCAGGACCCGAACGCCCGCGCCGAGGCCTCTTTGTCTTTGGCCGAAATGTCTTTCAAAAAGAACCAATTCGCCGAAGCCCGCAAAGGCTACCAAGAAGTTCTCAAAATCCCGACCGCCTCGTCGCGTGGCCTGGCCGCGTACCGAAGTGCTTGGAGCTCGTTCAACTTGGGCGATATCAACGGTGCGACCCAAGAGCTGATCACGATTTTGAAAACGCCCGCTTTGCTCACCCGCACGGGCGTGGCTTCGAACCAAATCGATCCTCAATTTAAAGAGGAAGTGAGCCGCGACTTGGCGACCTTCCTGTCGAAGAAAAATCTCGAAAAGGCCGATGTTGAACAGTTGTTCACGCTGAGTCCCGAGAACACCCGCGTTTCGAACGTGACCCTGCTCGCGGCGGAAGCCGAGCGCGTGGGCCGCAAAAAAGAAGCGTTGATGGTTTGGAACTTCGTTTATGGCCATCAATCGGCTCCCGCCGAGCGCCTCGAAGTCTTGCTCCACCGTGCGCCCTTGCTCTTGGAGACGGGTGCCCGTGACTTGGCTCTGCAAGACATGGAGTCGGCGACCGCTCTCTGGAAAGAACTCAAAGGCTGCGGCAAAGCCGATTGCGGCGAATCGCAAAAGCTGTACCGCCAATTTATCGTGGTGTGGAACCAAGCCGAGAAAAAAGCCCCCACGGCTGAGCTCTCGAAGGCTTACGGTTTGTACCTCGAAGCCATTCCGAACGACGTCGAAATGAACCTGTGGGGCGCGCAAGTGGCCCGCGAGCTCAAAGACTGGAAAACCGCGATGGCCCGTCAAGAGGCGGCCGTGGCGGCGATCAAAACTCAGAAGCCCGATGCCAAAACGGCCGGCTCTACTGACGACAAACTCGAAGTCGCGCTTCTCACCAATATCGAGAATGCCGAAGCGTCGGGAGATGACGCGCTCTTGATGCGCGCGCAAGACCTGTACGTCAAAGAGACCCGCAAAGGCACCAAGACCTTTGAAGTTTCGTACCAAAAAGCCAAACGTCTTTACGATCAAAATCAGTACGCGCTCGCCTCGGAAGAGATGCGCAAGCTCGCGCTGGATCCTAAGGGCAATAAAGCTGTTCGCAAACAAGCGGCGGATCTTTCGCTCGATGCTTTGGGCATGCTCAAAGACGAAGACAAGATGATCGCTTGGTCCAAAGACTACGCCGGCGCTTTTAAAGACAACGCCTTAGAGTTCAATCAAGTCGGGCAGAAAGCCCTGCTCTCGCGCTCGGCCGCCTTGGCTCCCAATGACCCCGCCGCCGCCCTCGCGGTCTTGGGTCAGTTCAACGCGCGCGAAGCTTCGGCTTCGGACCGCGTGATCTACTTGAAGAACAAATTGATCCTGGCCGAGAAGACACGTCAGTTCGACGTCGCTCGCAACGCGGCCGATGATCTTCTGGCGCAAAAAGATTTGAAGCCTGAAGACCGCGAGTTCGCGCTGGGCCGCAAAGCTTGGCTCTCGGAGCTGAAGCTGGATTTCGCCGGTGCCTACACCGCGACGTCGCAAATGCAGCTCAAAGATCAAGCGCCCGAGCAAAAAACGCTGAAGCTGGCGATCTACGCGGATCTGGCAGGTCAAAACCCCATGCCGCTCTATCAGCAGTACATCAAAACGACCAAAGATCCCGAAGCGCGCCAAGCGGTGGCGTCCGAGATCGTTCGTCGGAGCAATGACCCCGTGAAAGAGATCCAGGCGCAAAAGTCGATCCTCGATCAGGCGCCCGACTTGCTCGCGCGGTTGTACACCGAGGCTTACAGCAAAACGCCCACGGATCAGATTCTGAAAAAAGCGTCGAGCGACACCAAAGTGCAAAACACCAATTGGGGCCGTCTTTTGACCCGCGTTCAACTCTTGAAAGAGTACAACGCGCAAAAAGCCAAGCTCGCCGGGATGCAAATCGATTCGAAGAACCAGAAAACGCTGGGCAAAAGCATCAAGGACCGCGCCGCCGAGTTGACCAAGGCCGAAAAAATGGCGGCGGGTGCGATTCAAAGCGGGGACTGGACGTCGCAGCTCGTGACCATCGATCTCGTTGCGCGTGAGTCGGACCGTTTTTACCAAGAGTTGATGTCGCTTCCGATGCCCGAAGGCCTGAAGCCCGAAGAGGAGCAGGAGTACATGCAGATCCTGAGTCAGCAAGCCTCGCCCTTTAAGATCAAGGCGGAGCAGGCTCAGAGCAAAGTGAAAGAGTTCTGGTCGGGTTCCAACTGGAAGGCCGATCTCGAAAAGTCGGTTCAAGAGGGTGCGGAGTTCCGCACTTTGATCGCGCAAGAGCTCGCGGCTCTCAAAGTCGCGGCTCCCGAAGCCGATCAGGCGTTCTTCGCCGGTCTTGAAGCAAAAAACTCGCAAAGCGTCTTGGGTCTGCCCGACGTGAAAGAGCTGCAAGCTGCGCGCGAGGCCGTTCGCCAGAGTCCTCTGGACCGCTCGGCCGCGAATCGTTTGCTGGAACTTGAAAAGAAATCAAAAAACTTCGCGATGGTTCAGTATCTTGAGGGCCGCCTCAAGTCCTTACCCACCGCGGAGCCTGTCCAAGAGGTTAAACAATGATCAAGATGATCCTCGCCTCGATGCTTTTGTTCTCTGCTGGAGCTGTGGCCGCACCGTCGGCCGCTCCTCAAGAGAAAACCAAAACCGCGATCGGTTCGTCGCAGACCGAGCACAGCTTCGAAGACCTGCTCGTTCAAGGGAAGTACCACTTCTCGGATGAGTCGGTGACCACCGTCGAAGAAGACAAAGTTCTCGATGCGCTCATCGGCGTTCGCACCGATTTTAAAGACCGTCTCGAAAACTCCGCGGAGCGTGACTAATGGAAAAACTCGTTCTGCAAGACAATGAAGGCCGCGTCTTGCGCGCGTTTGCTTGGTCGGGTGAACCCGTTCAAGTCATCCGCCGCGCCGACACCCGCCGTCTGGAGCTCGTCAACAACACCGAGGCGCTCCAGAAAAAGAAAATCGCGTTCGAATCGCTCGGCGAACTGAGTCGCGACGGTTTGAACAAGAAGCCCTTGCTCGTCGGTGAGCTTGGTCACCTGAGCCTGATCGAAAATGTCGGCGAGACCGTCAAAGACGAAGGCGACCGCGACGAAGACCGCCGCGTTCTGTACTTCACGATGGCGATCTTGGGTCTGATGGTCTTCTCGCTGCTGGGGGCTTTGCGCAATGTCGCCGAGATGACGCCCAAGCGTGAAGAAGAGCTTCAACAGCAAGTTGTCAAAATCGTGAAATCCATGGTCAAGCCGCCGACGCCGAAAACGGTCGTCACGGCCACGGCCACCAATGACGCCGTTAACAAGACCGCGACCAAAACCGCTTCGATCAAACGCATGGGCGCCCTTTCGGCCCTGGGCAGCTTGAACTCGAGCAAACAGCGCGGCGGCCTGAATTTAGGCGCGGCTCAAACCACCGCGGGCCCCGGTCTTGGCGGCACGCAAGGCAGCGGCGGCACGCAGACCTCGCTCTACGCCAAGGGCATCGTCTCCGCTCCTTTGGGTGCGGGCGCGAATGTTCAAGGCGCGGGCGGCTATGGAACCAAAGGTAAAGGCGGCGGCGAAGCCGGTTACGGCAAACTCGCGCTGACCGGCTCGACCGGCGTGAGCGCGATTCCGCTGGGCGCGGAGGCCAGCGTGGCCAAAGGTCTCGACCGCGATCAAATCGCGGCCGTCATCAACCGCAACCAAGGCCAAGTTCGTTTCTGTTACGAGCAAGGTCTGCAAAGCGATGCGACTTTGAACGGGCGCGTGGCTGTCGATTTCACGATCGGCGGCAATGGCATGGTGAAAGAGGCTTCGGTCGCCAGCACCACGCTCAAAGCGAAAACCGTTGAAGATTGTATCGTCATGCGCCTCAAATCGTGGAAGTTTCCGCTTCCCGATGGCGGCGTGGACGTCAAAGTGAGCTATCCGTTTACACTCAGAAGATCAGGACAGGGGTGATTGAATGAAAAACTTTTTGATGCTCGCGGTTGTCGCGGGCTTGATGACAGCGGGCTGCTCGCTCAAATTTGAACAAGATCCGCTCGCGGGCCAACCCGATCCCATCCGTGAAGGCATTCCGCCGCAGCAAAAGCCGGACAAGCCTCAGCCCACCGAAAAAGTTTTGGTGCGCGGACCGCAGAACGCCTCGTTCATGGAAGACCGCGAAGACTCTTTGCAGTTTAACGTGACCGTGCTCGAGCCCGGCTACAAATTGGAAGAAACCTTTATCGCCAACATCGACGCCTTTCCCGGGGCGACGTTCGACCCCGCGACCGGCGTCATGAAGTGGATGCCGCCCAAAGGGACGGTCTTTGATGGCACTTACCGCGAAATGCGTTTGGTGATTCACAGTATCGCCACACCCGCCAATCCCGACCGCCCTCAACTTTTGGGACAGACCGAAGTGAACGTGATCGTTCACCGCAAAATGTCTTTGCCCGAAGTGAAGTCGGTGACCAACACCAGCCCGAACGCGCTGGTGCGTGAAGGCGCGGACACCTCGCTCAACGTGGTTGTCTACGATCCCGATGGTGGTTCGGACGTGGGTGACGGACCTTCGCTTTTGATCTTCCCGCCGACGGTGCTCAACACCAAGTCGCTGGCGCCCTACACGATCGTGCAGGTGTCTTCGAATGACCCGATTAAAAAAGAGTGGACCTACCGCGTGACGGTCCGTCTGAACAACACCGAGTTCACCTCAGGGTCGGACATGGCGGGCTTCCGCTTGCGTGCGGTGAACCGCTTCAATCAATCGAGCGTCGATGCGAACTTCTCAACCAAAGTTTACACGAAGCTCTCGAACCTCAATATCTCTTGGGTTGAGACCGCCGAGCTCACGCCCGGTCAAGAAAACGTCGTTCCCTTTCTCGTCTTTGACGAAAAAGGCGAGGCGATGATCGACGTGCAGCTCGCTAGCACGCTCCCCGCAGGCGCCGATATCCGCTGCCAAGCGGCCCGTCCCGGTGTTTTGAGCTGCGCGCTTCGCTGGGTTCCCACGGGAACCGCGAGTGAGCAGAACTTCGCTTGGAACCTGAACGCCACCGGCCGCAACTCCGATCGTTCGGACACCCAAACGTCGACTCGCATGTTCACCCTGCGCGTGAAAGTCAAAGCGCTCCCGGCCCCCACTCCTTCGCCGACACCCGTGAAAGGATCCAACTAAATGAACAAATCTCTCTTGCTGACTTTGTCCCTGTTGTCGAGCCTGGCCCTGGCGGCTCCTGAGACTCAGAGCGCGGCGCCCGCACCTGCCGCAGCCATCGCGTCGGAAGATGATTTCGACGGTCTCGGCGGAAATAAGATCCTGCTCGAAAAAGCGCAGGCCCTGAACCCCGAAGTCGAAACCACCGTGGTGCAGTCGCGCACCGTGAGCCTTCGCAATCGTTTTGAGATCGCGCCCGAATTCGCCGGCACTTTTGGCGGCGACACGTATGTGCGCACGCAGAACTTGGGCCTCAACGTGTACTACCACCTCACGCCCCGCTGGGCGTTCGGTGCCAAATACAAGTCGTCGTACAACCGCCTGACTCCCGAAGGCGAGGCGATGACCGAGCGCGCTTACCAAGAGTACCTCAAAGATCCGAACAACCCGTCGGCCGTGATCCCCGAGATCAACTACCCCAAGAGCGAGGCGCTCGCCTTGGTCAACTGGTCGCCGATCTACGGTAAAATCAACTGGCTGGATTCTTCGGTCGTGCAGTTCGATGCTTACGTGATGCTCGGTGCGGGCCAAGTTCAATTGAGCTCGGGTTCGACCTCGACGTACACTGGCGGCGGCGGCGTGGGCCTTTGGTTCACCCCTCGGTTCAGCACGCGCCTCGAGATGGCGTACCAGCGCTACGAAGCGTCTTATTTCAACGGCCCGATCAACTTGGACCTCGCACTGGCCTCGGTGCAAATGGGATGGTTGCTATGATGAAACGAGCCCTTTACCTGGCTTCGGCGCTCGCGCTCACGTCTCCGGCTTTTGCGGCCGAAGATCTTGAGAGCCTGCTCGACGGCGGCAGCAAGCCGTCGGCGGGAGCGGCCGAAGTGAAAACCGCGCGCGAGCAGAGCTTTCTGGTCGACACGCTTCGCAGTCTTCAAGACGGGCGCCCCACCTCGGAACAAAACGCGTTCTTCCGCCTTTTGGAACAAGCGCAGTGGGACAAAGGCTTGCTTCAGTACCAATCGGCCTTTGGCGGAACGGCGTTTGACCGCTCGGCCAACGGTCAGGCTTTGCGCGCTCTGCTCAAATTCAAAAGCGGTCTGACAACGACCGGTCTTGAAGAGCTCTTCGCGACTCGCGAGCCCAAGAAGATCCACTTTCATTTGCTCAGCCTGTTCAAAGAGGCCGCGAACGAAAACCACCCCGCGTGGAAAATCGCGCTCCTGAGCTGGAACGACGCTTGGACCGAGATCTTCGGTCTGAACTACGAAGTGAAAGCCAAAACCCGTCAGGTGACGCAAAAGCAAGGCATCAAAGATCTCGAGGCCCTCTCGAAACGTGCACCGACCGACTCGGTGGAGCGTGCGCTGGTTGAGTGGAACTTGGCTTTGGCGTACTCGCTCGGCGATCAGCCCGATCAAGCCGCCAAGATCATGGCCGCTCTCTTGAAAACCAAGAACAGCCCCGTGTCGCAAGACCTTTTGAACCTGACGGCCGCGCGCCTCTTGTTCCAGAACGGTTACTTCGACGCTTCGATCCGCTACTACAACAAAATCCCCAAGGGCTCTGACTACTGGTTGGACGCTCAAGAGGAGGCCGCGTGGTCGTTCATCCGTAAGGGTGAGCCGCAAAACGCGCTCGCAATCACGCAGACCCTGGTGAACCCCGTGTTCAAAGGTCAAGTGGGTGCAGAAAGCTACTTCGTGCGCGCGCTTGCGCAGCTCAAAGTTTGCGATTACCCCGGCGTCGTGAAGAGCCTGCAGGCTTTCCCCGAGCAGTTCAAAGGCCGCACCGAGGCTTTGAAAAAACTCGCGCAAGAGCCCGAGACTCCCGCGGTCACCCGCGTGATCAACGAGGTCCGCACCCGTCAAGTGAAGTGGGAAGAGCTCGGCAAAGACTCGCAAAGTCTGCCCCGTCAGATCACCCGCGATCAGCGTCTGCGCGAGCTTTCAAAAGCTCAAGCCGATCTGGAGCGCGAGGCGAAAGTGGCCGAAGAGCTCTACGCCAAATCGCTGGCGCAAACCGGATTGCAAGCGTCGTTCGAGAATTTGAAGCAGTCTCTCATGGGCCGTGCCCGCATGGCCAAATCGGCCACGCTCGCGCGCGTTCAAGAGATGGCGAAAAACGAAGTCGAGGACACGCGTAAGATCTTGGCCAAAATGCACATCGTGGAAGCCGAGGTTCTTCAGCAAACATCTTTGGCGGACAAACTCGCCAAGGCCAAAGCCACCGGCGGCGGCGACGTGAAAGTCGGCACCACGGGCTCGAGCAGCCAAGATGTCATGAAGTTCCCCGTGGCGAACAATGAAGTCTGGTTTGACGAACTTTCGAATTACAAAGTCGACGTTAAAAAAGCCTGCCAGGTGAAGAGGTGATCATGAAACGCCTGCTATCGGTTTTGGTTTTTGGATTCTTGGCCCTGGGCGCGTGCTCGCCCGAGGCGAACCACTTGATTCCCAAGCCGAACGATCAGAACGAGAAGGTCGATACGGACGGGGGCACCGAAGTCTTCGATCCCCAGGTCGACATTCTGTTCGTGGTCGACGACTCCGGAAGTATGTCGACCCACCAAACGAACTTGATCCGCAACATCGACCGCTTCTTGGCCGCGTTCACCAAACGCGCCAACATCGACTACCACATCGGGGTCGTGAACACGTCGATGGATGGCGGGTGGAGCGGCAGTCCCTGCTGCGGCCGTTTGATGGGAACGCCCACCTTCGTTGAACGCTCAACGCCCAACTTGATTCAGGTTCTTTCGCGCGCCCTGCGCGTGGGCACCAATGGCTCGGCGACCGAAAAGGTTTTTGACCCGATCCGCGCCGCCCTGAGCGCACCTTTGGTGACGGGCGAGAACGCCGGTTTCTACCGACCCAATGCTCACTTGGCCGTTGTGTTCATCACGGATGCCGAGGATCAGAGCTCGATGAGCGCGCAAGACATGTTCGACTTCATGCTCAGCCTCAAGGGCCGCAAGGAGAAGTTCATCGGTTACGGCGTCGTGGTTCCCACGGGCGTGAACAACTGCTCGCGCGACGAAGGCAATCCGACCAAGATCGAAAGCTTCTTGGGCATGATGCCGAACGCGGGAAAAAACGTGTTCTCGCTTTGCGATCCGCAGTTTGGTGATCGCATTTCGACCATCGCCGACGACCTGGTGCGCTTCATCGGAAACGTGATCTACCTCAGCCGGCCGCCGATCCCCGAGACGATCCAGGTCAGCTTCGGTTCGCAGATCATTCCGCAAGATTACAAAAAAGGTTGGATCTTTGATCCCGCTCGCAACGCTCTCATTCTGGGCGACGAGATCGAGTGGTCGGTTCAGCCGAACGGCACCAAAGTGAACGTGTACTACGAAGCCGCGACCTTCCCCAGCGGAAGCTAAGACCTTCGGAAAAAAAGACACTCCAAAAAACAAAAGGCCCCTTGAGGGCCTTTTTGTTTTGATCTCGATACTTTTTAAAAAGTCGGGAATCGTTAGTTTTTCAGAGCTTCTTGCAGTTCGCCCGATTGGTACATCTCCATCATGATGTCCGAACCGCCAACCAGCTGCTTTTTGATGTAGAGCTGAGGGATCGTGGGCCAGTTGCCGTAGGCCTTGATGCCTTCGCGCAGTTCTTGGTCTTCGAGGATGTTCACCGAGTGGAAGGTGACGCCGAGGTCTTGAAGAATCGCCGTCGCGCGGGCCGAGAAGCCGCACTGAGGGAAGTTGGGCGTGCCTTTCATGAACAAGACAACGGGGTTTTCGCTCAGAATTTGTTCGATGCGTGCTTTGGTGTCCATCTTAGTCCTCTTTCACTTTGGTTTTGATTGAAAGCGCGTGCACTTCGCCCGTTTTCAGCTCGGGCCCAAAAGCCGCCATCACCGATTGGTGCTGCTGAATGCGCGATTGACCCTTGAAGGCGCTGGATTCCACGGCGACCTCCCAATGGTTCTGGGTCCCGGTCAGGTCATAGACCTCGATCTGGGCGTTGGGAAAATGCGATTTCAGGCGTTCAATCATTTGTTCGGGCGACATGGAACTCAAATACCGAACGGCGCCCCAGAACGTCAACCGTCAAAACTTTAGCCACCCGGGCGGGGGGCGGGGGCCGGTTAGGTTTGAGTTCAGGCGGGCGGGCGATGGCCCTGGTTTCGCTTTAAAGCCCCCTAAGGGCGTGTGTGCACGCTTTTTTCGACGGGAGTGACTATGGTTACGGTTCGCATTTGGGCAATGATGGCGTCGGGACTGCTTTTGATGAGCGGCCCATCGGCACTCGCACAATTCGATTGGTTCGGCCGTCCTCTTCGCCAGACCCCCCGTTATCAACGGTACCAACCCCAGGTCATTTTGCCTCAGCAAGACGACTTCCAGGACGAACGTGAAGACCGCGATAATGTTGAAGATCCGTCCAAATCCCGAGACCCCCGCGTTTATTGTTCGAACTTTCGCCGTCAGGAAATGACGGTTGATGGCAACCTCATGATGCGTTTCGTGATCAGCGACGCCAAGTACCTGCGCTGCATTCCCCAGCAGCCCTCCGCTCCTTGGAAAGTGACCAAGACCGAGTGGAGCGAGCAGGACGAACTCAAATGGCAATCGTTCGTCAAAGCGATCGGCGAATCCAAGTGCAACACCTTCGATACTTGCATCATCAGCGAAGCCAACCCTTACCGTGACGATCTTGATCTGGATGGCGTGCACTACTCGGATTGCGCCGATTTCCCCGCCACGATGCGCGCTTACTTCGCGTATAAAAACAAACTGCCGTACTCATCGGTCTGGGGCTTTCAGCCCAATCCGTTGTCGGCGGAGCAAGAAGCCAACATCGCCAAGCGCCGCCTGGAAGAAGAGGCCAAGGGCAATCTCGCTAAATTCGAAGAGTCGCTCAAGGACATCCGTTACTCTCTCAACGGAAACCGTCCTACCAGCCGCAACAACGTTCCCCACTCGGGCGGCGCCGCCCGCGACTACTACAGCATGGTCCGCCAAATCCAAGACGTCGTCTCGTCGGGAACCTACCGCATGTTCCACACGAACGGCGACGTTCAGCCTGATTTCTACAGCCCCGCGATCACGCGCGATTCGATCAAGCCCGGAACGGTTCTCTATAAAGTGACCGGTCACGTGGCCTTGGTCTACGACGTCACCGAAGAGGGCGAAGTGAAATACATCGACGCCCACCCCGACAACTCGGTCACCCGCGGCGTGTTCTCGCGCGAGTACATGCGTTCGAACCCCTTTCAGGGCGGCGGTTTCAAAAACTGGCGTCCGTTCAAAGTTGTGAATGCGAAAGTCGCGCGTGATGGCACGATCACCTCGGGCCGCTTCGTGTTCAAAACGGATGCGGAGATTCCCGATGCTTCGGCCGAGCAGTACTACGGCAGCGAGCCCTCACCCGATTGGGATTGGAAAAAAGGCAAGTTCTCGCATCAAGGCAAGAGTCTGAACTACTTCGACTTCATCGAGCGTCGTTTGGCCGACAACGTCTACCGTGTCGACCCGGTTAAAAAATTCCGCGACAAAATGATGGGTCTTTGCACCGACATTCAAGAACGCACGCGTTCGGTCCAGACCGCGATCGAGAGCGGCTTGCACAACCGCTCGCACCCCGCCAATCTGCCCCGCAATATCTACGGCGCCGACGGGGAGTGGGAAGCGTACTCGACTCCGGGCCGCGACTTGCGCATTCGTAAGCGGGTGCTGGATTTGATCGACGACGCCAAAGACTACATGACGAAAGTCATTAGCAAGGATCCGTTCTACACGTACCAAGGCGACAACTTGAAGCGCGACTTGATCAAGGTGTACCACGAGGTCGATTCGTCGTGCCGCATCTCGTACCAGAACACCCAGCGCCAAGAGGTTCGTATGAGCCTCACCACGGCACTGGCGCGCGTGACGAAACTCTCGTTCGATCCTTATTTCTGTCCCGAGCGCCGTTGGGGCGCCCGCTCTCAAGCCGAACTCCGCTCGTGCGTTGAGACCGCGGACAAGGCCCAGTGGTACGAGTTCACGCAGTTCCTGCGCAACCAGACGGTTCGCGATCCCACGGAAGTCATGGGCTACTCGCTGGGCGATGTGAAACGCATGAGCGAGGCGCAGGCCCGCGATTCGAAAGACGTCACGTCGAGATTCAATATTCGCCGCGCTTTGGAAGCGCTTTGAGGTTGGAGATGAAAGCGATGATCAAACAAATCACTCCCGTTCTTCTCGGTCTCTTGCTGGCGGATACCGCCTTGGCCGAGCCCCTCACGCAGCTGAGTCTGAAGCTTGAAAAGCTTCAACGCGGCACCCGCAATGGCGATCAGGTTGCGACGCTCGATCTTTTGAACGAGGCCAAGCGTCAGAACTCGGTTCTGCAAAACCTGCCGAGTTTCGACTTGAACCGCGTTGAAGTGATGATGAAATCTCACATCGGCGGCGCGGCGGCTTATTTGGTCGTCAACAATCAAATCGTGGATTCCAGCTCGGTTGAGACCGATCCGGATGTGTTCGCCAAACCCGGCGGTGAGGCCAAAGTTGAACTGAAGAACTTGGAACGCCGAGTGGACACCGCGGCCCTGAATGTCGTGGGCCGTTCGAGCATCGCGAGCGTGACGATCTTCTTCGGCGCGATCACTGAGCCCGCGATCTTGGGTTCTTACGCGACCGGAGATGCGACGGCCGTTGGCGATGCGACCCCCAAACCCGTTTATGCCGTTCGTCCTCCAGATGGCCTGCGTCCGGGTTCTTCGCAAGCCGGTTTGCCGCTCGAGCCGCACCAGCCGACGGTCGTGATTCCGCAAACGAACCGTCCCACTCCGCCCGTGGTGGTTGCGCCCCCCGCAACGACGCGCCCGACTCAGCCCGGGACGGCGCCTGCGCTCCCTCCGCCGATCGACATCACCCCGGGTGGTGGACCTGTGGTCATCACGCCTCCCGTTCAGCAATCGAGCTGGGAAGACCTCAACTGCGTGCAGGGCATCTGCGTGGGTGACACGGTCGTGAACAATTTCAATTTTGATGGGATCGTCCGCCGCGTCTTTATTCAGCAAGGCCTGGTTGAAGTGAAGTTCAACTTCTCGGCGAACCCCCAAGTCCGTCAGCCTTCTCAAGTCAAACTCAAAGCCCGCGGTCGCCGCGGGTGATCCTGACCCAAGGCCGCATGACAGCGGCCTGGCGCTTCGGTTAATTTAGACCCGTATGCTCTTTGCGGGTCTCATTTTTTTTACGCTGCTCTTTTACTCCGCGATCCGTCTGCTTTTCCTGGTTTGGAATCAAAGCCTCTATCAGGGCCTTCCGGGCGGCGATCTCTTTTTAACGTTCATCTACGGGCTTCGCTTCGATTTGAGCGTGATCGCGATTCTCACGATTCCCGCCCTGATCTTGATGACCCTCGGCTTGGTGGCGGGGAGAGACGTGCGCCGGCCGGCCGCTTTTTTGTTCGCTCTTCTGAACGTTCCGTTCTTGATCCTGAATCTTGGCGAAGTGGAGTACGTTCAGTTCACCGGCCGTCGCTTTAACGTGCAGTCGTTCTTGATCGCGGCCGAGGTCAAAGGAAAGTTCTGGGCGACGATTCTCGAGTACATTCCGCTGCTTTCGATCAGCACGCTCTTGATGCTCGTTTATCTGGTGGCCTCTTGGTGGTGGACGCGCCGGTGCGCACGGGTGGCGCCGCGGTTCTCGCGCGCGCCGAGATTCGTGATGGGTTTCGCCGCTCTGATCGTATTGGTGATCGCGGCGCGTGGGGGTTTGCAGAAAAAGCCCATCGGCTTCGCGCACGCGCAGGTTTTTGCCAATCCCGTTCTCAATCAACTGACTCTCAACTCGAGCTTCTCGTTGATTCAATCGCTTCGCCGCGCGGGACTGCCGCGCGAGAAGTTCATGCCCGATGAGGAGATGCTCGCGTTGATGAACGGCGCGCTCCCGGGAGAGTCGATGATCCAGGCCCTGCGGCCGCGAAAGCCGCAAAACGTGGTGGTCTTGATTCTCGAGAGCTTCACGCTGGATCACATGGGGAGCCCGCACGGAGACAAAGGCTACACGCCTTTTTTAGACGAGATCTCGCAGCGCGGACTTTTGTTCACCAATGCCTTTGCCAACGCCCGACGCAGTATTGAAGGCATCGCTTCGCTTTTGGGCGGCGTGCCCGCGTTGATGTCCGAGCCTTTCATCAGCTCGCAGTACGCGACCAACACCTTTTACGGTTGGGGGACGATCCTTGGGTCCTACGGCTACTCGTCGGCTTTTTACCACGGTGGCGACAACGGGACGATGTACTTCGATCAGTTTATGAAGAGCGCGGGGATCCAGCGCTATTACGGTGCGAACGAGTATCCCGACAAAGGCGATCACGACGGTACGTGGGGCATCTGGGACGAGCCCTTTCTTTTAAACATGGTCAAAGAGATCGGCACGCAGCAGACGCCTTTCACCGCGGTGGCCTTCACGCTGACTTCGCACAATCCGTTTAAAGTGCCGGCGGGCGCGCAAGGCGTGTACCCCAAGGGAACGAATGAGATCCACGAGGTGATCGGCTACACCGACGGCGCGCTTCGCAAGTTTTTCGAGGCGGCCGAAAAAGAACCTTGGTATCAAGACACGCTTTTTATCATCACGGCCGATCACACCTACAAGCCGGTGCGCCCCCGTTATCAAAATGAACTCGGACAGTACCGGGTGCCGCTGATCTTTTTTCATCCGGCCATTTCGAAGTGGCCCGCGATCGACACCAAAGCACCCGTTCAGCACATCGATCTCATTCCTTCGGTGCTCGACTTTTTGGGTCAAGACTTTGCCTCGCACAATCTGATGGGCCGCTCGGTTTTTCGCGCGGGCGACCGGTACGTGGTCTTTCAATCGGAGGGTTTTTACACGCTGGTGGAGAAGACCCACCGTCTCACCATGGACGGCAAGGGCGACGTTCATCTGTATGCCCTTGAGGACCATCTGTCTTTAAAGCCCCCCGAGCCCGCAAAAGAGGTGGAAGATCCGCAGGTTCGCGCCGATCTTCTCAAAAAGCTCGAGGCCACCCGGCAGTACTTCAGCCAGGGACTTTGGGACAACAAACTGTATTTCCCTTCGGGCCGCTAAGTCCGCGGTTTACCTGTAAAGATTGCAGAGTCGTGACGGAATTTGCCATTCCGCGTCAACTGTATTACACGTTGCGTCAGTTTCATTAATCCAAAGGGGGATTATCCATGAATCGCAACCTGCGTAACGCTGTTTTACTCGGATCTGTTCTGATCATGGCGGCAGCCGCGACGGCCCGCGCTCAGACAGCCCGACGACCTGGAACGCCAGCCCCGGCGCGCCCTTCTCCCACTCCGCGAGTGGACCCTTGGGCGGACCTCAAAGCTGAAGAGCTCGCACAGATGATCGACTTTGTCGCCACTGTGCCCGAAGCCCATGGCTTGTTTATCACCTCGTCTGAACAGATGACGATCAACCAAGTTCGCATGATGGCTCCTGAGCAGGCTCGCGCGGCCGTGATGCCGCTCTTCAACGCGATCGCTCGTCAGCTCTACACGGGCCGCCTGAGCGGCGCCGAAGTTTCGAGCGACATTCGCTTCACCAAAAAATCGCTGTCGGACGAAAAAATCCGCGCGGCGGTGGCGCAGTCGGCCGGTTCCAACGAGACTCTCGTCAACTTGCTGGCCCCGCAAATCATCGACTACCGCATGCTCGTGCGCTTGTTGAACCGCTTGAAAGAGATCCAGCGCACCGACGCTTGGGCTCCCATCGGCACGTTCAAAAAGCCCTTGAAAATGGGCGTGACCGACCCCGCGGTTTCGAAACTCAAGGCCCGCTTGGCTCTGTTGGGATTTAAGATCGACAATATGGACGCGCGCTTTGACGAGCAAACCGCTGCGGCCGTGGCCGATGTTCAGCGCCAGCTGAAAATGAAACCCGACGTCGTGGTTTCTCCTGGCGGCGCGACTCAGAAATATCTCGAGACGCCGCTCACGGAGCGCATCGAGCAGGTCCGTGCGGATCTCGAAAAAATCCGTTGGCTCCCGCAAGATCCGACCGGCCGCTACATCTTCGTGAACCTCGCGTTCTCGAACTTCTTGCTGATCGATCGCAGCCAAGCCAACCCCGTGGTTTTCAACTTCAAAACGATCAACGGCCGCGTCGAGCGCAAAACGCCTTCGATGCAGGACAAGATCTACCAAGTCATCTTGAATCCTTACTGGACCGTTCCCCCGACGGTCTTCATCAAGGATAAAGTCGAGATCATCCGCAATCTCGGTTACTGGGAAGTGGAGAACTACTTCGCGCAAAACAACTTCATCGTTGTGAGCGAGAACTTCCGCACCCGCTACAGCCCCTCGCAAATCGACTGGCACAACATCACGTCGTCGAGCGGCAACGGGTTCTACATCCGTCAGATGCCGAACTACTACAACGCCTTGGGCGTGGTGAAGTTCGCCCTCACGAATGGCGAAGCGATCTACTTGCACGACACCGGCGAGCGCGACCTCTTCAACGAAGAGAACCGTCTGCGCAGCTCGGGCTGCGTGCGGGTTGAAAAACCCATCGATCTCGCCGAGTACATCTTGGCGGGAACCAAGTGGGACCGCATGGCCATCGAGAACCACGTGGTTCGCCCTGGCGAAGTCTTGGATAAAGAGACTCCCGTTGAAGTGAAAAACACGATCCCCGTGTACATGCTCCCGATCACCAGCCACTACGGCAGCGATCAGATCATTCGCTTCACGACGGATGTTTACGGTCACAACGCCGCGATCCGCGCCAACACCCAATTCTCGGTGTTCTAAGCAAGATCGAAAATTCGAAGCCTTTCAAAAAAAGCCTGCTCGAAAGAGCGGGCTTTTTCTTTTTTAGCGATAGCTGGGGATCGTGGTGGTCGTGTTGGGATAAAGTGTTGTGGGAACGGTTGTCGTTTGGCCCGGGAGGACGAGGCCATTGGAGTAGATACTCGTCGTTCCGACCGTATTGAGGCCCGATCCGGTCAGCCCGTAACCAAGGTAGCCACCCGTTTGAATATTCATCAAAGCCTGCTGGTATCTGTACTGAAGGCTTTGCATCTCGGTGGAAAGTCCCATGATGGTTTGATAACCCGCCATTTGCGCCTGCGTGCGCTGCTGGTATTGCTGCATTTGGAGTTGCATCATCTGCTGCTGGATCTGCATCGAAGTCTGATCAAATCCACCTGACATCATCATTCCATTAGACATCATTCCCATCCCGTTCATCATACCCAGGCCTGACATCATCATTCCGTTGGACATCATTCCCATTCCGTTCATCATGCCCAGGCCTGACATCATCATGCCGTTGGACATCATACCCATCCCGTTCATCATACCCAGGCCTGACATCGTCATGCCGTTGGACATCATTCCCATTCCGTTCATCATGCCCATGCCTGACGTCATCATCCCGTTAGACATCATGCCCATCATGGGGTTGCTCATCATCATGCCGCCCATCATTCCCATGCCATACATGTTGCCCATGCCCGACATCATCATGCCGCCGCTGGATTGGCCGTACATGTTCTGCGGATACCCAAAGGCGCCGCCGATGCTGTTGCCGTTCATCGTACCGCCGCAGGCGAACGTGCCCTGCGAGGTGCCGCCGCCCAGCGCACCGTAAAGAGCTCCTTGGAAATACGGCATTCCATAGCCAAGCGTGGGGTAACTCTGTGTCGGATAGCCGAGTCTCGCGTTCTGATCTGTTTGGTACTTTTGCAGTTGGTTGCCGAGGTACATCGAACCTAAACCCAAGGCGACATTGGTGGCGACTTCCCAGCCCGAACTGCGTTGCTGTTGTTGAGGGCCTCCGCCGCGGCCACCATTTCCAGTGAGCATGCATTCAATGCAGCCCCCCTCGGTGCCCGAACGCTGGGCTTCTTTGAGCGCATCGCGAAGTTCATTCTTTTTTACTTTTGCCTGCGCTTCGAATTCTTTCACGCGGGCTTCGAGCTCGGCGATTTTGGTCTCGCTTTCACGCAGTTCTTTTTGTTTTTCCATCCAAGTCGATAGGTACTTACGGCAAGACTCGCTATTGTATCCCCGCGCCCGGTTCACGTTTTGATCGCAAATGGACGCGCGAAGTTGACCACCACCGGCGCAAGATCTTGACCAGACCTCAGGTGCGAACGGAGACGGGGAGGTCAGGGAGCCTGCGCTTGCGCAGGGATCACCCTGTGGCGTTCCATTGCGCGCGGGCGGGGGCGATGGAGGTTGGTTGGCCGCCGCTTCGCGCTCACTGCAGCTGACTCGTTGATAACTCTGGCAGGAGTAGCCGCCGGTGATGTGGTTTTCGATGGTCGAGAACGCTTCGCTCTCAAAGCCCGTCAATTTAAAAAGATCTTTCGCCGACGAAACGCCTGACTTGAGGGTGGCGATCTTCGATTTGAGTCGGCTCAAGTCCGACTTGGCTTCTTTCAGGTTTTTGGCGAGTTCTTGAATCTCTTCCTTGACCCCAGAGGCCTCATCGCTCATCTGCGGTTGCTGCCCGCACCCTTGCATCCCGCCGTACATTCCCGTGCCCCACATGTTCTGAGCGAAGACGGGTGAAACCGTGAGTACCGCGAGCAAGAGCAGCGCAACGGCGATGATTCGGAACAACATAAAGACCCCGATCCTTCAGTAAAATTTGTTTGCCTGGATCCAGGTTAGTTCAACACTGTTCATCAATTGTGGAACCCCTCAGAACATTTCAGGGCAAAGAGGGCGTCTCATCTCGAGAAGCAAGGGCCAGAACGAGGACCTGAGACAGGTTCACAATGCTGCAGGGCCTGGGGCGTCTTCGAGATCCACAATCAAGAGGGTCTCGGCGAGGCAGGCATCGAGGTTCTCGTTTGAGTTCGATCCCCAGCCGAGCGACCGGGATTGGACGGTGAGACGCTGACGTTCGGCTTCGAATTGAAACTCGACCGAGGCTTGCTGATCGCCGGTGAGTCCTTCGGTGACCCGTCCTGTTTTTTGAAAAATCGCCTCCGCCTTGCGCTCGCAATGTTCGGTTGAGCTGTTAAAAAATCGAGTTTTCGCCGACACCTGGGCGAGCGCTCGTCCCTGCGTGACCGCCGTCAGGTCAAAGACGAGCTCACAGCTTCCGTTGCGTTCCCCGCGGCACCCTTCGGTCGCCTCAATCTCATAGCGGATGCACTCGCCGCTGAAAGTGCTGAGGGCTAGGCAAAGAGACTCTGTATGAGGTGCGAGGCTCGAGAAGAACGCGGGCGGCTGCTCCCGGTATCCGCCCAGGGCGGGAATCGAAAGGATGGAAACCAAAAGCAGGGTCGGAATTTTTTTGATCGTCTTCATAGATAAGAGAATCGTGAAAAATTGAGGAAGAGCTGTGGAACGCCAAGAAAATCTCAGAATGAAAAAATGCGAGCGTTCATAATCCTTCAATATTGATCGGTTAACTTGGATCCATACGAAGCATAGACTTCGAGAGGAGACAAAATGAAATCGATCCTTTTTATCGCTTTGGCTTTCACGGCCGCCATCGCTTTCGCTCAAGAGGAAGATCGCGGTCCCGGTCGCCGCGGCGGTGGTCCTCCGTTCGAGGCGATTCAGGAGTGCGCCACCGAGCTCGGCATCACCATCCCTTCGCGCGGTGACGGCGTGATCGCGAATGGTTCGCGCCCGCAAATCGCCGACGCCGATCGCGAGAAAATCCATCAGTGCTTGCAGCAGAAACGCGCGGCACGCGGGGGCGGGCAGGGTCCCAGTGAAGAGGACCGCGCCAAGGTTCAAGCTTGCCTGACCGAGAAGGGTGTCACGATCCCCGAGCCCTCGCAAAGTGGCGAACGTCCCCGTTTGGACGAAGCCAGCCGTAAGGCCATGCGTGAGTGCATCGAATCGGTGCGTTCGACCTCGGCCCAGACCACCTCAAGTGACAGCGCCCGTCGCGTCAGCTTGAGCTCGGGCGTTCGCTAATCCTTTAAACCTCTTGCCCGAGCTGACGCCACCGTCTCAAAATGAAACGGTGGCGTCTCCATTTTGATTCCACAATTCGGTTTTAGGATCAACTTATGGCAAAACTATTCTTTCTCGAAGACGATCCGATCCTCGGCGAAGCGATCCGCCTGCAGCTCCAACTTGAAGGTCACATCGTGGAGTGGGCCAAGTCCCTTCGCGGGGCAAAAGAGCTTTACCCGCAAGGGGGCTGGGAGCTTTTCTTGTTGGATGTCAATTTGCCCGATGGCACCGGCATGGACTTCTGCTCCTGGGTACGCGGCCAAAAAGAAGAGGCGCCCGCGATCTTTCTGACCGCCCGGACCGACGAGGACTCGGTGGTTCAAGGTTTTAACGTCGGCGCCAATGATTACATCCGTAAGCCTTTTGGCCGCAACGAATTGGCCGCGCGGATTCGCAATCAACTCTCCGAGCGGAGAGCGCCGGTCGACATGCTCCGGTTCAATGATGTCATTTTGCTCAAAAACCAGCAGGCGCTTAAGTTCGGCGAATCGACGATTCCGCTGAACCGCCGTGAGTTTGAGATCTTATCGGTCTTTTTCGAACGTCCCGATGCCGTGGTCACGCGCGAGGCCTTGCTCTCGCGTTTGGATGCCGGCGATGAGATTTTTGATCGCACCATCGACTCGCACATCAGTCACATCCGGTCGAAATTGAAAAAGAACGGCATCGAAACGATGAAAATCGCGTCGGTGTACGGATCGGGCTATCGGTTGGAGAAAATCTCGTGATCACGCAGCCCCTGTTTCGGCGCTACTTCTTTATGTTTGCGGGCGTGGCGACGCTCTTTATTTTTATCGCGTTCGTGGCTTCGTTTTTGATCATGTCGTTCGGGCGCGAAAAAATGATGATGGGCCGCGGGCCTCACCAAATGACCATCGCGCTCTTGAAGGCCGCGGGTGGGGACCCCGCCGCGACCATCCGTAAAATGCGCGAAGAAAACAGCGAGATCACCGATCTCTCTTTGGATATTATCGGCACTGACGGCAAGAGTTTGGTGAGCGATGACCTGATCGTCGAGGGCGGATTGACGTCTGAACAGCTCGCCGAGCTTGAAGCCAATCCGAACATCATGGTCACGCGCGGTTTTATGGGACCTCCGGATCTGATGATCAGCAAGTTTGATGACGGCCGTTTTTTGACCGTCAAGCTCCGCATGGGTGGAGGCCCTCCTCCGCCGCCGCCGGGAGAACGGCCGGGATTTGGTGGCGGCTTTCCTCCGCCTCCTGGCGAGATGCCTCCTCCTGGAGGAGCGCGTCCCGAAATGTTTCCGGGCGGGCGTCCTCCGACCGATCGCCTTCTCATGAAGACCGTTCTGCCGGGTCCGCCGAACATTCCGTTTTGGCAGAATCCGTTCTGGATCACGGTCGGTAGCCTCATGGTGTGCGTCTTGGCCTCGATCGGCATTTCGCTGATGCTGTTTTTCTCGAACTACAAACGCAAAGCCGAAACCGCGCTCGAAGTTCTGCAGGATCTTAAGTCCGGCAATCTCTCGGCGCGCATGCCGCAGGGAAAGTTGGATGAGGTCGCACCGTTGGTGGTGGCCTTCAATCACATGGCCGATGAGGTTCAACGCTTGGTCGAAAACCTCAAGCGCTCGGACCAATCCCGCCGGCAGATGCTTCAAGATCTGGCGCACGATCTGCGCACGCCTCTGGCGTCGCTCAAGACCTTCTTAGAAACCATGGTCAGCGACGGGGAGCGATTACCACCTGAGCGGCGCAAAGACATCATGAAGCTGTGCTTGAGCGAGGTCGATTACTTCTCGGCGTTGGTTGAAGACCTCTTGTTCTTGGCGCAGTTGAGCGAACCCAAGTACGCCAAGTCGGTCGACAAGGTGGCGCTCAAAGACGAGCTCGAGTCACAGATTCACATTTTCCGCGAACGCCATCCCGAGATCGAAGTGAACCTGGAAATGAACGACCCCGCACTCGCGCTGATGGGGTCGCAGCGTTTATTGACCCGGTTGTTCCGCAACGCCCTTTCGAACGCGAGCTCGTTCGCGCGCGGACGCGTGAACATCGAAGTTATCGATGACGGCGCCTTCGTCCGTCTTGTTTTTAAGGATGATGGCCCTGGCTTTAGCGAGAAGTCGCTGCAGGAGTTCGGACACAAAAAAGCCAGCCGCGAGATCTCGCAGGATCAAAAGCGCATTTCGGTCGGCATTGGCTCTTTGATCATGGCCGAGGTCGCCATGCTTCACGGCGGATCGATCAGCGCCGAAAACCATCTCGAAAACGGTCAAGTCGCAGGCGCGAAGGTCACGCTTCGCTTGGCCAAGGCTTAAATCTAGGCCGCGCTCCCAACTCTTTCCACACTGTTGTGAGAAACTGATTTCAGAACACAACTCCATGGTCCCCAGCCTGGAGAATCCCACTGTTGAGGGGCCGCGTACCACAAGGCGCGGCCCCTTTTTTTAGGGGAAATGATTCCACTTCCGTATCGGAGACTGTTCGCGTTAGCGGTGGTGATTCTTTGACCTCCGTAGCGTTGGTGATTCTTTGATGCACCGTTTTCTGGGCGCCGCGGGAGAGCGGCGGGACTGGCCGGTCTTGGAACTAATAGAAGAAGCGGGGTTTGAGGTGTTTGTAGTCGGGGGCTTCGTTGGAGTTGTCTGCCTTTTCTCCGAACACCGGCGCGGCTTTCACGTGCGAGGCGATGATGTTGTAAACGCCTTGCACCTTCTCGAGTTTGCCGACGACCTCGAGCAAAGGTTGCGCGCGGATCAAGAGACGTGACTGCTCGTACACTTTGGGCATCAGCACGACATTGAAAAAACCGAACTCATCCTCAAGGGTGAGGAACGAGACGCCTTTGGACGTGGGCGGTTTTTGCTGCACGCTCAAAAGGCCCGCGAAGCGCACCTGCCGCTTATCGGGAATGTTCGGTAAATCCGCGGAAGTCACATACGTCAGGCCATAGCGGCGGCGGCGAACCTCCTCGTTGATGCGGTTGAGATGCGGCCGCATCAGCAAAAGAGGATGGCGGTCCACCGAGTAACTGGTGGCCTGGTACTCCCGCAAAAGTTCGTCCCATTCGGTGGCTTTGGGTGGCGACCAGCTTTGCTCGGCGTCGTTTTGTGTTTTTTCGCTCGCGAAGAACAGACTTTGCGGATCGAATTGCAGCGACGGGATTTTCCAAAGGGCTTCGCGCGCGCTGATGCCGAGATCGGCAAAAACGCCCGCGAGCGCGAGCTTGCTGACCGTCGAAGCGTGAAGGCGCGTGCGGCGGACGAAATCATTGAGGTCGTGATAAAGCCCGCCGCGCTCACGCTCTTCGATGATGGTTTCAAACACGCGCGTGGGAAGACCGTGCAGCGTCTGCAGCCCCAATTGCACCAAGCGCAGCTCGCGTCCGTCTTCGCGCACCAAGGTGGATTCGATCTGCGAGGTCTGCACGCTGGGGTTTTTAAAGCGCACGCCGTTGCGCTGGGCCTCGCTGATGAGCGGGCGCGGGCCATAAAAACCAAGCGGCTGCGAGTTCAAAAGGGCGCAAACAAAAGCATCGGGATGATGGCATTTCAAATAACAGCTCACATAAGTGAGCAAAGCGAAGCTCGCCGAGTGGCTCTCGGGAAATCCGTAGGCCGCGAAACCCTCGATGGTTTTGTAAATGGTGTCGATGTAAGCATCGGCGATGCCATTTTTGCGCATCCCCGCTTTGAGCTTCTCATACACGCCGTCCATCTGCGCTTGCTTGCGCCAGGCATTGGACATGATCCTGCGCATTTGATCGGCCTCGCCCGGTTTGAAATCGGCGACTTCCACCACGATCTGCATGATCTGCTCTTGGAAGAGAGGAATGCCAAGCGTGCGTTTTAAAACTTCTTTAAGCTTTTCATGAGCGTACGTGACCTCTTCTGTCTTATCCCTTCGACGCAAAAAAGGGTGGATCATGCCACCCTGAATGGGACCAGGGCGCACAATTGCGACCTCGATCACCAAGTCATAAAATGTACGGGGCTTCAGCCTTGGTAAGAGCGACATCTGCGCCCGCGACTCAATCTGAAAAACGCCCACGGTCTCGGCCCGGCAAATCATGTCGTAGGTTTTCGGGTCTTCTTTGGGAATTTGATCAAGACGCCAGTCAATCCCTTTGCTTGAGCGCAGCAGATCCAGACATTTGCGAAGCGCGGTCAGCATCCCGAGCGAGAGCAGATCGAGCTTCATCAGACCTAAGGCTTCAACATCGTCTTTGTTCCACTGCACAACATAGCGGCCTTCCATCGTGGCTTTCTCGATAGGGACTACTTGGGTGAGCGGATCTTGCGAGATCACGAAGCCGCCCGAATGAATGCCCAAGTGGCGGGGCGTTCCGCGGAGCTGCGTGACCAAGGAGACGACTTCGAAGAACACGGCGGGCGGAATTTGCCATTGTTTGTAGATCTCGGGATTGTCACGGATGCGGCTCAGCCCCTCACGCCCCATAAAGCGCACCATTTCGCTCACAACCTCGTTCGAAATTTCGTAAACTTTGCAGATCTCGCGCAGAGCCATGCGCGCGCGAAAGCAGATCACATTGCAAACCATTCCGGCCCGTTCGGCGCCGTACTTTTCGTAGATATGCTGAATCACCTCCTCACGGCGTTCATGTTCGAAATCAATATCCACATCGGGCGGTTCGCTGCGCTCTTTAGAAATAAAACGTTCAAACAGCAACGTGATCTCTCCCGGACTTACCGCCGTGAGACCCAGCAGGTAGCAAACGATGGAGTTCGCCGCGGACCCTCGTCCTTGGTGCAAAATGCCGCGGCTTTTCGCGAACTGGCAAATCTCCCACAGCGTGAGAAAGTAATCCTCGTATTTGAGTTCCTCGATGAGTTGCAGTTCTTTAGCGATCGTCTCTTTGTACTTCTCTTGATCCTCCGGATTGAACCGCAGTTTGATTCCCTCATCACAAAGAAAGCGCAGCTGTTGAATGGGCGTTCGCGACTCGGGCAGTTCGCCTTGAGGGTAGCGGTACTTAATTTCGTTCAGTTGAAACTTCAACCGGTCGCTGATGAGTTTCGTCTCCTGCAAGAGATCAAGACGGTCCCGCCAGATCAGCTTGAGTTCCTCGACCGAATGCAGGCAGCGCTCCGAATTGCTCAGCACCAAATGCCCGGCCTGCGATTTGGTTTTTTGGTGGTACAAGCACGTCATCACGTCGTGCAGTTTTTTACGTGAGCGCTCATGAAAATAAGGCCGCTGTGAAGCAAAGAGACGAAAGCCTTTGGCTTCCAAAAAAAAAGCCTGACTTTGGTGAACCTTGGACTCCCAGGTCAGATCGCGGCAGACCGGCAAATACAGCCGGTCGCCAAAAACCTCGCGGTAACGCTCAAGCCGCACTTCGTTCCACGGCGGCAGAACGAAGGCGATCAAATCTTCGTGATGAAAGAACAGGTCTTCATCACACAAGCAGGAGTAGGCCTTTTCGGCCGAGCGTTTGCTTTTGGTGATCAGCTGGCAGAGATGACCGTAACCGCGAAGGGTCATCGGCATCAGCACCACGCTGCCCTCGGGCAAGGTCATTTCGGCGCCGACATGGTAGCGAAAATCGGGACGCGTGACGTGATCGGCCTTATCGAACACCGTTCCCATCTTGGTGAAGCGGTAGCCGCGGGCGACGCCATAAAGCCCGTTCACATCGCAAAGGCCAAACCCGAGATAATCGTACTTTTGCGCCTGCGCGATCATCTCGTCGGGCGCAGACGAACCTTGCAAAAACGAAAAGTGACTGCGGGCGATCAGTTCGACAAAATCCAGCGAAGGGGAGGAGACGATCGAGGTTTTCAATCGAAGTACCCCTGCACGAAATAACGAGGTTCACCGCTCTCGCTCGACCAGCGAAGATCTCGGTACACCCATAAAATCTGACCAAAGGCGTTCATCGCCATCCAGTAATCGCGCGCAAGACCTTCGCCGTGCGGACCTTGGTGCCACGGAAGATCGAGGCGCTCCAGCGGCTGCGTGTGCAAGAGCCTCAGTGCCTGAAACTCATCGGGCGTGAGCGGAAGCGGTGGTTCATTCAGGCGGGTGGGGCGCGGCGCGCTTTGCAAGTATTCGGACTGCACGGGCATCAAACGGTGAGAGTCATTGATAAACGCGTAATCGGTGACCGGCAGAGGGGAGAAGAAGGCTTCGCTCTCGAGCGTGAACCCACGCTCAGGAACCGGCTCATCGCGAAGACGCAAGAACCCGCTCCGCACGCCCCGGTCGTGCAGGGCACTTTGCAGGCGCAGCAGGTTGTCGGTCTCCTTGGTTTGGGGCTCCCAAAAATCCAATTGCTGATGGCCCTGATGCGCGGGGATGATCTCTAGCTCCCACTCTTTGATGGGGTTTTCAAAGTCGATCGTCTCAAAGCGTGTGCCCAAAAGTTTGAGCATCAACGGCAAATCGCGAAACTTCATCGTGGGTGCGATCTGCAGCGGAATTTTTTTGTTCGAGTACTCGCAGGTTAAAAGAATCTTGAGAACCTCCAGGCGCTGCGAGCGCCCCTCCAGACGCAAAAAAAGTTCGCGCAGTTTGTTCTCGAGACTGTTCAAGATGGTAGGTTGATGCCCGCAGGGATCTTCAAAGTATTGATAAGCGGTCAGCGTGTCGGTCGGCATCAGCGGCGTCCACGTATGATCATCGGTGCCGGCGATTTTTTTTCGCAGCTCGTGTCCAAGGGAGCCCCATCTGAGCTCCCAGGAGTCGGGCGGCAGGTTTTGCAATTCGCCCAGCGTGCGCAGTCCGAGATTTTGCAGAAACTCGCTGATGGCTTCGATCTGCCGGGGGTCTTCCCAAGGCCGAAGTCCTTCAAGATCTGAAAGGCACTGAAGGGGGAGGGCCGCCAGGGACTCGCCCTGACGACCCGGTTCGGAAATAAAGAAAGCAAAGTGCTTGGTGAAAGCCTGCGCGCCCGCGGCCGTATCGCTCAGTGCGAGCGAGGCATCAGTGGCCCCCAACGCGTGCGCCGTTTGTTGAATCCGCTCAAGCAGGTTTTTGGAATTTTGGAAGAGCCAGGTTGTTTTGCTGACGTCGCCCCAGAGAAGTCCGCCGCGAAAATGCAGCAGGGGAGTGAAGGGCAGAAACGCCTCGGCCCAGGCTGGCTTGGCTGGGCTCAGATTGAAGTTGAGGCAGAAAATTCGAGTCATATTGGCTCCCCAAAATCGAGTCGTACTGAGTCTTGAGAATGGCTTCGTACTGGCTCCAGGGAACCGAAAACGCGGGACGCCCTTTGCACTTGTGCACTTGGAGCGACATCGTCTGCACCTGCATGACGAACTGAAACTGCTCGGTGCGCTGAAGATCGTTCAAATCATTTGAAATGAAGGTGAAACAGACATTCGCACTCTCGGCGAGACGGCGCAGCTGCTTGAGCGCCCGGCGGTAGGGTGCGAGGGAGGCGACCTCAACCGCGATCATGGTGAAGGCATCGGCCATGAGGCAGTCTTTCAAAACCGCCGTCCACTCTTTGACGTCTTCGGGGGCGCGCACGATGTAGAGCGAACGCAGATCGACGCCCTTGTTCCAAACCGCGGGTGCGAACAGCGTCGTTTGGCTCGAAATCCAGGCCGACCACTTTTTTTCAAGATGCAATGGGCGCGCAGCCTGGAGCCACAAGGAGGTGGCGCCGTAGCCAAGCGGGCTCACCCACAGCGACAAACCACCGCGAGGCAATCCGCCCAGAGGCAAACGCCGGTCGAGCGGCGAGTATCCCGTGGGCAGCCCCGTCGGCGCCTCTTGGTGTTTGAGCAGCAGCTGCTCACCGGTCATCAGGGAGGGGATGATATTTTTTAAGGCAAACATACGCACCTCAATTTACATAAAACTTACACTTTTATTTGTAGGTGTAAATTGTATGTAAATCAAGGGCAAAGTGGAGAGCTGGAGCTTGGTCTGAAAGGGGGCGTTAAGTGCCTGAAATCAAAGCCATGTGTAAACGGCGCAAAGAATCAGCGAAAACATCAGCCAGGCCGCTAAAAATCCGCGCACGCTAAAAGGCGTCGGGGGACGGCGTTGGGGGTTCGAGGTGGTGTCCATAAAAGCTTATCGGGCATTTTTCCCCAAACTATAGTCAAGAACTTTGTTTATAACAAGGTCCTGTCATCTTGAAACAGGACTTTGTTGGCCAAGTCGTTTTTGGCTTAGTAGCACCAAGATCCGCTGTTTCCTTCGGGGGCGTCCGTGTGGAAAAACGTGCTCCAGGTGGCAGGAATTGAGACACCTTCATAGTCAAGATCGGCTTTGGCGTCGATCACCAGCGTCTTCAGATCGACCGTGACGGCTTGCGAACCGAGTGAGACCCGTCCCGGACTTGAAAGCACCGACTTGATCGTGAACGCACGCACGTTCACCGGAAGGTTCAACGTCATGGACCCAGTCATCTCGTTCTCGCCGAAAAAAAGGCTCAGGAGCAAGTGTCCTTGGGCGCCCGCTCGGGTCTGGCAGTCCATCGGGTAGCGTCCCAAGGTGCGACAATCCATGTCGTCCGCTTTCACGGACAGACGGACCGACGACACACGGTGCGCGAGAGGGAGGTGATGTTTTTTTGCGAGATGTTTGACGAGAGCATCCAGCGGGCCCACGTAAGAGTCTTGCAAAAGAACTTGTCCTTGCGGATTCATCGCGAGCTCCGCCTCGCGGTACATATGATTGGCGCAGCTGAGCTCCGGAACCCGAGCGGCGGCCAAGGCGGGAATCAGCAGGGCGGTCAGGGTCGAAATGATCACGGGCAGTTTCATCGTGTCTCCTTGCCGGATCAGCCGGCATGAGGAGATGTACCGAAATTAAGTTATAAACGAAAACAAGATCGAAGAATCGAAAACATAGATCAAATCTATCCCTCAAGAACCCAGAGATCCGATGACACGGCCTTCGGAATCAACGTGGGCCCCGTTAAAAAACGTGGGCGTCCAAAGGCCACCGCCGCGGCGGCGAAAAAGGCCCGAAAGCCCGCATGGGTCAGCGGCGAGTAGGGGTAGCGGCAAAGGCCGGGAACAAACTCGGACAAGCGGTAGCCACGGTCTTGAATCTGCTGGGCGGCCTGGCGCACGCCGTCCCTCGTCAGGCAGACCGAGGCGCAGTACAGGTGAAAGCGCGGCCGAGCATTCGCGCGGACGAGCCTCCAGGCGCCCTGCCAAAACATCTGAATCCCTTCGGCGCTGTAGGGTGGGTCCATCACGATCAGCTCGTAATCGTCGATCAACTCCGGCTGAGGATCTTGGGTGAGATCGTGCACGCGCGCGCGCAAACCTTGCACTTGAGCCAAGCCTCGAATCAGCCGTTCGTCGATGTCGATCACCGTGACGTTTGTAAACCCTTGGCTCACCAGCAGCGGCGAGAGTTGATCGTCATCGCCGACGATCAGAATTTTGGCCGCGGGCGAAAAGACCGCGCGGATTTTTTCGAACCGGCGGCGCACGCTGTCTTCGGTGCAAAGAAGCTGATGGTGCGCGCGAAAAAATCCCGACGAGGGTAAAAAGTCACGGCGCACGGGAAGAGAGCGGTCCGCCTCCGGCTCGGGACCTTCGGCCTTGGCAAATTGATCCGACCAAATTTGCAGGGCCTCGTGAAAGTTCGCACGGCTTAAAGTTTGAAGGGCGCTCGACCCGGGAAAGCGGCGCGCGGCCCAGTTCACCCACGCCTTCGCCTGCTCGGCCACTTGGGCATCGCCGCTCAAGGAGTGGATCACCGCGACGGGCTTTGTGGCCGAAACGATGCGCTCCCAAGTGAGGCCGTCTTGCGCGGACTCAGGCATATTGAAAGTGTCCATGATAAGCTCCCCAAAGCGCGAACAGGCCAAACGCGAGGATCAATCCCCCCGCCAGCGAAGACCAAGTGCGGGGCGAGAGGCGTCCGTGAAAAAGTCCAACGAGTTTCGTGAACAGCGTGAACCAACACAGATCGCCGATCAAGACGCCCGCGAGAAAAGCGGCGCCCGTGAGCGTTGAGACCACCGAGGCGGCGGCAAAGGTCGCGGCGTAAACCCAAAAGAGATAAAAGCCCGGATTGAGCCCGCAGAACAAAACGCCGCTCACAAACGAGACCGCGCCCGACTGCTGGGCGGCGTTGACGCTCGCGGGACGCAAAAGTCCCCACAGGCCAAAAAAGACAAAGGCCGCCCCGCCCACCGCGCTGATCACGCGCAAAATTTCGGGCGGAACGTTCGCGCTCACCAGTCCTAAGAGCGCGAGCGCCGCGACGCCGACATCGGCCAGCACCACTCCCGCGACGAAGGCGCCTGCGGAGGTGCGCCGTCCCGATTGCAAGAGGCGTAGAACGTTCAGGTTGATCGGTCCCAACGGGAGGGAGGACACCATCCCCAGCGCGAGACCCCAGAAGAACAGCGTGATCACAGACATGCGTCTTTTTCGGGGGCCGGGGCGCGGTGGCCCCGCAGATGAAACGAGGCCTGCGAGCTGTCGACCTTCATCAGCGCCAGAAGTTCGCGGCGCACCCGGTCCATGTCGATGCCCATTTCGCAGATGTAAAGATCCATCGAGATGTAGCGGTGCTCGGGGTAGGTGTGAATGGTGAAGTGCGATTCGCTTAAAATTTGCACTGCGGTGATACCGAACGGCTCAAAGCGTTTTTCGGCTTCGACCACCACGGTGAAGTGCTCGCGCACGTAGTTTTGAATCCGCGCGACGAGTTCGGGCCCGGCCTCTTCAAGCAGCCAGACGTCGAGTAGGAGATGGGATCCGTGTGTTTTCATGGGGCCTCCAAAAAATAAACAAAGAAGTCGTCGTGACGAAACTTTGTTTAAGTCCGGGGAGGTCGCTTGAGCTGTTCAAGATCGGCGGAGAGCGGGTAGCACGAGACGCTTCGGCGGGTGGTGGTCAAGGGCGGAAGATCAAAAATTTGCGGTGGGTGCGGAACGATCGCGTAGAGGCCCGAGAAATCCAGGCAAGGTTCGTCGGCGTCCTCGCTATCAAAAGGCGAGTCGTCGTCCGTTGAGGCGTCCATCGAACTCTGCTGAATC
Organism: Pseudobdellovibrionaceae bacterium; assembly: GCA_019637955.1. Classification (GTDB taxonomy): domain Bacteria; phylum Bdellovibrionota; class Bdellovibrionia; order Bdellovibrionales; family Bdellovibrionaceae; genus JAHBUS01. Next base: position 670,185 of record JAHBUS010000001.1, on the reverse strand, counting down.
GAAGTCAAAGGATTGCGGACAAAGGGCGAAGAGGCTTGCAGGATTTCGCATCCGAAGGCCACTAAGGCAAAAAGAAAGAAAAAACGCAGACCGCTCGCTCGGGACATCACCTTATGCTGCCAAAGGCCCCGCGCGAATTCAATCCGCTATTTGTCTTGTTTTTTTAGTTCAGCCGGACGCATTTTTGAATGACCCGATTGCGCAAGAACGTGGGCGAGGAGCAGCCGCCGGGCTTGCCCGTCCCCCATTCATAAGTATTGACCTCGTTCAGAGTGTTGCAGCTTCCGCTCTGGGGCGTGCCGACTCCTGCTTGGCTCATGTACTGACACGCAATGGCCGTGTCCGACAAATTGCTCCAACCACAGACGACGCCGTTTTGACCGCAGCGAACGGGAGGGGGAGTTGCCACTTGGCAGGTCTGAATCACGCGAAAACGCGCGATGGTTCCGGGCGCGCAGCCTGCGGTCTCGCCGGAGGCCCACTCGTAGAGATTGGTCGAGCCTTCATCACTGCAGCCGCCGCTCACTTGACGGCCGCTCGAGGGCTCGCTCGGCATTTGGCAGCGGACGGCGAGGCTTGATGTGTTCGTCCAACCGCAAACTCCGGAGCAAGATCCCATTCCCGGCGCGATCTGGGGGTTTTCGGAAGGGGGAGATGAGGCCGTCTCTTTTTCAAGAACGCCCGCGATCAGCGTCGAGCCTGAGAATGAATAGCCGATAAAGGTTCCGGCATACACGATCGGATCCGAACTCAGTTGTTGAAGCGGGTACACGGCTGCGCGGTCGGTATTGTGAACGGCGCCTAGGATTCCCATCGTCACGGGGCCGGCCGCGGAGTTGGGCACGACGTGCTCACTGCTGATCAAAACGTGCGTCATACCGCCGGACGGAGGCAGGGACTGCGTCACGCCCGATTGGAGCGCTCCTTGATGCGAGAGAAACGCGACCGCGCTCTCGGCTCGGCTGCCGCCGCAGGTGTTTGATGTTTGGTGTGGATCCATTTGCGTTTGGCCCATGATCGTGAGTTTTCCGGCCGCGAGCGTCTGCGTGTGACTGAGAAGTGGCGTCGCGGAGGTGCCCACTCCCAGCGGGCCGCTCGCGTAGCGCTTTAAGAAAACGCTTTCGCCCGCGCAGGCCGGGCGCGCATCACCCACCCACACGTCGATTTTGGAACCCGCCGCCAGGATAGTCACCGCGCCATGCTCGCAGGCCGTGTCTCGGTACATTTGCGCTTCCAACTTGAGTGTCGTGCTACCGCTGGACTCTCCAAAACCAAACCACTGGCGTTGAAGTTCGTCGCCAGTGCACAGGTCTTCGCCGGCCTGAAATTGATTGGCGCCGGGAATGTTGAGACGGGCGCGGTAGCCGTGAACTTTATTGGCGGTCGCCCCCGAGCCATGAATGTTGAGGCGCGCACGCGCGAGCACCTTGCCGGCGTGCGGAATTGTCACTTGAAACACATTTTGAAAGTCTGCCGGGTTTGCCGGGCACGACAGAACAACATTGGCAGGAAGGACATAGGTGATTTTGCGCACGCTTGCGCAGGCCGCGCCATCCGACAGGGAGGTGAGTGCGGCTGAGTCGACGGTCGTCAACCCGGAGTCTTCGACATTGAGGCCACCGCAATTCTGAAAAAGAACGGCGATCGCGGTGATCGAAAATAGCAAGAGCCAGAATGGACGTTTGGTCATTCTCATTCCCCCAGAAGTTCAGGATAAATCCAGAGGCTTCAATGTTCACAATCTTTTAAAGAACCGTCGCGAAACAGACCGCTTTCGGCCCGTCTCAGTTTGAGACGGACTCGAACAAAGACGAGAGGACGGTTTAAACCAGGCTGGCGATTTTTTCGGCGATCGCGAAGAACGCTTGCGCCTCGGCGCCCTTGGGATTGCTCTCGACGATCGGGATGCCCGCTTCGGCCGCCAAGCTCACGTTCGGATTGAACGGAACCTCACCCAGCTTCGTGAACTTGTTCGCATCTAAATACGCGTCGAGTTCGCCTTTGGGAAAGAGCTGAATGCGCTCACCCGAACCGGGCGCGAGCATGTACGACATGTTCTCGACGAGCCCGAGCATCTTCACGCCGGTTCGTTTCCACATATCGATCGCTTTTTTCACATCGATGAGCGCGATGTTTTGCGGCGTCGAGATCGCGACCGCTCCCGCGAGCGGAACTTTCTGTGCGAGCGAGAGTTGGATGTCGCCGGTGCCTGGAGGCAGATCGATGAGCAGGTAGTCGAGCTCGCCCCAGTCGACGTCGCGCAAGAATTGGTCCATCGCTTTAAAGAGCATGGGTCCGCGCCAAACGACGGCCGCGCCCTCGTCGATCAAAAAGCCGATGCTCATCAGCTTCATGCCGTAACGGACTAAGGGGATAATGCGGTTGTCTTCGGTGATGTTGGGTTTTTGCCCCAAAGCTCCCAGCATGCGCGGAATCGAAGGGCCATAGATGTCGGCGTCCAAGAGACCGACTTTGTACTTTTTTGAGAGGGCCAGGGCCAAGTTGGTCGCCACCGTCGACTTGCCGACGCCGCCTTTGCCGGCGGAGACCGCGATAATATGTTTCACGCCGGGAATGGCTTTCTGCTGATCGAAGGGATTGGGCGGTGTGTGCGGTGATGACATTGTTTCCTCTTGAGTTCTCTTAGGAGGACCTTGGATAATCGAATTGTGCGATTGAGCCAAGATTATTTGTATTATGTGGTGGGAATCGGGCTGTTTTTCGTTCTGATTTTCTCTATCCGGCGCGGCCAAAAACAGCCGACCAAGCTGAACCTGCGCGCGGGGGAGCCGGCGCCTCACGCCGTTCCCAAAAAGTTAGGCCCCGGGCAAAAACCCACCATCAGTCCCGAGACGCAAGACGCGCAAAAGCTCTACCCGGGTGAAAAAACTTTGAACGCCGTTTTCACTTACAACGGGCACAACTTCGACGCGTACGAGGTGTTGGGTCTGCCCGCCGGCGCACGCGGCGTGATGGTCGATGACGCCTACAAGCGCGAGATCGCCAAAGCGAGCACTCAAGGGCGCGATTTCATCGAGTGCGCCTACCAAACACTCAAGCAAAAACACTAAAGGTGCCTGGCACCTTCAGAGCGAGGGCGTTAATTAGTCGTCGGACGCGGGCGCGTCGGGGACTTTGACCTTTTCCTTCTCCATGGTCATGGGATCGAAGGGCTCTTTGTAATTGGGTTTGAGCTGGCCGCGGTGGCACATGTAGCAGTCCGCCATGGGGCGTTTGTCTTTGCCGTTCATGCCGTTATCAATCAGCACCTGCGTGAGGCGCATGTGATCCTTGGCGACTTTGAACTCCACTTTTTCGGCCGAGGCAAAGTTCTTGGTGTTGTGGCAAGTGGTGCAATTCACTCCCAATTGCCGGGAAATGACGACCATGGTGCGGCGCATTTCTTCGTCGTCTTTTTTGAGCCGCTCGACGCTCTGGGAGTAGCCGGGAAGGCTGATGATCAGCGAGGGGATCACGATGGCGATCAAACCGGTGATCACAAGTCGAGCGAAAACTCCAGAATTGGCCACCCGTCCTCCCTGACTCGTGCCTGCATTTTTATCACGTATTCTAAGAGCTTAACGGTGCTTGTCACGCCCGAGCAAGAGCTGTTTTTATTGACCCATTTTTCGCGAAAGTGTTAGCTCATTTCGACCATCATTTTGCTGCGCCCCTCGGGGGCTTTGTCTGTGAAAGGGCATACCGAATGGAAATTCGCCGTCTGAAGGATTTGGCCACCCTCGTCTCCTTGTCCAAACGTCGAGGTTTTGTTTTTCAAAGCTCCGAGATCTACGGCGGTCTGGGTTCGTGCTGGGACTATGGTCCGCTCGGCTCGCTGATGAAGCTCAACGTGAAAAAAGCGTGGTGGACGGCAATGACCCGCCGAAAAGACATCTGCGGCATCGATGCCGCGATTCTGATGCACCCCACGGTGTGGAAAGCTTCGGGTCACGTTGACGGGTTCTCGGACCCGCTCGTGGATTGCAAAGAGTGTAAAACGCGTTTTCGCGCCGACAACACCGAGTCGTACCTCAAAGACAAAAAATGCCCCAACTGCGGCTCCAAAAATTTGTCGGAGCCCCGTCAGTTCAACCTGATGTTCAAAACTCACATGGGTCCCGTTGAAGACACGGGTTCAGTCGTGTACTTGCGCCCTGAAACTGCGCAGGGCCATTTTGTGAATTTCATGAACTGCCAAACGACCACGCGCTACAAAATTCCGTTCGGTATCGCCGCCATCGGAAAATCGTTCCGCAACGAAATCACGCCCGGAAACTTTATTTTCCGCACGCGTGAGTTCGAACAAATGGAAATGCAGTTCTTCGTCAAGCCCGGTTCCGACGAGAGCTATTTCGATCAGTGGAAAGAAATCCGTCAGCAGTTCTACGTGAAGTACGGCTTCAACGTCGAAAATCTGCGAATGGAGCCTCACGGCCCCACGGAGCTCGCGCACTACGCGAAAGCGGCGGTCGATGTGCAGTACAAGTTTCCGATGGGCTGGAGCGAGCTTGAAGGCATCCATAACCGCTCGGACTTCGATCTCACTCAGCACGCCAAATTCTCGGGCAAAACGCTCGAGTATTTCGACGAAGCCAATAAAGAAAAATTCGTTCCCTACGTCATCGAGACCGCGGTCGGCTGCGACCGGTTGTTCTTGGCCTTTATGTGCGATGCGTACCGCGAAGAGGTGACCAAAGACGACAAGGGCGTCGAAGACGTTCGCGTCGTTCTGGGCCTGCACCCGCAAATCGCGCCGATCAAAGCCGCGATCCTTCCGCTGTCGAAAAAAGAAGAGCTCACCTCGGTCGCCGAAAAAATCCGCGAGGAGCTCGCGCAAGAGTGGGACGTGCAGTACGACGAAGCCGGCTCGATCGGTAAGCGCTACCGCCGTCAAGACGAGATCGGAACTCCGTTCTGCATCACCGTCGATTTCGAAACCGCCAACGACCAGTCTGTCACGGTTCGCCACCGCGACAGCATGAAGCAAGACCGAGTGGCCCTGAGCCAACTCGAATCGTACATCCGCAACGGACTCAAATAAAAAGTGCCTGGCACCTTGCAAGCAAGCGCGTCCAACGCGCTTGCTTGCAAGGTGCCAGGCACTCCCAACAAGGAGACAGGGGCATGCAAACGCAAATGACAGGAAAGACGGGGACAAAAACTCAGATTCCCGAAAAATTTGTCTATTTCTTCGCGGCGGGCGAATCCGAAGGCAACGCCGGCATGAAGAACACGCTGGGCGGTAAAGGCGCCAACTTGGCCGAGATGACGTCGCTCGGAATTCCGGTTCCTCCGGGATTCACGATTTCAACCGACGTCTGCGCTCATTACTACGAAGCCGGCGGCAAACTCCCGGACTGGCTCAAGCCCAAGGCGCTCGAAGCTCTCGCGCGCGTCGAAAAAAAGATTCAAAAGAAATTCGGCGATGCCGCCGATCCCTTGCTCGTGTCGGTGCGCTCAGGCGCCCGCGCCTCGATGCCCGGGATGATGGACACCATCTTGAACCTCGGTCTCAATGATCAAACCGTTGAGGGCCTGGCGAAAACCAGCGGCAACCCGCGCTTCGCGTGGGATTCGTACCGCCGGTTTATCCAGATGTACTCGGATGTCGTGATGGGCATGAACGGTTCGATGCTCGAAGTGACGCTCGAAGATCTGAAAGACGAAAAGAAATACAAGCTCGACACCGAGATGACGATCGACGATCTCAAAGTCTTGGTCAAAAAATTCAAAGACCTCGTGCGCTCAAGCACGGGCCAAGCGTTTCCGAACGATCCCCACGAGCAGCTTTGGGGCGCGATCTCGGCGGTGTTCCGTTCGTGGATGACTCCGCGGGCGATCACCTACCGCGAACTGCACAGCATCCCTGCGGCATGGGGCACGGCCGTCAACATCCAGTCGATGGTCTTCGGCAACATGGGTGACGATTCGGCCACGGGTGTGGCGTTCACGCGCGACCCTTCGACCGGCGTTAAAAAATTCTACGGTGAGTTCTTGATCAACGCGCAAGGCGAGGACGTGGTTGCGGGGATCCGCACACCCGTGCCGATCAGCGAACTCGCGATCAAAATGCCCGAGGCTTACCAACAGCTCGTCGAGATTTACCAAAAACTCGAAAAGCATTACCGCGACATGCAGGACATCGAGTTCACCATCGAGCGCAATAAGCTCTGGATGCTGCAAACTCGTAACGGCAAACGCACGGCCGCGGCGGCTTTGCAAATCGCCTGCGATATGATCGATGAAAAACTCATCTCGAACGAAGAGGCGATCCTGCGTTTGGACCCCTCGTCCCTCGATCAGCTCCTGCACCCCACGCTTGATCCGAAAGCCGAGAAAACACAATTGGCCAAGGGCCTGCCGGCCAGTCCCGGCGGCGTTCACGGTCAGATCGTGTTCACCAGCGAAGAGGCCGTCGAATGGCGTGAGCAAGGCAAAAAAGTCGTTCTCGTGCGCATTGAGACCTCGCCCGAAGACATCGCCGGCATGGTCGCGGCTCAAGGGATTCTCACCACGCGCGGCGGGATGACCTCGCATGCGGCGGTCGTGGCTCGCGGCATGGGCAAGTGCTGCGTGGCGGGCTGCGGGGACATCGCGGTCGACTACAATGCCAAAACCATGAAAGTAAAAGGCTACGTGCTCAAACAAGGCGATGTGATCACCTTGGATGGCGGCACGGGCGAAGTGTTCTTGGGCGAAGTGAAAACCATCCAGCCCCAACTCTCGGGCACCTTTGATCGCATCATGAAAATCGCCGACACCGCACGCCGTTTGAAAGTGCGCACCAACGCCGACACGCCCAAAGACGCCGAAACCGCGCGCGGCTTTGGCGCCGAAGGCATCGGTCTTTGCCGAACCGAGCACATGTTCTTCGGCGCGGACCGCATCGACGCCGTTCGCGAAATGATCATCGCCGACAACACCATGGACCGCGAGCGCGCCTTGGCGAAGCTCCTTCCCATGCAGCGCTCGGACTTCTTTGAACTCTTCAAAATCATGAAGGGCTATCCCGTGACGATCCGTTTGCTGGATCCGCCGCTTCACGAGTTCGTGCCCCACACCGACAAAGAGATCGAAGAGTTCGCCAAGCGCGTAAGCCTTGATATGGGCTCGGTGAAAACCAAGATCCAAGCGCTGCACGAATTCAATCCTATGCTCGGCCACCGTGGCTGCCGTTTGGCGATCACCTTCCCCGAGATTTACCGCATGCAGGCGCGTGCGATCGCCGAAGCGGCTGCGGATCTCGTCAAGTCGGGCGCAAGCCTTGAGCCCGAGATCATGATCCCGTTGATCGCGACCGACAAAGAGCTCGAGTCGCTGCGAGATCTCGTGGTCAAAGAAGTCGAAAAAGTTCAGACCGAAAAAGGCGTCAAATATGACTACATGGTGGGCACCATGATCGAGCTTCCGCGCGCCGCGCTGACCGCCGATCAGATCGCCGAACATGCTGACTTTTTCAGCTTCGGAACCAACGATTTGACGCAGACCACATTGGGCCTCTCGCGCGACGATTCCGGAAGATTTTTGGGAAGTTACGTCTCGCAAGGGATCTTCGCCAAAGACCCCTTCGTCAGCATCGATCAAGGTGGTGTCGGATTGCTCGTAAAGTCCGGTGTTGACTTGGGGCGCAGAACGAAGCCAGATTTGAAGACTGGGGTTTGTGGAGAACACGGGGGAGACCCTGATTCCATTGAGTTTTTCAACTCGGTGGGTCTGGATTATGTCAGCTGCTCTCCGTACCGTGTTCCGATTGCCCGTTTGGCGGCTGCTCGCGCAGCGCTCCAAGCGGCCAAAACCAAACACTAATCCCGACCGGGCTTCTCAAGGATCGACGAAGCCTCATCATCAAATAGCAGGACGCTTGAGGGGAGACCTTCGCTTTAAGGCGGAGGTCGGTGAGGGGCACTGCTTTGCGCATTAAAAAGATTGAACTCATTGGATTCAAGTCGTTCAAGGACCGCACCGTCATTCAATTCGATGCGGGCATCACTGGCGTCGTTGGACCCAACGGCTGCGGAAAATCGAACATCGTCGACGCCCTCGTTTGGGTGATGGGTGAAATGTCCGCGAAGGATCTTCGTGGTTCGACCATGACCGACGTGATCTTCGCCGGCGCCGAGGGCTATGCGCCTTCGGGCATGGCCGAAGTTTCGCTCACGCTCGAGAACGATGGCGGCGCGTTCCCCGCAAAATATTTGAAACACTCCGAGATCATGGTCACCCGTCGTTTGCACCGCAATGGCGAGTCTGAGTACATGATCAACAAAGAACCCGCGCGTCTTCGCGACGTGCAAGAGATCTTCATGGATACCGGTGCCGGTTCCAAAGGGTTCTCGATCATCCAGCAAGGCATGATCGGCAAGATCATCACCGCCAAACCCGAAGACCGCAAGTCGCTCATCGAAGAGGCGGCGGGGATCACCAAGTTCAAAGCGCGCAAAAAAGAATCGCAGCGCAAATTGGTCGCGACCGAGCAGAACTTGGTCCGTTTGCAAGACATCATCGGCGAGCTCAAACGCCAGATTGACAGTCTTCAGCGCCAAGCTCAGCGCGCCGAGCGCTACCGCAACCTGAAAAACCAAGTGGAAGAACTCGACTTGTGGACCTCGTCGCTGCAATTCAACGATTTGAAAGCCGCGGCCGATGAGTGCCAACGCATCTTCCAAGAAGTCCAGTCGCAAGAGATCGAGGGCGAAAGCAGCCTTTCGACCCTGCAATCGGAACTTGAGACTTTGAAACTCTCGCTTCTCGAAGAGGAGCAAAAAGTCGAGCGCATGCAGAACGAGCAGTTCGAAAAGCAAACCCTGGTTCAGCAGCATGAGCTCGCGATCCAGCAGCTGCGCTTCGATATCGAACAGGCCAAAACCAAAGGCGAGATGACCGGCTCGATGCTGCAAGTTCAAGAGGCGCGCCGCGAGGCTTTGACCCGCGAACTCGCGAGCCTCGAATCGCAATCCGAAAACCTCAAAAACGAATCGGAAAGCCTGCAAGTGCAGTCCGATGCGAAGAACGAAGCTTATCAAGAAGCGAACTCGCGTATTAGCGTCGTTGACGAAGAGCTTACCAGCTCGCGCCGCGAACTGTTCGCTCTCGGGCAAACCGAATCGCAATTGGACGCCAAAGTTCAGGCCCTGTCGTCGCAGCTCGATGACGTTCGTGAGCGCGAAGAGAGCGAGCGTTTGGTTCTGGCCGAACTTCGCGAGAAGCAAATCGACTTCGGCGACCGCCGCACGCGTTTGACGGGCGAGTTCGACCGCGAACGTCAGCTCCACTTGGATCTGTCGTCGGATGTCGGTTCGTTCGAAGCCAATAAAAAAGTTCTGCAAGAAAGCATCCTCGTGAAACGCGAGGAGGTTGAAGAGTTCAAAGACGGTTTGAATCAAGTCGCCAGCCGCCTGTACGGCTTGGAAGACCTGGCCCGCAACTTCGAGGGTTTCGAAGAGGGCGTCAAATCGGTCATGCTCTGGCAAAAAACCAAAGAAGCCGAGATCACCGCCGACGGCAGCGTGAGTTTCCAACCCGTTTCGGAAGTGGTCGAAGTGCCCTCCGAGTACGAAGTCGCGATGGAAGCCGCCCTCGGCTCACGCCTGCAGATGCTGCTGACTCAAGACTCCAATCAAGCCGTGGAAGCGGTGGATTACCTCAAAACTCAAAAGACCGGCCGGGCTTCGTTCGCGGTTGAGGGGTCGGTGCCGTTGGCCCGACCTTCACTCGAAGCCAATCCCGACTCGGGCGTTTTGACCATCCTGAAGCACGTCGTCCGCGCCTCTGAAAAATATCAGAACACGGTCGAAAACTTCTTGGACGGCGTGGCCGTGGTGGACTCGGTCCGCACGGCTCTGCGCCTGCGCCCGGATTATCCCGGTTGGACCTTTGTCACCATCGACGGGGACACGCTCACCGCCGACGGCATCCTCACGGGCGGAGCGTCCGAAGGCGCGGATTCCGGCGTTTTGAAACGCCGCCGCGAGATCAAAGAACTCAGCCAGCAAAAATCAGAATGGGCGGGGAAACTCTCGCTCGCCCAGGCTTCTTTGAAGAAACTCGAAGAGCAGCTCGAGACCGTTGTTTCGGACTTCGAAGGCGCGCAAAAGCGCAAAATCGAACAAGAAATGAAGGTCAATGAACTGCGCCGCGATTTGGAGCGCGCCGAGACTGAAGTGCAAAACGCTCAGTACGCGGTCGAGCGCCAAGAGCGCGAGCTTGCGAAGGTGGCGGATCAAGTCCGCACCATCGAGACCAAATCCGAAGAGCTTGAATCCGCCCTGCTTGAAGCCCGCGAGAAAAAAGCGATGGTCGATGAGCGCGCGAGCTCTCTGCAATCCGAACTGACCAACATTCGCATGGGCTTCGACACGCTTCAAAGCGAGGCGATGGAGCTGCAAGTTCAAGCGGCCCGTAAGACTCAGGAGTACCAATCGCTCTCGCGTGAACTCGAGCGCGTGCGCCGCGAAGTCGACAGCCTCAACGTCGAGCTCTCGCGCATGAGCGAAGAGTCCGAAAAAACCAGCTCGGTCTTGAGCCAGAATCAGATCTTGCTCGAAGAGCGCAAGGTCGAGTTCGAGCGCCTGGTGCGCGAACTCGAAGACCTGCGCGCGAACTTCTCGCACGTCAAAAATCATTACGAAGAATCTTCGGCCCAAGTCCGCGAAATCGAAGAGCAGGTTCAGACCCTGCAGCGTTCGCGCAATGAGCGTCAGCACAAAATGAACGACGCCCAGCTCAAGTTCGAGCAGGCCAAGATGAAAGAGCAGTACCTGATCGATCAGGTCCGCGAGCGCTACATGCTCAACCTGCCCGATATCTATGAGCAGCACTTAAGCCGTGAGGGCAATCCGGCCGAGGCCGAGTCGCAGCTCAAAGAACTCCGCGATAAGATCGCGAAGATCGGCGAGGTCAACCTCTCGGCGATCGAAGAGTACGAAGACACGGCCAAACGTTATGAGTTCTTGGTGCAGCAGCAAAATGACCTCAATGAGGCCAAAGAGCAGCTCCGCCGCGTGATCGACCGGATCAACCGCATCTGCTCGAAGCGTTTCAAAGAGACCTTCGATCTCGTCAACGACCGCTTCACGAAAGTGTTCCCGGTTCTGTTCGGCGGCGGTGAGGCGCGTCTGGATATCTTCGAAGATCCCGAGAAGGGCGAGATGGGGATCGACATCATCGCCAAACCTCCCGGCAAAAAGATGCAAAACATCTCGCTGCTGTCGGGTGGTGAAAAAGCGCTCACGGCGGTGTCGCTCGTGTTCTCGATCTTCCTGGTCAAGCCTTCACCCTATTGTTTGCTGGATGAGGTTGATGCGCCCCTTGATGACGCCAACGTTTACCGTTTCAACGACCTGGTTCGTGAGATGGCGAAGCGCTCGCAGATCATCGTGGTCACGCACAACAAACACACCATGGATATCGCCAAAAAACTGTACGGCGTGACGATGCAAGAGCGCGGCGTTTCGACGATGGTTTCGGTGAATTTGGCCGACCTGCAATAATTGAAAAAGACCGAGTCTAAAGAAAAATTATCAGTCAAGCCGAAGCGGGGCGACCCGCATCGGCGGGACCTAAAGGGGGACGACGTCCCCCTTTGGCGTTCGGCGCATGACGAAGCCATCCGTCAGGGCAAAGACTTTTACATTGATCCCGAAACAGGCTACCACGTGTTCACGGAGCTCGGGCTGCGAAAGCGCCCCTGCTGCGGCTCCGGATGCCGCCACTGTCCGTACAAGAAAAGGTAGTCGTCTATGCACATGACCGGTGATGAGAGTTCGATGATCGTGATGCTGCTCGCGGTGTTCGGGGTGATCCTGACCATCGTGGGCGTGGTGATCGCCCGTAGCTTGTTTCGCAGCAAAGAGCGCGAGCTGCCGCCTTCGCTTGAGCACGGCTGGGACACGCCTCACACCGATCTGACGAAACCCCGTGAGACCTCGGCGCCTCAGCGGGCGGCGCAAAAAATTCCCGTTTCGGTGGGTGAAACAGAAACCCCCGGGCGCGAGAGCTCAGGACTTCAAACCGGCGCGCCGATCATGCATCCTGGTCTCGTTCAGCCGGGTAAGGAAGACGATTCCTTCGAAAGCTCACGGACCCTCCCGGAGGCCCTGGCGAACACGGAGAAAAGTTTCTTCGGACGTTTGAAAGGTTTGTTCAAAAATGAAGCCGCCGAGAAAAACTTTGATGAGATCGAAGAGGTGCTGATGACCAGCGACCTCGGACCGCAAACGGTCGGCCGTCTCATGGGAAAACTCGAGTCGCTGGGCCGCTCGCAAAAGGCGGATGTGGCCGCTTTGAAGTCGACACTCAAGTCTGAATTCCTGGACATCTTCGATAAAGCACAAATTCCCGAAGCCAAACACGAAGAACCTTTGGCGCATCTCAAACTGGGCGCCAAGCCCTCAGTGTGGATGATCGTGGGTGTGAACGGGGCGGGCAAGACCACGACCATCGGTAAGCTTTCGGCCCACTTGGCCAAGCAAGGAAAACGCGTGCTGGTTGCGGCAGGCGACACGTTCCGCGCAGCCGCGGGCGCGCAGCTCAAGACTTGGACCGACCGCGCGCAGGTCGAATTCTTCTCTCCGGATCGGGTGAAGGATCCGAGTGCCGTGGCGTACGACGCCGTCGCGCGCGCGACCTCGCAGGGCTACGATGTCGTGTTGATCGACACCGCGGGCCGCCTGCACACGCAAACGAACTTGATGGAAGAACTTAAAAAAGTGAAACGCGTCCTGGGTAAAATCAATCCCGAGGCGCCTCACGAAACGCTGATCGTGCTCGACGCGAACTCGGGGCAGAACGCGCTTCACCAAGCGCGCGAGTTCCACCAGGCGCTGGGGCTGACGGGCGTCGTGCTCACCAAAATGGATGGCACCGCCAAGGGCGGCGTCGCGGTGGGCCTGGCGCACGAACTCAAGATCCCGATCCGTTTGATCGGCATCGGCGAGAAGATCGGCGACTTAAAACCGTTTTCGGCGAACGAATTCGTCAATTCAATTTTGGGCGGCGACACGCCTTAAACATTGGGCGGCGCAACGCCTTATTGGCCACCGCCCCAGGAGGATCTATGAAGTTCACGGCACTGACGCTCTGTTTGTTCATCGCGGGCTTAGCTCACGCGCAAACCACGTCGATCAATGACATCCCTTCGGACACCAAAGAAGGCACGACCATCCAGATCACCAAAGGCACCACCAGCGAACGCGATTTTGATATCGTGAGCTCGACGGCCGACATCTCGGGTGATGCAAGCCCCTTGACCAAAGGCGCTCGTGACCAATGGAAAAAGGCCTGCGCCGAATGGAAAACCGAGATCAAGGATCTCAACAAAGAGAACCAACTTTTGGCTCTGAACTGCGGCGCGCCTGTCTGTAAAAAAGAAGACAACGGCACCACTTGCACGTCGAGCGGCAGCTACCAACTCAAGGTTCGCATTCGCAAGTAAGGACCCTGTTATTTTGCCAAAACGGCGGGCCCTCACTGGAGAGTTCGTTGGTTTTTCGTTAAATTCCTTTTCGCAACCCCATCCAAAGGAGTTTTGATGAAAGCGATTCTTCTCGGTTTGTTGACCTTCGCCGCCGTGTCTTCGGCTCAAGCGAGCTGCGGTGAACTGATCGACCTTAAAAACGTCTTGGTTCAGGAGATGTCGTACTTGCGAGCGCAAATCTCGACGTCAATGAACACCGATCAACGGGACCTTTACTTGGACCAGTATGACCGCGTCCTGGAGCGCTATCTGAGTGTTTCGGAGACTCTGCAAAAAGACTGCGTGAGCAACAACGACTAGATCCGAACGAAGCTAGAAAATAAAAAAGCCGCCCACCCGGGCGGCTTTTTTATTTCTCCTTCAAGATCTGATCAAAGGCCCCAGCGGGCCTTGATCGTATCGCGCGGGTCCGAAGACACGCGGCCGTCAGAAAAATTGGTCAAAACGGTTTGGTAGCTCACCATGCGGTCTTCAATAAAAATCTGGCGGCGTGCGAACTCGCCCCAGGTGCGGCTGTAGCTTTTAAAGAAGCTGTCCCGGCCATTTTTCATGATCTGCGAGGCGAGGTTGAGCGTGTCGCGGATTCGATTGTCGCGTGTGGGAGTCGAATATTCGTTCCAAGCGGCCGAACCGGGAGCGCAGTTCGTGCTCGCGCAGGCATTGTAGCCGCTCTCGACCGCATTCACGCGGCCCTTCAACAGTTCGTCCAAACGCGCGAGGACTCGCTGGAACTCGGCGAAACGGTCCACGCCGCCGCCACCGCCGCCCGCGAGGCGTTCTTTGACCGCGTAGCTAAAGCCGCCCGCGGCTCCGATAAACCCGGGTTCGTACTGTTCAGCGGAGTAGGTGGGGTGCGAAGTCTTCGCGGCCAAGACGATTTTGCCGCCCGATTTTTGCGCCCATCGCATGCGCAAGAAGCCTTCTTCGCCCGCTTTGGGTTCTTCGGAGCGCAGGTACTCGATCTCGCTGAGCACGCGCAGTTCGCGCGGAACGGTGGACTGCACGACCCGGATGGTGCTGCGTTGAACTTCAACGACCATCAAGGTGTGTCCACCGGCTTCGTGAAATTCGAGATGGTGCACGCCCGGCACGACGGAGGCGGCGTTGATCTGAATTGGGTAGGAGTCGGTCACCAGCGTGCGCGTGTAGGTGTTTTCCATGACGTAGTCCAAGACTGTCATGAAAAGCTTGTCTTCAAACCAGTTTGTCGAGGTTTCAAGGCCAGACCAGGCGGCGCGCATCGATTCGTTGCTCACCAACGTGCCGCTCCCCGCGAGGGTATTGGCGGCGGGAAGACCATTCATGCGAGCAAAGATCCAGCGGTAGCCGATGGCGACGTCGGCGCAGTCGGTGCTGATCCCGTAGCGGGCAAAAAAGTGGGGGTCGCGGTTCGCGTTCACCCAGCGCGAGTAGCGAGACTCCCATTCAGAGCTCCAGCTCTGGGTCGTTTCCCAAACGCGGGTGTTGCTGCCGCTCGAAACGGGAGCGGCTTGGCGGGGAGGCAGGTCGGTGTCGGGATTGTCACGCTGGTCGCGCAGGCCCTTTAAGATCAAACCTGCTTTTTTCTGCGCCTCGCTGAGCGAACGCGTCTCTTGACGGCCGACAAGGTCTTGCAAGTCGGAGCCGTTTTGCCGGAAGTGTTGAACGCTGTAGACGCCTTCTTCGCGGTCGATCAAAACGATGCTCTTTTTGTGTGGCGTGACTTGAATGACGTGCTGGATTGGCAATTGTTGGGCAAAGGCCGCCGATGACATCAGACTGGCAAAAGCCCAGACGCGTAAACTCAACATCAAGTCCTCCCGAGACCGTCGTTGAACAGTTTAAAAATGGAGACTGGTTTATATCACGAAAGCGGCAGAGCGCCGTCATGGCCTTCAGAGCGCGGCGGAAAGTGAGGAGAAAAATTCAGGACTGTCCAAACTCTAGACAGTGCCGGGGTTGTGCGGAATAGTTGCGAGATCAACAAAGCGAGGCGCTCATGATTGATCTTCACTACTGGCCCACCCCCAACGGATACAAAATCGGAATTTTTCTCGAAGAGGCGGGTCTTGAGTACAAGATCCATCCCGTGCACATCGGTCGCGGTGAACAGTTCGCACCGGAGTTCCTGAAGATTTCGCCGAACAACCGCATCCCCGCGATCGTCGATCAAAACCCGCGCGGCGGCGGCGCTCCCATTTCGGTGTTCGAATCCGGCGCGATCCTGCAGTACCTCGCCGAGAAAACCGGCAAGTTCATCTCGCCCGATCTTCGCGTGAAAACCGAAACGATGCAGTGGCTGTTTTGGCAGATGGGGGGCTTGGGTCCCATGCTCGGTCAGAACCATCACTTTACGCAGTACGCACCCGAAAAAGTGCCGTACGCGATCGAGCGCTATCTCAAAGAGACCAACCGTCTTTACGGCGTTTTGAACAAGCAGCTCGAAGGCCGCGATTTCATCGCGGGCGAGTTCTCGATCGCCGACATGGCCTGCTACCCTTGGATCGTGCCGCATGAGAAACAAGGGCAGAAACTCACCGACTTCCCCCATATCAAACGCTGGTTCGACGCCATTGGCGCCCGTCCCGGGGTGCAGCGCGCTTACGCCAAAGGAAAAGAAGTGAGCAGCGTTCCCACGGTTGATGACGAAGCGAAAAAACACCTCTTCGGGCAGACCGCGCGCAAATAGGAGATCCTTTGAGCTTACGTGCTTATTTCGAGGGCTTGATCGAGAAGGTCGAGTCTTCAGAAGAGATCCAGAACGATGGCAAAGACGCCAACGGCTTTTACAAGCCCACGCGTTCCATCGTTCTGAAACACTTAAATTTGCTCCGCGACCTGCACGACAAGCCGCGTGCCCGTGAAATGGTCAAATCTTCGTGGAGCCTCATCGTTGAGCATCTCCCTCCCGAATGGCTCGCGCTGAGCCCCACCGATAAAGCCGATCTTAAGAAAATCCTCGAGTGATGGACAGGCGCAGCATTTGGCGCGCCGCTATACCAAAATGTAGCAGCTACATTTTGTGAATTTGTCTAAGCTTTCTGCTTTCAGTGAAATGAAAGAGGAGGCTCCATGCTTTGGAGTTTGGCTCTGGGCGCGCTTTTGGCGTTGTCCAGTTTTGCACAAGATGACACTGCCGCCGCTCCCGTGACTCCCGCGCAAACGCGCCAGTCCGGAAAGATTTTGGGTGAGGGGGCCGAGAAGCCCAAGATCAAACTCACCTCGCCCACGGGCGGGTGGACGGTGGATCGCATGGTGCTGGTTGAAGGCACGATCTCAGACGCCTCGATCAACCCCGTCACCATCAACATCAACGGCGATCGCTTCATGCTCAAGAACGTCGCGGGCGCTTTTAAACGCAAGTTTCCCGTTTCGGCGGGAAAGAACTCGGTGATCGTCTCGGGCGAAAACAAAGGCGGCCTCGGAAAAGCCGAGCGCGTGATCTTCGCCAAAGTTCCGGCGCTCCCGATGAATATCGTTCTGACGAGCGACACCGATGGCGTCTACACGGATCTACACGTGTATGAACCCATGGAAGACAACTTCAAGGCGCCCGCCAAGATGGATCATGTTTACTGGGCCGACACGGAGTCGGCGAGTGGCGGCAAGTTTTACTTGAATGAACAAAGCGGCGGCTCGTTCGATGAGCCCGGCTACGGGCCTTATCTGTACACGCACAGCTCGCCGCCGAAGGGCATCTACCGCATCGACGCCAACTATTGGCCGAGCGGCGATAAGGGACATACGCTCTCCACGCTCAACATCACGCTCTTTGGCGGCACCGCTCAAGAGCAAAAGAAGCTCGTCAAATCGCCGCTGGTCACGCCCGGAGAAACCGTGACCCTCGCGTTCATCCGCTATGAAGGCTCGGGCAAAGCGTCGATCTTCGCGCCGCTCGTGGACGCCAAACCCAAAGACACCGCGGTTTGGCCGCAGTGGGTGCTCGACTACAACCCCCGCCGTAAAGGCTCGGGAGGCGAAGGTGCCGAGTAAGTTTTTGGTTCTCACGCTGACTTTGCTCACGACGACGATTGCGTTCGCGATGCCCACGCCCGAAGCCGAGAATGCGCGCAAGTGGCGTGAGATCCTCTGGGGTCAGGCCCTGAAACAATCGGCGAAAATCACGCCGACCTGGGACCCTTCGCAGCGTGATTGCGCGGGCTTCATCCGTTTCTTGTACCGAACGTCGATTTCGGGTCAGGCGCAAATGTGGATGAACGCCAAGGGCGAAGTCGTGGACTACGTTTCGGCCCGCGATTTGATTCAAAACAATTTCGAGCTCGTCACGCGTGAACCGCAGCCGTCGCAAGTCAAGACCGGCGATGTGCTCGTTTATTTTCGGCCGTTCTACGCCCGCGAAGACGCCTGGCACTTGATGGTCGTTCTCGAAGAACAATCGATGACCACGCAAAAACCGCTCGTGATTTATCACAACGGCTCGCGTGGACCGGATGCCGTGATCCGCAAAGTGTGGCTGGATGTCATGCAAAACCCGACGTGGGGAACATGGCGTCCCGATCCTTCGAATCTTTATTTTCAAGGTCTTTACCGCTGGAAAGGCTGGAACAATCCCGCCTTCCGTCAAAAAGTTTTGGCGTCCTCGCAAGGGACGCGTCAGGGGAGCTCGCGATGACGACAACGTCCGCCATCCTATCCGCTTTTGTGTTCACCACCTCGCTCGCGTTCGCGCAAGAGCAGGCTCCGCCGCCGCCTGCTTTCAAGCAGGAGCCGCTCTACACGTTGGCCGTGAAGGATGCGGCCTATCTCAAAGATCTGCTGCAAAAAAACGCGTGGATGACCGAGTTTGAGAAAACCACGATGTTCCGGGGCCTCATGCACAAGGCGGGACCGGTCGTAAATTCACTCGCGCGTCCCGAAGACGCTTGGCAGGGGCGCCTTCTCGATTTCGTCTACGATTCGGCGCTCAAGGGCCGTCCGATGGAGATCGACTACTACTCAAAACGCCAGATGAACCCAGTGACTTTTCGCGTGCGGAATTTAAGCAAAACCGAAAAGACGATGATCGAATCGATGATCAAAGTCTTTCGCAACGGCGAGAACCAAAAGTTTTTGGTTGAAGGCTCCAAAGCGGCGGGAGAGGTGCAAGTCACGCCTCTTCGCTTTTACACCGAAAAGGTGGCCCTGCAATTTGGCGAGAACTGCGTGACCTTGGGACGCGATCCCGAACTCGTGGCCAAATCGAGCACCTCTTGCGCGGAAGCACCCGTCCTCAAAGAAGAGGGCCTTTTGTCGGTGAATATGCGCGACTTGATGCCGAGCTTTCGCGGTTTGATCGACCGCTTCTACAATGCGGGCGCGCGCCTGCAGATCGATCTCAAGTGGCAAAAAGGCGAGAGCCGTTTTGTCGCTGGCGACGCGCGGGTTCCCGTGCAAAACTGGGGCGCCTTCGTGAGCGGCACTTTGCCCGCCACTTGGCTCAAAGCTTTGCCCGCGACCAGTCAGCTTTTGATCACGCAGTTCGTTCCCGAACCCAAGAGCTGGACCACTCAGGGCATCGGCGACGTTCTTTCGCAGCCGCCGGAGCAGTGGAAAGGCCAGCCCACCGTGCCCGTCACGCTCGTGCACCTGGGAATGGAGCAGCACCCAGAAACAAAAATGTGGAAACCCCTCAGCGCCTTGATCGTCCCGGTCAAAGCCAAAAATAACGAAGCGCTGGCGGGACTCTCGTCGCTCTTCTCGGAAACCAATCACTACGAAGTCGGCTTTCGCCGGGTTTGCCAAAACCTGATCGTCTTCTCGCCCGATCCCGAGGCCATTCGTAAGATCGAGGACACCTGCAAAGGCAAAGGCGCGAGCTTCGCGCAGCTGCCACCGGAGTTTCTAAAAAACATCTCGGGCAAATCGCAATCGACCATTCTGTTTGCCAACACCAGCCGCTTCTTCGGCTCGCTGCTCGACATTGGCGGCAAGTCGCGCGAGTGGAACCCGGCGCAGATGAAACAAGCGCGCACGCTGCTCGGAGGTCTTCCGACCTACCTCTTTAGCGGCACCGAAAAACAGAAAGAGCTCGTCCTTCAGGGAGTCAGCCGATGATCCGCTCAATTTTGATCTCATGTGCTTTGGTCCTGGCCGCTTCGGCCGCCTCGGCCAAAGATTTTTACCTGACGGTTCGCCGCGACTTCGCGCCCAGCGAACGCCCGCAAATCGATGTGGATTACCGCTCCAAAGAGCCGCTCATGATTCGGGTGATGAAACCCAAAAATCAGACCGCGTTCATCGCCTCGCAGTTGGACCTGCGCCGCGCTTGGCGTGCGCCCGTGGTTGAAGACAACTTGGCCAACGCCTTGATCGACGGTTTCAATAAAACGCGCTTGGATTTCGACTGGCTCCGCATCGGTTTGAACGCAGATTTGCGCAAATCCGTAAAAGACAAAATGGGCGGCGGGCAGTGGGGCTCGCGCGACACCGGACGCCTCACCGAAGGTCCCGAAAAGTTGATCTCGGCCGCGGAGGCTTACGAAGTTCTGCAAGAGTTTGCCATGCACCCCGACGAGTCGGACTCCAAACGTGAGTTCGACGTTCCCGGGTTTTATTTCGGCGAAGAGGGCAGCTTTACGACCGTGCCCGTGCGTTTGAATCCGCTTCCCGCGGGTTTTTACGTCGTGCAGGTGATCCAAGGCAGCTCCGAAGGCCAAGTGGTTTTGGTCATCAACGACTTGATGGCGCAAATGCACCAAAGCTCGGGCCGCGCGCTGATCCGCGTGGTGACCCGTGCGGGTCAGGCCGTTGACGGGGCGGGCGTTCGCGTTCGTAACCTGCAAGGCAAGTGGATCGCCACGGCCAAAACCAACCGCGAAGGCCTCGCCGATCTCTCGGATTTTAACGTCAATGATTCGATCGTGGTTCTTGAAGATGGCAAACGCGGCACCGCGATCATGGACGGCGAGTTCTTCCAGGCGACCGTGTCGTTCCCCGATGTCTACCTCTACTCGGACCGTCCGATGTACCGCGCGGGCGACCTCGTGCAGTTCCGCGGCATCGTTCGCAACCAAGAAGCGGGCTGGAGCCGTCTTTGGAAACGCGCCGAGGCCGGTAAGGTCGAGGTCCGCCTCGTTCCCGTGACACCCGATCCCGAGAAAAAAACCGAAGAGCCTAAAATCACGGCGGGCGTGAATGCGTTCGGCACCTTTGCCGGAAGTTTCAAGGTTCCCGAGGGCGGGGCGGGCGTTTACCGCATCGTCGCGCGCGTCGTGGATGCCGATCACGTGAGCGAGATTCGCGTGAAAGATTACGTCAAGCCCCTCTTCTTCGTCGAACTCAAAAGCGCGCAGGAGACCTTGCGCGAGGGCGACGAGCTGAAAGTCGACATGAAAGTCGAGCGCTATGCGGGCGGCGTGCCCACGGGCCTGAAGTACTCGTACATGCTGTACCGCACGCGCGTGAGCGTGCCCGAGTGGGTCGGCGATGCCGGCATGGGCGAAACGGGGAGCGCGGCGACCTACGGGTTTGATCGCAGCGAAAAAGTCTCGACCTCGGTGCTCGAACTGCTGGAGTCCGGTGACGATGTCACGATGGACGACTCCGGCAAAGCCGAAATTAAAATCACGGTCCCGCAAAAAGAGCGCGGGCCTTACGATTACCAGTACGTTCTGAAAGTTCGCGTCACCGATGCCGACACCAACACGGTGTGGGGCAACATTGAATTCGCTGATCTGAAGAGCGACGTCGTCGCGCAGGTGCGCGGCACCACCACGCTTGTCGAGCAAGGCCAAGGCGCCGAATTCTGGATTCGCGCCGTGAAACAGTCGGGCTCGTCTTACGGCGTGACGTCGGGATCGATCAAGCTGTTCCTTCGCGGTTACAAAACCCCGGGCAAAGAACTGACCAGTCAGTCTTTTAAAACCAATGAAGCCGGGGTCTTTAGGTTCAAAGTTCCCACCGATGTCACCGGCGAAATTCGCGCCGTCGTGACCTTGAAAGACTCGAAGGGACGCGCGTCCAGCGCCGAAGCCACGATGTTGATCGCGCCCGCTCAAGGGCTCGATAAAATCGTCGACGTCGCCGACATGGTGATCCTCTCGCGCAAAGATGACTTTGCTCCGGGCGAAAAAGCCAAAGCCCTGATTCTTTTACCCGACGCTTGGGGGCCTGGCGGAAAAGATGCCGGTAAACTCTTCGTCACGATCGCCTCGGACAAGATCCATTCGCACCAAGTTCTCTCGGTGAACGGCAACGCCACCTGGTTCGAGCTTCCGATCGAAGAGGCGTTCGGGACCGGCGTTTACGCGGTGTTCGCGTATCCCGATCCGTCGCAAGGTTGGGTCGAGAAGCGCATCCGCTTCCGCATTCCGAAGCAGGACCGCCTGTTGAAAGTGAACGTCAAGGCCGAGCGCGCGACGCTCAACCCTGGCGCCAAACAAAAATTGCAAATCAAAGTCACCGACCTCGCCGGCAAAGCGGTCGAGGGCGAGTTCTCGGTCTCGGTTGTCGACAAGGCCGTCTTGGATTTGCAGCCCGAGTTCCGTCCGAATCTGCTCGAGTTCTTTTACCCGACTCAGCGTTTGAATCTGATGACCTTCTTGAGCAGCCACTTTCAAGGTTACGGCTACGGCGAGCGCGTGGCGCGTTTGTTTAAATCGAACATGAGCTGGGCGGCGCCCAAGGGAAATCCGCCCGAGCAGCTCTTTGAAAAAGACACCGCGTTCTGGGCGGGCCAGGTGAAGACCAATCAAAATGGCGAAGGCACCGTGCAGTTCGAAGTGCCGCCGAACCAAACGACCTGGATCGTTTCGGTCGTGGCGGTCGACACTCAAGGCCGCTTCGGCGAGGGCCGCGGTCAGTTTGCTTCGAAGCGCACCTACTCGGTGCTGATCGCCACGCCCAATTCGATGCGCGTGGGTGATGAGCTCGACGTGCGTCTCACGGTGATCACAACCGAAAAGACGCCCAAGGCGGTGCCGTTCGCGCTCGACTTCAACACCGATGGCGGCGCCGGCCAAGGCGTTCCCACCAACGTGACCGGTGAGGTCTCGCCTTCGAAAAATCCCACCTTCTACCACCGGATTTTGTTCCCGTCCGCTCCGCAAGAGGGCCGCGCGGTCATGACCGCGAAACTCAAGGTGAACAATATCGATCTTCGCCAAGACTGGAAGCTCGGGGCGATGAACGGGGATTTGCGCTACACCGATTACATCAAACCCAATGGCGGGCAGTTTGCGTTTAAACTTTTGAAGGCCGAACGCGTGGAAAAGGCCGACCTTTTTGTCGCGCAAGGTTTGACCGGCTCGATCCTGCCGAGTTTGCAGTGGCTGGTGCAGTATCCGCACGGCTGCGTCGAGCAGGTGACGAATGCCACCGTTCCGAATTTGGTGATCCCGGCGTTCTTCGATAAAAAGTCGAACACCGGAAAGCTCACGACGGAGCAAAAGTCTTGGCTCGAAGAGGCCAAGAAAAACTCGCAGGCGGGCCTGCAGATGCTCAAGAATTACCAAACCACCGACGGTGCGTTCGGTTGGTTCGCGGGTGATGCCAAAGGCAACGAGGCGATGACTTACTTCGTGATGCTCTCGTTCGCGAGCAGCAGCGATATTCCCGGAACGAGCGCGAGCTTTTACCGCGCGCTCGAGTTCTTGAAAAAGACCAACCCCGCGCCGAAGAGCACCAAGGCTTTCGCGCTCGCGTATTTGGACTCTTGGTTGAACGGCTCGGGTTATTACCAGATGCCGGTCGAAAAAGAAGCCGAGATCCGCTTCTTGGGCGAAGCCGCGACCAGCGCGGGCGGAACGCCTTATCAGCGCGCGCTGATCCTGCGCACGATGAACAACTCGAAAGATAAACTTCCGAAGGGCCTGGAGTCTTTGCGCACTCAGCTGTCCGGCATGGTTGAGGCCGACGTGAAAGCGGCGATCTCCAGCGCGAATTTGCCGGCCAACATGATCCGGCCCAGTTCGCAAGAGTGGAGTGAGTTCATCGGCGAAGGTGCTTCGGGCCTCGCGCTCTCTGCCCGCGCGCTGGGTGAAACGGGAAAGTTCCCCAAAACTCTGATTCCGGCTTTCCGCAACCGCTTGCTCGAGTCGTTTAACGGCGAAAACTTCGGCTCCACCTACGAGACCGCGCAAACGCTGCTCAATTTGATGTGGTTCTTCGAGCTCGAAGCCAAGGATGCAGGTTTGATGAAAGTTCCGGCGATCGCGCTGGATGGGAAACCCTTCACGCCCGGCAAAGACCAGGTGCAAACTCTGGTGGGCGGCTTTCAAGTTCAAGTCCCCATGCAAGGCTTGAAAGAAGGCGGGCATCAGCTCAAGGTCGACACCTCGGGCATTTCGCGTCTGGTGCTGAAAAAAGCCGTTCCTTTGGACCAGGTGCAGGCGAAAAATGACGCCGCCCAGATCCAGAAGACGTACTATAGAGTGAATGAGAAGACCGGCGCCTTGAGCGAGGTCAAAGACATGAAGTTCCAAGTGGGCGATCTCGTTTACGTGAAGCTCATGTTGACCAAAGGCCCCTCGATTCGCGGTTACTGGCAGTCGCAGTACTACGCAATGAAAGAGTTCGTGCCTGCGGGCATGAGCATCGTCGATCAGGACGCGATGTACATGGCGGCGCCGTACAAGCTCCGCCTGCGCGACAAAGAGTGGTCGCGCCGGGTGATCCGCGCCGATGGGATCCAGTGGTACTTCCAGTTCAATCGGGGCTGGAGCGACAAGGGTGAAGAGGTCGGTTTCTTGATGCGCGCGAACTATTCGGGATCGTTTGTCGGGGGAGTGACGCAGTTTGAAGATTTCTACGAAGAAGGCATGGATTCTCTCAGTCCTGGCGCTCGTTTCGTTATCGAACGTCGCTAAGGCCGATTTGAAATGCCAAGAACCGCTTCCCCCTCAGCTTTGCGAGGAGGGGCAGCGGTTCTGGGGACAGCTCGAAAACCAATTTGGTAAAGCCCCAGAGCGGGGCGAGGTTCTCGTGCGTCTCGAAGCACCGAAAGACGGCTACTTGCGCGCGGGGCTTTCGGATCAAAAGACCGTGCGCCTTCACCCACGCGCCTCGTTGGATTCGCGCGTGGGAATTCTCAAACACGAGCTCGCGCATCTTTATCTGGCACGCGTGAAACCCGAAGCCTCCAGTTACCTGCACGAAGTTTTCGCGCTTTGGACGAGCCATGACGATATTCGCGTGAGCCTTGAGAACGCGGACTTCTTCCGCCGTAAAGAGGCTCTTGATTACTTGAAAAAAAGATCGCAGCCCGATTTCGCCAACGGCAGCCGCGATGACCGCGCGCTGGCCCGTGTGCTCACGCATTTGCGCTCGCAGAAAAAAGAAAGCGAGCAGGTGCAAAAGCTGCTCGAAGAGAGTTTTCGCGGCACCTTGAGCCTGGATGAAATCGAAGGCCGGCTGTCCACCGCGTTTCAGATCGAAAAGCCCACGGCCAAACTCGATTTCGCTTTCTGGGATGGCGCCGGCCGTGTTCTCGAGAGCGAGGGCCGACTCGATGAGGCGTTTCCGACCGGTTCGGTGATGAAGCCGTTTTTGATCGCGACCGAGCCCGAGTTCATGGCCAAGCGCCCGAGCCGTTCGCACCCGATTTGGTTCTGCCCGCATCAGCGCGTGAGTCCCAAGATCTGGACTTGGCAAGAAGCGCTGAGCCTGTCTTGCAACGGATTTTTTCTCGACAGCAAAAAGCCCTGGGAAAAGCTGCAGAACTACCGCGGAACTTTGATCGGTCTGGGCGTCAAGGAGCCGGGCTCGCTGGTCGCCGACGTGATCGGCGTGGTTCCGAATCAAAAGATGAGTCTTCGCGAAGTGGAGCGGGCCTACCGCTGGATCGGGCTCAAGGCCCCCTTCGTGTTCGAAGCGCTGCAAGACGTGCCGGTCAATGGGACGCTGGCGAAGCTCCCCGAGTCGGATTGGTTCGCCAAACGCAAGATCGCGCTGAAATCCGGATCGATGAAAGACGAAAAAGGCGAGCCGCTTCATTCATGGATCGTGGCCTTTGACGCTGAGGTTCCGGCCGAGCCGCGCTTTACCGCCGTGATTCACGCCGAGGGGCAGGCCACGCCCGCTCTTCTCACGGCTTTGCGCGAGCGGATCGAGCGCAACTGGTGGGACTCCAATCGCAAAGCCAAAGTGCAGATCCTGGGATTGATTCCATCGGCGGTGATCGACGGGCGCTGCGAGTCTGGGCCTCTGCTTGAGCGCAAAGATGCCGATTGGAGAATTTCAAATGAAACCAATATCCAAGCGTCGACCTCAGATTCGTTCCGTTGTTTGAGCGGGGCGATGATGGTGTCGTTCGAACCCAAAGCCGGGCAGCCCCGCCTTCAGCGCCCGTACTACGGCACGCTCACCTCGCGCGCCGCGATTGCCCAGGAGCCCGAGATCACGGTCAAGGGCAAACGTCCGCTCAAAGCGAATCAGCAAAAAGCCCGCCGCGGGTCTTCGTGGGTGCTCGAAACTTCGGAGCGCGATTATCTTTTTGAAGTGGTGGCGAGTGAATTCGCCGGTGGGCGCCGCGAAGCCTTGAAAGCTCTCGCGCTTGTCGTGCGCGCCAATCTCGAGGTCGGTTGGAAAAAATCGGGCGAGATGTGCGACACGACCATCTGCCAAGTCTTTGGCCAGAGCGACCGCATGAACCGCTTTCAGCAGAAAAAACTCTGGGCGCTCTTGCACGAGATTCAAGGTCTGAATTTGCAGAACCGCGACAACGAGTGGCTGCCGTTCTCGGCGGGCGGAACTGAGCCGTGGACCGAGGAGCGTGGGGCTTCGTTTGTCGAGCAGTCGCTCGCGCTCACGGGCGCTCCACAATCGATCGAGAAAAAGGGACACTCGTACGTCGCCCAAGTGGGCTCGCGCAAAATCGAACTCAGCTGCGACGATGTGCGCTTGCAGCTCTCGCTGCCGTCGTGCCCGGAAACGATTCGTAAAGATCTGGCCAATGATGGCGAAGTGACTTTCTTCTTTGGCGGTCGCGGCCGGGGTCACAACCGCGGCCTCAGCGTCTTAAAGGCCAACGATCTCGCCGCTCAAGGCTACGGCTTCGAAGACATCCTTCTGCAAACCAACAAAACCTGGAAACTCCAAAAATAAAAAAGGCACCTCTCTCGAGATGCCTTCGACGCCCATGCTTTGAAGGTGCCAGGCACCTTCTTAGCGGGTGCGCAAGTAGTCGGGGAGTTGGGATTCTTGGAAACCGCCGCGGGGCAAAGAGCCCGGGTGGCGGTAGTTCACAAAGAGTCCGGCGTCGACGAGGTAGCGGCCTTGGAATTCGGCCGGGTTGATCGAGTACGTGTTGCCCGATTTTCCGGAGCGCGCTTCGCGCATTTGATCCAAGGGCTGAGCATCGGGAAAGCGATCCACCGCGTACACGCCTGTTTCGAGCATGCGTGAGCGGGGCACGCCGCGAGCCAAAACCGACGAGCGGCTGGATTTGGGGCCGTCTTGCTGAACGCCTTCGGTCGTCAAGATCCAGTTCCAGGCCGCGGGCGCCGCTTGATCGGCGTAATCCGAGCGCGACGAATCCATGTAGGACTCGAGCGCATAGACGCGAACGACTTCAGTACCGGGACCTAAGATTTCGCGCATGTAAGCAATCGCGCGATTTTCAACTCGGGTGCAGCCGGCGCTGCGGGGGTTTGAGAAGATATTCACCCAGAAGTTGCGGGTGTAACGGATGTAGCGGTCGCCCTCGGCGCCCCATCCAACCGTGCCGTGAATCCACTGCGAGTTGGCGTTGGGTCCGACAAAAGCGGTGTACCAACCAAAAGCACCACGCATGTTGCCTTGGCCGTTTGGCATCAGGCTTTTCGAGAACCAAACTTGCGCGTTCGAGGGGTTGTAAGGAACTTGGGGGTATTCGGGGTGGTACCAAGAGGGGTAGTGACCTTCGTTGTCTTCGTAGAACTTCTTCCAGCCGGTGATTTTGTAGCGGCCGAGCCAAGTGATGAAGCGGTTGCGATCGCTGCGGTCACCTTCGGTGCGGCCGGCCACGAATTCGGTCTCCATGATCATCTTGTGTGGGCAGCCAGGGCGGGCGGTGCAGCGTTCATAGATGCGGGTGCGCTCGGTGGCCACGTTTTGGATCACGATGTATTTGGAAAGACCGCTTTCGCTCGAAACGGAAGGAGCTTCTTTGCTCAAGTATTCAGCGGCGACGAAGCCGACGGTCCCGGCCGTCAGGCTCGACGCTGATTTCTGAATCTTCACTTTGACGAGGGGGCTTGTGGACTCGAGCAGAGCCAAAACCTGAACCTGATCCCGTTTCACCAGTTTGCCGACCACCGAATCATTCGATGTGTTGGCGTCTTTACGAAAGTTGAGGCTGTCAGCCCCTACATAGAGCGATTGTCCCACGCTCATCTCTTTCTTCCCCATAGCGGTGGCGGTGCTGGCGGCAGCGAGCATCATCACGACACTTAAGATCATTGGGTTCATTCGAGACTCCTCGGGTTAATGCGAAGTGTTATAGCGAAAATTGTCACACAGCGCGAGTGTTCGAATTTTTGACAGGAAGCTTTTACCGTCCGTATACTAGCCACGGAACGCCTTGGGTATTTTCTAGGCTTTCTGAAGAGTTAGAGATTTTCATGAAAGCGCTTTCGGACCAAAGTCCGTAAAAGGGCTCTCGAGTAGTGAACGAACTAAGAACGAGGATTCGTGTGAACGAAAAAAGGACCTACGAGTTTACGATTGCAGGTCTTCCGTACAAGCTGCGCTCATCACATGACGAGCAGACGGTGAACGAACTCGTTCAGTTTGTGGATCAAAAAATTCAAGCCGCCTTGGAAGCCACCAAGTCCGGTTCCTTTCAAAGCTCCGCGGTTCTCGCGGCCTTGAACATCGCCGAAGAATTGATTCTCCTCAAAAAGCGCGCCCGACGCGAAATCGAACGCATCGAAGAGCGCGCGCTCAAACTCTCTCAGGACCTTGAACACTCCAAAAGCGAACCCAGCGGCGCCTCGGCCAGAAACTGAGGCCCGCTAGAACCGCGAGTTTGGGATGATTCAGCAACAGAAATCCAAACTCCGTGAAGATCTCAAAGCGCGCTTGCGGTCGGTGACCGAAGCTCAGCAAGAGTCTCTGCGGAGTCATCTGCACAACTGGCTTCTCAAGCAAACGGGGACGTGGGCGGTCTTCTCGGCATTGCCGGGAGAGCCGGACCTCAAGCCCCTGATCGAGACCCTCACGCATTTGCGCTGGGTGTTTCCACGGGTCGAAGGCGTCGACTTGGTTTTTCACCAAGTGACGAGTTCGGATCTGATGATGGGAAGTTTTGGAGTCCTGGAACCTGCCACACATCACCCGCGCGTTGATAAAAACGAGATCCAAGGCTTTTTGATCCCGGGCCTTGGGTTTGACCGCAGAGGACACCGTCTGGGGCGCGGCAAAGGTTTTTATGACCGGATGCTGGCTCAGGCGACGGGATACAAATTGGGCGTGGGGTTCGAGTGTCAGTGGACGCCGGTTGTTCCGGCTGAGTCACATGACCAAAGACTCCAGGCCATTATGACCGATGCAGGGCTCTGGACGCCGCCATCGGATGATGCAGAAGCCTGAAGAGGGCGGGGAGTGAAGAGTGGAATATGTGTTGATTGGCCTCGTGGCCTTCGTCATCGGCGGGATCGCCGTTTTCGTCGTTAAAAAAGTTCAAGACGAATCGACGAAGAAATCGGCCAAAGCCGAAGCCGATAAAATCGTCAACCGCGCCAAGTCTGAAGCCGCTAAAATCGACAAAGACGCCAAGAACAAAGCCAAAGATTTCGAATCCCGCGCCCGCAAAAACGTTGAGACCGACATCCAAAAACAAAAGAACCAACTCAAGAGCAAAGAGGGCCAGCTCGAGCGCCGTCTGAAAGAGATCGAGGATCAGCAAAAGCAGAAGCTCGAAGAGAATGACCGTTTCTTGCAGACGCTGAAAGACCGCGAAGAAAAAATCGGCATCGCCGAAACGCGTGTCAAAGAGATGGAAAAAAAGATCGACGGCGAAATCCAAGAACTCAAAGCCAAAGTCTCGAGCGTCGCGAACATGACGCCCGAGGAAGCCCGCCGCGAGCTTTTGACCGCGATGGAAGACGAAGCTAAAAAAGAAGCCGGCAAGAAGATTCAAGAGATCGAAGCCGAAGCCGAAAAAGAAGCCAATCAGCGCGCCCGCAAAATTTTGGCTGTGGCCGTGTCGCGTTTCGCGAGCGAATACACCAGCGAGCGCACGGTGAGCGTGATGGCGCTCCCGAGCGAAGAGATGAAGGGTAAAATCATCGGCCGTGAGGGCCGGAACATCCGCACGCTCGAAGCTCATTGCGGCGTCGACTTGATCGTGGATGACACGCCCGAAGCCGTGGTCATCTCGGGCTTTGATCCCGTTCGCCGCGAGCTCGCGCGCCGCACCCTTGAAAAACTCATGGAGGACGGACGCGTCCACCCCGCCCGCATCGAAGAGGTCACCGATAAGATGCGCTCGGAGCTGAACAAATCGATGAAAGAAGAGGGTGAGAAGGTCATCGTCGAGCTGGGCTTGGGCAGCATGCACCAAGAGATCACCCGCGTGATCGGTTCGATGAAATACCGCCACGCCCACACCCAAAACCTGCTCAACCACTCGATGGAAGTGGCTTACCTCGCCGGGCTGATGGCGGCTGAAGTCGGCGGCAACGTGAAGCTCGCGCGCCGCGCGGGCCTCTTGCACGATATCGGCAAAGCCATTGAGCACACCGTTGAGGGCAGCCACGCGATGGTGGGAGCTGATTTCGCCAAGAAATACGGCGAGAACGAAGCCGTGTGCCACGCGATCCGCGCGCACCACAACGAAGAGACGCCGAACAGCTTGATCGCGCACCTGGTTCAGGCCGCGAATCTTTTGTCGAACTCACGTCCCGGCGCCCGCCGCCCCGGCATGGACAACTTCATCAACCGCTTGGCCGAACTCGAATCGATCGGCAACAGCTTTGATGGCGTGCTGAAGACCTTCGCGGTCCAAGCCGGCCGTGAAGTGCGCGTGGTGGTTGAAGCGTCCCGCGTGACCGACGACTTGTCGCAAATGCTCAGCCGGGACATCGCCCGCAAGATCGAGCGCGAAATGCCTCATCTTGGACAGGTGAAGGTCGCGGTGGTTCGCGAAACCCGTTCGGTCGACATGGCCCGATAAGGGGGAGAGATGTCGCTCACGACCGCCACCCCCAAAGAACAACTCGAACAGCTTCAGCTGGGCACCACCGATTTCATCAATGAAAAGGAAATGCTCGGCAAGCTCGAGAAGAGTTACAAAGACAAAAAGCCCTTGCTGATCAAGTTCGGCGCGGACCCCACGCGCTCGGATTTGCATCTGGGCCACACGGTCGTGCTCAATAAGATCCGCCAGTTTCAGGACTTCGGCCACACGGTTCAGTTTTTGATCGGCGATTTCACCGCGATGATCGGCGACCCGTCCGGACGCAATCAAACGCGCCCACCGCTCTCGGCTGAAGAGATCAAGGTCAATGCCGTCTCTTACGCCGAGCAGGTCTTTAAAGTCTTGGACGAGAGCAAAACAAAGACGGTCTACAACTCCGAATGGCTCGGCAAGCTCTCGTCGACCGATTTTATCCGTCTGTCGGCGCAGTACACGGTCGCGCGCATGCTCGAGCGTGACGATTTCACCAAACGCTACAAAGAAAACTCGCCCATCTCTTTGCACGAGTTCATGTACCCTTTGTGCCAAGGCTACGACTCGGTTCACTTGAAATCCGACGTCGAAATGGGCGGAACCGATCAAAAGTTCAATCTCCTCGTTGGCCGCGAATTGCAAAAGGCTTACGGCCAGACCAGTCAGCAGTGCGTGATCACCATGCCGCTGCTCGAAGGTCTCGACGGCGTTCAAAAGATGTCGAAGAGCTATGACAACTACGTTTCGATCGTCGATACGCCCAAAGACATGTTCGGTAAAACGATGCGCGTGTCCGACACGCTGATGCTCCGTTGGTACGAACTCCTCACCAGCGTGACGCCCGCGGATCTGGCCAAACTCAAAGAAGATCTGAAGTCCGGCCAAAAGCACCCGCGTGAAGCCAAAGTTGAGCTCGCGAAGTTCTTGATCACGCGCTTTCATGGTGCCGCCAAAGCCCAGGCGGCCGAAGACGAATTCAACCGCATCTTCGTCGAAAAAGGTCTGCCCGATGAGATCCCGACGTTTCACAAGGCGGCGGGCGAAATTGGTTTGCTGCAATTGATGACGGATTTAGGACTGACGGCTTCCAACGGTGAAGGCAAGCGCCTGATCCAGGGCCGCGCGGTCGAACTCAACCAACAAAAGGTCGAAAACGAGCAGCTCAAAGTCACGCTCAAGGCGGGCGAGG
Organism: Pseudobdellovibrionaceae bacterium; assembly: GCA_019637955.1. Taxonomy (GTDB): domain Bacteria; phylum Bdellovibrionota; class Bdellovibrionia; order Bdellovibrionales; family Bdellovibrionaceae; genus JAHBUS01. The sequence continues at coordinate 638,454 of JAHBUS010000001.1, read as the reverse complement.
AGTTGATCATTCGGGCCGGTAAGAAAAAATACGCGAAGGTGGTGGTGTCATGAAGATCAAGTTTCTTCCCACCAATCAGGAGATTGAAGCCGATCCCAACAAAACCCTGCTCCAGATGTGCGTGGACAACAAAATTGAAATCCGTTCGATCTGCAAGGGTGTTCCGAGCTGCGCCGAATGCCGCGTGCGGATCGTGGGCGGCGAGAGCAACGTCATCCCGCCGAACCGGGCCGAGTTGAGTTTGATCGGCACCAATTACTATTTGGATGGCCGCCGGCTCTCTTGCCAGGTGCGTTGTTTTGGGAACATCACGGTGGATTTAACGGAACAAATCGAGCGCACCGACAATCCGAACAAGAAGGTTCGCGGGTTTAGGTCGGCCACGGCCAACAGCGCCACCACGGCGGTTCAAGGCACGCTGGTTTTGGATGACAAGAAAAAACCGAGCAAATAGAGTCCCAAGCATCTGACGAATCCTCAAAGGGGGGGGAGTTCTGAAGCTGCTTGTCGCTTTCGCCGTTGCCATCGAACTGTGCTTGGCCGCCACGCCCGCCTTCGCCCTTGCGGCCCCTGCTGAAAATTCCGAATCCTGTTCGCGCATCGATCTGCGTCCCAGTTTGGGCGAGCCGCGCGATCAGCGCGAGAGCGGCTGGTGCTTCGCGCACGTCGCGGCCGATCTGCTCACGCAAAAAATAGGCGAGCGCGTTTCGGCGAGCGATCTTGCGCTGCAATCGGCGCTGATGCCCGAAAAAGAAATCCGCTCACTTCCGCAAGACGAGGCGGGCCGCTATTTAAACGATCCCGATCTGCAGCGCCGCTGGCGTGTCGCCCGCGAGCCTGAACTCAAGCGGTTCCGTTCAAAAATGATCATGTCCACGAACGGCGTGCTCAACGTCGGCGGCAACGAGGACTTCTCGCTCGCGCTGGCCTCGGTGAAGGGCGCCTGCCTCGAAAGAGATCTTCCGGACGAAGATCTCAACAGCCGGCACGGGCTGCGTGCGGTTGAAGACCTGCGTGATCTCCACGATAAAACCGCATGCGCCTCTTCGAGCCGCGACGAACGTGCCTGCGGCCGCGTGCTGCGCCCGGCTTCGCCGAGCGAAGATCTTTCACCCTTGATTGACCGCATGTCGGAGGGCATGAGCCCGCAGATTCTGAAATGGGCGGATCGGCAGTGCGGTCAGCGTCGGCGCGTTCGCAGCGTGCCGCGCATTCTGCAAGTCGCCGACGATGCCGAACATCTGGATGCCGCTTATAAAAATGGTGAGCTCGAAATTTCGGAGGTGCGCGCGCGCATGCTGGAGCGTTTGAACGAAGCGCTCGAAGCTGGACGCGTGGCCGCCATCGGCTATTCGGCCAACGACGTGCTCACGCGTGACAGCGGCGACCGCTGGGGCGATCACGCCTCGGTCATCGCGGGTCGACGCCCGGGAGCCAAAGGCTGCGAATATTTTGTCCGTCAATCGTGGGGACAGGGCTGCGATGGCTACCGCCGCCGTCTGAACAAGGTTTGCGAGCCCGAGACGGGCGGCATGTGGCTGCGCCTCGAGCAATTGCCTTCAATTTACAGTGTGACGGATCTTCCGAATTAAACGTTGAAGCTGGAACCGCAGCCGCAAGATTTGGTGGCGTTCGGGTTGTTGAACACGAAGCCTTTGCCGTTCAGGCCGCCCGAGTAGTCGAGGGTCATGCCGATCAAGTACATGAACGACGAGGTGTCGACGACGAGTTTCTCGCCGTGGAACTCAAAAACTTTGTCGCCATTTTTGATTTCATTGCCGAAATCCATTTTGTAAGACAGGCCCGAGCATCCGCCTTTTTTCACTTCCACACGGAGGAAGTACTCAGCGGGTTTGCCCTCTTCGGAGCGCAGGGATTTGATTTTAGAAGCGGCGGTTTCTGTCATCTGGATCATGAAATTAGACTAGCACAAATGGCGGGCATTCTCCACGGGCTTTTGGCCGTCGGGCGGGCCTTAAATTCTTAAGTGAAATTCAAGGTTTAGAGGGGGTGCGGGAGGCCTTTATCGCGAGTGCCTGTCATTTTACAAGGACGCCGTAGGGGCGGGCGTACTGCTGGTCTGGATCTGGGACTTGAGCAGTCCCACGGCTTCGAGCACGTCGGCGTCCGTGGTGGTGCGGCCCAATGTGATGCGCAAAGTTTGGCCCGCTTCGCTCTCGCTCAAACCCAGCGCGCTCAACACGTGACTCGTGCTGGTGCCGCCGGAGTGGCAAGCGGAGCCTCGGCTGACCGCGAGACCTTTGAGAGCGGCAGGAACGCGGGTGCCTTTGAAGGTGATGTTGAGATTGTTCGGCGACCGCTCGGTGGGATGCCCGTTCAAGCGGGCTTGCGGAAACGAGGCGTGCAATTGATTCCACATGAAATCGCGAAGCGCGCGCAGACGGCTTTGTTCAGCCTCACCTTCGAGGCGCGCGATCTCGACCGCTTTGCCGAGGCCCACGATCCCCGGGACGTTGAGCGTTCCCGAGCGCAGGCCACGTTCGTGACCGCCTCCGCACATCATGGCCGGGAGTGCGACTTTGGGGCTTTTCGAGCGCAAAAACAAAAAGCCCACGCCCTTGGGGCCCGAGAGTTTGTGCGCCGAGAACGAGAGCAGATCGACCGGAACGTTTTGCAGGTCGACCGGAATTTTTCCGAGCGCCTGGGTGGCATCCGAGTGCAGGTAGACTTTTTTATCGTGGCAGAGACGCGCGATCTCGAGGATCGGGTTGATCGAGCCGATTTCGTTGTTCACCCACATCACCGACACGAGCCGGGTGTGCGGCTGGATCCTCTTTTCGAGTTCGCTCACCACCACTTGGCCGTGAGCATTGACGGGAATGTATTCGAGCTCGGCGCCAAAAACGCGCACCGCGCGCTCGGCCGATTGTAAAACCGATTTGTGCTCGACGGGTGACACCAGCAAGTGGATTCGAGCGCCCGGGCCTTCATCGGCGCGGATCATTTCGCAGATGCCTTCGATGGCCCAGTTGTTGGCCTCGGTCGCGCCGGACGTGAAGGTGATTTCTTTGGGCTCGCAACCGAGGGCCTGCGAAACTTGACGGCGCGCGGTCTCAACGGCCGATTCGGCCTGCCAACCAAATGAGTAGTTGAGACTCATGGAATTGCCAAATTGCTCCATGAAATAGGGGAGCATGACCTCGAGGACGCGAGGGTCGACTGGGGTCGTGGCGTTATGGTCAAAATACAAGGTTTTGGGCGCGCTCATCAGCCCGGAATTTAGCCAAAAAAGAGGCGGCCTGGCAACATGGGTTTTGCCATCTCCAAGGGAGGCCCTTAAGCTTTTTATTATGAAAAAGACCGAGCTGCCCATCCGTCATTTCTTTCACACACCCGGCCAGGATCTCGAGAAGTCGTTCGCCTGGAAAAAGGTCGACTGCGTGATCAAGGATCATCAAGGGCAGGTTTATTTTGAGATGGAAGGGGTCGAGGCACCCGAGTTTTGGAGCCAACTCGCGGTCGACATCGCGGCTTCAAAGTACTTCCGTAAAAACGGCATTCCGCGCACCAAATCCGAAGTGAGCATCCGTCAGATGGTGCGCCGGGTGTCCGAACGCGTGCGCACGGCGGGCCTCAAGCAGAAATTTTTCAGTTCCAAAAAACAGGCCGACATCTTCGAAAAAGAACTGCGCGCGCTTTTGTTCTCGCAGCGCGGACTTTTCAATTCGCCGGTTTGGTTCAATTACGGTCTGCACGACGCTTACGGCCTGAAGGCCGAGAGCCCTTGTTATTGGTTCAATCCCAAGACGAAAAAAATTGAGATGCGCGACGAAGCTTTGAAGCACCCGCAAGTGTCGGCGTGCTTCATTCAAAAAATCGAGGACTCCCTCGAGAGCATCTTCGAGCTGGCCAAAACCGAAGCACGTCTTTTTAAATTCGGCTCGGGTTCGGGGACGAATTTTTCGACGCTGCGATCAAAGCACGAAAAGCTCGAGGCGGGCGGAACCAGCTCGGGGCTCATCGCATTTTTGGATGTCTTGGACCGCGGCGCCGGTTCGGTGAAGAGTGGCGGCACCACCCGCCGGGCGGCGAAGATGGTGATCTTGGATGTCGACCATCCCGAGATCGAAGATTTTATTCAGTGGAAAGTGCGCGAAGAGAAAAAAGCGCGGGTGCTGATGGAAGCCGGCTACGGCAACGATTACGAGGGCGAAGCTTACCGCACGGTTTCGGGTCAGAACGCCAACAACTCGGTCCGCGTGAGCGACGACTTCATGAAGGCGGTCGAGAAAAAATCCGACTGGGCTCTGCGCGCGCGGTTAACCGAAAAACCCTTACGTCAGGTGCCGGCCGAAAAAATTTGGAACCAGATCAGCGAGGCCGCTTGGACCTGCGCCGATCCCGGTTTGCAGTTCAAAGACACGATCAACTCTTGGCACACCTGCCCGGAGGCGGGCCCGATCAATGCGAGCAATCCTTGCAGCGAGTATTTATTTCTGGACGACTCGGCCTGCAATTTGGCCTCGCTCAACCTTTTGCGTTTCATCAACCGAGACGGCGCTTTCGATGCGCACGGTTTTGTGCAGGCGGCGCGGGTGTTCTTCATGGCGCAAGAGATCTTGGTGGATGACGCCAGCTATCCCACGGCGCGGATCGCGCAGAACTCGCACGACTATCGCCCCTTGGGCCTCGGCATCGCGGGGCTCGGCGCGTTCTTGATGCAAAAGGCGATCGCTTACGATTCCGACGAAGGCCGCGCGTGGGGCGCCGCGATCGTCGCGCTCTTGACGGGGACGGCTTACGAATGCTCGGCCCGCATGGCCGCGCACCAAGGCCCCTTTCCGGGATTCAAGAAAAACAAAACCGCGATGCTCAAGGTGATGGCTCGACACCAAAAAGCGCTGGGTTCGATCGGGTGGAGCACCCTTCCGGAAGAGCTGCAGGCGTTGACCGAGGAGGTCTGGCGGCAGGTGATCACGCTTGGAAAGCGACATGGTTACCGCAATGCTCAAGCGACGGTGATGGCCCCGACCGGCACGATCGGCCTGGTGATGGATTCCGAAACCACGGGCGTGGAACCCGAGTTCTCGCTCGTGAAACGCAAAAAACTGTCGGGAGGCGGGGATCTTCGCATCGTCGCGACGGGTTTTTTGAAAGGGCTGGAACGTTTGGGTTACAGCCTCGAGCAGGCGCAGACCATGCAGCTCTTCGTCGAGATGAACGGCACGCTTCAGGGATGCCCCGATTTGAAGCCCGAGCACCAAAAGATCTTTTTGACCGCGATGGAACTCACGCCCGAAGCGCACTTGCGAATGATGGCGGCGCTCCAGCCCTTCGTGAGCGGCGCCATTTCGAAAACCGTGAACATGCCGCGCGAATCGACCGTCGAAGATGTCTCGGCGCTCTACAAACGGGCGTGGAGTTTGGGTTTGAAAGCGGTGGCGATTTACCGTGATGGCTCCAAGGGCAGTCAGCCCCTCGAAGCGGTGAAGGCCGCAAAATCCTCGCGGCTCCCGAAGGGCGACGTCGTTCCCGACGCCGGCCTACCGAAATGTTTTGAGTGCGGCGGCCCCACCGAACTCGCAGGCGCCTGCTTCCGCTGCACCAACTGCGGGACCGTGCTAGGCTGCGCCTAGCCAGTTTATTGAGGCGCCTTTGGCGCCGTGGCTGCGCCTAAGAAATTGATTAGGCCTTCGGCATTTTGCTATTTGAAGAGATACTTTACTCCGAACTGAATGCCTTTTATTTCGATTCGGCCGAAGTCGATGATGAGAGTCGGATAGCTAAGATCCAGATCCATCTTGATGACTCGATAGTCGAGGTTCAAAAGGAACTTTTCATTGGCAAAATAGCTCAGTCCGGCTTGATAGCCGATCGCGCCCGTCGCGTATGCAACGTATCCAGGTTCGGCAGGTTCGTATTTGGGAATTGAGTAATTGATGCCTGCATTCAGCGCAATTCGGTCGAAATAGTAAACCGGGTTATAATAAACGGTCGTTACTGAGAAACTGTCGCTGGCTTTGTTTGAGGTCGAAGTGCCTCCAGCGCCCTTCGCGGTGATGGATGAAATCGTTCGTTTTGTATCATAACCAAGACCTGCATTGAACCCCAATCCCTCTGACTTTGACTGGCCAAACTCGGCAGATAGGGTAAAAGCCGTATCGGTCTTGGCTTCGTAGTTGACGCTGCCGTTAACAGATCCCGAAATGTAGGCGTCAGAAGAAAACCGGTCTGCCGAACTATAATGAAGTCCGATGGCCCAATAATGATGGCTTTCAAAGAATGTTGGCGAGCTGTCTGGGATCAGGACTTTATCCGCGTCCTGGCCAGGAGCATTGTAGGAAAAGAAAAGAGCAAGAATAAAAAAGGAGATCTTCTTCATTCACGAAGTATCGGCAAGCTTTTATTTAAATTAAGATAATATATAAACTAATTAAATATCGAGCATCTCCGGGGCCTAGGTCGGGGCCCGGAGGCGATGATGTCACGATGTTAAACTACGGGCGGGGCCCGTAGTTCTTCTTCATGTCCACGAAGTGGCGCTCTTGCAGTTTGCCGGCGCGCGAGCACATCAGGTCGGTGATGTCGATTTGGTAGTTCACCATCGCTTTGTCGTTGGTGTCGTAGAACTCGACGTAGCAATCCGGGAAGCCCAAGACGTGACCGAATTCGTGGCGGATCGTCCACTGCACGTCCCACTCGGTGAGGGGTGCGTTCGAATCCATATAGACCAAGTCGCCGCCCAAGCCGTTCACGTGCGGCGTGATGCCGGGTTGCCACAGCACCTGCACGCGCGCGCTTGCGGTGAAGTCCACCAGCAAACGCCAGCCGGCTTGAACCCATTTCCACTCATCTTGCAGATTGAGCGTTAAGAAGTCGGCGAGTTCGGGCGTGGATTGCGGCTGGATCGCGATGCGCGCGGTGTTCGTGCTCTTGTCCCAAGAGACGTCGCGGCGGGCGCTTTGCAAATCATAGAGCTCTTCGAAGGTGCTCTTCGCTTTGCTCACGTACGACTGATGAAAGCTCCACAGGTCATTTTTAGTTTCGGCGCGGGTGAAGTCGCGCAGGCACGTGTTCTCGTTCGCGGTGGTGTTGAAGCACTCACTGAGCATCCACTCTTTGTAAGACGCCTTTTTGTCGGCGGGGAGCGTGGCCCAGCCGACGAGCTGCGTTTGCAGATCTTTGATGTCTTTCAAGAAGTAGTAACCGCGAATGTCGTTTTGGCGGTTGCGCGCGTACCAACTGAGCCAGGGTTGCATCATCTGCCAGCGGATGGCGGTCTGGTAGATTTTGTCGATCTGATTTCCGAGCTTCAAGTACTCATCGACCGGCTCCGGGGCCGCGTCGGTAAAGCTCTTGCCGTTGATCAAGACCTCCGTCATCTCGGGCAGCAGCGTGGCCGACAGCGTTTGGAACGCCTCGATGGTCAAGCGGCCCGAGTATTTCTTGGGCGCCGTGATCGGAATGCCGCCGAGGCTTCCCGGAACCGTGAAGGACAAGGGTTTCTCGCGGTGTTCATTGATATGTTTGAGCCAGTCCAGATTGCGCTTTCCGATGGCAACGATGTTCTCGACGTCGGTGTCTTCGGAGGCTTTTTCGACCTGCGAGAACCGGATATTTTGCGTTTGCGCACGCAGAGCGCGTTCGTACTCACGGCTCGACGCTTCAAAATCCAAGTGAATCGGTGCCTTGGCCGGCTGGCCCGCCCAAGCGGACATCAACGAAAATAGAAGAATCAACACGGGTCCCCCTCCCACGTCCAAAGCCCTCCGAATGGAGGGCCCTGCGAGATTTGCGAGAAATGGCCCATTTTGCAAGCAGACTTGTGAAAAACCGGGGTTGGACGGATACTTTTTCCGTGGGAACGGCCTGGATTCTGATCTTTTTAACAACTTTTGTCGGCATGGAGCTGGTGGCTTGGGCTCTGCACAAGTACGTCATGCACGGCGTTCTGTGGCCGGTGCACGAGGACCATCACGACCCCAACCACGCCTCTCGATTTCAAAAGAACGATGGGTTCGCTTTTTTCTTCTTTTTTCCGAGCTTCTTTTCGCTGCTTTACGGCGCGCTTGCGCCGGCGCCTCTTTGGCAGGCCTTTGGGTACGGCATCATGGCGTACGGGGCGTCTTACTTTCTCGTTCACGAAGTGCTCATCCACCGCCGTCTCAAATTTTTGAAGTCGAACAATTTCTATTTTGACGCTCTCGTGGGCGCGCATAAAAAGCACCACGCCGTGCAAACGAAAGAGGGCGCGAGCCACTTCGGAATGTTGTGGGTGTCGGGCTCAGCGCTCCGAGCGGCGTTTGACCGCCGCCGCGCTCGCGGCATTGAAAATCGTGCGGATCGTCACCGGTCTCCAGCGACGGATCAGTCGCGGTAACAAGCGCACGCAGACAAAGAAGGTCTCTTGAGTCACGATCCAGCTCTTTTCAAGAGCGGTCGTGTAGCAGCGGCGGTCCCAGGCCCGGCTGCCCCGGTCGAGCACCTTCATGCCGATGGCGCGGTAAACACCCGCGGCGATGCTCACCGCCCAGGCCGCGCGGAACGAGAGGTACGACAGACCTTGTCGGCCTGAATCGTACTTGTCTTCGGCCATTTGCATCAGTTGCTTGGTGTAGCGGGGCCAGAGCGGACGGGTCCAGGGCGCGTGCAGATCTTCGGGCGTCAGGCCATCGCGCGCCAGCCATTCGCGGGGAATGTAAACACGGCCCAGCTTCAGATCTTCGTCGATATCGCGGCTGATGTTGGTGAGCTGCATGGCCTGTCCCAGATCCACCGCGTGCACCAAGGCCGCGTCATCGCTCACGTCCATCACGTGGCACATCATCAAACCCACGACGCCCGCGACGCAGTAGCAGTAATCGAGGAGTTCGTCTTCGGATTTGCCGATGTAACCCTCGACGTCCATCTGCATGCCGCGCAAAAGATCCATCGGGTATTGCACGGGCATCTTGGTTGCCTGAAAAAGAAGCCGCAGGCCCTCGAATTCGGGGGTGTCCATGACTTGGATGTTGGCGTAAGCCAGCAGTGTTTGTTCGCGCAGTTTCAAAAGGCGTTGCTGAGCCTCTTCAACGCTCTGGGCCTGGTCGATTTGGTCGTCGCAGTGGCGGCACCAAGAGTACAGCAGCCAAGACCCGGCCTTTTCTTTTTCAGAGAAGAAAAGCGAAGCCAGCGCGAAGGATTTGGACCCCTTGCGAATTTGACCTTTGCTGTAGTGAATCAGCTGCGCGTCGCTCAAATTCGGTCCTCCGAGAGCGTGTGATTCTTCATGACGAGTCCGGCGGTGGCCTTGGCCGAATTGACGACGCCGGGGACGCCGGCCCCAGGATGCGTCCCGGCTCCTGTAAAGTAAAGACCTTTAATGTCGTCGTCCTGATTGTGCAGCCGGAAGTAGGCCGATTGTGTCAGCCGCGGCTCGAGGCTGAAGGCCGAGCCCAAGTGCGCGTTGAGCTGATCGCGGAAATCAAACGGCGTAAAGATCTTTTGCACGACCAAGTTTTCTTTGAGACCGGGCAGGTACTTTTCTTCCATGTAGTTCATGATCGACTCGGCGTATTTGGGACCGATGTCGTTCCAATCGACATCCAGTTTCCCGAGATGCGCGACCGGCGACAACACGTAGAAGCACTCATGGCCTTCGGGGGCGAGCGAGGGGTCGGTGAGCGAAGGCACGTGCAGGTAGAGCGAAAAGTCCTTTGGCAGGACGCCGTTCGTGAAGATGTCTTCGAGCAGGCCCTGGTAGCGCGGGCCGAAAAGCACGTTGTGGTGGGCCATGTTCGGGTACTTCTTTTTCGTGCCGAAGTAGATCAGGAACAGCGACATGCTGTAGGACTTGTTCTCCAAACTCTTTTCGCGCGCGCGGGCTTTGGAGGTGTCCTTGAGCAGATCTTTGTAGGTGTGCAAAACGTCGCCGTTGCTGACAACCACGTCGCAGTCAAACGTGTGGCCCGCTTTGGTGCGAACGCCGGTGACTCGCCCGTCGCTGGTCAGGATCTGATCGATCTCGGCCTGGTAGTGGATTTTGCCGCCCATCTCTTCGAAGTAGCGAACGAGCGCCTGCACCAGCGCGCCGGTGCCTCCGCGCGGGAAGAACACGCCCCAGTTGCGCTCCAAAAAGTGGATCAGCGTATAAATCGACGATGTCTTGAACGGGTTTCCGCCCACCAAAAGAGAGTGAAAGCTAAACGCTTGGCGCAAATGCTCGTCTTTGATGAACTTTGAAACCGTCGCGTAAACGCTGCGATGGGCGCCCAGGCGCACCAGCTGCGGCGCCACTTTCACCATGCTCCAAAGATGCAAGAACGGCGTGGCCGCCAGTTTGGTGTAGCCCTCGTTGAAGACTTCTTTGGAGTACGCCAAGAAGCGGCGGTAGCCGCTGAGGTCTTCGGGCGACTTCTGACGGATTTGATCGGTCAGAAGCTTTTCGTCGTTGGAGTAATCGAAAACGTAACCGTCGTCCCAAAACAAACGGTAAAAAGGCGAGACCGGCATCATCTCGACGTAGTCGCTCATCTTCTTGCCTTTGAGAGCGAAGAGCTCTTCGAGACACTCGGGCGCGGTGATCACCGTGGGGCCCGCGTCGAAGGTGAACCCTTTTTCTTTGTAAACGTAGGCGCGTCCTCCCGGAAGATCGCGCATTTCGAAGATTTCGACTTGAAAGCCCGCCGCCTGCAAGCGGATCGCGGCGGCAAGGCCACCAAACCCGCTACCGATGACCGCGACCTTTTGAGAATTAGTGGTAGGCATGAGCGATCCTTTGCGAGAGAGATTGAATTTTCTCGAGGGCGGGAGCGGCGTGCGCGACCCGCGATTGTTCCCACGAGAAGAAGATGTCGTTTTGATGTTGAAGGGCCTGCGCGCGGCCCACGTCGAGCAGGCGCGTTTTTTCCAGGCACTCGCTCAAAGCTTCAAGATCGGGAAGCTGCCGCGAGGCCTGCTTGAACTGATCGAAGCAGTGCGGAAAGCGCTCGGCGAGCACCCACCAGACAAACGAAGGCCGCTCTTGCGAGAGGTCCTCGAGATGTTTCGCGGTGGACTTTTTGAGATTTAAATTACCCAGGTCATCGAACATCTGCAAATTCACGCCGAGTTCGCGTCCCAAGCGGCGGGCCGCCGCGATTTGCTCCTTGCTCGCCATCGCCGCGCGGGCGCCGAGCACCAGAGCGAACTCCATCAGCGCGCCGGATTTTCCTTCGAGGCTTTGCCGGCAGAGTTTTGGAATGTCGGCGGGGTTCATATCGCCAGCGCGGATGGCCAGATCGAGCGCCTGGCCTTGGTGCGCACGCAAAAGAATATCGGTGGTGTCCCGCACGCACGCGAGCTTCACCGAGTCGGGGGCGCCGCTCTCCAAAATCTGTTGGTAGGCCGAGAAGTAGAGCCAATTGCCGGCGTTCAGCGCGAGCGGCATCCCGATCTGCCGGTGCAGGCACGCCTCACCACGGCGTTCGCGTGAGCCGTCTTGGATGTCGTCGACGATCAAGGAACCGGCGTGCAGAGTTTCGATCGCGCTCTGCAAGCGGGCGCGCAGGGCTTGCTGCCACGGCTGCACCGAGTTCGGCGCAAAGAGTTCAAAGCCCAAATTCACGAGGCCCGCGCGAAACGCCTTGTGCGGACGCGAGAGAAACTTCTCGAGCGGGGCGTGCAAAGCTGAATGTAAGTGCGGTTCCAAATCTGATTTGGAACGGGCTGCTTCGTGCAGTTGAATCTCCAAGATGAACTCTCCCGTCATCTGCCGAAAGTTACCACGACCGCCACGGGCGGGGGTGTTAAGAAAAAGGCGAAAAAGCAGCGCGTTACAGCCGCTCGAGTTCCGCGCCCCAGAAGAGGGCGGCCATCTCGGCAAAATATTGCCGTTCGCGGTCCGCCAAAAGGGACGATTGGTAAGGCGATTTTAAAGGCAGGCGCCGCACGGTGCCCTTCCATTGAAACTCGGCCCGGGCTTCGCGGCTGGCGGTAGGGCGCACGGTCAGAACCAGCGTGTCGAAATCGGGAGAGGCCTCTTGAACTGCGGTGTGCAGAGACAGCGCGGATTTTCGCGCCACCTCGGGAGCCGCGCTCAAAAGACGCGTGCTGAGATACTCGCCCGAGACGCCGTCTTGAATTTGAATTTGAGCAAACGTTTTCAAAAGCCGTCCCAGTTTTTTAAACGCGTCGTCGCCGTCGCGCAGAGCGGTCATGGGCGCCAGCGCCTCTTGCACGCGTGCGATCGCGGGCGCGGCCTGAGCGGTTTCACTTTTGAGATGCGACACTTTCACTTCGACATACGGCAGGTGCACGCGGTAGCCGCGCTCGTAGGTGGTGCCCTCCAGCGCCCTTTCGGTCAGCTCGGCGATGGTGCTCTCCGGAATCGCGATCGTGTCCCAAGAGCGCGTGACCCACGGGTCCAAACCCGGAAACTGCGAGGGGAGCCACGACTCCAAGTGGTCCGTCCAGATCGCCTCGATTTCTTTGGGGGGACCGGGCAGGATGATCAAATTTTTTTGCCGCGCCTGCAGACGAAAACCGTGCGCGGTGCCTTGGTTGTTGGTCAGAATGGTGGCGCCGCGCGGGTAGTAGCACTGCTGTTTTTGCGAATCGCGCGCGGGGATGCCGCGAGCTTCGAGGCGGGTGCGGATGTGCGTCCAGGTGGCCTCATCCCATTCGAGCGGTTGACCCGCCCACTCCGCGATCATGTCGCGGGTAAAATCGTCGGAGGTCGGACCGAGCCCGCCGGTGACAAAGATCAAGTCCGAGGTTTTGGCGGCCAACTCCAGGGCTTCACGGATCAGCGGGCGGTCATCCGGAACGACCCAATGCCCCGTGGTCAAAACCCCCATTTTTGTCAGGCGCGCCGAGATCCAGCTCGCGTTGCGGTTCAAAATCTGCCCCGAGGTCAGCTCCGTGCCGATCCCGAGGACGCTGATTCGATTCTGGTGATTCTGAGCTGCCGTCATGAGCCCCACCTTGCCCTTAGTTTTTGACTTTCGCAAGTGCCGGGGGCAGATTGGGACGCCGATTTCATGAGCAATTTTAGGAGGAAGAATGAGTACAGCTTGGCGCGAAATGGACCTCTACAATCCCACTCAGGAACACGCGATGATCCGCGAAACCGTGGCCGCGTTCACCAAAGAAGAGGTTGAGCCCCAGGCGCACGAATTCGACCGCAAAGAGCAGTTCAATGCGCCCTTGTTCCGAAAACTCGGTGAACTCGGTCTTCTCGGCATCACGGTTCCCGAGCAGTACGGCGGCGCCGGTCAAGATGCGCTCACGGCCGTGATCGTGCACGAAGAGCTTTCGGCCAGCGATCCCGGTTTCTGCCTCGCCTACCTCGCGCACTCAATGCTTTTGGTGAACAACTTCGCCGTGAACGCGTCCGATGAGCTCAAAGCCAAGTATCTTCCCAAGCTCTGCTCGGGCGAGTGGATCGGCGGCATGGCGATGAGTGAGCCCGCGGTCGGCACCGACGTCATGGGCATGGAAACCACCGCCAAGCGTGAAGGTGACTTTTACATCATCAACGGCCGCAAAATGTGGATCACGAATGGCTGCATCGACGAGAATGGAACCGCGGCGGACTGCCTGCTCGTGTACGCGAAAACCGGCGTGAAGAACGGACGCACGCAAGTGTCGACCTTCTTGGTCGAAAAAGGCATGCCCGGCTACCATGTCGGCCAAAAAATCCGCGATAAAACCGGCATGCGCGGTTCGAACACCGCCGAAATCGTTTTTGATAACTGCAAGGTTCCCGCGAGCAATTTGATCGGCCACGAAGGCGATTCGATGCTGCACATGATGCGCAATCTCGAGCTGGAGCGCCTGACCCTGGCGGCCATGTCGCTGGGAATCGCGCGCCGCTCGATCGAGATCATGAACCGTTACGCGGGCGAGCGCGAGGCGTTCGGCAAACCTTTGCGTGAGTTCGGGCAAATCCAAAAATACATCGCCGAGAGCTATGCCGAGTACAAGGCGTGCAAAGCCTACGTTTACGAAACGGCGCGCCGTTTGGATTTGAACAAAGAGGGCAACCGCGTGGATTCCGACGGCGTGAAGCTCGTCGCGACGACCATGGGTAAAAAAGTCGCCGACAACGCCATTCAAGTCCTGGGTGGTTACGGCTACGTCGGTGAGTACGTGGTCGAGCGCCTGTGGCGCGATGCCAAGCTGCTCGAAATCGGCGGCGGGACGCTCGAAGCGCACCAAAAAAATATCACCCGCGACTTGGCCAAGAACCCGCAGCTGATTCTGAAATAATGTTTCCGTTTCCGTCGCGGTTGACGCTAAACCCGCAGCTTTCGGTGAACCATCATGACGTGATCGAGCACATCGGTCCGCTCTTGACCGCGGAGCGCCGGCAAAAGATCGAGCGGGTGGTTGCGGGCCGTACGTTCACTCCTGTCGTGGTGCTTGAAGATGTGTATGACCGCGGCAACGCGAGCGCGGTGTTTCGCTCGGCGGAGGCCATGGGCTTTGGCCAAGTGCACATGATTGAGCTCGGCGAAAAAATCAAAGAGTCGCAGAGAACGACCGCCGGCGCCGACAAGTGGGTCGAGCTCAAGCGCTGGAAGTCGACCAAGGCCTGCGTCGATGAACTCAAAAAACAGGGCAAGAAGATCGTGGTCACGCACCTCGCGCCTAGCTCGGTGCCGATCGACGAGTTCGATTTCACGCAGCCCTCGGCCTTGGTTCTCGGCAACGAGAAAAACGGCGTTTCGCCCGAAATGGTGGCGGCGGCCGATGCCTGCGTGGTGCTGCCGATGCGCGGGTTCGTGCAGTCGTTCAACATCTCGGTGGCGGGCGCCCTTGCGCTCTGGCACATCATGAAGGACCGTGAGCGCCGTCAAGGGCATCACGGCGATATGACCGAAGAGCAAAAACAGATTCTGACCGCGCTTTATTATCTGAGAACTCAAGACTCCGCAGAAGACACGCTCCGCGAACTCAAAGCGCGCGGCGTGATCAAAGACTAAGGACCTGCCATGGCGAAAAAGAATGTTGTGAACAAAGGCCGCGACCCCAAGGAACTCGCCAGCTTCGCGCTCGGTGAGAACAAAACCGATTACCCGTCGACGTACTCGCCCGGCACGCTCGAGGCCTTCGACAATAAAAACCCCGGCAAAATTGCCTGGACCACGTTCGTCTGCACCGAGTTCACCTCGCTCTGCCCGAAGACGGGGCAGCCGGATTTCGCCAAGGTCTTCATCAACTATATCGCCGGCAAAAAGATGGTTGAGTCCAAATCGCTCAAACTTTATCTCTTCAGTTTCCGCAACCACGGCGATTTTCATGAGGACTGCATTCAAACCATCTGCGACGATCTCGTCGACTTGATGAATCCCAAATACATCGAAGTCATCGGCGAGTTCACCCCTCGCGGCGGCATCGCGATTTACCCTTACGCGTCCCACGCTTCGAGCGAAAAAATGTTCCAGCAGCTGCAGCGTGAGCGCCTCGCGAACTACGCGCCCGGCAAATACTCCATGGAGCTCAGCAAGCTTTATTGATGCGGTCCGTCTCCGATTCGGAAGTTCATGAAATAGTTGAAGGGGAGTGCACCCGTGAGTGGCGCTCGATTTTAGAGAGATCGGCCCGCAGCTTTTCGCGAAGTTCTTTTTTGAGAACGATGGGTTCCGCGATCGGCGTCTTGCCGTCTCCATGAAAGAAGGGTGACCCCTTGGCTTTCCTCAAAAGAAAACCCTTGAGCAAGAACGGAAAAGTCGATCGAAAGGCTTTGAAATCCAATTTGTCAGCAACTCCCTCGGGCTTTTGTCCACGCGCGAATTTTCCCATGATGCCGCTACGAATGGGACCGAAAGTGTTGTCGAGACGGTGTTTGTCTTCGACGACGTAAGGACGGGCAAACACCCCGATCCACGGAAAGCCAGGCTGGACGTTCGCGATCGGCGTGTTGCAGCAGTTGGCGGACCAGCGAAAAATCCCTTGAGGGGAGAGCCGCAGGCACGTGAGGCGTTCGGTTCCAGACGAAAAACTGAGATTGCAAGGGTAAATGGGGACGATCTCGGTACCGCCCGCACCGTCGACGAAGAGATCTGTTCTCTTGATGTGCATGAGATATGTTTGGCAGTCGTCGCAGTAACAAGCCAGACGTCCAGGCATCTCGCTCGGAAAGTGTTTGATCTCGGCCCTCAACTGTCCACACTCACATCGAATCTGCATCGGAGCTCCCTTGTTTCTCCAAGGGTAGGAGCGTCGCAATGCAGAATCAACTCGGAGCTACAGGAAAACACACAGAGTCGCGCAGCAAACTTTACCAATTGGTTTTCAGGTCGTGCTACCTTACCGGGACATAGGAGACCTTTATGGCAACATTTAAACTCATGGAGCTGCCTTACCCCAAAGACGCTCTGATGCCTTTTCTTTCACCCGAAACTTTGGATTACCACCACGGTAAACACCACGCGGCTTACGTTAAAAAATTGAACGAGATGCTTCCGGGCAGCGGCTTTGAAGAGTCTTCGCTCGAAGAGATCGTCAAGAAGGCGACGGGCGTGCTGTTCAATCAGGCGGCTCAAGTTTGGAACCATGATTTTTACTGGAACAATCTGACGCCCAAATCGACCCAAGCGCCCGGGCCCAAGCTCGCCGATGCGATCAAGACCAGCTTCGAATCGTTCGACAAGTTCAAAGAAGATTTCGACAAGTCGGCGACGACGCTGTTCGGATCCGGTTGGGTTTGGCTCGTGGCTGATGCCAAGACGAAAAAACTCAGTATCGTGCAAACCAAAGACGCCGAAAATCCCATGCGCCAAGGTTTGACGCCGATTTTGACTCTGGATGTTTGGGAGCACGCGTACTACGTGGACTACCGCAATGCCCGACCTGACTACATCAAAAAATGGTGGGAAAAGGTCAACTGGGACCACGCCGAAAAGCAACTCTAAGGTGCCTGGCACCTCGCGAGCATTTGCGTTGAAATTTATTGAAGCCCACCGTCTGTGTTGTCGGTGGGTTTTCTTTTTGGAGAGTCTTGGAGTCGCCACTTCCGATTCGGAGACGAGTCGCGTAAACCTCGAGTGTCGCGGACTCTCAATTTCGGGTGATCCAGAACGATTTGAGCGCGGTCTCTTCGCCAGGAAGTTCAAAGTCCAAATCCTGTTCGCCAATGTCGACGCGCGCCTTGGGCGCACAGCGCTTCAGACGTGCTAAAATCTCATCGGTTTCGAGCGACTCGATGTTGCAGCTAAAGAGCAGGGTCCCGTGCGGGGCCAGGCAGTCCAGGCAGAGCTGAACGAGTTCTTCGAGATCCTCTTTGAGCCGGAACACCTTTTTATCCACGCGCGAGAAGCTGGGCGGATCGCAAATGATCACGTCCCATTTGCGCTCGCGCTTGATCGCCCCTTTTAGAAAGACGAAGGAATCGGCCGCGCTCCATTCGGTGTCCACCGCGCCCGCGCCCGGGTTGATTTCGAAATTTTTCTGACTCCACTGCAAAAAGTTTTTCGACAGGTCCACGGTCGTGACTTTGCTCGCGCCGCCAAGCGCGGCCGCGACCGAGAAAAGGCCCGTGTAGGCGAAGAGATTTAAAACCGTTTGGCCCGAAGCCAAAGACTGGATGGCATCGCGGTTCAGGCGTTGATCCAAAAACAAACCCGCCGACAGGCCCTGGCCCTGGCGGAACTCGGCCCGCCGTCCGTCTTCGAGCGCGCTCCAAAGCTCGGGCGCTTCACCCAAGATCCATTGCTTCTGAGAATTGGGGTCTTTCCCGCGATCATCGCGTTTTTGGATGACGAGCGGACGGCTCAGGATCGAGCGCACGAAATCCCACCGTTCCAGGTCGAGCTCCGTCGGCGGCTGCTCGCGGTACCAGTGGCACCAGAGAACCGGTCCGAGCAGATCGAGGCGGTAATCAGGAATTTCGGTGTGAATCAGTCGCAGCGTCTCGTCGGGCTTTTTCAAGAGCCGAAAGACCCGCTCGCGGCGGTCCACCGACGCGAGAATGCGCACCAGTTCCAAATCGCGCGCGATGCCGAGGCGCTCGAAAAAGCGGGGAGCGGGGCACGTCCACGGCGCTTCACCCGGAATTTCGAGCGTCAGCGCGTGCAAGCACAGATGCGGAAACGAACTCCCACCGTAAAGCGTGTCGCCCAAAATGTTCAGGCCCAAGTCAGCCGCATGCAGGCGCACTTGATGGGGCTTTCCCGAAAGGGGCTTGGCTTCCCAGAGTTCAAAAAAAGGAGAGCGCTTGATCCGTTTAAAAAGAGTTTTGGAGTTTGCCTGGGCGCGGTCGCTGGAAACGAACGCGTTTCCTTGCTTTTCGATCCAGCTCTCGCGCTCAAGAGTGTCCTCTGTCGAAACGCGGTCGGTGACGAACCAGTAGGTCTTGCGCACGCGGTGCTGTTCAAAATCTTGGCGGAGCTCTTCGGCCCGCGCCGCCGTGGTCGCAAAGGCGATGGCGCCCGTGGTGGTTTTGTCCAAGCGGTGCACGACCCAGAGTTTGCGGCCCAGGCGCGCTTCGAGAATCTCGACAAGTCCCGGGCGGCCCGGGTCGGGCGCATGCGTGGGGAGTCCGGCGGGCTTATCGAAAAAAATGATGTCTTGACCCGTGTGGAAATGAACCTTCAAACGAACTCCTTCGAGAGGAACCTAACACAGCTTTTCATGGCCCATCAAGGCTTGCCAAGAGAGCTTCGAGTCCTCATTGTGGGCCCTGGAGGCTCCTCTCGTCGGCCCTGATGGCCCGGCGGTTTCAAAACTGAGGAGACAAAGACAGATGAAGAAGCGCATGATTCAACTCTTGGCTATGACGATGGTTGCGGTGGGTCTGACCGGCTGCGGAATCCAATCCATTCCCCAAGCGAAGAACGACACCGACGCCGCCGTGGCCGAAGTGACCAACCAGTACAAGCGCCGCGCGGATTTGGTTCCCAACTTGGTGAACACCGTGAAGGGCTACGCTTCGCACGAAAAAGACACGCTCTCGGCGGTGGTTGAAGCCCGCGCCAAGGCGACTCAAGTTCAAATTGATCCCAATCAAATGAGCGCCGAAAAGCTCGCCGAGTTCCAGCGCGCGCAAGGTTCGCTCTCACAAGCTTTGGGCCGTTTGATGATGATCACCGAGAACTATCCCAACCTGAAGGCCGACACTCAGTTCCGCGATCTGCAAGCGCAGCTTGAAGGCACCGAGAATCGCATCACGGTCGCGCGCCAGCGTTTGATCGAGTCGATTAAGAACTTCAACAATCTCGTGACCGTTCCGCCCACCAGCTGGACGAACTCGATTTTGTATCATCACGACAAAATGGCGCAGTGGGATCTCACGGCCGAAGAAAAAGCGACGGCGGAGAAGGCACCTGAGGTGAAATTCTAACGATGACACTCCCTCGACTGTTCGCCGCGCCTCTCTGCGCGCTGATGCTCCTGGTGGGCCTTGGCGCCTCGGCCTTTCAGGTCCCCTCGCTGACGGGGCCGGTGGTCGATGAGGCCGGCGTTTTGAATGGCCAAACCGTCAGCAAGCTCTCGGGACTTCTTCAGCGCATCAATCAGCGCGGGACCGTCCAATTGCAGGTGCTGACGCTCTCGAGCCTTCAGGGCGACGTGATCGAAAATGTTTCGATCCAAGTGGTCGACGCCTGGAAGCTCGGAACCGCCAAGGGCGACAACGGCGTGCTCTTTTTGATCGTGCCGAGCGAGAAGAAGATGCGCATCGAAGTCGGACAAGGTCTCGAGGGGGATCTGCCGGACGTGATTGCCAAGCGGATCATCGCCGATGTGGTCGCGCCCTATTTCCGTGAAGGTCTTTACAACGAAGGCATCACGGCGGGCGTGATCGAAATCTTGCGCCACACGGACGCGAAGGCGATCGGCGAGGAAGCGCCGCCGCCTCCCGCGCGCGAAAAGAAAAAATCGGGTTTGTTCTGGTTTATTTTGATCATCTTTCTTTTGCTCCTCAAGCAGATCCTCTTCGGAGGCGGCGGTGGCGGAGGACGTGGCTTCGGCGGACGGCGAGGTCTTGGTGGATTCTACGGCGGAGGCTTTGGCGGCGGCGGATTCGGTGGCTCCTCGGGGGGCGGCTGGTCCGGCGGTGGCGGAGGCTTTAGCGGCGGAGGTGCCAGTGGAAGCTGGTAAACAAGCGGCGGCGGTTCCGCGTTGGCTCAAATCATATTTGTCATCTGAGGACTTCGCTCATGTTGAGGCCACGGTCCGCGACGTCGAGCTCAAAACTCACAGCGAAATCGTTCCGGTCGTGGTGCGCTCATCGACGCCCCTTCGCGGCGCCCGCTTGGCGTGCATGATCGCCTTTTTGGCGTTCACGGCGATTGTGGACCTGACCTTTTTCCATGAGTGGGGTTGGTGGACCTTCGGCATCGCCCAAGTGGGCGGCGTGGTGCTCGGACTTTTGGCGATGCAGTCGCGCGTGATCCTGGAGCTCTTTATTCCCGATGCGGACGAATGGAAATGCGTTCACGAGAGGGCGGAGCTGGAGTTTCACCGCTTGGGAATTCAGAAAACCAAGGACCGTTCCGGGATTTTGGTGTTCGTCTCGATTTTTGAGCACAAGGTGATCGTCCTTGCGGACGAGGGCATCGCTCAAAAGCTGAAGCCGCAGATGTGGGAGGAGATCGTCGAAAATCTCACCCGTTCGCTCCGGCAGAACCAACTGGCTCAAGGTTTGACGCAATCCATAAAATCCCTGGGAGACCTGCTGCAGGTGCATTTCCCAGCAGGTTCGGGCGCTCATGACGAGCTGAAGAATACGCTGGTGATCAAAGAGTAGCTCTCTTGATTTTCGCCGCAAACGAATCTAGGTTGTGTGTTCGATCCGATCTTTTCGTGTGCGGCCGTAGCTCAGCTGGATAGAGTACTTGACTTCGAATCAAGTGGTCACAGGTTCGAATCCTGTCGGCCGCACCAATTTCACGCCAAAATCAATTGGACCAATCTTGCGGAACGTAGACGAGGTTGCTGGTGTCGTAACCGATCTTGTTGAGCCTAGAGACCACGGGCGCCACATCCTCGGGAACGGGGTTGTTCTTTCGGAACATGATCCACAGATATTTTTGGCTCGGGACGCCGACGGCGACCCAAGAATAATCCTCGGCCAAGTCGACGATCAGATAATCAAATTTGAAGGGCCACAGAGGTGAGACCAGCCAATGAGCGTTGTTCGTGCCTTCGACGACTTCGCCGGTCTGGGGAATCTTCTTGAGCGGACCTTGAGTTGAGCCCTTGCGGTACGAAAAATCAATTTTGATCGTCTTCGATTTTTCGTCATAGCTGTAAGCCTCGACGGCGTTGTGCACCTCTTTCTCGAACATCGTGAAGCGTCCGGCCGCCACGTGCCAGGGCCCCATAAAGCGGGCGAGATCGACCTTTTGCGTGGTCTTAAATCCGGCGGTTGAACAACCGGTGAGGGACGCCACCGCCGAGAGCAGAACAAATTGTGAAGTCAGTTTTTTAAAAGTCATTGGGTTCTTCCTTGTGCATCCGTCAAATCGCAGTAGGGACTTGTTGAGCAATCGAGATTCTTTTTTCTGGGGAGAAGCGGGCGGACGCGCGCAAAACACGAATAACCCAGCTCGAGCGCCTTGTTCACGGGCGTCCATTTGGCGATTCGGCTGAGCGTGCGATAGCGCGGCAGCCGGTCCCAGATTTCGATGAACGCCTGAACCCGCGTGGCCAAAGACCCGTCGGGGCGCCGGGCGTGCATGATCCGGTGAAGCTGGTGAGGATCCAGGTTCTCGAGTTGGGCTTCAAAATCGGGGCCGCAGATGTCGACAAAGTCGATCGCCTCCGATCCCTTTTGCCGCTGGTAGTGCGCGATCTCGCGGCTGCAAAGAACGCAGAGGCCGTCGTAGTAGACGCGCAGTTTTTTTGCTGAAGACCCTGAAGGTTCTTGTGCCGTTTTCATATTGTTCATAGTAGTATGAACAATATGAAAAGTAAAGTTCGAAACCCCAAACTGCAGAAGCTGTCCCTCTCTATTGGCGATTTTATCCGCTATTGGGGCTTTCGGCGCATCCATGGGGCGATTTGGACGCAAATCTACGTCTCAAGGCGACCTTTGAGCGTCTCGGATCTGGTCGTCGCCCTAGGGCTCTCAAAGGCGTTGATCAGTCCGGCCGTGGAGGAGCTCGTGCTCCACCGTCTCATAAAAGAAGTGCCCTCTCCCAACGAGAAGACCCGCCTTTATGAAGCCAATCCCAATATCAGCGACGTGATTCACCATGTCCTCAAAACCCGCGAAGCTTTGATGCTGAAAAAGATCACCAAGGACTTCACGGCTTTCAGCAAGGATGGCGATCAGGATGAAAACGTGGACCCTTTGCGCGTTCAAAATCTGGGCGAGATGGTCCTGGCCGCGAATCTCATGCTCTCGATGATGCTGGAGCAAGAGGACATCTTGAAGCTTCCGATGGACCTTCAGGGGTGAGTGGATGAACGCTCTGCTGGCGCTGCAAATTTTTAGCTGCTTCTTCATGACCGGCGTGCTGTGGCTCGTGCAGATTTTGATCTACCCCGGCTTTCGCTTGGTTCCGCCCTCGGGCCTTGGCGTTTTTCATGAATTTCACACGCGGCAAATCACGTGGATCGTGGCGCCTCTCATGCTGACCGAATTGTTCACCGCCGCTTGGCTGGCGTGGGAGCGGACCGAGCCGCTCTTGATTTGGAATTTGATTCTGGTGCTGGGCGCCTGGCTTCTCACCGCGCTCGTGAGCGTACCGCTTCACAAGCGGCTCTCGCAACAGCCAGAAGTCTCGATCCACCGACTCGTGCAAACCAATTGGCCGCGCACGGCGCTTTGGACTCTGCGTTCGGGATTGTGGCTCTTTTTTTTGATTCAAAATCTGTAGACGCGGCCGGAGCGCCCGAAGGCGCCCCGGCTTTTCGTCAGCGCACAAGAACGTTCTTAAACTGCCACGGGTCCTCGTGGTCGAGATCCTCCGGAAAAAATCCGGCGCGGTCTTTGAGCGGGTGCCAGTCGGTGTAGTAACCCTTGACCGGTCCCAGGTAGGGCCGCTGAAACTCCAGACAGCGCGCGAAGTCCATTTCGTCGGCCTCAACGATGCCCGCCTCCGGATTTTCGAGCGCCCAGGCCATGCCCGCGATCACCGCGGACGAGACTTGCAGGCCCGTCGCGTTTTGATAGGGCGCAAGCTCGCGGGTCTCTTCGATCGAAAGCTGTGAGCCGTACCAGTACGCATTTTTCTCGTGGCCGTACAGCAAGACGCCCAGTTCATCGATCCCATCGACGATCTCGTTCTCCTCCAAAATATGGTGCCGGGGCTGTCGATCACCCATGCGGCCAAACATCTCTTCGAGCGACAACACCGCATCGTTGCTCGGATGGTACGCGTAGTGACACGTGGGCCGGTAATCCGCCGCCGCGCCCTCGCCCACGGTGAAGTAATCCGCGATCGAGATCGCCTCGTTGTGGGTCACCAAGCGGCCGTACTGCGGGCCGGGCGTGGGGCACCAGGTGCGCACGCGCGTGTTCGCGCCCGGCTGCTGCAGGTAAATCGCGGCTTGGCAGCCGGCCGCGTGACGCTTGCCAGTTTCGGGCATCCATTTTTCAAAGGTGCCCCAGCCCAGTTCGGCGGGCTGCAGACCTTCGCTCACAAAACCCTCCACGGACCAGGTGTTCACAAACTGATTCATCGGTTTGGGGGACGCGGCTCGCTGGGTGTCGCGCTCCGAAATGTGCACGCCCTTGACGCCAACTTTTTGCATGAGGCGCGCCCATCCGTCGCGGTTTTTGGGAACCGCGTCTTTCAGCCCCAAATCCTGGGCCAAATTGACAAGGGCTTGCTTGACGAACCACGACACCATCCCGGGGTTGGCGCCACAGCAAGAGACCGCGGTGGCGCCGCCGGGGTTTTGCTCTTTCTCGGCCAGCAAAGTTTCGCGAAGCGCGTAGTTCGAACGCTCGGCCGCTCCTTTGCTCGAGTCAAAGTAGAAGCCCGCCCAAGGCTCCACCACGGTGTCGATGTACAGAGCGCCGAGCTGACGGCACAGCTTCATCACGTCGAGCGAACTGACGTCCACCGACAAGTTCACGCAAAAGCCCTGACCGCCACCTTCGGTGAGCAGCGGCGTGAGCACGCGTTGGTAATTCTGTTCGGTGAGGGCCACTTGCAAAAACGAGATGCCACGCTCGTCCAACAGACGGCGGTCGCGGTCCGAAGGGTCGATCACGACCAGCCGGTTTTTATCGAACTTGAAGTGGCGCTCGAGAAGGGGGAGGGTCCCGCGGCCGATGGAGCCGAACCCGATCATGACGATGGGCCCGGTGATGGTGCCGTAGGTTTTGGTTTTGAGAGAGTCGAAAGTCGAAGGCAGAACGGTTTGTTTTACTTTCAATTTAAAACTCCTTTCGAGGAATTCGGCTAGAACTCCTCCTTAATTTTTTTCATAACGGCCGCCATTTTCTTCACGCTCAAAGGGGCCACAAAGATCGCGTCGTCTCCCGCGATGGTTCCTAAAATACCGAGATCCTCGCGCAAACTGTCCAGGTGCCGGGCCACCAAACTCGCCGAGCCGGGAGCCGTGTGCAGCACGATCATCGCTTCGTTCGCCTGCACATCGGTCACCAGTCCCGTAAGATCCAGCATCACCCTCGGTTGCAGGGCCTGCAGCTCCTCGGGCAGATGAAACGTCGCTTCGCCTTCGGGGTTCGTGATTTTGACGGCCCCGATGCGTCTCAAGTCTCGCGAGACGGTGCTCTGGGTGACGTCAAAATTTTTCTCGCGTAAGGCTTCGCAGATCTCTTCTTGGGTGGCGGCATCGCCATCGCGGACGAGCTTGCGCAGCGCTTGCAGGCGCGCTTGCGTTTCATTTTTGGGCTCAGCTGGCGTACTCATGCACGGCTCCTTTTTTGACCGGAACTTTTTGAGTGGTCAGCAAAGTCCCGATCTTTTTGTCTGTCAAGAGCTGGCTGGCAGTGGCGGCGTTCAAAACGCGCACCTGCTCGACGCCGGACTGCAGGGCTTCGATCATCGCCTTGGTCTTGACGAGCATTCCGCCGTGAATCACGCCCGAAGCGATCCAGTGGTTCAAGGCGAATGGGCTCGCGCGCACCACCAGCCGGCGGTGTTGATCCAAAATGCCCTCCTGATCCGTCAGAAAGATCAACGTCTCCGCTTTCAGGGCGATCGCGATCTTCGCGGCCGCCCAGTCGGCGTTGATATTGAACGTCTGCAGATCCAGCCCCAATCCCACGGGCGCGATCACGGGCACGGGAGCGCCTTCGCCGCACAGCCAGCGCTCGAGCACCGTTTGATTGACGAATTCGACTTGGCCCACGCGCATCAGCTCGGGGCTCGCTTGGCGGCACCACAGCAGATCCTCCGTGCCCGAGTGTCCGCGCGCCTTCAGTCCGGCGTTCACGAGCGACTGGACGAGCGCGCCGTTCACTTGGCGGCCGAGCACGTCTTCGATGAT
The DNA here is from genome assembly GCA_019637955.1 of Pseudobdellovibrionaceae bacterium. Taxonomy (GTDB): domain Bacteria; phylum Bdellovibrionota; class Bdellovibrionia; order Bdellovibrionales; family Bdellovibrionaceae; genus JAHBUS01. Next base: position 613,119 of record JAHBUS010000001.1, on the reverse strand, counting down.
GGCCATCATCTCGGGCGTGGTCTGGCGCTGTCCCTCAATGAACGACCAAGTGATCTGACGGCGCGTGAGTTCGGCGTTCACGGCGGGACCACCGCCGTGAACCAACACCACTTGGTACTGCCGCTTTTGGTAGCCTCGCACCAGGCCCGCCAACTGAGAGAGCGTGCTTGGATTGTCGAGAGTCGAGCCACCCAGTTTGATCACGATTCGTTTTTTCATCATGAGTACTCCGTGTTGATTTCAACGTATTTGCGAGACAGGTCGCAGCCCCAGGCGGTCGCGGTGTGCTTGCCTGAATTCAAATGGATCTCGATCTTGATCAAGTGGTCTTTCAGCAATTGTTTCACCTCCTCCTTGTTAAAGGCGACGGGCTGTCCTTTTTCGAACAGCAGCACGCCTTGCAGTTTGAGCGTCATCTTCGCCAGCTGCGCGCCCGGCACCTTTTCGGCTCCGAGGCGCGCGACGATGCGGCCCCAGTTCGGGTCTTCGCCGTGCATCGCGGTTTTGATCAGCGGCGAGAGCGTCACGCCGCGGGCCGCTTTTTTGGCCACCGCAAGATCGTCCGAACCCTTGATCTGCACCTCGATCAACTTGGTGGCGCCTTCGCCATCCGCGGCGATCGACTTGGCGAGCAGGATCGCGATGTCTTCCACGGCGTCCGCGAACTTCTGTGCATCTTTGTCATTGGCGAGGCTCACGCCCGAGGCGCCGTTGGCCATCAAGAAGCAGCAGTCGTTGGTCGAGGTGTCGCCGTCCACGCTGATCATGTTAAAGCTGACGTCCGCGGTTTTCTTGATCAGATCGTGCGCCTCCTCTTTGGTGAGCGCCACGTCGGTCAAGATGTAGCCCAGCATGGTCGCCATGTTCGGGTGGATCATCCCCGAGCCTTTGCTGATGCCGGTGATGCGGATCGTGCCTTGCGAGAGCGTCAGCTGCAGGCTCGTGGTCTTGGGCACCAAGTCGGTGGTCAAGATCGCAGTCGCGAAGCCTTCGGCGCAGTTGTTCGCGCGCGCCATCAGCTCGGGCATCGCCGGCAAAATCTTTTCGACGTCGAGCTGCTCACCGATTTTACCGGTGCTCGCGACGACGATCTGATTTTGGTCGCAGCCCAGCGCCTTGGCGGCGGCGGACACCATCATCAAGTTGTTCTCGATGCCCACGTCGCCCGTGGCCGCGTTGGCCTGGCCCGAATTGGTCAGGATGCCGCGGATATTGTCGGCGGGGAGCAAGGCCTTCGAGTAGCGCACAGGCGCTGCTGAAAACTCACTGGTGGTGAAGACGCCGGCGACCACCGCGGGAACTTCGGAGATGATGACGCCCAAGTCGGGGCGGTAGCGGCGCACGCCGCAGTTGACGCCGCTGGCGAGAAACGATTTTGGCAACGGAGTTCGACGAACGTTGGTTGCTCGAGTCATATCATGGCCTCCCAATCTGTCAGCCCGGTCTCGGCCGGGTAACCAAAAAGAAGATTCGCATTCTCGACGGCCTGGCTGGCCGCACCCTTCATTAAATTGTCCAAACACGAAAACACATAAAGCTTCGATCCTTGAGCCGCGAACGTGATGTGCGTGCGCGCCGTTCCCACCACTTTCTTGAGCTGCAGCAGCTGAGGCTCCTGCTCAGCTTGCGCCGTGCGCATGAGCGGGTAGTTCGCGTAGGCCCGGCGGTAGGCCTCTTCGACCTGCGCCAGATCCACGCCCTCGCGCAGGCGGGCGTACAGGCCCACGATGATCCCGCGCCGCGCGCCGAGCAGCGAGGTGGTGAAGTGGGCGTCGATCACTTGCCCGCCAAAGCGCTCCGCCGCCTCGCCGATTTCGGGCTCGTGCTGGTGCTTGCCAATTTTATAAGGCAAGCACTCGCCCTGCACCTCGGTGAACAAAAGGTTCTCCGCGGCTTTTTTTCCCGCGCCCGTCGCGCCGGACTTGGCATCGATCACCAAGCTTGAGGCCTCGATCAGAGAGTCCTTGAGCAAAGGGATCAAAGCCATGTTCACGGCGGTGGCGAAGCAGCCCGGGTTCGCCACGAGTCGAGTCTCCAGCTTCGGCTGCGCCCAAGGCACGAGCCCGAAGTGAGCGCGCTCAAGCCAAGCGGGCTCGTGATGATCAAAGCCGTACCACCGGGCGTAGTCGCTTTTCTTCAGGCGAAACGCGCCGCTGAGATCCACGACCTTTTTTCCCGCCGACAAAATTTGCGGTGCCAGTTTGAGCGAGACTTCCGCAGGCGTTGCCAAGAAGACCACGTCCGTGAGGTTGTCCATGAGCTCATCGTCGTTCAGGCACACAACCCCCTTCACGCCTTCGCTGCCGAGCAAGGCCGAGAGATCAAACGTCGAAGTGGCGAACGCATGAGTCAGCTTAAAGCCCGAGTGGCGAAGCAGGATCTTGGCGGTTTCCAGGCCGCTGTACCCTCGGGCACCCACGATCGAAGCTGTCACTGCGTTTCTATATTTATGCATCATACGTGCATAATTAGGCCAATCGATCGCGCCGTCAATGTTTTATTTGCATTAAAATTAAAATAAATGCATAAATAGTCCAGTTCGGGTTTTTCAAAAAGGAGGTCTTTTGATGAAATTCAAATTCCCCATCGTGATCATCGACGAGGATTTCCGCTCTGAAAACGCCAGCGGTAGCGGCATCCGCGCGCTGGCGGCCGCGATCGAAAAAGAGGGCGTGCAAACCCTGAGCTTCACGAGCTACGGCGATCTGGGCTCGTTCGCCCAGCACCAAAGTCATGCGTCGGCGTTCATCCTCAGTATCGACGATGACGAATTCGGCGAAGCGACAGCTCCCGAGGGGGCCGCCGCGATCAAAGGTCTGCAGCGCTTCATTGAAGAGATTCGTTTCAAAAACGCGGACATCCCGATCTTTCTTTATGGAGAGACGCGAACCTCGCGCCACCTTCCCAACGAGATCCTGCGCCAGTTGCACGGGTTCATCCATCTGCACGAGGACACGCCCGAGTTCGTCGCGAAACACATCATCCGCGAGGCGAAGGCCTATTTGGACGCGATCGCGCCTCCTTTCTTTAGCGCGCTTTTGAACTACGCCCAGAACGGCTCGTACTCATGGCACTGCCCCGGGCACTCGGGAGGCGTGGCCTTTTTGAAATCGCCCGTGGGCCAGATGTTCCACCAATTCTTCGGCGAGAACATGCTCAGATCCGACGTCTGTAATGCCGTCGAGGACCTGGGGCAGCTCTTGGATCACACCGGGCCCGTGGCCAAGTCCGAGCGCAATGCCGCGCGCATCTTCAATGCCGATCACCTCTTCTTCGTGACCAACGGGACCTCGACGTCGAACAAAATCGTTTGGCACTCGGCCGTCGGCCCCGACGATATCGTCGTCGTCGACCGCAACTGTCACAAGTCCATTTTGCACGCGATCATGATGACGGGCGCGGTGCCGGTGTTCTTGACGCCCACCCGGAACCACTATGGTCTCATCGGGCCCATTCCTCAGAGCGAGTTCTCGATGGCGAACATCCAGAAAAAGATCGAAGCGAATCCTTTCATTAAGGATAAGACGCGCAAGCCGCGCATCCTGACTCTCACGCAGAGCACGTACGACGGCATCGTCTACAACGCGCGCGCCATTCAGCAAGGTCTTGACGGCAAGATCGACAACTTGCACTTCGACGAGGCTTGGCTTCCGCACGCCGCCTTCCACGACTTTTACCAGGACATGCACGCCATCGGAAAGAACCGGCCGCGCACGCAGACGTCGATGGTCTTCTCGACCCAATCGACCCACAAAATGCTCGCGGGCCTCAGCCAGGCGTCGCAAATCCTGGTCGCCGAATCCGAGGAGAAAAAACTCAACAAGCCCATTTTCAACGAGGCGTATTTGATGCACACCTCGACGAGCCCGCAGTACTCGATCATCGCCAGCTGTGATGTCGCGGCCGCGATGATGGAGGAGCCCGGCGGAACCGCGTTGGTGCAAGAAAGCATCGGGGAGGCCCTCGATTTTCGTCGGGCCATGCGCAAAGTGGGAGACGAGTTCGGCACGGACTGGTGGTTCTCGGTTTGGGGTCCCGAGGATCTCCCGGCCGAAGGCATCGGCTCGCGCGACGCCTGGGTGCTGAAACCCGAAGACAAGTGGCACGGCTTTAAAGGCGTCTCCGAAAATTTCAACATGCTCGATCCCATCAAGACCACGGTCATGACGACCGGACTTGATGTGAACGGCGAGTTTGCGGCGCGCGGGATTCCGGCGGCCCTGGTGACCAAGTACCTCTCCGAGCACGGGGTGATCGTCGAGAAGTGCGGCCTCTACTCGTTCTTCATCATGTTCACCATCGGGATCACGAAAGGCCGCTGGAACACGCTGCTCACGGCTCTGCAGCAGTTCAAAGATGACTATGACCGCAATCAGCCCCTGTGGAAGATCATGCCGCAGTTCGTGAGCGCGCATCCCGAGTACGAGCGCGTGGGACTGCAGGATCTTTGTCAAAAGATCCATGAAGCCTACAAAGCGGGCGACATCGCGCGGATGACGACCGAGGTGTACGTCTCGGAGATTGAAGCCGCGATGAAACCCTCGGCGGCGTTCGCGAAAATGGCGCGCGAAGACATTGAGCGCGTCGCGATCGACAAACTCGAGGGGCGCGTCACCGCGGTGCTGCTCACGCCGTATCCTCCCGGGATCCCTCTTTTGGTGCCCGGCGAAAAGTTCAACCGCACCATCGTGAATTACTTGAAGTTCGCGGCGGCGTTTAACAATCAGTTCCCGGGCTTTGAAACCGACGTTCACGGGCTGGTCTCGGAGACCGTGAAAGGAGAGAAGAGCTACTTTGTCGACTGCGTCACCCAGGGCCAAGATTACGAATGACGGCGGCCCTGGGCCGCATTATTTTGGGGCGCTCGGAGGTGGCCATGAAACGCGCGTTCATCATCGTGGGATGGATCGAGGGGATTTCTCTCTTGCTTTTGCTCTTTGTGGCCATGCCGCTCAAGTACATTTGGATGCAGCCCGAAATGGTCCGTCAGGTCGGCATGGCGCATGGACTGCTCTTCATGCTTTACGTGGTTGGTGCGATCAACTTGGCTCTCGATGAAAGCTGGGGCTGGAAAAAGCTGACCATGGCGCTGGTGCTGTCATCGGTGCCCTTCGGGACCTTTATTTTCGAAAAGAAATATCTTTAAGACAAAGGATGAACTGAATGAAAACGATCGCTTTGATATCGCTCCTTTTTCTGACCGTGTCCGTGCAAGCGCAAGAGACGAGCAAGACGGTTAAAATGTCGCTCACCAGCCGCGTGCGCTACGAGGACAGCAACCAAAAAGATCTCGTCAATCGCACCAGTTTCTTCAGCATCCGTTTGCGTCCGCAGTTTTCTTATGAGGTCTCACCCACGGTGAAGGTGCTGCTCGAACCTCAGTACGCCAAGATCTTGGGTCAGCAAGGATTCGTGCCGTCAGGGGCGGGAGCCAACTCGTTGACCGAGACCTCGGGCAATTCGAGTTATGTCGGAGATCCGCTCACGGTTCGCCAAGGCTCTCTTGAAGTGGAGCTGGCTCCGCAGTGGACCCTCGTGTTTGGCCGCCAAGCGCTGGCTTACGGCGACCAGCTGATGATTGCGCCCTCCGACTCGGGCGTTTATGGCCGTAGCTTCGATGCGATCAAGCTGCGATGGGCGTCCGAGGTGTGGTCTGTGGACTTGCTTCAAGCCCAAATCGTCGAGCTGACCGCCGTCAATTCAGCCAATGGTGGAAATAAAGAGCTGTCGGGTCTTTACGTGACCGGTTCTCCCAGCGAGAGCATCAAGGCCTTGGATCTTTACGCGTTTTACCTCGCGGACAACCGCGACCCCGGCACGGCGCCCGTCGATGCCAACCGTCCTTTCGGTTGGGGGACGTATGGCTCGCGAATCGTCACGGATTTTTCGGCCTGGGGAATCAAGGGTGAGGTCGCGCAAAACTACGGGCAGGCCAATACCAGCACTTTTGCCGAGAACAAAGACAACGGCATGATTGATGCCGAAATTTGGACCCGCTGGGGCGAGGCTCAAGGGTCACGCTTGGGTTCTGAGGTCTTTCAGGCGGGCGCATTTTGGAAGGACCTGTACCCAACGTCCTTCGTTCCGCTTGGGCGCGCGGACGTGGTGGGCCGCCGCAACTTGACCGGCGCCGCGATCCACTACTCGCAAGTCGTGAACGACCGCTGGTCGGGGGATCTTGATCTGTTCTACTTTACTCGAACGAAGACCGATGCTCTGTTGGTGAACAACTCCGGCACCACGCCCTTTGGCAGCGCCATTTCGGACGCGCGCGACGTCGGGAGCGAGATCGACCTAACCGCCAAGTACAAATGGGATCAAAATGTGACGGTTTCGGTGGGAGTCGCGTTCTTTCAGGCCGGTTCTTACATCAAAGACACCGCAGGCGACACGCGCAGCCCTCACTACGGGTACGTGGCCCTCGACGCCAAATACTAAGATCGTTACTCGAGGTTCTTGATCACGTCTTCCGCTCCGCTGATCGATTTGTTCATGTCTTCGATCAGCGAGGCGATGTCTTTTTCGATGCGCGCGGACTCAACTTTGAGCGAGGCCACGGCCTTGGCGTTGAGATTGTGCTTCAAGAAGAGGGTCTGATCGCGCAGCTTCGCGAGCACGGGGCCCATTTTGCCTTCGGCTTTCTTTAAGCTTTTTTGCATGTCACCGTACTTGCTTTTGGTCTGCGCCAGAGTTTGCCGACTGCGCGACTTGAGATCGCTCGATTGGATCTGGTCGATCTCTTTGGCCCACTCTTCGAACAGGTCGCTGGCGATGGTTTCAAGTTTGGCGATATCCGCTTTGGAAATGTTCACCTTTTTCTCGGCGTCTTCATAAGCAGAATTCAGCTTGCGGTATTCTTTTTCGAGATTGCCGCCGTCGAACTTGTAAACTTCTTGCAGGCGCTCGAGCGCGTCTTTGAAAGCCTCGCCGGTTTCGGCCTGGTTTTCCTTTGTTTGGGTGACCTGTTTCTTGAAGAGGTCGCGCTTTTGCACGCCGACGACCTCCCAGGCTGAGTACTTCACTTCGCGCCCGGCCTTATTGATGGCGTTTTGGCAGCCTAAGCCCGTCAAGAAAATCAATGCGATCAGAATTGCCGTGAAGCGAGTCATCGAAAGTAGCCCTTTCCGTTCGGGGCGCGCACTCGGCGCGCGACCAAACATAGATGTGCCTGAAGTCGCTCCCACATCCCAGACAAGAATTCTTAACAGGACCTGCGCTCTCTTGTGGAGTTGAGAGCTCAATGATAACCAAGAGTTGTGGCAAGCGTGGCAACTCAAAAAGACATTCAAGATCTCAAAAAACTCGCCGAGTGGCTTGATAGCAAGTACCGATTACCCGGTGGTTTTCGCATTGGCTGGGACGGGATTCTGGGGTTCATCCCCGGCGTTGGCGACTTTGTCACCAGTCTGGTCTCGCTCTATATTATGGCCCGTGCGGCCGCGATCGGCGTGTCGCCGGCGGTGATCATCCGCATGGGTTTGAATGTCCTGCTCGACAATCTTTTCGATCTCGTTCCCTTTCTGGGTAATTTTTTCGATATTTTCTGGAAGGCCAACACCAAAAATATGGCTTTGGTCGACCGCTACGTTTCAGACCCCCGGCACACGACACGGTCATCGAAGATTGCCGTGTTTTTGACTCTCTTGGTGGTTGCCGCGGTTCTCGTGGCAAGTGCGGCGCTCATTATTTGGGTGGTCGCCGCCCTTTGGAATTATTTGGTGCAAATGAATCAAGACGCCATGATCTAAAGGGATCGGGCGAAAGTTAACAGGAGGAATCTATGTTGTGGGCACTTTTGATCGGCTTGATTGTCGGCGCGATCGCAAAATTTTTGATGCCGGGTAAAGATCCGGGCGGAATCATCGTCACCATGATCTTGGGCGTGGCGGGCGCGATGCTCGCGGGTTGGATCGGTTCGAGCATGGGCAACTATGCACCGGGCGAAGCTCCGGGACTGATCGCTTCGGTGATCGGCGCGATGCTGATTCTGTTCATCTACCGCATGATCGTGGCTCGAAAGGCCTAGAGCTCGGACAGGGCGCCCAGCACGAGCAGCCTGGTGGCGAACTCGGCGGGCGTCTTGACGGAGGCCAGCTCCAAACGGGCCAATTCGGCTTGGTGCGGAGCTGAGTTCTCCCGCAGGCCCTTCCAAAAATACCCCGCGAGCTTGGCGGGTGAAGGCTGCGCGTTTTTCAGTTTTGAAAGCGCGAGCGCCAGGCGCTCTTCTTCGGGCGTGAAGTCGCTGCCAAACGGAAACGCGGGCGCGAACTCCTCCATCCCAAAACCTTCAGACAGTGATCTTAAATACTCGGGCGTGTTTTTTTTCATGAACGCGGACGGCTGGTAACGGTCCGAGAGCTTCTTATTTTTTTGGGCTTCGCGGATCAGGCCGTCTTGAAATTCGGCATCCGTGACGGCGAGCAAGTTTTGAATGCACTCTTCGTCCGTGCGCCCATGCAGGGCCGCGATGCCGTATTCGGTGATCGCGACATCGCGCAGATGGCGCGGAATCGTTTGGTTCCCCAGGTGGTGGACCAGGGTTGATTGGCGTTGGCCTTTCGAATCGCGCGAGCTCCGGAACATGAGCACCGAGCGCGAGTCGGGAAGCTCTTGCGCCATGGCGACAAAATTATACTGTCCACCGACGCCGCTAATGACTTGGCCATTTTCGAGAGTCTCGGAGGCCGCGCCTCCCAAGAGCGTCATGCTCATGCAGGTGTTAAAGAAGCGGGCGCGCACGCGCTGCCGGCGGATCGCGAGCTCGTGCGGGTCGTAAAGATCGTTGATCATCGAGATGCGGCTCATGTTGAGCCCCTCAAAGTCGGCGCCCTCGAGCTGGTTGAGCCATCGGTAGAGGTCTTTCGAGCCTAAGAAAAATCCGCCGTGCAGGTAGCGGCGCGCATTTTCGTGCAGCTCCCGCACCTCGCGCTTGAGAATGCCGGCTTCCCTGAGGCGCATGAAGCCGTCCATCACCATCTCACTGCTACCGTAGAGGCCTTTGGCAAAAGGAGTCTCGTCCAGAATCAGGCTGCGCGGGTCGCGGCCGTCTTGGGCCCAGCGCTGAACCCAGCCGCGGTATTTGCCGTTCTGTTTTTGGCGCACGATCAAATGATGAACGAGGGCGTCCGAAAGCGCGCCGATCCCGATTTGCAGGGTGCCGTCATCAACGACCAGACGGCTCGCGTGAAAGCCAATCCAGTTTTCGGCCAAATCAACAGGCGTGCGCGGAACCGCGAACAGGGGCCCCCGCGTTTCGTCGCCATCGACGATGGCATCAAAAAACGAGGGGTCGACGATCGCGTCGGATCCCAAAAAGGGGAGTTCCGGGTGCACGACCGCGACAATGACGAGAGGCTTTCCCGCGGCTTGGTAGGCGTCTTTCAGGTCCAGCGTGAGATCGGGATTGCAGCTCAACGAATACTGATCACCGCGCTTGGCGACGAGTTGAACGACGAGGTTGAGATCCTTTTCGAGCAGAAATCGCACGACATGCGTGTAGTTGAGGCTGACGTAATCGCGCTGGGGCTCGGCCTTGCCCAGGTTCTGCGCCGCCTGAAAGTAAAACTCGTGCACGCGCACGTTCTCGGGGAGCTTTCCAGCGGCGCGGTCGGTGGCGTAGGCCAGATCGGCGTAGTTTTCGCCGAAGTGGCGTTTGGCGAAAGGCTCGAGAAATCGTTTTTGCAAGTCGCCACTGGCCTTCGGGACCAGGAGCGAGAGCGCGGTGTAGATCTCCAGCTTTCGTGCGGGGTCTTTTTGCGCACGCTCGTAAATTTGATTCAAGAGCAGATTGGGTTTTCCCAAACCGAGCGGAGTGGCCAGGCGGATGTGCGAGCCCAGGCGCTCCTCGATGAACGCGGTGGCCTCGCTCAAGCGTTGAAATTGGCGGGCCCCGCTTGTCATCCTGGCTCCTAACCTTTGATCACCACGTTCATGAGCTTATTCTTCACGTAAATGCTGCGAACGATCTCTTTGCCGGTGAGCCACTCGGCCAGTTCTTGGTGCGCCAAGGGCACCGCAAGCGACTCTTCCATGTTGATCGGCACGCGGATTTTTTTGCGGATCTTGCCGTTCACCTGCAGCACGAGTTCAAAGTCGTTCTGCACCGTTTTCGCGGCGTCGTACTCGGGCCAGGCCGCGAAATCGATCCAGGTTTGATGACCCAGCATCGACCAAATCTCCGCCGCCATGTGCGGGGCAAAGGGCGAGAGCATCTTCATGAAGAATTCCATCTGCTCGCGGGTCATGGTGTCGCCAGACTCTCGGATTTCGTTGAGGCCTTCCATCATCGCCGCGATCGCGGTGTTGAAGTTGAAGAGCTCGAACGAATCGTTGGTGCGTTTCAGCGCCTTGTGCAGCGAACGCCAGATTTTTTCGGACGGCTCGCCCGCATGCAGTTTTAAACCGCCCTCTTCGAGCGTGCAGGTGTTCCAGAGCTTTTTCAAAAAGCCTTCGCAGCCCGCGATGCCGTCATCGGTCCAAGGCTTCTCGGAATCGAGCGGGCCCATGAACATCTCGTACAGGCGGAACGAATCGCAGCCCTTGGCATTGATCACGTCGTCGGGATTGACGACGTTGCGAAGCGATTTGGCCATCTTGGAGATGAAGCGCTCCACGGGCTCGCCGTTGGATTTGCGAACGTAGTCCATGCCTTTTTGCTCGACCTCATCGGTGGGCACTAAGCGGCCGGTCGCATCTTTGAAGGCGAAGGCCGTGACCATCCCTTGGTTGAAGAGTTTTTTGAAAGGCTCTTTCTCTTTCACGAGGCCGATGTCGTAGAGCACCTTGTGCCAGAAGCGGGCGTACAAGAGGTGCATCACCGCGTGCGAAGCGCCGCCAACGTAAAGATCGACCTCGCGCCAGTACTCGATGGCCTCTTTCGAGAAAGCCGCCTTGGTGTTGTGCGGGTCCATGAAGCGCAGGTAGTACCAGCACGAACCGGCCCAGCCGGGCATCGTGTCGGTCACGCGCTTGAGTTTGCGGCCGGATTTATCGCGGACCTCGACCCAGTCCTTGGCGCGCGCGAGCGGCGAGGAGCCATCGGCGCTGGGCTGAAAGTCCTTCATGTCGGGAAGTTGAACCGGAAGCTCGATCTCTTCGACCAGAACGATATCGCCCTGTTCGTCGATCAAAAGCGGGAAGGGTTCGCCCCAGTAGCGTTGGCGCGAAAAAATCCAGTCGCGAATTTTATACGTCGTGCGCGCTCGACCCGCCGAGCGCTTTTCGAGCGCGGCGGTGACTTTGACTTTGCCGTCTTCGGTCGTCAGGCCATCGAACTCACCCGAGTTCGTCATCACGCCGGGTTCGGTGAAGCAGTCTTTGTCGTCCACGCCCGCGGCGGGCTTGATCACTTTTTTCAGCGGCAGACCCGTGGATTTGGCGAGTTCAAAATCGCGCTCGTCATGCGACGGCACGGCCATGACCGCACCGGTCCCGTAGTCGGCCAAAACGTAGTCGCCGATGTACACGGGAACCTTGCCGCCCGTGAGCGGGTGGATCACGAACGCGCCGGTATTTTCGGCGGTGATTTTTTCGGCTTCGGCTTTGCGTTCACGGTCCGATTTGCTCGCCGCGCGCTTGACGTAAGCCTCAACGGCCGCTTTTTGCGCGGGCGCGGTGATCTTGGCGACAAGCGGGTGTTCGGGCGCCAGCACCAAGGCGACAACGCCGAACAGTGTGTCGGGACGGGTGGAGAAGACAGTCACGGTCTCGCCCGAGCTCTCGAGTTTGAAATCGATTTCGGCGCCGAGCGACTTGCCGATCCAGTCGGATTGCATCTTGCGCACGCTCTCGGGCCAATCCAGCAGCGAAAGGTCTTCGAGCAGGCGGTCCGCGTAGGCCGTGATCTTAAACACCCACTGCGTGAGAGGGCGGCGCTCGCAAAGGTAATTGCCGCGCTCGGATCTTCCGTTGATGACCTCTTCATTCGCCAAAACGGTTTTGAGCTCTTCGCACCACCACACGGGCATTTCTTTGCGGTAGACCATGCCCTTTTTGTACAGCTGCAAGAAAATCCACTGCGTCCAACGGTAGTACTTGGGATCGGACGTGTCGATCTCGCGGTCCCAGTCGTACGACAGGCCGATGAGCTTGAGTTGCCGGCGGAAGTTCGCGGTGTTGACGTCGGTGATCTGGCGCGGGTGTTGGTTGGTTGAAATGGCGTACTGCTCGGCCGGAAGGCCGAAGGCATCCCAACCCATGGGATGCAAAACGTTGAACCCGAGCATGCGCTTGTGGCGGGCGACGATGTCGGTGCCGATGTAGCCGGAGGCGTGTCCCACATGAAGACCCGATCCCGAGGGGTAGGGGAACATGTCGAGGACGTAGTAGGGCTTTTGTTTCGGGTCGAAACCGGCGTCGCCCGGATTTTTAGCGCGGTACACTTTTTCGGTGTCCCACTTGCTTTGCCATTTGAGTTCGACTTCTCGGTAATTGTATCTGGCCATAGGTTTGTCGCCTCTTTCGAAAGGCCGTCAGATTAGGGGAAATCGCCGGTTTTGTCATGAAACCAGGCTTCGGATGCCAAGCATCACGGTTCAATCCGGGACACCTCGGGCTTGTCTGTCGAACTTTTGGGAATTGCTTTCGTCGACCCCGTGCCGTCACAATGACAGAAGGGGGATCTCTTGACTCGAACCGTGCTCCTTTTCACCTTGCTGGGCGGCTTTGTCGCAGTGAACGCCGCAGCCCAAAACTCGGCCCGGAACCTCTCGTGCTACCAAGAAATGCAGGCCCTCATGCAGTCGAAAACCACGCTCAAGGCGGCGCTGGATTTTGAAAGCGCCCCGCTGTGCGCGCAGCAGATGACCCGTTCGGTGGCGACGCTGGTGCCGAAGAAGAATCTCAAGAAAAACGATCTCGGAGGCAACTACTCGATCCAGGCCCCCACCTTCGGCAAAGCCCACGATCTCTGCGCGGGCGAGCTGCATGCCGGAAACAAAGTGTTGAGCGCGTGCTCGGGCGTGCTGATCAGCGAGAACCGGGTTTTGACCACGGGCCGCTGTCTCAAGGAGTTTCACGAGAAGAGTCCCGATCTCAAAGCTCTTTGCGACAATTTCTACGTGGTCTTCGACTACTTTATCGGGGCCTCGGATTTGGCGCCCAAACAGGTGTACACCTGCCGCACCATTCCCCTGGTGGACTACAACACCCGCGTGCTCACGCAGGACTTGGCCCTCATCGAACTTGACCGGTTGGTGCAAGACCGCGAGCCCGTGCGCATCGCCAAGAAAGAAGTAACCATCGGGCAGAGCCTTCTGATGTCGTCTTCGCCCAGCGGTCTGCCGGTGTCGGTGTCCACGGGTGCGATTCAAGAAAACTTGCGCGATTCGCGGGGCCGTCTTTACCACCGCGCGATGCTCCAGTCGTACTACGGCAATGTCGGCGCGCCCGTGTTCCATCCTGAAACCGCCGAGCTCGTCGGCCTCGTCAAAGAAGCCGCGGTTCCCGGTGACGATTCGGTGCCGCGCAAAAAGGTCGGCAATTGCTACAAGATCAAAGACTACATCGAAGCCCGCAAAAAAAATGGGCGCCTCGAGGGCGATGTGATCATCCCCACCGTGTCCATTTCTCCGGCCTTCTTCGAAGCCGTGAAGGTGCGAGCGCCCGCGAGCTTCAACCGTCCGGCCGCTCCGGTGCCTGCGGGCCGATAACTCCGATTGTCAGGAGAGTTTCACTTGCACGGCCTCTCGAACGGGGGGACGATTTGGCTTATGAAAACACGCTTTGTTCTCGTGATGCTGTTGTCTTCGGTGGTCTCCATGGCGGCAAACGCCGCCACCCGCATGATCCTTTCGCCCGCAGGTCAGGCGATCATGACTGTGTCGAGCCCTTCGATGGGCGCCGGCGACGACGACGCGCAGATCCTTTGGGATGTGATGAACGTGCCCCCGCAAGACTCGATGATGGGGCCCGGAAAGGCCATCGTCACCGCGGGTAAAGAGCTCAATTTCATTTGCAACTTGCGCGGCGGAAAAATTCCGTTCTGCACGGTGACCCTGAACCAACGCGGACCCCGCGGCCAAGAGTGGATCACCTTGGATCCGGCGGGCAAGAAAGCCCGCTTTCTGATCACCGGCGATGAGGCTCTGGCGCTGGGACAAAAGCTCAATTTGAATGCCGACGGCACATTGAAAATTCTCTCTTCCGACAACAAGCTCATGCTCGAATATCAGCCGTCGCGCCTCGAGATTTTGTATTCCGAACACGGAATTTGAGGCCCAACTCCCACACACGCCATGTCATTCTTTCAAGAGAATTGCCCTATTGCGTCATCGAACCCCCCTGGTGTATAACGGCCCCCACATCAAAATAAGTCTATGAAATCCTGGGGAGGGTTCAGCGTGGCAATCAACGAGATCGAAAACATCGAAAACGAAACAGATTCCGATGCCGATTTGGACAAAGAGGCCCGTGATGCCGCCGCTCGTGAAGAAGCCGCGGAACTGGCCCACCTTGAAAAGCTCGCGGCGAGCGGACTTCTGGAAGACCTCGATGACGATCTGAACCTGGATGACATCGACAATATTCTCGACCTCGAAGAGTCGGCGTACCCAAAATTCACGCTGGCGAAAAACAAAGCGCGCTTCCTGCGCATGGTCGCTTGGTACCGTCAAAAAGAAGAGTGGATCGAAGTCGCCCCCGTGAGCGGCGTGACCAAACTCTTCAAACAAGAAACCAAAGGTCTCGACAGCATCCGCTCGGCGAAACTCGATTACGAGATGGAGCTTGAAACCGGAACTCTGACTCCTTCGCAGCGCTCGTACCGCAAAGACGAACTTAAAATGTGCAAGGTCCAAGAGAAAATGGCCGTGCACCTCATTTCTAAACTGCAGATCAAGATTAAGTCGGGGCGCCGGTAAGGTTCCCGAGTTCACCGAGAGGTGCTCGATCTATTGGGCCGCCCCCGGCGGCCTCGGTCTGAGGACAGACCTCTCTTTGTTGGGCGCCCCCTGGGCGCCTTTTTTAATTTTCAACTGGCCGTTCTGGCGCGCGCCCCTTCGGGCGCTCTGTAAAAGGACTCCGTAAGTAGCTGCTACATTTTGGTATAGCCATGTGTCACAGGCGCGAGAGAGGGGAGGCCCTCTCTTTTTTTCTTATGTGTCGGGTGTCTCAGGTTTGGGCGGTGTCTGAATTTGAGACGGTCTGGACTGGCCTTGGTGTTTTAAACCGGACCAAGGCTCTGTTTTAAAATGAAATCATAAATATTTTTTATTAGGCCTCAATTCTCACAATGAAGCGCCGATAGGTTCACTGTGAGTCGTCATTCGACTCAAGATGATTGGTTTGTGTATCTAAGCTGAGACAAAGACAGGGGGAGATAATGGCACGTACAACGGTTTATATCGTTAGCGACGAAACGGAAGTGATCGAGCGCGCGAAGACATACTTCACGGCTCAAGGAGTGAACGTTCAGGCATTCAGTCCCACGCAATGGCGTGAAGGCATGGAGAGCCCCGTCTTCCGTTCGCAAATGCTGACAGGCATGCCGGCTTTGATGACCGGTTTGAATCCACTGGAGAAGAGCAATGTTCTTCCGTTCCCGGGCGGCGTTGGTTCGAACAACGTGTCTTCGGATCTGAAAGTGGCCACGATGAACGAACTCGAAGCGAAAGCGATCGAGAACGCCATCGTTCAATACCGCGGCAACCTCACGGAAGCGGCGAAGGCTTTGGGGATCGGTCGCGCGACCTTGTACCGCAAAGTGAAGCAATACCAAATCGACCCTTCGATGGCCCGCAAGAAGCGCGCGGCTTAATCGACTTCGAAATGGATTGAGAAGGACCAAGGTCTTAGGGACCTTGGTCTTTTTTTGTGTTGGGCTCTCGCAGAGAGAGTCTCAACTTGAGACAATGATACTGGTTTTGATGGCTGCGCAAGCAGACGTCCTATTCGACGGCTGCGCAAGCAGACGTCTTATCTGACGACTGTGTGAACAGGTGTCTCGGGCCTTTGCGATTTGCCGGCGTTTTCTCGATTGAGGACGCTCGCCAGGTGGCATCCGTCTCGCAATGGGTTATTGGATCAGGGGGCAAATCTATGAGCCAAATTCTTCAGTTTCCCAAAGACAAGTCCAAACGTGTGCGCGCTCAGCGCAAAGCTGACGGGCAGAAGTGGTTTTTGACGCTCTCCTTGTTCTCGTTTATTTTGGTCGCGGTCTTCTCGAACGAACAGATAATGAAGAACCAGCGTCCCGTTTATTTGATCTCAGACAATTCACCCCGCTCGCTCGATCAGGTGAACCGCGCGATCGCCAGCGCGCAGCCTTTGAATTTATTCCGCGATGTGGAGTGGGAGCACAATCTCGCGAAGCGCCTCGGTGAAAAAGACGACGCCAATCGCATGCCCGCATCGACGGCGCAAAAGATCTCGCTCTTGGACCAGCTCCGCTATGGCGTTCTGGCCGGCAAGTACCGTCTGATCTCGAGCGGCAGCGAGCTGCAGCCCGAGACGATGAAGCTGCGTGAGATCGAGTACGTCGAGTCGCTCGAAATCGCCGACCGTCCCGTGCAGATCGACGACCACCAAAAGTTCTTGAAGCAATACGGATCGCTCATGCCCTCGGGCTTTTCGAAATCCGTT
The DNA here is from genome assembly GCA_019637955.1 of Pseudobdellovibrionaceae bacterium. Classification (GTDB taxonomy): domain Bacteria; phylum Bdellovibrionota; class Bdellovibrionia; order Bdellovibrionales; family Bdellovibrionaceae; genus JAHBUS01. The sequence continues at coordinate 596,541 of JAHBUS010000001.1, read as the reverse complement.
CTCGCGAAAAACGAGCGCGGCGAAGAGACCTGGCACCTGCTTTCGGATTCGGGTCAAATCGTGGGGCGCGCGACCATGCGCTTCGACGACGGCGGCCATTTTCTCGGGCTGAAAGTCCAGGAAGAATCCGCCCGCGTTTCGCAAGAGTGACGTCCTGATTCTTGCGCCCATCCTCTAGAGAAGCTCTTCGAAAACCGACAAGAAGTTGATGGTTTTCGAAGACTTGTCCTCTCTGCAAAAGAAGCCCGCCCAGAACGACTCGCGCCTCGCGCCGGTGAGCGACCGTATCCTTTCGGTCATCGTCGACTTCTCTTTGTTCTGGCCTTTGTTCACCTTGCTGCTCTCGAGCATTCTCAAGAAGCTGCAGTACCGCTACTACGCGGCCCCGGAGTCGGCGGAGTTTTGGATTCTGCTCGCGGTGACGGTGTTCGGTTTCGGTGCGCTGACCGTGATCGCGCAGGCGCTGTTTTGGTCGGTCTTGGGCGCGACGCCCGGGCAAATGTTCTTTCAGCTGCGCGTTCGCAGCGTGCACACGGGCAAAGCGCCCACGCTGCACGCCGCTCTTCTGCGCGGTCTTTTATTCATGTTCGAAATCGTTTTACTCGGAATTCCATTTCTCGAGGTTTTCTCGCACCCGCGCCGCCGCGCTTTGCACGACCGCGCGATCGACACCGAGGTGGTGACGCTCAAAGAGCAGGGGATTCAAACTCCGCACCGCCTTGAGATTCATTTCATTCGCAGTTTCTTCACGATGTGCCTGGCGCTGGGTTTGGTTTGGTCGTTCGCGACCGTCAGCCGCTTCTACGCGTCGGCCGTCAAGGGCGAGTACAAAGAAACCGAGCTGACCGATGCCGAGTACCTTTGCGCCGAAGTTCCCGCGCGTGAGGGGAGCGGGGGCCGTCTGGATGCCGCGATGGCCATGTTCTTGACCGGATCGCTGTCCCTGGAGTGCCTCGAATCCGAAACCGATTTCGCTTTCTGGAAAGGCGAAAAAGAAGATCAGAGTTGGGCCGCGCTCGCGCTCGCCGTGGCGAAAAGCAAAGACAACGCCGCCAAAGACGCGTATCTCGAGCAGGTTTGCGCCAAAGACGATCAAGGCTATGCTTGCAAGCTCGCCAAGTGGTGGGGTTCAAAAGAGGTGGAGCCGGCTCCGGCCAATAACGTCTCGTGGGCCCGTTTGGTCATGAGCGTTCAGCGCGCCGAAGAGAACGGCGATATCGGCACCTGGAAGCGCGAGCTTGCCCGCGTGCCTTCCGATTTTGACCTGGCCGAATTTCTCGAAGTGCAAAAGGTCAAAGCCCTCTGGGCCGAGAAAAAATTCGAACAAGCCGAAGGTGGCTACGCGGTCATCTGGGACCAGCTTTCGAGCCGGCCGCAGCGTGAACTGGCGACACGGCTTTGCCTCTCCGAGATCACGCAAGACTGCTCGGTGAAGTCGTACCGGTACTGCCAGGACCTCGAGGCCTCGCTCAAAAATTCGCCGCAAGAAACGGTGGATGCCGACTGGCTCGTCGCGCTCGCCGAAGACAAGGCCTGCCGCAATGCCAAGGACTCCGAATTTTTGGCCTACGCCAAAGATCTCGACCCCGAGTCGGACTCGAGCAAATTAATCATGACACTTTTACCCGAGAGCGGACTGAGCGAATCCACGAAGCTCGAAAACCTGCGAAGCGTGGCGTTCAAATCCGGAAACCCCGCGCTGCAGACGCGCGCGCTCTTCCATTTGCTGCGCACGAGCCGTCACTTGTCGGATCTGGAGAAGTCTCAGAAGGTGCTGGCGTCCGAAGGGCTTCCTTACCAATCCGAACTGCACGCCGTCTTTATGAAATCGGCGGCCTCGATGGGCTTCAAAGTCGGTCCCACCAAAGCGGACCGCGTTCCTGCGAGCAGCAAACCTGAACCCTTCGGTGAGGATGAACCGTGATCATTCCTTGGCTCAAGGGCCTGCGCTTTTTTCACGAAGCCCCGTTGACGTGGACCTTGATCGCGATCAACTTGCTGTTCTTCTTTTTGACCAATGGGCCCCAGCCCGAGATGTCGAATCTGAATAAGCACGAGATCAAATTGGCCGGCCGCGCTTACGCCATGATGCACGGAAAGGACGTTCCGGCCGATGGCAGCCAGCTTTTGCTTCTGGGCTCACGCGCGCTTCGCGACAACACCTTCTTTGCCCGGTACCGCGACTTCAACCCCACGCAAGACACCGTGGCCTTGCGGTCCTGGCAGTCCAAAGTGGACGAGTTTCAACGTGATCTCAAAAAACGCCCGGTCGATATGTTCGGCCTGCATGGCGGAGAAAAGCATCCCGGCAGTTGGTTCACGTATCAGTTTATGCACTCGGGCGCTTGGCACTTGCTCGGGAACATGATCATGCTGATGATTTTTGGCGCGGCCCTCGAGGCTTTGGCCAGCAGTGCGCTCTTGGTTTTCGTCTACGTGGCGGGCGGCCTCTTCGGCGCGGCCTTCTTTTTGTATTTAAGTCCCGACACCTCGGCTCCCATGGTCGGGGCCAGCGCGTCGCTTTCGGCGGTCATGGCTTTTTACGCCCTCTTTGAACGTAAAAAGCGGATCAAATTCTTTTATTTCTTATCGCCATCCCCGGGATATTGGGGCGACATTTACTTGCCCACGCTGGTGGTGCTGCCGCTTTATTTCGTGGAAGATCTGGCGCAGTACTTTTCCACGGCGGAAGAAGTCGGGGCCGCGATCGCGTACACGGCCCACTTGGGCGGCGCCCTCTTCGGCATCGCCCTCGCCCTGACGTTTAGATTCCTTTGCCGTCGCTCTCCTCGGTGGGAGCAAATCCTCTACGCATCGTATTCTCGGTCACAGCCCGAGGCTCCATGAACTGTTTCAAATAGTCGGGGCCGCCGGTTTTGCTGCCGATGCCCGACATCTTGAAGCCACCAAACGGGTGGCGGTCCACCATCGCGCCGGTGATGCCGCGGTTCACGTACAAGTTTCCGCACTCGAATTCTTCTTTGACCTTCTCGATGTTCGCGGGGCTGCGCGAGAACAGACCGCCCGTGAGCGCGTACTCGGTGCCGTTGGCGATTTGAATCGCGTGGTCGATGTCTTTCGCCCGGATGATCGCCAAGACGGGACCAAAGATCTCCTCTTGCGCGAGTTTCGATTCGGGTTTGACGTTCGTGAAAATCGTCGGCGGAACAAAATAGCCGCCGGTGGGGACCTGGCCCTGGAAGAGCAGTTTGTGTTCTTTCTTGGCGTCTTCGATGGTTTTCAAGATGCGATCATACGCCTCTTTATCAACGACCGGTCCCGCGTAAGCGCGGGGGTCCGCCGCATCCAAAACGTCCACGGTTTTGGCCGCCTCGAGCAGGCGGGCTTCAAAACGCTCAAACACTTCGTCCAGGATGATCAAGCGCGAGCAGGCCGAGCATTTTTGTCCGCTAAAGCCAAAGGCCGAGTACACAACGCCGTCGACCGCTTCATCGAGATCGGCATCGTTGTCGATGATGACCGCGTTCTTACCGCCCATTTCGATGATGCAGCGTTTGAGGTGCATCTGGCCGGGCTGGCGCACCGAGGCTTTGTTCATGATGTGCAGGCCCACGGCTTTTGAACCCGTGAAAGCAATGATCGTGGTGTCTTTGTGGTTCACGAGATACTCGCCGACCTCTTCGCCCAAGCCGGGGAGGAAATTGACCGTGCCCGCGGGGAAGCCCGCTTCCAAGAACAGGTCCATCAGGCCCGCCGCCACGATCGAGCTCTGCTCGGCGGGTTTCATGATCACGGTATTGCCGGTGACCAGCGCGGCCGCCGCCATCCCGCAAAGAATCGCGAGCGGAAAGTTCCAAGGCGCGATCACGAGCGAAACGCCGCGAGGCTGGTAGTGGTACAGCGACAGTTCGCCGGGCACTTGGCCGACTTTGAGCGGTTTTTCGAGGTGGCGCATGTCGCGCGCGTAGTAGCGCAAGAAATCGATGGCTTCGCCGACATCGCCGTCCGCCTCGGCCCAGGGTTTTCCGACTTCGAGGACTTGCGTGGCGATCAACTTCCAGCGGTCGCGCACCATCAGGTCGGCGACTTTGTCGAGCATCGCGGCCCGTTGCTGAGCGGGGACTTTCTTCCAAGTTTTGAACGCACTCGATGCCGCCTTCATCGCGTTTTCAGCGTCGGTGACGGTCGCGAGCGACACTTTGCCGATGATCTCGGCGGTGTTCGAGGGGTTTTCGCGCGCGAGCGTGCGCTCGGTTTTGACTTCTTTACCGTTGATCACGAGCGGGTAGGTTTTGCCGAGCAGATTCTTGCGGTGATCCGCAAGGGCCTTTTCGATGGCCGCGCGGTTCTGCGGAACGGCGAAATCTTTGAGCGCCTCGTTGTAGAAGCGGTTCTCGGTTTTGAGTTCAGGTGAGGTGACCGTGAGGTTCTGCGCGGGATCGCGCAAAAGTTTTTCGGTCGACTGGCCATCGGCAAATTTGCCGCGCAGCCAAGATTCGTTCGACGTGTTCTCAAGCAAACGGCGCACGAGGTACGCCATGCCGGGGATGAGTTCACCCACGGGCGCGTACTCACGCACGCGAAGGCCCATTTCGACCAGCGCTTTCTTGATCGGGTCGGCCATGCCGTAGAGCATTTGGATTTCAAAGGCCTTGGTCGGAACGCCGTACTTCTCGGCGGCAACCAAGCAGGCGGCGATCGTGCGCACGTTGTGCGAGGCGAACGCGGCCGCGATCACCTTGTAGTTTTGCAGCAGGTGATCCGCGCAGACTTCGTAGTTCGCGTCCGATTCGGCTTTGTTGGTGTAAACGGGGATCGGCCAGCGGCGCTGTTCGGCCTCGATGGTTTCGTAGTCCCAGTAAGCGCCCTTCACGAGGCGCACGGTGAACGGCGTTCCGCGCTGACCCGCGAAGGCGGTCAGGTCTTTGATGTCGGCGAGCGAGTCGCGCAGGTAGGCCTGAATCACGATGCCGAAGTGGCGGTAGTTTTTAAACTCGGGCTCCACGATCAGCTCTTTCCAAGTTTCGAGCGTCAGGTGTTTGACCGAGTACTGTTCCATGTCGAGATTGATGAAAATGCCTTTTTCCATCCCTTTGCGCAGGATCGGGCGCATGCGCTCTTTGAGCTGCGCTTTGGTGTAATCCCAAGCCTTGTCGTTGATCTTCGGAAACAGCGCGGTGAGTTTGACCGACACGTTCACTTTGGGAATCGGGCCCAAATGATCTTCGTCGATTTGCGGGATGTTGTCCCACTTGCTCGCGTCTTTGACGAGCCCGTCGATGAGTTCGAGATACTTTTGGCTGTACTCTTGCGCTTCTTTTTCGGAGAGCGTGGCTTCACCCAGAATGTCGACGGTGAAGGTGATACGGTTCTGACGGGCTTTGCGCAAAACCGGGAGCGCCTCTTGCGGGTTTTCACCGGTGATGAACATTTTCGCCATCTGCGTGACGTTCTTGCGGATTGCACCCGCCATCAGCGACGGCGCGAGCGAACCCAATCCCAAGCCCACGTTAAAAACCGAAGGAAGATCGTCGCCACTCTCGGCGAAATATTCTTTCAAGTGTTTGGCGACTTCGCCGCCCGAATTGAGCGAAGGCAGAACGTCGACGAAGCGGAACATTTGCGTTTTGAAGTGCTCGTTCTTCATGGACCAATCCATGATCGAGCCGTACCAGAAATCCTTGCTGAACAGGGAGACCTTGGATTGGCCTTCCATGCGCTTCATGATCTCTTCGCCTTTAACGACAACTTTGTTCTGCAAATCCGACATTGAGCAACCTCCGCTCGGGCCCCCAAAAGTGCCTAGCGCCCGAATGAAAACAGGTGTTGGAAAACGGGCCGAGTATGGCCCCGTTTCCCCACTGGAGCAAGAGCACGAGCCCACCAAAAGACGCATCGCGTTCCAGAAAGGTGCCAGGCACCTTTTTGAAACGCGGCGTGTTTTTTTTAGGGGGTGGTGGGCGGCTGCGGGGGTTTTTCTTGGCGGACTTTCCAGAGGTGGGTGATTTCGCCTTCGAATTCGGCTTTGACGGTGTCTCCGTCGCGCAAGGGGCCGACGCCGGCCGGAGTGCCGGTCAGCAAAAGATCGCCGCCACAAACGGGGAAGTGCATTTTGACGTGCTCAATGAGCTTTTCGAAACCGAAGATCATCTGGGAGGTGCGGCCCTCCTGGCGGACTTCGTCGTTGACGGTGAGGCGGATCTTGCGGTCGCGGAAGTCGTCGAAATTTTTGAAGCTGAAGAACGGACTGACCGGGCACGCATCGGAGAACGACTTGGCCAGCGTCCAGGGATGTCCTTTGGCTTTGAGTTCGTTTTGCAGTTTGCGCTCGGTCAGATCCAGCGCCACGGCGGCTTCGACCACGGTCATGAACTGCGAAAATTTGAGCGCGAGCTCCACCTCGTGATGGACGTCCTGCACCCACCAGGGGAGCACGATTTCGTTGCTGTTGACCGTCGCGCACGAACCGGCCTTCAAGAAAATCATCGGCGAGGTGGGCACGTCGTTTCCGAGTTCTTTGGCATGATCGGCGTAGTTGCGGCCCACGGCCCAGATATTTCGAATCAACATTCAACCCTCCCGGTTTTGAGCACCAGCCAAAGACCTTCGCGCACATCGAACTCGGTGTACTGCGCGGGGGCCCAGGCCTGAAATTTCTCGGCCAAAAGATCCGTGTCGCTCGGAATCGCGATCATCGCCTCTTCGATCCAATCTAAATGCGAACACACGTAGATCACCCCGCTCTGCCTCTCGAGATATGCGATGAAGCGTTTCACGCGCGCCGCGAACTGCGAGGCGTTTTCGGAACTCAAGCGCTCATCAAGTTCGGGCGTCATCACGAGCTCCACGCCCTGGCTCTCCGCGAGCGGCGCGAAGGTTTGCTGCGTGCGCACTTTCGGCGACACGAGGAGCTTACCGGGCTTGGTGAAAAGACCGGCCGCCTGCTGACGCGCAAGTTCCTGAGCTTGTTTGAAGCCGCGAGACGACAAGGGCGGATTTCCCTGCCCGCTGTTTTCGCGCTCGGCGTGTCTGAAAAGGTAGATCTGCATGCGGCTCTGAAGTTAGCAGCAAATCTTGACTTTCTAAAACCCGAGTGTGAGTCTTTGCTCCTCGCATTATGAAATCAGTCGAAAGATTTGTGACCAATGATTTTACCGTTCGTATCGCCGCTGTCGATGCGACGGACGTCGTCAAAGAGATGCAAGCGTTGCAACAGACGATGCCGCTCGCCACGCTCGGCGTGGGCCGCGCGATGGTCGGCGCTCTTTTGATGGCCAGCCAGCTCAAAGAGGGTCAGGAAGTCGGCATCTTGCTCAAAGGCAACGGGCCGATCGGCACGATTTACGCCGAAGCGTCTTTTGATGGTTCGGTTCGTGGCTACAGCCCGAACCCCTCGTATCAAGCCCCGGAACAGGTCGATGCCGTCAATCTATCCAAAGCCATGGGCTTCGGAACGCTCACCGTGGCTCGCCACCAACCCTTTCAGCGTCAGCCTTTTAATGGAACGGTCGAGATGGTTTCGGGTGAGGTGGGCGACGACATTGCCCACTACTTGCACCAGTCGCACCAGATCCGCTCGATCGTGTCGCTGGGCGTGTACCTGGACACCTTTGGCCAGGTCAAATCGGCGGGTGGCGTGATCATCGAGGTCATGCCGGGTGTTGAAGATGACGTGATCAACAAAATCGAAAAGAACGTCGAAACGCACGCGATTTCGGTTTCCAAAATTTTGCTCGAGGGCGGCACGCCCGAGGATTTGGTGAAACCTTACCTCGAGGGCATTCCTTTCACGCGTTTGCCGCACGATCACCCGATGCGCTACCACTGCCCGTGCACCATTGACCGGGTCAAGCGGGCGCTGACCACGCTCGGCGTGGAAGGCTTGCAAGAGATGATCGATGACAACAAGCCCGCGGATATCACCTGCGAAGTCTGCGGCCGCAAATACCAGCTCTCGATCGAAGAGCTTTCGGACCTGCGCGAAGAGCTGCGCAAGTCCCAAATGCACTGACGTCAATGCACTGACATTTATTTTGCTTCAAAAGCGGGGATGTCGATCTCGACGTCCACGGCCTGCGCGACCGTGATGCCCATGTACTTGGGAACACCCACGTCGTATTTTTCAAGATCGATCGGAAATTTCGCCTTTGTCGCCAGCCCTGGTCCTTGCACCGAGAACGTGCCGGTGACCGGCGCGGTTTTTCCTTTGAGTGTGAGCTGACCCTCGAACGTTTGCTCGCTCAGCGTCTGGCCCACCTTGAACCCGGCGGGGAGCTTAAGGGACTCGATCTTGAGAACCGCTTCGGGGTGCTCCTTGGTTTTCAAATACTTCTCTTTCATGTGCTCATCGCGAAGGGCGATACCGGTGTCGAACTCGTCGAGCTTGAGTTTGAACTCACCCGTGGCCGCGCCATTCTCGATTTTGAGCTGACCCGTCACTTTTGCGCCTTCGCCATGAATCTTCATGAGCGCCGGTTTCCCGATCGCGAGGAACTGCGCCTTGCCGCCTTTGGCGGACCCGCTAAAATCCACCGCCGAAAAGGCGGGTAGGGATGTGAACAAAATCGAGATGAGTGCGAATTGAATCTGTCGTTGCATAAAGAACCTCCTGAACCACACCTTACCGAAAGAAAAATCCACAAACCGCTAAAAGCCCCTTTCCAAGCTGATATGATTTGGTATGTTTGCGTGCATGGCGGGATTGCGCGCGCAGCTCGAAAAGGGCGAATTTCAACAGATCGTCAAAAGCCTCCGGCCTCCCGGAAAAACGCCCGAGGAGACCGAGATCTTGATTTCGGCACTGTCCTTCTTGGGACGCCTCGAAGAAGCGGAGGGACTGCTGGCGGCGCGCTCGGCCGCGCTCGACCTCGAACAAAAAGTGCGGGCGCGGTTTTCGCTGGGCCTCGCGTTCTTACGTGCGTCCAAGTTCCCGAGTGCCAAACGCCTCTTCTTGCTCAACGCCAAATCGGCGCCGCCCTCGGTGCAGGATTACGCGGCTCAAGGCGTGGCTCTTTATTACTACTTTTTTGGCCAGTTCGAACGTTCGCGCAAATGGGGGCTCAAGGCTTTGCGGGCGGCGATGCAAAATGGCTCCGCCTACACGCAGCTGCTGGCGACCGACCTGCTCGGGCACTCGCACGTGCAGATGGGCCAACGCTTCGAGGGCCTGAGGCTTTTGCGCGAGTCGGTGCAACTGGCCCTGGATTCCGAGAAGCCCTTCACGGCCGAGTCCATCGATGCGGAACGTTTGATTTACGAAGCTCAATTCGGTTCGCGCGTGCAAGAGTCGCTGAGGCAACTCGAGAATTTCTCCAGTGAGCTGCGCGCGCAGAGTTCTTACACCCGGGGCAATTTGCTTCTCGAGCTGGGCCGTCAACTCACGCTGCACGGAGATTGGAAACGCGCGCGCGAAGTTTTGGACCGGGGTTCGTTTCAAATTTATCAGTACGGTCTGCGCCGCCAGGAGCTCACGCTGCAGCTGCGTCTCGCCGAGGTGTCGTACCGGCAGGGCGACCTGTCGTCGTCGCTGCATTTCTTGCAGGCCGCTCGGCGCTGTCTCAATCAAGTTTCGGACCGCGCTTTTGAAATCCGCATCTTGGGTCTCGAGATCAAACTTCTCGAAAGTCAAAACGAACACGGCCTGCTCGCGCCCAAAAAGCAACGTCTGCTCGAACTCTCCGAGAGTTACGGCGATGCGATCAACCGCCAGATGCTCGAGCGCAAAGGCTGGCGGGCAAGCGCCTCGCGGCCGGGCGAAGATCCGCTTCACGATTTTTTGAAGTCACTGGAAGAGAGCCCGGCCGAATCGCTGCGCGCGTGCCTCGAACATGGGTGGTTCAACTTTCTGCCCGAGATCTTGCAGAAGCCGCGCGGGGAGCGCCGGTTGGTCGTTCTCGAGGATCAGGTCTCGTGGGTCGCGTTCTCGAAAGACGGCGTGAGCGTGGGCGAGAACGCGCTGACCTCCCAGTCGCACCGCCTGCTTTGGCTTTTGTCGAAGGGTCCGCAGAGCAAAGAGAGCTTGGTTCAAAAAGTCTGGGGCTACGAGTACGATCCTCTTCGCCACGACAGCCTGATTTACTCGGCGCTGTCGTCGTTAAGAAAGTCGCTCCCGGTTCAAAGCTCTCTGCTCGAAACGACCGAGCAGGGCTGGCGCCTCACCGAGCCCTGCGAGTTTTTGTCGAAAGCCTTCGATGGGGCGGCGAGGGTGCCCACCGCACCTTCTCCCGAAGTTTCAGAAAATTTAACAAAAGGCGAGCCACTGTCACTGCGGCAGGAGCAGGCCTTCCTGGTTCTTTCTCAGAACAAAAAACAGTTTTGGGACATCAAAACTTATAGGTCCCATTTTAAAGTTGCGACCATGACAGCGTTTCGGGACTTGAAAGATCTGGTCGAAAAGGGGTATCTCTTACGACGAGGCCGCGGACGCACCACGTGTTACGTGCTCAAGCCCGGTCTCGGAGGATCATCATGAAACAAGTGTTCTTTGTGCTCATCGCTCTGTTCTCTTTGCCGTCCCTTGCTTTAGAGCGCGCGCCAGACGCGCGACCGACAAAGGATGACAGCCGCAGCCGCTTTGAAGGCCGCTACGAAGTTCCGGTTCCTGCGGGTGAAGAGGAGCTGCAGCCTTTCGCGAGCTTCCCGCTCACAAATATTTCGCGGCGGGTTCGCGGCGATGTGGCCCGCATCGAGTACGATCTTCCACTCGAATTGACCGGAGTTCCGAACACCATTGAGCTCTCGAGCCAGGCTGATGCCAGCGGGGCGTTCCGTCAGTGGAGCGGCCCCTTGGGCACCGCCACCTGCGCCGACAACGCGTGCAACGTGGCTTACAAAGATTTGCAAATTGACATGGCGGCCATCGAAGCCCGCTTGGTGGGTCAAGGTCTGCCGGCCACCGAGATTGAGATGCGTCTTCGCCTGGCCGGGCACTTCCGCGATGATCCCCATGGCCGCGTGATCGGTGAACGCCAAATCGAAGACCGCCGTCAAGAACACCGCACGAAGTAAGAATCCTACCGAATCATACCATTTCCATCAGGGAGCCTTCGTGGCTCCCTGATTCGTTTCGCGGCATTCTGCCTTTGAAGGAGGCCGCGATGACGACGCCTTTTTGCCGCATACTGGTTTTGTTTTTGGCCCTGATGACGGGCGCTTGCAATGAGCGCATCGACAAGGCCCTGCCTGAGGAGGGCGGAGCGAACGCGGGGCTTGCGTGTGGTCCCACCGATTTTGCGACCATCCAGCGCGTGGTTTTAAGCGTGCGCTGCGTGGCCTGCCACGGCTCCTCGGGAGGGGTGAATCTCGAAAACTACGCCGCAGTCAAAGCCGCCATCGGCAAGGTCGAGACCGTCATCAAGGCGCGCACGATGCCCAAGGCGCGGCCCCTTCCGGCCGCTGAGGAGGCTTTGATTCTCAAGTGGATCGGCGAGGGCGCTCCGCAAAACGCCAGCGGCCCGCCGAGCCCGGACTGTCAAAATGGCGGCGGGGGCACCGATCCCGTCACGCCGGTGAAGCCGCTGGCGCCCAACTACGCCTCCATCCGCGAGCGCATCTTTGAACCCAAGTGCCTGACCTGCCACGATGCAGGCTCCGGACTTTACGATTTTTCATCCTACCCGGCGCTCATGGCCGATGCGGACGAACTCTTTGATCGGCGGGATCCCGAGGACAGCGATCTCATCGAAGCCGTGACAAAAACGGGGCGCGGCGCTATGCCTCCTCCTCGCAGTGGAATCTCGCCGTTGACCCGCGAAGAGGTGCAAACCCTTCTGGAGTGGATCCGCCGCGGACTCCCTGAGACAGGAAACTAAATGAAAACCGCCGTCTTCACCTTGATCGCCCTCGCCGTGGCGCTCGTTGCGCCCCGAGCGCTCGCCTTTCCGGAGCTGATCCGTCACGGCTACGTGCACTGCACGGCCTGCCACGTTTCTCCCGCCGGGGGAGGACTGACGACCGCTTACGGACGCTCGCTCTCCAAGGAGTTGCTGAGCCGCTGGGCTTACGAGGGCGAGGAGTCGCTCTTTCATGGCGCGGTCAATGACACGGCCATCGCCAAGTGGGTCAACGCCGAAGAGGACACCGGTCTTTTTGTGGGCGGCGATTTTCGCGTGATTCAAACGCACCAAGAAAACGAATTTCAACGCAAACGCGCGTTCTTCCCGATGCAAACTGACCTCGAGGCGGCCTACCGGACGGCCTTTGGCTCCGTCGGTGTCACCTACGGTGTTGAGAAACGCGGGGAGCTGAAAACCTACACGGTCCGGCGTTGGGCTTTCGTGATCCCGGCGATGGAAAAAATCTGGATCCGCGCCGCGCTCGGCACGCCCCATTTCGGTCTGATGACCAGCGAGCACAACTGGGCGTTTCGTCAAGACTTGGGCTTCGGCCCTCTGGACCGCCGCCACTTGGGTGAGGCCGAGTATCAGGGCGAAACCTGGGGGGCCCTGATCGGCGCCTCCAAATCCGACGACACCCTTGCGCAGGCCGCGCGCGAGACGTCGACTTACGGCACTCTGGATTTCATCGTGAACAACAACAAGAAGATCGGTCTCGACATCTGGCGCGGCACCTTCGAGGGCACGGAGCGCTGGCTGCGGGGCGCGCATGCGCTTGTCGGCTGGAACGAGCATGTGACGACGCTGGCGCAGTTCACGGTGCAAAACCGCAAGACGGCGGGCTCCGAGCAGCAAAGCTGGTACGCGTTTCAGAAAACGAGCTGGGAGCCCAGCAAAGGCTATTGGCTGTCGGCGATCCTCGATGCCGCCCAGTTCGATCAGGCGAACGAAAAGACGTTAAGAACCAAGTACGGCCCGGGATTTCAGTTCTTTCCGCGGCCTCACTGGGAGCTTCAGGTCGCTTACCTGCGTGTGAGGGACCGGCAGACCTCCGAGCAGGAGGGCGATGAGGCCTTGATGATCCTGCACTACTATCTGTAGCTGTCAAAAATCTGAACGGTCGTGCGGGCAAAAGATGCACGGCCACGCATTGTCCTTTGGCCCACGGCCCGGATGAATTAAATTGCCCCGATGAAAACCCTTCTCGTCCTCTCCGTGCTGGCCGCCGTTCTTGCGGGTTGCAATGAAAAAATCGAAAAGGCCCGTCCCGATGAGGGCACGGTGATTCCCACCAGCCTCTGCGGGCCCGGTGAATTTGAAACCATCAAAGCGATCGTGCTCACCAACCGGTGCAACACTTGCCACGACCGCCACTTGGCTCGCGGCGTGGACTTGACGAACTATGCAGGCATCAAAGCTTCGTTGGGCAAAGTTGAGGCCGAACTGCGCAAGCGCACCATGCCCGTTGGACGCCCGCTTCCCCGCGCTGAAGAAGAGCTCGTTTTGAAATGGATCGAAGGCGGCGCCCCCGAAGTGATGAGCGCCGAGACCAAGAAAAAATGCGATGAGGCCAACCAGCCGCCGCCGATCGCGGTGAAGCCGCTCGCGCCCAATTACGAGTCGATCAAAGATAAAATTCTCGAAGGAAAATGTCTGAGCTGCCATCAACCCGGAGAGAGCGGGGAGTTGTACGACTTCTCGAGCTATGCGGGGATCCAGCTGGCCGCCGATCTCTTCGACACCTCGATGCCCGAAGCCAGTCCCTTCATCAAAGCCGTCGTCAAAGAGGGGCGCGGCTCCATGCCTCCGGCGCGCAGCGGAATCGCGCGCGTGACACCGGACGAAGTGAAAGTGCTGACCGAGTGGATCCGTTTGGGCCTGCCGGAGCGTGCAAAAGGCGACTAAATCGCGGCGGTGTTTTTCGCTTTGGGGATGGTGAAGCTGAAAGACGCGCCACCGTCACTAGGGTTGAGAACCAATTCGCCCCCGTGCTCTTCGACGATGCTGCGTGAGATGCTCAAACCCAGACCCGTTCCTTTGCCAAAATCTTTGGTCGTAAAGAAAGGCTCGAACACTTTGCGTTCGATCTCCTTCGGCACGCCCGCGCCGTTGTCGTGAACGGTTAAGCGAACGGCGTGCGGCAGGTCCATGAAGTAGATGCGCACGGATTTTTGGTCCAAGTTTTGGACGGCGTCGAAAGCGTTGTTCAAGAGATTGAGTATCACCTGCGAGATCTGCGTCGGCCGGCAAAGCACTTGGAGCTCGGGGACCGGGTCCAAAACAAGGTCCACGCGGGCATAACGGAATTTTTCTTTACAGAGCCCTAAAGAGTCTTCAATCAGAGACCCGAGGCTGAAGGCGATCTTGGGATCGTTCTCCGCCTCGCGCGAAAAAAGAAGCAGACCTTGAATGATCTTGCGGATCCGAAGAACCGAGAGGATGAGCTTTTCGGATTTTTCCAGAAGCTTGGCTCCCTCCGGTCCTCCGGCATTGGTGGCGAGCGAGCGGATCTGTTCGGCTTGGCCCATCATGATCGCGAGCGGGTTGTTGATTTCGTGGGCCACGCCGCCCGCCATCTCGCCCAAGGACGCCAGCTTGGCCGAATACGAAGCCCGCGCGCGCGAGGCCTTGAGGTCCTCGTCGATTTCAAATTTCTTGCGGATCTGCTGGTAGAACTGGCGCGAATTCAGAATGAAGAAAACATTCAGCACCGTCATCACGGCCGGGAGGATGTAAGTCAGCGGGTCGCCGGGTTTGATCTGCGCGAACAGCACAAGGCTGGGCACCACGCTCGCGAAAAAGATCACGGCGAGCTGAGCGCGCGGCATGAGCGCGATGGAGCCGGCCGAGCCGCCGACGATGGCGATCGAAACGACCAACGACAGCTCGTGATTCAAGGAACCCGCTTCGGAGGCGAGAAGGCCCAACGTCGCGCACAGACCGTAGCTGATCGCATTGAGCCAGATCGCGATCTCGTGCGCCCGGTCCCAGCTTGCCAGCGCATCCAGACCATGATGGTTGATTTGGTAGGCCGCGAACGCGCGGATCAAACTCGACAAAAAGGCGACCATGGCTCCCATCTGAAAGAAAAAAAGCGAAAGGGGGTCTTCGACAATGGGAATAAAAAAGAGCAGGGCTGCGCAGACCGCGAATAGGGGCGCGGCCACCAAGCTTCGGCGGCACACGTCCAACTTCAGGTGATTGTCGATCGATGGGTTCACGAAACGTCTTTCGCTGGGAGCGCGGTCAAATAGATCTCTTAAGATTTTATCTTCTGTAGAAGCGCGTCTGTAAAGCTCGAAGTGGTCCCGCGTCCGCCCAGGTCACCGGTGCGTGCATTGACGTCGGCCAGTGTCGAGACTAACGCTGTCATAATCGCCTTCGATTTTTCAATCTCACCGATATGTTCGAGAAGCATCACGGCCGATTGGATTAAAGCGGTGGGGTTTGCTTTGTTTTGGCCCGCGATATCGGGCGCCGACCCGTGTACGGCTTCAAAAACCGCGGCGTCCTTTCCGATATTCGCGCCCGGCGCCACGCCGAGGCCGCCCACCAAGCCCGCACCCAGATCGCTCAAGATATCACCGTACAGATTTTGCGTGACGACCACCTCGAATTGCGAGGGCCGAGTGACCATTTGCATGCACATATTGTCGACGATCACGTCCCGGAATTGAATCTCGGGATATTTCGTCGCCACGTCTTGCGCCGTTTTTAGGAACAAACCATCCGACATCTTCATGATGTTGGCTTTGTGGACGCAGGCGACTTGTTTGCGGCCCGTGCGCCTCGCCAAATCCAGGGCGTAGCGGGCGATCCGCTCGGAGCCTGAGCGGGTGATGCGTTTGATGCTCTCGGCGGTGTCGGCATCCACCATGCGCTCGATGCCCATGTAGAGATCCTCGGTGTTCTCGCGCACGATCACGAAGTCCACCTCGCCAAAGCGGCATTCCACGCCGGGAAGGCTGCGGACCGGGCGGACGTTGGCGTACAGGTCGAACTTTTGACGAAGCGTGACGTTAAGAGAGCGGTGACCCCCAGAAACAGGGGTGGTTGTCGGTCCTTTGATGGCTAAACCAGTTTGATTGATTGAGCGCAGCGTCGATTCTGGGAGCAGTTCGCCAACGGTTTCGAGGGCGATCAGACCGGCGGGGTGCTCTTCGTAGTCGAAGGGAGCCGAAACGGCCTTTAAAACGCGCAGCATTTGCGCCGTGATTTCGGGGCCAATGCCATCTCCGGGAATGACTGTTAATTTTCGCATAAGATCCTCTCTCTTGACCGGCTGAATCTCAACTGGGATTTGTTTTGCCAAAACTGAGGTTGACGGGGGGCTGAGACCTTCATAGGCTCGCATCTTTGGACAATCTTGGGTACGGACCGAAGGTCGAGGCCGACGGTTGTCGACCGCCTTTTTGGACCGTTCACGCATTCAGGACTTGTCGGACGTGTATCAACCTTTTCAAATTAGAAGAGATCCTTATGGAACCAGCATTTCTCACTAATCGAAGCGCGCACGAGACGCGCGACCTACAAAGGAACTTGGATCGATCACCTATGAGTCAAACCACGTCGCTGCGGATTCTTGTTGTTGAAGACGAAAATGAAATTCGTGAATTTTTGGTGTCTCAGTTTGAAGACCACGGCATGCATGCCGAGGGGCTGTCCAATGGCGACGCTTTTTTGCAGAGGTTGGAGCAGTTCCAGCCGAACATCATCGTCATGGACCAAATGATGCCCGGAAAGTCCGGCACCGAGCTCATCCGCGAACTGCGCGGCTCGCTCAAGTTTTCGGAAGTTCCCGTGATCGTCTTGACCGGTCTTGATGGCGAAGCCGAGAAAGTCGCCGCCCTCGAGATGGGCGCCGACGACTACGTCACCAAGCCCTTCTCGGTGAAAGAAGTCGTGGCCCGCGTGCAAGCGCTCGTGCGCCGCTCGCAAGCCACCCACAAATCCCAGCAAAAAAACATGAGCATCCAGGATCTGCACGTTGACCTGATCGCCCACCGCGTGACCCTCAAAGGGGCCGAGGTGGCGCTCACGCTGACCGAGTTTAAAATCCTCGTCGAGCTCATGCGCCAAGCCGGGCAAGTTCTCACTCGCGACCGCTTGCGTGAGCGTGCGCTTGGGAATCTCAATGTCACGGATCGAACCATCGACGTTCACATGGCGTCGCTTCGAAAGAAACTCGAAGAGATGGGCGATAAAATCGAGACGGTCCGCGGCGTGGGGTATCGCTTAGCTGTCCAGTAGGACAGCTAAGCTCTGTTTGTTGGTCGCGCGTCTGGCGCGCGCTCTGTTTAAACGCGCGTCTGGCGCGCGCTCTCTGACCACAGATGGCCGTTCGGCCTTCGGCGATTCGCTCTTCTGTCTTAGTCACATTGTTGGTTTTTAAAAGCTCATTTTTAAATTCAAGTTTAGATTTTCTGATTAGCTTTTGTTTTGGGAGCTATAAGGGGCTGATTTTGGACAGACTGGAGGGTGGGGTTATTTCCTCGGCCTCCAGAAGATGGGATTTTTGATTGAAGAGCCTTGTGGCGGTCTTCTCGTCGGCTCTTAGAAATCCGCAGGTCGCGGCGGAGCCAGGTCACTTGCAGATCTCTTAGAGCAACTGGTGTGCCAGTCTAAGGTGACACCAGCGGGCGTTCTCGAGAGGGGAGCCCTGAAACTCTTCTGACAGGTTTAAAACCAAGTTATTTCGGCCAGTTAGGTCTCCATAAAGCCGTCTCATTCCGAGCCGGTGTCTCGCTTTTTGACACTCCATGGTTTTCGCTGAATGGGTCAAAAACACCTGATTTCAAGAGGTTAGAGCATGCCCCAACGGGGCGGGCTTTTTGCCCTACGAAAAGGTGTGAAGGAAGGCCAGTTCATGAGAAAGACAGTTATCGGTGCCATTCTGCTCCTGTCGACGCTGTGGTTGAGCGCTTGCGGTCAAACCCTGGCTGATGCCGTGAACCCCTCGTATGGTTCTGAGAACGACTGTGGTTTCGTGCAGAACGTGTATGGCCAGCGCATCTCGTGGAAAAACAATCTCCCGATCCGTCTCTCCTTCCACTCCTCCATCCCATCCGAATACTACCCCGCCATCGAGGCTGCTCTGAAGAAGTGGGAGACCGCCACGGGCCGTCCCTTGTTTCAAGTGGTGGCTTACAACGTCGCGGGTCCCTTGCAGCCCCGGCAGGACGGCGTGAATATGATTTATTGGATGAACACGTGGGAAGCCAACCGCACCAGTGAGCAGGCGCGCACGTCGGTGTATTGGGTGGGCGATGAAATTCGTGAAGCCGACATCCGTATCAATGCGAAAGACTTCAGCTATTACGTGACAACCCCGAGATCGGGCCGGGACGTGCATTTGGAATCGCTCCTGGTGCATGAGCTGGGGCACGTTCTTGGATTGAAGCACAAAGATGCGGGGGGAAGCGTCATGGGGACCTACCTCGCCTCAACGACGAACCGTGCAAGCGTCACGAAAACAGACGTGGAGTCGGTCCGCTGCGAATATTGAGCAGCTGGGCGTGACCTGATGTTTGACAAGACTGTAACGGATTCATGTCAGGCAATTTAAGTTGTGGAACTCAAAATGCTGTCTCTAGACTTAGATCTTGGGACTTCAAGAAAGATCGGAGAAAACGATGAAACAAGAGCTGACTTTGATTGCGGGCCTTCAGCCAACCACATCGGCTTTGTGGGAATCGGCCCAAACCGTTTCTTCGCTCGAGTCGAATCTCGTTTACCGTGAATGGGCCGAAGTCCCAGTTCAGGTCGTCGACCCCGTGACTGAACTCTCGGCCAACCTCGCCCAATTGCAAGATCTGCAAGCCCGCATGCGCTACATGATGCGCGAAATCCGCTTCATGATGAAAGCCTAAGCCGCGCGTTTTGCGCGCTCCGTTCATCATACTTTTTTGCTAAATGACGACAACTTGGGAATAAAGACGCGAAGGTAATCACCTTCGCGTTGTTGCGTGACGCCTTCGGTGGAGACGGGTTTCTCCAGCGCGATCTCTTCGCGGAAGGTTTGGTACGAGTTGGTCGAAACCTTACGGCCGTTTTCTTCGACTTCATCTTTAAACGCACGCGTTCCGCTCACCATGGCCTTGTCGCCTTTGACTTTGACCTTCACGTTCTCGGTCTCGTGTTTGGGGACGTAGGCGCGCAGGATGTACGCATCGGGCATTTCGATCACGCGCGTGTCGCGGTCTTGAATCTTGTAGAAGGGGTCGTCTTTGCGCTCGTCATACTGATCGACCTTCTTGGCCAAGCCGACTTTCAAGTTGGCCAGCTGCTTGTGGTACATCTCGTTTTGAATATTGAGCGACTCGTTTTGGGCCTGGGCGTTCTTTCGGTAGTGCGATTGAAACTGATCATTCTGTTTGGCCAAACTCTTGTGGTAAACGTCGCCGTTTTTCTCGAACTGGTTCTGGTACGTGTCGGCCATTTCCTGACGGCGCTTTTCGTACTGCGCCTGTTCGCGCTTCAGGGCATTCTGGTGCTCGCCCTCAATGCGTTGCTCGTCGCGATTGGTTTTGTCTTGAGATTCCTGAATGCGCCGCTGTCCCATCTCGTGAGTCTGCACGATCTGCTTCTCGTACTCGCCGCGCACTTTGGTTTTGCGCTCTTCGCCGCGAGTCTTGATCGACTCGAGATCGTTGGCGTTTTCGGCTTGCAGCGAGGCGACTTTTTGCTTGCCGCGATCGTTTTGGCGGCCGATCTCCTCTTCGTAGCGCAGCCGGGTGTCGTTGGTGAGGCGTTCGCCGCGGATTTTCTCTTTTTCGATGGCGGCTTGATTGCGCTCTTTGAGCTGGCCGATCTGCTGGGACACGTCGGCCTTACTTTTGCGCAGAAGGTCCTCACGGATCGTGGTGGCCTGTTCGGCATTCTTACGGTAGCTCTCATTGATTTTTTGCAGCTCGGTTTGGCCTTTTTCATGCGCTTTTTGGCGCTCGGCCTGATTTTGCTCGGTGATCTTTTCGTACTGGGCACGCTGCTCTTCTTGCAGGCGTTTGACCGAATTGGCGCTGGTTTCCGAGTATCGCTGAGTGTCCTTTTGGATCCGGCTCCGAGCCTTTTCCTCGTTGGCCACGACGCGCTCAAGACGCTCGCGGGCGTTTTCTTCGGCCGATTGGATCTGCTCGCCGTAGGCCTCTTGCGAATTGCGCGCGTACTTTTTGAGCGAGTCCATGCTCTTGCGGTTTTGTTCCTGCAAGTTGTCGACACGGCCCGATTGGTCTTCGCGGACCTTGGCGATGGTTTCGTTGCTCGATTTCTTGATATGGTTGATCGCGGCCTCGCCCTGCGAGCGAACGTCGGCTTCGCGCTGATTGTAGGTCTGCTTCAAGTCGGCGAGTTCGTTTTCGCGCGACTCCACAAGCTCCTTGCGTTTGCGGGTGTACTCACCCTGCAAGTCGGTCAGTTCGCGGCTTTGGGATCGGGAGACTTCTGAGGCCATTGTCCCCAGTGTATCAAAGCGGGACGCCAAGAGGGGGAATGCTCAAGGAGCGGGCGCGAATTCTGGTCTTTCGTTGATCCGGTTATTCGCTGGCAGGAGCGCGCGGGCTGGGGCAGACGGGCCGTGCGTCGCCCGTGCGTCCGCGGCACATCCAAGTGTCGTCGTAGGTCACCACTTCGTCAGGCTCAACCGTGTAATAGGTGGGGTACTGAAGAGGGTCGAGCGTGCTCACCACCAGACGATGGTCTTGGGGATTGGCGCGCTTGGCGATCCGGAGCAAAAAGGCGCGGTACTCGGCCGAGGCGGCTGCCGAAAAAAGAAGCGCCAAAAGTAAAACGAGCAGGGGCGAAAGCCTCACCCCGCACTTATCGGTGCTTTGCGAGCCGGGCTTTAGTGCTGCAGACCGCCGGCGCGAACCGTGTTCTCGACGATATGGAAATAGGTGCGGATGAGCATTTGGTACGAACTCTCATCCAAATCGCGCAGGTACGACATTTTATCGTAGTACGTGGGTTTGGCGATCAGTTCGGTCATGACGTCTTGGATGCGCTTCATTTTATTGAAGTCGAAGAACTCTTTGTCGTCTTTGGAGGTGGCCAAAGCCTTGGCAATGGCGTGGTTGTCGAAAAGAACGTGAAAGCCTTGGGCACTTTGGCGGAGCAAAGCTTCCATGCGTTCGAGGCTCTTCTCTTGAACACCCGACTTGGGCGCGGGGGAACCAGGATTTGCTTCTGACAAGCGTCGCCTCCTTGCGAATCATGTCTCGCGCTCCGAGCGCTCTCTTACAGAAAGTCTGAGAAGTTTTAAGAAAACTTGCAAGCGAAACTCTTGACTTGATTAGTCGCACCGCAGGCGCATTGATCGTCGTATTTTGCTTGAATCACGGCTTTATTGCACCGAACCTGGACTGACGATGGCGTTGAAATCAAAAGTCCGTTCGAAAAAGCCAAAGGCCCTGCAAAAAAAAGGGCTCCGTTTGCGCCGAAAAAAAACCAAAGAGATCGTGATCGACCGTGAAGCCGGTCTGGTTTTTCCCTCTGAAAAGGCGCTCGTCGACCATTTTCGCGGACCGATCGAGCAGCTGGAGCAAGAGTACTCGAGCCTCGTGCGTCCTGACGACGTGCGCGAAGAGGACGTGAAGAATCTCGAAGACCAGCTCGACCTCACGCTCGAACAGCCCGCCGAAATTTGGCACGACGCTCAAACCTTCGCGGATTTTCCGGTTTTTCACTTTGTTCGTCCGATCGATGAACTCGATGCGTTTCATATCGCCGTCGCCTACGTGAACTCCGAGGACGAACCCTCGTTTATCTTTTTGCACTTCGTGACCCGCCATCTTGAGCTGGTCGACAACTACCGCCGCGGAGATTTGGTGTACGACCTGGCCTTTGAAGAGGTGGGATTCGGCATGCTCGACGGCGATGCCCTGACCGAGGGCGATCCACTGGCCATGGGACTTTTTATCGCCATGTTGAAGCTTCGCGGCGATAAAGACGTGCCCTACGACAAGTTCTTGGCTTGCGGAGAAGAGTGCCGCGAAGACACGATCCAGAACGCCGACGAGATTTGGCGTTCAACCGATCTTCACGGCAATCAAATCGTCACGTTTATCAAAGAGTTTCCCGACAGCGAAATCCGCGATCTGTTCTACATCGCGATCACGCAAGAAGACGCGGGTTCGCAGGTGCACTCGCTTCTGTTTTCATTCCCGACCAATGATGAAAACCTGGTCGACCGTTACCGGCACGGAGAAAATCTCCAGGCCGAAGAGGTCTCCCAAGAGTCCAGTCACTAAGACCCACGGGCGCGCTTCACTCCACCAAACGCAAGGACGCGCTGATCCATTTGTTCTGCTTCACGAGATGAAGCCGCAAGCCTTGCATTTTTTTGCGTGCATCGAAATCCACGATCAGCTCGTCGATCACCGCCCACGGCGCCCCTCGTTTGAGAAAGCGAAGCTTCAGGCTCTGCGAAGATAAACGCGTCATTTCAACGGCATCGAAGTTTTCGTGTTGGACCGAAACGGTCTGCGTGCGCAGCGCCGCCGCGGGTTTTAAGACTTCGGACGGAATCGGAAGCGTGAAAAAATCCTTCACGTAGCCGCCGCCCAAAAGGCAGACCGTGAGCTTGACCAGGGTGGGGGTGACCGCGCGTGAGTTGACGACGGCATCGTCAAAGTACAGGCGGATCTGGCTGAGTTCTTTCTCGCCCCCTTGCGTGCACGAGGCGTTCACGCCGAACACGGGTTGAATCTGAAACTTGTAAGCCCAAGTTTTCGCCTGCGCGGCCGGGGCGGCGAGCAGAGCCGCCGCGATGACGAGTTTTAGTGACCGAACCATTTGTCCCTCTCTTCCAGAAGTTCGAACGTCGATGTTGCGGGAACTTCTCCAAGTTTGAATTCCTGAAAGACCAGGCGGCGGTCGTCGTGGCCTGCCGTCCATCGTTTGACTTCAATTTGATGATTCTGGCTGCGTTTCAAGAACGCCTCCAAAAACAGGTCGCGCGCGCCGCTGTCGCTGAGCCACTCGAAAAAAAACTCGAGGCGTTTGGCGGGTTCGCGAATCGAAAACAGCGTCGTGAGCGCGGTTCGCAAGAGCAGCCGCTCCTGCGAAACGTCGAAGGGTTCGTCGCGGGATGAGTTTCGTCGGGCCTCGATCTCGCTCGCGAAGCTCTGAATCCAGCCGGTCGGTTTCGCGGCGAAGAGAGGCGCGAGGTCCGCGTGGCCCACGGTGAGGCTCCAGTGCAGATCCGTGTTCAGGCGGGCCATCTTTTGATCCCAAAGTTGTCCCGCGATCTCGTCGGGGAGGTGAAGCTTGCGGGCGAGACGGCGGGCGAGGGTTTCATCGAAACGGTGGGACCCCTCGAAGCGCGACGCGCACGAGATTTTAAGACTGCTTTCACGAATGTCCTCGGCCGTCAGCCGTGACGCATTTTGACCGCTGGGGGTGGCCAGAGCCGCCCAGTACGAGCAGCGTTCGAACTTGGGTTTCGGCGAAATGCTCCAGCGGCTTTGATCGGTTTCGGTTTTTTCAAAGAGCAAAAAGTTCTGTCCTGCTTGGAGCCAGCTGGCGCCCTCACGAGGCGGCATCGCGCTCAAGCGTCCCGACCAGCGGCGCTCGTCGCGGTTGCCGAAGCCCCAATCCAGCCAGAAGTCGCCCATTTTATAATCCGCTTCGGCATGAACGAGCGGCACTTCGGCCGGCATCGGCGAGTTTGAGCCTTGGAGGGCCTCGCGAATTTTGACCGACAATTCCGACGAGGACGCGAGGTTCTCGTTGGTGATTTTGTAAACGTCGTTGGTCGCCTCCATCCAGGAACGTCGGAAGTTCAGCACGGGAATGCGCGCGATTTTGCTGATGATGCGCCAAAAAGCCTGGGCGCTGATCTCAAAACCCCGCGAAGATCCTCGCCCCAAGTAAAGATCGCCGTCGTGCGCGCGGTAAAGATGGCTCAATGAAAGCCACTGGTGGTTGCCCATGATCCAAGCTTGCGGGCGCACTCGCGACTGGCCGAGCACCCGGATATTTCCGTTCAGGCTCGAATTCGCCAAAAAGCCGCTCTGAACGGTGAGGCGCTCGCGCGGCTCGAGATCGGCGAGGCTTCGGCCCATGAGAAGTTCTTTTGAAATGCGCCAGTAACCGGTGCGCGCCTGTTCCTCGGTGGCGGCCATGTGCACGCGCGAGTACCGGCGCACATACGCGGGGCCAACCCCCGCCGAGACGCTAAAAAATCCGCGTTCGGCGTGAGGGCCAAAGGAGACCGAGGCAAAAACCTCAAGGGCGTCTTCCACCCGGTACTGTTCGCTCGCGGTCTTGGCGTGCAAATTCTTTTCGATCCGGCGCTTCACCCGAATCATGAACCCCGGGGCGAGCGACCAGTTGCCGAAGGATTTTCCGGGCTCAATCGTCATGTACGGAAAATTTGAAAGAACGAATTCGGCCAGCTTCTGCACCTCGTCCAGGCGGCTCGCCAGAAAACCTTGCAGGCGCGCCTCCAAATGCTGAAGGGTCAGATCCGCTTCGAACCCCTCGGGCGGTTCGATCAACTGACCGCGGCGGAAACCGCCATCGTTCATCGCCATCACGGCGGCCAAATGAGGATTGGCGCCTGAGCGCTCCAAGATGGCATGACGGCGCGACAAAAGTTTTAGCGCCATCCAGCGAGACATCTCGGCCGGAAAGAGGGCGCGTTCAAAGGCCGACGCAAGATCTTGCACCGTCAGGCGCGCGGTCCGCGCTCGCAGATCCGCCGGCGCCAGTCCGCGAAAGAGTCGGGACTCTTCGAGGGTGGGCATCGCCGTCAGCAAATTGGGGTTGGACACCGTTGCCGTCATTCCCAAACAGTGATCGAGCGCTTCGTCGCAGCCGAGCCAGATTTTTTCGGCGCCGTTCAGAGACGGGGTTGGCTTGAGGCGCAAAAGCCCCTTGAGAATTTTGAGAGACACCGTGGCTCTGTCCGACTGGACGAGCGAAAGGCGCGAACTCCAGTTCGCTTTGAGCGCCATCTCGGGCCAGAGGTGCGCGAGTTTTTGAAAATCGCTGAGCGACAGCTGAACGTCGGCGCCCTGCAAAACCTGGCTTGGCGAGGGTTGTTGGCTGAGCAGCGCCGAGATCTCATCGACCGCGGCCTCAAAATGCAGGGCGGGGTCGAAGGTGACCGCCCCTTGCGCCGTTTGCAAAGACACGCGCCGTCCGTCGGTCTCCACCGAACGCACAAGACCCAGGTCTTGAGCCCGGGCCGTGAGCGACGTTAAAATAAGGAGGAGCGCGGCGAGTGTTTTCATCTAGCGTCGATTGAAATCCCATTCGAAAATTTGGTTCGATCGCACCTTGCTCTCGAGAGCTTGCTGCAAAGGTCGATCGGTGAAGTACACCAAGAGCGGCACGCGCTCGCTGGGTGCGCTGGCGGTCAGCCACGACGTGAACCATCCCGGGTTCTGGGCGATCCAAGGGACGGCGCCCTCGGCTTGCAAGAGGTTGAGCAGCGTCTCGCCGCGAGCCCCGATGGGAGCGCTCGCGATCCACGTCGTACAGTTATGACCGCAGCCGAGACTTCGGTTGTCGTTGATTTGTCCGCGGGCCCGCGCATCGCCCTGGTAGTTGAAGCGGCCCAAGACCTGGGGGCGGTCTTCGCGGATCTCGCGGATGTAGCGGAGCAGCCGAGTGTCTTCGACTTTCGAGAGCAAGACCACCGACTCCAAACGCTCGGCGCTCGGGAGTTGGTATTCGCTCACGCGAAATTTCGGAAACTGCGGAACAGGCCAGAAGCCGAAATTGTAAATCGTGTCGTCAAACCGGACGAGCATATGCGTGGCGCGTTCTTTGAGCGGAAACGAAACCGTTCCGCCCGTGAGCAGATTGAGGTAGTCGGTTTTGAGTTGGTCTTTTTGCGCGTTGGAGAGGCCGTGCGTTGAGACCACGAGAAGGCGACGGTCGGCGAGATTTTTCTGATTCTCGTCTTTGTGACGAAAGCGCACGCCGGACACGAGCGCGGTGTTCTCGGCCCACTTTTGGGTCATCATCCCCAGTCTTGATTCGAACGCGCGGGCGGCGGCGTCGAGACGCTCGCCGGTCGGGCGGTTTTCTCGAGCTTCGCGGATCAACTTGGCTTCATACGCCTGAAAGGCCTCGCTCAGGCGGCTCGCGGGAGCGAACTCGGCCAACGCGCCTTGCGCTTCGCGCGACGCTTGATCTTTGCCGATCTCGCCGCGCTCCAGGCGCGCGGCCAGAGACTCGAGTTTTTGCACGTAAGCCCCTTGCGCCGACTCCACGGTTTTGACGAGGTCCATGCGGTTCATGAACGACAGCCAAGGACGGAAGTCATGAAGCGGGTACGCAAAGTTGCGGTAAGTCTCGTGCACGAAAAGGGCGTTTTCGAACTCTTGCACGCGTGATGGAGCTTTGTGCGGAAAAACCGTTTTCAAAAAAGACTGGACCGCGGGCGTGAGGCTGTTGAATTTAGCTTCGCTGTCGAACGGCTTAATGTCCGAGGCGCGCAAAAACGCGGTGCGCCCTTCTTGCATATGCAGGAGCGAGCGGGTCACGCGTTCGATCAAAACCGCCTCGTCTTTATGGGCGTCGCGCACTTCCTGGGACACGCGCGTGGGGGCGCCGATGTCGGGACGGTAGGCGGTGGAGCCGATATATTTAAAGGACTGCTCGCGCCTGACGATGGCTTCGAGCGTTTCTTGTTCGAGATCTTTGCCCCGGGCGTGTTCGAACATCGCCTTGCGCATGCGCTTGTGGCGGAATTCAATCATGGGACCCAAGTAGGGATGCAGGAAGGGGCGCATGACGTCTTTGCTCGGGTCCAAGCGGAACTTCTCGGCGCCGCGGGCCATGCGGTCCAAGGCATCGCTCTCGTGCAAAAAATTGAAGAAGCCGAGATTCTCTTTATAGGTCACACTGCTGGACTCGATCGTCGAACCGCGCGTGAAGAAGGTGTCACGGGGCTGACTGACCATGGCCTGCATCGACCCGACGCCCAAGTTGCGGTTGATCCATTGAACTTGCTGCTTCCAAGTTTCAAATCTCGAAACGGGAGCCACGATGATCTCGACGTTGCCGGTATCGTCCTTGATCAGCTTCGAAGGCAAGAACGCGAGTTCGGCGTTTTGATCGAGGCGCACGAGAACGGTGTCTTTAGATCCATACGGAATGGATTTGAGTTTCTCTTGCACCCAAGACAGACGCGCGTCGACGGGCATCGCACGCCAAGCGGCCGCCGAGATTCCTGAGGTGGCCGCATCGGGACCGTAGAATTTGGTCATCGGACCGAGTTCGGCCGCCGTGTATTCGGATTCAAATCCAAATTGAACTTCCTGGCCTTGGCCACGGGCGCCGCGCGCGAAGATCAAACCTTGGGCGTCGAATCGCAAAGCGCTTTCGTAGGTGGGGCGCGCCGCGGAACTTTCGGCCGTCGCGCCGACGGCCTTGAGAACCTGCGCGCACAAGGGGGCCGCGAGAGCCATGTTGGGCGCGCTCAGGACCAGTGCGCCGAGCGCCATCAACAGAGTTTTAGATTTCATTTTCCACCTCACGAGCGAGTAGCGGGTCATTGATACGCAAATCCTCGAGCACGGTGTCGCGTCCTTCCTTGCGGACCCAGCTCTCGAGGTTGGCGCGATTGCGCCTAAAAACATCAGCAAAGGGGCCTTCCAACTTGAAGGCCCCGACTTGTTCCCAGTGACGGACGTGCGCGCCCAACTGCAGGCTCGAGAGAAGGTAGCCGCTCCACTGGATGGGCTGCCCGCGGTTGGTGTTGATCTCGATAATGCGGAAGTCGTTTGGACCTAACTGCACCACATCCAAGCCCCAAGCCTGACGTTTCAGGTGAGCCGCAGGGATGAGGTTTAAAAATTTCTGGACGTAAGCGTCCACTTCCGGAAAGTTTTTTTCTCCCGCCACCAACCAGCGTGATTCGGTGGCGCTTGAAACCACTTTTCCCTCGAAGGTGTGAACGCGGTACTCGGGAGGCTTGCCGTCGACGGGACGGCCCTGCACGCGGGCGCGCAAGAGTTCCTGCACGATCCAACCTTCGCCCGAGGCCAGACCCAATTCAGGACTCGCGAACAAAAACGAGCGGCTTGAGCCGAGAAACTTCTGCGGCATCGACACGAGCTCCTGAGCGAGCGCCGCGCTTTCGTTGATGAAAAAACCTTTGCCGCCCGTGTTGTAACCGGCGACGGGCTTCACGACGGCGCCCGACGGAAAGGCGCGCTCAAAAGTTTTGACGATCGCGGCGGCCGAGTTCGGTTGGAGCTGTCCGTTGGCGCTTAGCAAGTGGTGCTGGCGCAAGAACTCGCGCAGACCCATCGTTTTCGGAAAGTAACCGGCGGTCTGAGGGGCGACCCGGGTCAAGTATTTCACTTGAAAGAGCTTGTCGCTCATCAGGCGCGAGTACTCGGAGGCTTCGACGATGTTTCTCTGGTAAATCACGTCTTGCAAAAGGGCGTTGCGAGTGGGCGCGGAGACGACGACGGCCGATGGCGTGAGGATGGTGGTCTTTCGAATGTCTTGGGTGCGAGTTTGGCGGACCGATTCCAGGCGCAGGTCGAGCCAGCGCTGCGAATCGAGCCGCGAATAGACCGAGGCGCAACTCGCCATTTGGGCGCGAGCCGCGAACGGAGCTAGCAAGAGGATGAGCATGCAAGCCAGTTTGCGCATTAAAAGACCTCGGCAGCGCAAACTTCAAGATCGGGGCCATAGGACCGCGTTTAAACGCAGCTCATTTCGAATAACGGCGTTTAAAAGGCCAAAAGCCCCCTGGCGGAGGCTTCGGTGACAATGAGGGCCGTCAGTGTCTAGAAACAGAACTGATTGGCCTCGTAAGCGTACTGGGCATCGCTGTAGTTGTTGTTCCAGAGGTACGCAAGCGGGTGGATGTCGAGCAGGGCCTGGGGGTGGTCCTTGGCGTAAACGCGGGGGTTGGCCGCGAACTGAGGGATCAGCGCGGTCACCTCGGCCGAGCTGCCGGCCATGTAGGCCACCGCGGTCATGGCCTTCGACATGTTCACGTCGGGAAGTTGCGCGATCAGCACGACCGAATTCAGAAATTCGCTCGCGCTCGAAGCCGCAACGCCGAAGTACGAGCCGAGTTGTTGCATCTGGGCCCAGCTCAAATCGGAGTACGTGTAGGGTGCGCGCTGAAGGCCCGCGGTCGTGTAGCGCTCAACAAGAAAAGAGACCTTGTGCCAAGGACCGAAGTTGCCGGCATTGTCGACCGTGCGGGTCCAGAGCTGGAGACCGTCGCTGGCGTTGGTGAACTCCGTCGGAAATTTCGTGAATTTGACCCGGATGAGATCGTTGCGAACGCCGCTGGTCCCATCCTCATAAACTTTCATGCGGACACCGAGATTCGATTTGTTGCTGGTGTCGATGCTGCACTTGGCGAGCGCCGAGGTCGACGTCGAAGACTGCTCGCTGCTACCGGACGCCGCCGTTTGCGATTTCGAAGCTCCGCATCCCGACAAAAAGAGAACCGCGAGCGATCCGAGCAAACCAACTTTTAAGAAGTGACGTTTCATACTTCCCCCGATGTGAAGAGAGGGAGCAAGCCGGGTGCCATGTCTCACTCTGAAAACATGGAATTACGAAGGAAGATCAGGCGGTTGCGAGTCTCACCTTGGAACAGCGCCAGCGGCGCTGACTGAAGCTTGGACACTCGACTATCAGGAGCTAACACCAGAGGCGCATCGACTGGCGCCAGTGCTCTTCAGGGGCCGCCACGAACGGTTTGAGCTGCGTGAGCAGAAAGCGCGCGACCAAATGAACGGACTCGTCCGCCGAGTTCTGAGCGCGCGTGCACATCAGCGCGGCCATCGAAATCTCGGTGAGTGCGAAAGCCAAGTGACGGGCTTCGGCCTGCTGCGCATCGGCCTGGGTCAAAAGAACGGTGGCGGTCTTCTCGAGTTGATCGACGTGCGCCAGCAGCGCGGTGCCCGCGGCGTGATCGTTGAGGGCCTTGGCTTGTTGCCGGATATTCGCTGACCAAACGCTCAAAGGGCACTCGCGCGTGAGCGCGCGAAGCGTATCGAGGCTCAAGACGTTGGTGGTTCCCTCCCAGATCGAGAGCACCTGCGCGTCCCGTAAAATTTTGGGCAGGCCCGTGTCTTCCACGTAGCCCGCGCCGCCAAACGCCTCGATGGCTTCGGACGTGAGCGCGGCGACTTTTTTGCCCGTGTAGAGTTTGGCGAGAGGCGTGTAGAGGCGCAGGAGCGCCTTGTCTTCATCGGTCGCTTCGCCAGCGTCTTCGCGGCCCCAGAGGCGCACGACTTCAAAAACAAATTCGCTGCAGGCCCAAGTCCACGACCACATCGGCAAGATGGTCGCGGCGTGCAAAGGCTGCTCGGAGAGAAGTTTGCCAAAGACGCGGCGTCGTCGAGCGTAGTCTTGAAGCAGCGCCAGCGCGCGGCGCATGTAGCCGACGGCGCAAACCGCATTGTAAATGCGAGTGATGTTAAAAAGGGTCGAGATTTTTTTGACGCCGCCGCCTTCGCCGCCGAGCAGGCGCGCGGGAGTTCCGGTCAGTTCAAGCTCCGCCGTGGGCAGGGCTTTGGTGCCGAGCTTGTTTTTCAGGCGTTCGATGCGGATGTTTTGCAAATCGCCGTTGGCATCGCGAAGTTCGACATAAAAAAGTGAAAGTCCTCGGCCCCCGGCCTCGGCACCGTTCGGGCGCGCCAGGGTCATCGCCATTTGCGACGTGGTTGCCGACGTGAACCATTTGCTTCCGTAAAGAGCGTAGCCATGGGCGGTCTTCTCCGCGCGCGACAGGCTGAGGCCGACGTCGGAGCCGCCGGTTTTCTCGGTCATCCACTGCCCGGAGGTCCAAAACTTTTTGGGATCGCGCGAAGTCAGATTCTTGAGCGCCGTGCGCTTGAGATCCTCGTCGCCGTAGACTTCAAGTGCGCGGGCCGCACCGTCGGTCATCGCGAGCGGGCAGCTGAAGATCGCGCTCGAAGGGTGATAGAGATACAGAAGCGACATCTGCAGAACGCGCGACCAAGCACCGTGCCGGCGCTCATAGCCCTCGGCGATCAAGCCGTGCGTGGCCGCATAGTCGGACAGTTTTTGCCAAGCTTCGGAGGTTTCGATCTGGTCGACGCGCTTTCCCCAAGCGTCGAAGGGGATGTGAGTTGGCGGGTGGCGTTCGGCCTGATCGGCCCATTGAAAAAGACAGCCCCCCGCATCCGCGCCGAGCTTTTCAAGCAGCGGGCGCCACTGGGTTTGAAGATCGACCGGGATCTTTTCTTTCAAGAAGCTTTGCAGCCAAGGGTCCGTTCGAAATTGGTTTTCGAGGCGAGGTCCTTCTTGAAAGAACTTTTGATCCATGATTAAGCGTCTCCGATTTCGGCCCAAGTCACGCCGTCGCCGCCCTGTTCGGGAGAACCGGCTTTCCATTTTTTAACGTACACGCTGCGCGAGAGGTAAGTCCGGACCGCTTTTTTCAAGGCCTCCGTGCCATGGCCGTGGATGATCTTGATGCGGTCCTCTTGCGCAGTGGCGGCTTGATCGAGGCCGATCTCGAGTTGTTCGAGAGATTCCTCCACGGTCATTCCGCGCAAGTCGATCACGCGGTCGCTGTCGTGAAGAGCGACGGTCACGGGTCCCGACCGGCGCAAAATTTCGGCGGTCGGGTTTTGCGCCACCATCGGTGGTTTCAGTTCGGTCCAAGGCAGCGACAGGCGGATCGAATTTGACAGCACCAGGATTTCGCCTTTGGCGTTCGGCGTGCTTTGGATCAAGCCGTCTTGACCCAGGCTGGGAATGTACACCTTGGTGCCGGGAGGAAAGCGTTTGCCAAATTCTTCGGAGGTCGTCACGGCCGTGGGGGCGCCGGGAGCTCCCGCCCGTGACTTGACGATCTCGGGGAGTTGATTCTTGATCTCTTGCAGGCTGCGGTGTTTTTTGAACGTCTCGTCCACGCGCGCGGCCTGAATCAGTTCGTCGACTTTTCTTTGCGCATCCCTGAGGGCCTTGGCGAGAAGGTTTTCTTTTTCCTTTTCGTGCTCGGCCATCATCTTTTGGTACTTGTCGCGTTCGCTCTGCGTTTTAGATTTCTCGCGTTTGAGCGAGTCTTGCAGCAAATGCAAGTCATTCTTAATCTGCTCGATTTGCTCAAGACCGGCCAGACGCGAGCGGGTCACGGGCGAGAGCAAGGTCATCGCGCGCTCGATCAAGTCGCTCGGAACGCCCACTCGTTTCGCGGTCTGGATCGCGAGCGAGTCGCCCGGAATCCCCTGAATAAATTGGTAGGTCGGACGGCCCGATTTTGAATCGTACTCGAGGCTGCCGTTCAAAACGCGGTCTTCAGGGGTCCAACCCGATTTGAGCGGACCCAAGTGCGACGTGATGATCGCGAAGGTTTTATTTTTCGAGAACTTTTCGATGAACGCGCGGCCCAGCGCGCTGCCCTCTTCGGGATCGGTGGCGCCGCAAATCTCATCGACGAGAATCAAATTGTGAAAGCCCTTCAGTTCCGAGGCCGCGTAAAGCACCTTCAAGTGCGCCGCGAACGTCGACAATTCGGCGCCGACATTTTGCGAATCGCCGATGCCCACCAAGATTTTTTCGAAAAAGGGGAGCCGCGAGCCCTCGCCCGCGCAGATCGGCAGTCCGACGCGCGCCATCTGCGCCGCGAGGCCGATCGATTTCATCAGGACGGTCTTGCCGCCCGCATTCGGTCCCGACAAAAGCAGAATCGATTTTTCTTGCGGCATCTGCACGGTGTTGGCGACAGGGTTCTTTTTGCCCACGACGAGGAGCGGGTGTTTCACATCGTTCAGAAGAATTTCATCTTCACTGAATTCGTAGCCCTTGCCGTCGATCAGGGTTGAAAACTGCGCCTGCGCGAGCAGGGCATCGGCCTCGGCGAGCAGGCTGCGCGACTCGCCAAACTCCTGGGACTTGGTGGCGAGATACTCCGACAACTGCGTGAGCAGGCGCTCGATCTCGTCTTCGATTTCGACTTCAACCTGGCGCAGGCGGTTGTTCAGAGGAATGACGTCCGAGGGCTCCATGAACACGGTTTGCTTGGTGTGGCTCGAGCCGTGAATCACGCCGTCCACGGAGTGGCGTGAACCGCTTCGCACCGGCAGCACCCAGCGGCCATCTCGGGTGGTCACGTACTTGTCTTGTAAGTACGTTTGCATGTCGTGCGCTTTGACCAGACGGTCGAGGGTGTGCTCGATCTGCCGGCCCAAGTTGTCTTTTTCACGAAACAGGTTGTAGAGCTTTTCGCTAGCGTCCGAACGGATTTCGCCGCGCGGGGTGAGAATCTGATCGATCGCCGAGAGCGGCTCTTCGGCCTGCATGAGCTGCGAGTTCGTGCGCTGGGCCCAGGCGGTGTCCGAAACTTTGAGCACCTCGTGCAGGGCGATCACTTCCAAACAGAAGCTGCGCACGTCTTTGATCTCGAGCGCTTTGAGGACGGCGCCGCGCTTGATGCGTGAATGCCAGGGCTCGAACAAATCGAGGCTTTCCATGAACGGGCGCGGACCTTGCGCGAGCAGGGTCATCGCATCGAAGACGTCCTTCAGGTGAAGGCGGGCTTCGTCCGCGTTGCTTTTGGGCGGCAATTCTTGCAACGACAAGCGGGCGGTGCCGCTCGTCGCGAAGTTTTGGATCTTAGTGAGAATTTCGTTCCAGTCGAGATGTTCCACGTGCATTGATTCCTAGCAGAAGTCCTACCACGAGCAGCGGAATCAGGGAAAGAAAAGCTCCGAAGCGGGTGTAGAATGTCAGCCCCGCGTTTTTGAGGTATTTCACTTCATAGGTGTGGAACCACTCTTGGAACTTGGGCGACTGGACGTGTTCAAACCCCGTGGCTTCGATCACGGTCGAAATGCCCGTATTGGTGCTGCGAAGAAGCGGCCGGCGGTTCTCGATGGCGCGGGCCAGCGTCATGTACAGGTGCTGCTCGGGCTCGAAGCGGGGGCCGAACCAAGAGTCGTTCGTGAGATTGATCATGACGTCCGCGCCTTGCAGCGTCAGGTTGCGCGAAAAATTCGGGTACAAACTGTCGTAACAAATCTGCGGACCGATTTTGAGTCCTTGCCAGTCGTAGGTCATCGGTCCGCTGCCGCGGCCAAAGCCCTCGCCGCCCGGATTCCACTTGCGCAAAATTGGAAAGAGATGGCCCAAAGGGGCGTACTCGCCGAAGATCAGCAGGTTGGTCTTGTGATAGCTGGGCCCCAGGGCTCTGCCCTGGCCGTCGAACAAAAAGATCCCGTTGTAATCTTCACGCGGACGCGTTTCGGGAGTGTCATTTGAATAGGCGCCGGTGAACAGGTCGCGATTCACATCGCGCACGCCATCGAAGAAAAGTTGGGCGTACCGGCGCTGGGTGTTGTGAGCATCCAGATACTCTGGCACCGCCGACTCGGGCCAGATCAGCAGCTGCGTGCCGGGGTCGGCCTCGACGGCCTGGCGGGACAGGGAGAAGTACCGCTCCAAAATCGAACGCTGATAACCGACACCTTTTTCGGCGTAGATTTTTTCGAGGTTGCCGATGTTCGCCTGGACCAGCGTGGCTTTGAAGCTGTCTTGACCCTGCCATTTGTCACCGCGGCCCAAGCCTGTCAGGCCCAGAGCAGCCACCAAAAGGGCGGTCACGCCCACCGACATCCAGGCCTTTCGGCTTTTGCGGTTCAGCAGGGCCCAGGTCAACTGAGAATTGATGAGGTGCACCAAAAATGACAGGCCCAAGAATCCGATCACGTCACCCCACTGGGCCCAGCCCGAGTGGATCCAGAGGAGCGGGTAGCCCAAGTTCCACGAAAAAATCGAAGGCCAAAAAGCCTCGCCCAGATTTTGGAAGCAGGCCAAAAGAACCGCGACCACGCCCGCGCTTAGGGCGAAACGCCCGCGCAGCCACACGGCGAGCACCGCGGCCACCGGAATGTACAGATGCGCCAGTGCCGCGAACAAAAACAGCGTGGCGAGGGCGATCGGCCACGGAAAAAAAGCGAACTCGTGCGCGACGTGAGAAATCCAATGAAACCCGATGAGCGTCAGCAAGAACTGCGTCCACCAACCTTTGATGAAGGCCTCTTTCAGCGAACGGGTGTTCGTGATGAGATCCCACCAGAGGGGAACCCAACAAAAGGCGATCGCCCATGGTGGGAGCGGAATGTAGCTCGTGCCCATGAGAACGCCCGAGAGCAGAGCCCAGCGATACTTCTTGAAAAATAAGAGGGTCCGGTTCATGATGGGCCCAGGGTACCCCGCCGCATGGAAAAGTGGAAGCTTCCTTCACAATCTCAAGACCCGCTCTTTCAGAGAACTTATCTGAGGCCTCTGTACGTTCAAATGCGCTGCCCGGGTTGCAACAAGCTCTACAAGATCGACACTCGAGATTTAAAATCGCAGACGCCGCATTTTGACTGCGTTTCCTGCAAAACGATGTTCACCATCGAACCCGACACGCGCCACTCGCGCAAATTGATCACGCGCACTCTCGGCCGCGTTGGCAATCACACCAGCCGGGGCGTCGACTTCGTCGAAAGCCAGCCTATGAACGAAAAGGCCGAGGGCCTTCGCAGCTGTCCCAAGTGTGGTGGTTTCAGCCCCCGCCTGTCGGAGGAGTGTCACAAGTGCGGCGTGATTTTCGCGAAGATCGAGAACCTTCCGCTCGATTCGAAACTGGGCGCGCTTCCCAGCTTGATGCGGGCGTGGCAAGAGCTCATGAACGATTACTCGAACGTCACGAAGCACATGGCTTTCGTTGACCGCTGTGACGATTTGCAGGCGGTGCCGTTCGCGCTCAAAAAATATCAGGATCTCAAAGACGCCCAACCGCACGATGAAATCGCGCAACAGATGTTCCAGCACACGCTTTTCAAGAACTTTGCGAAGCCCGTTGAGGTCGTCAGCGGGCAATGGGCCAAAGTTCAAAAGTGGACCGACAAAGTCAACTGGGGCCGCGTGGTTCGTCTTTCGCCTTTGTTTTTGGCCCTCGTCCTGGTCACGGTCGGCATGTCGCACGGAGGCCTGCGGAACCTGATCGGTATCGGCACCTCGATTATCTTTATCTGTCTCGGAATGGCGCTTTTCCTGAAGGGCCGCATTCACTGGCAGGACTTCTGGAAGTAGTCTTTTTGCCCCGCGTTTCGGGGCCGATCGCCACGCCTGAGCCGCCATTCGAAATGGATTCTCTCCTGCGCTTGGAACCTGATTTGCTCCTTTAGTTTGCCATGAGCCCGGTCGCGATGACGGGCTCAGCTGACAGAAGGAGACAACATGAAAAAGGCACGCAACACCACCAAACGAAAAGCCGCTCTGTCTCAAACGGGCGCGAAGAAGAAAGCCTCGAAAAAGAAATCCGCTTTCCGCGAACCTGCGGATTACTTCGCGAC
Source organism: Pseudobdellovibrionaceae bacterium (assembly GCA_019637955.1). Classification (GTDB taxonomy): domain Bacteria; phylum Bdellovibrionota; class Bdellovibrionia; order Bdellovibrionales; family Bdellovibrionaceae; genus JAHBUS01. Next base: position 560,444 of record JAHBUS010000001.1, on the reverse strand, counting down.
GTTCATCCAGAATATGAGTACCAAATTTAAAGAAAGCAAACATTGGCCGCGCGCTCTTAGGCGCTTCACCCAAGAAGCGGGAGGCTCAGTCAGCCATCCCCAATCCGACAACACCCGCTTCCAAGCGCCCCGCGGTCCCCAGTAAAGATTTGGTCTCGCGCCCCGCGCGTTCTCCAGATCAAAGTCAAAGTCCCCGTAAGGGGACTTTTGCTTTTGAGGTGCCTGGCACCTTTTTGAAATGCGCCGCCGCAAAAAATTTCCGAAAAAAATGACAGCGAAGACCATCACTTCCGAATCGGAGACGGCTTGCGTCGTCTGCGGACCTTGGGCCCTGCTTCTTTCTTCGTGAGAGAGGCCTATCCTCTTTTCGCTTTCGAGCGCCTTGGCCCCCAGTTGATGTTTTATTTTTATCGCGCGCCAAAAGGCGTGCGCCAGATGAGAGCCCAAATCCTCGCGAGGAGATTTCTTTGTCTGAAATTTTGGACTAGAATTCTCTCATGGGCACGATCGACGACATCAAAAAGTTGGAAGAACAGCTCCGCGAAGCGGAACTCGCTCCCGATCCCGATTTCTTTGCGCGCATTTTGGACGATCACGCTTTGCTCGATGGTCAGAGGCTCAAGAGTCAAATCGTTGCGGCCCACCGTCCGGGCGTGCATCCAAAGTTCACGCGCGTGGAGATGAGCGATTACCAAATTCAAGATCATGGGGATGTGGCCGTCGTGACTTGCCAGGGGATCTTCGAAAATTCGAAGGGAACCTTCAAAATGAAATTCATGCGCGTCTGGCACAAGCGTGAGGGGCAGTGGAGAGTGATCGCGGGAACGACCGCGATGCTTCCATAGTCCCTGCATGTTCTCAGCCTGAGACGAGAGTCCGGGTTCCACCTTATTTAAATAGTTGATCGCTAACCTGCTTCTAACGAAGTGGGGGGCGCGTGAAACGAGATCTCGGCTGTTGGATCCTGATCGCTGTCATCAGTTGTTCGTTGCAAACTTGGGCTGCCGAAGAGACCGCGCCCACGGCGGGAACGCCGGCATCGGGAACTGCCGGTCTCGCGGCCACTCAAGGGGCCATCACCCAAGGCGAGAGCGCGCTCAAGCAAGCCGAGACGCTTCAGCAGTTGGACGCTTCAAAACAAAAGCTCACCGAAGGAACCAAAGGCTGCGACACCGCCGTTGATGCGGCCAAAAATGCCTGCGTCGAAAGTTTAAGTCCGTTTCTGCAAGCGGCGATCACCGGGCTCACGGCGGCCATGGCGGCTCAGCAGGGCTCGACCGGAACGGGCAGTCAGTGTCAGTCCGCCCAGCAGGCCCAGCAGCCCGCGCAGCAAAACATGCAAAGCTATAATGCCGATTGCACCAAGAAGAAAACCGAGTGCGAGCAAAAGTGTTCGCAGGCCTCGCAAGGCGCCGACACCGTGAACACGGCCACGTGTAAAGCGGACGCCGAGAAAATCAAAGACGAGACTCAAAAAAAGCTCCGCCTGACCGAATGCCAAAAAGCCGCGCAGGCCAACAAAGCGGCGAACGACAAAGGCAAATCCGCTTGCTCCTCGCTCTCGCAAAATCAATCGGCCGGAATGGCCGGCATCGCTTCACTTCTCTCGGGTTTGATGAAATCCGCCTCCTGCCAAGAGGAGGTTGCCGTGGACTGTGTGGCCACGCCGACCGCGACCGGATGTCCGCAGGCACTGGATTGCAATTTGGAGGCGAATGCCGCAAATCCCACCTGTCTCTGTCAAAAGAATCCCCGCCTGGCAGGGTGTGGTGCCGATGCCGTCTCGAGCACCACCTCTGATCCGACGAACACCGCATCGACAAACGATGAGGCGTCGACTTCAGCACTCTCCAATGCGACCGACGCGACACCGGCTTCTTATAGCTCGAGCGGAACCGGCGGGGGTGGTGGATCTGTGCACGGCAGCTCCGGGGGCGGAGCCGCCTCCATGAAATCTGCGGCCGATCCGGCCGAGAAAAGTACAAAACCCAAGTCGAATGAGGTGAATGTTCTTGAAGGGGGAGGCGGCGGCGGCGGTTCGTCCGCGACCGCAAACGGGCACGCCGCAAACGACGACGCAGGGATGGGAAAATACAGCGAGTACCTTCCGCAAGAAAAGAAAACGATATTGGCGGATCAGGTTTCGGGCGCCGCGGGCCTGAGCAATTGGGAAAAAGTGCGGCGACGCTATTCGGAGAACCGCAGCAAGCTGATCGTGCCCTAAAGACCGTGGTAGTACGAGAAGCTCACCGAGGCAAAGCTATCGGTGCGCGTGTTCTCGGTGAATTCCGGCGTGCGGGTGACGTAGCGCCAAATCAAAGACCACTGCCCCAGATGCGCGCCCCAACCGATTTCGTGTTCGGCCACCCAAGGGTTGCGTTCCACGCGGTGGCTTTCGACGAACGTGTTTCCATCCAAGAAGATATTGTGCGCCACCGCGTGCGCGCGCAGCCCGCCAAAGGCGTACAGCCCCCAGCCCTTGAGCTTGGCCTCTTCTTTCGGAACGGTGAACATATCGCCGTCGGTTGCCGATGGGCGCGAAGGTCCAAAGTCATCCGGAATGTTGATCCCCACGCGCGCGATCACGCCCGCATGGGCCGCGACCGTCACGTTGCCGAGAGCCGCGCCGACAAACGGAATGGCATCGAAGTTTTTGGAGTTGCGGGCGTAGAGTTCATAAATCCGATGGCGGCGCTGGTAGGCGAGCTGAACGGTCGGCTCGTTTTTAAGTTGATGGTCCCAGCCATTGGTTTCCGGAATATCGATGAGACGATGAAACCCATTCTGAACCTCTTTGCCGCGGGCGTTGGGGCCCACGGTTCCAAGTTCCAAGCTGTACAGTTCGGAGATGTCATCCAGCTTCATGATGGCGGTGAACCCCAGCGCCAGGTAGGCCGCGTAGGGGCGGTCATTCTTGATCAGGTCGCTTCGGAGCGTGTCATCGGGCGTGTACACCTGCTGCCCGATGGCGAAACCAAAATTGGTGGGGGCCTTTTCGAGGCGGCGTTTGAGCGCGTCGTTCGCGCCGATGAAGATCGGTGCCCAGTTCGGCACGTGATCTTGCGCGAAGACGTAAGAGAAGCGAAAACCGTTCGAGTACGACTCGTCGGTTCCGGGCCCGCCCAGGCGGCGGGTGTCGTTTTCAATATAGAAAGAAAACGATTCGCCGTTCAGAGATCGTTTCGGTTCCTCATCGGCTTGGGCAAAAGCCGGTAGCAAGAGGAGAGCAAGTAAGAGGTGTTTCAAGGTTTGAGAACCCTTCCCATGAAGAGAATGACGTCTTCGCCATTGGTTTTTCCGCTAATCACAAACAAGAAAGGACGGTCGGCACGCAAAACCTTATTTGGTTTTGGGCGTGCCGCTCCGCCCACGGCGTAAACCGCGGTGGCGGCGGCGGCCTCGGTGCCCTTTTCATTGACTTCAATCCAGGCCTTTTGAATCACCTCGCTAAGGTAGAGTGGGACGGAGGCCTTCGGATCGAACATGGCTTTGAAGTCCGCACCTGGCGTAAACGCGTTCTTCAAGCCCATTGATTTCAATGCCGGGGTCAGCTGGTGGTCGCTGGCAAAGGTGAACTTCGGCAGCGCGTACTCGACGGTTTCGGTGGAGGCATTTCCCAGGATTTTCTGCAGGGAGGCCTCATCCAGCGAGGCCTCAAATTTGCGGAAGTCGACGCCTTTGCGCGGGAGAATCAGGGTGAAGCGCGCGCTCTGCGAGCTGCCGTAGTCAAGAGACAGCCACTGCGACTTGGCGTCTTCGCCATACGGCACGGATTTCAAATTGTGCATCATCTTGGCCGTTGTCTTTTTGCCGTCGAGAGTTTGGAAGGGGAGTTCCTGGGTGGCTTCCGGCGAAAAATCCTGAGCCCAAGGCGCCTTGAAGTAGACGGCGTTGGTCAAAATGCTCACCATGCCCGAAAGATCTTTTTCTTTGGGAATGAGGTCTTTGATTCGATCTTTGGTTTGTTTGGCCACTTCGTCATTGATCGTTTCACGTGCTTTTTGCGGATGGGCCGCGAAATCCAGAGGAACGACGTCGGCTTTGAGTTTCTCGCGGACGTTTTTCTGATAGTCCGCCGAAAGCTTGAGGTCCTTGCGGATCCAGAAGCGGTTCGATTCGTTCCACTCGATCGCGTGAGCTTGGAGCTCCTTCGGAGGCGCGCCCAAGACCGCCTCGAATTCTTTTTTGGTCACGCCGCCCGCGCCCTCGGCCGCGATGCGCAGCGCTTGGCTCGCGCTGTAGGGCGAGAAAAACAAATTCCCCTCGGCCCCTTTGAGCTGCTGGTAGAGATTCGCGGTGAAGCGCACGTTTGACGTTTGCGCCGACGCCGCCCCGGCGATGATCGAAAGTCCAATGAAAATGGGGAATGTTTTAAACATTCCCCATGTCATCAGCCCGTCTGTTTGAAGTCAAACCGGTTAGTTGGGCTGCTCGGCTTTGAGCGACTCGTCGATCTTCGCGCCTTTGAGCGAGTCCATCAATGAGCGGCCGAACCCCGAGATTCGGCGGTTGTTGGCGTCGAGCGCTTGTGAATCGTCATTCGTGATGCCACCGCTCGCGGTCACGGGTCCAGTTCCGGCCGTGTCACGCGCGCCGTTCACGGCGATCTGTGAGTCGATCATGGTCAGGGCCTTGTAAAGATTCAGTTGGCGCGAGGTGCGGGTTTTCGCAAGCAGGCTTTGCTGACTGTCACCAGTCGCGAGGATGTATTTTTTGGCTTCTTCGGCCGAGAAGTCGCGGTGGTGCGACATCACCAACACGGCGGCGCCGGTCACGAAGGCCGTCGCCTGCGAGGTGCCGGTCATGTAACCGTAAGCGCTGTTCGGCAGGGTGCTCAAGATGTTTTGACCGGGAGCCGCGATATCGACGGTTTCAACTCCGTAGTTGGACGACGCCAAAACTTCGGTCGAGGGGTCGATCGCCGTGACCGAGATGATATTGCTCAGGCCGTAATCGGCCGGGTAGTACTTGTGCGTGTCCGAGTTCGAACGCTCGTTGCCCGCCGCCGCCACGAACAGGATGCCGGCTTTGCGCGCCTCTTCGATCGCGTCTTTCTCTTCTTGCGAGAATTCGGTTCCGCCGCCCGAGTAATTGATGATCTTCGCGCCGTTTTTCACCGCGTAGCGGATCGAGTTGACGGTGTTTTTCAAGTTGTCGGTGCCGGGAACTTTGGGATCAAAGTATTTCAAGATCATCAAGCTCACTTTGGGGGAAATGCCCGCGATCCCTTTGTTGTTACCGGCTTCAGCGCCGATGATGCCCGCGATGTGGCTGCCGTGACCGTGGTTGTCGGTCAACGCGCCGTTATTCGAAACGAAGTTCCAGCCATTCACGTCGTCAACAAAGCCGTTGCCGTCATCGTCGATTCCGTTGGTCGCCTTGTCGCGGCCTTTGGCGTCTTTACCGGTTTCGCCGGGATTGATCCAGATATTGGCCTTTAAGTCTTCGTGATTGATGTCGGCGCCGGTGTCGATCACGGCCACGACGATGTCTTTTGAACCTTGCGACACTTCCCATGCGCGCTGGGCATCGGACTTCTTAAAGCCCCAGGCCTGAGAAATCGCGGGGTCGTTCAAAAGGACTTTCGACTCTTCTTGAGTTTTCGATGTCGTGTTCGAAGCTTTGCCCAAATCCAAAGGGCGCTGCGATTTGGCTTTCGATTTCGAGGCGAGCTCGACTTCGCCGGCGTCATCTAAATGAGCGGCCCAGTAAGCGCCGGCTCCGGTCAGTGCGCACGTAAATCCCACCATGAGAACGATGTGTATCTTCGAAGTGAACATCTCAATCCTCCACCCTTGTGGTTGAAGAGAGAGCAAGAGAAAGGCCACCCTCGGAGGGGGCCAAAATCGCTTCAAAGTATTGAAATCATTCAGGGATCATATTGAAACAAACGGCCCGAAGTGTTCACTGTGACGGTGACTGCCAAACTTCAAGACAGGCGGACGGAAAGGGCGTGGCCTTGCCGCTGTTCAAAAGCCGCGTGTAGAACGCGTAGTTGCGCGTAATGAGTTTCACGTACGTTCGGGTCTCTTCGTACGGAATCTCTTCGATGAACTCGACGACATCGCCGTTCCATCTCATTTTGAGCCAGTTGCGCAGAGCCTTTTCGCTGGCGTTGTAAGCCGCCGCCGCCAGGTAGATCTTGCCGTCGTAGCGTTTGAGGAGATCGCGAAGAAGCACGGTGCCGTAGGGCACGTTGATCTCGGGTTTATAAAGATCTTCGAAATGGTCCACCGGAACGCCGACCTGTTTTTCGTAGTGAGTGGCGATCGAAGGCAAAAGTTGCATCAAACCCAAAGCGTCCGCCGAGCTGCGCGCAAACGGATTGAAGGCCGACTCTTGGCGGATGATCGAGAGCACGAGTTCGGGCGCGACGCCGTACTTTTTCGCGGCGGTTAGGATCACGTCGCGGTGATCGAGCGGAAAGAGCAGCTCCGGGTCTTTATTGAGCAGAAGGTTACGGTTCTCGGGCGTGAGCAGCGAGATCTGCGAAAAGAGAGGCAGGTACGAGTTGGCTTTCGCCGCGGCCAAGAAGACGGGGAGCCAAACCTCGGGCTCATCCGTGGGCTTGACCTTTTTGACCGACTCGCTGACGGCCGCCTGAAGAATCTCGAGCTCGCCGACATCGTAAAGGGCCTGCAGGTACTCGGCATTGAAGAGCGGCGAGTTTTGAAATTCGCTCGGTGCCTCGGGAACCTTGAGCGGCGGGAAGTTTTGTTTCAAAGCGTGGTAAGAAATCGTGCCGTAAAAGCCCACGGGGTCATGCAGTTGAAGCTGCTTGTAAACCGTGGTGGCGGCTTCGTTCTGTCCTTGGCGCTCCAGAGCGCGGGCTTTCCAGTACATGGCGCGCGCGCTTTCAAAGGGATCGTCCTGATTCAGGGCGATCAAGGGCTCGAGCGCCTCGAGCATCTTGGGGTCGTCTTTGGCCTTCCAGGCGCTCCAGGCCTTAGCGAATTGAATTTTCTTGTCGAGCGTGATCTTGAGGTCGAGCGTGGCCTTCTGGTACTCGGTCACGGCCTCCGCCCACTTCTTCTTTTCTTCGAACATCTTGCCGCGAACGAAATAGACGTCGTTGAGTTTTCCGGTGCCGGCATGCTTTTTTTCGATGACGTTCAGATTCGTCTGCGCTTCACCCAGTTTGTTCTCGGTCCACAGCGCGCGGACGTAGAGAAGCCCGAGCTCCGCTGCCAAGCGGGGGCGGCCTTGCTTTTCGGCCCATTGCCAGTCGCTCTTGAGCGCCGCCAAGAAGTCCGCCGTTTTGTTTTCGAGTTTGAAGCTTGAGCGCTTGATCCGGCGGGCGACAAGCACTTCATCCAGAGTGGATTTCTTGTTGTCGATCACCTTCTGCGTCCATTGCCGGGCCTTGATGAACTCCCGCGCGCTCGAAAAGTCTTGGGCGACGCGAACGTACTCGGCCGGCAGAGGGGCGGTCTTGAACCGCGGTGCGAACTCCTGCTTGATCTGCACGAGGCGTTCATGGGCTTTCTTTAGATCCGCTTCGGGGCTGGCGAATTTTTTGAGATCTTTTTCGGTGTCCGCCAAAATCACGAGACCTAGTTTTTGACTTTTCTGCGCTTTGGCCATCCGGCCGCGCGCCTCGACAAGTCCAAGCGCATCCGAGGCGAGCTGGGCCTTTTTTTCATCGGTCGCGAGCAACAGGTTGTTCAGCCAAGGTTTGGAGCTCAAATCCACGGCCAAATCCGTGAGAGGCGCCGCGCACACGAGTGTCTGTTTCAACGAGGCCAGGTCCTGCAGGATGAATTTCGGGTTCTTCGCGAGCTCCTGGTACAGCATGCACGATTTGTCAGGCTGGAATTTCTCAAGATTTTTGGCTTCGATAAAAGATTGCAAAGGGGCACTCAGCGTTCGCGCCGTCGAATTTTGCAAGGGAAGCATCAAAAGCGGAAGAATCAGGAGGTGTTTGCGCATCCGTCAAGCCTACGCGCCCCTCACCCTGAACTCAAAAAAAAAGAGGCCGCGGAGCGCGGCCTCGGGATCAAAAGTCCTGTTCTTAAAAATTTTTTTTAGTTCTCGCGTCGAGCTCGCGCTCTTAATAAGTTTCTTGCAAACGGCGGATGCGCTCTTCAAGAGGCGGGTGCGTCGAGAAGAAGGCCATGATGCCCGCGGGCTTGCTCGAGATCTTCAAGGTGGCGAGCGAACTGTCATCCGGCTCGGTGCGGTCGTACATCGCTTGCAAACGGCGTAAGCCCGCGATCATCTTTTGCTTGCCGGCGTATTGAGCGCCGCCCGCATCCGCGCGGTACTCGCGCATGCGCGAGAAGTAAGCGACCACCATCGATCCCAACAGACCGAAGACGATGTCGAACAGCAAGGACAAGCCAAAGTAGATGGCGCCTTGAGAACGCTCATCCGATTGCGACGCGATGGCTTTGGCCGCGAGACGGGCAAAGAACATCACGAACGCATTCACCACGCCCTGGATCAGGGTCATGGTGACCATGTCGCCATTGGCGATGTGCGCGACTTCGTGGCCGATCACGCCTTCAACCTCTTCGCGGGTCATCTGGGTCAAGAGACCCGAGCTCACCGCGACGAGTGAGTTGTTGCGGCTGGGACCGGTGGCAAAGGCGTTGAGTTCGGGCGATTCGTAGATGCCGACCTCGGGCATTTTCTCAAGGCCCGCGCGAGTCGCCATGTTGTAAACCATTTGCACGACTTCACGTTCGCGCGGGTTCACCGTGGCGGGGTCGATCACCTGAACGCCCATCATGCGTTTGGCCATGAATTTTGAGAGCAGCAGCGAAATGAAGGCGCCGCCCATCCCCCAAACCGCACACAGGACCAACAGGCCCGACATTTGGCCGCCATGAAGATTGATGCCGAAGAATGATTGGATAACGGCCAGCGCGATGCTGATCGTGACGAGCACAAGCATGTTCGTCAGCAGGAACAGAGAAACGCGTTTAAACCATTTCATATTGAGAATCCTTTCGAAAAAACCGGGTCTGCCCTCAAATTTGGGGCGGCCCTGTCAGATGTCAAGTTAGCAAAGAGGGGCCACCCCGTCTATGAAAACGGGATGCATCGTCACAGGCGAAGAATTGGTTCATTTTTCGAAATGAAAGTCGAACGCGTCGTTTTTCAGGTCCACCGAGACCTTGCCGCCATCCACCAAGCGCCCGAACAGGAGCTCGTCGACGAGCGGCTTTTTGAGATGCTCGTCGATCGCGCGGCCCAGCGGACGCGCGCCGTAAACGGGGTCGTAGCCCTTCTTGAGCAGCTGCTTCTTGGCCGCATCCGAAACGGTGAGCACGACCGATTTTTTCTGCAGCTGCACTTGAAGTTCTTCGACAAACTTGCGCACGACTTGCATCAAAATCGCTTCGTTCAAATCGCGGAAGGTCACCACCGCATCCAGACGGTTGATGAACTCGGGGGCGAACGCTTTCTTGATCGCATCCATCGAGAGGGTTCTCGCGGGAGCGTTGTTGATCCCGATCGTGCCGCGCGCGACATCCGCCGCGCCCGCATTCGACGTCATCACCAAGATCACGTTGCGGAAGTCGGTCGTGCGGCCGGTCGAGTCGGTCAATCGGCCCGCATCCATCACCTGCAAAAGCACGTTGAAGACGTCGGGGTGCGCCTTTTCCATCTCATCCAAGAGCAGAACGCAGTGACCGTTGCGGTTGACCTGCTCGGTCATCTGACCGCCCTCATCATGACCCACGTACCCGGGAGGCGCGCCGATCAAGCGGGCCACGGTGTGCTTTTCCATATACTCGGACATGTCAAAGCGCACGAGCGGAATGCCCAAAATTTGTGAGAGCTGTTTGCAGACCTCGGTTTTACCGACGCCCGTCGGGCCGGCGAACAAAAAGCTGCCCACCGGCTTGTTGTCGCGCGAAAGCCCGCTGCGCGAAAACTTGATCGCGGCGACCAGGCGCTCGATGGCTTCGTCTTGGCCGAAGATCATCGACTTGAGCTGCAGATCCAAGGACTTGAGCTGGTCTTTTTCATTGGTGCCGATGCTCGCGACGGGGACTTGCGCCATTTTCGCGACGATGCGCTCGATCTCTTTGTCGCCGATCCCGGCGCCTTTTTTTCCGTTGAGGCGAGCCCATGCTCCGGCCTCATCCATCACATCGATGGCTTTATCCGGCAGCAGTTTGCCGTGCAGGTATTTCGACGAGAGTTCGACGGCGGCTTTGATCGCGTCGTCGGTGTAAGTCACATCGTGGTGGGTCTCAAAGCGCGACTTCAGGCCCCGTAAAATTTCGGTCGCATCGTTCATCGTCGGTTCATTCACGTCGATGCGCTGAAAGCGGCGGGCGAGTGCGCGGTCTTTTTCAAAATGCTGGCGGTACTCTTGATGCGTGGTTGAACCGATGCACGAGATGTCGCCGCTGGCGAGCGCGGGTTTGAGCAAGTTCGAAGCGTCCATCGAGCCGCCGCTGGTGGAGCCCGCGCCCACGATCGTGTGGATCTCATCGATGAAGAGAATGACGTTTTGACGCTTCTTCACTTCTTTCATGACACCTTTGAGACGGCCTTCGAAGTCTCCACGGAACTTGGTCCCCGCGAGGAGCGAGCCCAGGTCCAATGAATAAATCAGTTTGCCTTGAAGAGTCTCGGGGGTTTTTCCCGCCACGATTTTGGCCGCCAACCCCTCGGCGATGGCGGTCTTGCCGACCCCGGGTTCGCCGATCAGAAGCGGGTTGTTTTTGGTGCGGCGGCAAAGAACCTGCATCACGCGTTCGAGCACGTCATCGCGGCCGATCAGGGGGTCGATGCGGCCCTCTTTGGCGCGTTCGTTGAGATTCACGCAGAAAGATTCGAGCGGAGATTTCTTTTCTTCTCTTTCGGGATCAAATTCGCCGCCCGAGTGGGGGAGCGCCTTGGGCTCCGATGTCTCGTCGTCATCGGTCTCGGTACCGAGGTCTTTATCGAGGCCGTGCGAAACATAGTTGATCACGTCAAACTGAGTCACCCCTTGTTGCGACAGCGCGAACACGGCGTGCGAATCTTGCTCGTAGAAGAGCGCCACTAAAAGGTGGCCTTCCGAAATTTCATCTCGGCCGGCGGAGCGCACTTGGAGCGCCGCGCGCTGAATCCAGCGGTGGCAAGCGAGGGTGAATTCAGGCTGCCACACGTCGTAGCCGCCGTAGGCCCCGAGCTGTTCGGTCGTGATTTCGGGGCAGTGGGCTTTGATGTAGCCCTTCAGAGTTTTGCGGAGTTCGGGGACGTTGGCGCCAATGCTGCGCAGGATTTCGCTCATCGGAGCGGCATCGGTCAGGGCCAAAAGAACGTGTTCCACCGTCACGAATTCGTGCTTGGACTTCTTCGCGTTTTCGGCGGCTTCGGCCATGCGGCGTTCGATTTCACGGTTGAGCATCGATCCCCCTTCGGAGCGCGCCAGATGCGCGACCAGTTTCGGAGCGCGCGCCAGACGCGCGACCAGTTGACTTACTCGGGTTCAAGAACACTTTTGAGCGGGTGCTGATTCATGCGGCCGAACTGATTGACCTGCATGACTTTCATCTCGGCCATTTCGAGCGTGAACACCCCCGCGGTGCCCGCGCCTTTTTTGTGGACATCGAGCATGACGGCGGTGGCTTCGTCTTCATTCTTACCGAAGAACCGGCGCAGCACGAGGACCACGAAATCCATCGGGGTGAAATCGTCATTGAGAAGCATCACCCGGTACATTTTGGGATGATCCACGCGGTTTTCGATTTCGACCACGCCCTGGCGTTCTGAAGAGTCGTCGTGTTCCATAGACATAGTTTACGTTCTTGCCCCGCATCCGCGCAAACGATTCAGACAAAGGTCGAGCATAATGCGAGCACCCTTTCACTGACCTGAATCTGGGGAGGAACTGACAGATGTCAAGATGGGGGCGGCTTGGAGCGTTCCGCGGTGTGCACCAAGCTGAGACCCCAAAATCTTGAGAGGGGTTTGACAAAAGAAGCGCTTGGACAAAGCCCAACTCTTTGGCAGACTAAACAGGCCAACTAGGAGGCACATCCATGTTTAAACGTCATCGTCAGGGCGGTTTCTCGCTCGTCGAATTGATGGTCGTCGTCGCGATCATCGGTATCTTGGCCACCATCGCCATTCCGCGCGTCAACAAGTTCATCGCAAAAGCGCGTCAGTCCGAGGCTCAGGTGAATTTGTCGTCGTTGTACACATTCAACAAAAATTTCTACGTTGAGTTCCAGGGTTACAGCTCCTCATTTGATGCTATCGGGTACATTCCTGAAGGAAATCTTCGTTACAACATCGGGTGGGCTGACAGCACGGGGAATTGCAATGCCCAATATAACAACTTGAAGCCAGGGACATGCGGAACAATGTCCAGCACAAACACGGCTTGCGCATCCAGTGGTGGACGGTGTCGCGTTCTCCCTGGTGCTTCAAATGCGGCTCCCGCCGGTATCGTCTCTGCCGCATGTCCGGCAAGTGGCGGAAACATCGGAGCTGGTTCGGCGTGCTTGGCGGGCGATTTTAGCTTGTTTTCAGCTGCTGCGCGTTCGCAGCTTGTTTCGGGCAACAACGAAGACACTTGGGCTATTAATCAAGACAAATCTCTGGTGAACAACAGTGATGGGACAATGGTCGCCCCTTAAATCAAATCTTTCGAGCGTATGGTCGGAGGGCCCTGCCAAATTGGTGGGGCTTTTTCTTTTGATGGCGACACTCGCTTTGGGATTTATCCTGTCGGGTTTTGCGGCGCAAGCTGAGCAGCGAGCATCGGCAAGAGAGTTGGTCACGCCGCCATTGGCTCTGGAGCACTTTCATTTTGGATTTCGCCTTCCAATGGCGGATCTGCTGTGGCTTAGAACCTTGCAGGACTTTGATTACTGTGAGCAGCCCATCGCTAAGAATGTCTGTCGTGGGCAAGGATGGCTCTTCCAAACTTTGGATTTAGCCACTCAGCTTGATCCAAAGTTTCGGATGGCTTATTCGGCTGGAGGCGTGGCCCTCTCGATTATGGTTTCCGACATCCAAGGGGCGAGCCGGCTCTTTGACAAAGGCGTTGCCGCTTTTCCGACCGACTGGGTGATCGCCTACAAGGCCGCCTACCATGCGCTTTATGAGGAAAAAAACACCCTCAAGGCCGCCGAACTGATGAAAAAAGCGGCAGAGCATGGGGCGCCTGATTGGGTTTTTGCCCTCTCCGGCCGCCTCTACACCGAGGCCGGCCGGCGCGAACTGGCCGAGCGGGTTTTAAGCGAAATGAAAGCCCTGGGGCTCGACGAAAAAGTTCAGGAAAGATTGCGTCAAAAGATCGAGTCCGCAGCCCCCCATTCCCTCTAAAAACCTCAGGTCTGTAGCTTGACACCCGACCCCGGTGACACCACATTGCGTGCATGAGTCAACTCCGTGATTTTTACGAGGTTCTCGGCGTCGCCAAAGACGCTGATGCCGACACCATCAAGAAGGCTTATCGCAAGCTGGCGATGAAGCTCCACCCCGATAAAAATCCCGGCGACAAAGACGCCGAAGAGCAGTTCAAAGAAGCGGCCTACGCTTACGAGATTCTCTCGGACGGCGACAAACGCGCGCGCTACGACCGCTTCGGCCACAAAGCCTTTCAGCAAGGCGGCGCTGGCGGCGGCTTTCACGATGTCGAAGACATCTTCTCCTCCTTTTCCGATATTTTCGGCGACCTCTTTGGCGGTCAGGCGGGCGGACGTTCGCAAAAGCAAAGCCGCACCGGCCCCCGGCGAGGAGCGGATCTGCGCTACGTGACCGAAGTGTCTTTGCAAGAAGTCATCGAGGGCGTGGACCGCGAGATCAAGTTCGATGTGGATGAGAACTGCAACACGTGCAGCGGCACCGGGGCCGAAAAAGGCACCGTTCCGCAGACCTGCACCACGTGCGGCGGCCGCGGGCAAGTTGTGCGTCAGCAGGGCTTCTTCTCGATGGCCACCACCTGCCCCACCTGCCAAGGTGAGGGCGTCATGATCAAAAATCCCTGCACCGATTGTAAAGGACGCGGCCGCGTGAAAAAAAGCCGCCGCATCCGCGTTTCCATCCCTCCGGGTGTGGACACCGGAACGCGCCTGCGCGTGACGAATGAAGGTGAGGGCGGGTACCGAGGTGGTCCCAATGGCGATCTCTACGTGGAAGTGCAGGTCGAGCAAGACGAGCGGTTCCAGCGCCAAGGCGATCACCTGTTGTCTTCGCTGAAAGTTGATTATCTGCAACTCTTGTTGGGGGCGGAAGTGGTGGTGGAGACCGTCACCGGCACGAAGAACCTTCAGATTCCTAAAGGTTTGCAGATGGGCGACACGGTGAAGCTCGTGGGCGAAGGTCTGCCGTCTCTGCGTGGGAGCCGGCGCGGCGATATCTACTACCACCTCGACGTCGAGTTTCCGAAGAAGATCGATAAAGACGAAGAGAAGCACCTGCGTGAGATTGCGTCTCACCGCGGGATTCCGCTGGACGCCAAGTCGGCGAAACCGGGTTTCTGGGGACGAAAAAAGTAGCCCGGCCTTGACGGACCGCTTTTGCTCACCAGATTGAAAGGGAGCCGGACTCGGAGGATGTCTCCCAAGTCCGCAAAATTGGATTTAAGTTTATTGATTCAGAAAAATCGAAAGGAATGAACAACATGGGAAAAATTATCGGTATCGACTTAGGAACGACCAACTCCTGCGTGGCGATCATGGAGGGCGGTGAGCCCAAAGTTCTCGTCAACGAAGAGGGCGCGCGCACGACGCCGTCCGTAGTCGCTTTCACCAAAGACGGTGAGCGTCTTGTCGGTCAGATCGCCAAACGTCAAGCGGTCACCAACCCTGAAAACACCATTTACTCCGCCAAGCGCTTTATCGGCCGCCGTTTTTCGGAAGTGGCTGAAGAAGTGAAATTGGTTCCGTACAACGTGGCTGAAAAAGGCAACGACGTCGCGTTCAAAATCCAAGGCGGAAAAACCGTTTCGGCCGAAGAGATCGGCGCCGCGGTTTTGGCGAAACTCAAAAAAGTCGCTGAAGACTATCTCGGCGAACCCGTGACCGAGGCGGTCATCACGGTTCCCGCGTACTTCAACGATTCTCAGCGCCAAGCGACCAAAGATGCGGGCCGCATCGCGGGTTTGGACGTGAAACGTATTATCAATGAGCCCACAGCCGCTGCGCTTGCGTACGGCTTGGACAAAAAGAAAGAACAGAAGATCGTCATCTACGACTTCGGTGGCGGTACTTTCGACGTTTCGATCCTCGAGGTCGGTGACGGCGTCGTGGAAGTGAAAGCGACCAACGGGGACACGCACCTCGGTGGTGACAACTTGGATACGCGCATCCTCGAGTGGTTGATTGCCGAGTTCAAAAAAGATCAAGGCATCGATCTGAAAAACGACAAAATGGCTTTGCAGCGTTTGAAAGAAGCGGCCGAGAAAGCGAAAATCGAGCTGTCGACTGCGCAAGAGACCGAAATCAATCTGCCATTCATCACGGCCGATCAGACCGGTCCCAAACACTTGCAGATCAAATTGTCGCGCTCGAAATTCGAACAGATGATTGACGATCTCGTGAAGCGTTCGATCGAGCCTTGTAAAAAAGCGCTCGCGGACTCGGGGCTCAAAGCTTCGGAAATCGATGAGGTTGTTCTCGTTGGTGGTTCGACCCGCGTTCCCGTGATCCAAAAGGCCGTCAAAGAGTTCTTCGGCAAAGAACCCAACCGCACCGTGAACCCCGACGAAGTCGTCGCGGTGGGCGCGGCGATTCAGGGTGGCGTCTTGGCCGGTGACGTGAAAGACGTTCTGCTCCTCGACGTGACTCCCTTGTCTCTCGGCATCGAGACCATGGGCGGCGTGATGACCGTTCTCATCGAACGCAACACGACCATCCCCTCGAAAAAATCGCAGGTCTTCTCGACCGCAGCGGACAATCAGCCCGCAGTGGACATCCACGTGCTCCAAGGTGAGCGCAAGATGTCGGCGGACAACAAAACTTTGGGCCGCTTCGAGCTCGTGGGTCTGCCCCCGGCTCCTCGCGGTGTGCCCCAAGTCGAAGTCACTTTCGATATCGACGCCAACGGGATCTTGAACGTGTCGGCGAAAGACTTGTCGTCGGGTAAACAGCAGCAGATCAAGATCACCGCGCAGAGCGGTCTCTCGGAAGACGACATCAAGCGCGCGGTCAACGATGCGGAGGCTCATAAAGCGGACGACGAAGAGCGCCAAAAGGCCGCTTCGGCCCGCAATGGTCTCGACAACTTGATTTACCAAACCGAGAAATTGGTGGCGGATAATAAAGACTTGCCCGAGGCGGATAAAAAAGCGGTCACCGATGCCGTTGCGGACGCTCGCAAAGTGTTCGAGAACAAATCGGCGACGGGTGAAGAGCTCAAAAAAGCTCAAGACGCTCTGCAGGCCGTTTCTCACCGCATCTCGTCCGAGCTTTATAAGAAAGCCGGCGGAGCGGCAGCGGGCGGTGACGCCGGTGCTGGTGCGGGTCAAGCTGAAGGCTCGGCGGATGCTGGCGCCGAGAAGAAAGACGACGACGTCATCGACGCCGACTACAAAGACGTCAATTAATGGCGCCTCACCTTCGGGTGAGCAGTTCTGAACATCGAAGCCCGTCTCGCCAACCGAGACGGGCTTTTTTTTCGTGATTTTTCAGAGAGCCTGGCTTGTACTTTCACTGGAGGCTCCATGGATCTAGTTCCCGTCAAACCTGAATTCGCCAAGAACGCCCACGTGACAAAAGAGGGCTATCAAAAACAGTATGCGGAGTCGGTGAACGACCCCGCGAGCTACTGGGCGCGTGAGGCTGAGCAGCTTCATTGGTTCGACAAATGGAAAGAGGTCAAAAAAACGTCTTTTCACAAGCCGGTCTCGATCGAATGGTTTTTGGGCGGAAAACTCAACGTCGCTTACAACTGCCTCGACCGCCACCTTCCCAGACACAAAGACCGCACGGCCCTGATCTGGGAAGGGGACAGCGTGGAGGCGCCCGCAAAAAAAATCTCCTTTGGTGACTTGCATGCCGACGTCTGCCGCATGGCCAACGTCATGAAATCTCACGGCGTAAAAAAAGGTGACCGCGTGACGATCTACATGCCCATGGTGCCCGAGACCGTGGTCGCGATGCTCGCGTGCGCGCGCATCGGCGCGGTTCACACCGTGGTCTTTGGCGGCTTTAGTGCCGATTCTCTGAAGAGCCGCATCGAAGACTGCGAAAGTTCGTTCGCCATCACGGCCGATGAAGGCCGTCGCGGGGGCCGCAAGGTCGCGCTCAAGAAAACGATGGACGCTGCTCTCGAAAAAACCGCTCTCGTTAAAAAAGTTTTGGTCGTGAAGGTGACCGGCGGTGACGTGGCAATGACCGCCGGCCGCGATGTCTGGTGGCACGACGAAAAAGCGAAGGTCAGCGCCGAGTGCGAGGCCGAAAAAATGGACGCCGAAGATCCTCTTTTTATCTTGTACACCTCGGGCTCGACCGGAAAACCCAAGGGTGTCTTGCACACCACGGGCGGCTACCTGGTGTACGTCGCGAGCACGTTCAAAAAAATCTTCGACTACAAGCTCGACGATATTTACTGGTGCACGGCCGATGTCGGCTGGGTCACGGGACACAGTTACATCGTCTACGGACCGCTCGCGAATGCGGCGACCTCGCTGATTTTCGAAGGCCTGCCGAACTATCCGGACACCTCGCGGTTCTGGCAGGTGATCGACAAGCATAAGGTCTCCATCTTCTACACCGCGCCCACGGCGATCCGCGCGCTCATGCGCGAAGGCGATGCGCCCGTCAAAAAGACTTCGCGCCAATCCTTGCGTCTTTTGGGAAGCGTCGGGGAGCCGATCAATCCCGAAGCCTGGAAGTGGTTTTACGAGGTGGTCGGCGACAGCCGCTGCCCCGTTGTCGATACCTGGTGGCAAACCGAGACGGGCGGCATCTTGATCAGTCCTCTGCCGGGCGCCACTGATCTCAAACCGGGGTCGGCGACGACGCCGATGCCGGGCGTGCAGCCCAAGCTCTTGACGCCCGAAGGGGCCGAAATCAAAGGAGCGGGCGAAGGCGTTTTGGTCATCGCCGACTCCTGGCCGGGACAGATGCGCACGGTTTATAAAGACCATCCGCGCTTCGAAGAGACCTACTTCTCGACGTACCCGGGCTTTTATTTTTCGGGAGACGGGTGCCGTCGGGACGACGGCGGGTATTGGTGGATCACGGGCCGCGTGGACGACGTTTTGAACGTCTCGGGCCACCGTCTTGGCACGGCCGAAATTGAGAGCGCGCTCGTCGCGCACCCGAAGGTCGCAGAAGCGGCGGTGGTGGGTTATCCGCACGACATCAAGGGCCAGGGTGTGTATGCGTTCGTGACGTTGAACGCGGGCGTTTCGCCCACGGAAGAGCTGCGGAAAGAACTGATCCAGTTCGTCGCTCAGGAAATCTCGCCCATCGCCAAGCCTGAACTGCTGCAATGGGCCCCGGGGCTTCCCAAGACGCGTTCAGGAAAAATCATGCGGCGGATCCTGCGTAAAATCGCCGAGAACCAGCCGGACGCTCTGGGCGATACCAGTACGCTCGCCGACCCCGGCGTGGTGCAGGACCTCGTCGAGAACCGCTTGTCCAAGGTTTAGCTTGAACGCTCTGGTCTAGACCCCGGCCGCTCCTGATTTATCATCAGAGTCAGGAGCCCATATGAAAAACAGTCTTTTGTTGATCGCCGCGACCCTCACGGTGGCCGGCTGCGCCACCTCTCTTCGACGGCCTTCGGGGCAGCCGTCTTCGCCTTACGTCGCGGACGGCAACCCCCAGCAAACTTTTCCGCTACCGGAGGCGCCGGTTTTCCAAGCGCAGGAGCCCATCGCCTTGGGACTGCGCGCGGAGTTCGAACGCGTGCACAAGGCCAATCAGGGCGGCAACTGGACGGGCGAAGAGCGCACCGATGCCATCTACTGGAGTTCCGGTCTCATGGTCGAATCTCTGAAGGTCGAAAGACTCATTCCGGTTCGCGTGCGCGCGCGCGGAATGTCGAGCGCGAGCGATCAAGACTTTCCTAAACTCCGCGTCGAGATTGCCGAGACTGAAAAGCTCGCCGACACCGCCTTCAAGGGCGCCCGCAATTTTCGGATCAACACGCACGTCTCAACGGAACCCCAAACGTCGCACACGGGCATGGGGCGGCTGAATGATGAACGCGCGCCTTACCGTGAGGCCATGGGTTTTGAGATCGCCCGCGCGATGGGACTACCGACGCCGGCGTTCCGACGCGCGCGCATTGCGTACGACGACGCCGGGTCGAAGAAGCGTTTCGTTCGCGAGGCCCTCTTGATCGAAACCGACAAGAAAACAGCCGAGCGTTTTGGCGCCAAGGTTCTGAGCGCCGAGGAGTTTCTGAGCAGCGAAGGCCCCAGCCGCATCAAAACCCGGCTCGCCGCGAACTTCTTCATGTTTCAGGCGCTGATCGGCAATGATGACACCGGTCTTCGTTTTAAAAATGAGAGCACCATGGCCACCGAATTTTACCGGCCGCTCTTTAACACCACGGTGTTTCAGCTCCCGAGCGGTGAGCAGTTCCCATTGGTTTACGATCTCGACATGTCGCAATTGATGACCAATCAAAAAATCGCGCCCAATTTGGCGCAGACGATGCCCGCGATGGGGGTCACCGATGGCGAGGTCGGCAAAAAACTGCTCACGTTGGCGAAGCTGCGCTCGCGCCTTTCCAGCGACGAGTTCGAGCAGGCCTACCAAGACCTCCTCACGCGGGAGCCCGCGATACGGGATGCGATCGCGCGTGCGATCACCGATGACGAGGGCCGTGCAAACGCGAGCCATCAGATTGAGGTTCTCAAAAAAGCGAACCTTCAACTTTACCAAATGCCGATGATCGGAAAAACGGGTGTGCGCTTCTTTGCTGAACCTGCGCTCAAGACCGACCTGCTCCGCCGTTTGCCGGCGTCCGAAGAGCCTGGCTTCTTGCCCCCCGGCTATCCGATCAAAGTTCTCGAAAACGATGGCAAGATCGCCAAAATCGCCATTGCGGATTATTCGTTCTATCTCAAAGATTTCCGCAAGAGCGTCGGTTACGTGAAGTCGTCGGACCTTGAGCAAGTGACTCACGATCTTCCGGAGGAGTTGCAAGGGCATACGGATGAGCGGGACATGGCAGGCGGTTGATCTCAGCCGCGATCAATCCAAATAAAAAAGGGAGCCGGTGGGCTCCCTTTTTCATTCCGGGACTTAACGTCCGCGGCGGGGTTTGGGTGTGGGCTTTGGCGTCGGCTTCGGGGTCGGCGCCGGCGTGGGGGTCGGTTCCACGCGAGGCGGGTCGAAGACATCGGTATCGCCGGGCATCGGTTTGCAGGCGCGATCGCCCGACTGCTTGGGAACCGCGTGCAAGCGTCCGCTCAAGGTCGGGTACTGGAAGTAACCGTCGATCACCGAGTTTTGCCAAGTGCCGTTGAACGTGATGCGCAAATCCATATCGCTCGCGGTGGCGAACGAAAGCTCGGCCGGAACCAAGTCAGGCTTGTAAGTCGCGCGCGCGCGGATCGGCTTCACGGCGCCGCACATGTGGCTGTAGAAAGCCGTCAGCACCGGAATCGCGCCGGTTTCTTCGACGATCAAGCGCAGCTCCGAACGGACGACATCCGGGTAGTCGGGGCTCGGGATGTCGAGCTTCACGACGGCTCGGTACGTGCCTTCGAGAAGTTTCATGCGTTGACGGATGCGCGAAATTTGTTCGGCATCGTCGTTCTCTTCGGTCTTGATCTCGCGGCTCAACAGGGACACGCGCAAAGTTCCGTAGAAACCAAAGCTCGCGTTGGTCAGGTTCGCCGTGTAGTCGGTCCCGCGGATGTAGCCGCGGCCCTGCAAGTACTCACCGCCATTGTCGGTCGTCGACAACGTCAAATCACCCGTGCGCTCGATGTATTTGCCGTTCATGCGAACATCCAAAGTCAAAAGCTCGGGACGGCTCAAGCGCGCCACCAAAACGGGACGGTAGCGGGGCTGACCGTCGGAGTCCTTGCCGATCTCGACCTCGCGGTAGGTGATCGTGAGCTTGGCCGGCATCGTTTTGTACTGGGTCTCGATCGTCCCGGTGTAGATGCCTTGGATGGCGCTGAAGCTGCGAACCAGTTCATCGCGGTCATTGAGGTCGCGCTGGTCGGTGTCGTTCGAGCTGTCGAACGCGCAGGCCGACAGCATCAGCGACAGAACGGTCAGGAGGCTCAAAAAGTATTTCATCGTGTCTCTCCTTTATTGGCAGGCGATTCTGCGCCCCCCGGCGCGGCTTGAGCGCGCTCGTCTATAGGTGTCGAAAGTCCGGTCTGCACGTTGGCGGACGGCACCGACGCATCGGGGATCAGCTCATCGCGGGCCGCCGCAAAGCGGTTGAGCGCGATCTGGTAGGCACCGATGGTGCGGATAAAGTTGATTTCAGAGTCAAAGTACTTGGTCATGGCATCGATCAGGATCGAGATGTCGGTACGGCCCTGCATGTAGGTGCGGTTGAGTTCGTTGATCGCCTTTTCGCGCAGCACGCGCTGGTTCTTCACGCTGACCGCGACGTTGTAGGTCGCTTGGATCTGGCGCTCCAGATTGGTGAGCGAGTCGCCGACTTCGAGGCGTGCGCGCTCGTAGCGGGTGGCTTCGAGCTCTTTGGTGAGTTTTTTGTTCAAGATGTCTTCATCCTGAACGCCGCTGCCGAAGTTGTATTGATACTTTACACCCACGTAATAGCGAGGGCGGGTGCCGGCCAAAAACTCGTTGTCCGCTTCGCTGTCGGTTTCGTCCAGACCCGAAGTGTAGACTTTGCCCACGAGCGAGAAGTCCGCGCGGTTGCGCGATTTGCTTCCGTCATAAGCCTTGTCGGCGGCGTCTTTGCGAAGGCGGGCCGATTTGATCGAGCGCAAGTTGTCGACTTCAACGGGCGAGAGCTTGGGCGGAAGCGGAATGTCTTCGATCGCCTGGAACCGGATCTCGGTGCCGGGTTGAATGCGTAGCAAAGTGACCAGCTTGTCGAGCGCGGCCAAATAATCGGCCGAGGTCGTCTTGACGGTCTGCTGGCGCACTTCGAACTCCGCTTGAATTTGCGGGAGTTCACCAGGGCTGGTGTAGCCGTAAGACGATTTGCGGCGGATCGAGCTGACGAGTTTTTCGTAGCGGTCGCGCGAATTGAGCGCCTCTTGAAAGGTTTCCTGCGCAACATAAGCGTTCCAGTAAGCCTCGAGCGCCTCGAGCACGAGCGCTTGCAGGTCGTTGGCGCGGGTCACGCGCGACGCTTGGTAATACATTTCGGCCGACGAGATCTCGGCACGATCGGCCATCCCGAAGAAGTTGCGCCACAGGTTTTGCGTGAGCGTGAGGCCCGCGATGTTTTGCGTGTAGCGGTCAACGAAGGTCACGGGTGCCGTGGCCAGCAGATCGTAACGTGTTTGGTTGCGGGTGAATTCGATCAAGGCCGTCGTTCCCGTGCTGAACGGCTTCGACAGCGTCAGGGTCGTCAGCTGGCTTTGATCCATGTCCGAGGACGAGCTGTTGCTCATGCCCGCGGTTTCGAATTTGGATTTTTGATAACCGGTCTCGAAATACAAATTGAAATCGTACTTCGCGAGCACCTGCGCGTAAGGTAGGCGAATCAAGTCGGCGTTGTAGTTCACCTCTTTGGCGCGGTAGCTGTCGGTGAGGATCAGTTTGGCCACTTCGGTGGGTGTCAGATTTAAAACGGCGCGCGCGGCGGGAGCCGGTGTCGGTGCCAGGGCCGGCGTCGGGCTGGGGCGCGGTTTTGCCGCGCGTTTCGGCGCGGGTGTTGGCGATGCGGCCGGCGATTGCGCATAAGTGCTGGCGGCGGCCAGGACGAGAAGCAAGCTGAAGATCAAAGCCGTGCGAGTCATTACCATTTCACTCCTGTGGCGAGGGACCATTGACTGGATTCAAGATCGAAGCGAGACGACGAGAGTTTGCGCTGCAGGTAACCGCCCGAGAGTTCCCAACGGCTGGCGAACGTGTAACCCGCGCTCAAGCGCGAAGCGGTGGTGGCGCCGTTCTCGCTCCACTGAGCGAGCGTCGTCTCGGAGGAAGATTGGCGGATGCCCATCTGTCCATTTTCGTAAGCGAGGTCGCCAAACCAATTTTTGGTGAATTGGTAGCGGCCTTCGGCGGCGAAACCGTAGGCGACCACATTCAGGCGCGGATTCACCGAAGAGCCGTTGGGCGCGGTCAGGTCGTATTGGCGAAAACCGTAGCCGCCAAAGGCCGAAAGACCCGCCGAAAACTTGGGCGTGAACGGGTACAAAAATCCGAAGTGCAACGCGAAGAGCGGAATGTCGCCCGCGCGTTCGGCATCGTAGTTGCCAAGATTGGCGTTGGGCACCAGACCTTTGAGTTTGAAACTTTCGAACGACAGATCCACTTTGAAATCAAAATCGCGCGCGCGGGGCGTTTCGTAGTTGTCTTCCAGACGCAGCATCGAAATTTGATCGGCCGAGACGGTGGGAAGAGATTCGGGCTTGTTCGCTTTTTTATTTTTCTTGGCGGCCTTCTCTTCGGCCTCTTTCGAAGCACCGGGCTGAAGCGAGGTTGCGGCTTCGCCTTGAGCGACGTCCAAAAGCGAGGTTTGATCCGTGTAACGGGGAGCCTCGGACATATTTTCGATGGGCGCGCTCCAAGACGGGGCGGACCAGAGAAGCGAAGTCACGACAACGAGAATCGACAACATATCACCAAGCTCCTATGTATTCGGGTGCGAGTTTCGGGTTCAGGCAACGGGCCGTGCGGTTTTGCGGTCCGATCAAATGAAAGCCAGTTTCAGGGTTCCATGACACGAGTCCGCCCATGCCGCCTTTTCCTAAGACGAATTCGGCGGTCCAAGGCGACCAGCTCATCGACGTGAAGAGGCGCGGCTGCAGTTCGCTGAGTTTGCGGCTCTGTTCGGACATGGGAAAATCGACCGTGTTCAAACTTTTGAACTCCAGTGAGACCGGATCCAAGTGCACGACGGTCAAGCCGCCTTCGAGCATGGTCCCGCGCGAGAACGAGGAGCGGCGCTCAAAAGGAATGACAAGAGTCAAATCGCCCAACCAGCCCGCGGCCAGGTGAGGTGAGTGCGGGAGGACCAGATGAGCCACAATGCGCGAACGCCGGGTGGTCATATCGAGCATCCAGACATGAGCTCCTTCGGGAGTCCATTCCAGCCAGGCCAGCAGGCGCCCGCTGATAAATTGGGGTGAGAGCTGGTGCGTGCCCCGGCGTGCTGACGGCAGTGTCTCGCTGGCTCCGGTTTTGAAATTCCACAGCTGCAGGCGCACGTGCTCGCGGTCCGAAATTTTTTGGAACACGACCGCGCCCGCGTCCATCGAGAGGAGCGGGTTGGACCAGATCAGCGGGGACATCTGGATCGAGCGCAATTTGGTTTTGGTGCGGAAATCGATGAGATCATAGGATTGGCCGCTCACATCGGGCAGGACCAAAAGCGTTTTGGTCTCATCGACCGCCACGTGGCCTCCGCGAAGTCCCAGCGCGGGCCAAGTGTCGCGCACCCACGTCAAAGACGGAAAACGCGCGACCTCGCGCAAAGTCCCCTTCGCATCGGAGTAGGTGCTCGAGGCCAGATACACGCGGCTTTCGCCGCCAATGATCGGGCTGTCGCTGATCAAAAGATTTTCGGTGAGCCCCGCATCCGACCAAAGCGGAATCTGGTCCGTCACCTTGAGGCCGGGTGTGCCCGTCGTGTCGAAGAACAGAGTGCGAAGCGGGAACTCAGGCGAGGTGTGCGTGGAGATCGTGCGCAGACCCGTGCTGATCAGCTCGGAATCCAAACAGAAAACTCGCGTTTGCACGAAGGTCTCTTGCGCATGAACGAAACCCGCGAGCGTCAGGCCAAGGACGACCAAGCCCGCGGCTCGGGTTTGTCGAGATGAGGTTTTGAACAGCCGTTGCAACAACACGCGCGTCCTCAAAATTCCAAGAGTTTTAAAGCTCTTAGGGAGTACCCAGAAGGCCTTTGAAAGTCAAAGTGCGAGACGCTTTTGTAAGCATTCCTGACGGTTCTTGACTTGAGGCAATTCCAGAGTGAAAACGAGAGCTTCTGAAGGCCGCGCTGGCATGTGCGGCAGAGGGATGGAGGCGACCGTGTCCAAACAGACAAGTTTTTTGATCGCAGTGGGTTTCGTTCTGGTAGGTGTGCTTACTCGCCTGATACCACACCCCGTGAACTTCACCGCGGTGGGTGCGCTCGCGCTGTGGGCGACGACGTTCTTTCAAGACCGCCGTGCCGCTTTCGCCATCCCCTTGGCGATTCTGATTTTGAGCGATCTGGTTTTGGGCTTTCACTCCACGATGGTTTGGGTTTACGGCGCGTTCTTCTTGATCGCGGCCCTGGCCTTGGTGATCCAGCCCCGTTTGTCTTGGGGCCGTGCCATCGCGGGCAGTCTGACCGCGAGCTTGTTGTTTTTCGTGATCACTAATTTTGGTGTTTGGGTGTCGGGTGAATTGTACCCGATGACCGCGGAGGGCTTGAGCCAGTGCTACATCATGGCGTTGCCGTTCCTGAAAAATCAGGTCGCGGGCGATTTGTTCTTTACCGTGGCGATCGGTTTGGTGGCTCGCACGTTGGCTGAGCGCCGCGAGGCCGCGGCCCGCGTTCACGCGGCTTAAACTCGATATTTTCGTCTTTATTTTTTCGTCTTTATTTTTTTGGACGCTCGAAGGTCGCGGTTCATGGCTGCGACCTTCTTTTTTTGCGAATCCTGAAACTTCTGCAGTTTCTTTTGCACCTTGGGGTCATTCATCCCGATCAAGCGTGCGGCGAGCAGGCCCGCGTTCGCCGCGTTGTCGATGGCGACCGTGGCGACCGGAATGCCTTTGGGCATTTGCACGACCGATAGCAGCGCGTCCATCCCTTTGAGCGTTCCGAGCTGAACCGGCACGCCGATCACGGGCAGCGTGGTGAGGCAGGCCACCATCCCCGGGAGGTGGGCCGCGCCGCCCGCGCCCGCGATGATCACGCTAAAGCGCTCGTGCGCCAATCGCGCGAACTCAAACATTTTTTCGGGCGTTCGGTGCGCCGACACCACTTCGATGTGGTAGGGAATTTTGAACTCTTCAAGCATCTCGGCCGCGGCCGACATGACTTTGAGATCCGTTTTGCTTCCCATGATGATGGCCACACGTTTGGTTTTCGTCATTTGCGGATCCTCGTGCGTTCTTTGAGTGCGTTTTTAAAGAGGGGGCCGAGCGTGGCGCCCGCCCAATTGATGTGCCCCATTTTTCGCCCCGGGCGGTTGGAGGCCTTGCCGTACCAATGAAGATGGCCTTGCAAGTCTTTCGGAAACTCAAAGCTCTCGTGGCTTTCGCCGACCAGATTCATCATGACGAACGCTTTGGTCTTGAGTTCGATCTTGGGAAGCTTCAGGCCCGCGCCCGCGATCAGGTGCAGATCAAACTGCGAAAAGTTGAGGGCGTCCTGCGTGTAGTGAGCCGAGTTGTGCACGCGCGGGGCGATCTCGTTGACAAGAAGAGCGGTGCCCGTGTCAAAAAGCTCGAACGCGATCAAACCGCGGTAACCGGTTTTGATCAGCATTTTCTCGATTTGACCGCTGAGTTTTTTCCAAGCGCGGTGCTTGGTGGGGCCGCGCACCCAATCGCAGCGCGAGTCGGTCTGCTTCGACTCGACCAGCGGCAAAAAGCGCACCGATTTGCCGTCGCAAACCGCGGTCACCGCGAGCTCGCGTTTGAACTTGATAAAACTCTCGGCGATCGAAAACCCCGGAAACGACGTCTGAAGTTTTTCGAGGTCCGCGGGTGTCTTGACGTAGTAAGTGCCAGTGCCGTCGTACCCGCCACGGGCCTTTTTAACGACGAAGCCTTTCTTGAATTTTTCAAAGGCGGTTTTCAGGTCGATCGGGCGGTGGATCAGCATGAAAGGCGAGGTCGCGAGCCCATGATCGACCAGCAGTTTTTTCTGCGTGCTGCGGTCTTGCAGGTCCCGCATCAGGGCCGGCGCCGGAAAAACGACCGGCGGGGCCTTCAAGGGCGCGAGCGCTTTTTCGAGCAGGTCCATGTCGAAAAACTCACTCTCGAAGGTCAAAAAGTCGACCTGGCCCAAGAACGTCTGAAGGTCGGCGAGCTTGTTGGGGTCGCCCACGTGGTGAAACCCGGTCACTTGCGCCGCCGGGTCCGATTTGGAGGGGCTCAAGATATGAACTTCAAATCCCAGCGGGGCTCCCGCCAGGGCCAGCATGCGCGCCAATTGGCCGCCGCCCAGTAGACCGATCCGTTTTTGTCGACTCATGCCCGCCCTTTCTTTCTTAGAAATTATGAGCTAAACCGGGGCGGTGCAAGAATTGGCGACACGACGCAAACTGTTGAATGGGAAAGTGAACTTCCCGCTCTGCCTGGCCCCCATGGTCGGTCTGTCGCACATGGCTTTGCGGGTGGTGACGCGTGATTACCTGCCGGCGGGAGCCGAAACTCTCTGGCCCACCGAAATGCTCAATTCTTGGAAGATTCCCAAAGAGGACCTCGCCAAAACCCCCGAAACCTTTCGCGCGCCGTTTGAGACGGGCCTGGTGCCGCAAATCTTGGGCAACGAAGAGGAGCCGATCCGCGACACCGTCACCCGGCTGATCGATTGGGGCGCCGAGGCCATCGACATCAACATGGGCTGCCCGGTGCAAAAGGCGCTCAAACACAATTACGGTGTGGCCTTGATGGGCGATCCCGCCTACGCGGCCGAAGTCGTGCGCATGACGGTCAAGCACAGCCCGGTTCCGGTGAGCGTGAAGCTGCGCGCGGGGCCGCAGGGCGATTTCAATTTTCTTTTGAACTTCGTGCGCGGCCTTGAAGAGGCGGGCGCTTCGTGGGTGACTTTGCATCCGCGCACGGCGGAGCAAAAGCGCCGGGGCTCTGCCGATTGGGAGCAGATCCGTCTTTTGCGCGAGAGCGTCTCGATCCCCGTGATCGGCAACGGCGACGTGCAGACCGCCGAAGATGTTTTTCAAATGCTCGAAGACACGGGCTGCGACATGGCTATGAGTGGCCGGGCCCTGGCGGCGAGACCTTGGATGATGTGGCAGGTGGCCGAGACGCTCGGCTTTGGGGCGCCCTATGGCCGCGAAGGTGAGCGGGCGCCGCGCACCCCGGAAGACGAAGGCCAAGAGTACGGCCGAGCCTTAAAAAAACTGCTGATGATTTTGCTCGAAACTCATGGCGAGAATTTAGCTTTGCGCAAATTTCGTTTTCATGTGCGCACGACCGGGGTTTGGCTCGATTTCGGGCACGCGCTGTACTCGGCGGTCATGACCGCCAAAACGGGCGAGGGCGTGCAAGAGGCGCTGGATTTATTTTTTAAAACACGAGTGGCCATGACCCCGCGCACGCAGCTGCGGGAGTAGGAGATTTATGAACGAGCATCTCGAGACGATTCTGGGGCAACTCGACGAAGTTTGGGCGGTTTTGCAAAAGCCGATCTTCACGCTCAAAGATTCGAAGATCGCTTTGACGAACGTCATTATTTCGGTCGCGGTGTTTCTGCTCTCGATCAAGCTGGCGCATTACCTGGGCCAGCTGGTCAACAGGCAGCTCAAGAAAAAGGGCGTCGACTCGGGAATCCGCGATTCGCTGGAGCGCTTCACCCGCTACACGGTGATCGCGGTCGGCGTGTTTTTCTCGCTCGACAATTTGGGGCTTTCGCTCAATTCGCTGGCGGCGGTGGGCGCGGTTTTGATGGTCGGGATCGGTTTTGGTTTGCAAAACGTCACGCAAAATTTCGTCTCGGGAATCATTCTTTTGCTCGAGCGCCCGGTCAAGCGCGGCGACATCGTGCAAGTCGGGGAGACGTCGGGCCGCGTGGTCGACATCCGCGTGCGCTCGACGATCATTCAAACGCGCGACGAAGTTTCGATCATCGTGCCGAATTCAAAGTTGGTGTCGGAAGAGGTGATCAACGAGAGTTTCTCGTCGAACCACCACGCGCCGAAAAAAACGCGTCAGCACATCAAAATCGGCGTGTCTTACGCCGCCGACGTGGATCAAGTGCAGCAGCTGCTCACGCAAGCGGCTTTGAATCACGAGCGGGTGCTTCGTGATCCCGCGCCGCGGGCCGTGTTTATGAACTTTGGCGATTCGGCCTTGGAATTCGATCTGCGCTACTGGCTGACCGACATTTGGGACAAAGAGGTCGTGGCCGGGGACATCCGCACGGCCATGATCAAGAGCCTGCGGGCCGCCGAGATCGAAATCCCGTTCCCGCAGATGGATTTGAACGTGAAGAACCGCGAAGGGTCAGGCCTTTAGCATCCCATCGAGTTTACCCTCGTCATCGAGGGTCTTGAGATCGGAGTAGCCGCCCACGAGCTTGTCGCCGATGAAGATCATCGGGACGGTTCGCCAGCCCGTTTCGTTTTTTAGGCGGTTGAGGGTCTCAAAATCGTCGGTGAGATCGATTTCTTCGACTTGAACGCCCTTTTCTTTGAAAAAGGCTTTGGCGCGAACGCAGTACGGGCAGGGGTCTTTGGTGTACATTTTGACATGAGCCATGCGGAGCACTCCTTCGTTGGCGCCTTGAAGGCGCTTGACACTCTTTCGTGTCATTTTTATCTGTCTAGTTTCTAACAGCTGAAGCAAAGGGCGTCTATCTGGTAAGTTCTCCGTCCGATCCAGTTTTCTTCACATCTCCGTGCCCCCTTTGTTTGGGGTTGGGACCTTTCGGTCTCAGGTCGCACCGGGCTTGGAAAGAGCGACGCTTTTTGCAATGTCCCGGATGCGATCTCTATTTTGTTCCTTCCCAAGATCAGCTCACCCCCGAGAACGAACGCGCGCGTTACGAGACCCACCGCAATGACCTGGGCCAGCGCGGATTTCGCGATTTTTTGATGAAGACCGTCGAGTTGATGAAAACTCACGTTCCTGCACCGGCGGCGGTTTTGGATTATGGCTCAGGTCCTGAACCCTCGCTCGCGATGCTTTTGAGCGAAGCGGGTTATGACGTGAGTCTGTACGATCCGTTTTTTCACCCGGGAGTTCCCGACGGACCTTTCGATGCCGTGTTGATGCATGAGGTGTTTGAGCACGTGCGCGATCCGCGCGCGGAGATCAAAGCGGCGCTTTCAAGACTGAAAACGGGAGGCCGGTTGGTGATCCGCACCGAGCTTCGGCCTGCCGAGTTTGAAAATTGGTGGTATGCACGCGACAACACGCACATTCTTTTTCCGTCCGAAGCGACGATGGCCTGGATCGCGGGTGATTGGGGTCTTCGACTTGAGCGCTGGTCGCCGGTCGTGACAGCTCTTGCGCTTCGCTGAGATTGAGGTGCGCCAGGTCACCGATTCGGAAGTAAAATCCGCGCTCGCCGCGTGCGAGTTTTCTTAAATCTAAAACCTGCCGCCGCCGGTGACGGCAAGGCCCTGACGGAGAGTCGCTCGAAGTCTCTGCGGGTCGCGAAGCACTTTGATTTCGTCGAACAAAACTTTCGCTTCCGCGTGGCGCCCTTTGCAGAGCTCGCGCAGCCACTGCTTGGTGCGGGCCTGCGCGAAGTTGGGCGAAACGCCTTCGCAGGTTCGGTCAAAGAACGTGCGCACCAAATTTAAAACCGCGTCCCAGCTCGGGTCGACTTCAAGTCCGCGCACGCGCCTAAAGATGAACGGGTCGATCAAGGCCGCGCGGCCGATCATGAACTGCGTGCAGCCGGTCACTTTCGCGCACGCGTGCAAATCTTCGGGCGTGAAGATGTCGCCGTTGGCGATGATCGGAAGGGCCACGTGTTTTTTGATCTCGGGAATCCAAGTCCAAAACGCCGGTGGCTTGTACATGTCGATCTTGGTGCGGCAATGAACCGTGAGCCAGGTCGCGCCGCCGCGCTCGACGGCTTGGGCGCTCTCGATGCAGGTCGCGGGGTCCGAGAATCCCAAACGGATTTTTGCCGTCACGGGAACATGCTCGGGAACAGCGTCACGAACGGCGCGCACGATTTTTTCCATGCGCTCGGGGTACAAGAGAAGGGTGGCGCCGCCGTCGTGCCGGTTGACGGTTTTCGCGGGACAGCCAAAGTTCAAGTCCACGCCGGCCGCTCCCAGTCGGACCGCGCTGCGGGCGTGTTCGGCCAAGCGCAACGGGTCTCCGCCCAGCAGCTGCACAAAGACGGGCGTGCCGCTGGCGGTGCGGCTCTGAGTTTTGAGTTCGGGGCAGTCGCGGTAAAAGACCGCGTCGGGCGTGGACTGATCGGTGATGCGGATAAATTCGCAGACGGCCTGATCGACGCCTCCCAAGGAGGTGATCATCTCGCGCATGAAATGATCCATCACGCCCTCCATGGGCGCGAGAAAGAGCTTGGGCTGAAAAGAGAGACCAGCGCCGTTCAAATCAAGATCCCAGTTTTTTGACCTGGTCGAACTCCGCCTTGGTCGCGGGCTGAACCGACAGGCGTTGGCCTTTTTTAAGAACCTGCATGCCCTCGAGGCTTTTGGTTTCTTTCAAAGTTTCGAGCGAGACGAAATTTTTAAATTCGGCGACGAACTCCACCTCGACGCAAAACCAGATCGGTTTTTCTTTGCTGGCCTTGGGATCAAAGACCTCGGATTTTTTATCGAACTGGGTCGCATCCGGCTCAGCCTTCTTGGACACACGCGCCAGGCCCGCGACTCCGGGCGGCTCGGCGTTGGAGTGGTAGAACAAAATTTCGTCGCCGACGTTCATGTCGTTCATCATGAAATTGCGTGCCTGATAATTGCGCACGCCCGTCCACCAGGTCTTTTTGTCCTTCTGCAAGTGGGAAATCGAGTAGGTTTCGGGTTCTGACTTCATGAGCCAATACTTTTTTGCCATGCCGAGAGCTTTGCCTGACAGTTCCAAGAAGATCAAGCATTGCTCTCCCGGCGATTTTCCCTCTAAGATAGACGCTTTCCAGAGGGATTTTCTAGTGCTTAAAAAGTGTGCATTTGTCACCGGCGCCACGGCCGGGATTGGTGAAGCCACCGCGCGCCGTTTGGCGGGTGAGGGCTATGCGCTCATCTTGGGTGGACGGCGCAAGGACCGCCTCGAAAAACTTCAGACCGAGTTGCAAGCGGCGGGCGCTCAGGTGCGCATCGCTCCGTTCGATCTGCGCGAGCGCGCCTCGATCGAGGAGTTTTGCAAAACCCATCAAGACTGGCTCAGCGAAGTCACCGTGCTGGTGAACAATGCGGGCCTCGCGATGGGAACCGAAAAAATGCAAGACGCGAGTCTCGACGATTGGGACGTGATGATCGACACCAACGTCAAAGGTCTGCTCGCGCTTACGCGTCAGCTCTTGCCGCATTTCGTGAAAAACAAAAACGGACACGTTGTGAACTTGGGCTCGGTCGCGGGCCGCTGGGTGTACCCGGGCGGCGGGGTGTACTGCGCCTCCAAGTTTGCGGTGCGCGCGATCAGCGAAGGTCTTCGCATGGATCTCGCCGGCACCGGCGTGCGCGTGACCAACATCGAACCCGGCATGGTCGAGACCGAGTTCTCGGTCGTGCGCTTTGGTGACGAGCGCAAGGCCAAGGCCGTGTACCAAGGCATGACGCCGCTCTCGGGAGCCGACATCGCCGACACGATCGCGTGGTGCCTCTCGCGCCCCGCGCACGTGAACATTCAAGAACTTGTGATTTACCCGACGGACCAGGCCCACGTAGGTCAAGTCCATCGGCATACTTAAAGAAGGCGAGCGCGCGCCAGACGCGCGACCAAGGAGACAACTTGACCGAATTTCGAATTGAAAAAGACACGATGGGTGATGTGAAGGTACCGGCGGACAAATACTGGGGCGCTCAGACCCAGCGTTCGCGCGAGAACTTCAAAATCGGCGGCGACCGTTTTCCGCGCGAAATGATCCGCGCGCTCGGCGTACTTAAAAAGTCCGCGGCGATCACCAATTCGAAACTGGGTCTGCTGGATCCCAAAAAGACTGAGCAGATCGTGAAGGCGGCGGATGAAGTCATCAAGGGAGATTTGGACGAGCACTTCCCCTTGGTGGTCTGGCAGACCGGTTCGGGCACGCAGACCAACATGAACGCCAACGAAGTCATCGCCAACCGCGCGATGAGCCTCATGGGCGTGAAGCTCCCGGCAAAAGACGTGCACCCGAACGATGACGTGAACAAAGGCCAATCATCGAATGACACCTTCCCGACGGCGATGCACATCGCGGTGGCGGCGCAGGTTCATGGGCGTTTGCTCCCGGCGCTCGAGAAGTTCCACAAGGCGTTGGTCAAAAAGCAAGACGAGTTCAAAGACATCGTCAAAATCGGCCGCACCCACTTGATGGATGCCACTCCCTTGACACTCGGTCAGGAGTTCTCGGGCTACGCCACGCAAATCAAGCACGGCATCACGCGTGTGAAGAGCACCCTGCCTCACTTGCATGAGCTCGCCATCGGCGGAACCGCCGTGGGCACGGGCCTCAACACGCATCCCGATTTCGCCGTGCAAGTGGCGAAAACCATCTCGAGTGAAACCGGCATTCCTTTCGTTTCGGCCGAAAATAAATTCGAAGCTTTGGCGTCGCACGACGCTTTGGTCGAAGTCAGCGGCGCACTCAAAACGCTGGCCGTGTCTTTGATGAAAATCGCCAATGACCTGCGCCTGCTCGGCTCGGGACCCCGCTGCGGGATCGGCGAGATCCATCTTCCCGAAAACGAGCCGGGCTCTTCGATCATGCCCGGCAAAGTCAACCCCACCCAGAGCGAAGCCATGACCATGGTTTGCGCGCAGGTGATCGGCAATGACGTGGCGGTCAGCGTGGGCGGGATGAATGGACACTTCGAACTCAACGTCTTTAAACCCGTGATCGTCTTTAACGTTTTGAACAGCATCCGCTTGCTGTCGGATGCTTTGGATTCGTTCCATGACAATTGCTTGGTCGGCATCGAAGCCAACAAGCAGCAGATCAAGCGTCACCTCGACAACTCGCTCATGCTCGTCACCGCGCTCAACCCGCACATCGGGTACGACAAAGCCGCGACCATCGCTAAGACCGCGCATAAAAATGGCACCACGCTCAAAGATGAGGCCGTGAAGCTCGGCTACCTGACCGCGGAGCAGTTCGATCAGTATGTGCGCCCCGAAACCATGATCGGCCCGTTGGGGACGAAATGAACGAGATCTTGAAGAAGGCAACTTGGCTCGAAGAACATGTGGCGAAAGGCGACATCCGCCCTTACGTCTACGTGCGCTCCGAGAACAAAGTCGCGCAGCCCGGAAGCCGCCACCGCTTGGACTGGTTTCCGTATGAGCCGATCTACAAAGATCCGATGATGCTGCACGAGCTCGAGTTCGCCGAAGGCATTTACCACCTCGAGAATCTGGCGTTCGGCAAAACCAACATGCCGATGCCGCGCTGGGTGTTTTATGACTGCGCGGTGATGCCGGGGTTCGTCGCGGGCTTTGCGATGAAAACGTCCAAGCTGCCCGAGGCGTTTCGCAAAGTGATGCGGGTGGATCCGAATTTTGATTGGACGCCGCTCTCGCTGTTTATCATCATCCCGACGATGCGCAAAGGGGAGTGGATCGCCCACAATCTTTGCGCCATCAACACGCTGGTTGAAGAGAAGGACCGTCTTTACGGTCTGGGCTTTCTCTCGAAGGCGTTCGGCCTTTGGTACGCCAATGTCGAAACGTGTTGCGGAATCACGCAGTGGGGGAGCCCCGCGCTCAAACTGCACTCGCACTTTGGGCACATGCAGATTTTGACCGCTTACACGCCGGTGCACACGCACGCCAAAACGGTGACGTACCGGTCCGAGGTCAACACCGAAGTCTGGGAGTCGTTCTTTACGCGTGAAGAGGACTATGCCTTTCTCGAGCGCTACGCGCCCTCGGGCCTTTTGGTTGATCCCTCGGATGAAAAGAGTATGATTGAAGTGCAAACGCGCCTGCAGAACGGCGAAGGGCCGTTCTTCTTGAGCGCATCAGATATCGCATCGAAAAAACTCACGGACCCGCTCCAGGTCTACCGTGCGAAAGGACTCCATGGCTGAGCAAACATTACCCGCGGTCGCAAAATCGGTTTATACGGATTGCAAGAAGTGCGGTGCCGAGCGCTACCACACCGTGATCGCGCACACGTCGAGCACCTCGGCAAAGGTCGAATGCGAAACGTGCCACTCCAAAAAGACCTACAAACTTCCTTCGGCGGCCGCGGCCGCTCGTAAGCTCTCAACCGGCGGAGCGACGAAGCGTGCACCCAGTGCTCGCGGCGCTTCGGCCCGCGCAGCTGCGCACGAAACCGAATACCAGACTCTTTTACAAGAGACCCTGACCGGTGAGACCGCGACTTACAACATGAAGCTCAAGTTCCCGGTCAAAGCCCGCATTCAACACCCCAAGTTTGGTTTGGGCGTTGTGAAGACGGCCTTCCCCGATAAAGTGGACGTGATTTTCCAAGACGAGGTTCGCAGCCTCGTTCACAACCGCCAATAAGGACGACATGACCGATTGGACTCGGGGACTCAACCCAGAGCAGGCGCGGGCCGTGAATCACTCCCACGGTCCGCTTCTCATTTTGGCCGGTGCCGGTTCGGGCAAGACGACCGTTTTGGTCTCGCGCACGGGCCGCATGATTGACGATGGGATCGTCAAGGCCGACGGGATTTGCGTTCTGACGTTTACCAACAAGGCCGCGCGCGAGCTCAAGCACCGTGTGTCGGTGAAAGTGGGCGCCAAGGCCAAAGGTCTTTGGGCGGGCACGTTCCATTCGTTCGGTTTGCAGATGCTGCGCAAGTACCACGAGGCGGCCGGGCTTCCGGCGCAGTTCGGGGTGATCGACATGAGCGACTCGCAGTCGGTCGTGCGCGAGCTGCTCAAGAACCTGACGGTCGCGGGCAAAGACAAATTCGATCTCGAAAAAGTTTTGAACTTGGTGCAAGAGTTCCGCGCGCGCGGCCGTTTCGCCAATCCCGATGGCGATGAGTACCACGCAGTGGCCGAGGCGCTCGCGCCGCAGTACCAGAAAAAACTCAAGGCCCTGGGCGTGGTCGATTTCGAGGAGCTTCTGCTCAAGCCCGTGGCTCTTTTAAAAGAAAACGCCGAGATCCGCGAAAAGATTCAGCGCCAGTACCCGTACCTGATGGTCGACGAGTTTCAAGACACGAACGCCGTGCAGATGAAACTTCTCGAGTACATGATGGGGCCTGAGCGCAACATGGCCGTGGTGGGCGACGACGATCAGTCGATTTACGGTTGGCGCGGCGCCGAGGTTTCGAACATCTTGGATTATCCCAAGCGCTACTCGCCCTGCGAGGTGATCCGCCTGGAGCGCAATTACCGCTCCACCTCAAAAATCTTGGATCTGGCCAATCACGTGATCGGCCAGAACGACAAACGCCATGGCAAAGTGCTGAAGCCCGAGAGTTCGCGCGGGGTGGGCGGGGAGCCCGAACTCTTTGTTTTTTCGAATGAAGAGGAAGAGGCCGAGTACGTTCTGCGTGAGATCAAACAGGCGCACGAGCTGGGCCGCCCTTACAAAGAGATGGCGGTTTTGTACCGGTCCAATTCGCAGTCGGGGATTCTCGAAGGTCTGATGCGCCAAGAACAAATTCCGTTTGCCGTCTCGGGCGGCACGGCTCTTTTTGACCGCAAAGAAGTCAAAGATGTGCTCGCTTACTTAAGACTTTCGCTCTCGGCCAACGATCTGGCTTTCCGCCGCATTTTGAATGTTCCTTCGCGTGGGATCGGGGACACGTCGATCGAAAAGATCGTCGAGTACATGAACACCCATAAGATGGGCTTTATTAAGGCCTCTCGTTTATGGAAAGAGATCGGCATTCAAGACAAAGCGGGTGAAGCCATCGATCAGCTGCATGTCTTTCTTTCGACGCTCGCGGGGCGGTTGCTCAATGACCCCAGCCTCATGCCCGGTGCCAAGCTGGTCGAGATCATGAAAGAGATTGGCTACCGCGATTTGGTTTGGAACACCTCAAAAGACCCGGTGGCCGGCGAGAAGCGCTGGCTCGGCGTCGAGATCCTGGCGCGCATTCTGGACCGGTTTGTCGAGCGCGGCGGCCGCGATCAGAAGACGTTGCTAGAGTTTGTCGATGCGATGGAGCTCCGGGACGATCAAGAGGACGATCAAAAAAAATCCGAAGTGTCGCTGATGACGTTGCACGCCTCCAAAGGTCTGGAGTTTCCGATCGTGTTCTTGATCGGGATCGAAGAGGATCTGCTTCCGCACCGCACGCTGGGATCGGACATTTCCGAAGAGCGCCGCCTGTTTTACGTGGGCATCACGCGTGCGCAAGAAAAGCTCTACCTCTCGCGCTGCCGGACCCGCAAACGTTACGGTCAGGCCAAGCCCGTGTCGCCGTCGCGCTTTATCTTGGGCCTTCCCAAGGGTTTGATGGTCACCTTCGAAGAGGGCGTTCGCCCCGTCTCGGGCGAGGCCCGCGACAGTTTGATGGCCAACTTCATGGCCAGCCTCAATGCCAAATCCGGCGCCCGTCCCAAATAGTCGGTTCTTCGACATCCGTAACGGTGGTGATTCTTGACGCCATGTTTCTGGGGCGCCGCGGATTTTGTGTTTTGGGCATAAAAAAACCCGCGGCGGGTGCCACGGGCTCTTTCAATTCAAGATCGTTATATGCGAATCAACCCGCGAAGAAGATCGAGGGCTTGCCGATCATGATTTTACCGGTTTCGTTGACCTTGTAGTCGATGGTCAGCGAAGACTCGGTCATGCCTTCAGCAGGAGCGTAGGCGCCGTTGGCGTCAATTTTACGATCCGAGCTGTGGATGTTCAGACGGCATTTGTAAACGCCGCGGGCTTGCGCCTTGCATTTGTTTGTGATCACCGACAGAGCGCCTTCGCCCTTGTCGTTGAAAGAACTGGTCATGATCATCGCGATCGCCGCGTTGACGCGAACCAATTGGCCGCCCGAGTTGGGAACAACCGCATTTTGGTTCATGAGGGCTTTCAGCGCGTTCTCTTCGACACCGGCTTTCGCCAGCGCGGGAGTGCTCAGAGCCATGGCGACGAGGGCCGTCGACATCACTTTAGATAGAACTTTCATCAGAATTCTCCTTTGATCCGAAATCCATGAAGTGGATTTTTGGAATGGCGGAATCTAAGCCGGTTTCGCTTGAGGCGAAACTGTCAGAATTCTGTGCAGTCAATTCTTCAAAACCCGAGCTTCAGGTCGAAAAGATCAAGGGAATGGTCAACCACGTCGGCCCTTTGGCTTTCGGAAACCGCAGGCTGCGATAAACTTTAAGAATCTGTTTCAAAAGATCTTTGGGTTCAAAGCCATCCTCGGAGATCAACGTGTTGGTCATGAATTTGGCCGAGGTCACTTCGCCCGCCGCGCTCACCTGAAGCCCGATCGCGAGCGTGCCTTGCACGCCAATGCATTCGGGGTGCTGCTCGAACGCGGCCACAAGCTCGGACACCAGGCCCGTCGCCTCGTTCAAAATCGTCTCGACGGCCTTTTCGGGAAGATAGCCGTCCAAATAAGTTTTCGGCTGCGTGAACCACCCGTGAATCACCAGGCGGCCTTCGCGCGGGTCGTGCGTCCCGCGCACTTCCGAAACGGCGTGCGGCAGGCGGGGATCAAAAACCGTGAGGCGGTTGAACTTGGCTTCGACCGTCTCAATGAAGCTCGATTTTTCACGGTCTTCCGCCGAGGCGAAATGGCGCCAGTAGCTCAAAGTCTCGGGTTTCAAAATCAAGGTTTCGCCGCCACGGTACACGGGCTTTTGCGGCGAGAGCGAAAACACGTAAGCCCAAGCGCCGTGGGGAACGTCCGAGTGAAACTCCTGTTTGCAGCCCTCGACGTAGCAGCTCATCCAGGGCGGCGAGATGTCCCAGCAGCCCAGGTTTTTACGACCCCACATCACGAGGGACTCGTGAAAGTCGGCGTACAGCGCCTCGGTAAAGTAGTGGTAGGCGGGTGTGCGCAGCAGCGTGTACTGGCCCGGCACGTGCCAGTAATCCCAGACGAAGCGGTCCGAATTGGTTTGTAAAGGATCGGCAAAGCGCGCCTCGAATTCGGTTCTAAGGGCGGGGGCGTGCTTCGAAAAACGGTCGATCTTGTGCAGAAATCTAGACAAGCGGTCTCCTCGTGGGGGCTCTTCAGGGATTCGGCCCGGTTCTAGACTCAAAGCTCGAGTTTATCAACTTGCAGCAAAGCTCCTTGGAGCGTTTTCACGTTGCCACCAAGGGGGCCCTGGTGATTCGATCGAGTCTCGAGGAGGGCTGGCATGGCTCATTTGGACGAGAATCTGAGTTTGCAAGATTTGGCGAGCCTGGTGAAGCAAGCGCCCGAAGACGTCAGCCGCGAGTTGATCGAGATCGGCCTCAAATCCCCTTACAAGTCGGCGGTGCCGCCCAAGATCGTGCGCGCATACCTGCAGTACAAGGGCTTTAAAATTCCCAAGCAGACCGTGTCCTTTCAGATGCTCAAAGGGGGCGTGGCCAAAACGACCTCGGCCCTGAATCTGGGATGGCGGGCGGCCATGTACGGCGCGCGCGTGCTGATGCTGGATCTCGATCAGCAGGCGAACTTGACCTTCGCGCTCGGCGTGGACGCCGAGAACCTGCCGGTTTGGGTCGACGTCGTCGAAAAACGCGCCACGATCGAGCAGGCGGTGATTTCGCTGGGCGAAGGCTTGGATCTCATTCCGAGTTCGCTCAACAATTCGGTTTTGGACCGCGTTCTTTTGCAGTCGAACCGCAACTGGGCCCAGGCCGTCAAGGGCCCTTTGCGAGAGATTGCCGACAATTACGACCTCGTCATCATCGACACCGCCCCGAGCCTTTCGATTCTGAACACGGCCGTGACCTGCGCCTCGAGCACGGTGGTGCTGCCGATCAATCCCGATAAGTTCTCGATGGCCGGAGTCAAAAAACACCTCGCGGATCTCAAAGAGCTCGAAGCCGAGTTCGACCTTAAGCTCGAGAAGCGGGTGCTGTTCACGCGCTTCGATGGACGCGAGATGGCCAGTCGTGAAATTTTGAGCCAGTGCGTGGATCTCTTTGAAGATTTGCTCATGAAGAACTATATTCGGTCCTCGAGCGAGGTGAAGAACACCATCGGTTCGGGAAAGACCATCTTTTCGACCAAGAACCCGGCCCGAGAGGATTACGATCTCGTCACCCGCGAAATTCTCCAAATCGGATAAAGGAAGGCCCTATGCCCTCAGTGAAAGATTTCAAAGACAAACAAGGCAAAAACGAAACGACCGCCGAAACATCGGCTCAAACATCGAACGAAACTTCGCGCAAGCGACGCCCGGGCCGTGAAGAGCCCGAAGCCTCCGACGCCGACGTCAAAGTTGTCGATGTCGAAACCGGCGTGCACGCCGAAGCTTCGGTGGCCGAGGATCTTCACGACGCGCACACCAAGCACGAAAAAGTCGAGCACCGCCATTCGGGCGCCCGGTCGGCGGCTTCGGGCGGTGATGAGCCCAAAGCGGGCTCAGGCTCTTCGATGAACGATTCGGATTCGCACAAAACAGCGGGCGACTTCGAGGCGGAGCCCGAAGGACCCAAAGTCGAGATCAAGTTCTTCGGTAGCGAACTCCTCCGTGCAAAAGCTCCCAAGCCCTTCGAAATCGCCGAGTCGGTCGCGACCGACTGGATGAACAACGGCAACTTCGAAAAACTTCCCATCGAACACCCGCTCGGGCATTTCGTCGCGCAAAAAGGTCTTTTGAAGGCCAAAGAGCTCGAGAAGAAAGTTCTCGAGAGTCCCGTGACCGAAAAAGTTGCGATGCAAGTTTTGACCGTGGGCATGAAAGCTCAAGGTATTTTCGAGCAAGTGCGTTCGCGCCTGAAGAAGTAAGTCGTGAGCATCGAGCAGGCCTTGCGGCAAAAACTGGAGACGGTTTTCAATCCCGAGTATTTCGAACTCGTGAACGAAAGCCACACCCATAGCGTCCCGGCCAACTCCGAAACCCATTTCAAATTGATCCTCGTGGCGCAAGCTTTCGAGGGAAAATCCCGCATCGACCGCCAGCGTTTGGTGCAGGATTTGTTTCATGAAGAGCGTGGCCGCGGCCTGCACGCGCTCACCATGCGCGTGTTTACCCCTGCCGAATGGGACCTTGTGAAGGACACTTTCGAGATGGCCTCGCCCGCCTGCCGGGGCGGTTCGCGGCACCTCAAAGCGTCGAAGTCTTAGACACCTGTCGAGCGCTCCTCTTTTCGAGCTCCGGCACACCCCCCTAAATGATTGAAACGACAAGGTTCCTCTGGGGCTTCGCCTTGCATTTCTTGTCGGCAGAGCCCCCAGGTGGGGAGGGAGTTGCCATGCTTCTGCCACGTTTGTTCTTTTTCTCGATGATCGCTCTGGCCCTTGCCAGCGGCGTCGCGTTGGCGGCTCCCGCGAAGCCGAACGGACAAGCGAACAAACCTGCCGCGACGAAACCCAATATTTGCAGCATCACTCTCAACTCGAAAGATGAGCTGGAGACTTTTAAAGCCGAGATCGGCGAGAAGAATGCGAACTTCATCGAATTGACGGACCTTTCCGATGACGAAGACGGAGCTCCCAATGCCGCGGCCTCCGAAGACGACGAAAAGAGCTCCGCGCCCTGGCTTCGCAAAGCCTGCCGCAAGGGCATTCGCTGCGACGTTTTGTTGGTGTCGGGCCACTTCGGCGGCACCTTCTTCGGCGAATCAGGATTGAGTCTTTCGATGGAAGAGCTGGAGTCGAGCGCGTGTGACAAGCGCTGTGACGGCATTTTGCAAAACCCCAAGGAAGTTTATCTTTTCGGCTGCAACACGTTGGCCGGAAAGAAACAAGACCACCGTTCTCCCGAAGAGTACCGCCGCGTTTTGCGCGCGGATGGTTTTACGACCGAGCAGGCCGAACAGATTGTCGCGTTCCGCTATTCGCCGATCGGGGATGCTTTCGGCGATCGCATGCGACGCGTGTTTCAAAAAACTCCGCGCATCTACGGTTTCGACTCCGTCGGACCCTCGGGTAAAAATGTCCGCCCTTTGCTGAAAAACTACTTCAAGTCCATCAAGGGAAAAGACTACTACACGCTCAAAAACCTTCAAAACCTGGATGAAGCGACCAACGGCGCCCTGGCCGCCGCGCTTCGCGTGACCGCGTTCACGCAGGCCGCCGGCGCGAAGGAGCTTCAGCGTGAGCAGATTCCCGCGTGCTTCCTCAACAATGACAAAGTCGCGTTCTTTCACAAGCTCAATTGGGTCAACTCGGCCCTGAACTCGGACAAGTCGTTCTCTTATTTGCCGGCGATCAACGACTGGCTCATGCAGCTCGACCGCAACAAGCACCAATGGACCGACAAAGAGTTCGATGTGATCGAACCCGTGCAAATGAACACCAAACTGCGTGATTCTTTGAGCGGCGTGGTGGCCAAGCGCGATTCGGCGATCCTGGGCATGCAGATGAAAGTTCTGACCTTCATGAATTTTTTCGGCTGGGTTTTGGACCGCGATTACGCCGTCAAAGCGGAACAACTCTTGGTTGGCGACTTGAACCAAGACTTCGACCTCGAACGCAAGGATCAAATCTGCAGCTACGCGCAGAACAACTCTTTGCGGATCAAAATGACGGCCGCGATGATCCCCGAGGCCCGTTGGTCGGATCCTGAGTTCATCTCGATGCTCCGCTGCGTTTCGGGTTTTGAAGCCAGTTTGATGGAAAAAGCGGCGACCGTCTATGCGGCGACCGATGTCAAAGCCCCGGTGCACGAACCTTTGCGCGTGCTGCTCGCGAATCTGCGCATTCCCGAGACGTCGGCGCCCCGGTACTACCAAATCCTGTTCCCGCAGGGCGATCAGCTGTTGACGAAAAGTCAGTCGATGCTTCTTTGTGAAGGCACCTTGTACTCGGCGAGCAATGCCATGTGGCAGGTCCCGGGCCTGAACCCCGCTCATCTCGAAAACGCCGATTACCTCAAGCGCACGGGTTGTTACATCAAGTACAACCGCAATGTCGTGAAAACCCTGCTTCAGCAAGCGCGTTTGAGCCTGCAACATACGCGGGCGGTGATTCAAGGCGTTCAGCTGGCGGCTACAAAAGACCCCACGTTCACTCTCGATGATCAATCGCAAATGGAGCTTCTGGATCTGACTTTGACGTTGGACGCTGACTCCTTGAACTCGGCGTCCACCGCTTGGGCGGGTGTTCGCAACATCTCACCGCAGCTACGGGCGCGTGTGCACCAAGAGCTCGAACAGCTGGCGACCAAGCCCTCGAGCCACCTGGGCCAGATCTTGGATGCGATCCTGACCGGCCGGGAGAAAACCGAAATCACTTACTGTGACCGAACTCAGCGCAACGTTCAAATCGCTCTCGACCATGGGCATTGGTCCAACACGATGATCATGCTGGACAACATCGCCCTGAATTGTTGGGACGCACCGACCTTCAAAGCACGCTTGAACGTAGAACTTTTGAAGTCGCAGTTCTTGCGCGTGATCGGGTTCATCAATGCCCTGGCGGAAAAGGACATCGAAGATGAGCTGACCCGGTCCGAGATTTCGCCGACGAGCGCGCTGCCGATGATGCAGGCGACGGGCGTGCAGCTCGCTAATGTCAAATCGATCATGTCTTTGGCATCGCTGAACGCACGGGCGGGGATGGGCCGCCAAGGCTTGGCGCTCAAAGAAAAAGACATCGCCAGCATGATCTCGCCGCAAAACTTGGCCGCGGAGGCGCTGCGAATTCTGCCCGGGACCTCGAGCGGGCTTCGTGATCAGACGATTTCGCTTCTGGGCGCCCGCGCGATCGAAAGTGCGAGCGTGAACGCGCTCTTGGAGCAGCTGGTCCGTACGAACTTCAAACGCAAAGAGTTCCCGCATATGGAACTCATGGCCCTGGGCCGTCAAGATCCGCGCAAGGCCTCGGAGTTCGTTGTGCAGCACATGATCCACTTTGTCCGCGACAAAGAAGCGACGCTGCCGTCGTTCCCCGGGATGTTCGACGAAGTCCGTTCGCCGTTGATCTCGCTTGTGAAAAAGGGACTGCGTGAAAAGACGATCCCCGAAGAAGCCATGACCCGTTTCTTATCGGCCTATGCGGGCTCGATGCGCGACTTCGCCCGCGCCCGGTCGTATTTGCAGGCGTTCGGTCGAGAGTTCACATCACCAAAAATTCAATCCGCCGTTCGCGATGCGATCATGCAAGTGAACGAATCCGAAGGCGAGTGCCGCGAGTACCCTCGTGCCTGCTGGTCGCCCGAAGGGGAGGAGTAAGATGAAACTGAAGTTTTTTCTTCCGCTGCCGATGGTTCTGCTTGTCTCCGTTGCCGTGGACGCGCGTCCGCCGGTGCACCGGGGCTCTTTGGTTTCTGTGGGAGGCGCTGAACTGTCGAGGGAGCGCCGCCGTGAGCGCACGCGCAAGTCGGACAAAAAGCACCGCCGTGGAAAAGAGTCTGGACGGGTTCGCAATCTGCGCACCTACCTGAACACCGAGAGCTACTCGAGCGAGATTCAGTCCAAGCTGCTGGCGGCGGCCGATGGGGACGTCAACCTCTCGGCCGAAGAGACTTCGGACCTGATGCGCCTCTATGAGGAGAGCGCTGAGTTCAAGCAAATCTCCGAGCATTACACCGAGGACCTCTTCACCACCGTCAAAGCCAATCCGGCCAACCCCGAGGCTT
Organism: Pseudobdellovibrionaceae bacterium; assembly: GCA_019637955.1. Lineage (GTDB taxonomy): Bacteria > Bdellovibrionota > Bdellovibrionia > Bdellovibrionales > Bdellovibrionaceae > JAHBUS01. The sequence continues at coordinate 515,937 of JAHBUS010000001.1, read as the reverse complement.
GGCGGCGGGCGAACCCGCGTCTGGCGCTGGGAATTCGCAATTACGTGGGCGATTCGGGCGAAGGTGAAATGGATGAGGCCGTGAGCTGGCAGAGCATCAATCGAAAACTGCGCAATCTTGAAGACTTCAATGAGGAAGAACAGACGTTCTACAACGCGATTGCCGACATGGTGAACGCGCTTCCGCAAGTGAAGGGCCTTGTCTTCCGTGGCCAGGCGATGACCCGCGAGCGCTTCGACGCCGTTCCGGTGAAAGCGGGCTGGCACCAAGCCGCCTTCACGTCCACATCGCTGAGCCCCACGACGGCTCGGGCGTTCGGGACCGGCGGTGGTTCCCGTCAGACGGCGATTTTAATCCTTCGGGTCAAGAATGGCGCGCCGGTGTCACCCCTCACCTTTGATACGGGTCAGCGCGGTCAACCGGGACGCATGGGGGAGCAAGAAGTGCTTCTCGCCGATGGAGAAACGCTTTTTGTGACGCCAAGATCGAAGACAAGGCGAACAACCTCTACTACATCTTCGCCGAGCAGGAGTGACGTTCAGGCTTTGTCTTTGGGCGGGGGCTCTTGGCTCTCGACCTCGAGCGACAAAGCGTCGAGCTTGCCTTTGAGATCCTTGAGAAGCTCTTTCATTTCTTGGAGACGCTTTTCGTCGGCCGAAAGAGCCTGGGGCTGGCGGCTCAGGTCCGCCCACGCGTCAAACGCGTTCTTCAGCTGATGGCAGGTGTTCTGCCAATTGTTCGTTTTGTCTTTAGCGTCGTCCATAAAACCTAGGTGCCATTCATGATGTGTTCGCTCCAGAGTCTAGAGACACGGAGCCCCGTTTGACAAGTAGAAGCTTTTCGAGGCAAAACCAATCGTCCGATTTGACGGTTTTTCTCTCGAAGGAGCTCCCGCATGTCTCACGAAATTATCTACACCATGAAGGGTGTCAGCAAAGTATACCCCCCTCAGAGGTATGTGCTGAAAAACATCTACTTGTCGTACTTCTACGGCGCCAAGATCGGCGTGCTCGGTCTTAACGGCTCGGGAAAATCAAGTCTGCTTAAAATTATGGCGGGTGCGGATCAAGATTTCCTCGGTGAAGCCTTCCCTGCCAAGAAAATGCGCGTGGGTTACCTTCAGCAGGAGCCCGAACTCGATCCCAAGCTCACCGTGAAAGAGAACATCTTCTCGGGAATGGGCGATCTGCCTAAATGGATGGCGGAATTCAACGAGATTTCAAAAAAATTCGAAGATCCCGAACTTGATCCCAACGACATGGACAAGCTCATCACCCGCCAAGGTGAGCTGACCGAGAAAATCGAGTCGGTCAATGGTTGGGAAGTCGATCAGACGATCGAAAAGGCGATGGACGCTCTTCGCTGCCCAGACGGCGATTTGCCCGTGACCCAGCTCTCGGGTGGTGAAAAACGCCGTGTGGCGTTGTGCCGGCTCTTGCTGTCGAGCCCCGACATCTTGCTGCTCGACGAGCCGACGAATCACCTGGATGCCGAGTCGGTTCACTGGCTGGAGCAGTTCCTGGGTAAGTTTCCGGGCACGGTCATCGCGGTCACGCACGACCGTTACTTCCTCGACAACGTGGCCGGCTGGATTCTGGAGCTGGATCGCGGCGAGGGCATTCCCTGGAAAGGGAACTACTCGTCGTGGCTCGAGCAAAAAGAAAACCGCCAGAAGGTGGAGCAAAACGCCGAGTCCCGCCGTCAAAAGACGCTTGAGCGCGAGCTCGAGTGGATCCGCATGAGCCCCCGCGCCCGTCAGGCCAAGTCCAAGGCGCGCATTTCGAACTACGAAAACATGATCAAAGAGCCGACGCCCGAAAAATTGCAGGAGCTTTCGATCTACATCCCGCCGGGCCCGCGTTTGGGCGATGTCGTGGTGGAGGCGAAAAACGTGCGCAAAGCTTACGGCGACAAGCTCCTCTTCGACGATCTCAATTTTTCGATCCCTCGTGGGGGTATCGTCGGTATCGTCGGGCCCAACGGCGTTGGGAAGACGACCCTGTTCCGCATGATGGCCGGCCAAGAAAAGCCCGACTCGGGAACCTTCAAAATTGGCGAGACCGTGAAGATGGCCTACGTGGACCAGTCGCGCGAGACGCTGGATCCGAACAAATCCGTTTGGGAGACGCTCTCGGACGGCAAGGAGACGGTTCAACTCGGGGGACGTGAGGTCAACAGCCGTCAATACGCTTCGTGGTTCAATTTCGCGGGCGATTCGCAGCAAAAGAAAGTCGGCGTTCTCTCGGGCGGGGAGCGCAACCGCGTGAACCTGGCCAAGGTTCTTAAAACCGGCGGCAACTTGCTGCTGCTTGATGAGCCGACCAACGATTTGGACGTGAACACCATGCGCGCGCTCGAGGACGCGATTCTGGAGTTCGGCGGCTCGGTCGTCGTGATCTCCCACGATCGCTGGTTCTTGGATCGTATTTGTACGCACCTGCTCGTGTTCGAAGGCGACTCGAAGGTCAACTTCTTCCACGGCAACTTCAGTGAGTACGAAGAGGACCGCAAGAAGCGCCTCGGTGAAGAGGCCGCTCCCAAGCGCATCCGCTTCCGCCCCTTGCAGTGATCTACCGCTTCGAGCGGTAATCGATGGGATCTTCGGGTGAGTCGTCCCAGTGACGGCTCATCTGCTCATCCAGCGCACCCTGATTAAAATCCAAGAAGTACCAGGCGATCAGCTCGCCCGGGTTGAAGGCCCTAAATTCGCCGTTCTCGTTGTACGAGCCCAGCCAGGTTTTACCGACGTAAACGGGGCCGTATTTGCCGGGCACCGCCACCATGATGTCGTACACTTGAATCTTCGTGAGCACGCGCTCTTGCCAATAGGGGAGCGTGAGGGGGTTGGTGTAATTCAAGATCACCAAATTCGACGTCGCTTCGGGCACCAGTTCGTGACGGGGCAGGAGCCGCGTGGTGAAGGCCGCCATGGGCACGATCGGCACGCGGTCGCCGTTCATGATCCGGCGGATCCGGTTCAAACCATGGCTGCTTTTGGGATCTTTCGATTCGAAGAAGATCTTGCCCCGCCAGTTGAGGCCGGTGAGGTTGTCGATAAGCGTGAGACCCGCTTCGGTGGGCATGCCGAGCACGCGGGCGCCGGTGCCCGCCGCGTAGCCCACGGGAAGTCGGTCGAGACTGACGCCGTTATTGAAGAGGCGCTCCAGGGTTTCGAAATCCTTGGCTTGAGCGAGGTCCTTGAGTTTCCACACCGTGAGATCGCCGCGCTTCAGAAGCGGATCGTCGGCGCGCCAAACTCGGCGCGAGGCCAAGCCGGGCGACAAGGCGGCGGGTTCGCGCTCGGCCGAAGGGGCGGGGGCGTTCGATGAGCAGGCCATGAGAGCGGCGCCGGTGAGCGCCAACAGCAGATTCAAGAAACGGTTCATACGGTCACCTTCGCGAGCAAAACGGATTGCAGGACTTGGTAGGCGCCTTGAGCTTGACGGAAGCTTTCGGCGGTTCCGCCATGGTCAGGGTGGGTGGCGAGGGCCGCTTTTCTCCATGCGCGGCGTAAATCTCCGGCACGGAAAGCGGGGTCAAGACCGGTGTTCCACGCGGTAAACAGATCGAAGGCGCGGGTCTGTTCGGCGCTGAGCTTGTGGGGCGTGGGCGGACGCACCTTCACGCCGTAGGCTTTATGGGCCGTGGTCTCGGGACGGGGCTGAACTTTCAAAGCGGGGCCTTGTCCCAAGATCCAGGCGAAGCCCAGAGGCCATTCGTCAAATTCCGAGGGAAATTCAGCGTTTAAAGACGACTTTTCAGAGGAGAAACGGGCGTTTTCCCTCTGGGAATACTCGTTTTCCACCTCTCGGCGGATCTTCTGTTCGAGCACTTCGGCAAATTCGATAAAGCGTCCCATGACTCTCTAGATCGGCCGTTTTCCCTCGGAAAAGAGTCCAATTTTGAGCCGTTTTGTCGAACCTAGACCGCGTTTTCCCTCTGAAAATGCCGTTCAAAAAAGTGAAAAGGGCCGCATTTTTTTTTGGACAAAGGGCGAGAAGTCGTTACACTTGAGCCATTCGAACAATAAAACAGGCCCTTTGGCCTCGAAATTCGCACTGGAGGAAACATGGCGAAAAAAGCAAAAAAAGCGACGAAGAAAGCAGCGACTAAAAAAGCCGCTCCCAAAAAAACTGCGACTAAAAAAGCTGCTCCCAAAAAAGCCGCTTCGAAACGCAAACCGAACGCAGCGTTCATGAAAGCTCTCACTCCTTCGACAGCTTTGGCTGCCGTTATCGGCGCGAGCCCGCTTCCCCGCACTGAAGTTGTTAAAAAATTGTGGACCTACATCAAAAAGAACGGTCTCCAAGATTCTAAAAACCGCCGCAACATCAACGCTGACGAAAAACTGAAGCCCATCTTCGGTAAAGCGACTGTTTCGATGTTCGAAATGACCAAATTGGTCAGCAAGCACCTGAAGTAATCTTGATTTTAAGATGAAACTTCGAGAGAACCCACTCGTTAGGCGAGTGGGTTTTTTCGTTTGGGGAGACATGAGCTGAGGTCCGCATGAGTCGAAAGATCGTTCCGTTAAGTCCCGAAGAGATTAAAAAAATGAAGGCGGCCTGCCGTCTTGCGGCCCGCAGCCTGGAGCACGTGGGCAGCTTTGTCCGCGCCGGCGTGACCACCAACGAGCTCGATCAGATCGTGCACGATTACAATCTCACCCACGGCGCCAAACCCGCGACCTTGGGTTACCACGGCTATCCCAAATCTTGCTGCACCTCGATCAACGAGGTGGTCTGCCACGGTCTTCCGGACGAAACGGTCTTGAAAGACGGCGACATCATCAATGTGGACGTGACCAGCCTGCTCGACGGGTTCTTTGGCGACTGCTCGGCCACGTTTTTCGTGGGCGAGGTCAGCGATGCCGCCCGCGACTTGGTTGAGGTGGCCCGCCTGGCCCGCGACAAGGGGATCGAGGAGGTCCGCCCGGGCGCCTTGACCGGGGATATCGGCTTTGCCACCGACAAGTTCGTTTCCCGCCGCGGCTATTCGACCGTTAAAGAGATTGGCGGGCACGGGATTGGCCGAACCTTCCATGATGAGCCCTTTGTCCCGGCTTTCGGCAAAAAGGGCCGTGGCGAGCTGCTGGTGCCTTGGCACTGCATCACGGTGGAGCCCATGGTCAACCAAGGGGTCGCCGCCTTTGTCGAGTTTGAGATACCCAATTCTTCAATCAAGTACTATAAAACATCGGACAACAAGCTATCGGCCCAGTTTGAGCACACGGTCTTGATCACCGACACCGGTCACGAGATCCTCACTCTTCCTTGAGCCCATTCTTTTTTCTTTAACAGGAGCATTCATGGCAAATCTGCAGACGACAAACGGGAAGGCGAAAATGGCTAAAAAAGGCACGACCACCGGTAAAGTGGACACCATCAACCCCTGGGGCATGGACTACCGCGTTTGCGAAGAGGCCATGCGCGATCCTAAAAAGTTCCAAGAGCTCGCTCGTTGGGGCCGTGAAGAGATCAAAATCGCCGAAAAAGAAATGCCCGGCTTGATGAGCCTGCGCAAAGAGTACGGCAAATCGCAGCCCCTGAAAGGCGCGCGCATCGCCGGCTGCCTGCACATGACCATCCAAACCGCGGTGCTGATCGAGACCCTCATTCACCTGGGCGCGAAAATCCGTTGGTCGTCTTGCAACATCTTCTCGACTCAAGACCACGCGGCGGTTGCCATCGCGGCCGCGGGCATTCCGGTTTTCGCTTGGAAAGGCGAGACCGAAGAGGAGTTCAACTGGTGCATCGAGCAAACCATCACCGGTTGGGGCAAAGAGGGTTACAACCTCATCCTCGATGACGGCGGCGACTTGACCAACATGATGCACGAGCCCCGCTTCGCAGCCGAGCTCAAGAAAATCATCGGTCTGTCGGAAGAGACCACCACCGGCGTTCACAACCTGGTGAAAATGCAAGAAAGCGGAAAGCTCAAAGTTCCCGCGATCAACATCAATGACTCGGTCACCAAGTCTAAATTCGACAACCTCTACGGCTGCCGCGAATCGCTCGCGGACGGTATTAAGCGCGCCACCGACGTGATGCTCGCGGGTAAAGTCGTTGTCGTTGCCGGCTACGGCGACGTGGGTAAAGGCTCGGCGCACTCGATGAAATCGTTCGGGGCGCGCGTTCTCGTCACCGAGATCGACCCCATCTGCGCGCTGCAAGCGGCGATGGAAGGCTACGAAGTCGTGACCATGGAAGACGCGGCTCCCGTTGCCGACATCTTCGTCACGGCCACCGGTTGCTGCGACATCATCACCGAGAAGCACTTCACCAAAATGAAAGACAACGCCATCGTCTGCAACATCGGTCACTTCGACATCGAGATCGACATGGCTTGGCTCAACAAAAATTCGAAAATGCGCGAAGTGAAACCGCAAGTCGACATCCACACCCTGAAAAATGGCCGTCAGATCATCGTTCTGGCCAAAGGCCGTTTGGTGAACTTGGGCTGCGCGACGGGCCACCCCAGCTTCGTGATGTCGAACTCGTTCTGCAATCAGGTCATCGCTCAAATGGAACTCTTCACCAACCGTGATAAGTACCAAGAGATCGAAGTCTACCGCTTGCCCAAGCACCTCGACGAAAAGGTCGCGTCGCTCCACCTCGCGCACGTGGGCGCGAAGCTGACGAAGCTCTCGGGCAAACAGTCGAAATACTTGGATATGCCGGCGGCGGGACCGTTCAAGCCCGATCACTACCGCTACTAAAAACCCCGACGCGCGCCCGTCGATGTGCCGGCGCACGCCCAACGCAAAAAGCCTCTCGCAAGAGAGGCTTTTTGTTTTTAAGGGCTAGAGCGCCAGGAGGCGGGTGGCCATGAGGAGAATCAAGAATCCGATCGTGATGCTGAATCTCATGTTTTTATTCTAGGCCCGGCGGATTCAAATCCAAAAATGGATTTTGCGCCCTTGGGGCGAAACGGGCTAAGATCCGGTCTAAGGCATAAGGAGCGGTTTAAAATGGGAATCTTGAGTTGGATTTTATTCGGCTTGCTCGCGGGCGTGGTCGCAAAAATCATTCTACCGGGCGATGAGCGCATGGGCTGGATCCGCACCATTTTGGTCGGCGTCGTGGGCTCCTTCGTTGGCGGTTACTTGGGTTCGTTTTTCGGGATGGGCGCTCCCGCCTCGTGGTCGTGGCCGGGATTTTTGACCGCGGTTTGCGGCGCCCTGGTCCTGCTGGTGATCAACCGGCTCGTGACCCGCTCCTAGGATTTTCTCAGAGCAACAGCTGCACGAGCGCATTCAGCCAAACCCCCGCCATCTTCGCGTAGCCTTGCTGGTTCGGATGGGCCTGATCGGCGCAGAAGTCCGCCGAGCCCGGGGCATTTGAGAGCACGCTGTTCATATCCACCACGTAGACGGCCCGGCCCAACGACTGCTTTTGCGCGACCACAAGCCCGATCGAGTTGTTGTAGTCGGCAACGTGCGCGTTGAAATGTTGGTACACCGGCATAGGAACAATTTTGGCGACGATGATTTTAGCGTGGGGGGCATCGGCGTAAAGCTGATCGAGCAAGGCGCTCAGCCTTCCTGGGATGTTGACCAAATCGTCATTTTGGAAAAAGTCATTCGTTCCGATGTGCAGGAGGATGACATCCGGTTTGGTGTTTCGCACCCACGCATATTGTTGAACGCCGGCCAGGATGTCGTTGATCTTCCAGCCCGAGTGGCCCTCATTCGCTTTCTGCGGAAGGTCTGACGGTCCTGCCTCCGAGCTGCCGACGAATTGAAATTGAAATCCGCGGTTGGCGAGATGATGGTACAAGAACCGGCGGTAGCCTCCGAGAGCACCCGATCGGGCGGCCTCACCGGTGTCTTCATAGCCCAAGGTGATCGAATCCCCGAGCGGCATGATCTTGAGCGCTCGCCCGAGCGTGACGGTGCTGGCGACTTCAGCGGAAGACGAATTCAAAATGACTCCTAAGATTGAATCGGCCGAGTGATCAAGACCGGCTTTGGCTCGTCCCGAATTGAGGGTTTGGTTGACGGCCGCCGCCAGATGAATACGGTGAGAACCTGCACTGAGGTTCGTTGAAGCGGCGGGGTAAAGTGCGATGTGAGTTTCGCCTTGGGAAACGGGCCATCCTCCGGTGGAGACGGAGTGGTAGGTGCCGTCCACACCGATCACCGCGGCGGCCGTTTCGCTCTGGCTTCCGCAGCGGTTGGAGGTCGAGGGAAGGCTCGCCTCCATTTGTCCATAAATCAGAGCCGACTTGGCCAGGGCGGTGGTCAAGTTCAACGACAAAACATCTTGGGTGTTCGTGGTGAGGGCAAATGGAGTTTCGACGCCGGAGGCAGATCGCACATCACGAAAATAGCTCGCGGCGATCAAGTTGGATTCAGGACAATCGGGATCTTCCACCCAAACTTCGAGTTGGGCTCCCGGCTGAACGATCAACGAACCGTGCGTGCAGCCTGACGATGTGTACTGCCTGAGCCCCACCAAGATATTTTGGGCGTTGGGCTTTAACAGACCGTAGGTCAAGAGCTGCTGCGACTGAAGCGATTGCCCCGGGCACACGGCTTGCCCGGCGCCGCCCTGGATCCGCCGAGAGAAACCGCGATCTCCGAGAACCGATGAGCCCACCCAAGAGTGATTGCCGACGACCGGGTCGCCGGCGGGCGCGAAGTTGCTCACCTGAAAGGTCGCACGAGCAAGCGCGCGGCCTTCGGCGGGGATTTGCACGTTGAACAGGGGCAGTTCTCCGCTCGAGCATTGCAGAGGAAGGGCGGCACTTTGAGTGAAGACAAATTTCTTCAGCGGCTTGCAAGATTTGGCGGGCGTTGGCGACGCACTCGCGTGCGGGGCCGGGGTCGAGGCCGCCGGAGCTGATGAGCCGCTGTTGGGAAGACTGAACGACGAAGGGGCTTGTGAAGAGGCCTCGACGTCGACCGTCTTCATTCCGCCGCAATTCTGAAACGGCAGCAGACTCACCAAAATTAAAATGGATAAACCGATCCGCTGGCGAGATCGCCTCACATCATTCCCCACCTAAGTCCTATTTTATCGGTCGGAAGCGGCCAGCGCTGAAGGCAATGTCCCGCAATGAGACACCAAAAATGGTTACTCGTCGACGGTGAGGATTTTCCAGAACACATCGAACGCGTTGTTCATGGCGGGCTCGAGATTCGCCTTAAAGGAGTCGACGGCTTTGTGATCGGCCTCGTCGGTGACGGCGCGAATTTCGGTCCAGGCGACTTGGCAATTTTGGCAGGCCCGCGCAAAGCCGGCGCCTTCCCAGGCCACCGCCAGGGCTTGGGTTTTGGCCTGCAGCTCGGCCGCGCGCTCGGTGTTCACGATATCTTCGTCGCCGCTGGCGATCGGGCCGATGTGCAAGCCGAAGTCGCCAATCGGGGAGAGAGAAGCCGCATAATCATGCGGACTTAAAATTTCGGGCAGAGGTTTGGAAATAAAAAGAAGACGGTAGTCATGCTCGATACTTTTCGTGGCAACGACCACGTCGCGCGGCTTGACGCCCGCTTTCAACGCGCCGGCGGCGCCGATCAAAAAGGCGTCCTTGATTTGCGGATGCAGCAACAGAATTTTTTGCGTGTTCAAAGCCGTTTGCACCTTGCCGTGGCCGGAGGCGGCCAGCATCAGGCGGGCTTCGGGGCAGACGTAAACATCGCCCAATTTTTGCAGCGTGAAATTCTTCTGTTCGATGCGCTCGAGGATGACTTTGAGCTCGGACTTCAGAGGCGATAAAACAAGAAAAAGAGGCATGTGGTCAGACATGCCTCTTTTTATCAGTTTTGATTATGTGAGATCAACTGAAGATCAACCGATCAGTTTCAATGCCAGCTGGTTGCTTGCATTGGCCTGAGCCAAGGTCGATGTTCCCGCTTGCAACAGGATGTTGTTGCGGACCATTTCGCTCGAAGCCATCGCCACGTCAGTGTCGCGGATACGAGAGTTGGCAGCGCTCATGTTCTCTTCTTGAACGGCCAAGTTATCAACCGTCGAAGTCAGACGATTTTGCAAGGCACCCAAGTTGGCGCGGTAGCCGTTGACCATGTTTTGCGAATTGTCCAAAGCGTTGAGAGCCTCTTGCGATCCTTCTTTGGTCGTGTAGTCCAAGCCACTCAAACCCAGAGCATCGAGAGTTGCCACGTTTTCAGACGAATTGAAGCTGATACGGTCTTCGTGTTCGTTGTTGTAAGTCCCAACCTGGAAGTCGAACTGAGGAGTCGAACCATCGAGAAGATTGGTCGTGCCCCATTTCGTGCTTTGCGCGATACGGTTGATCTCGGACTTCATCTGCTGAACCTCTTTATTGATGAATCCACGCTCAACCTCACCCACGGTGTCGGAAGCGGATTGGATTCCCAGTTCACGCAGGCGAGTCACGATGTTTCCGATTTCGTTCAATCCGCCTTCGGCAGTTTGAACCATCGAGATCCCGTCATTCGCATTTCGGTTGGCTTGGCGAGCCGAGCGGATTTGACCTTTCAGTTTTTCTGAGATGGCCAGACCGGCGGCGTCGTCAGCGGCGATGTTGATGCGGCTTCCGCTCGACAACTGCGCCATTGATTTGTTCATCACACGTTGGCTGCCGACCAAATTTCTTTGAGCATTGATCGCAGACAGATTTGTAGTTACTCGCATTCCCATTTTACAGACCCCTTTTCAACTTATCGTTGTTTCAGCATGTTTCTTCCTCCTTGGATTTGTTTGACATCCTATGCCTTCAGCGCGTCCGAGTACCGAGGCAAGATACTGTTCGGGCCCGCACGTCAAAAAATCCACGCGACTGAAGGCCATATTCATCACAAAGTTTTTGTGCAGAGAAAAACGGCGACTAAGGCGCCAAACCGTTGATATTGCGCGAGTTCGGCGCAAGTGCGCGAAACGACGAGGTTCCTAAAGTCGAGCGTCTAGCCAGACGGAGCCAAAGACTAGAGCGGAAAGCCCAAAGTCGAGCCGTTTCTCGAGTGAAAAACTCGACGAACAGCCCGCCAAAAAAAATGAATTTCCAAACGAAGGGCCAGCTTATTTCGATGCGTGAACGTGGGAAATGTAGAATTTCAACTCTTCGATCGACTCGCGAATGTCGTCGAGTGCGCGGTGGGCGCCCTGCTTTTCGTAGTGAAGATTGAATTTGTTCTGACAGACGATTTTCCACGCGGTCACGTCGAGCATTCGGTAGTGAAGCAGGTTCGCGAAGCGCGGAAAGTACTTATTAATGAACAAGCGGTCTTGCATGATCGAGTTGCCCGCCAAGACGGGGCGACCGTCGTCGCGTGCGTAGTTCTTGTAGACCATGTCGACCAGTCGGTCTTCGACGTTGGTGGGATCCATGCCCTTGGGAACACGGGCGGTGAGACCCGATTCGCCGTGGTGCTCTTTGTTCCAGTCGTCCATGTTGTCGAGATAGTGCTGGGGCTGCTTCACCACGGTTTCGAACGAGTCGACGACCTGAAAGTCCCAATCGGTGATCAAGGCGGCGACCTCGATGATGACCTCTTTGTTCAAATCCAATCCCGTCATTTCCATGTCGATCCAAAACAGGCGGTTCACGCGCGGAGCCTTTCTCATGAGAGGTGAATTGAAATCTTTGCAAAGAAAGGCGTAAAACGGCAAGGCAAATTGTGCAGCGCGTCTAACGGTGTTACTCCTCATCCCCACAGCAGAGGGGGTTTATTCCATGACCAATCAGATCTTACAACGTTGGGCTTTGGCAGGGTTGTCGACATTCGTGGCGGCGGGCGCGTGGGCGCAGACTCCCAAAGTGGTTCTCAAGTACGCCAGCGACGTTCTTCCGGGCCAGAGCTCGCGACTGAACGAAGATTTGATCTACCTCGATAGCATCAAGTTCAACGACGTGGACGGCGAGGCCAAGCGCCTTTTCAAAGTGCCCGAATTCAACGCCGAGAACCTGCAGCCCTGGCTCCAGGAGCGCGCGCGCGTGGTCGTGGGCGAAAACTTCCAACTCGACGAGAGCAGCATCCTCGTGATGAACACGGGCGTGACCTACCCCAAGCCCAATGAGTTCCCCGAGCTTGGCAGCATCCGCCAGTCCGTGAACCAAGAAGTCGAGCAGCCCTCGGGCCCGATGGTGATCATGTCCAACATGGGCGGCGTTCTGTATCTTTTCGGAAAACAGAACCAAGTGCAGATGGGACTCAAAGTCGACGGTGTCGGCGACGTCGAGATCAAATCGCCCCGCGCCGGCATTTTCAGAATCGGCGAAGGTCTGTTCGTTCCGATCGCGTCGGTGAAAGGGTTTAAAGACCCCGCGGCTCGTTTGTACTCATTCTTCCGTTTGGGCACATTGTTCCACGAATCTCGCCACAGCGATGGCAGCGGCAAGACCGCGCTCTTCGCGCACGCCGTCTGCCCGTCGGGTCACGACTATCAAGGGATGCCCGCATGCGACACGCCCGCCAACGGACCGTACCGCATCGAAGCGTTGATGATGAAATCGATCTCGCAAGGCATGACCGACTTGAACCCTGCCGAAAAAGAAGTTCTGGCTTTGTTTCAACTCGATGCCGAGAGCCGCGTGCTGAGCCCGCTCAAAGCGGGAGAGGCGCCGAAGACGCCCGCGCCGGATGCGGATCTGTGTAGTTTTCTGAACAACCTCAATCTGCGTCCCGATTTCTGCCGCGCTCAAAGTCCGACCGAAGTGGTCGAATGGGATGACACTCCGGAGTCGCTGTAATAAACTCGTCTCCATGACGAAACCGCAAATTCGAATGATGATTCTCGCAGCCCTCATCCTCATCGGTGGTGGGCTGTTTTATTTCACCGATCTCGCACGCATGAGTCCGATGGAGCGCGCCGAAGAAAAAGAAGCGCGCAGCCAACTCAGAGCCGAAACCAAAGATGAGGGCGAGCAGCTCAAAGAGATCGCGGACATCGAAAAGCAAACCAAAGCCGATCCCACTCCCGCGCCCGAACCCAAAGTGTCGGCCGCGGATGCCGCGATTCTTGAATTCAAAACTTACACGCAAGGCGTGATCAACGAAATGCCGCGCCTCGAAGATTTGCGCGAACTTCCCGCGAGCGAGACGCACGGCACGCCCAAGGTGATCCGCGAAGCCGCGGCGCAATTGGGAGTCGTGGCCGACATGGTGTCGAAAAATTCGGCCCTCAAGCCGCCAGCCCTTGAGTTTTATCAAAAGTGCAGCCTGCAAGGCGACTTCCCCACGAGCGTGCGCGCTTTGTGTCTGAACCGCGCTCTGCGGCTTTATGCTGAGCTTCACAAAGGCGTTTGGGAGTTTGACCGCACCCAGATCCCCGCGCAGGTTTTAGAACTTTCCAAGCGTCTTTAATCATGCCAATCTTCGGGCATGAATTCATTCGATCTTAAAGGACACAAAGCCTTGGTTTGCGGCGCTTCGCAAGGCATCGGCGAAGCCACCGCGCTGTTGCTCGCCGAACGGGGAGCCCAGGTGGTTCTGCTCGCGCGCAACGTGGACCGTTTGCACGAGCTGTGCGCCCGCTTACCCGGTAAAGGACACGAGGTTTTGACGGCGGATCTTGCCGATCTCGAATCTTTGAAGATCCACGTCATTCCGAAAATTTCGAAAATGGGCATTTCGATTTTGATCAACAATTCGGGCGGTCCCAAGGGCGGCGCCCTCATCGATGCCGATATCCTGGAGTTCGAATCGGCGCTGCGCGCGCACGTGCTCGCCTCGCACCTGATCGTCCAAGCGCTGCTGCCCGGAATGAAAGAGCGCGGCTACGGCCGCATCGTGAACGTAATCTCGACGTCGGTGAAGGCCCCCATCTCGGGCCTTGGCGTTTCGAACACGACCCGCGCGGCGATGGCCAATTGGGCCAAAACCCTGGCCGGTGAGGTGGGCGTTTTCGGCGTGACGGTGAACAACGTCCTGCCCGGTTACATCCGCACCTCACGCTTTGATTCTTTGCGTGCCTCCGCGGCGCAAAAACAGCAGGTCACCGAAAGCCAAGTCGAGACGCAGTGGAAGTCCCTCGTCCCGCTCGGCCGCATCGGCGAGCCCCGCGAGATGGCTGAAGCCATCGCGTTCTTGGCAAGTCCCGCGGCTTCGTACATCTCGGGCGTCAACCTGCCGGTGGACGGTGGAAGGACGCAGTCCTTATGAAGTTCGATGTCTTTCTTTCGATTTGCCAAACCGAAGTCGACGGCTTCACGCCGAACGAAAGACAGATGTTCCAAAACTTTTTCGACCAAGCTCGCTTGGCCGATGAGCTGGGATACGGCACGGCCTGGGTGGCCGAGACGCACTTGTCTTGCCAGGTCCAAAAAGAAAACGCCGATGCGGTCATTCCGCATTTCAAGGGCGAAATCGGGCTCAACACCGATCTTCTTCAAGTGGCGCACCTGATTTTCGCGCAAACCAAACGCATCAACGTCGGTTCCGCCATTCGCAACATCATCTGCAACGGCGGGCCGATCGCGCATGCCGAAGCGGTGCGCACGTTTTTGACTTTGAACTCGCTTCAGCCGTCGAGCGGACGCAAGCTCGAGTTGGGTTTTGCGGCCGGGCGTTTTCCGTTCTCGAACACGCCTTACGGGATGCTTGCCCGCACACCCATCGAAAAGGCCGCGTGGGACGTGGTCAAAAACAAATACTTCGCTCAAGCCGCCGAGATTTTTTTACGCTTCGTGAAGGGCGAGAAGTTCGCTTCCAAAGATGTGTCGGTGCAAACCTTGAAAGCCTCGGACTTTCGCGAGCCGGCTCAGTGGGCGAAAGTGCAAGAAGCCGACAAACGGGAGTCGGGGCGTGTCCGCGATGAAATTCCTTTGGCCTGCCATTGGACGTTCGACAAAGTCGGCGTGATTCCGTTTGAAGCGCCGCTTGAAAACTTGCGTTTAACTTTGGGATCGCACGACCCTGCGGTTCAGATCGCCGCCAATAAAATCCTGCCGGTGGGCGTGTTCAATCTGTCGATCACGCCCGAGAAGGTGATCGACGAGACGCACGCGCGCATGCGCGAGCATTTTCACAAAGACGGCGGCCCTTGGCGCCGCGACCTGATGCCGCGAACGGTGCTCCTGTTCTTGGACGAAACGCCGGGACTCTCGCCCGAAGAGCGCAGCCAGCGCGCCAAAGCGCAGGCCAAGCGCGCGTGGGAAAACTACTGGAAAGCCATGGAGAAAACGCTGGATCCCGCCAAGGTCGAATCGGCGGTTTCAAACACGATCGCGGGCAATGCCAACGAAGTGGCGGCGCAGATCAAAGCCAAATACCACCCCGACGACCGGTTGATGCTGTGGTTTGATTTTAACAATCACGACAACGAGGCCGTGAAGGCCTCGATGCGCGTCTTTACGGAACAGGTGATCCCGAAACTGGGATAAGGCCAATGGTGGACCGGCGCGATTTGTCCATGGGGACCGTGCCGGTTTTCACATCCAGCTCGCCGTTCAATTCAAAATCATTGTCGCTCACGACCGCCAAGATCTGCGGGCTCACGAAGGCCAGGCCCTCGACTTTCTCGAACGAGAAACCCATTTTGACGAGATCCACGAAGAGCTCTTTCTTCACGGTCCGTTCTTTCGAATCCGCGGCGGGGAGAGAGACTTTGTAGACGTTGTGAAACGAGGTCGATCCAGATTCGCCGTTCTGTTCGATCACGTAGAGGAACTGGCCGTCGCTGGTCACGTCGCCGATTTTGTCGGCTTTGTTCGCGTCTTCGAGGTGGTAGACGAGTTCTCGGCGGACCTCTTCTTTTTCGGGATCAAATTCGATCAGGCGCACTTTTTTGCCTTCGCCCGGAAGCGGGCTTTGCATGATCGCGTAGACCAAACCTTGGTGACAGGCCACGCCCTCAAAGCCGCGGTTGCGTTTGCGCTTCGCCAGCTCTTTCGGCAGCGCTTGCATGACGGTGTCGCGGCCGACATCGGCGTCGATCTTGCGGATCTCGCGCACGCCAAACGAACCGGCCGGAACAAAGCGGCGCACAAGTTTGCCATCGCGGCTGAGCTTGACCAGCGACGGCCGGTACTCTTCGACCATCCATGCATATCCGCCATCCATGGCGGCTGTTGATTGGGCCGCCCCTGGCGACCGCTTTGAGTCAAAGCAAAGACCCTCGGTGTCCAGGCCCATGAGGTCCATCGCGATGACGTCGCCTTTGACGTTGACCGGGATTTCGTCACCGCCGCGGCCTTTCGAAGCCTCAACGTTCGGAAGACCCGTGAGCGGGCGGCCCTTGGGAGAACTGAGCGACGTTTGCGAGAGGACCTCCATCTCGCGGGTGGCTTTGTTGAGTTTCACGCGCACCCAAGTCGGGGAGAAATCGGGAATCAAGAAAGGGCGCAGTTCCTGCCCCTTCTTTTGAACACTCATGGCGTTGGGACCGCGATCGGTCGTGGTCCAAAACACGAGCGAGCCGTCGGCGTCGGTGCCCTCATAGGCCAGGGCCGAGAAACCGCCAAGCGTGATTTCGGTGTCCGCCCGCAGGGTGGGCGGGTTCATCAGCGGAAAGAGTTCGGCGCGGCGCGCCGAGGGCTGCATCTCAACGGGGGCCGACGCGCACGCAGTGAGTAATAGACTGAGGGCTAAACCCGTGATCAGGCTTCGTTCTTGACGAAAAGCGCCCTCTCTCAAACACTGGGCCCGATGCGAAAAATTCAGCATTTTATCCATGGAAAAAAGACCTCTCCATCGCGGGGAGAATTTCTCGAAAACGTGAATCCCGCGACAGGACAAGTCTTCTCTCTTTTGGCCCGAGGGTCAAAGGAAGATGTCGACGCCGCCGTGACTTCGGCCACGCAGGCCTTTGCCTCTTGGTCGCGCACGGGGGCCGAGGAGCGCAGCGCGATCTTGATGCGCATCGCGGATTTGATCGAAAAACGCAAAGACGAGTTCGCGCGCACCGAGAGCGAAGACCAAGGCAAGCCCGTGCATTTGGCAGCCAGCATGGACATCTCGCGCGCCATTTTGAATTTTCGATTTTTTGCGCAGACGATTCTCGCACACGAAAACGAGTCGACCTCCGATGCCCACACGCTGAATTACGTGAGCCGAAAACCGGCGGGCGTGGCGGGATTGATCTCGCCGTGGAATCTGCCGCTGTATCTTTTGACTTGGAAAATCGCGCCGGCGCTCGCGTGCGGCAACACGGTCGTGGCCAAACCCTCCGAGATGACCTCGATGACCGCCGATCTTTTGGCGGATGTTTGCGTCGAAGCCGGTTTGCCCGCGGGCGTTTTGAATTTGGTCTACGGTCTGGGGCCCGAAGTCGGCGAGGCGATCGTTCGTCATCCCGAGGTGCCTTTGATTTCGTTCACGGGCGGGACAGCCACGGGCCGCCGCATTCTCGAGGCGTCGGCGGAACATTTCAAGAAGGTGTCGCTGGAACTCGGGGGAAAAAACCCGAACATCATTTTCGCCGATGCCAACCTCGACAAGGCGCTGGCCATGACCCTGCGCTCAAGCTTCTTGAATCAAGGTGAGATCTGCTTGTGCGGCTCGCGCATTTACGTTGAGCGCTCGGTGTACCCGGCGTTTCTCGAAAAGTTTGTCGCCGAAACGGAAAGGCTCACCGTCGGAGACCCGTCGGACCCGAAGACCTTTATGGGACCCCTGGTCTCCAAAGCGCATTGGGAAAAGGTGCGCTCCTACATCGACATCGCCCGCGAAGAGGGCGGCCGCATCGAGTGCGGTGGCACCGTGCCCGAGATGAGCGGCGCTTTTAAGAACGGCTTCTGGCTGCGCCCCACGGTGATCACGAATCTCAAGCAAAACTCCCGCTGCGTTCAAGAAGAGATCTTTGGTCCCGTCGTGACCGTGCAGCCGTTTGACACCGTGGACGAGGTCATCCATCTCGCCAACGACGTGAAGTACGGTTTGTCGGCCACGGTTTGGACCGAGAGTTTGAGCAAAGCGCAAAAGGTGGCGGGCGAGCTTCGTGTCGGCACCGTTTGGATCAACACCTGGCTGCACCGAGATCTGCGCATGCCCTTTGGCGGCATGAAGCACTCAGGGATTGGCCGCGAGGGCGGCCCGCACTCGATCGACTTTTTTACCGAGACCACCACGGTCTGTGTGAGGACATGATGACTGGAAAAATCGTGCTCGGCGCTTTGGCGCCTCACCCCCCGCATTTGGTGTATGCCGAAAATCCTCCGCAAAACGAGCCCAAGGCCGAAGGCGGCTGGGAGACTTTGCGCTGGGGTTACGATAAGCTCCGCGCTTCGCTCGCCAAGTTGGACTATGACGTCATCATAGTGCTTTCGCCCCACTGGCGCACGTATGTGGGCACGCACGTGCTGGCCCACCCGCATTTCAAAGGCCTCTCGGTCGACCCGGTGTTTCCGCATCTGTTCCGTTACAACTACGATCTCAAAGTGGACGTGGCTCTCGCCGAAGCGTTGAATGCGGAAGCGCAAAAAACGGGCTACCCGATGAAGCTCATGAAGAATCCCGATTACCGCATCGATTACGGCACCATCGTCTCGTGCCACTTGGCGAATCCCAAATGGGACAAACCCATCGTCGCGATCTCGAGCCACTCGTCCTCGGCGTATTTTTCGCCCGATGTGATGCAAGAAGAGATGCTGGCGTTGGCCAAGATCACCCGCGCGGCGATCGAGAAATCCGGCAAAAAAGTCGTGCTGCTGGCGAGCAACTCGCTCTCGCATCGCCATTTCACCAAAGAGCCGCCTTTGCCTGAGGATATGAGCCACGAGCACATCTACAACCACTCGCAGTACCTTTGGGACATGAAGCTCATCGAGCTCTTCAAAGCCGGAAAATCCAAAGAGGTCTTTCAATTGATGCCCGACTTCACCGAGCAGGCCATCGGCGAAACCGATTCCGGCGCGCTGAGCTGGCTGCTGGCCACGATGAACTTTCCGACCAAGCCCGCCGAAGTGCACGCCTACGGGACCGTCATCGGCACCGGCAATGCCATTGTGGAATGGAGTCTCACATGAGCGCGCAAAATCTCGTGGTGAAAAGTTTTGTTCTGCCGGGTTTGCCGCAGCCTTTGCTCACGCCCAAGGCCAACGCCGGCTATGCACGCCTGCGTGACGCGTTCGAAAAGGTGCGCGCCGAGATCGAAGCGTCGGGCGCGGACGTGATTCTGATCTACTCGACCATGTGGCCCTCGGTGCTCGGGCACCAAGTGCAGTGCCGCGAACTTCTCGAGTGGACTCATGTCGATGAAGAGTTTCATGACCTGGGCAGCATTCCGTACAAACTCAAAATGGACGGCGCTTTGGGCCGCGCCATCGTGAAA
This sequence comes from Pseudobdellovibrionaceae bacterium, assembly GCA_019637955.1. GTDB lineage: Bacteria > Bdellovibrionota > Bdellovibrionia > Bdellovibrionales > Bdellovibrionaceae > JAHBUS01. The sequence goes on along the minus strand of JAHBUS010000001.1, from coordinate 496,744 downwards.
AATGGCGAGAAACGCGGGCTGCACATGCGTCCCGTGGATTACCATGGCTTTCCGGTCGACACGGGCTCGGTTGTGGCGCTCAAGCTTATCAACCCCGACAATCGCATTCCGGCCGTGGTTCTGTCTTCGAACATGTACGCGGACCGCGCCGAGACCGTGGTGCTCGGAAAAGCCACGCTTGATGCCTTGAAAGAACAAAACAAGAAGGCCGTCGCGATCGTGATCTCGACCCTTTCGAACCGTTTGCATCAAACCTTTCTCGATCCCAAAGACGACAAGATCCACTCGCTCAAAGATCAAGAGTGGAATTTAAAAATGATCGAGTTCTTTGAAAAAGGCCGTCTCGAAGACCTGTCGCAGCTCTCGCGCCAAATTCAAAAAGAAGCGCGCGTGAAGAAGGTCAACAACTTCAAACCGCTCTGGTGGCTCTCGACCGTGTCGGGACCGCACAACCGCTACAAAGGTGAGGTGCTCGCGTACGAACCGGTTTGCGGAACGGGAAGCGCCGTCGTGAGTCTTGTGCCCACCGAGTTCGCCTCGCGCGACTTGGAATTTGATGAAGATTCTCCCGAAGTGTTCGCGGGCGAGCGCAATGTTCTGGGCCCGTCGCTCAATGAAACCCGGGGTATGAACAGCCAAACCCTCAACGCTGGACTTGAGGACGAGGGTCTTGAATGAGTTCGGAATCGCGCAATTACCCGTCGAGTCCGTTCGGGGATCAGATCAAGGGCATTCCCACGGGCCGCGATGTCGAGTGGGAGCCGCTGATTGATTACCGCCGCAACGGCGTGAGCGAGAACACCATTCACGGGGCGGTCGCTTGGTTTAGCGGCGACAAGCTCATCCACTCCTGCGGCGGTAACGTGCTTTGCTACGGCCGCAGCATGATGAAACTCATGTACATCAAAGCATTCGCGAAAGAGCTTGAGGGCGTCACCAACTGGCAGCAAAAAGCCATCAGCGTGTCCTCGCACAACGGCTCGGCCGAGCACGTCGAAGCCTCGCAAAGTCTGTTGAACGAATCCGAGTGGGGCCTGATGCAAACGCCGCTCGATCTGCCGCTGGTGCAGTTTGGCCGTCAGGTGCGCCGCCCACGCCGTTGGTACAACAACTCCTCGGGCCACCATGCGGCGATCTTGCTGGGCTGCCGCCTCAAAGGCTGGAGCCGCGCGGGCTACACGCTGCCGAACCACCCGGTCTTTCAAGAGTACATCAAAGTCGTGCGCCGCTATTTGGGCCCGGCGTGGAAGCCGCTCCGGATCGCCCGCGACGGTGATGGCCTGCCGACGGTCTCGATGACCGTCAAAGAGCTCGCACAGTGCTATGCGGGTTTGGCCAAAACCAAAAACGAAGATTGGATCTGGGAGTCGATGATCCGTGAACCCGATTTGGTCGGCGGCTTCAATCGCCTCGACACCACCGTGATGAAATCCTGCGGCGGCAAAGTCATCGCCAAAGAGGGCGCCGACGGTCTTTTAGGTTTGGCGATCGAACATCCGGATTACCCGCAAGGTTTGGGCGTCGTGATCAAGATCGCGCACGGCTGGAACCCGCAGGCGACCTGGTACGTGGCGCGCGGAATTTTGGGAACGCTCGGATTTGAACTGCGCAACCCGTATCCGCTTCGCCGCCAAAAAGCCTTCTTGGTCCCCGGAATCGTGCCCGAGAACTTGCTGCCCAAACTTGAAAAAATTCCAACCTGGGATGATTGGGACCCCGATCATGACCGTTGGTACTTCGATGTGGAGCTCCCGTGAAAGACGTGATCAACACCAAAAAAGCCCCCGAACCCGTGGGAGCCTATCCCCATGCCCGCAAAGTGGGCTCTCTGCTCTTTCTCTCGGGCGTGGGCCCGCGTAAACCCGGCACCAGCGATATTCCGGGCGTGCAAAAAGACGTGGCCGGACGGGTGGTTTGGTACGACGCCGCCGTTCAGACCGAGTCGGTCATCGAGAACATCAAAAACATCCTCGAGGCCTCGGGATCGAGCCTGGAGAAAGTCGTTGACGTGCAGGTCTTTCTCACCGACATGAAGCGTGACTTCGCGGCGTTCAATGCGGTTTACGCCAAGCATTTCGCCAAGATCCAGGCGACGCGCACGACGATCCAGGTGGGGGCCTTGCCCACGCCGATCGCGGTCGAGTTTAAAGTGATCGCCGAAGCTTAAAGAGGATTTTAAAACATGGCTCTTCAATTCGACCACCCCACGGCGGTGAGCATTCGCAAGCAAATGGTGAAGGCCATTGCCGAGTACAAGCTCATCGAAGAGGGCGACAAGGTGATGGTGTGCACGAGCGGCGGCAAAGACTCCTCGGTCTTGCTCGCGCTCTTGACCGAGATTCAGCGCCGCGCGCCCTACCGCTACGAGGTCGAGGCGGTGATCCTGGATCAAAAGCAACCCGGCTTTAACGTCACGGCCTTCAAGGCTTGGGTCGAAAACGAAGTCGGCGTCAAACTTCACGTCGTCGAGCGCGACACCTACTCGATCGTCACCGAAAAGGTGAAAGACGGCGTTTACTGTTCGCTCTGCTCGCGTCTGCGCCGCGCGATTCTCTATGATTATGCGGTCGACAAGGGTTTCACGAAGATGGCCCTGGGACATCACCGCGACGACTCCAATCAGACGTTGCTGCTCAATCTGTTCTACACCGGTAAGATCTCGGCGATGCCGCCCAAGCTCAAGTCCGACGACGGCCGCAATATCGTGATCCGCCCGCTCATCAACGTCGCCGAGCAAGACCTTATCGAGCTGGGCAAACTCTGGAGCTTTCCGGTGATTCCGTGCAACCTCTGCGGCTCGCAAGAGGGGATGAAGCGGCAAAAGATGAAGAAGCTGCTTAAGGATCTTGAAAAGGACATTCCCAACATCGGTGCTTCGATGTTGACGGCGCAAACCAATGTGAGACCCTCACAGCTCATGGATAAGAACCGCTGGGACTTCGAAGGGCTCAAAGCCGACGGCCAGGCCTTCGATTCTGGTGTGGATTTCTTAACAGGTCTGCCCACGGGCTCTCCCGAAGTCTTGAGTTGACGTTTCGAGCTTGGAATTAGCTAAAGTATGGCACTAGAATTCAGCATGCTCTTTTTTTCGTTGCTCGTTTCGTTTTCGTGCCTTCAAGCCAGGGCCCAGACGCCCGCAAAACTTCCCGAACTGCGCATGGGCAGTGCGACGTCGGCGCCGCTGCCCCTGGCGGACTTCGTCACCGATCAGGGCAAAACCCAGATCGTCCAGGGCATCTACGTCGATATCGCCCGTGAACTGGCGCAAGAGTTGGGCACCAAGATCGAGGTGCGCGTGGTGCCGCGGGTGCGCATCTCGAACGAACTTGAAAAAGGTTACCTGGATTTTGTCTGCTACTACCGCCCCAGCTGGCTCAAGGGCGATTTTCTCTTTTTGGACGACATCTTTCAGACGGGCGACTACATCGTGTGGCGCGCGGGCGCTCCGCCGATCAAGTCCCTCTCGCAGTTGGAGGGCATTCGCTTGGGGACGGCCCGCGGCTACGCGCACCCCGAGATCGAGGTCGGGCTCGGCAAAAAGTTCAACCGTGTCGAGTACGAAAGCGTGGACGCCGTCGTGAAGAAGATGCTCCTAAAAGACGTCGACTACATCATTCTGAATAAGCTCAACTACGACTACATTTCAAAGACAAGCCTGTACGCCGGTAAGATGGCCGAGAAGCCCTTGCTCATCACGAGCTTTCGCACGGGCTGCGCGATTTCGCAAAAGGCCCGCATGGAGCCGATGCGAATTCGCGTCGGACTTGAGAACATGCTCAAGAAGGGCACCTTCAAAAAGATCCTCAAGTCCTACGGCCTCGAGGACTCCGCCGTTCAGTAGCCCCGGGTTCTTTATTTGAGTTCGTAACCGATATCTGAGACCGCGGTTTTCAGTTTCGCGGTGTCGATCGTTTGGCCCTCTTTGGGGGTGATGCGGATTTCACCGAGCTGTTTGCTTTCGTCGGTCAAAACCACGCTGCAAGACGCGTAGGTGCCTTCGGTGCAGACCTTTTTGGTGATCGCGCTCACGCACGCCTCGCAGTGCATGCCCTTCACGGTAAACACTTGGGCCTTGGTCGGTCCCTGGACGGCGGCGGGTTTGGCGACCACGAGCTGGCCGGCGAGCAGGGTGAACAAAACGAGCGATGATTTGCGCAACATAAGACCTCCAAGGTCTAAAGTGGATGCTTGGCATCCTACTCCAAACCGGGCGAAAATAAAACTATGTCGACCGTCAAGATCATCAACGCCCAAACCATCGAAAATTCTTTTGTTTTCTCGCTCGAGTCGGACTCCGCGGCGCGCAGCCCAGAGGCGCGTCACCTCGTGCCGCTCCGGCTTCGTGACGTGGTGGAAAGGGCGGCCGCGGGTCAATCCGCTTCGCAGATCTACCTGGGGCAGAAGGGCGCGGAGCGCGCCACTTTGCGCGAAATCTTGGACGTCTTCAAAAAGCTGGGGCGCGTTCGCGAACCCACGTCGGCCGCGGCCTTGAAAAAAAGCTGGCTGGAGTTCGAGATTTTCGGTTTCAACTTTCTGCCCGAGATGCGCTTCGTTCGCTCGCAGCCGGGCGCGCTTCTCTTGGTGCTGTTCATGGTGATGGCGTCTTTGCTGGGACCTGGCGGTCTTTTGCGCCTGTACGAATACTCGGGCTTTCTGCAGCGGCACAATAGCTACGAAGGCTCGTTGTGGTGGCTGATCACGGCGCTCACGATGATCGCCGCGCTTCGAGGACTTTTGCTCACGCTGCTCTCGTCGCTTTTGACGGGCGTGGTTCCGCGTGTGCGACTGGCGTACCGCGGTTTTATGATGGACTGGTCGGTCGATCCCACGCGCATTGACGCCGACCCCGAAAAAACCAACCGGGTTCTCTACTGGATGGGTTCGGCCTACAGCGCGCTGGCGGCGGCGGGGATTTTGTCGTGGTTCGTGACGGGCACGATGGTGAACGATCTCAAGCTGCTGGCGCTCTTGATGACTCTCTTAAGCGTGAATCCTTCGCGAACGGGTGAGATTTCACGCATGCTCGACTCGCTGTTTTCGGAGCCCGCCCGGCCCGCCGCCGCGCTCGCAAGAACGCGGGCCTTGATCGGTTTGGTTTGGAGTCTTTGCTTCTTTTTTGTCGCGAAAAATATTTTGACCGCGAACTACGATGACTGGTGGCTGCGTTTGAACCTCAGCGGGACGGGCGAGATGGCGACGGTCTTCGTGATCGCCGCCTTCGTCGTCGGTCTTTTGATCGCGCTGTCGATTGATTTTGCCGTGGCCGTGGTGCGCACCATCCTGGGACCGTGGCTCGGGCGCGCCGGCATCGCGCTCCGCCGCCGCAAGATTGTCACCGTTTCGAGTTACAACGCCGATAAAGTCCTCTCGATTCTTGGCGGCATCTCGTTCTTCCAAGGCGTGGACCCCCAAGTTCTCAAAGAAATCGTGACCCGTGGGCAGATCCGCCAAGTTCCAACGGGTGCGCGCGTGATCGTGCAGGGTGAAGAGGGCGCCGAGATGTTCGCGCTGCTGGAGGGTGGCGCCGAGGTTTTGCGCCGTGACCGTTTGGGGCTCGAAGAACGTTTAGCGGATCTTCGGCCGGGCGCGCTCTTTGGCGAGATCGCACTTCTTCGGGGCGGCAAACGCACCGCCGACGTGATGATGAGCGAAGACTCGGTGGTGTTCGTGCTGGCGAAAGAAGAGTTCCGATCATTGGCCGAGCGGGGATCTTCGATGCAGGAACTCGAACACCGTGTGGCGCTCTCGACGTTTTTTGCCGACTGCCCGGTCTTTCAAGGTCTTCCGGCCGAAACGCTCCAGTTGTTTTTGCAAGCGGGCGAGTTCGTCGAAGCGGCAAAAGGCTCGTCCCTGATCCGGCAGGGGAGTGATGATCAGAACTTTTACCTGCTGATTCGCGGACGGGTGTTGGTGCAATCCAAAGGGAGCATCAAGGCCGAGATCGGTTCGGGCGGCTTCTTCGGCGAGATCGCACTTTTCGAGCGGCGCCCCCGCACGGCCGACGTCACGGCGAGTGAAGATTCGCTGCTCCTCAAGCTTTCGCGGGACGCCTTTTGGGGCGTGGTGGATTCGAATTTGGGCCTGGCCGTGGCCCTGGAAGCCGTCTCCGAGAGCCGTCAGAACCGCTAAAACCCTTAAATTGCTGAAAAAACAGGCTGTGGAACTTCACAAAATCTGTTGATTCCACCGTTCCAAACCCGTATACCTTGAGGACCGAAAATACCACCGCGGGGTGGTAGTTAAGTTGGTTATAACGTCCGCCTGTCACGCGGAAGGCCGCGGGTTCAAGTCCCGTCCACCCCGCCAATTACATCCCCTGTTCAATTTATTCTCAATTTTCTCCTCCTCGCAGGGTGGTTGTTTTTTGTGTATCCGCTTCGCGGCTGCTGAGCGACGGTTTTTGTTGTCGCGCCCGCCGGCCTCGATCATTTGGCTATTTGTTCGAACGCAAGCCAGATATCATTTTCGTTATGATGACATTTCATTCGGCCGGTACTGTTTCAGTTTTTTGTTTTCTGCTGGTTTGTCTTTCCGTTGTTTTGATGATTCTGGCAGGAGCCTTCAAGATCGAAAGATCTTTTGCGAGAAAGATCGCGATCTTTTTTGTGATCTGGTTGGGCGTGACCTCCGCACTTGTGGGAAGCGGACTTGTTCTCGAGCATATTTTACCGCTCGCGCCGCTCTTGTTCTTGAGTGTCAACTTGTGCGCGCTGATCTTTGCGCTGGGACCAGCGGGGCGAAAACTAGCGACTCTGCCTTTGGTTTGGCTGGTCGCTTTTCAGTGGTTTCGACTTCCCCTTGAACTCGTTCTGCACGCGTGGGTGGGGCAAGACACGATTCCCGCGACGATGTCTTGGGAGGGGCAAAACTTTGATGTCATCACGGGCGTGATGGCTTGTTTGGTTTTGTGCAAGTCCCTGCAGACGAGGGCCTACTATTGGCTGTTTAATTTGGTGGGATTTGCTTTGTTGGTGAACGTGATGCGCGTCGCGATGATGTCCTCACCATTTCCTTTTTCATGGCCCTTGGACAATCCTCTTCAGTTGATCATGCACATGCCTTACGCCTTCATTGGGACCATTTGCGTGTGGGGTGCTTTCGTCGGGCATCTGGTTTTGACCCGCGCCCTGCTCAAGAAATAGCCTTGGCGGTTAGAGCTGCGGAAAGGCTTTCGAGAGTTTTCCGAGTTCGCTGAACGGGATCAGGTAGCTGATGGTGATGCCGTACGATTTGACCGTGAACGAGGGGTCGAGGTCCGCGTCTTTGACCTGACCCGACGAGTGGTTGGTGCTGTACTTTTTCATCTCGCTTTGGCTTGCGAACAAACCGAAGTAGAGCTGGTTCCAGATGCGGAAATTCAAATCCACGGAAGATGACGGGCCTTTGTACTCATTCTTATATTTCGTTCCCGCTTCCGTGAATTCGATGTCGATGCCCGAGGCCGGGTAGTAGTTGCCCCACAAGACCACCCGGTCCGTCATGAGACCGAGGTTCAGGCCCGCCATCGTGATGGTCATATCTTCACTGCGCGTGTACTTAATCTGATCTGCTTGCGCGGAGGCTTGGGTGCCGGCGCTTCGAAGCATCTTGGTCGTATTGAACTCGCCCCCCAAGAGAACCGGACCGAGCTTCACGCCCACGCGCGCGCCCAGATGGTAGCCCATGGTGTCGCCATCGACCTTGCCGGTCGCTTCGTACTTGCCGGAACTCACGCCCACCAGCGGAGCGGCATAGAAATCAAAGGTGGGAAGGCCCTTGGGCTCGGCCGCGAAGGCCACTGAGGTCAGAATCAAATTGAGGAGCGAGACGGCCAAGAGACGTGCAGGCATCCGGAGTCCTTTTGTTGGTGGAACTCTCATCTTAAACTTGGCGGGGACTTGAAAACAGAATCTTGAGGAGGTTCTCACCAAAAACTGGACGGCCCCTCCGCAAGAATTTAGTCTGGCCCGAGTGACAAGACCTCTCGAGCGCCAGAGAAAAACCAAGAACCCGTGCCCAGTTTGCCGGCTTCATCCGGAGCGCTGTCTGTGCGCCTTCATTCCTCGACTTGAGTTGAGAACGCGCCTGGCACTTGTCATCCACGTGCGCGAGCTTAAGCGCACCACCAACACGGGCCGACTGGCCCTGCAGGCACTACCCAATTCCCAGATGATTGTTCGCGGAGAGGCGGGTGAAAAACTTGATCTCAGCCCGCTTCTTTTGCCCGAGTACGAGAGCTACGTGCTCTTTCCGTCCGAAGACGCGGTTGATATCGAAGACCTCAGACCGCAAAAACCGGTGCAACTCATCGTCTCCGATGGCAATTGGCGCCAGGCGAGTAAAATCAACACCCGGCATCCCGAAATCGCCCACCTACCGCGCGTGAAGATCAGTGCCGAGAACACGGCCCGCCATCATTTGCGCAAAGAGCATTTTGCCGAAGGCCTCGCGACGCTCGAAGCGATCGCGCTGGCCTTTCGGATTCTCGAGGGCGATGCCGTGGGTGACAGCCTCGCGGCCTTGTACGAAAGAAAACTCACGGCCACCTTGCAGGGCCGGGGCGTTATCCCTTCCGCTTCAGAGACTGAATGATTTGATCGAGTTTTCCCAGAAACTGAGAGCGGGCCTTGGCGTCCATGGGCGCGGGGCCTCCGCGCATTTCTCCCATGTGCCGCAGGTTCTGCATCAGCTCGCGGTTGGCGACGGCGGAACCGATATTGTCTTCGGTGAACTCGTCGCCCTTCGGACCCAGAACGCGGGCGCCTTTTTTCACGCAGCGCTCGGCCAGCAAAATGTCCGAGGTGATCACCACGTCAAAGTCGGTCACGTGCTCGGCGATCCAGTCGTCGGCGGCATCGAAGTTGCCGGAGACCACCGTCATTTCGACCAACGGATCGAGCGGAACCTTCAAATATTTGTTCGCGACGACAAACGTTTTGAGTTTGTAGCGAGCCGCGACCTTGTAAGTCTCGTCCTTGACCGCGCAGCCGTCGGCATCAATGTAGATTTGGATGGCCGGCATCAACGCACCGTCTTCGTTCCGTGCCAGGCACAAATCAGAAAGGCTTGAAAGAACCTCACCGGAAGATCGACCCCGGAGGTTCGAATCAAAGCTTCGGTCTCTTCGGGTGGGAGCACGGTCAAAATCTCTTTGAGTGTTTTGGGCAGAGTCTGCAGGCTCTCGGGCGTTGCGCCCATCAAGGTTTGCACCTTCTCCCAATTTTTGAGCATCGAGGGGAACTGCGCCGAGTTGAGATCAAAACTGATCTCGGCGTTCACGAGCGTCCCGCCCGGCTTGAGATGGTCCACCAAATTCTTATAAAAACCGGCGCGGTCCTCGCGGCCGACAAAGTGACCCACCAAAATCGACAAGCACGCATCGAATTCGGCTTTCGCGGGCACATCGCTTGCGTAGCCATGAATGAACTCGCACCGGCTCGCGAAACCCTCTGTTGTCAGGCGTTCGCGGCAAACTTCGAGCATCGATTTCGACGGCTCCACGGCCACAAAGCGCCATTCCGGAAAGGCGCGCGCGAGTGGCAGGATGTCCGCACCGGTTCCGGCCCCCACGCTCAAGATCAGGGCCCGCGCGGGGAGCCGCTCGAGCACCAGACGTGTTAAAAAGTGAAGATTCTCGCTGATCGCCGAGAGCTTGCGGTTGCGTTCATCGTAGTGGGCGGCGAGTTCGGGGGTGAAAAAGTCGGCGGTGGGTTTTGCCATCAGTACACCGTTGCTCTCAAACCAGCCCAGCCGGTGACGTTGTCATCCAAGTAAACATTTCCCGCGACCCAGCCTTTGTTCTTCGCTTCAACGCCGAAGTAATAACTCACCCAACGGCTCGAGCGGTACGCCAGCTCCAGAGAGGCATCGACAAGGATGTCGGTGCTCGATCCTTCGAGGCGCTGATCCTTGGGCTGCTGCCAGGCCGTTAAAGCGGGAGTGGCGAACCAATGTTCGTTCAGCGCCAGGTCCACTTGTTTCACGCTGAGCCCAGGCATGTAGCGCGTGTCGGTCATCCCATTGTGCCAGGTCACCAAATACTGATCGCCCTCGAGGTCCAAGAAAAGATGCGCGTCGATCGTCGCGCCAAACGAGGTCAGCATGTGATTCAACTTCGCGTTCCAGCGCAAGGGGCGGCCGTTGATCTCGGTGTGAAACTCATTCCAGCCGATCAAGAACGGATCGGCCAAATTTAAAAGCGAGTAGCGCGCCTGCAGTTTTAAAAAGTTTTGCTCCTTCTCGTTCAGATCAGAGAAACGGATATACCGATCAATGCCCACGCCCGACGGGTGCACGCCGCGCGCGGTGTAAGGTTCATCGGGCCGGAACAAATCGTAGACCCAAGCGTTGCAGTCCAGGCCCGTGAAATCGCGCCGGGGAATATCGGCACCGTCATCGCGATTTTCGTCGTCGGTGGTGCGGTCCGATTCGGTGCTCGCGCACGTCGACATGTAACCGATCACGCCCACGGCATTGAGCCAATAGAGCGGGCGGTCCTCGGAACGCGATTTTTTAAAGAACAGATTTTCTTGCAAAGACAGATTCTGCTGAATCTGCGACTCCATGCCGGCCGCGCTCAGACGCACCTGCTCGGCGGGGTGATCACGCTTCAAATTGACCAGGTCTTGATCGTCCACTTGGCTCACGGCAATCACCGACTGGCCGAACGGAAACGTGTTCATATCATTGAAACTGCCAATCCGGCGCCGCGTGAGCACCGAGCGGTGCCACTCTTCGTGAACCCAGCCGCTACTGAGAGGCGTGGTGGAGCCGATGTAATCGAAGAGCGCGAGGTAAACGAACTCGCGAAAGTTCGTTTTGTCTTCGGTGGGATCGCCCGCGATCCAGCGGTGGATGTTTTGGTAGTAGCTGTTGGAGAGCTGCATCGACTGCCGCATGCTGAACGTCGCCGGAAAGTAGCTCGAATCGGTGTTGAAAGGGACGTCCAAGAGCGGAAGGTCCACCCACGTTTGGGGCGGCGGCTCTTGCGCAGCCGCCAACCCGCAGAACAAAGAAAGGCTCAAGATCAAAGCGTGCTTTTTCATGCCCTCAGCCTAAGAGGCGGGGGCGTCAAGGTCCAGAGCGAAAGTGTTATTGTGCGTCGTTAGGCTGCGCGAGACGGAGCGCGTGATTGCTCTGCGGGATCACCGTGATGGGGCCGGTGAATTGATAGCCATACTTCGTTACCCACTGCGAAACGGGCGGGGAGGCGTAACTCATCATTTGACAGTGCGGTGGCACCTGGAAGGCTTTCTTCTCGATGTGGCCGCCCCCGCGGAGGTAACCGTTTTTTTGCAGGAACAAGTCCATCTGCGAAAGCCCGAGCATCGCATCGGTGGAGGCGTTGACGAGGTTTCCGCCCGCATCGAAAAGGCGCTGCTTCACAAAAGCGTGGCCCAGGCCTTTCAGGCCTTGGTACTCGCAAGTGTCCTTGCCGAAGCGTGCGTTCACGCGCTCGCAAAAATGTCGCGAGAGTTCGGGATCGATGGTTGCGTCGTCTTTGCCATGCAAGATCAGCGTTTTCGGAGAACCGTCGGCCTTTTCGAGAAGCTCGTTCAAATGAAATCGCGCCGACGGAAATTTGGTTTGCAGCGAGGGGTAAAAACCAATCAGCAGATTCGGCTTGCGCGAGATCAGTAGATTCTCGCCCCGGTCGTCCGTGTGGTAAGGATCGTACCACGCCGCGAAGGCCAAGTTTCCCCCGGCGGAGTCGCCCGCGGCCGCAATTTTCTCGGTGTCGATGCCCAAAGCCGCGCCGTTCTTGCGCAGCCAGCGCATCGCGGATTTGGCATCGGCGATCGTGTCGGCGGGCCAGTAGCCAGGGCGGGTGCGCTCACCCTCGATCACGTGGTGAAAGTCGCGGATGCGGTACTGAAACGAAACGGCGATCATGCCGCGAGAGGCGAAATAGTTCGCCGCCGGAAACCAGAGAACCGGGCTTCCCATGTTCCACCCGCCGCCGTGAAAGAAAGCCGCGACCGGAAGTCGCGGGCCGCTTTCGGGGTTGTAGCCCGGAGGGTAAAAGACGTAGGCCGCAAGATCGACCATCTTGGCGATCGTCTGCGCGAAGACTTTTTTGTAGACGAACCCTTTCATGTGAATGGGCGTCTTTGATTGGGGATGAAGGCAGTCGGTAAAGGTGTCCTCGCCCAGGGGCGTGAACGTGATGTCCGAGGGGACGTCGTCGGGGAGTTCCATCAGAGGCTGACGCGGACGCCGGGTGTTCACCTCGTACTCGTCGGTGATCGTGCCGGTCTCGGCATCCGAGGATTTCATGTCTTTGATCGCCAAAATCCCGAAGCCCAAAATCAAGAGGGCCGCGAGCGAACTGAGCGCAAACGATTTCATTCCAACTCCCAGAACCTTTAGGATAGCGCGATTCCGGGAGTTTGAAATGAGGACCGAGGTCCGGTCTGGTTAGCGGAGCGAACGGAAACCCTGGATGTAAGCATTGAGCTCATCCACGAAGATCGTCGATGTGCCGGGCTTGCCGGTTCCGACCATAATGCAAGAGCCCCCAGAACAGTCCATTTTCACTTCGCAAGACTTCATGGTGCAGCTCAGGGTGTGGCCGCTGGAGGTGGTGAAGGTCTTCGCCAAAGAGCGGTTGCCGCTGACGTGATCGCGAATGGACTGACGGCACGCTTGGCGTTTGGCCATGTCTTTCACGCCGGGGCAGAAGTGATCGGCCAAGATCTCCTGGAACTGGGCTTCGGTCGGGAGGCTCGCGAACGAGGCGGTGCTCGCGAATTGGAGCAGCGAGATCGCCATGCGTCGGCTGCAGTCGGCCGAGCCCACATCGCCGCAGAAGTACTTGATAAACGGAACCGTGCCGCCGTAATTGCCGTGTTTGCCCTGGTAAGCGATGTGCACGGGCTTCAGGCGCAAGCAACCGCCGTCCGCTTCGCAGTTGATCGGCGTGACGTAAGACAGCTCATTGCGCTTTAAGAACTTGCCGCCGGGATAGCGGCCTTCGTCGTGATAGAACCACTCTTTCGTTTCGTGCAGCTTCTGGATGTCGGCGAACGTGAACGTTCCCGCCACGGGCACGCGCAGGGCCTTGGCCATCGCGGGTGCCAGGTTCCAACCGGTGTTGCATCCCATCACGCGGACATAAGAGTCGGCGGTCATTTGACCGGCGATGCTCGAGAGGGCGCGGGCATCATCTAAGAAGTAACGGTTCGAGTAATCTTCGAGAACAAAACCCAAGACCGCGCCGTTGTGCCCGATCCAATCCATCGAGGCGATGCGGCCCGTTTTTTTGAAGAGATCGTTGAGGCGCGAGCCGGTGAAGGTCTGCTCGAACACCTTGACGTTTTTGTAGCCCCAATTGGCGAGCATCGAGAGCGTGCGCGAGTTTTCAATGGCACCGATCACGCGGATGGGACCCGAAGAGGACTTGTCTTTGAACAAGAGTGCCTGCGTGTGGGCCGCGCGCAGCCATTGATCGCCCACTTCAAGGCCTTTGCCGGCGATGATGAGCTGCGTGCCGATGGCGGCATTGGCATTGGCGGCGGGAAGATCCGCTTGGAAGTAAGCGGCTTGGGCCGTGGAGGCCAAGAGCGCGGTGGCCATTGGGAGCAAAAATTTTGAGATCATGATCAAAGTCCTTTCTTATCGCGCCCGTCCCGCGCCACTCGCGCGAGAGTTCGGGACCGGGGTGTCTTTGCGGCAACCGTTGCTGCCATTAAATGTGCTTAAAAGGCTCGGTACGTCCGAGCGGGTGACGTGCTGGGTGATGCGCACGACGTGTTGGTGCATCACGCACTGCTTAAACGCAGGGTTCGACGTCTCTTTGCCCGCGAGTGTCTTGAACTCGAAGCGATCGCTCAAGGCGTTGTACGAACCGCCGTAATAAAGTCCCTCGACCAGTTTGGCGGGATCGAGCGAAGCGATCTTGGTGGGCGACGCCATATCGGCGCTCGTCCAGCCGTAATAGTAAGGAACCACGTCCGTCGCACGCGGGCCGGCATTGTAGGCGGCCACGGCCATCAGCCATCCGGTGTGCAAGGGGTAATAGCCCGACTGATCTTGAACGCGGCAGTGAGGCTGACGGAAGGATTTTCCGGCGGGGTAAACTTCGCGCTTCTGCATGCCGGCCGAGATGTGCAGGCGGAACAGCTGCGAGAGTTCGTGCGCTTTGGCGTCGATTCCCAAGACGGGATTCGTGCAATGATTGATGAAAGATTTGACGAGCCCGTAGTTGGACTGAAACTGCGCTTCGCTCGCGCCCGGGATTTTGCCGCGGATGTCGGCCATGCGGATGAAGGCGAAGTGATCCTTGTTCAATTGGTAGCTGGGCTGCGAACCCATTTGCTGGAGCGCGAGTTCCTGAAAGGGGCGCACCCATTCTTTATCTAGGCTTTGGCAGGCCACGGGCTGCGCGGGCCATCCGAGCTGGGTTTTGAGCGCGGGGGTTTGCTTGTTGGCCCATCGGCACCACTCCAGCAAGTTCACTTGCCCGGCGCCGCAAGAAAAGTTGCCGCCGTCGTCCGAGATGCCCAGGTCCGAAAGCAAAGACTCCTGCGTCAAGGCTCCCACCAAAACATGAATGGGCATGCGGTAGCGCTTGCTCGCATCGACGATGGCTTTGAGTTTATCCGCCGAGCGCGACACCGCGGTGGCGCGCATCCACGAAATCTGCACGGCCCCTTTGGTCATCGAGCCGGGAGCGGCCTTTTCTCGGCGCAGGATTTCCATCGAGCGGCAGTAGTTGAGGGCGCGTTTATTTTCGGGCGCGGTCCAATAGATCTGCTCCTCAAGGGTCGAAAAAACGCTGAGTTCTTTGGTGATCTCTTCGATGTGGCTCAGGCTCGGGCAGGGGCGCGAGGGGGCGCTGGGAACGATGTCTTCCACGCAGGCGAGAGGGGGCTGCGACCAATCGATATCGGCGGCCATCACGGCGGGCGCCGAGCACAGACTTGAAATGAGGGCGACCAACGGCAGTCGTTTTAAGCGCATGAACACACCTCTCCCGGGATGCCCGGGCCTTTTTTGACCGGCGAGCCACCAGGAGCAATCGCAGCGCCACGGGTTTCGGCGGCGAAAGGCCGTTAAAATCGTTTTCAGTCTTGATGTCGTGTCTAAACACTAGGCGAGGGCCGTGAATGCGGCGTAATCTCTCGGGAATAACGGAGGTTGTCGTGTCAGTTGAATCCACCAAAATCACCAAGGGCTTAGCGCTCGAAATCAACGTGCCGGGTTTTCAGCTCCGATCGGACGTGAGCGAAAAGCTGGGCGGTACCAACACCGCTCCCAACCCCCACGACTATCTCGAGACGGCGCTCGCGGCCTGCACGGCGATCACCGTGCAGATGTATGCGAATCGCAAAGGGATCCCGCTGGTTTCGAGCGACGTGAAAATCAAGATCACCGCGGAGGGCGCCGAGAACCGCATCGCGCGCGAGATCCGCTTTGAGGGCGAGCTCACCGACGAGCAGCGCGCCTCGCTGCTGGCAATCGCCAACAAATGCCCGATCCATAAGTTTTTATCGAAGGGCGCCTTGATCGAAACGAGTTTGGTGAAATAGGCCTACTTGAGTCCGAAGCGGCTGCGAAGGCGTTCGAGATCTTCGTCGGTGGCGCGGACCTTCAGGACCACGCCCTTTTCGTCGTAGCTTTCGCCCAAAACGCGCATCTTCGCGCGGATCTCGCCGATGGCCCCTTGCACATCGTAGGGGATGAAGACGTCGGCATCGACCATGTCCGTCTCGAAATAGCCGATCAGTTTCAAACGCAGGGCCGCGACATCGGCGGGCTTATGCGCTGACAAAAACACCGCATCCGGAAACTCGCTTTCAAGTTCGGCGCGCTGCTCAGGCGAGAGGCGGTCGACCTTGTTCAGAATCAAGAGGCTCTGGATGTCGCTCGCGCCGACTTCGCCCAGGACCGACCGGGTGACTTCAAGCTGCGAGCGGAAGGTCGGGTCCGAGGAGTCGACGACGTACAAGAGTAAAGACGCATTCAACGCTTCGTCCAGCGTCGACTTGAACGAGGCGACCAAGTCGTGCGGCAGCTTTTTGATAAACCCAACGGTGTCGGAGATTAAAATCTTGGGACGCGACTCGGGGTACAAAAGACGCACGGTCGTATCGAGAGTGGCGAAGAGTTTGTCGGCGACAAGCACTTCGCTGCCGGTGAGCGCGCGCATCAGCGATGATTTTCCGGCGTTGGTGTAACCCACCAAGGCGACCGAGATCTCTTGATTGCGGCGCGAGCGGCGGTTGTCCTGTTCGACCGCGATCGAAGCGAGTTCTTGTTTGAGCTCTTTGATGCGGTCGCGGATTTTGCGCTTGTCCAGCTCAAGGTTCGTTTCGCCCGAACCTTTGCCGCCGATACCGCCGCCGCCGCGGTCCTCGCCGCCACCGGTCTCACGCAGACGCGGGGCCACGTAAGTCAGACGCGCGATCTCAACCTGCAAACGGGCCGCGCGCGTGCGGGCGTGCCGCGAGAAGATTTCGATGATGACGCCGGTGCGGTCGAGCACGGTGGCGCCGGTGGCGCTCTCAAGGTTGCGCAGCTGTGAGGGCGAAAGATCGCAGTCGAAGATCACGACTTCGGCTTTTTCTTTGGGAGCTTCGGAGCCTTCGGTGTCCTCGGGCCCTTCGTCACCGATCTCACTCTCCTCGGCCTCTTCGGCGGGAAGATTTTTATCAAACTTCAAAGCGGCCTTGTGCAGCTTGCGCTCCACCATCGGTCCGACGACGCCGGTCCCGCCGGTCCACGAGGCGAGTTCAGCCAAACGGCCATCGCCCAGAACGGTGGCCTTGCGCTGCGAAGAGCGCTTTTGCGACATCTGTCCCACCACGCGGTAGCCCAGCGTGCTCACGAGGCGCGACAGCTCCGCCAAAGAACCTTGATTCTCATCGTCGGTGACTTTCGGGAGTTGAATGCCGACCAGGACAGCGGCGAGGGGCGTTTTTCGGTTGAACGAGTCCATCAGGGGGCCTTTTCTGCGAGTCGAATGCCGTCGTCACCGATCGTGATTTGACGGAGTTTGTAAAGGCCGCTGAGCGCGATCTTAAATTTTTTTTTGCTCACGCCGAACAGGTCGTAGATTTCGTCGGGCTCGGTTTTATCGGTCAAAGGTAAAAATCCGCCGCTTTCTTTGAGCATCGCCAAGATGCGCGGTCCGATTTCGCCTTGCACGGCCTTGTGACCGACGGGGGCGGGACCTAAGCTCAAATCCAGTTTGCCGTCGGGGCGAACCGCTTTGATCTGTCCTTGAACCTCGTCACCGTAAGCCAAGTTTTGGAAGACCTCGTTTTTAAACAAAAGCCCCCAGCGTTTGCCATCGACGATGGCTTTCCATCCGAGGTCCGTTTGATCGACGATCAGAAGTGTCACCTTTTGACCCGCGGTGAACTTGGTGACGAGGGCGTCTTCTTTCTCAAGATGCCTGTCGAGCTTCATCGAAGCGCAGGGACGTCCGCTTTTGTCGAGATGAATGTGCACAACCACCCATTGACCCACCCGCAGTTCGCGCGTCTGTTCGCCAAACGGAAGAAAGAGGTCTTTGGGTTGGCCCCAGTCAAAAAAAGTGCCGATCTCGGTGAGGGAGACCACGCGCAGGCAGGCGAAGTCGCCGACTTGGTGGTTCGGGGTGTCTGTCATGGCGACAGGTCCTACCCCGAACCCTTCGAAAAATCACGTCCGCATTTGCATTTGCAAATTGGCCAGTTCCTCACGGCGCTCGCGAGCGCTGTCCTCATTGAACGGCAGCCCGTCAAAGGCGGCTTGGAGGTTCTCGGCGGCCAATTTAACGGCCTCACGGGCTTCTGGAACCAACGCGCCCATGCCGAAAAATTCATGGGCGACGCCCTCAAAGCGCCGAACAAAGACGGGGACGCCATGGGCGCGCAGCTTCTCGGCGTAAAGTTCGCCCTGCGTGCAGAGGGGGTCGATCTCCGCCGTGATGACCGTGGCCGGGGCCAGGCCTGCGAGATCGTCATTCTGCATCGGGAACGCAAACGGGTCCGCGGCTTTAATGCCATCGGGCAAGTAGTAGCGCATGAACCAACTCACCATCTCCGCGTTGAGGGGTTCGGCATGGCCGTGTTCGCGGAAGGAGTGAGTGTCCATTTCGGAATCGACCCACGGGTAGATCAAAAGTTGGTGCACGGGCTGCGGCAGCCCGCGCGCTTTGGCCAGCAAGCACACCAGCGCGGCGAGATTTCCGCCTGCACTTTCGCCCGCCACGGCGATGCGGCGGGGATCAACCCCCAGCTCGCGCGAGCGCGAAATCAACCAGTTGTAAGCGGTGAAGGCGTCATCTCGGGCCGCCGGGAATTTATTTTCGGGGGCTTGCCGGTACGCCACCGACACGACAACGCAGTCTGCGGCGTTGCAAAGCGCGCGGCACGAAGAATCGTAAGAGTTCAAATTGCCGATCACGAATCCGCCCCCATGGAAATAGAGCAAGACGGGCTTGGTCTCATCGTCATGATCGGGACGGTAGATGCGAACCGCGATTTTATCTTCGGGTCCTTGAATCAGCCGGTGTTCAATTTTGGCGACCGTCTCCACGGTTCCGCCGAGCAACCTTTTCGCGGCATGGTTGTTCAAGACGCCCAAGACCGCGTCGCGCAGCTCGGGCTGTTCGCGCGCGATGCGCGGGATGGTTTTTTCGAGGGGGAGCGGCGCCAGTTGATGGTAGGCATCGAGGATCTCTTGCATCTGGTTTTTCATAAAGACTCCGTTCTTCATTGATACCCCAAAAGACTTGCATTCAGAGGGCCAAAGACGTGCGAACGGTCCAGACCTAAATTCGATTTGAAAGAAGGGCGAGAGGCAGTTTGCCCCGTTACCGGGGCAGCGTCTCGAGTAAAAGCTTGGCGATCTTGGTTTGCGCGGCGGCGGACTCGACAAGATTTTGATTGAGTTCGATCTCCAGGCCCAAGTAGTCGCGAGGTGAGTAACGCTGGCGCAAGTCGGAGATCAGCCCATTGCCGGTTCCTCGATAAGGCCGGTTGCGGTGAATGACCAAGTCGGAGTGGCGCCGCAATTTTTTTTGCCATTCAAGCGCCATCGCCGCTTCGCGCGGGCGCGAGGGATCCAGCAACAGCCCCAGTGCGGTGGGCCGTCGGTAGCCGTGCATCACCGGCGTGAAGCTGTGGATTCCCAAATGCACGAGCGTGCGCCCGCTCTTCTGAGCGCGTTTCATGAGGCGATCGACTTCGGTTTCGACGCGGCTCCAGTGGGGGCGGTGATAGGTTTGGAGAAGCGTCTGCCGAAGGCCGTGATCCAACACCCGGGTCCATGGCGAAAAGACGCCGGGGTTGTCTTCGGTGCGGTTGAGATCGACCAAAAGACGGGAGTGGGTGCCCTCAATCAGCGGACTTTGGCAGGCGCGGGCCATCCGGCGCGCCACGGGCGCGGCGCCCGCATCCCATCCACGGTGCGTGGACAGGATCTGGCGGGCTTCGCGAAACAGGGGTTGGTAAGGGAAGGGGATTTTGTTCGTGGCGTGTTCACAAGTGAACAGAAAGAGAAATCGCTCACTTGTGAACTTTGAAGAAGGGGCCAAGTCCGGTCTTTCTAAGCCCGCGGTCCTTCCGGGCGCGTGGCTTCAATGTAATCTTCGACCGATACAAGCTCATTCAGCTGCTCTTTGTCCAGCAGATCCGCCAAGATGCGAAGCGCATCGATGGTCGTGAAGATACCTTGCACCTCGCGCTTGCGGTTGACCACGATCGCCGATCCGTACTTGGACTCGGCCATGTCCCGGACCACGTCTTTGAGCGAATCGTAGGCCGAAACCGTGTACACCTCGCTCTTCATGATATCGCGCAAAGACAAGTCTTCGCTTTTATCCAAAGCGAGCGCCTCTTTGAGATCGCGCTCCGAGACGATGCCGACCAGCTTGTCGGATTCGACGATCGGCAAGTGCCGGATGTTGCACTCACGCATGTAATCAAGGGCGTCGTTCAAGTCCATGTCGGCGTCGGCGATGTAGGGACTCTTCACCATCGATGTTGCAAGTTGTCGGTCCATTTTGTCCTCCTCTTCAGCTGTTGCGGTTCAGTGTTCGAGTGGCTTTGTTGACACTCTTATTTTCGGTTTCAAGTGAGATCTTCTCAAATCAAGTTTTCTTGATCCGCAGGGGCTTTCTCCGAGAGATGAACGCAAAGCGTGAAGAGATCATCACGATTCCCTGGACTTTAAGGCCCTGTCACTTCGCATATCGGGACGTGAACTTTTTTTGGAGGCGCGCTTGACAGGTTTTCGGGCGTCCACAGTTTTAGGGTGTGAGAAGCGATTCTCTCAGGACTTATAAAGGAGGACTTATGATGAGAACAACTTTGGTCCCTTATCTCTCGCGCCGGTCCACTCCCGCGGATCTTTTTAGCGAAGTCGACCGCCTGTTCGAAAGTTTCACTCATTGGCCAACGCCCTACGAAAGATTTTCGAGCGAATCGACAAACTTTGAAACCAGCGAAAGCGACGATCACTTCCTCGTGACTTGCGATTTGCCGGGAATGAAAAAAGAGGCGCTTAAAATCGAAGTGAAAGACCGCACGCTCACCATTCAAGGTGAACGCCGTGGCATGACCTTCGAGCGCCGCTTGCGCATCCCCGAATCGGTCGACAGTGAAACCATCGAAGCCCGTTATGAAGACGGCGTGCTCGATATCTACTTGCCCAAGCGTCCCGAGACTCAGCCGCGAACCATCGCGCTGCAGTCGGGTGAGAGCAAAGGCGTTTTCGCGAAGCTCTTTTCAAAAAAAGACGACACGAAAGCGCTCGATGGACAGATGAAGCAGTAAGTAATTTCTGAAAATCCCCGCCGTCGGAGATTGGATTCTCCGGCGGCATCCCTGAAGGTCCCGAGGACCAGTTTCGACTCTCCTGAGTCCGGCCCGAGGGTTCCACCTTTTTCAAACAAGAAAGGCTCCCCGAGGGAGCCTTTCTTTCATTCACAATCCATGCAGCGCGTTTCAAAAAGGTGCCAGGCACCTTTACCGCAGGGACCTTAGTTG
Organism: Pseudobdellovibrionaceae bacterium; assembly: GCA_019637955.1. Taxonomy (GTDB): domain Bacteria; phylum Bdellovibrionota; class Bdellovibrionia; order Bdellovibrionales; family Bdellovibrionaceae; genus JAHBUS01. Next base: position 475,787 of record JAHBUS010000001.1, on the reverse strand, counting down.
GCGGTGGAGCCGAAGTAGAAGGCGATCGCGATGGTGATGATGACGGGGATTGCGGTGTAGAGAGCGAACGGCCACATCTCTTTTTTGGCTTCTTCGAGATTTTGGGCTTTGCGTTCCGAGGCGGGCAGATGGTTCGATGACATGCGGGCTCTCCTTTTCTGTCCCTCACTTTAACGAAGTTTCAGATCCAAGTCGAGACCTCATCAAGGCCTTATTTCGCAGGACGGTGTAAGTCTCGAGCCGGTACCCCGAAAGACTTCGACCCGCGTCCTGCAAGGCCAGGGTCCGTCTGAGATCGAGACGCCCTGCCGATGCCACCTTGCCGCGCATTTGCGTCTCAAATCGGGCGCTGTCCTCAAGCTGAGCTTTGAGTTCACTGGCGCTGAGGTCGGGCCGCTGGGTTTTGAGCAGGCACGCCGCGCCCGTCACGAAGGCCGTGGCCTGGGAGGTGCCGGTCATCGCCCCCCAAGCGCCTTGCGGGAGGGCCGAGAGGACCGCCGCGCCGGGCGCCGCGAGGTGCACGGTCTGGGTGCCATAGTTCGAGCTGGGGAGGATGTCCATGCGAGGGTCGTGCGCGGTCACCGAGAGGATGTTGTTGAGATCATAACCGGCCGGGTAGAAGTGGCGCTTGTCGGAGTTCGTGGCCTCGTTGCCGGCGGCGGCGACAAAGAGGATGCCTTTTTTTTCAGCTTCGCGGATGGCCGCACGCTCCTCGAGATTGGGAACAAAACCGCCACCGCTGTAGTTAATGACATCGGCTTTCATTTTCACGGCGTAGCGGATGGCTTGAATCAGGGCTTTGAGATTGTCCTCTCCTTTCGATTTGGGGTCGTAATATTTGAGCGTCATGAGTTTCACGCCGGGCGCGACGGCATTGATGATTCCCGAGATGTGCGTGCCGTGCCCATGGCTGTCGTGGATGAATCCGTCGTTGCCCGCGAAGTTCCACCCGCTCACGTCGTCGATAAACCCATTGCCGTCATCGTCGATGCCGTTCGAGGCTTTGTCGCGGCCTTGGGAGTCGAGGCCCGTTTCGCCGGGGTTGCGCCAGGCCGCGCCCTTGAGCGCCGGGTGAAGCAGGTCGGCGCCCGTGTCGATCACCGCCACGACCAGCGGGGCCGATTTTGAAACCAAGAGTCGGGAGCCCGCCCGGTCCGTGGCGGCGAAACTCCAGTCGCTCTGTGCGAAGGCGTTCTCCACGGTCATCAAGAGGCCGATCAACAAGAAAAAGAAGATCATCACGGCTCGCATGGGCTTACTCCTTGGTTTCAATCGAAAGTCGTTCAAGGGAAGGAAGATTTGATATTTTTTCGAGGCGGATCTGGCCACCGCCGATTTTTTCGTAAGCGAACTCGGTCACCGTCGTCGTCAAAGGTCCATCGCTGGCAACGCCACGCTTTTGCTTGGCGCACGCGCGCGTGCTTTGAACTTGGTCGCGAACGTGGGAGAGGGAGTCCTGCGTTTGGTACGAGTAGCGGGATTCGCAGAAGCCGTCCGCGACCAAGAGCACTTGGTCTTTGACCGGATCGTACTCGATCCGGGTGATGTCCTCCTTGTTGTAGACGCGGGTCATGTTGGCCGAGGCGTCGTAAGTGTAAAGGTCATCGCCCACCCGGGAGAGTTGGGCGTTTTGGTAAGTAAAAGAAAGGACCTCTGACTCACCGACCGTGACCTTGGTGAGGCTTCGCAAGGCCGCGGAGTCATTGAGTGCCGCCAGAAGTCCTTTGGGGTTTTGAATCAGGGTGGCGCGTCCCGTGAGATCGCGCTTCAGTAAAAAGCGCTGGCCGCGCTGTTCGATCCCGACCAGCCGGGCGCTCGCATCGAAAATTAAAGTCTCCGTTTTCGATGCGAGCACCTGATGGAGATCGTCCTTTTTGCGGGTGCTCTTGGCGGGGAGCGCCTCGAAGCTGTCGCATTTTTGCAGCACGCGCTGTTCAGCGAAGAACCTCCACTCAAGAACCGAGCACCAGCCGAGCCCGAGAACACCTTTGTAATTGGAGCGGCTTGAATAGTGGCGCTCAAGATCCAGGTGGCTGGTGGAGGAGAACGTCACACGGTCGCGTCTTTGAAGAGTGTAGCTGCCTTCCTGCAGGTTCACATCCGCGAGTGCATTCTCTTGCGTGAGAAGCAGAAGATTCATCGAGAGCAGGATCATCGCTTTGTTTTTCATCTTGCCTGAGACTAGAGCAAGGCAAGGGCCAGGCGCGCGGGCACGAGAACGCGAGCACAGCTTGACACCCCCTGTGAGGCCCAGGGAAGTTGACAGACACCCAAAACGTTTAAACACCCCTGTTAGAGTTCCAACAGGGGTGTCAAATTGAGTTCGATTTTAGGGGAGTGGACTAGGCCGCGCTGATTTTAGGACGGTGAGCGGCGATCGTGTACTTGTTGCGGCCGGTTTGCTTCGACTCATAAAGAGCCACGTCGGCGCGCTTCATCCATTGCTCCACGGTTTCGCCTTTTTGCAATTCGGCGATGCCCATCGAAACGGTGAACTGCAAGGTGAACTCACCCTTGATGTACTTTTCGGAGCGGATCTTGGCCAGAGCCGCCTCGGCCTTTTGAATGGCGTGCTCAAGCTGGTAGTCGGGGAGCAGGATCGCGAACTCCTCGCCGCCGATGCGGGCCACGCAGTCCACGTCGCGGGGGAACAGTCCTTTGAGCGTGCGCACGCACTCGATCAGGATAAAGTCGCCCATATCGTGGCCGTAGTTGTCGTTGATCTTCTTAAAGAAGTCGATATCCAGAATGATGAGCGAACACGACTTGTCGTAGAGCGAGTGCAGGTTCCAGGCGTTCTTGGCCTGCTCCTCGAAGCTCTTGCGGTTAAACGCCTTGGTCATGTGGTCCTGGCGCATGCTCGTGTGCGCTTCGCTGAGCTGCTTTTTGACCGTGTCGAGGTTCTTGCGCACATTTTCCATGCGCGCGGTTTTGCGGCGGTCTTTTTTAGTTTGGTACTCGGTGTAAGAGTCGATGAACTGGCGCGAGTGGGTTTTGAGCGAATCGATCGAATTGGCTTCGACCGCATCCTTGAGCTGGGTGAGGTGCTGCTGCATCTCGATGTCGGATTGATTCTCGAAGGCGAGATCCTCGCTCAATTGATCGACGAAGTCCCAGATGATGCCGCGAAAATCGTCGAACGTTTTCTGCACGTACGACGACTCCTCAAGGCGGTGGGTGTTGAAGTACTGACGGAAGCGGAAGAGCACCTTCTCGAGCTTTTCGCGGTCGGCCTGGATGATCTCTTTGGCGAATTCGTCAAAGGTCTCACGCACCTTGCGGGCGGGAAGCGACTCGGTCTCGATCAAATTGCGGGCGAAGGTGTCGATCACGTAAAGAAGCGTGGCTTTTTCTTCGGTAAAGTCGGCCAGCGCCGACGGCGTTTCTTCGCCGGCCGAGCGGCTCGACGACGACCAATCCAAATCCAACTGATCGATGAGTTTCTGCATCCACTTTTTCAAGCAAAGGCCTCCATTCAGATGACCTTTGTTTATCGGAATTTTGGAGGTCTTACTGAGCAAAAACCTTGATCTTCAAGACCTTTGTGGACCTTCGTGAAGTCTTCTTGAGGCGGGTGTGCCGGATTGGAGCAGGACCTTGGACCTACCACTGGTACTTGCGCAGGCGCTCGGTCATGAAGTCCAAAAAAACCTCGAGCCTTTTGGAGCGGTAGGCGAGCGGAGGGTAGACAAGACTGAGGGGGCTTCGGCGCATCGCCCATTCGGGAAGAACCCGCACGAGCGATTTGTCGGCGATTTTGGGCGCGGCAAAAAAACGCGGTAGATTGCCGATGCCCTGCCCCGCCATCGTCATCTGAATGGTGAGATTCAAACTGTTCGTGCGAAACGGAGAGGCGGGCGCGATGTCGCGCTTCTTGGGCGGTGATTGCAGCCGCCAGAGCGTGTCGGTCGTGAATTCGGGCGAGAACAAAATCGCCTTGTGGTAGCGCAGATCTTCAACCGCCTCGATCGGTGGATTCGCCTTCAAGTAGGCGGGTGAGGCAAAAAGGCCGAACTCGCTCTGACCGATGTGACGCGACCGTAAGGTTGAATCGGCCAGTTTGCCGCCGCGAAGCGCGCAGTCGAAGCCCTCTTTCACCAGGTCCACGCGGCGGTCGGTGAGTTCGACGTCCAATTCAATTTTTGGGTAGAGGCGAACGAAGTCGCACAAAAAAACCGGAAGCACCGTGTTTCCCATCTCGGAAGGCGCGGTGAATTTGAGCCGGCCTCGCGGCTCGTTCTGCTCGGACTTGGTCTGCTCCTCGAGAAGCTCGAGATCTTGCAAAATCAAAAGCGCGCGGCGGAAATACTCCTCGCCGGCGGGCGTGAGCGTGAGCTGACGTGTGGTTCGGCGCACGAGACTGACGCCTAAATTCTTTTCGAGCTCCTGCACGCGGTGGCTGACGGTCGATTTTGGAACGCCCATTTGCTGGGCCGCTTTCGAGAAGCTTCCCTCTTGAATCACCCGTACGAAGGCTTGCATTTTATTGAGATCACTCATGTTTTTGATTGTCCAATAAATTGGACAAAATGTCCAGATAATCCAGTCTTATCAATCCACGCGAAACGCCGTAAAGTCAGGACATCAACAAACACCCTCAAATGGGATTTACAAGGAGATGACCGATGAACAAATTAACTCTGGGAGCACGACTCTTGCTGGGATTGCTCTTTTTCGTGTTCGGGCTGAATGGCTTTTTGCAGTTTCTGCCCCAACCCGAAGTGAACGCCGCGGGCGGTGCTTTCTTGGGAGCCTTGGCCGGAACCGGCTACATGTTCCCGATCATCAAGGGGATTGAAGTGCTCGCGGGCTCGGCGCTCTTAGCCGGAGTGTTCGTTCCGATGGCGCTGATTTTCTTGGCGCCGATCGTGGTGAACATCGCGCTCTTTCACGTGATTCTGGCGCAAAACGGTTATGGCCTGGTGGCCGCGATCGTGGTTTTGATGGTGTATTTAGGATGGGCTTACCGCGCGAAATTCGCGCCTTTGTTTCAAGTGAGGTAATGTATGATGCAAATTCGAAAATCCAAAGAACGTGGCGGTGGTGATCATGGCTGGCTCAAGAGCCAGCACACCTTCTCCTTCGCGGACTATTACGACCCCGAGAACATGGGATTTTCGGCTCTGCGCGTGATCAATGAAGACTACATCGCGGGCGGAACTGGATTTCCCACGCACCCTCACCGGGATATGGAAATCATCACGGTGGTTCTGTCAGGTGCGGTCGCTCACCGCGATACCATGGGCAACGAAGCCCAGGTGCGTCCGGGCGAAGTGCAGCTGATGAGCGCGGGCACGGGCGTCGCGCACAGCGAGTACAATCCGCTCCCGAAAGACGTGCTGCACTTGCTGCAGATTTGGATCTTGCCGGACAAAGCCGGGCACAAACCCGGTTACGGTCAAAAATCCTTCGCCGACGAACTCAAAGAAAAAAAATGGGTGCTCGCGGTGTCGGGCGATGGCCGGGACGGCTCGCTCAAAATGAACCAGGATGCCGAGCTTTGGCTGGGCCGCCTGGATGCGGGTCAGCAGTTGAAAAAAGATTTGAACCCCAAGCGGAATTATTGGATTCAGATCACCAAGGGCGACCTCACCATCGACGGCGAAAAACTGTCGGCCGGTGACGGGGTGGCCTTGCGCCAAAGCGAAGCCGCGGAGCTCGCGTCAAGCCAAGGTGCCGAGATGATCTTTTTCAATCTTCCTTGATGCGCCCCTATGGGGCGCAATCGTAACCCGGTGGGGTGCCCATGTTGTCTCTCGAATCACAGTTGAAACCGTTTTCACATGTGATCTGGGATATGAACGGCACCCTCGTTGACGACGCCCATATTTGCGTCGAAGCGGTGAACCCGCTTTTGACCGAATATGGGCTTCCTCTCATCGACGTCGACATTTACCGCCGGTTTTTTCGCTTTCCTGTCTGGGACTATTACTGCGATCTCGGCTTTCGCATTTCTCCCGAAGAGTTCGACCAACTCTCGCACCGGTTTCACGACCGCTACCACGCGCTTCTTCCGACCGCGACTCTGTTTGACGGCACGGCGGAGCTGCTCGCGCTTCTCAAACAGCAAAATAAAAAGCTTTCGATTTTGACCGCGGCCCGCACCGATGACTTGCACGCGGTGATCAAACACTTCGGCATCAGCACGCATTTCGATCATCTGTTCGGACTTTCGCACCGGGCGGCCGACTCCAAAGTCGCCCGCGGACGTGAGCTCATGGCCGAGTCCCAAGTTCCCACGCACGAGACGGTGATGATCGGCGACACGCTTCACGATTTGGAAGTGGGTGAGGCCCTGGGAATTGAAGTTATTCTTCTGACGGGCGGTCACATGTCGGAGGAGCGTTTGTCCCGGCATCCGTTTGATCCCGCAAAAAAGACGCGGGTTCATCGAAGATCATTTTAAGCCGCTGCCACTTGCGGTTCTGCCGCGCGCTCAAGCTGATTTTTTCGCCCGTGCGCGGGTGTTCAAATTCCAAGTCGCAGGCCCTCAGGCACAACCCCCGCTGATCCAAACGCAACCGGAAGAACCGGTTGTGGTGCGAATCGCCATGGTCGGTATCGCCCACGATGGGGTGCGAGATGCGGTTCAGGTGCCGGCGGATTTGGTGGTAGCGCCCGGTCTCGGGCTTGACCGACAGCCAGGAGTAACGCGCGGTCGGAAAGCGTTTCCCCACCGCCACCGGAAACTCAACGGTCGCCAGCCGCTCGCAGCGGGTCAGAGCGTCGACGGTTTCGGTCGACTCTTCTTTTTCCAGAGGGAGATCGATCTCAAATTTTTCGGGCGTCCAGCCGCGCACGATGGCTTCGTAGCGTTTTCGGACCGATTGGCTCTGAAACTGCTTTCCCAGTTTTGAGGCCGTCTCGGTGTTCAGCGCCCAAACCAAAAGTCCCGTCGTCGCCACGTCCAAACGGTGCACGGGGTGCACGTGCTGGCCGACCTGTGCCCGCAAAAGCGGCAGGCAAATCTTGTTGCGCGGAACCCAGATCGACGGGTTCTCGGGCGGGTGCACGTGAAAGCCCCAAGGCTTGTCGATCACCACCAAGTCCGCGTCCTGATACAGAATTTCGAAGGTTCCTTTTTTTATTTGCACGGGAGCGTTTTTACAGCGAGGCTCGGGGCCATGTCGAGCATCAGAAAATATTTTTTGGGGTCCTTCGCCTGGAGCCTTGTGGGCTTGGTGGCGGCGTTTTTTATCGGTTATTACTACAAAGGCACGGTGCAGGGCGGCCTTGAAGCCCTCTTCATCGCCTTCGTCTTGAGCCTGCTCGAAGTTTCGATCTCGTTCGACAATGCCGTGGTCAATGCCACGGTTCTCAAAGATATGACCCCGCTGTGGCAGCACCGCTTTCTGACCTGGGGGATGCTCATCGCCGTGTTCGGCATGCGCTTGGTGTTTCCGCTCTTGATCGTCGCGGTCGTGGCGCACTTGGGGCCGATCGAGGCCTTGTCGATGGCGGCCCTTCGCCCGGACGAATACGCCAAGATCATGCTCTCAGTGCACCACGAAGTTTCGGCGTTCGGCGGCTCCTTCTTGATGCTCGTGGCGCTGAAGTACTTCTTTGACTCCGAAAAAGAAATCCACTGGATCACCGTGATCGAAAAACCTTTGGCCCAAATGGGCAAGCTCGAGGCGATCGAGATCGGCATCTGTCTGATCTGTTTGTGGGTCTTTTCGAAATACGTTCCCGCGGACGAGGCCATGCCCGTGATGCTCTCAGGGATCGCCGGGATCTTGGTGTTTCTGGGTGTTGAGGCCATCGGGACGTTCTTGCAACTGCCGCAAGAGGGCATCAAGGACGTGCACAAAGCCTCGTTCGGGATGTTTTTGTATCTCGAAGTGTTGGATGCTTCGTTCTCGTTCGACGGCGTGATCGGCGCGTTCGCGATCACGAACAATCTGTTCATCATCGCCGTGGGCCTCGGGATCGGCGCGCTCTTCGTTCGAAGCCTCACCATCATGATGGTCGACAAAGGCACGCTCGATGCGTTTCGTTACCTGGAGCACGGTGCCTTCTGGGCGGTCGCGGCGCTGGCCAGTATCATGTTCATGAACATGGTCGTTCACATCCCCGAGATCATCACGGGCGTCGTGGGTGCGGCCTTGATCGGCGCGAGCATCTACTCGAGCCACCGCTACCGTTTGAAGCACGCGCCCTCTTGATCAGAGGCGCTTCACCAAGTTCGAAATTTCATCGTGCGGGTAGGGTGTGAGCTTATCCGTCATCAGGCGCCGCGCGAAGTCCCGTTGAACCACCGCCAGTGGGGCGTAACGGCGCACGGCCTCGCGGGCCGCGGGCGGCCAATGATCCGGCTCTTGTTTTAAAAAGGCGTGCAGATGATCGGCCCAGTGGCCCGTGGGCTCCAAGGCCGTGATCACGGCGTGCACCAGTCCGATCGAAGCACGGGCCAAATCATAGTCTGCGTGCAACTCCAGAAAACGGGCCTCCTCGGGCTCCAACTCGAAATCCTTCGAAATGGCCAAGCCAAAGTCCGTGAGATAAAACCCGTGACCGTCGGTGAGAATGTTTTCGAAGTGCGTGTCGAAATGAAGCATGCCGTGAGCTTTGAGCACATCGACCGCCGCGCGCAGGTTTGACTCGGCAAAAAGAATCGCCTGAGTGAAGGCGTCAGCGCCGCGCGCCGCTTCGCCCACCATCCAGTCTTTGAGCGTGCGTGGAATGAAATCGAACACCATCACGATTTCGTGGGTGGTGCGCGCCAGCGCTTCGTAGCGGGCCCGCACCGGGGCCGAGCCGCCCCAATTCTGGATTTGGGCTTCACGCTCCTGGATCTGCGCCAGGTCCAAAGCCGGCTGGGCCGGGGCCGGAAGCACGCGGTGATGCAGAAGTTTTAAAAAGTAGCGGTCATCGGTTTCGCTGAGCCAGTCGCGGGCTTGCAGCGTGGCCGCGAGTTCGCGCCAAGACCCAAAGCCCGGGACGCCCAGGCCGTAATGACAAAAGGAGGGAAGGCCGAACAGGTTGGCGGTGCGGCCCTGATTCTCGGGAGTCATTTCGAGGGCCGAGAGCGGAATTTTTTTCACGAAATAACGGGTGCCCGCAAAGACCAACTCCACCGACCGGCCGTCGATACCGGTGTGCAGGGGCCGTGCGTTTTGCAGAAGCCCCTGAAGCTCGAGATCGGTGAGGGTCGATAAGCCATGCGTGATCAAAGCCATGCGCCCACGCTACGCCGGTGATTAAGGGTGGTCAAGCCGGCCTGGCGTGTGGTAGTTCCCACTCCGAATGGCCTACAATCCCAAAGATTACTATTTCAAAAAAGCCAAGAAGGAGAACTTCGCGGCGCGCTCGGTTTTCAAACTTGATGAGATCGATCAGAAGTTTAAAATCATCAAGCCGGGACAGACCGTCTTTGATTTGGGATGCAGCCCGGGTTCGTGGTCGCAGTACGCCAGTCAAAAAGTCGGCGCCAAGGGCCGCGTTCTGGGCGTCGATCTCTCGCCCGTGACGGTCAAACTTCCCAATGCCACCTTCTTGCAAGCGGATCTTCGCGATTTGAACCTGGAGCAAGTCTTCGCCGAAAACGGCTTCGCTCCGCCCTTCGACGTGGTGATCTCGGATATGGCGCCCAAAACCACCGGCATTCGCATCACCGATCAGGCGCGTTCGATGGAACTCTGCGAACTTGCGCTCGATGTCGCCCGCCGCTTTTTAAAACCCGGCGGTCACTTCGTCTGCAAGTTCTTTCACAGCGATGACTTCACGAAACTTCGCGACGAGATCAAAAAAAGTTTCGCCGATGTTCAGGCGATCCGCCCGCACAGCACCCGCAGTATCAGCAAAGAAATCTTTTTGATCGGTTTGCGCAAGAAATGAGTTCGTTGCCGTTGAACCTCGTTCTTCAAACCGATCACTTCGTCGCCGTCGATAAGGCGCCCGGAGTCCTGTCGGTGCCCGCACGCGACGCGAAGGACCCGCGGCCGATCTTGGGACGCGAACTCGAAGCGCAGCTGGGCCGCGCGATCTACCCGATCCACCGTCTGGACGCCGAGGTCTCGGGGCTGGTGCTCTACGCGCTCACTCCCGAAGCTCACCGCGAAGCGAACCGCGCCTTTGAGGGGCGCGAGGTGCAAAAGACTTATCAAGGGTTCAGCAAGGGCGGTCAGTTTCAAGACGGGCAGACGGGGACCTGGAAGGCCAAAATCCTGCGGGGAAAAAAACGCGCCTACGAAAGCCCCGGGGGCAAGCTCGCGGTCACCGATTTTGAAGTCGTCGCGATGGTCGCTCACCAGACTTACGAGTGGCGCTTAAGGCCTCAAACCGGACGTTCGCACCAGCTGCGTTGGGAGATGTTCCGGCACGAATCGCCCCTTCTTGGCGACGTCCTCTACGGCTCCAGTGAGCCCTGGGAGCGCGGTGGATTGGCGCTGAGATCCCTCTCGCTCGAATTCGCCCCTGAGTTCACCAACACCTGGAAGCTCCCGGCAAAAATTGCCGTCGGACCTTGGTCTTTAAAGTCATAAGCTATATTCGCTCTGGACTCCCGTTTTCTCTCGAGGTTCGAGAGAATGGTCTCAATGCTCTTTCATGAGGTTGATGTGACGACGACACCCGGCGAAATCGTGTCCTTAGTTCAGCGCGCGCACGAAGATTTTTTGGACCGTCAGGATCCCAAAGAGGTTTTCCAGCGGTTGCTCAACGGCCTCTTGGTCGCGCTGGATGGCCGCGAAGGTTTTTTTGCCGAAGTGGACGCCGAGAAGCGCGGTGCCTATTATCTGTGGGCGGTGAGCGAGCCCGAAAGTGGCCTGCACATTCGCGACAAAATCGAAGGTCTCCGCCAGGTCGCGGCGCCCACCGTTGTTCAAGGCTGTCATGTCTTTCCTTTGTTTCACCGTCAGCAACTCATCGGCACCTTGGGCCTCTCCCCCCGGAACGAGGGGGCGTCGGGCACCTTGGAGGCGCGATTGACTCCGGCTCTTTGGATGTTCGGGGTTCTCTTGGGACTTCTGCGCGAGCGCAAGCAGTTGGAGTCGGAATTTCGAGCGGGCGGACAAAAAGAAAAATCTCTTCGCATGGCGCTCGACAGCGTCGGCGACGGGTACTGGGACTGGGATTATCGCGATCGCAGTTTGTATCTTTCGGAAGCCTGGTTGGAGAACCTGGGCTGGGACCGTCAAGATTTTGAGTCTTACGAAGATGTCATGAAGCTCATCCACGACGAGGACCGCGAAAAGACCCGCAACAGCCTGCGCGAGCATCTTGATGGCAAGACCCTGATGTTCGATCAGGCGTACCGGATGCGCTGCCGCTCGGGCGAGTACAAAGACCTCCTGGGCCGCGCCAAGGTGATCGAGCGCGACGAATTCGGTCAGCCGCTGCGTGTGGTTGGTATCGTGACCGATATGACCAACGTTCGCCGCATGCAGGATCAATTGATGTCGGCCCAGAAGAACATGGTCGAAAGCGCCAAGTTTTCGGCGCTGGGCGTGATGGCCGCGGGGATCGCGCACGAGATCAACAATCCGCTCGCGATCATTCATGCCTACACCGAAGTTCTCGAAAACTTTTCGCGGCTGACGCCCGAGAAGGTCGAAAAGTCGCGCCGCTCGATTCAACGTTCGGTTGAGCGCATCTCGAAAATCGTCAAGGGCTTGCGCAAGGTCGCCCGCGATGGCGAAGACGATCCGTTCGAGTCCGTCGCACTGCAGACGCTGACCGACGAGATTCTCAGTTTTTCTTCTGAACGTTTGGTGAACAAAGGCGTGGATTTTAGAGTCGACATCGAGAAAGAGGCGCAGATCTGGTGCCAACCGGTTCAGGTTTCGCAGGTGCTCTTGAACTTGATCAACAACTCGATCGACGCGATCGAGACGCACGCCCAAAAATGGGTCTCGCTCAAGTCCTACAGGCGCGGCGCCATGGTGGTGATCGAGTTCTCGGACTCGGGCTCCGGGATTCCGCCGCACATCCAAGCCAAGATCTTCGAACCCTTTTTCACGACGAAACAAGTCGGGAAGGGCACCGGTTTGGGTCTGAGCATTTCGCGCTCGATCATCGAGGATCATGGCGGCCGCTTCTTCTTAGACACGCACCAAGGACACACGTGCTTCGTGATTGAGATCCCGGCAACGCCCGCGCAAACCGCGGCCGCCGCGTCTTAAAAGCGGGCACCCTCTCGGGCTTTGGCCAAAATCGTTTCAAAATCCGGCGGAAGTGGGGCTTCGACTTTGATCGGAGCTCGGGTCACGGGGTGCAAGAACTCCAGGCTGCGGGCGTGAAGCAAGAGGCGCGGTACGGCCGGCGAGCGCCCGCCATAAAGCGAATCGCCCAAAATCGGGCGGCCTTCAAATGCCAAATGAACGCGGATCTGGTGGGTGCGGCCCGTCTTGGGCCACGCTTCGATCAGATCGGCGCCATGAAAGGACGCCTGCAGTTTGAAGTTTGTCTCGGCTGGCCAGCCGCCCGACTTCACCCTCACCATGCGCATTTTATTTTTTCCCTGTCCGCGGACGGGCGCCAGGAAATCTTTGACCGTCCAGGTGCTTGGCGGAGCGGCGAGATCGCCGCGCTTGGCGAGCGCCCAATAACTTTTTTGAATCTGATGGTCGCGAAAGAGATCGGTGAGACCTTTGTTCGCACGCGGATGGCGTCCTAACAGCAGAACGCCCGAGGTGTCTTTGTCGAGACGGTGGTGCAGAAAGAGCTTTTCGCCGCGCTGCTCTTGCACCAGGGCGTAGAGGTTTTCTTTGCGCGGGTCGAAGCTGGCCTGGGTCGAAAGACCGGCGGGCTTGGCGACCGCCAAAATATTTTCGTCTTCAAAGAGGACCGGAAACTCCCAAGCCATGCGCGCAATCTACGATGAACTTGTTGAAGTTCCGAGGAAAAAACACAAAAATTAAGGGCGATGTCGACGCTTTTCATTGGGATTCATTATCTCAGCTTTGCCCTGGCCCTCGCTGCCCTGACGGTGCAGTCGATTTTCTTGCGACGCCCTCAAGACTTTCCGGGGATCCGCGTGCAGCTTTTGGCCCGCGTCGATGCCCTGTACGGCGTCGCCGCCGTGGGCTCGGTTGTCACGGGCCTCATGCGCGTCTTCGTCTATGGCAAGGGCGCTTCGTACTACGGCACCCACACGTTATTCTGGGTGAAAATGGCGGTCTTTGCCGCCGTGGGTTTGATGTCGATCATTCCGACCGTGCAGTTCATGCGCAACCGGGATCTCGCGCTTTTGGATTGGGCCGTGAACCGGCCCGCGTTGATCGCGCGGCTTCGCCGGATCGTCGCCTTTGAAATGATCCTCTTCGTGATTCTCCCGTTTTTGGCCACGCAGGTCGCGCGCGGGCCGCATTTTTAATTTGCAGAAAGGTGTTCAGATGAAAGCGATTCTTTTATTCGGTGGCAAGTCGGACGAGCGTTTGGTGTCAGCGGCCTCGGCTCAGAATCTCTCGCGCCGCTTCGCTTTCGATGAACACTGGTACCTGCACGTCGGCGGCGCGGTTTCACGCGTGAGCCGCGAAGAGTTGGACCGTCATGAAAAGCCGTTCACCGAGGAGTTTCGGCCCAAGGAGGCGGCCTTCGCGCCCAGTCTCAAGGCCGCGATCCCCGAGATTCAAGGGCGCGTGATTTTTTTGGGTATGCACGGCACTGAGGGCGAAGACGGGCAGATCCAACGTCTTTTCGAAGATCACAAAATCGGTTTCACCGGTTCGGGCGCCGCCTCCAGTGCGAGCTGCTTCGATAAAGCCAAGACCAAAGCCATCGCCAACGCCGCGGGCCTTCCGGGTGCGGCCGAAAAAATCCTGAAGTCTTCCGAACGCTCCCAATGGAAAGACCAAATTCAAGCCTTCGCCAAGGCCCACCCGAAGCTTGTCTTGAAACCCACCGAAAGCGGTTCCAGTTTTGGCCTGCAGATCGTGCGCGATCCCGGCGCTTTGGGCGCCGCGATCGACGCCGTTCTCTCGTCGTCGTATGGCGACTACCTGATGGAATCATTTATCGAGGGCCGCGAACTGACGGTGGGCGTTTTACAGCGGCCCGCGGGCGGCGGCAAACTCACGCCGCTTCCGGCCTCCGAGGTTGTCCTCAATGAGGGCTTCTCGTTCGATTATCAAGGCAAGTATCTGGGGCGCGGCACGACCGAAATCACGCCTGCCCAAATTTTGCCGGCCGAGATGAAGCAGGCGCAGGACCTCGCGGTCAAGGCGCACGAAGCGCTGAAGTGCACGGGCTACAGCCGCACCGATATGATCCTGACCAAATCCGGTCCCATTTTTCTGGAGACCAACACGCTTCCGGGTTTGTCGAAAGCCTCGTTCATCCCGCAGCAGCTTGAGGCCGCGGGCATTGCGGTGACCGATTTTGTGAACGAACAGATCGAGATCGCGGCGAAGCGGTACTAGCGACCGGCCGCGAGCAAGGCTTTCTTTTCGAGATAATAGTCCCAAGTTCCGTCGGTCACGACGAGCTCTTGCTTGCTGAGTTCAAACACGCGGGTGGTGATCTCACGCAAAAAGTGGCGGTCGTGGCTCACGATCATGACGGTGCCGGGGAAGGTCTTCACCGCTTGCAACAGAACTTCGCGCGATTGAATGTCGAGGTGATTCGTCGGCTCGTCGAGCACCAAGAAGTTCACGGGCTTGGCCAGAATCGTCGCCAAAACGACGCGCGATTTTTCGCCGCCCGAGAGCAGTTTGATTTTTTTATCCACGTCCTCTTGCGAGAAGCGGAACGCCCCCAGCAAATTGCGAACGTAACCGATCGTCGAATTGGGAATGCGGTTTTGAACCTCTTCAAGAATCGTTGAGTTCGGGTCCAAAACGTCGAGCGAGTTCTGACTGAAGTAGCCGACCTCGATACTCGGGCCCAGATTGTATTTGCCCGACGTGGCGTCGGTCTGACCGGTCACCACTTTCATGAACGTCGACTTTCCGGCGCCGTTCACCCCGACCACGGCGACGCGGTCCAGGCGTTTGATCAAGGCATTGGCATTTTGAAAGACGAGCTTGGTTTTCCCTTCGGGCGTGACCCACGCTTTGGTCAAACCCTCGACGCGCAAAACTTCATCGCCGCCGCGAGGGGGCTCGGGCCATTCAAAGGCCATGACTTTTTCTTCGGTCGGGATCTCGATGATGTCGATCTTTTCGAGCTTCTTCACGCGCGATTGCACTTGGGCCGCGTGCGAGGCGCGGGCCGCGAATCTCGCGATGAATTCTTTTTCTTTGGCGAGCATGTCGTCTTGGCGTTTGGCCGAGGCGATCAATTGCTCTTTACGGATTTCTTTCTCGCGGTCATAGAAATCGTAGTTGCCCGAATACACCGAAATTTTTTGGTAGTTCACTTCGACGATTTTCGAGACCAGGCGGTTCATGAAATCGCGGTCGTGACTGGTCATGAACAGGGCGCCTTTGTAGTTGCGCATCCACTCTTCGAGCCAAATGATCGACTCCAAATCCAAGTGATTCGTCGGCTCATCCATCAGCAAAACGTCGGGATTGAGCAGCAGGATTTTGGCCAAAGCAATGCGCATTTTCCAGCCGCCACTGAAGCTTTCGGTGGGGCGGTGAAAATCGTCGGGGCCGATGCCGAGCCCCGTGAGGATCTCGGCGGCGCGCGATTCGAGATCGTAGCCACCCAAGCGCTCGAACTCGGCTTGAGCTTCGCCGTACTCTTCGAGCACCTTGGTCATCTCGTCGTCGTCCATCGGCTCGGAGAGTTTGCCCTCGAGCGTTTGCAGGCGGGCCTGCAGGGCGGGGAGTTTGGCGTTGGCGGCCTTGACCTCATCCAGGGCCGAGCGGCCGCGCATGTCTTCGATATTTTGTGAGAAGTAACCGACCGTGATTTTGTCCGGCTTGGAGATCGTGCCCTCGTCGGGGTTCTCTTCGCCGGTGATCAGGCGAAAGATCGTGGTTTTTCCCGAGCCGTTCGGCCCGACAAGACCGATCTTTTCACCCGTGTTGATCTGAAACGTGCCCCCACGGTAGAGAACCTTGGGGCCGTACTGCTTCGCAATATTGGAAACGTGAACCATTCTTTATTCTGGCTTGCGGATCATTTTCTCGACTTCGGCGATGTGGGCTTCTTCTTCCACGATCATTTCGCGCGCGTACTCCTCGAGGAACACCGATTCGCCTTCGACCATCTTGAGAAGGGCGAAGAGGTGCTCGAGTTGTTTCTTCTCGTGCTGCAAGCTCTCCTTCAGGATTTCGGTGATCGCATGATTGTTCGTCTCAAGCAAGGGACCAATTTTGAGCGACGGGTGGCCGCCGAGGGTGGTGATGTGTTCGCCCGCTTGAGCGGCGTGGGTGAGCGATTCGCTCGCCTGGGCGCGGAGCCAGCTGACGATCGGGATGCGGTTGTGGCCGTAGACCATCAACGAATAGTGAGTGTAGCGGACCACGCCGGCGAGTTCGTTCTCGAGAATGGCGTTGAGGGCGTCGATCACTTTCTTTTTGTCCATACGTGCTCCTTCGGCTACAACTGGGGCGGCCCAGTCGTTAGAATCAATTGGCTTTCATTAGGGCCCAAAGAGAGTGTATGACGAATCCCGCGAAGATCAAACTTTCTCACATCCTGGTCTCACAAAAGTTTGAGGGCGAGGATGTTTTGCGCAAACTCAAAGACGGCGTCTCCTTCGAGGACTTGGCGCAAAAGTATTCAAAATGCCCATCTTCTCAGCAAGGCGGGAGCCTGGGGCTCGTCGCTCTGAGTCGACTGGACGCCGATTTCGCCGACGCGGCCCAAGCCTTGAAAACAGGCGAAATCTCCACGCTGGTTCGCACCCGGTTCGGTTACCACCTGATCCGCCGAGACGGATAACACCGTTAAGAATTCTTGTGAGCAATTTGGCACCTACTTTACCAAGCAAATGCTAGCCTGGGGCTGTTCTTAAGAGAGTCCGTGACGGGAGCCATGCCCTCCCCTCATACACGGGGCTTCTGGTTCGGCGACCAGAAGCCCCTTTCCATTTTGGGCCAGGATGCGCCCTGATTTGACAAACCGTCAGAAATTCTCGACAACATTGAGCATGCAAAAAGTTCTTGTGATCGACGATGCTGAAGAAATTTTCGTTCTGGTTCGCAGCTTTCTGGCCGACTCGGCCGAAGTGGTGTGGGCCGCCGACCTCGCTCAGGGACGAAAAAAAATCGAATCGGAAAACGTCGATCTGATCCTTCTCGACGTGACTTTGCCAGACGGCAACGGCTTTCATTTTTTCACCGAAATCTCGAACAAATATCAAGCCGAGCTGCCCTCGGTGATTTTTTTGACCGCCAAATCCGAAGTGGCCGAAAAAGTTTTGGGTCTTTCGCTGGGCGCTGACGATTACATCACGAAATCGTCGGATCTTCTCGAGATGAAAGCGCGCATCGAAGTGCGCCTGCGCAAATTGCGCGATTCAAAAGTGCAAAACCGCATCGAAAAAGTCGGCCCCCTCGAAATCCACCACGACACTCTCGAGGTGCACTTTGAAGAGGCCGGTGTCAAAAAGCCGATCAACCTGACCAAGATCGAATTCAAAATCTTGTGCTTGCTGGTCTCGCACAAAGGCGAGCTCACCACGCGCGACGAAATTTTGGACCGTGTTTGGGGCAAGGGGTTCCACGTGTACCCCCGCTCCGTCGACACGCACGTCTCAAATCTTCGAAAAAAACTTCCGTCGGGGTTTTTTGCCATCGAGAACGTCCACGGGCAGGGCTACCGCCTGGTTGTTTCGACTTGAGTCTTCGGGACCCCGAGTGGGATCCCGGCGCTCCAAGAGCAGCTTCTTCACGCGCGCGCGGATCACATCGGGTCCGAGCGGTTTCTCCCACACATCGACCACCTCGAAGTAATTCATTTGGCCCCAGCCCGTTTTGGGAAGGCTGGCGGCCGAAAAAATCACCACGGGCACTTTGCGCATCTTCCACGAATCGTGGGTGAGCGGATCGAGCCCGATGGCGTGATCGAGTTCACGCAGAACTTCGTCGGCCTGCAGGCCCGGCAAGAAGAAATCCAAAATCATCAAGTCCACTTGCGGGTGGCGCACCATTTCGGTGACGGCCTCGTAGCCATCCTGTGCCCAACGGAAGCGGCAGCGCTCATTCTGCAAAGATCTAAAAATCAGCTCCAGCGTGTCGGGACTGTCGTCCGCAACGAAGATGCGTGCAGGAGAGAGGGGCGCGCGCGACATCTGCGTGAGCGGATTTTCGGGGTTGTGATGAGAAGCCGCCGGAGCCGGCACGGGTTGGGAGAGCGCAGGATGCGCGGGGCTGGGTTCAGATGGCTCGGTTTTGACTGAAGTAACCATGGTCGCCTCCTCGAGTTGAAATCACACCAAGACTTGTCACCAAGTCAGAAACTTTGTGCACGGCCTTCAGGCTGCTCGCGAGCGGGCTTGAGCCCACGGCGTAGGCGGTCATCGAGCCGTCCATTGTTCCGTCCGAGACTTTGATTAAGAGCGTGGTTTCGAAATGAGTTCCGTTCGGCTGAACGGTGAACGTGGCCTTGCCTCCGGCATGCGCGCGTTCGATCACGGGCTCGAGCGACTGATAAATCTGCTCGCGCTCCCAATCAGACATTTCAATCCCTGAAAAGCTGAATTGCAGCATTGAGTCCTCCTATTTCCCTTCATTTAGTGTACGGAGGGGCCAACAAAGATGGATCGAGTAAGCGCGAAGAATCGATACGGATTTCTTAACAGTTCGCGACGTTCATCCAGCGATGAATGCGACTTAACAGAGTTGATCTGGACACAGGTTTGGCAATGTAGTCGTTGCATCCCACCGAGAGACACTTTTCTTTCTCGGTGACCACGCCGTGGGCGGTGAGCGCGAGGATCGGCGTCGGCGAGAGGCCCGAGGTCGACTCGAACTGACGGATCGTTTTCACCGCCTCGTAGCCGTCCATCACGGGCATTTGCATATCCATCAAGATCAAATCGAAGTCGCCTTTCTTCACGAGATTCACGGCGACCTGTCCGTTCTCGGCCTCGACGACGGAGAAGTTCGGGTTCTCGAGGAAGAGTTTGACCAAGAAGCGGTTGTCGTCCGAGTCGTCGACGACCAAGATTTTCTTCGGTCCCGCAAGCTCGGCGCGGTAGCTGGCATCCGAATCTTCGGCCATCGAATCTTGAATCAGCAGCGGCGGACAAGTCTCGAGCGGGATGCTCACGTAGAACTTGGTGCCGGCGCCGAGTTTCGACTCGAGCCGGATCGAGCCGCCCATCATCTCGCAAAGATTTTTGGTGATCGCCAAACCCAGTCCGGCCCCGCCGTGCCTTCGGGTCATTGAGATGTCGCCCTGGGTGAAGTTCAAAAAGACCTCGCCGAGCTTGTCGTCGGCGATCCCGGTGCCGGTGTCTTCGACTTCGAACTCCACGCGGCCGCCGTTTTCGTAAACCTTGATCTTCACGTGCCCGCGGCTCGTGAACTTAAAGGCATTGCCGAGCAGGTTCACCAAGATTTGACGGATCCGCAGCGGATCGCCGACGCGCGCGAAGCTCTTGAGGCCCTTGTCGTCGACGATGAACTGGATCCCGACCTCTTCGGCGCGGATCAAGAACAGACGGCGGATAAAATCCATGGTGCGGCGAAGGTCGAACGGAATCTTCTCGATTTCGAGCTGGCCCGCCTCGATGCGCGACAAATCGATGATGTCGTTCAAGAGGCTCAGCAGGTGTTTGCCGGAGGTGCTGAACAGCTCGACGAACTTGCGCTGATCGCTGTCCAGGGGCGTGTTCTCGAGCAATTCCGAGGCGCCCAGCAGCACGTTCAGGGGCGTGCGGATCTCGTGGCTCATATTGGCCAGGAACTGCGACTTGATGTAGCTCGCGTTCTCGGCGGCGAACTTGGCGCGGTCCGCCTCTTCTTTGAGGATCGCCAGGTCGCGGACTCGGTCCTGCACCTCTTGCTCAATATCCAAAACGCGCTGGCGGTTTTGGTAGAAGATAAACACCAAGAAGAACACCACGGTGACCGCGATCGCGAAGAAGCCGAGCTGCGGGAACAGCACCGATTGCATGAGCATTTCGCGGTTGGGGGTCAGCAGAATTTGCAGTTGGGCGCCGAAGAAATCGATTTTCTTTTTGTAGTGAACCGGCGAAATCAGGCGGGGGCGGTTGTCGAGAATGTCGCGCCCGTCCTCGGTCGTCACATACGTATTGAACGGTCCCAAGTAATAGCGCGAGAAGATGAACTGCATGGTCGGGATCACGGGATCTTCGATCACCAAGTAGCCCACGGGGATCTCGCGCCGGAACACGGGAACGACGGCGTAGAGCGAGAGCGACTCGGGGCTCTTGATCACTTCGAAATCGTTGCGCGGTCCGTAGTTGATTTTTTTAACTTGCAGCTTGATGCGCTCTTTCAGCTCGGTCTTGGCCTGGCGGGCTTCGAGAAAGCGCTTATCGTGGTAGGCCCACAGGAGCTTCATGTTGCGCGTGTAAAAGTAAAGGTTGGGGATCAGTTTGGTGGACGGATTCAATTTTGAAATCGTCTCTTGCAAACGGTAGAGGGGGATCTGATCCGAACCGCCCAAGAAATCCGCCAGCACCGAGATCGACGAAAGGCGCTCTTCGGATTCGTTCTTGAGCCGCAGTTGCACGCTCGAGACTTTGGATTCCATTTGGTTCTGGATCGAGGTCACGATTTGGCGTTCGATACCCGAGAGGCTGAGCGAAAGCGCCACGCCGCCCACGGCGGTGAGCCACCACGAGATCTTGAAGGTCTTCCAGGATTGGTGGATGTAGGGCCACGTCTGAAAAATGAAGATGCTCGTGCTCATTTGGATCATGAGCGCGTGAAAGGGGTCGACGCGCGCTAAACTGAACACGCGAAAGCCGTCGGCTTCATTGAAGAACGGGCGCAGGCATCCCATGGTCACGAAAATAAAGACCAGAAGGCTGTAAAGGCCGATCCAGATGCGAGGCTCCTCGCGCTCCATCATTTCGTGAAACATCAAGAGCACGTAGAAGACGAGCGCCCCGATGGTGACATTGATCTGCAGCAGCGAGAACTGGTCCAAAAGCCAAGGCGACGAGTTCGGGTGAAAAAGCTGTTGGACGGGGATTTGCCAAAAGAACGAAACCAGCTTCAACAGCAAAAACAAAACGGCGACCCCGCAACCGATCAGGCGGGGTGCGCGGCTTCGCGTTGCCTGCGTGAGGAGAATCCCCCAGCAACATAAGAGCGCAACGAAAAAGTTGGGCTCGAACGGTGCTCCCACTGACTTGTGAAGCGAAGACAGCGAGACGACAAGGCCCCCAAAGTAAACCAACCCGGGGGCCCCGAATTTTTTAAGAACGGATACGACTTGATCCATATTCTCAAATTCTAAACCGGTTTCGGCAATGGCCGGGCCGCTTTTGGCGGCCGCCGGTCTGTTGTTATTCAGTTGTGCAAATCGTTAAATTAAAAATGAAGGCAAATTACTGGAGCTTTTGCGTTTCTTCTGCCAGAACTTTTTCGAACTCCGAGTACAGATCGCGGCAGTACGACAAATCGTTACGAATGCCGGCCTCCTCGATTTTCAAACCCAGAGTTTCGAGCCCCGAGAAACCGAACGGGCGCGAGACACCTTTGATCGTGTGACCGATGCGGGTGACCTCTTCAAAGTTCTGACTCTGCAGCGCTTCAAAGAGGCGTCCAAGATCCTTTTTTCGGTTTTCGAGGAACTGAGGAATGTAGGATTGGATTGATTCTTCAAGTTGCATTTTGACCTCCTTGCTTACACTCCATTATCGACATTTCTGCATCATGATGCAGTCCAAATAACACCCTGTTTTCTGGGGTCGATGATCAAGGAATCTTAACAACTCGGGCTCAAGTCAACGAGAATAGAGAACCACGGTCCCGACCTTGCGAAAATTTCCGGCCCCCACCTTCTGATAGTAGTTGCCAGACAGGTAACCCAGCTTCTCGAAGTGGTAAAGCTGGAAGTAGCCGTTGTCGCCGCCCGCTTCCACCAAGAGGGCGTTCGGGTCCCCGACGAACCCCGTGAAGTCGGTGATGTTGCCGCGGCCCGCGGACCGCGAGAACACTTTGCCGTCTTTGGCGAGCGTGAGCAGATGATTGCCGGTGATCTGGTTGTTGCGCAGGCGCCCGTTGAGCCGCAACTCCACGCCCCACGGGCGCTGCTTGCCGTCGTCGAACGTCATTTCGCCGTTATAGGCCCCGTTCAAAACATCGAGCTGGCTCTGCGTGAGCGACGTCGTTTGGCGCAGCTCCGAGTAGAGATCGCTGATCTCCACTTTTTTGAGAAACTCGCGCACGTCGTTTTCGACGCGGATCTCGGCGACCAAAGCCCCTTGGCGCTTCCATTCGGCATTCGCCGCGGTTTTGGCGGGGAGCGCCTGCGCGGGAGTGGGGGCGGGCGTTTGCGCCGGCGCCGGCGTGGGCTGGGTGGCGATCGCAGATTCGATCAGCGGCAACCGGCTCGCCGGGTCTTGAAGCTGTTCAAGTTGGCCTTGTTTCACGCGCACGCCAAGATCGGCGATCAAAATTTGCAAAAGCTGCGTGAGAATATTTTCGGCCTTTTCGTAGCGGGCCCGCTGATCGCGAAGCTTCAGGTAATCCTCGATGTCCTTTTCACTGAGGTCTTGCAGCTTGCGCATCACCTCGGCGCTGACGTCGACCGTTTCGGCCGTCACGGCCGGCGTTGGCGGGGATTTGCGCGCACCGAAAAGCAAGTACCCGGAAGACAGTCCGATCACGGCACCCAGGAGAATCAAGATCAAAGTGGATTTCATGAGTCCATTTTTGGGTAAGGCTCTCTCTGAGTCACGCGAAAACCATGATAAGCTGAACGCCGCGAAAGGACCTTTTTATGAAACGGATGCCCGCGCTCTTCATCGGCCACGGTTCACCCATGAACGCGATCGCGCAAAATGCTTACACGCAGGCGCTCCACCGGCTGGGCCGTCAGCTCCCGGTGCCGAAAGCGATTCTCGTGGTGTCGGCGCATTGGCAGTCCGACCGCACCCTCTTGCAGGCGAGCGCCCACCCCGAGACCATCCATGACTTTTACGGGTTCCCCCAGAAACTCTTCGAGGTTCGTTACCCCGCACCGGGCTCGCCCGAGACCGCCGAGCGCACGCGCGCGCTCTTTGCTCCCGAGGCCACCGTGGATCTGACCCAAGAATGGGGGCTCGATCACGGCGCATGGTCGGTGCTGCGGCATTTGTTTCCGAACGCTGACATCCCGGTTTTTCAGATGAGCCTGTCCACGCACCTCACCTTCGATGGGCATTTCGAGCGCGCCTCCCAACTCAAAGCTTTGCGCGACGAGGGCGTGCTGATCTTGGGAAGTGGCAATCTCGTGCACAACTTGCGGGTGCTCGATTGGCAAAATGAGAACTTGGGGTTTGATTGGGCGGCCGAGTTCGATCAGTGGGTCGCCAAGGCGCTGCTTGGCCGCGACACCAAAGCGCTCACGCGTTTTGCGGGATTGAGCGAGGCTCAAGTCCGCCAGGCCCATCCCACCCTTGAGCACTACGCTCCGATCCTCTACACCATGGGCGTTCTGGACCCCGCCGACGAGGTCCAGTTTCCCTACGAAGGCCTGCAAAACGGCTCCATCTCCATGAGATCGGTCCTGATCGGCGCCCTCTGATTAACCGGCCCCGCTCGGCCCCGCGTCTCTCAAGAAAGGGACATGGGGGGAGAGATGAGGGCACTGGTGATGCTTTGGGCGCTGAGCGCGCCCGTGGGAGCGTGGGCGGGCGTGGATGGTCTGGGGGCGATGATCCGGGAGGGTTATCAAGAGCAGGCGGCGACTTACCGCGAATTTCAAAAGGCGCTACGCGGAGAGGTCACCCAATCGCATGAAGCCAAGGCGCGCGATCTGGAGGCCCTGAGTGACGAAGGCGAATCGAGCGCCGGGCCCGAGATGGGCGTGCGTCTGGTTAAGGTCGAAGAGTAACCGCGTCGTCGGTCACTTCGAGGGTGACCAGTTTTTTACCGGTGGCCTGATCGAGCACATCGTACACGCCGGTGCCGCTCACCAGGATCTTCGTCTCTGAAATTTGTTTCTTGATCACGCGCGCGCAGATTTCGTCGCGCACTTGCACTTGGTGCAAAAGCCAAATGCGCTGACCACCGCGGTCCACGCTCCCCAGAGTCTTCGTGCCGTCATAGCAAGAGGTCGGGTACGATGTCTGCGTGGTCAAAATCACGATGTCGTGCGCGGGGTCCGCAAAGCGTGCCGAGACGACCGCTTCAACGGGATAAGCAAATCCAATTTTCTCACCCTGCGCTTCGACGAGACGGGGCAGAGCCAGAACAAATCCGACGATAAAAATGGCCCAGGGCCAGCTGTGCATCAGGGCTTGGTGTCTTTTTTTTGAAAAACGGATTTTTGTGGTCATAGCACGCCTTCCTTGCTCGATCCCGGTGCGATCCTGCGCCGAGAATTTGAGTCTAGGGAGCAAGGCCCCGAAGCGGCAAGTTTGGTTTTCTTCACAGGCGCGCATCCTGCGCTCTATCTCCCGTGCCGCCTTCGGCGGCTCTTTATCATCCTGCGGCGGCTCTCGATCATTTTCTGGTCTAAACAAGAACTTCACGTTGTGGGGGAGCAGCTTCTGGGTTTTGGGCGAGTTCGGTGCCCATGGCTTTGTCCCAGAAGGTGAAGTAGAGGGCGTAGTTTCCTCGGGAGAGTTTGTGGTGTTTGTTGTGATGCGTGGAGGTGTTCAGCCACATCATCACCGGATGACGCGCGAACCAGCCCGGATACATCTCAAAGCCCAAATGGCCCACGACGTTCATCCCGATCGCGAAGAACGAAAACAGGATCACAGCGGGGAGGTACATGGGCACCAAGAAAAACAGCGGCACGATCCAGATCATTTCGAGCACGGCCTCCACCGGATGAAACGAGTAGGCGGTCATCGGATCGGGATTGTTCGAGCGGTGGTGCTCAAGGTGAATGTGTTTAAACAGGACGGGATGGTGCACCAAGCGGTGCATCCAGTAAAAGTAAGTGTCCTGCACGATCATCAAGAACGGAACCGTCAGCACCAACCATAAAATCCCGTGCTCCAGCGGCGCATGGTAGATGCGCACGAAGGGTTTGAGCGGCTCGAGCACCGGGATCGACAAGAAAAACGAGAAGATCACCGACGTGACGGCCGAGTTCTTCATTTCACGGCGGATTTGACCTTTCGCAAGAGCGGGTTTTTGCAGCCGTCGCCCCTCGAGCCCTTCACGCCGCCCTTTCCAAAAGTACAGGTACGCGCCGCCGGCGACGAGGAGATAGCGGGCAAACTGGTAGGCGGCCATGAACACGAAAACTTTGAGTGCTTCCATCTCCGTGATAATATGAGTTTTTGCTCATATTGCGCCACTCGCATCGGGCTCACGTCATCTCCGACGGTCCAGAAAGTTCGGTAAGCACATGAAACGACAGCCAAAATCCGAAAAAGCCAAAGAGACCAAGGCGGCCATCCTTGAGGCCACGGCTCACATCCTGCTCAAAGACGGCTTTGAAAAGCTCAACACCAACCACGTCGCCGAAAAGGCGGGAGTGAGCGTGGGGTCTTTGTATCAGTACTACTCCAACAAAGAGGAGATGTTTGACGATCTGCTGATGGGACTTCTCGAAAAGCGCGAAGCGCGTCTGCGCGCGGCCATGGATTTGACAATGATCACCGAGCCCACCGAAAAGACGCTCGAAAAAGTGATCGACGCGCTTCTCGAGAGCGATGAGAATGACACGCGATTGGAGTTCTATCTGGTGCCGCTGATGTTCAGGGCCAACAACGAGAAGCGGCTCTTGCAGCGCGCGCAGCGCATGGAAGAGTTCACGCGTCCGCTCATCAAAGCGTTTCTGGCCGTCAAAAATCCGCGACTCTTGAAGCGTGACATGGACGTGATGACCTTCGTGCTGATTCAGGCCCTACGGGGCGTGGTGCTCGGGCAGAGCCTGCCGCAGGCGCGCGGTCTCACGAAGAAAAAAATAAAGGAGGAGCTGCTGCTCCTCCTTCGTTCGTACTTGGATGTGGGTCGCTCTTAAAGACGCCGCAGGCGCGACATCAGTTGGGCTTGCAGCCGTAGCCCACGTGGCAACGAGCGTTGTCGCGTGTTTGGACCAATTCGTACACCACGACTTCTTTGCGCGCGCACGAGGGGTTTTTGGTCGCCGACTGCACGGGGTAAATGGGAAGCGCGCCGTCTTTTTCGGTCATTTTATAATAGCGTTTATGTTCGGTCACGTAAGCGCGGGCTTGCGCGCATGTCATGTCTTCAACAACCGAAACGGTGGTGGCGCGGCGGGCATCGAACGTTTGCGCCGACACGTGCAGAGTGGGGCAGAGGCTGAAGAAGGCGAGGATCGAAACGATTCTGAGCATGATGGTCCCTCAAGGTGTGTTGGGAGGTTAAACCCAAAGTTGTTGTGTGACTTTGTGGTAACCTTCACACCCTCGAGGGATCCAGTCGGGATTTGGTTAGGGTCTGTCAGGATTAGATTCCCATGTTGCTGAGCTGCTGGGCCACCTGCCCCGCCGTCTCTTTGTTGAAGACGCGGCTGGGATCGAGATCCTCGGTCGCCTCGTCATCTTTTAAGAGGTGCGTCAAATACCACAGCAGGTCATCCGTCGTCAGAATGCCCACGGCATTCTCGTCTTTGTCGCCGATCAGCAGGCACGAGATCTTGTTCTCGAGCATCTTGAGAGCGGCCGTCTTGAGCGGCGTGCTTTCATCGATAAATTCCACGGGGCTCGTCATGAACAATTCAACCGGGATGCGTTTGAGGTCGTCGCAGTTGGCGACGTCACGGCTCGAGAGAATGCCCACGATATCATCCATGGCATCGACCACCGGCAAGTGGCGGATGCGTTTTTCTTCCATGAGTTCGATGGCGGCCGGAACGGGCGTGCCCATCGGAACGGTGATCAACTTTTTGGTCATCGCGATTTGAACGGTCGTCAGTGCCATTTGAAACCCCCTTCAGCTTTCGTGCTGTTTCTCTGAAGAGAAGCAAGATGACGACCAGGTGAGGGCGAATTTAAGCGGTCCAGTTGAGACTATTTGCCTCAAATCTGGCGAACATCAAAAAAAAAGCCCCGGCTTTTGAAGGCCGGGGCCGGTGCTTCCACGGAGATGGAATCACGCTATCACATCAGAACTTATTGAGCGTTGGCGGTGATCCAGGGCATGGCCGCCGCGACGTTGGAGTACACGCCGTATTTGTTGGGACGCGCGCAGCCTTCACCCCAGCTCACGACGCCCACCAAAGTGACATCGCTGCCATCGCGAACGACGAGAGGTCCGCCGCTATCGCCTTGGCAAGAGTCTTTACCGCCGGTCGCCAGACCCGCGCAGACCATGCGATCGGTGATGCCGGTGTAAGCTTTCGCGCAGTCCGCTTTCGAAACGAAGGGAACGTCCACGCGTTGGAGCAAGTTGGGAAGAGAGTACGAACCTTCGCTCGTCGCGCCCCAACCAGCCGTCGTGAGCAGCAGGCCCGCGGCGGCTTTGGTCTCGAGATCTTCGGCCATCATGTTCACGGGAGCGTAGGTCGATGCGCTCTCGAGTTGGATCAGCGCGTAGTCGTAATCCATGGTGCGGCTGTTGTACTGAGGATGCGCGATGATTTTCTTGGGTTTGATCATCTCGGCATTTTTGGTGTCGGTGCGGTTGTGCAAGCCGATCACGATGCGGCTCACGGTGCCGCCTTTCACGCAGTGGGCGGCCGTCAAAACCCAGTCGCGTTTGATGAGCGAGCCACCGCAGAAGTGGCTGGTGCCTTGTTGCAGCGACACGATGAACGGAAATTCACCGATCGACGCTTCGGTGCCGCCGACGATTTTTTGTCCGAATTGTGGAGCGGCATAAGACGTGGTGGCGGCGAAAAGGGCCCCGACCACAACCATGTGGTTGAACAGTTTCATGAGATTTCCCCCTCAGTCTCAATCCATTGAGACCGTTTTAAAGTCGAATCGACAGATCTTCCCCCTCGGAAAACCGGCCGTAACTTGCAATCTATTTAAAGATCTTCTTGGTTCTACCGCCTTTTTTTTCGGCACTCATGCGAAGTCACAAGAAGGCAGAAAAAACCAGACCTCCGTCTTGGCACTGGCAATCTGTAGAGAGCCGGCGAAGGCGGCACGGGCAGAAAAGAGAGCAGGATGCGCGAGAGCCGGTGAAGGCGGCACGGGCGGATAGAGTAGAGCGCTGCGCGCTCTACGGTCGGGGGATTTGTTTGAGCAGCGAGTAGAGCGTCTCTTGTTCGAGGGGCTTGCTCAGAAAGTGATTGAAGCCCGATTGCATGCAGCGGCCGCGCTCCTCGCTTTCGGAGCAAGCG
This sequence comes from Pseudobdellovibrionaceae bacterium, assembly GCA_019637955.1. Taxonomy (GTDB): domain Bacteria; phylum Bdellovibrionota; class Bdellovibrionia; order Bdellovibrionales; family Bdellovibrionaceae; genus JAHBUS01. The sequence continues at coordinate 447,554 of JAHBUS010000001.1, read as the reverse complement.
GTGAGGGCGACGATGGGTTTGCGAAAGCCCAATTGCCGGAGCGTGCGGGTGGCTTCATGGCCGCCCATCACGGGCATTTGCAAGTCCATCAACACGAGGTGGTGTTTGCCCTCCAAAGCCTGTTCGATGCCTTCGGCGCCATTGCTGGCGACCTCGACGTTGGCGCCCTCTTTCGAGAGCATCCACTGAAACAGGGTTTGGTTGTCTTCTGAGTCCTCAACCAGAAGCACGCGCAGACCTTCGAGGGGGCGTCGGTCGTGGCGCATCAGCGATGTGCGAATCGCCATCATCTTCTGTTGGAGTTGCCGTTCTTGAGGGGTGGTGGGAACGATCACTGGGCTCATAGCTTATTTTTAAGGCGGCCCGTGCTTTGGCGCAACGAAACAAGAGTGTTAAAATCTTAAGCATCTTGTGAGGAATCTCTTGAGGTTCAATTTGCGATTCGACAATCTACCGGCATGAAAAACAAATCGCCCACCCTCATGCTTCTCGGTTCGGGCGAACTCGGCAAAGAGTTCGTCATCTCGGCTCAACGCTTAGGACTTTGGGTGGTCGCGGTCGACCGCTACGAGGGCGCGCCGGCCATGCAGGTCGCCGACGCGTTTGAGGTGATCGACATGCTCAACGCCGCGGAACTCGAGCGCGTGGTGCAGAAGCACCAGCCGTCGATCATCGTTCCCGAGATCGAAGCGATCCGCACCGAAAAGCTGCGCGAGTTTGAAGAGCGCGGACTGCAGGTGGTGCCGACGGCGAAGGCGGCACACCTCACGATGAATCGCGACGCGATCCGCGACGTGGCGGCCCGCACGCTGAAGCTCAAGACCGCGCGCTTTCTTTACGCCGAATCTTTCGAAGAGCTGGAGCGGGCGTCGAACGACATCGGCTTTCCGAATGTCGTCAAGCCCGTGATGTCGTCCTCGGGAAAAGGGCAGTCGGTCGTCAAAAAATCCGCCGACGTTCGCAAGGCCTGGGAGTTTGCCGTCGAAGGCATGCGCGGCGACAAGAAGAAAGTCATCGTCGAGGAGTTCATTCCGTTCGAATCCGAGATCACGCTTTTAACCGTGAAGCAGAAAAAGGGCCCGACACTTTTCGTGAAGCCCATCGGTCACCGTCAAGAGCGGGGCGACTATCAAGAGTCGTGGCTCCCGGCGAAGCTCTCGCCGTCGCAGCTCAAAAAGGCGCAGCAAATGGCGAAAAAAGTGACCGATTACTTGGGCGGCGCCGGGATTTTTGGCGTCGAGTTTTTTGTGACCAAGAAGGACATTTACTTTTCGGAACTCTCACCGCGGCCGCACGACACCGGCATGGTGACTTTGATCTCGCAGGATCTGACCGAGTTCGATTTGCATTTGCGGGCGGTGTTGGGTCTGCCGATTCCCGAGATCTCGTACTGGGGCGCCTCCGCCTCGGCGGTGGTGTTGGCCTCCAAGGAGAGCGAGTCGTTTGCAATCACCGGGATCAAAGAGGCGTTAAAAGCGAAACAGGTCGACGTGCGCGTGTTCGGAAAGCCGTCAACACGTCCTTACCGGCGCATGGCCGTGGCCCTCGCGCGCGGCGCTTCGACGGACGAGGCCCGGCGCAAAGCCAAGGCCGCCGCCGGAAAGATCAAAATCAAAGATCAGTGAAGAGAGTTGGGTTCGGACACCTCGGGAGCGCCGACCGCTTCGTCGGTCTCCGGCTCCGCGCCCTCGCCCTGTTCGTTGGTCTCGGTGGCGCGCTTTTCCACCGCGCGCAGCGCCGCCATGCAGATCGCGAGCGACGGATTTTCGTTCACGGCCGCGCCGGAACCTTTAAAATTTCCCGCTTCCAAGAACTGCAGCGCCGCCTGCGGAGACTCCCAGCCTTGGTTGTCGGCATCACCGATAAAGGCGAACCACTGGTTGTCGATGGTGGGGATCAAGGTCACCTTCATTTTCATGGCGACTTCCCAGGCCCACTCGATCGAGTTGGAGTAGTTGCGCAAAGGCCGGTAGCCGAGCGGGTGGTCCTCGGTGAGCTCGCCTTTGTGGCGCAGCACTTTATAACCAAAAACTTCGGTGGCGATCCGAGTGTTGAGTTCTCGTCCCGGGCGCATGACATCCTCCTGGTGAAGATCTCCAGCCTAGCGGGACGCTTTGGAGGAGGGGAAGCAAGAGGTCACGTGTGAAGAAAACTTGTCCAAAGATGGACTCCTTGCGTAAGATTCAGGCATGAAGATTTTGATCCTGGGCGGAAACCGCTTCTTTGGACGCCACCTCACCGATTCGCTTCTGGGCGCGAAGCACGAAATCACCCTGCTCAACCGCGGCCAGATTGACGATGGCTTCGGCGACAAGATCGAGCGCCTGCGCGCCGACCGGCAGAAGCCCTCCGAACTCGCCAAGGCGGTTGAGGGCCAACGCTACGATTTGGTTTTCGACCAAATCTGTTACTCGGCCTCCGAAGCCCAGGCGGCCTGCGAAATCTTCGCGGGCAAAACGAGCCGCTACGTTGTCACCTCAAGCGAATCGGTTTTCGATGCGGGCTCGATGCAAACCGAAGCCGGGTTCGATCCGCTGAAGTACCGCTTTACGATGGAGGCCGATCCCAAGCAAAATTACCAAGAGGCCAAGCGCCAAGTCGAGCACGTGTTTGCGCAGGCCCGCGGCTTTTCGGTGGCGATCGTGCGTCCCTCGCTCGTCGTGGGCGTGGACGATTACACCAAGCGCCTGACGTGGCACTTGGAGCGCATCCGCCGCGGACAGGATCTGTTCTTTCCTGACCTCAAAGCCAAGATCGATGTCATCCGTTCGGATCAGGCGGGATTGGCACTCAAAGTGATCGGCCTTTCGAAAGTTGAAGGTCCGGTCAATTGCACCGCGCCGGGCGCGGTTGCGCTCGAAGATTTGGTGCGCATGTTTGAGGCCGCCACCGGCAAAAAAGCGGTTCTGGCCAGCAACGCGAACGAGGACAATCATTCGCCCTACGGTTTTGCCCGCGAAACCACCATGGACACCTCGCTCCTGCAGAGTTTGGGATTTCACGCCGACGCCAGCCCCACTTGGATTCGCGAGCTTGTCGAGCAGTCGGCCCATGGTTCGTAAGGTCGCGATCATCGGCAATTCGGGCGGCGGCAAGACGCGGCTCGCGCGGCGGCTCGGTCAAATTCACGGTCTTCCGGTGACGCACGTCGATTCGGTGCAGTTTTTGCCGGGGATGGTGATCCGGCCGCACGCCCAGTCGATCGAAATTTTAGATGAGGTGCACACACACGACGAGTGGATCATCGATGGGTACGGACCGCTCGACATTCTCGAGGAGCGCCTCGCGCTCGCGGATAAAATCGTGATGGTCGATTTTCCGATTTGGCGCCACGCTTGGTGGTGCGCCAAACGCCAAGTGCAAAACTTGTGGTCTCCGCGCGCGGAACTTCCCGAGGGCTGCCATGAAGTCAGTTGGACTCAGACGCGCCGGCTTTTTAAAGCCCTTCGCAACGTCCATGAAAAAATGCATCCCGAGATGAGACGGATTCTGCAGCGACCCGCCCACCGCGAGAAAGTCATCTGGATCCGCACGGTGGCCGAATGGAACGCGCTTCACCGATCGGGCATCCCTAATTAAGACGCTTTTCAAGGAAAACTTGTTTGGTTCGTGGGCCCCCCGCATACTGAAGGGGAGGGGATCTGAGGCTTCATTCGAGGCTTTGGGAACAGGTGTATGAAAATCACGTCGCGACAAGTGGGAATCCGGGCCGCTTTGGCCGCCTTTGCGATCGGAGCGGTTTTGTCATTTCAAAACTGCAGCGGCGGATTTAAAACCGCGCCTCTCGCGGACCAGGCCTCGGGCACGAACATCCTTGCCAGCACCGGCACGACGCCCACGCCGACGCCGAACCCGATCGATGGCGCGCAGTCTTCTTTTTTGGCCGCCTTCGGTGCCCTTCAAAATGCGATCACCAACGGGATCACCGGCGCTCAGCTGCAAACCTTGATCAACCAATGCAATGTCGCGAAAGCCTTGGCCGTCAGCTATGGCCTGGATGTGAGCGGCTTTCCTTGTGAGCCCGTGATTCCTGAAGTCACGCCCGCTCAGGCTCAGGCCCTTTTGAATACGGCTTACGCCGCTCTTCAAGCGGCGATCAATGCCCACCTGACGCCCGCGCAGATTCAAATCGCCGTCGATGCGTGCAACCAGGCCAAGGCCGCGGCCCTCGTTTTGGGCGTGACGGCCGCAAGCTCGGTCAACTGCTCGGCCTCCGGTGCCGTGGACCCCGCGGTCATTACGCAGGCGGGAGATGCCATGGCGGCGGCCTACGCGGCCCTCCAAACGGCCATCAACTTCGGTATCAGCGGCGGCGCCCTGGCTGGACTTCGTTCGGCTTGCGAGAGCGCAAAAACCATTGCTGCCGGCTACGGCATCAATGTGTCCGCATTCAATTGCCAGATGTAGCACTCTCCGGTAGACTGTCCGATCCGGTTTAAAAAACCGGGTGAGAGGACAGGCCGCGTGAAACTCAAACCCGTGATCAAGCCCCACTGGCTCGCGTCGCAGAATCCGATGGATGCGGATCTGTTGGGGCTTCGCCGCGTGGTTTTCACGCCGCCGCCTTCGGTTTTGAACACCGAATTCACCAAAGACCCGAAGGCCCGTGTGGACTTGGCGCCCCCTTCGCTGGCGCAGATCGTCCCGATTCATGACGAAGAGAGCCGCGAGGTGCGCATCCGGAGCCACTCGTACTCGCGTGAGCTTTACTGGACGCTTTTCTCGGGCCATGACTTAAGCTCCTATAAGGTGCATCCCACCGCTCTGTCACATCTGGCGTCTTCGCTCGAATTTCATTTTGAGGATGGCTGGGTTTACTCCCTTGTCGGGATCGACCGTTTACAAGGCATTCCTCACTTTTTAAGTCCGCGGTATTATCTGTTGGACAAGAGCCCGAATTGGGCGCGCGTGCTCGAAGGTCACTTGGCCGACGATTACATGGCGCCGCTCAAGGTTCTTGAGTACCAAAAACGCCAAGACGAGTTCCGAAAAACTTGGTTCACGGTTCTCGAGATTTTAGCCTGGGCGTTTCAGCGCCAACGGCAAGTCGGGGATCTTGAGGTCCTTTGGGCCGAGCCCGGCGAGGCGCGTGCGGGATACCCGTTGCGCGATCTGGAGTTCTTGCGGGCGCGTCCCGTGGCGGTGACCGTGCGGGCGGACGAGGAGTCCGACAACGCCGCCCGCATCACGATGTGGGAAGGTCTCGCCAAAGAGCGCACCGCGGGCGTTTTGCGCCTGCACGCCGTGGGAACTTTTGGCGATTGGCAGAGCGCGGGGGCCAGCACCATCACGCCGTCGGCCGAAGAGGTCGAGACGCTGGGCCGCGAGGCCAAAGGCGATTGGGATTGGGAGCCTCGCTTCGTCAACAAAGAGTCCAATCCCAAGGACATCGCCAAGACTCTGGAGCGCCTGAAGCAGACGGTGGGCGATGAGCGTCTTCATTTCGTGCACCGCACGGGCGTGAGCGGCGCCAATTTCAAGCCCGTGCTGCGCCTGCGTGAAGACGAAGGCACCCTGCACATGGCCGTTCGCTTCGATGTTGCCTTGATGAACGCCCAACACGTCAATTTTCCGGCGTCGGTGCAGGCTTTGCTGGCGCCTTTTCTCGGGGGGCTGGACCGCTTCTTTAACGTCGACCGTAAAACCGCGGCGTCGAACAAGGTTCAATTTCGCACCAACGATCTTTTGTTCCTGCGCCATCAAGGCCTCACGATTTTTTGTCTCCTCGAACTTCTGAATTGGCGTTTGGGCCGTCCGCTCACCTCGGGAGAAACGATTCCGTACCCTGAAGATCCCGACGCGCCCGAGATGGATTGGCAGTTCGAGCGCCTGGCCAAGTACCTTAAAATGTCGATCCCGGGCCTTCTCGGAAAACCGGGCGCCGTTTTTGAAGACTTGCTCTCGGGCGAGGCGCGCGGCTACTTCACCGATTTTTTGGAGAAGATGCACCAGCATCTCAAAGACGATCACGGTTTGATGTTTCACGGCGGGCTGGTGGGCGAGATCCGCGGGGTGCAGAAACAAGTTCTGCCGCTCCTGCGATTTTTGATTTTGCATTTCGTCGAATCCACGCACGGCAAAATCCTCACGCGGGCGCAGGCCCCCGTGGGCGACAACTTCAAAGCCGCGATCACGCCCTGGACCAGCCCACGCGCGGCGGTTTTGGCCAGCACCGCTCCCAACGACGAACCTCTCTGGGTGGATGTGGGCCTTTTCAGCAAATCGATCGTGCCGATGCTTTTTGACCTTCTCGATCACGGCATCGAGGTCGAATTCAACGGCGCGCCATTCTTGAACCAAGACAATCCGTTCGAGTTTATTTTCTCGGTGCAAGACAGCGAGCAAAAAGAAGATTCGAATTGGTTCGACCTGCACCCGCAAATCTTTTTCAACGGCAAACGGATCTCGTCGGAAGACGTGCATTTTAATTTCACGCCCGATCAGGTCGGTTTTATCGAGTACCGCGGTCAGATGTACCGCATTGACAAGAAACAGATCCCGACCTTGAAATCGCTGCAACGGTTTTGGAACCGCATCCGCGGCGACAAAGAAAAAATCAAGCGCGACAGTTTCGGCGACCGCGTTTACCGCATCGAAAAATCGCAGGCCCTCGAGCTTCTCATGCTGCGCGCCCAGGGTGTGCAGGTCGAAGGCGATGGCGAGTGGCGCCGCATCTACGAGTACTTCGATCGAGGGTTGGGAACCGACAAGATCCAGCTTCCCGAAGAGATGCAAACGCGCCTCCTGCCGCATCAACTTGAAGGCGCACAGTGGTTGCATGACCTGCACGAGCTCGGTCTCGGCGCGATCTTGGCCGACGACATGGGTCTGGGAAAAACCTTCCAGGTGCTCGCGTTTCTCACCAGCCTGCAGCGCCGTGGAAAGCTCAAGCGCAGTCTGATCATCGTTCCCACGTCGCTCGTGTACAATTGGGTCGACGAGAAAAAGAAATTCGCGCCCGATCTCCCGGTCAAAGTTTTTCATTCGGGAGAGCAGGCCGAGATGCGCGAGGCCTTGCGCGTCGACCCTTCGACGGTGGTGCTGGCGACTTACGGGCTTTTGAGCGAGAACGTCGAATTCTTCGAGTCGTTCGAATGGAACACGGTGATTTTCGACGAAGCCCAAAACTTAAAGAACATCATGTCCGTGCGCTCGGTGTCCGCGCGCAAGCTCAAAGCGTCGTTCAAAGCCTGCCTCACCGGAACGCCGATGGAAAACCATTACCTCGAGTTCTACTCGCTCTGCGATTTGGTCGTGCCGGGAAGCCTGGGCGATGTCGATTCGTTCCGAAAGCGCTACTACAACAACGAAGTTCGGCCCGAGGCGCTTCGCGACTTGCGTTTGATTTCAAAGCCGTTGGTTCTTCGGCGGACCAAAGCGCAAGTGAAGCTTTCGTTGCCCGAGAAGACCGTGCAAAAGGTGCTTTTGCCGTTCGGGCCGCAGCAGCGGGACATTTACAAGAAGATGGCCATGACCTTTTCGCGACAGGTGGAGGACTTGATCCAAAGCCAAGGCGAACGCAAGGCTCAGATCGCCATGTTCTCGGCCTTGATGCGTTTACGTCAAATCTGTTCGGACCCGGCGGCGATTCCCGGCGTGCAGTACGATGAGAAACCGGTCAAAGTCGAGCACTTCCTCGAATCCTTGCAGGAGCATTTCGAAAACGGTGAGAGCGTGATCGTGTTCACCCAATTCCTGTCCACGCTCGGACGCATCGAAAGCGAGCTTAAGAAACAAAACGTCCCGGCATTCGTGCTTCAAGGCCGCATCAGCGCCAAAGAGCGTCTGCGCCTGATCGACGAGTTTCAAAAACACGACGGCCCCGCGGTCATGCTCATGACGCTCAAAACGGGCGGCGTGGGTTTGAATTTGACCAAGGCTTCGGTGGTGTACCACTTGGAACCTTGGTGGAATCCGGCCGTCGAAAATCAGGCGACGGACCGGGCGCACCGCATGGGACAAACCAAGAACGTCAAAGTCTACAACCTTTTGATCGAGGGATCGCTCGAAGAACGCATCGCCGATCTTAAAATCAAGAAACAGGGATCGTTCGACCGTCTCTTCGGCGACGAAGAGCGTCTCGAAGACGCCGGTCTCGACAACGGCTCAGGCCTCACCCGCGAAGACTTCATCTACCTTTTGAAATAGAGAAGCCGCCGGAGGCGGCACGGGTGGATCGAGAAGCCGCCGGAGGCGGCACGGGGGATCGAGAAGCCGCCGGAGCTTCAGTTCACGAAGAGCGCCTCGAGCTGGGCCTGGTCTTGCGGTGAGATCCGAAACGGAAAGGGCGGCATCATCTGGTTTTGAACCAAGAACCGCGCCGTCGCGGCCTGTTCGAGTTTCAACGGAGCTCGCAAACCGCCTTCACGGTGGCACCGGGTGCAGGACTCAAGAGCGAGCGGCCTTGACAGCGCTTTGAGGTGAGACTTGAACGGCGCTCCGTCGCTGGATTCGAAGCCGGCCTCGCTTTTCAGCGCGCCGTAGGTTTTGATTCGAAGGTTCCACGCGGCGATCTTCACGCGATCGGCCCAAGACACGAACGCTTCACGGGCCGAGACGTCGGCCCTCACCGCGCGCGGTCCGCTCGAATGGCACGCGAAGCAGCGGGCCTTGAGCGGGGCGGGAGTTCCGTTTTCAATCTGAAAAAAACTCGCCGTTTTCGTGATCTTGTCGACCTTGATCATAAGGCGGTCCCATTTTTGGGCGTCAAGCGAAACGCCCTTGTGACTTTGACCCATCAGCCAGATGTCTTGGTTCCAGCCGGGAAGAAAACTCACTTCGTTGTAAACGGGACCGCCGGTTTCGGTGACGGACTCTAGAGATCGAAACCGAATCGGAGCCGGCCCGAAGGCCCAGACTCCGATCAAAAGGGCGGCCGCGGCCGTGAGGGTGATGAGTTTCATGGCCGCTCCGGTCTTAGTGCGAGAGTTCGTTTTGTTCAAAATAGAGAGAGCCCAAGACATCCGCGATGGCGCCCAAGGAGCCGATTTGATCGCCCGCTTTGAGTTCCTGCGTGCTCGCCTCGTAGGTCGTCACCGGCAATTTTGAGTCGGGAATTTTCACCGGAAACGTGTCGTTGCAAACTCTCGTGCGGCAGTGCGAGAGCGCGAGCGAGTACGGAGCCGAGATGCTGACGATCGAATCAAAGCTGGGTTTGCCCTTGATGACGTGCGCGGCGAAATACTCGCCCTCTTTGCCGAAGAGGATGTACTGCGGGTTCGCGGACGCGTTCGGGTCCAGCTTGGCGCTCAGGATTTGTTTTTTGACGAAGATGTTCACCGGCCCGAGCTTCACGCCGTCTTTTTCAAAATGGCCTTGGTAAACGTTCGCCAGAAAACTTGTTTTCTCGCCCGAAATGATTTGGGCGAGGTCCATCAATTGGGGCTCGAGAGTGAAGAGGGTTTTGCCGTCGCTCTTCGCCTGCGCGAACGCCTTCATGACCTCACCCAGTTTGTCTTGGCGCATCTCCACCTCGAGAAGAACTTGGTAGTCATGCGGAGCGTGGAACATCGGCAGGTGCGAAACATAAAGATTCTTGTCGCCGAAAAGAACCATGCCGTGAACCGACGGGTGGTCGGCTTGCGCCATCGGCGCCGCGGTCACGAGCGCCGCGAAAAGTGTGATCAGAATCGTTTTCATAAATCCTCTTTCTGGCCCCAGGGCCGTTTTTGTTGGCGCCAGAAATAGAGTCTTTTCACCTAAAAGAAAAATTAATTGATTTTAAAAGGCGTTTAAAATAACTAATAGCAATGAAACTGGTCTCCCACCAACTCGAGGCTTTCTTTGAAACCGCACGGCTGAGAAGCTTCTCCCGGGCCGCCGAGGCCTTGGCGGTGACTCAATCGGCCCTGTCGCAACGGATCTCCAATCTAGAAAAGGATCTTGAGGTGTCCCTGTTCGTGCGAGACCCGGCGGGTCCGGTGCTGACCACGGCGGGCGAAACGCTTCTCAGGCACTGCCAAGTGGCCCGTTCGCTCGAAGACGACGTTCTCGGGCAGCTCAAGTCCTCGCAGGGGCAGCTGCGCGGGTCCGTGCGGATCGCCGGGTTTTCATCCGTGCTGCGCTCCGTGGTGATTCCCGCCCTGGCGCCTTTTTTAAGATCGCACCCGCTCGTGCACTGCGAGTTTAGCAGCCACGAAGTCGTGGACCTGGCCGACATCCTCCGGCGCGGGGAGGCGGACTTCGTGGTTCTGGATTTTCATTTGCAAAAAAAAGGCGTCACCGAACATGTTCTCGGACACGAAGAGTACGTGGTGATCGAGAGCGCCAAGTTTGAGGCGCCCGAAGACCTTTATCTCGATCACGGTCCGCACGACAACGCCACCGAAACATATTTCCAGTCGCAGGCGCACGCACCCAAAACGTGGCGCCGCTCGTTCATGGGCGACGTCTACGGCATCATCAATGGGGTGGAGATGGGACTCGGGCGCGCGGTGATGTCGCGGCATTTGATCGAGGGCAACACCAAGGTCCGCGTGCTCAAAGGATTCAAAAAATACCAACGCGCGGTCACGCTCAACTACTTCGAACAACCCTACTACTCAAAACTGCACCAAGAAATCGTCACCCAACTCACCGAAAGGTGCCTGGCACTTTTCTGAAACGCGCCGCATTTCTAAAAGGTGGTCGGCGCGACCCCGGCAGGCACCTTTTCGGATTCGACGGCGGTGCGTAGGTGGCCGGCGGAGCGTTGGAGCACGGCTTCGAGAGCCACGCGCAGGGGCCACGAGAGCGCGCGGTCGCGGGAGCTGACACCGTAGAGGCGAACGAGCGAGCCTTCGGCAAAACCCGGAGCGCCTTCGATGGCGGCTTGGGCTTTGGGGGAGCGGATTTCGAGAAGGGCCGTGAAGGGAACAAGTGAGCCCTCATGCACGGCGAGCTCCACTTTGGGATTTTCGGGATCGGGCTTCGGGAGCGCTTTGCCGCGCAAACGGTAACTGATGCCGATCATTTCAATCAACATGTCGACGTCCCCCGACGTTTGGTCCCACTTAAATTCTTTGATGAAGCGGCTCGAAGTTTTGATCTTCTCGGTGTTGGTGGTAAAGGCCCAGATCTCAGCGACGCTCGCCCTCACCAGGCCGGCGCCGCGCGAGATCGTGCGGCCGTCTTCGTTTTTGGCGGACACCAGAATCTGGCGCTCCTCGGTGAGCTTTTTCCACAGCTCGGGGGATTTCTCCCAGTAGTCCAACGGTGCGGGCTCGGCGGCTCCGACGGACAGGCAGAAAACAACAAGAAGCCACTTGATCATCAGGCATCCACAAAGCCGTGAAGCTCATCGAAGTGGCCAAATTGAAAGACCGCGCCTTCAGCATCAAAGTCGGCGGGCTCGCAAAGATACAGCGCCGTCGGCATTTGCGCGGCTTGGCCCGCTTGAAGGTCGTAAAGATAGTCGCCAACGAATAAAATCTCGGACGGCGAAAGACCCAGTGTCTCGGCGATAACGTGCAGGCCGTCGGGTTTGGGCTTGGCGGGCGCATCGTCGCGCGAAATGACCAACGAAAATTCAAGACCATGTTTTTGCAAGGTGGCCAGCGCCACCTCACGTGAGTTGCGGGTGAACAGGGCCACCGGTTTTTGGCGGGAAGCGATCAGGGTCAAAAATTCGGCGACGCCCGGAATGAGCGTCGAAACCTCGGCCCCGCGCCGCTCATGTTGATGAATCACGTCGTGAGCCCAAGCGCGGCGCTCCTCGGTCCACTCGGCGATGGATTCGAGGATCGGGTCGTTCGGACTCAATCCCAGCTCTGAGCGCAGCGCCTGAAAATCAAGGGCCGAGTCCACAAGGGTGCCGTCGAGATCGAAAATGAAGGCCTGATACTTCATGCCTTCATGATAGACGGGCTTAGTGGCCGGCGTCGATTTTTAACTTCTCGAGTTTACGATTTCGCGCGTCGATCAGGATCGAAACCACGATCGAGCCACCAATCAACACGGCGATGATGGCCAAAGACCAGGTGATCGGGAACTTTCCGCCGAACGCGTGGTTCAGGTACACCATTTTCAAGCCCACGAAGATCAGAACCGAGGCCAAGCCGTATTTGATGTAGGCGAAACGGTCCATCACGCCCGCGAGCATGAAGTACATCGAACGCAGACCCAAAATCGCAAAGATGTTCGACGTGAACACGATCAAAGGCTCTTTGGTCAGGGCGAAGATCGCGGGGACCGAGTCCACGGCAAAGATGATGTCACTCAGCTCCAAGAAGATCAGCGCGATGAAGAGCGGCGTCACGTACCACAGGCCATCGATTTTATGGAAAAAGTGCTGGCCTTCAATTTTGGGATGAATGCGAAACACTTTGCGCATCCACTTGATCAAAAAGTTTTTGCTCAAATCGGTTTCTTCGGTTCCCGCGAAGTACATTTTGATCCCGGTCAGGATCAAAAGACCGCCGAAGAAGATCACGACCCATTCGTAGCGCATCAGCACTGAGCCGAGCGCGATGAAGATCCCGCGAAAGATGAGCGCGCCCAAGATGCCCCAGAATAAAATCCGGTGCTGATACATCTTCGGAATCGCGAAGTAGCCGAACACCACCGCGAAGATAAAGATGTTGTCGATGGCGAGCGATTTCTCGACGACGAAGCCGGTTAAGAATTCGAGCGCCACGTTTTGGGCTTGCGCGGACGGATCCCACCCCGGAATCGCGAGGTAGCGTGGATCCACCGAGAACTTCCACTGCGCGTAGTAATAGAAAAGAAGATTGAAGACCAGCGCGAGGCTGATCCAAACCGTGGTCCAAATGGAGGCTTCGCGGAAGGAGACCTCATGGGCATTTTTATGAAAGACGCCCAAGTCCAGGGCGAGCACCACCAGAACAAAAGCGACGAAGCCAAGGTAAAACCACCAGTATTCAGCAAAAGGAAACAAGATCATGTTTGCAAATTCTCCTACTCCGCTACTATCGCGAAAAAGGACTTATTGCTCAAATCGATAAAAGCGTCGTTTTTGTTCTCATTAAGCGAATCTTACGAAAGTGCTTGCGGGCCCTTGGCGCGGATTTCAGTTCGGGGCGGAGGCAGGGGCCACATGGGCAGATACCGTCCCAAGGGGTGGCTCAGGAACTTTTGCCGAAAGTAAATCTCGTGGTCCCACTCGACTTCGGCCATGTGCAAAAGCGGCGAGATCCACTCGTGACGGCCGGCCGTGAAGGCCAAGCGGGCCGCGATTTCGTATTCGACAATGTTGCCGCTCTCCAGCTTGCCCGCGCCGTACATCGGGATGAGCCATCCACCAATGCGGCACAGAAAACCGATGGTGAGACCCACGCACTTCATTTTGAATTCCCGGGCTGGCCGGGGAGCCGCGCCGATCTCGCCCAGAAAGCGTGCGAGGCACTCCCGGTGCTCCCATTCTTCATCGCGGATTTTTTTAATCTCTTGTCTCTCTTTGGGATCGCGGACGGATTTGAAATGGCCGTCGTACGCATGAAACGCGGCGAGCTCGCCGGCGTGAGCGTCTTGCAAAAGTCGGATCAAGCGTTTCAGGGCCAGATCGCGGGGGTTGTTCATGAGCGCGAATTTAAACCAGCCTCGCGCAAAGACAAGGGCTGTCTTGAAACCCGCAAAAGAATGTGTTTCAATTGGAGGACGGGCTCTAAATCCGTACCTATGCGCAAATCGTAAGACCTTCTTCTTTCTTTTTTTCTCAGACGATTCCATCGGGCCTTCCGGCTCGGAAGAGGTTTTACATTCATGCTGACTTTAAATCGAATTGGCCACGAGGTGGCTGGACGTTCTTTATTTAAAAACATATCCGCGAACTTGGGCGAAGGCGTTTCGGGCCTTGTCGGCCCCAACGGCGTTGGCAAGACCACGCTCGCCAAAATTCTGGCGGGCGAGGTGATGCCCACCGAGGGCCGGGTGATCAGCCAAGGGCGGGTGATTATTTTGGCGCAAAAAGCTGAACGCGGGGGCGAGACGCTGGGTGAATACCTGGCCGACGTTTGGGAGCCTCCCGAAACGGTGGCCAGCCTCATTCAAGATTTGATCGCGCCGTTGAATCTGGAGCGCCGCCTCGTCGAACTGAGCGGCGGCGAATGGGTCCGGGCAAGGCTCGCCAAGGCGTTGGCGGTTGGGCCTGCGTACTTGATTTTGGATGAGCCGACCAATGACCTTGACCGCGAGGGTCGGGATTTGGTTTTGCGCTTCGTGCGCGAGGCGCCCATGGGGCTTTTGATCATTAGTCATGACCGTGAGGTCCTAGCCGAAGTGGACCGTATTTACGAGCTGTCGAACCAAGGCCTTTCTCTGTACGGCGGGGACTTTGAGTTTTATGAAGGCGCGCGGGCGCATGAGCGCGCCGGCGCCGAATCAAATCTAGAGAAACTCAAGGCGGCCGAAAAAACCGCCGCCCGTGAGCGCGAAGACAAGATCCAAAGACAAGAAAAGCGCCAGCGCGTGGCGGCCGCCAAAGCCGAAGACTCGGGGATCCCAAAAATTCTCTTGGGCGCCAGAAAACGACGCGCGCAAAAAACCATGAGCAAAATCGAGGTGCGTGAATCGCAAAACGTGCGCGCGGCCGAAAGCGCGGTGGACGGAGCCTGGGGTGAGCTTAAGACCGATCCGTTTCTGCGTTTGGATTTTGAAGGCGCGCGCGTTCCCGCCGGCAAAGTGTTGGCGGCGGCCGAGGCGTTCAACTTTCGTTTTAACGGTGCTCAGCGGACCCTTTGGCCCGAACCTTTGACGTTTCAGATTAGCGGCCCCTCTCGCTGGCAGTTGAGCGGGGCGAATGGGACCGGCAAAAGCACGCTGCTGAAGCTTCTTCTCGGACAGCGCGTTCCGGGAGACTCGGCGGGCCGTCTTGAACTCCGGGCAAAAGACGTGTGTTCGTTGGATCAACGCTACGGCGATTTGAACCCCGAGTTGTCGGTCCTGCAAAACGTCCAAGAAAACTCGCGCTTCGCCGAAGTGGAGCTGCGGAACGAGCTCGCGTTTTACGGGTTCACGGGTGAACAGGTGTTTCAGAAGGTCCGCGCGCTGAGCGGGGGAGAAACGCTCAAGGCTAGTCTGGCACGGATGTTCTTAGGCGCGCGAATTCCGGAGTTGATCGTGCTTGATGAGCCGACGAACAACCTGGATCTCGCAGGGCTCAGGCTTTTAGAGAAGGCCCTGCGAGATTTCAAGGGAGCCATTTTGTTGGTGAGTCACGACCGCGCCTTTGCCGACGAACTGGGGATCACCGACCGGCTTGAACTGCGAAAAGCGTGACTATTGGCGCACCCATTCGCGGGCCAGCGGAAGCTGCTCGCGAGGAAAGGCCTTGACCTCGATCGGGACAACCGGATCCGCGGCGTCGGTGAGGCCACGGATCCAGGCTTCGTCCGCGACGACCGCGCATTTGGCGATGTCTTTGAGGTGCTCGGCCGCGAACTTCATGTTCTTCCAAAACGCGCTGATCTCAAAGCCGTCGTAATTTTGAATGTGTTCGAGAATGTTGATGCGTCCCCATTCGCCAATTTTTTCCTGCAAATGTTCAGCGGTTTTGATGTAGTCGTCCTTTAGGACCTTTCCGTTCACGATCAGTTCGACAGTTTTGGATTCGGGCCGATCGATATACGTGAGCATGGACACCTCCAGCCATGAGCATCGCACGCCTTGGACGTTGATTTGTTGAGCGCGTTTACAAATTCAATAAAGAAAAATGAAGTGTCCTCAAGAGACTCAGGGCGTCTTCTTCATAAAATTCCAGAGTTCTCGACAAAGCGGTGTTTTTCACTTGCCGCTGTTTTGGTATCCGCTATGAAAGGGCATGCAAATTGATAAACCGCAAAATTTCGCGACCCGCGCGCTCGCCGGTATTGAACGCGCCGGAAACGCGCTTCCGCACCCGGCCATCCTCTTCCTCCTGTCCACCGCGATCATTTTGGTGATCTCGGCCTTGGTGAGTTGGCTTGGCGCCTCGGCGGTGCACCCGCTCACGCAGGCGCCGATTGCCCCGGTCAATCTTTTGTCGGTGGTGGGCCTGCACCTGATGATCTCGGACATGGTCAAAAACTTCGCGGGGTTTGCCCCCTTGGGTTCGGTGCTCGTCGCGATGCTGGGATTCAGTCTGGCGGAGAAAAGCGGATTGCTTTCGGCGCTGATTCGCAGCGTGGTTTTGCGCTCGCCGCGCGCGCTGCTCACGCCGGCGGTTTTGGTCGCGGGAATTTTGTCGCACACCGCGGGTGATATCGGCTACGTTCTGTTGATTCCGCTCGCGGCGATGGCCTTTCACAGCGCCGGGCTGAACCCACTGGCCGGGTTGGCGATTTGTTTCGCCGGGGTGTCGGGCGGTTACGCGGCGAACTTTTTAGTCAGCGCCGTCGATCCTCTTTTGGCGGGACTCACGCAAGAGGCCTCGCGCATCGTGGATCCTGGCTACACCGTCAATCCGCTCGTGAACTATTACTTCATGGCCGTGTCCTCGCTGCTGATTGTCGGCGCCGGCACCTTGATCGCCAACAAAGTCACGATTCCGTTTTTGGGGCCTTATCGCGGCGACGTTCAAGACCCGGTGCTCGAGCGCCTCACGTCTTTGGAAAAGCGCGGACTGCGAAATGCGGGTCTCGTGGCTCTGGGGCTGGCCTTGGTGCTGCTCGGGGGCTTGATTCCCGAAGACGGGTTCTTGCGCGACCCCAACTCGCACGATGTTTTGCACTCACCCGTGCTCAAGGGCGTGGTGGCGGTGATTTTTATCTTCGCTTCGCTGACGGGCCTGGCGTACGGACTCACGCTCAAGACTTTTAAAGACACGAACGACGTCGTCAAGGCGATGCAGGAGTCGATGGCGACCATGGCGCCCTACCTGGTGCTCGTGTTCTTCGCGGCTCAGTTTATCAGTCTTTTCAATGCCTCGAACATGGGCCTGATTTTGGCGGTTCACGGCTCGGTGATGTTTAAGACGGCCGGGATCGGTCCGATTCCGCTGATGATCGGTTTTATTTTATTTACGTGCGTGCTTGATATTTTTATCGGCAGCGCCTCGGCCAAGTGGGCGTTGATGGCGCCGGTTTTCGTGCCGATGTTCATGTTGCTCGGGATTTCGCCCGAGCTCACGCAGGCTTCGTACCGGATCGCCGACTCGGTGATCAACATCGTCTCGCCCTTGATGTCGTACTTTCCGCTGATTTTGGCCTTTGCGGCCAAGTACGACCCGAAAGCGCGTGTCGGCACCGTGATCGCCTTGATGCTTCCGTACTCGCTCGGATTTTTGGTGCTGTGGTCGTTGATGCTGTTCGTTTGGATTTCGCTCGGCTGGCCGCTCGGACCCGGGGCGGGTTTGGTGTACCCGCCCGTGTCTCGATAACGTTAGCGTTTGCCGCTCTTGATGTGGGCGACGAGTTGGTCGACGACCGTGCCCCATCCTTCTTTGAATCCCATTTTTTCGTGCGTGGCTTTGTCTTCGGGCGTGCGGTGAAACGCGTACGCCGTGTAC
This sequence comes from Pseudobdellovibrionaceae bacterium, assembly GCA_019637955.1. Taxonomy (GTDB): domain Bacteria; phylum Bdellovibrionota; class Bdellovibrionia; order Bdellovibrionales; family Bdellovibrionaceae; genus JAHBUS01. Next base: position 430,135 of record JAHBUS010000001.1, on the reverse strand, counting down.
TTGGTGCCGCCGCCAGGCGCGTCTTCAAGCACGAGCGCGGCGGTCATGAATCCGCCGGAAGCCGCCGGGTGAAAATCCTCCGTGAGCATGTCGGTCCAAACCAGGCGCGTGCCTTTCTCGATGTGCAAGAAGCAGCCGGTGTTGTCGTGCTCTTGGCCCTCGGGTGAGCGCATGACGGTGCGGAACTTTCCGCCGGGACGCAGATCGATTTCGACCGTAGGTGCCGTCCAAGGTTTGGGGCAGAACCAATGGGTCATCGACGTGGGCGTGGTCCAAGCCTCCCACACGGCGGATCGAGGCACGTCGAGCGTGCGCTCCAAGATCAGATCGGTTTTTTCGTTGAACTTCATTTTGTTATTCGTTGTCACATTTCACATCGCTTTCTTTGCAGTGAATCGCGTTGGTGGCATCGCTGCATTTTTTTAAGACCTGCGCGAGCGCGCTGGCCTTGGTCACGCCCGAAGACACATGCGTTTTTCCGAACGACTGCATTTGGCAGGTCCACATCGCGCCGGTCACCGGCGGCATCACGGTGTTCGAAGGCGGTGAGCCGGGCCGTACGGCCAATTCAAAGACCTGGCGCTGCAGCTGTTCGACGGCGCGCTCGAGTTGCCAAACACGGCGGCGCAGCTCTTCGTTGGAGTATTTTTCGTAAGAACGGCCCACTTCGATGCGGATCGGCTCTTCGGCAAAAGCCGAAGGCGAAAGCGCGAGAGCGGCGGCCAGAATCAAAGATTTTGCGATCATGAAGACCTTCCTTTTGCCTTTGAGGCTGGCAAACTTCACGGAGGGCTTCAACGGATTTCGGGATCAATCCCGCGCGGCGACACGCCAAAAAGAAAAAGGCCGGTCCTAAGGGCACCGGCCTCTGAGAATCGACAAAAAGATGTCGAAAATTAGATTTCGTCAGAAACGTGGCAGCGCACTTCGATCGCCTGGGGAATCGCTTCGCCCGTGGCGGGGTGAGTGCCGGTCACGAGAGCGCGGAATTCGCCCTTGGTGCCATTCGACGAGTGCGACAATTTGGTCGCGCCATCGATCGATTGGATGTTGATCGACATGCTCGCATTTTTGACCGAGATCGAAACTTTTTGTGCGCGGGCGTTGAGGTTCACATCGGCTTTGGCGCCGTTGTTATCCGAGAGGATGTTCATCGCGGTGCCGATCGAGAAGTTGAGGTTCACGTCCATCTCACCTTGACCGGGCAAGATTCCCGAGATGATGGTGCGGCCCGACTCTGAGCTGCAAGCCAAAGACGTGACGCTGCTACCGGCGTGGGCGAAGTTCATCGAGAAAACCGTGGCGAGAGCGGCGAGGATCATTTTGTTCATTTGAAATCTCCTTTGTGTTTTGTTTTCAGAATTTTGATTTCGATTTAGCGCCGTGACCGCTCTTGGCGGATGCGGGCGAGGGTGGCGTCATCGGCCACGAAGTAAAACTGATGCCCAAACTTGGGCATGTCGACCGCGAGAAAGCGCCCTTGCGCGAGGAGCTCCAATTGCTCTTGCAGTAAGGTCACGGTGTGGGCGTGCTGGCTGAGATCGAGCGGCGCACCTTTGTCGTCGGTGCGGCGGCTGAGGCCTTCAAGATCGCTTTTGCCCGAAATCGGGGAGGTGCAGCGGGCCTGATAGCCCTGAGCGGGGGGCTGAACCAAAACGTTCACGGGAATAAAGAACTCATGTTGGTGACGAACCTCAAAAAAGCCCATCGAGCTTCCGAGGATACCGGCCCCCTGCAAATCATTTCGGCAGGCCGAGGTGAGCGTGGCGCCAAACGCACGGGATTGGGTCAGAACCGCGGCTCCGGCCAACATTTGCGTTAAAAACACCCGTCTTTGCATGGAAAGCTCCCGTCAATGTGCGCGTCCGAGAGGCTTCTTGCAATTGGTGGGGAGGGCGGCCGGCGGTTTAATGCGAGCAGGCACCCCTGGGGCTGGCTGAGACCATGACAAGTGACGTCCTTGGGCAGAGCTCAAGCTCTCTTGGTTGACCCCACCTCGGGCTTTGATTAAGGTGCTACCGCAAGGGCCACCCATTCATCCGTCCTTGCTCGAAAGGACCCACCTCGATGTCTGGAATCGTGATTGTCGGCGCCCAATGGGGCGATGAAGGCAAAGGCAAAATCGTCGACGTTTTCTCTGCCAAAGCGGATTACGTGGTTCGCTACCAAGGTGGCGCCAACGCGGGTCACACGCTCGTCGTGAACGGCGTTAAAACCGTTCTTCACCTGGTGCCCTCCGGCATCTTGCACCCCGAAACCAACTGCATTATCGCCTCGGGCGTGGTGATCGACATCGAAGGGCTCGTCAAAGAGATTGAGACCCTGAAATCAAACGGTTATCTCGCAAACCCCAAGCAGCTTCTCATTTCGGATTCGGCCACGATCATCCTTCCGTACCACAAGGTTTTGGATGCGGCCCGCGAGAAGGCCTTGGATGGCGCCAAGATCGGCACCACGGGCAAAGGCATCGGTCCCGCGTATGAAGACCGGGCCGCGCGCCGCGCGATCGTGCTGTCGGACATCTTCGAAAAAGACACGCTCAAAGAAAAACTCGAACTCGCGCTTTTGGAAAAGAACGCGCTCTTTCAATCGACCTACAAGCTCGAGTCCGTCAATGTCGATGAGCTGATGAAGTGGATCGCGCCTCTGGCCGAAAAGCTCGCGCCGTACCGCTCGCGCGACACCAGCGCGGTCGTTCACAAGGCCATCAAGAATGGTAAAAAAGTTCTGTTCGAGGGCGCGCAGGGCACGCTCCTCGATATTCTTCACGGCACCTACCCTTACGTGACCTCGTCGAGCACGGTCGCAGGCTCGGCCTGCATCGGCACGGGCATCGGCCCCACCAGCATCTCGAAGGTCATCGGCATCATGAAGGCCTACACCACGCGCGTGGGCTCGGGCCCCTTTCCCACCGAACTCAAAGACGAGCTCGGGGAGCGCATGCGCAGCCAAGGGCATGAATTCGGCGCCACCACGGGCCGTCCGCGCCGCTGCGGCTGGCTCGATCTCGTGGCCCTTCGCTACGCGATCCGCGTGAACGGGATCACGAACCTGGCTTTGATCAAAATGGACGTTCTCACCGGTTTGGACAAAATCGGGGTCTGCACGGCCTACGAGCTCGATGGCGAGATCATCCATGAATTCCCTTCGAAAGCCGCGGACTTAGAGCGCATCAAGCCCGTGATCGAGTACATGCCGGGCTGGAAAGAGGACCTCACCAAGCTCACGAACCTCAAAGATCTGCCCCGCACGGCCACCAGCTACATCGACTTTATCGGGAACCAATTGGGAGCCCCGATCGACGTGATTTCGGTGGGCCCGGGCCGTGAGCAGACACTTTGGGTCAAACCCTTGTTCACGAATTGAGCAAACTAAAGATTGCCGTTGACTGGTGTTAGAAAATCATTAAATTGGCCATCTCGTTAGATACGTGGTTCGCTAGCTCAGCTGGTAGAGCACTTCACTTTTAATGAAGGGGTCGATGGTTCGAATCCATCGCGAGCCACCAAATTTTTTTCCTAAGGTCCCCATCGTCTAGAGGCCTAGGACACCTCCCTTTCACGGAGGATGCAGGGGTTCGAATCCCCTTGGGGACGCCAATCAAAAAATACCGGAATCCCGGTATACAAGTTAACCGGTATACCCGGATCCCAGTCCCAGGTCTTCAGGTCTCCCCGAAATTCCGCACCGTAATTTCCGATTTTAATAAATTGTAAATCCACGCATTCAGTTTGTCCGCGAGGTCTCGAATCTCGCCCTCGGCCTTCGCTAGTTGCAAGATCGTCTTACACTCTTGCGCGGAGGCATAGGCGATCTGATAGAAACGTTTCTTCTCGGCGGTCGTCCGCTTCGCATTTCCTTCTGAAAGGTTCAAAGAGATTGATGAGCTCGCCCTTAACAGCTGATCTCGCAAGTGTCCTTTGATGTTCTCAGCCTCAACCATTTCATAAAACTGAACTGACAGCTCAAGAGTTCTAAATGTCTTCATCGGTGCTCCTTTGAACCTCGAGACCTCGCAATTTCGGTTCCGGCTCAACATCGAAAGTTCATCGGCTCAGGACTTGTCGCAATTCACGGATCGGACTAGGCTTCTCCCCATGACGAAGACCAAAAACACCCGCGACTGGCGAGCCGAGACGATCGAAAAGATCCGCGAGATCATCACCGAGGCCGATCCCGAAGCGGTCGAAGAGCTCAAGTGGAGGGGAGTCCCGACGTGGTCGCACGACGGGATCATCTGCACGGGCGAGACCTATAAGAGCGTCGTGAAGATGACCTTCGCCAAAGGCGCGTCGCTGAAAGATCCGTCGAAGCTTTTCAATTCCAGCCTCGAGGGAAGCACCCGGCGCGCGATCGACATCCGCGAAGGCGAGAAGATCAACGCCCGCGCGCTCAAGGCGCTGATTCGCGCCGCCGTCAAATTTAATCAGTCCAAAAGTCAGTCGAAGACTCTAGCGAAGAGCCCGACGAAGAAAAAATAATACGCAGGTCACGCCGCCCTTATTTCGGGCGCGTGCTGGTCGTGAGGCTTTTGCCGCAGTCGTGGCAAAACAGATTTCGGTGCTTGCGGCGCTCGGCGTGGAGCTGCTCGTTGCAAGAATTTCGAACCGTGGCGTTGAGCGTTTCGCCGCAATCCGTGCAGTGACGGATCAAGACGTTGCTGCGGCCGTGGTTCATGTTGCGGCATCGCACTTTGGCCGTCATCAATGCACCCACTGTTGAGCGACCAGGTTTTGAGCGTCCGCGATCTCTTCGGAGGTGGCGTCGCGTTTTTCGACGGCCTCGATTTCAAAAATCAGGTCCTGGCCGGCCAAGGGATGGTTTTCATCCAGCGAGACCATATCTCCGTGCATCTGCAAGATGCGGTAGGTGCGCCGTTTGCCGGATTTGGAGACGATATTCACCATCTGTCCGCAGCGGGCATTTTGAAAGTCCGGAATTTTTTTGAGCGGGAACAGAATCACTTTTTGCGGATCGTAAAATCCGTAAGCCTCGGCGGCGGTGAGGCGGATCGACCGGGATTCGCCCTTCTTCAGGCCTTGAAGGGTTTGCGCCAAAACTTTTAAGGGGCGGTCATCTTCGCTGGTGGAGGTGAGCACGTCGCGGTTGAAAGAGGAGCTGATAAACTGACCGGTGGCGTTCTTCAGGATACATTTAAAAGACACGATCTGAGCCTGCATGCTGAGGTCCTTTCGGTGAAGAGTTGTGGACATCGATTTGCGAGAACCTTCAAAAAGAACAAGGCCAGCATTTCGCCGGCCTTGCCCATGATCGAACTAAAAAACGAAGTCGATTAGTAACGGCGCGAACCGAAACCACCACCGCCGCCGCGTCCGCCGCCATCACGGCGCTCTTGCGGTTTGGCTTCAGAGATGTTCATCGCGCGTCCGCTCAACTCTTGACCGTTGAGTTTTTCGATCGCGTTTTGAGCTTCGCTCGCATCCGACATTTCAACGAAGCCGAAGCCTTTGCTGCGGCCGCTGTCGCGGTCCATGATCACGTTCGAAGACGCGACTGTTCCGAATTCCGAGAAAACTTGTGACAGTTGCTCAGAATCAACGCTGAAAGAAAGATTGCCGACGTAAAGTTTGTTACCCATTTTGCCTCCTAAAAAAGCAGGGAGCCATTCGCAGAAGACAAAAGACCATCTCATGAATTATTTGAACGGACATGTAACTGGGTTCAGTAGACCACGCCGCCAGCGGATTAGATACGTCCAAATGGGAAATTCAAAGAAAAGGCCTTCCGCGGGGTGAGAACGACCGCCGACGATTTGAGATCGAAACCACGGACTTTCTTCCGATGGGTGTCATGGGACTGTCTCGGTGGGTGACATCCGGCCGTGTAAATAGTCGCCTGGAACCGGGTTCGCAAGCTTTCGGGCGGAATCAATTTCGCGGAGCGCGGGCACCCCCCAATGCAGAGTGCGCGAGCTTTCGCCGACAAATTTGGGAGAGTGTTCAGATGATCGACAAAATGATGCGGCCCATGGCTTTGGTGATCGGTGTGATTTTAGCGTCGCTCGGCGCTCAGGCCAAAGGGCGCTTGGTCCAAACTCCCGTGTCGGGCTATCCCGCCGGGAGCATCGTGGTTTTTGAGAAAGAAAAAGCCCTCTATTTCGTGATGGGCGAGAGCTCGATCCGCTACCCCGTGGCCACCGGCAAAGAAGGTCAGCGCTGGACAGGGTACGCCCGTGTTCAGAGCAAGCATTGGAAACCCGCGTGGGCGCCGCCAGCGGTCGTTCGCCGCGACAATCCCGATATTCCGGATTACATCGCCTCGGGAGATCCGCGCAATCCCATGGGCCTTGCCGCGCTGGTGTTGGACCGTGATCAGTTTGCCATTCACGGAACGACTCAAGCCGGACGCTCTTCGATCGGAACCGCGGCGTCGTACGGCTGCGTGCGCATGCTGAATGAAGACATCGCCGATTTGTACGCACGTACGTCCGTGGGCGCCTTGGTCGTCATGCTTCGCCGTTAAGGAAAAAGGCCCGCTTCATAGAAGCGGGCCTTCGGCCTTTAAATCTCGTCTTCGATTTCAAATTTTTCTCGCAAGATCGTGAGCGTGAACGGGGCGTCGGTGCCGCGCTCGATCTTGAGAAGGACCGTGGAGCCTTCGGGTCCTCGAATCAGTCCGACCACGTCGGCCAGTGGCAAGGCACGCGTGTCGATGAGCGGCGCCGTCGGTGCCGACTGAACAGCGGTGATCAAATCACCAACGCCAAGTCCCGCGCGCTCGGCCGGAGCGCCCGGAATCAACCCGGTGACTTCAATGCTCCCGTCCGCCAACTTGTTGAGAGTGGCGCCAATGCCGACGATGGTTTCAAGTTTCATCATGTCATGGGCGAGCACGCGCCCTCCCAAGAACGAAGCGGCCAACAAAGACAAAATCAGGAGAGCTTTCATCTCGCCTCCTTATTTCAAGTACGCTTTGAACATGAGGTTGATCGCATCTGCCACGCCGCCGTTTTGCGCCGAGCCCGCACCGGCCTCGAGACTGCCGCTCAAAGCATCGCCCAATTTTTTGAAAGCCACACCGTCAAAGCTGATCTCGACGTCCCTTTGGCTCAGGCGCAGCCAGAAGTTTTTCTTTACGCCGATGTAGCTTACCGACGCCCGGCGCGTTTCGATCAAGTCGCCTTCGGCTTCGAACGTCACAGGGAGCTCGTCGCCTTGGCGGAATTCAACCACCACATCGCTGAGTTTACCTTTGGTGAGGTCGGACCACATCGAGCCACTCAGCTCGGTGGCGCGCACGGTGCGCCCTTGGGCTTGGGCCGTGGCGGCGAGCAGTAAAAAGCCCGCGATGGCGAAAGTCATTTTCATGGTGTTCATGGTTCTCTCCTTTTCTACTACATTTGTAGTAGTTGTTGTTAAAAAAACGCCGCTGTTTGACTACGAGCGCGCGTAAAATTTGTGACCGATGCAAAGGCACGAGGTTTCGAACAAGCCGTCCACCCACGCCGGTGTTTTCATGAGGGCTTCGTCTTTGAAGTTTCCGCCAAAGACCGAGTTCAGAACGACAATCGAGATGAACACCGCCGAGGCGTAGCGGATCCAACGGTTTTGCCAACCAAAGCGAGGGCTCTTCTCGGCGGTGCGGCCCACGAGCCGTTCGATCCGCTCTTTGAGGAGTGATTTTTCGCGGAAGAAGGCCGAGTACAAGACCAAGCGGTGGCTGGTGTCGGGAATCTCTTTGAGTTTGAGCAAGGCCGCGGCCAAAGACGACGCGTGCGCCCCCGAGGCGACCGCCCAGCCGTCGGCGACGATCTCGCGGAGGCGGTCGATCTTGCGGCTCAAAGAGCGGTAGCCCGGAATAAACCAGAACAAGTCTCCCAAGGTTTGAATCAGAACGGTGACGAGCAAATCATAGTACCGCACGTGACCCAGTTCGTGCGCGATCACGGCCTCGAGCTCTTGTGAGGTTAATTTTTGAACCGCATCGGCGGGGAGGCAAATGTAAGGCTTGAAAAGACCGCCGGTGAAAGGTGTTCCCGAAAACGCGTCGGAGACGTACACGTCCACTTGGCGACGGCCGAGAGCGAGGCTTTTCGAACCGGCGCGAAGGGTGCGGTCCAGGCGCCGTTGCCGTTCGAAGCGCACGTACTGAACCAAGCGAATCGCGAGCAGCGTGAGCGAGATCGAAAGCACGCCGGTCACGATGATCAGCGGGATGTTCTCGCCAAACGTGCGGTGAACCCAAATCAAAAGATAGTCGCCAATGCTGGAGTTGTACCGAGTGCCGTCCAAACCATTGACCGAAAATACGGTGCTCACGTAGGGCGTCCAGCCGTCGAGCCCCGCGCCGATCGAGAGCAGCTGATGTTTGGGCGGAAGACTAAAGGGATCGACGCCCGAAAATAAAACCGATTTTTCCGGAACGCCGCGGGCAAAATCGTAGACGATTTTTAAGAACGGGAGCGATAGCAGAAACACCTTCCAGCGCGTGGTGCCCACGCGGAAGAACCAAATGAAGAACTGCACCAACATCAGCCCGATCGCGAGCGAGAAGATGGAGTTCACCAAAAGGTTGAAAAAGATAAAGGTCATCGTTTGCGTTCCTGGCCGAGGCGCGCGTCGACAACGCGTTTGAGTTCTTCAAGTTCTTCGCGCGAGAGACCGTCGTCCGCTTCGAGCAGGCCCAAAATCGGTTGCAGTTTTTCGCTTCCGAAGAGCGAGGTTTTCATCCGCTCGAAAATCTTCAGGGGTGAGGAGTTCTTTTTTGCCGGGGCGTACAAAAACTGACGGCCTTCTTTTTGCCGCGTGACCAAGTCCTTATTGTACAAACGCACCAAGACGGTCATCACCGTCGTGTAGGCCAGGTCATGACCTTGCTTTTTCAGAGAGGTTTGAATGTCGGAAACCGAGACGTTCGCCTCTGAGTTCAGAATTCCGAGCACTTTCAATTCGAGGGGACCGACGTCCGCGAGCTTATTTGCCATGCGCTCAAACTACTACAGGCGTAGTATCTGTCAACTACGATTGTAGTATTTCGGAAAAGCTGGATGCTGAAGAGCGGCATGTGCTTTAATTCGGCCCGGAGGTCCAGATGAAGGTCGTTAATTTGTTTGAGTCGCACGACAGCAAATTGGAAGTTTCGCGGCGCCAGCCCCATTACCACAAAACGTTTCTGCAAATCTCCGAGATTTTTGGCGCGAAGAAGCTGGGTTTTCACCTCTCGATCATCGAGCCCAAGAATTTTTCGTACCCGTACCACTATCACACCACCGAAGAAGAGATGTTCTTGGTGCTGGAGGGCGAAGCCACGGTCCGTTGCAACGGCGAATTCGGCAAGGTCGTCGCGGGCGATCTTTTTTATTATTCGACGGGGCCGGAGTCGGTCCACAACCTCTACAATCATGGCGACAAACCACTCAAGTTGTTGGCGATTTCGTACAATGACCCGGTTGATGACCAATGCTTTTACCCCGACTCGAATAAGCAGACGAGCCCGCAGGGGATTCTGCAAAACGGTCAGGTGGTGGGCTACTATAAAGACGAAGAGAACCCGGCTCAGTTTTGGCCCGCCGATGCCTTGGCGGGCCTTTCGCCCCGAGCTGTTAAGTAGACGGCTCGGCCCTGGGGGCCGCGGGCACGTGGGCTTTTAAAATATCGTGGGCCGCGCGCTCGTAGAAAGATTCTTTGCCAACGAAACGTGCGGCCAGATTCGCGAACAGCGACGCCAGCATCAGGTACAAGATGATGTCGTGCGAGTTGCTCATCTCGAGCACCAAAACGAAGGACGTAAAGGGCGATCTGGTGAGGCCCGCGAGAAACGCGACCATGCCCACCAGAATCATGAGTTTGACGCTGGCAAACCCGAGCGTCTGCGCGATCCACTGGCCGAGCGCGGCTCCACTCGAAAGCGAAGGCGCGAACACGCCGCCGATGACGCCTGCATTGTACGTCAGAAAATTGCCCAGCATTCGGGACGCCGAGAGCGAGAGCGAAGCCGGGGCCTCGGGATGCTCGAGGAGTTTGACCATGGTTGTTTTGCCCGCGCCGACAGTCGTGGGCCAGACCGCGATGCTCGCACTGAGAAGCAAGCCGCAGAGGAGAGTCATCGCGATTTTCACGCGAAACGAACGGTGCGCCCGCCAGCGCGTGATGCGGTAAAGAAGTTCGGCGAAGCCCGAGCCCAAAAAGCCCACCACCGCGGCGATCAGCGCGGTTTGCGCCAAAGCTTCGAGCGGAAATGAACCGAAGGACACGTGCCCCAAGTAAAGATAATTTCCTAAAAACAGCTGCGCCAAAATCCCCGCGATGATCACGGCCTGAAAGACCGAGGTGCGAATCACGCTGATGTGCGCCTTTGAGAGCTCTTCGATCACAAAAACGATGCCGCCCAAGGGGGTGTTAAAGGCCGAGGCCAATCCGGCCGCGCCGCCCGCCAAGATCATCCCCTGAAGCGACGGCGCCGTGAAACGCTTGGGCCAAACGCGTGAGAGTTGATAAAAGACGGAGGCCGAAACTTGCAAGGTCGGGCCTTCGCGCCCGGTGACCCCTCCACCCAGCACGCACACGCAAGACCCCACGATTTTCGCGGCGAGCATACGCAGTCCAAGAAGTTTGCGCAGTCCCGCGGGCGCTTCGTTGGCCAGTTCGGCCGCGGCGATCACTTGCGGAATTCCGCTGCCAAGGGCCTCGCGCGAAAAGAAATGACCGATCAAGAAAGACGCCAGCAAAGCCACGGGGGCGGTCCAAAGAATGAGGGATGAGGCCGCGTGATCCAAGGCCCATTCCTCGCAAAGGCCGAAGAGTTTGTTGTAGACCACCGAAATCAGGGCGGTCAGTCCCGCGGCCGTCCAAAACGGGAGGTTGAACAGAATCTGTCGTTGGAAATCGGCGACGTGAGAGTTGTGGAGAAAGTGCCGTGCGTTCATCCGCAAAAACATAGCAGTCCTCGCTCCCCCTTGGCACAGCCTCGTGCATCGAAACGATGCGTCGAAGTCCTGGAGTTGACCTCTCGGCGCTCGTGGTTTGAATAGAGGGATGAAAGACCTCAAAATGACCGACACGCTCGAGGGCTCAGGACCGGCCGCCGTCAAAGGCGCCCTGCTGATTTGCCACTACGACGGCTTTCTTGAAGATGGCTCCAAATTCGATTCTTCGCACGATCATGGACGGCCCTTTCAATTTGTGATTGGCGCGGGCCGGGTGATCAAGGGATGGGATCAAGGTTTGATGGGCATTCGAGCGGGCGGGCGCCGCGAGCTTTTCGTTCCTTCGCATCTGGGCTACGGCGAAAGAAGCAAGCCGAAAATTCCGCCCCATTCGAACCTCATCTTTCATGTCGAAGTGCTTGAGGTCCGCCTTCGCGACGAATAGGGTTCTTGCATGCCTCTGCCCAGTTTCTTGACGCTTCTTTTGGTGATCCTTGTCGCGCGCTTCTGCGGTATGGTCTTGCGCCGCTGGGGACAGCCTTCGGTGATGGGTGAAGTTCTCGGCGGAATTCTTCTGGGACCGTCGCTCGTCGGAGCTCTCTTTCCGGAGTTTTCGATCGCCGTCTTTAATCCGGGTGCTTTGATTTTTTTAAAAGACATCGCCGAGATCGGCATCGCGCTTTATCTTTTTATCATGGGCCTTGAAATCGACCTTCCGCGTTTGCGCCAATCGGCCCGTTCGGCGGTGGTCGTCTCGCAGATGAGTATCTTGCTCCCGTTCGCGTTGGGCCTCTTTTTAGCCTCCCGGATCTTTGAAAGCTACGCGCCTCCGAACGTGGGCTTTTTGGAGTTCGCGCTTTTCGTGGGCGTGTCGCTCTCGATCACGGCGTTTCCGGTGTTGGCCCGAATTCTGGGAGATTCGTCTTTGCACCGCACACGGCTGGGGGATCTCGCCCTGACTTGCGCGGCGATCGATGACATCACGGCGTGGTGCCTGGTGGCGGTGGTGACCGGCATCATGGGGTCTCAGATGACAAGCGCCGGGGTCACGATTTTCCTCACGATCATTTACGTGCTGGCGATGATTTTCGTGATCCGCCCATGGATCGAAAGGATTCTTCCGAAAATCGAAAAAACCTCAGAGCGCCTTTCTCAGGCCTTGCTCGCCTTCGCGGTCTTGGGCGCTCTCGGTTCGGCGGCTTTAACCGACCTGATCGGCATTCACGCCTTCTTCGGTGCGTTTTTATTCGGCGCCATCATTCCGCATGACAGCTTGATCGCAAGGGACGTGACCGGACGTCTGCAAGATCTCGTCGCGATCCTCTTTTTGCCCGCATTTTTCGCGCTCACCGGATTGAAGACCAACCTAAGCCTGCTCTCCGGCGGGGAGCATTGGTGGGTCTGCGGTGGGATCATTGTCTTGGCCATCTTGGGGAAATTTGGCGGAGCTTTCACCGGCGCGTTGTTGTCGGGCAGCTCTCGCCGAGACGCGGCCCTCCTTGGGATCTTGATGAACACGCGCGGTCTGGTGGAGTTGATCGTTCTCAATATTGGATTGCAACTCGGCATTCTCACGCCGACACTGTTCACCATGCTTGTGATCATGGCGCTGGTGACCACGTTGATGACGGGGCCGCTCCTGAGATGGGCGTTGCCGCCGCAGCCGCAAAAGGGAGACGCATGAAAAAGTGGATGGGTTTGCTGCTTCTGACGTTCACGATTTCTCTGGCTCAGGCCCAAGAAAAGCCCGCGCCCACGCCGCCTCCGGCGATCGCGGCGCCCGTGCCCGTCGAGAGTGGGCAGAGCGCGGCGCCCGTGCCCGTCGAGAGTGGGCAGAGCGCGGCGGAGAAGTTCAAGCAAGCCTTTGCTGGAGCGCGGGCCGCGCGTTCGCAAACGCCGTACACGGTGCTGGCAAACTACACGCTTCTTGAGATGTGGGTGCTCACCAAGTACGGCCTGACGGCGGCTTACAACGAAAGTCCCGAGACAACCTACGAGCTTGAATACATGCGCGGCAGTTTGGGCATCGGTTACTTCGGTATCGATATCGGAAAAATCGAAGAGCAGCGCCTCTCGTTTTTGCTGCGTTCTTTCAGCTCGCGCAACAGCTTCAGTTTCGCCTATGGCGGCTACGTGAACGAGATCACGGCCAATCTCGGAAATGACTACCTCGCCACCGTCCCGGGCGTGTCGCGCTCATCGGTCGAACTCATGAAGGTGCAGACTCTTGGCGCCAGCTTCGCGCTGGGCAACCGCTGGCAGCTCAAGAACGGTTTCGTCTGGAGCTTTGATTGGCTCGCGATCTATTGGCCGCTCGCGGTTTTGAATCAAGATTCGCCGTTTATCGACAAGAGTGCCGATCCCGGCAAACGCGGCAAAGCCGACGATGCGATGACCGTCTTCAGGCGGATCCCCGCGCTTGGCGCGCTCAAAATTCAATTGGGCTTTAGTTTCTAAAAACGGGAATCCAGGTATACCGGGCGCCCGGTATACCGGAATTCTGGTATTGTTTTTATCAATCCTGCCAAGGCGGAGTTGCGCCGTACCACGCGGCCTTCGGTGGCAACGTGTCTTCGGTCGAAGCATCGACGAAGAACCGAATGACTTTGAGCGCGGCTTGCTCGCTGGCTTTCGCGAAAGCTTCAGCCGTGTTCGCGCCCAAGTGCGGGGTCAAAACCACATTCGAAAAGTTCATCAGTTTGGAGTTTCGCGGGAGCGGTTCTTTTTCAAAGACATCCAGCCCCACGGCGCCGATCCAGCCGTTGTCCAGGGCTTCGACCAAATCTTGTTCTTTGATCACGGTGCCGCGCGAGGTGTTCACCAGAATCCCGCCGCGGTGGATGTACTCGAAGTGCGAACGGTTGAGCATGTAGTGCGTTTCTTTGGTCTTGGGCACGTGGTAGCTGAGCACATCGGCTTGCTTGAGAATCTCTTCGTAAGCGACGCGCTCGGCGCCGACCTCGCGGAACACGCCGTCGTCTTGGTAGGGGTCGAACGCGATCACGTTCATGCCGAAGGCTTCGGCGATTTCGGCCACGCGGGAGCCAATGCGGCCCAAGCCCACGATGCCGTAAGTTTTGCGGCTGAGTTCGGTGCCCACCAGCATCTCTCGCGCCCAGCTGCCGGCTTTGATTTCACGGTGCGCCTGTTGAACTTTGTTGGCGCACGAAAGCACGAGGGACCAGGTCAACTGCGCGGCGCTCTCGATATTCGCGCGCGGCGTGTACATCACGGTGATGCCCCACTCGGCGCAAGCCTCGAGGTCGATATGGTCAAAGCCGCTCGTCGCGGTGACGATGACCTGCAGGTTTTTCGCCCGGGTCAAAACATCGCGGTCAATTTGCGTGCGGCTGCGGATGATGAGCGCGTTCACGCCCGCGAGATCCACGTCTTTCAAATGCGGAACGTGACTGCGGCGAACGGTCAAAAAGGGCTGGCTCTCGAGCGTGAGCTGGGCGTCCTGGCTAAAGCGGTCGGTGATGAGGATATTCTTTTTCTCAGACATTCCAGAAACTCCGCATTTCTTTTTCGAGCGAAAGCGGCAAGGAGAGTCCGGGATTCTCGGACTTGAGAATTTCGGCCAGCTTCAGCATCACGTCGATCATCTGTTCGGGAGTGATATGCCCCATGTGGCCGATGCGCAAGATTTTTCCTTTGGCTTGATCCTGTCCACCCATGAGCGTGATGCCAAACCGCTCCTCGAGTAAAAGACGCAGTTTTTGCGAATCCATCCCATCGGGAACCACCACGGCCGTCAGGCTTTCGGAGGGCACTTCGGCGTACAGTTTGAGCCCGAGTTTTTGCGCGAACAGGCGGGTGAACTCGGCCCGTTTGCGGATCTCGGCGAAATGCGCGGGGAGGCCCTTGGCCATGATCATCTCGAGCACCACATCCAGAGCGCGCAGGAGCGTGACGTTCGAGCTGAAAAAAGTCTCGCCTTTGGCGTTGGCCTTTTGTTCTTTGCGGATATCGAAATAAAAACGCGGTTGGGGGTTGTTCTCAATCGCCTTCCAGGCTTTTTTCGAAAAACTGATCATCGCCAGGCCCGTCGGCAGCATAAAGGCTTTTTGCGAGCCGCCGACGAGACCGTCGATGTGCCACTCGTCCATGGGCAGCGCAAACGCGCCGAGCGCGGTGATGCCGTCGACCAAGAACAGCGTCTGGGCGCGCTCATGAATCAAGGCCCCGAGCTCTTGGATCGGGTGCTTGATACCGGTGGAGGTTTCGCAGGCTTGGCACATCACGATTTTGATGTCGGGATTTTGCTCCAAAATTCGGCGCACATCGGCGACTTTGACCGCTTCGCCCCATTTCACTTTGTGAACAGTGACGCGGGCGCCGAAAACCTCGGCCATTTCGCACCAACGTTCGCCAAACTTTCCCGAATCAATGCCCAGGACATGGTCGCCCTTTGAGAGCGTGTTCACGAGCAGAGCCTCCATCCCGCCGGATCCCGTGGAGGTGAGGGCGAAACAGGGCTGATCCGTCTCGAAAATCACCTTCAGGCGGGTCAGAACGCGCTTCAGAATCGCGTCGAACTCGGGTGTCCGGTGGTGGATCATCGGGAGAGCGAGGGCCTTTTGGACCTCGGGGTGCAAATTGACGGGCCCGGGGGCGAGGACATTGTAGGCTTGCATTGGGACAGATTCTCCAATTAGGATCAAAAAAGATGAAGCGATATTTTCTGTTTCTTCTGCTCCTGACGACCGGTTGCGCCTATCGATTGGGCAGCCCGGACCGCAGCCTTCCGGGCGGCTACCGTCAAATCACGATTCCGGTTTTCCGCAACTTGACTCAAGAGACGGGAATCGAGGTCGCATTCACGAACGCTTTGATTCAAGAGTTCGAGCGCTCGCGCACGGGCCGCATCGTCGAGCCCAGTCAATCCGAAGTCACCGTCGAGGGCGAGATCACCTCGATTCAATATCTGCCCGGCGGTAAAAAAGAAGGCGGAACTTTGCCGTCAGGCGTGGTGCTCGCGTCGGAGTATCGCATCTTGATCGACGCAAAAATCATCCTCCGCCGCGTCGCCGACCGCGCGGTTTTGTGGGAGGGAAATTTCCCGAACCGCGAGCGCACCTACGTGGCACCCCAAGTCACTCAGGGCGGCCTCAACACGGTTAATCCGCTTTACAATCTTTCGGCCCGAAGGCAAAACATTGAGGTCATGGCCGCCGACATGATGGCGGAGGCGCATGACCGAATCACCGAGAATTTCTAACGGTCAACCGCACGGAAAGAGGCACTGATGCCCCAGCTTGAGTCGCAGCAGTTTTACAACAAAGTCGAAAAAGCCCTCGAAACGCAAGAGTTCGCGCCGCTTTACTTCTTCTTTGGTGAAGAACCCTACCTGCTTCAACAAGCGGTCAACTACGTGAAGGTGTGCGCCCTGCACGGCGGCGCCGCGGATTTCAACTTCTCGTCGTTCTATGCCGCCGATGCCGACCTCTCCTCGGTGCGCGATGAAGTCGAAACTTTGCCGATGATGTCGACCCGCCGGGTGGTGATTCTGCGCGAAGTGCAAGATCTCACCGACAAAGAGTGGGAGCTTCTCGAGCCCTTGTTTCAATCTCCCGTGGAAAGCTCGGTTTTCATCCTGGTCGGTTCTAAAATCGACAAACGCAAACGCGTGATGAAGCTCTTGATCGAACAGGCGCAAACCGTCGAGTTCAAGCGTCCCTTCGAAAATCAAATTTCGGGTTGGGTCCGTCACATCTGCAAAGGCCACGGCCTCGAGATTTCGGACGAGGCCGTTCAGCTCCTGCACCGCTTGGCGGGCAACCATTTGACCGAGATCGAGTCGGAAGTGCGCAAGCTCGTCGACTTCTTGGGCGATGGACGCACGCAAGTGGAGCTCGAAGACGTCGCTCAGTGCGTGTCGCAAAAGCGCGAAGAGAGCGTGTTCGAACTCACCGAGATGATCGCCCGCACCGACCGGGTGAACTCGTTGATTCAGCTTGTTCGTTTGATGGATCAAGGTCAGTCCGAGATGGGCATCGTCGCGCTCGTCGCGCGCCATTTCCGCATCTTGCTCTTGATCAAGCAAGGCGAGGCCCTGGGCCTGGCCGGGCAAAAGCTCGCGCACCACGCGCAAGTCTCGCCCTACTTCTTGGGCGATTACGTCAAGCAGGCCCGCAGCTGGACCGCCAAAAAGCTCGAATCCGCGCTGGTCGTGCTGGCCGAGACCGATAAGGCCCTCAAAAGCTCGCCCGTTTCGGCGCACATTTGGCTCGAAAATCTGATCTACCGCACCTGTGCTCTGCACCAAGGTCCGGCGTCGGAGCCCAAGTCTGGGCAGGCCTCGCTCCGCCTCTAGTTTCCCTGTCTCAAAACCGATAAGAAGGCATGAGCAATGCCGAGTTCACCACGCGCCGCAAATACCCCCGACGTAAATTCCGCCGGGGAGTCGGTTTTCTTTGCCTGGGCGAATACAAAGTCGCCTCGGGTTTTGAGATTGGAGAGGGTGGGCTCGCTTTTAAATGCGAAGAGGCCATGGCCATTGGGGCTCACGTGATCGTGAGCTTTCAGATTCCCGAGGGTGCGTTTATTTCCGTTCGCGGAGAGGTCCGCAGCAAAAAAGACGAGGGCGGCAGCCGGTACATGTACGGCGTCTCGTTTGAAAACCTCAAGTTTGAGTGGCGCCGCGAGATTCGCAATTTCGTGACCGCGCGAACGGCCAACGAACACTGATTCCACAAAATAAAAAAGACGAACAAAAACCAAGGTCTTTGCTCGTCCTTTTCAATCGAACAACGAAGCTGGTTCCCAGCTCGCTTCGAGAGATTATTTTGCCGAAACGCGAGTCGACAGGCGGCCGATTTTGCGGCTGACGGTCTCTTTTTTCAGAACGCCTTTTGAAACGGCGGACATCGCTTTCGCGGTGTAAGCTTTCAAGAGCTCTTTTGCATCCGCGGATTTCGCTTCGATGGCTTTCATGAGCTTTTTCTCGAAAGTTTTAACGGTGCTTTTCGCGTTCGCATTGCGAGCGGCGCGTTTGGGGGATTGGCGAGCACGTTTTGCTGCTGACTTATGATTTGCCAAGGTAAGGCCTCCTGGTTAACCTGAAGGGCGAATGAATAGCACGCCGCATGTGCCTCAGCAACAGGAAAAGGGCGGGCAGGTGGTCGTCCAAGCCGTTTTAATGGCTCTGGGCACCCTGACCAGCCGAGTTTTGGGGTTGGTGCGCGAATCTCTCTTTGCCGCCCTCTTCTCGCGGACCGTCACCGACGCCTGGTACGTGGCTTTTCGGCTCCCGAATATCTTCCGCCGTTTGTTTGGCGAGGGTTCGCTGTCGGTGGCCTTCGTCCCGGTGTTCGTCGAAACCCGGTTGGACCCATCGGGCCTGGAGCGCTCGCACCGGCTGGTAAACGGGTTCTACACCCTCTTTTTTCTACTCTTGGCGGTTCTGACGGCGATCGGAACGATCTTTCCGGAGCCCTTGCTGAACTTTCTTTTGGACGAGAACTACCGCGCCGTCCCCGGCAAGTTTGACCTGACGGTGCTGATGGCGCGAATCATGTTCGCGTACATCTTTTTGGTCTGCACCTACGCCTACTTCATGGCGATCTTAAACGCGCTGGGACGTTTTGGACTGGCGGCCATGGCGCCGACCTTCTTTAATGTCTGCATCATCGCCGCGACCCTGGTCCCGACCACGTGGCTGCAATGGGAAGGGCAGGCGCTCGCTTGGGGCGTGATCGTGGGCGGAATCGTGCAGGCCGCGGTTTTGATCCCTTCTTTGCGCCGCACGGGCTACTGGCCCAAACTGACGTTCTCGTTCAACGACCCCGATGTCTGGCGCGTTTTGCGCAGCATGGGTCCCGGGCTCTTGGGGATGGGTCTTTTGCAAATCACCACTCTCGTGAACATGCGCTTTGCCTCCGAGTTTGGCGAGGGGCCGATCAGCTTCATCAATCTCGCGGACCGTTTGCTGGAGCTGCCGCTCTCGCTAGTGAGCGTGTCCATCGGGACCGCGCTCCTGCCGACGCTCTCGCGCATGTGGGCCCAGGGCAAAGCCGACGAGATGTCGTCGACCAGCAACTACTACCTGCGCTTGAATCTTTACGTCTGCGTGCCCGCGGCGATCGGCTTGTTCGTGCTCGCCGAGCCGATCGTGGAGCTCCTGTTTCAACGCGGAAAATTCACGCCCGCCGAGGCGCTGATGACCGCGGGCGTGGTCAAGATCTACTCGGCCTTGATCATTTCGACGAGCTTGGTGCGCGTGTTTGTGCCGACTTACTACGCCCTGAAAAACACCTGGTTCCCGGGTTTGGTTTCGGCCATCTGTTTGGTCATGCACATTGGCATCGCGCCGGTGTTGATGAACCGCTTCGGATTTTACGGTTTGAACTTCTCGTCGGTTTTGAGCAGCTCGCTCAACTTCCTGCTGCTGGCGGCGTTTTACCGCCACTTCATCGGCCGTTTCGGTTGGTGGAAGGTTCTGAAGAGCTTTGCCGTTTTTCTGTTCATGGGGGCGGTGATGGCGGGGGCGCTGATGGTCTACGAGCCTTTGCGCGGCCTGTTCAGCACGCAAGGCGGGATCAGCTTTATCGGCAAAATGACGGCGCTGCTCTTGTCGATTTTGGTGGGTTCGGTGGTCTATGCGGGCCTGAGCGCCGCCTTGAAGGTCGAAGAGTTCCAGACGACCTGGACCACCTTCAGTTCAAAAATACGCCGGCGTCTGGGCCGGTAGCTTCTCAGTCTAACCGGCGCGCGAGCGGAAGATCGAAAAGAGCGAATCGTCCTCGTCGTTGGCTTTTTTCATCATCGCTTTGACGATCACGGATTGCATCTCTTCGATCGAGAAGGGTTTTTGCAAGCAAGGCTTGTAGTCCATGTCGCCGCCCGAGATGGCGATCACCGGGACGTTCTTTTCTTGACCCAGTTTAACGACGTCGCCGAAGCGCACGATCTGGTTGCGGTAGTCCGCCAGGATCACGTCCACCCTTTTCCAGTTGGCTTTGGGATCCAGCTTATAGAGAACGGTCACATCGTAGTTGAGGTCTTCGAGAAGCTCTTGCAGGTGGTCCGCCAAGTCCTTGTCGTCCTCAAAAATCGCGATATGCAGGCTCATTCATTCTCTCCCAATCAATTGCGGTCCTCACTCTTATCGGCGAAGTCGGGGGCTTCTCGACTCAAGATTGGGTTTTTTTGTATGAAGTTTCATCCACGTTCTAGAGCGAAACGAATATAAAAAAAGAGCTTGGCTTTTAGAGCCAAACTCTTTCGGTTTAAACGGGCGCGTCTCAAGTTGAGATCACGCCGTTATCAAGCCCGGAATCAGTCCTTCACTTCGGACAGGGACTGGTAGGTGTCGACGAGCTTCTTCTCGCGGTCGACTTCCTTCTGCCAACGGCCCACTTCGCCTTCGTAGCCGCGTTTTTTGTTCTTCCAATCGGTCTCCTGGCCGCTCAAGGCCGTGAGCTTCGATTTGACTTGCGACTGGGTTTTGGCGATTTGCTCTTGGCGCGACTGCCACTCTTTTTTCTCGGAGGCGACGCCGCGTTTTTGCTCTTCGTAATTTTGAATGTTGGCTTGGCGCTTTTTCTGATTGTCTTTGAGCTGCGCCGTCAACTTTTCGAGTTCTTGCAGTTTCTGCTCCTCGGCCTGAATCTGTTTTTGCTCGTCTTGGATGAGGGCGTTCAGCTCGGCTTCACGCGCACCCACGGCTTCGAGGTTCTTTTTGTTCTCCTCCGAGGCCTTGGCCACGTCTTTGTCCTGGGCTTCCACCTGCGATTTCGCTTTGGAGACCTCGGTCAAATTGCCCTCGGTGATCTTGAGGTTTTTTTGGTAATCCTCGAGATTCGATTTCGAATTGTTGTAGTTCGTCTGAAGGCGGTCCAAGCCTCCTTGCGCGGTCGTTTGCGCCCAGGCGGGGGTTGCCATCATCAGTGCTGTCAGAAAGATTGTTGTTCTCATGTCCACCTCTTATCGCGCCTTCGGTGCGCGCTTTATTTATTATCGACGGAAGAAACCTGGTTGCCGCCATTGTCTTCGACTTCGGGGCAAACGTTTTTGAGCGACGAGCGGTAGTGACCGAGCTCATCCTCCCAAACTTCGCCTTTGAACTCCCATTTCAGCTGACGGTTCTCTTCGGGTTTGAGGCCTTTGGCCTGTTTGGGATCGATGTCGCCGCCAGCGGCTTGGTAGCGCAGGTGTTCACCCGCGCCCGCGAACAGCTCGTACTGAAGAACGTCGGTCTGATCGAGCGACGTGGTCAGATTGCTCAGCAGATTCTGGAAACGGCTCGTGAGGGCTTTTCCGGCCGCCACTTTGCGCTCCTGCTTCTCTTTGTCGATACGGGCCAGGCCCTGAGCGCGCACGTCTTTGATCGAAGTGCGGGCCTTTTTAACGATGAAGTGCTGAATCTTAAAGCTGAGCAGGCGCTTTTCAAGATCGGCGATTTCGGGCGTGGTCTCTTTGGGTTTGAGTTTTTTCTTCAGCTCGATGATGCGGTTGCGCACCAAAGCCTGGTCGGCGAGCAGGAACTTCTCGCGTTTGATCAGATCCATGGTGATGCGGTTGTAGCGCGACACCTGGTCTTCGATCGAATTGATGTTCTTTTGTTCGAGCATAAAGCTCGGGTGACGGGCCAGGGCCCAGACGAAGCCGCGGGGAAGACCGTCGATCTCTTTCGAGGTGCCGTCTTTCATAAAGCGCTTCACGGTCTCGTAATACTCGAGTTCCGATTTGTGCGAAGACTGGTACTGCTGCATGCGCTCTTGAACGGGCGTGTAGCGCTTTTTCATGTCTTGAACCACGCGGGCGCCATCGCCGAATTGGCAGAGGTTCAAGTAGCCCACGGTGCGCACCACGTACGACTCGGGAGCGAAGGTGTTTTTAAAGAAATCGGTGTGCAACGAGAACATGTTGCCCGCCGCACCCTCGTGATCTCCGGCCAAGATTTGCGACCAGGCTTGTTCGATCATGGCCGTGGGCCATTCGGGGTGGGCCTTGTCGATTTTCAGGTACGTCTGGAACGCCGATTTGTAGTCGGCGGTCTGGAAATACAAACGCGCCAAAGTCAGGGCCGCGATCGACTTGAGTTCGCTTTGCGGCGCTTTTTTCTCGATCTCCGCCAAGGCCGACGCCACGGTCAAGATGCCGGTGTCGGGCTGACCGCTTTTGTACAACAGAACGCCTTTTAAGAAGAGGGCGTCATTGTACAGGGGCGAATTCATCATGATTTTTTCGGTGGCCGCGATGGCGGTTTTCAGATCGTCCTGAGCCAAGTAGTATTTGGCGCGGTTGAGCTGATACTGATCCGTTTTTTCGAGTTCGATTTTGAATTTCTCGAGTTTGGGATCCAAGATCGACACCAACGAGGTGTCGCCTTCGGCCGAGCTTTCAACCAAGCTGAGCGCGGCGCGCTTTTGCCACTCGGTCTTTTTATCGTCGAGAACCTTGAGCATCTGGTGACGGTACTCCGAGTAAAGACCCAGGCCTTTGCCGGTGAGCGCCAAGTTGTAGGTGGCCTCGGTGCGGAATTCGGGGGCTTCGTCGAGAAGCTCGGCGAAGAGGCCCAGGGCCATCGGGTAGTTCTTCTGGATTTCGAGGAAGATCAGCGCCTGGAGCATTTTGAGTTCCACGGGGGTCAGATCTTTGATCTCGACCTGGTTCAACTCCGGCTTGATCACGCTGGGATCTTGAACGGGCAGGGGCTCTTGAAAAAACGGAACTTGGGCGATCTTCGTGGGGTCCGAGACGACTTTGGGCTCGGTGACGGGTTTTCCGGCCCATTGCAAAGCCTTTTCGATCGAAACCGTCGGAACTTCCGGACGTTTTTTGACGTCCGTCAGTTTTAATTTCTTCGCTGCGGGAAGCTCAGGAGTTTGCAGCGCGGCCGACTGAAAAGACGCCTCCTCGCCGATGTTCAGGCGGGGAATGTTCTTCACGCGGTAGACTTCCGTCTTTCCGCCGACTTTTTTCTTTTGGTAAATTTCGTACTGCGGAACGCCCGACTGCTTCACCTTGAGTGAAGGATCGGCGGCGCGGCCTTCCGATTTTTTCTTCAGCTCGCCCGATGCGTTGGCGGCGAGCAAAGTTCCAAGAATGATGACGGTCCAAGATGCCTTTTGCATAAGCCCTCCGATGGGCACAAGTCGTCGCACCAACGGTGCGCAGTCAAACTTAATAGAAGAATGTCAGACCCAGCAGGATCGAGGTGTCTTGGCGGTTGGTGGTGCCCAAGTCACGGCTCGTCGATCCCGAACCCTGCACGCGGTAACGCATCAAATCCTGTTTCGACCACTTGTTCTTCACGTCTAAACGAACCGCGAAGTGTTCGCTGAAGAAGAGCTGCTGGGTGAAATCGAAGTTGTAACCCAGGGTGGTTTTCTTCTCGTTGCTGGTCTCCGAGGGATCGAGCTGATTTTCGTAAGTCATGTTCCCCACGCCGAGCGCGAACTGCATATCGAAGTAAACGATCTTGCGATCCATGAAGCTCATTTTCGCGTAGAACGGAACCCAGATCAGATTCGCCGACGTGTAGCTGACGAATTTATTGTAGTTGGGCTGCAGACCGTTGTAGCTCTTGATCTGAATCAACCCGTCGTTCTCTTTCAGGTCGCCCATTTCGTGCGCGATTTCAAAACCCCAACGTTCGGTGAAGTAATAGCCGCCCGCGATGTTGGTCATGCGGCCGACCGACCATTCGTCATTGACCATGGGACCGTAGCTCAAAGTCACGAACGGGCGCTTTTCTTTGTTGTACGTGCGGTTCTGCACGACCGAAAAATCGGTGTCCTTCGCGGCCCAGTACTTGTCCTCGAGCTTTTTCAGGTCGAGTTTGTCCGAGTCTTTGGAGTCTTTGGCTTGGGCAAAAGCGGTTAAGCTTGTGGCCGTCAGTGCTGCGAAAATCATGAGTGCCGTTTTCATTGAGCCTCCCGTGGCTGTGATGCAAATTCTTTAAGTTCTCGTGTTGTTAGTTCGTGCTCTTGAACAGGAAGGGGTAGGTGACCATCACCTTCGTGCCACCCTCGGGTGTGGGAAATTTCCATTTCGCCACGCGCGTGAGGATGCAGCCCTCGACCGTTCCGTTTTTCAAAGTTGTTTCGCCGATGCGCTGAGTTTCCACCTGGCCCGTCCCGGCGATGGTGAACTTCACGCCCACTTTGCCGTACAGGTCGGGCTGCGCCGACAATTGACGTTCATAACAATAAAGGATCTCGCCGAGTTTCGAGCGGATGTAGGCCGCGATGACCTCGCGGTCCAAACCGCCCACCACTTCGCCATCCTCTTCGAGAAGGCCGACGCCGCCGCTGCCGGTTTTACCCGCCGCGATGCCGCCCATGCCTTTCACCGAGCCGCCGCCCGCAACGCCCGCCGTGCCGATTTGCACGCCTTGGCCTTTGCCGTCGCCGGACCAGTCTTTGCCCGATGTCGTCACGTTCCCGACGGCCGCGAGCGCGCGTCCCGACGGCGCTGAGCCGGCCGCGACGCCGTTTGACACGACGATGTTAGCCGACTTGGCCGACGAGGCCGAGATTTTACCGATCAATTGCGAGATGCGCGAAGAACCCAGAGCCTTGATCGCCGAGACCGCCTTGCCGCCGCCCGACGCTTGAGCCGCGCCCGCAGGCTGGGCCGATTCGGCTTTGGCCTGCTCCGCTTTCGGAGGCTGCACTTGCGCCTGCATCGGCGCCGATTGTTTCTTCTTTTTCGGCGGCGTAAGTTTCATCTCGCGGTACTCCACCGGGGGAGCGGCGGCCACGGCCACCTCTTCCACGGTTTTCGAATTGGGCGAGAGCAAGAAGAGCAGCGCGAGCAAAGCGGAACCCGCGAGCGTTGCGTACATGGTCTTGCGGCCGCCATCGTCGATGAGCTGATCTTTGGTGATCATGCTCATCGCTTCGACCGACGTCAGGTAGATGGTGCGCTGGGAGATTTCGAGGTCGCCCAGTTTCGAGCGCATCCACGACTCGGTTTGCGAAGTCGCCATTTTCGTGAAGGTCGCATCGAATTTCGAAACGAAGGTTTTTCCCAGAGGCAAAACCAACGTCTCGAGCAATTTGGCGCCGTGATAAGTCGTCACCAACTGAAAAGGCTTGCGGTCGGGAGCGGGTTTCAGAAACTCGGCGCTCTCCAGGCTTTGGAACAAAGTGCGGCGCACTTCGAGCGGAATCACTTGCAGCGACATCGTGCCGACACGGATCTCGGTGGGTTTGTCCAACGTGAGTTCGACGACGTTGTCGGTCTCTTGCGTGCGCACGTCGAGATTCACGTAGACCCATTTGTCGTCGCGGTACTCGAAAACGCCTTGAATGCCCTTGAGGGTCTCGATCGGGGAGCGCAGCTCCGCAAACTTCGAGCTGCCAAAGCTCACCGAGCCTTGGTCAGGACGCAAACGCCATGTTTTCATAAGGCCGTTGGGGCCGCGCTGTTCAATCAATAAGTTTTGCATACACATCCTCATCGCACATACTGGACGGAATCGCGGATTTTGGTGTCCATGTCTTTCTGTACGTCGTACAGGGGCATGAATTTGATCCCGCGTTTCTGCACCAGGTAAGCTCCATCAGGGTTGCGAATCGTGCCTTTCAGACTCATCTCCCCGAAGTTCACTTCTTGAACTTTTCGGACAGTTTTCGTCTTGGCCTGAGCCGGCAGAGCCAGAACAAGCCCTAAGACGGCCACGAGCAAGAGAGTCAGACTTTTTGCTAGTCGAGTTGTTGTCGCACCAAAGGTGCGCGTTCCCATTGTTGTCATTGTGCACCTCCCAAACCTGTGCCTCGAGCGACCTGTGAACTGACGTGCGAAGAGGTCTCGGAGACGGCGGCTCCGGGGTTGTTAAGCCATTCAATTTTGCGTTTCAGCCATTCTTTTTGGGTCTCGTCCGACGACACCGAGCGGGCCTTCTCGTAAGCTTGGGCCGCGAGTTTCGAATCGGATTTATAGACTTCAGCCATGTGTCCCAGCTGCAGGGCCAAAGTCAGGGACTTCTTCGTATCATAAGACTTCTGCGCGAAGCCCAGGGCTTGGTCGATCTCACCTTTTTGCGCCATGCACTCGGCGAAAGCGGGAGTCAGATCGAATTTTTCAACCTGGCTCGCGGGGAGGGCTTTGAAGTCATCGGTCACCGAGAAGCAGTCGCCTTGCGAGAAGGCCACCACGCCGTGGAGCAATTTGGTTTCCCAAGCATCAAGGCGCTCGTCGAACGCTTTGATCATCCACTGGTTGGCACCGGCACGATCGCCCGTCGCACCGAGGGCGACGGCCTTCTGATACCAGAAGAACGTGCGGTCCGAGTTTTTCTTGAGCGCGAGTTCGATCAGGTACAGCGATTTTTCTTTCAGGCCCAATCCCATCGCCGCGAGGCTCAGGTAGTAGGGAGCCGCGCCCGATTTGGGCTCAAGCTCCGCCATGCGGGCCGCGATTTTTTCGATCTGCGTGAATTTCTTCTGAGCCACGCAGCGGTTGGCCAGGGCCATCAAGCCGGCGAGGTCTTTTTGCAGGTCTTTCGCTTCGGTTTGGCAGGCGCCGGTCACCGCGTTGTCGCGTTCAACGAACAGGCCTTCGACTTGCGTGAGTTTGGGCAAGTAGGGCGACATGTTCTCGAAGGCGATGGCGGGGATGCGGGGTTTCACGGTTTCATTCAAAGGCAGATTCACGAAATCAAGTTCCGCCGTGGTGGCCGTTTTCTCGGCTTTCGCCAACGCCATGAGTTTTTTCTCGATGTCTTTTTGTTTCTGCTCGATGGGCGTCACGAGTTTGGTGAGCTCGTCTTTCAGAGCCTTGGACTCTTCCGCCGACATCGACGTTTTGATGATGGGCGAACCCACGGTTTCCACGTAGTTTTTGTAGATGCGCGCCAGACCCTCGAGCGTCGAGAGCTGAACGTTGGGATCGTTCGAGTAGCTGGCCGCGGCCAAGAAGCCGGCTTGAGCTTTTTCGAGTTTCTCGGTTTTGATCGACAGAACCAAGGGCAGGCGCTCAAGCGTGGTCTTGGTGCTCGCCGACGTCATCTCGGTTTCGAGAACTTTGGCTTGAATCAAACGGGCCTGGGCGCGGATCGCGGGGGGTGCATCCGAACCGACCAGAGATTTGGCCGAGTTGAAAGCTTCGGTGTATTTTTTGCTGTCGAAGAGCTTCTGCACGCGTTTGACCAAGATTTCCGACGCCGAAGGCTGAATGTTCAGCGACAGGATCTTGTTCTCGAGTTTGGCGTAGTCGGCCGACGACTCTTCGCCTTTGTAAGTCTGCATCAGGCGCGAGTAGATTTTGCCTTGCTCTTTTTTATCGGCGCCGTCCAGAAGTTTGCCCAGGAACTCGCGGGCGTCTTGCTTGCGGTTTTCAAGAACGTAGATCTCGCTGAGCGCCTCATAGACTTGCGTCTGCTCTTGGCCTTTGAGACGGGGAGCCAGAAGTTCGAAGGTGCTGGCCGCGCGCAGCATGAAGCCTTGCTCGTTGTAATGTTTGGCGGCTTCGCGCAGGGCCGCGGTCGTCTCGGTGTCGTCGGGATAAGTGCGGGCGTACTGGATGGCCAGGTCCGCGCCTTCGAGCGAGCGGCCGTTCGTGAACGCGAGGCTCATCGCCTGCTTCAACGCTTTTTTAGCCAAAGCGGGGCCCGAGGCTTTGTTCTCGTTGTGGAAGGTCACGAGCTTTTGAATATTCTCGGTGACTTGAGCCTTCTCCATATCCTTCTGGATGCTGTTGAAGTCGGCTTCCTGCATGATTTTATGCATGCTTTTCTTGCGGTCCGCATTGTCGGAGCCGTCCATCACCTTTTTAGAGAAGTCGCGCAGTGACGCGAGATCGCCGCGGGCGTTGAGCATGTCGAGCATCAAGTCTTGGCTGCGGGTGCGCAAAGTCGGGTCTTGCTTGGTATCCAGGGCAATGGGCCCCAGCCATTTCTCAGACTCGGCGAAGTTCTTCTCTTCGTAGGCGATGAAACCAATTTTGTATTTGACCTGAGAAGCTTGAACGCCCGCAGGGTATTTTTTCAAATAAGTCTGGCCGAGCTCGACTTGTTTGGCGTTGTCGCCGGACTTCTCGCTTTTCTGCGAGGCCTTTTCGAGCGACACGAGCGCCGAGTAAGCGGCGTCGTGGGCGATCTGGGTGTCGGTCGATTTCTGAGCGGCGAATTCGTATTGAACCGAAGCTTCGCGGAACTTGTCCTGTTGGAACAAGAGTTCGGCGTAGGCATAGTGCGACTTGGCATCAGGCTTCAAAGGGTCTTCGCGGTCCAAGTGGATCTTGAAGGCGCGCTCGGTCAAATCCGCCATATCTTTGTTCGATTTGTTTTTAAGCCAGAGTTCCCACCATTTTTTGGCGATGTCGAGATTGGTCTTGGCCAAGTCGTAGTCGCAATCTCCCTCCGACGACGTGGGGTAGAGTTTGCGCCACGAAGAATTGGGACGGCAAACGTCGGCGGCGGCTTCCATATGCTTGATGACTTCGGGACGGTTCTTCAAAGTTTCGTTCCCTTGGATCAAGAGCATTTCGGCTTTGATGCGTAAAGGAGAATCGTCGTTCTTTTTGATGTATTCCGCGAGGAACACGTTCATCTCTTTTTGACGGCCGTGGCTGTCGTAGAGTTTTCCGAGGTTGATCATCGACTCGCCCAGCTCTTCGGGCGTGCAGATTTTAGCGAAGAACGCGTAAGCCTCATCGGCCGATTTGTTCTCACCAAAGAAAAGGGCGAGATCGCGCAGGGCTTCCGAACGCAGGTTGTGCGACACGCGCGTTTTCTGCGTGTTCTTGGGGTCGAAGAATTTTACGACGTCGAGGAGTTTATTGATGCCCTCGTCGTTTTGTTTCAAATTGTAGTGAGCCCAGGCTTGCTTGTACAAACCGTAGGAATAAACGCGCGAACCAGGGAACTTCTCGATGGCTTTGAAAGATTCCAGCGCCAAGGTGAACTGGCCGGCGTCATAGTACATCTCCCCTTGAGCCAGGAAGGCGTCGGGGAGCAGCATCGATTTCGGGTATTTCGAAATCAGACGCGCGTAAGTGGCTTCGGCATTTTTCTTTTGGCCGATTTGTTGACTGGCGAAGGCGTTGTTGAACATCGCCACGTCCATCTCGCGGAAATTCGGGAACTCACGCTCGATTTTGGTGTAAATGCCGATGGCCTGTTTGAGGTTGGCGACGGCGCTTTCGTCACGCACGTCCGGGGGAGCGAACTTCACCGGAGAGTCTTCTTGACCGCGAGTCAGGTCGAAGAAACGGCCCGATTTCGCGCGGCGCATGTAGAGCTCGGCCAGGCGGAACCAGAGATCGGGTTCGTTGGGCGAGCCTTTTTGTTTTTTTAGAACGGCGTTTAGGGCTTGAATGGCCTTGATCTCGGATTTCGTGATCAAGACCTCCGATTGAACGGCCTTCTTCTGATTGAGATCCTCATTGCTCTTGTCGAGTTTGAGCTCGGGCAAAAGACCTTTGTCCGTTTTGGCTTGAGCCCAAACGGGATTGCAGGTCAAGACGATGAGGGCGGTCAGAAGAAGCTGTTTCATGATGTTAATTCCCCACGACAGTTGCCATTTTGAGTTTCGGGAAGCCGGCCATCGAGGCCGTGTACATGACCTTACGGATCATGTCGTAGCTGAGCGATGAATCGGCCTGAAAAACGACCTTTCCTTCCTTAACGGAAGGATCGTCCGCTTTTTCTTTGGCGAATTTTTCAAGCTCCGAGAACAGCGGCTTGATAAAGTTCGAGTCCGAGCTTTCGAGATCCGCCTTGCCGAAGTGACCTTGATCGAGCGAAGCGATGGTGCGTCCCTCGATAATCAGTTCGGTCTTGGTCAACGAAACTTGGACCGCTTTGGTCGGCTCCGTTGTTGCGTTCGAAAGAGGAAGACTCACGCCTTGAACGGGCTCAACTTTAAAATCAGCGGTTGAGTACGTCTGCAGCAGGAACACGAGCAGGATCGTGAACATGTCCGTCATCGACGTGATGTTCAAAGCGAAGGTTTTTGCTTTGGGCGCATAATCGGGGGTCTTACGTCGGTAAGCCATCGTTTAGCCCTCCATCACATTCGCGAAAGTCACGTCGGGGAACATGTAGTCCGTCTCGACGTCCTTTTGCTTGGTTGAATCCCACACCGGGAAGCGCACGTCTTTGTCTCGCGACTTACGGGCCTCATCCATGATTTTGACGATCTCGTTGTAAGAGATGTCACCGCCAGGGACGAGTTCGAGCCTAAACACTTTCGGGTTTTCGGCTTTCACCTTTTGCAATTGCTTGTGCAGAGCCGGCAGATCGAAACTGCCGTCGGTGAGGACGGGAATCTTTTCGACCGACTGTTGACCTTGTTTCGCGACGATCACTTTGATGCCCTCTTGACGAGAGACATCGATCTGCACCGAAGCGAGGTCTTTATTGTCTTCTTGGTTCTGCACGGCTTCTTTAACGGCCTGGGGCAGGTCGGTCTCGATGACCATGACCTGCACGAAGGCGCTCGAGATCAACAGCACGGGAACGAGCTTCACCATCACCGCGAGCAGCGGCGCGAGGTCGAGCTCAAACTCGTAGCTGTGTGAAATTTTCGGTTTAAACCGTTTTCTCATACGTCACCCTCTAAAATTAAGAAGCGCGGTTCGAAGGAGGAGGCGTTGTCTTACCTGCAGCGACGGTGTCTTTACCGATGCTGTCGGGGAAGATCGCCTGGCGCGAGAGCGACTGGATGTGCGAACCGGTCAGCATCTCGGTCAATTTTCCGCACTTCTCGGTCATTTGCTCCACGAGCTCATTTTGGCGCGAAACCAAGAACGAGTAGAAGATCATCGCGGGGATCGCCACCACGAGACCCAAAGCCGTTGTGTACATCGAAACGGCGATACCGTTGGCGAGCATGGCTTGCTTCTGCGCGGGGTCGGCCTGCGCGACCGCGGCGAACGAGAGGATCAGACCGTGGATGGTACCCAAGAGACCCATCAGTGTCGCCACGTTGGCGAGCATCGAGAGGTAGTGAAGGCGTTTGGTCAAGTGGGGCATGTTCTCGGCCATCGCGATGTCGTGAGCCTGGAAGATGGTGTCATCATCGCGGTCCGCTTTTTCGAGGATGGTTTTGAACGAGTTGGCGAGGGGTTTGCCCTGCATTTGGTTGCAAAGAACCAAAGCCTCGTCCGTTTTGCGAGCCAGAACCAAAGTTTGGATCTTGGTCATGAACTCATCGGTGTTCATACCGAATTTGAAGTACAGAACGTTGGCACGTTCAACGATCAGTGCCAAAGAACCGAGTCCAAGGAGCATGATGCACCAGCCGACGACGCCCGAATCATTGATGAATTGCAGAAATGAAGTCATTGTCTCTCTCCTCTATGTGTTAAGTAACTTTTGGTTATTTTGTTTTCGTTTTCAAAGCCTGGCCGACCATGCGGCTGACTTCAGTCGTCCCGATCGTGGTGAGGTTCAAAAATTTCACGGCGTAATGAAGGGCGGTGTCGTGATGGATTTTTGTTTTCACCAAACGTTTGTTCAAAATTTGCGCCGTGCAGTTGAACGGCTTTTCCATCCCGTTTGCGCCGCGAACGTGCAGCGTGATGATGTCGCCGGGCAAAAAGAGCGGATTCTCGACCAGAATCAAGGCACCGCCTTCGCTGAGGTTCTGCACGCGGCCCTTCCACAAGCGCGTCTCGTCGTGAACGAGACAGGGCAGATCCACGACCACGCGGTCATGGCTGCGTTTGTTGAACGCCTCGGAGCTGGGCGATTTCTCGACGAGACGGCTCATGCGGTCCATCGAGAACTCGGCCAAGTCCGACACCATCGTCCATTGGTCCATGTGGGGCGACCAAACGAAGTCGAAGTCGAAGAGCAGGTTGTTCTGCTTCATCTGAACCATGGCTTCGTAGGTGTAAGGACCGTATTGGTGCTCACCCTTCATCAAGTGCCATTCGTTCGAAGTCGCGATTTCCATGTTCAACATACTCATCCGCTCCTTAGTTCTTGGGTCCAACGGGGTCGTAGGCGATCGAGATCGAAGCCCCTGCCGGCGGAACCGAGGTTCCGTGGAAGGTGAGCGTCAAGGTCGACGCATTGTAAGTCCAGCCATTGGCGGCATCTTGAGGAATCAAGGCGCCGTTCACGCGGACCACGATCGAAGACACTTGGGGCTCGCGTGTGAGCTTGAACGACACTTCCAGCTTTTGATTGATGATGGTGTCCGAGATGAGCTGAAGGTTGTCGCCGAAGTTTCCGCAGAGCGAAGTCTTCACGCCTCCGGTCAGGTCGGCGAGTTGGTTGTAACGGCGGCCCACGATGCGGCCGGCGAACGAGTCCGCGAGCTGCACGCGGCAAGCCTCGTCCAAAATCGAAATGGTGTTCACGCTGTGATTGCCCACACCGACCAGGCCATCGAGGAAGGTCTTGTAGTTGGCAACCGGAATCAGGCGTGAATCGTTGTAGTTGTTGCCCAGGTAGGCGTCGGTGGTGGCCGAGAAGTCATCTTCGTCCGAAAGGATGATGATGGCCAAGAAGGCACCGGCACGACGGAAACCCGCGTTCGGGCCGTAAGTCAAAACCGATTGGAAGCTCGAGAAGGCACGCTCATCACCGTTGCCATCGATTCCTTGCATGACGTTGGTGATGAACACGTTGCTCATATTCGGCGTGTCTTTGTTGATGATGCGAACGCCCGATGAAGTTTCGCCGGGAATCCCATCACGCAAAAGACGTGTGGAGTCGTCGCCCCAAAATTGGCCGAAGACCGCGTCCGACGTGGTGACGGCCATATTGAAGTCGTACTTCAAAGACTGAAAGCGCGAGATGAAGCGGTTCATATTGTTCGCCAGCTGCGATTGCGACGTGGCCATCGAGCCGGAGTTGTCGATCACCCATAAGATATCGATCTTTTGGGGAACGATTTCGAACTCAGGAGACTGCGAGAAGTTGGATTCGTCCGCGAGGATCGAAAAAGAGCGCTCGCCTTTATCGCACGCCGACAGAAAGGAAATCGCCGCAAGCGTCAGCACCAACTGTTTGAGCATCATCTGTTTCATCAATCCTCCTAATGAACCATTGGCGGAAACCATTCCGCGTGGATTCATCGTATCTCCGCACAGTGAACATTCGGAAAAACGCGCCAAAGTGTTGAGAACCCTTGGGAATACAAATAATTTTTTAGTGGGGATGAACGTAAGCTCGCGAAATGCTTGGCCAAGTTTTTTTGAGGCAGCCTCAAAATAATTTGTCACTGGCGAGAGGTTCGACAATTCGCCGGGAAGAAAGTTTTCTGGTGTTTTTTCGACGGAGGAAATGGCGCACGGATCGTTGAAGTTTTGATCACGAATCCGCGCGATTTTGAACAGCTTTTAGACAGAGTCTAAGTCGTTGATTTTCAACAATAAAACGAAGGTCTAGGACATCAGTGGGCGTCCGTGACCAAGACCGGTTTTTCACGCAGGCGGAGCAGGTAAAGCGGGATGAAGGCCAGCGAGAAAAGGATCATGATCACCGTGATCAGCTGGAGAAAGCTCATCATGAACACCTGATTCTGAATTTTGTAATACAAGATCTGCAAGGTCGCGTCGTGTCCGCTCGCGCGTCCCATGTCTTCGACCATTTTTTTCGAAAGGCCCTGAGACGTTTGGTTCACGAACGCCTGCGTGTTCGGGTTGAGCATCGAAACTTTCGACGTCAGATCCAGGTAGTTCTGATGGCTGCGCGAATTGAGCAGCGTCCCGACCAGGGCGATGCCCACGCTGCCGCCGATCTGCCGGAACAGATTCAAGAGGCCCGACACTTGGCCGAGGGCCGCGCCGTGAAACTGGCTCAGGATCGAGGAGTTGATCGGCACGAACAAGAAGGCCAACGCGAAGCCACGCACGAAGAGCATCATGTACAATTCGGGCTTCGAGGTGAGCGGCGAAAACAGGGTCATCATGTACAGGCAGAGTTCGATGCTCAAGAACCCGATCAGGATCAGAATCTTGGGGTTCTTTCCGGCTTGCATGAGTTTTCCGATCATCGGCATCAAGGCCATGGTCAGCAGCGAGCCCGGAATGAACAGGGCGCCGGTCTGGGTCGCATCGTAATGAAACACGCGGCCCACGAAGACCGGCAGCAAAAAGACCACCGAGTACAAGAAGAAGCCCACGAACATCATGAGTAGGGTGCCGTTGCGCACGATCGACTGTTTGAAGAGGCGGATGTTGATGATGGGATTTTCAACTTTGAGTTCCCACCAAACGAAGGTGGGGAGGCACACGACGGCCAAAATGGTGTTCACAATGATCGCGGTCGACGAGAACCAGTCGTCGGCCTCACCGCGCTCGAGCACGTACTGCAAGCATCCGATCCCGGCGACCAACAGACCCAAGCCCACCGCATCGAGTTTGGGGCGAACCGCGCCTTCAGGCTGTTTGGAGTGTTCGGGGTTGCGAATGACCGCGAGGCCGACGAAAAAGGCGAGCAGACCGAGGGGAAGATTGACGTTGAAGATCGAGCGCCAGCCGAACTCGTCGGTGAGGTAACCGCCCATGACCGGACCCAATGTCGGGCCGATCATCACGCTCATCCCGAAGATGGCGCCGGCCATGCCCGCTTTTTCTTTGGGAAACTGTTCGTAGATCAAAGCTTGTGAGGTGGGGAGAAGCGCGCCGCCCGCCAACCCTTGCAGGATGCGGAAGACGGTCAGCAAAAACAGGTTCGGCGCGAAGCCGCAGGCCACCGACGTCGCGGTGAAGAAGAGAATGCAGCCCAGATAGTATTTGCGGCGTCCGATCCGCTCACCCAGCCATGCCGAAAGCGGCAGAACGACGGCGTTGGCGATCGCGTAGCCGGTGATCACCATCGAGATGTCTTCAAGGGTCGCGCCCAAGTTTCCCATCATTGAAGGCAGGGCCACGTTCACGATGGACGTGTCGATGATCTCGAGCAGGCTCGCGAGCACCGCCACGAAAACGATCAGCATCGAATTGCGACTCATGAGAGCCCCCCCCGGAGTTTATTTTCTCACTTTGACGAACGCGGAAAGGCCGGCGCGCAGCATTTCGATTTGCTCGGGCGTCAGACTGTCGAACTCAATTTTCACCGGCACGCGCTGAACCACTTTGGTGAAATTGCCGGTGGCGTTGTCGGGCGGCAAGAGCGTGAAGGTCGCGCCGGTCGCCGAGCTGATCGCGGCCACCTTGCCGTGAAAAGAACCGCTCGAAATGGCATCGATGCTGATGTCGACCGGGGCGCCGATTTTAATATCCGCGACTTCGGTCTCTTTGAAGTTGGCGGTGATCCAACGCGATTCGGAACTCACAAATCCCACGAGCGGAACACCCGGGGCGGCGAGCTGGCCGACCTCGGCGGATTTTCTGGCGATAAATCCGTTGGCAGGCGCGCGGATCTTGGTGTTGGCCAGGTTGAGTTCGGCTTGCGCCACCTGCGCCGAAATCGCCTCATACTTGGCGCGCACCTCGGCGAAGGTGGCGGTGGAGGTGTCGAACTGCTGCTGCGAAACCGCGCCTTTCGAGACCAGGTCTTCAAGGCGTTTGAAGTTCTTTTCGGCGTCGCGTTTGCGCGCTTCGATCGAGGTGAGCTCGCCTTTGACCTGGCGGAGCGTATTTTCGAAATCGCGCCCGTCGATTTCGACGAGGATGTCGTCCTTCTGCACGTGCTGGCCTTCGGTGACGTTGACGGCTTGAATGAAGCCGCTCACCTTGGGCGCGAGCATCACCGAATGCGCCTCGATCTGCGCGTTGTCGGTGGTGGCGTAAGTGAAGTGTTCATAAAGAAAGTAGCCGCCGCCCAAGACCGCGAGCGCGCCGAGTGCCGTGAAGATTTTCTGTTTCTTTTCCATTTGAGTCCTCGTTGGTTCTTTTAAAAATTAGAGTTGAGACAAGTTGCGGCCGGTGGCGAGTTCCAAGTTGATCAACGCTTCGAGGGCGCCGATCTGCGCGTTCACGGCTCCGGCCTTGGCGCGGTGAAGTTCGGCCTCCGCGTCCAAGAGATCGGTTTCGGTGCGGGCGCCCACGCGGCGGCCCTCTTTGGCGAGACGCACGCTCTCGCTCGCTTTTTCGACATCACTTTGGCGCGAGCGGAAAACTGCGCAGTTGTATTGAAACTTGCGTTTCCAGAGATCGACATCTTGCTTGGCCTTCAGGCGCGCTTGCCGGAGAGAGAGATCGGTTTGGCGCTTTTGCTCCAAGGCCTGGCCGGATTTGGCCATTTGCGAAAACCCATCGAAGAAGTTCCAGGTCAGCGCCACGCCGACTTGATACGCTTCGCGGAAGTCTTCATTGTTAAAGGTTTCGTTCGTGCGGTTGTTGTAGAATTGATAAGTGCCGAACAAAGACACGCGGGGCACCCAGTGCCTCGAAGCCGCCGTGGCCAGATCGTCCATGCCTTCGGTCTTGAGGGCCATGGCCGCAAGGTCGGGGCGCGATTCGACGTCGCGGTCGTCGAGCTTGGCGATCATCTCGGGCTTGGGAACGGGGAGTTCGCCCTGGGGATCGAAGGCGGCCTCTTCGCCCAGCGCCTCTCCCAACCGGCCTTCGCCAATCAAAACGTTGTCTTCCGCGTTCATCAGTTCGGAGCGGGCTTCGGAAACCTGAACTTCAACGCGAAGAACATCGTAATTGGTGGAAATGCCGGCTTTGCGGAAGTTACCGACATCTTTGAGATGGTCTTCGAGAACTTTGACGTTCGCCGAGGCGACCTCTTTCAAAGTTTTTGAGGCGAGGACTTTATAGAACTGCAGTTGGATCTCACGGGCGACGCGAAAGCGCGCCCAATCGGATTCTTTTTGCCCCGCGCTCTCGAACTTGCGTGCCGAGAGAAAGCGGTTCGTGCTCGCCAGCCCATCGAACAAGTTGTACTGCGCGGTCAGGCTATAAATGGTGGTGGGAACGATCTGCGGAATGGTGATCGGCGCGGGAGACGAGGGCAGGGTGACGTCGGTCAGCATGTAGCGCTTGTCCGCCAAGTAATTGACCGATCCGGTCAGCGTGGGCAGGTACGTCGCTTGCGCCTCGACGCGTTTCCAGGAGGCCTCTTCGGCGCTCGACCGGGCTTTTAAAATTTGCGGCGAGTGCGAGTAGGCCAAGTCGACGGCCTGCTGGAGCGTCACGGGCGTTTGGGCTTTTCCGGCGAGCGAGGCAAAGAGGATCGCCAGGAATGAGACGGCCGAAAGAACGTGGAAGCAGTACTTTTTCATCATGAAACGAGGTTATAAAATAATAGTTGATACTGCAAACTATTTTGGTCAAAATGATTAACGATGAAACAAAAGCGAGAACGAAAACAAGTTGATGCGGCCTTAGAACCCGGATGCCTGATGGGGCCCAAGATTCATCCAACTCTGCAAAACTACGCGGGATATTGTTTATCGAAGGCGGCGATGCGCGGCCGTTCCCTCGTTGATAGTGAGCTGAAAGCCTACGGCGTGGTCGCGCCTCAGTATGGAATTCTGTCGATGCTGGCGAACGTGGGGTCCATGACCCAAGTCGAGCTGGGCGGCTACATGGCGATCGACAAGGCGACGATGGTTCGCATGCTCGATGGTCTCGAGGAGCTGGGCTACTTGAAGCGCGTGGCGCAAGCCGAGGACCGCCGTTCCAAGAAGCTCGTTCTCACCAAGAAGGGTGAGACCACATTGGTCAAAATGAGTGCGGCCCGAAACCGGGCCGAAGAGGCGTTTTTCGGGATCCTGACGGACAAAGAACGTGAGGCCCTGCGCGCGATCACGCGTAAGCTCTTGCAGATCGGCGACTGAAAGAAATTCCGGCTTGTCGAGCAAATCTCAGCCGGAGCGCCCTGAAAAGCAAATAAACGAGGGCTCCAGGCCCCCGGGCCCGGGCCTGGTCTTGCACAAGCCTTTGCTCATGAAAAAACCATCCCTCAAAATCCATGTTGCCGCCGGTCTTTTAACCCTCCTCACCGTGAACGTGGCTTCGGCCGCACCCGCTTCGAACGAAGCGCCAAGTTTGCCAGAGGCCGTCGAAACCCTGCGCGAGCAAGTCGACAAATTGAACGCGCAAAACACCCGCAGCTGTCCCGCGGACTACCGCCGTCAGTTGCCCTCATCGGGGCCCTTGAGAATTTCGATTTTCTACGGCTACGAAAATTTTGGCGACCGCACGTTTGATCTCGTGAACTCCCAGGCCATGGCCCGGGTGCTCCAAGAGAAGTGTCAGGGACCCGCGCAAGTCTGCGGATTTAAAATCTCGCGGAAAACAGCCACGCAAACCCAACTCACCAAAACCGTGGGCGGCCAAGCCGTGACCATCAATCTTTACGCCAGCTCGCTCACCAGCTTCGACAATCAAAACATGAACCCGGATGACAAGTTCTGGGAGCAGCGCAAACGCAGCCAGGCCATCAAAGCCCATTTCTATCAAGAGCTGCAAGCCAGCGATGTCGTCTTTTACGGCGGGCACTCGCGTTTAGGCGGCGGCCCTAGCTTCGAGGGGCAAACGCTCGCCCAGATCGGTTTCAACTACTTGTTCAAATTGCCCCTGCGCCCGGTCTTGGAGGCCGTCTCGGCGCGCCCGACGAAACTCAAAGTCTTGGGATTGTTTTCGTGCAGCTCGAACAAGTATTACCGCACTGAATTTGAGCGGGCGAATCCGAACCTGTCGCTCATCGTGAGCCACGACGAGATCGAATCGGGCGAAGCCGAGCAAATGACCATCGGCGCTTTGAACTCGCTGCTCGCGCGTAAATGCGCTCCTGAAGTCAAAGCCTCGCTCGTCTCGGAACAAGTTCCCGAGCACGACGTGATGGAATTTATCCGAAAGTAAGTTTTCGAACGCGCTCGTCTCTTTTACTTGGTGGGATCCGGTTCGGGAATGCGAACCGGAGGCTGCACCGAGAAATCAAACAGCCAGGCGCCATTGAGGCCGTCCATGTCCGAGCCCATGACCAAAAAGGTGTTGCTCGGTGCGGGCGGCGGCGGCCGGTAACCCAGCATTCGCATCAAGAGCCGGCTGATCTGCTGGTGGTTCGTGAACTCGGGCCATGTTGAGGCCTCCGCGAACGCGGCGTTTTTTGAATCCGAGCTGTAGAACACGAAAGGGATGTGGTGCGTGAACTCGTTGAGCATCACGTGACCCCACACGCCGCCCTCGCCCAGCGCCTCGCCATGGTCCGACGTAAACACCAAGTCAAAGGGCAGCTTCGAGCGCGCCTCGATGTCTTTGAGAACTTCGCTCAAAACCCAATCTGTGTAGTGAACCGTGTTGTCGTAGTGCTTGATCTGTTCGATCTCGTAGCTGTCGCCCTTTTCGGGCAAGAAGACCGCGGCGGTTCGGGGGTAACGCAAATCGTAGGGCGAATGCGAGCCCCGCTGGTGCAAGACGATGAACTGCGGGGTGCTTAAGTCCGCGGCCTTGATCGCGTCGATTAAGATCTCGTCGTTAAAACCCATCTTCTCTTCGTCCGCCCCCAGAGGCGCGCCGACCTGCAAGTGGTCGATCGCTTGGGGGCAGATGTAATTCAAGATGTGCGAGAGCGAGGTCTGCGACTGCGCGCTAAAAAAGCGGGTGCCAAAACCGTTGGCCTGCGCGAGCGCGAAGAGGCAGCGCTTCTGGCTGATGATCACGGGAGCGGCATCGTACCCTTGGTGACCATTGAAGAACATCGGCAGTGCCACATCCGTCGAAACCCCGCCCGAGAACCCCTTGCGCGCGATCAGTTTATTGTCCGCAAGCAGGCGGTCCAAGTGCGGCGTGGTCGGGCGGTGGTAGCCAAACAGGCTCATGTTGTCGAAGCGCAGCGATTCGCCCATGATCAAGATCACGTGGCGCTGCGGGCGCAGAGTTTCGACCGGCAACGGCTCCAAGTGCAGCGGTGCTGAACGGTGCGTGAGTTTAAAGGGCAAAATTTTGCCAAAAAAGTAAGAGAAGCTTCCGTACATGTTCGAGAAGCCGAAACCGTGGACCGGCGGCTGCTTGCCGTAGGTGTTGCCCGTGACGGCGGTGCGCACGGGAGCGTAGAGCAAGACGAGGATGAGCACCCACTTGAGTGCGGGCACGAAGTTGGTTTGCGGGCGGAGGCGTTTTAAGATCTCGCGCAAGAGGGCCATTTGCAGAACGAAAACCAGCGTCGGGATTAAGATCTGTCCGACGAAACCGCGCGCGGTTTCGAAAACCTCACCCATGTTCGTCAGTGTGAGATAAATCGAATTGGGCTGAATAAAGGTTCCAAAGTAAGCCAGGTGCAGCCACTGCAGGTAACCCAAAAGGCCGATCGCGACGACCGAAGCGAAAAAACCGCGGGGCTTCAGCGCCAGCGCGAGCAGAAACAAAACGCCCGCGGTTTCGGCCCACGACAGCAGCGGCCGCGGAAAGCGCTCGAGCCACCCACGCTGCGCGAAAAGACCGGTTTCGACGCCATACAGGACCCCCGCCATCACCACGCAGGTGAGGAGCGTGTAGCTCAGCGACTTGAGCTGGGAGAGCGCACGTTCGCGGTTCATTTCAGTAAAGTGTCCACTTCTTGCTTGAGCTGCTCAGGGGAGCGCACCATGTGCGCCCAGCGCTCGGGGTGCTGGATCAGATCTTTCGGAAATGGCAAGCGGGGATCACGAACGTCAAAAAGTTGGTAGGTCATGCCTTCACCGAACAGATCGCGCCCGCTCAAGATGTTGTCCAAGACCTTCTCTTTGGTGTTGAACTCAGGCGTGTTGTACTCTTGGTGCGCCCAGCTCTGGATCTTGTACATGACTTTTTCCAAGCCGCCCATGTACGAAAAGTGCCAACCGCCATCGCGAATGACGGTGATGTGCGGACCTTCGACGTCGCGGAAGTTGCGCACGTCCTTCATGTTGGTGATAAGTTTCTTTTCGAGCATCACGCTGCCGCGCCAACGGCCAAAACCATCACGGTTCTGCTGGGCGATCGCTTTGCCGCCGTAATCATGGATGCGCGTGCAGACGTAGTTCAAAAAATAATAGGCCTGAAACTGTTCGAAGACCCGGATGCCGGGTTTATTTTTGTACTCCAAGACTTTGCTGGCGAGCGGGATCTCG
The DNA here is from genome assembly GCA_019637955.1 of Pseudobdellovibrionaceae bacterium. Taxonomy (GTDB): domain Bacteria; phylum Bdellovibrionota; class Bdellovibrionia; order Bdellovibrionales; family Bdellovibrionaceae; genus JAHBUS01. The sequence goes on along the minus strand of JAHBUS010000001.1, from coordinate 389,353 downwards.
TCGAGGTCCGAAAAGATGATCAAATCGTCGGGCGCGGCGTTTTTGATGCCGCTCATCGCGCCTTCTTTTTGATGATTGTCGTAATGCCAGGTGGTGACGGGGCGGAACTTGGTCCAAAACGTCGGGTACTGATCGACCACGACATGGATGATTTTCGGCAAGAACTCGCGGAAGCGCTCTTTGTTCTGTTGAAAGTAGAGCGGTTTTTCTTTTTTCTGAAACGTGCGCGTGGCTTCGACGAGAACGAAATAATCGACGACCTCGTTCAGCTCGCGCAGGCGAAGTTCCAGGATGTCCATTTCATTGAAGAACGCGAAACAATCGTAGACTTTCACTTTTCGTCCTTTTTGACCTGTTGCCAGAGAGCTTCTTTGCGCTCATTCGGAAGAGCCGCAAACTCCTCTTTGGAGACGCCCGCGCGGGCCACCACGTTTTGAAAGCGTCTTTCAAAACGCCGGTTCGCCGTGCGCAAAGTGGCCTCGGGATCGAGACCCACGTGCCGGGCGAGCTGCGAGGTCGCAAAGAGAAGATCGCCAATCTCGTGCTCGAGATGTTCGCGGCCGGGAGTTTCGGGAACGGGGCGCTCCTTGAAGGTTTGACGGAATTCCGCCAAGGCCTCGGCCGTTTCGCGCAGCTCTTCTTCGACTTTTTCGAGAACCTGCTCGGGGGTGTCCCAGTCGAATTTCCAGTTTTCGGTTTTGCGCCCGATTTTGGCGGCGGCGAGCAGGGCGGGGAGATTCTTCGGGTAATTGAAGATCGCGGGCGTGCCGGGCGAAGATCCAGGGGCGGGCTCCAGGGCGGTTTTCTTTTCACCCGCCTTGATCTTCTCCCAATTCTTCCACACCTCTTCGGTCGAGCCGAGGTTCATGCCAGAAAACACATGCGGGTGGCGGCGGATCATTTTTTCGTTCAATTGGGCCACGACTTGGGCCAAGTTGAAGTGGCCTTCGTCTTGAGCCACCTGCGCCTGGAGGATGACTTGAAAGAGAAAGTCTCCCAGCTCCTCGAGGACGTCTTGTTGACGGCCAGATTCGATCGCCTCGGCGAGCTCGTGCGCCTCTTCTATGGCATACTGAGTCAGCGAACTTTGAGTCTGTTCTTTGTCCCAGGGACAACCGTCGGGGCCACGAAGCCGTGCGACGATCTCGACGAGCGTCTCGAAAAGGGGTAGAACTTCAGGCAAAGGTCCAGTCATGGCTTACGAAATTGTGCTGAAAATCCGATGAGATCAAGAGGATAACAGCTTTGAGGGTGACGCATCATGAAGCCGAAGGGTCCGCAGGATAAACACCTGCGCGAAAATTATGAAGACCACAGTCTGCGGTTCCTGGATTGGACGCATCGCTTTGGCATTGAGCGCACCTTCTTGGGCCGCTTTCTTTTTCATATTGAAGAGAAATTCCAGCTCCGCCGCTTCGCCTTTGTTTTTCTGTTCTGTCTGATTCTCGCCAGCGCCCTCACGTTTGAAGTGCGCACGCCTTTGAACTACCAAGTCGGCGATGTCGCCAAAACCGATCTCTATTCGCCCGTGTCGTTCGAGATGGTGGATGAAGTCACCACCGAAGAAAAGCGCGTGCGCGCCGAGATGACGGTGCCCGTGATTTTCGATTTTGATCCCAATGTGTTTGAGCGCGTTTCGGGAGCGGTGTACCGCTCGTTCCGTCTGATGCGCAATCAGCTTAAAAACGTGCAGTGGCCCCGCACGGCCGACGGCCGCGACGAGGTGGTCAAAGAGTTTTTCATTCACAAGGGCGAGTTCGAAAAAGAATTCGGGGCGCCGGTTTCGGATTACATCTTCGAATGGTTGGTGCAAAACCGTTTCAGCGCCCGCATCGAGAACGTGGTGATCCGCAACCTCGAAGCCTGGTCGCAAAACAAGCTGGCCGAGAACGTCGAAAAGACGATCCCCGCGAAGACCAACATCGTGCTCGCACGCACGCTGCAAAAAAACAACCGGGGCCGTGAGTTCAACCTGCGCAAGCAGGAGATCATGGATTCGACCAACACCGACAACTTTGTTCTCAAGGATTTCCGTGGCCTGGAGCGCGCCACCGGCCGGGACATTTCCAACGCCCAAGCCCTCGCGCGCCTCGTGATTTATCCGAACTTGACCTTGAACAAACAAGAGATCTCGTCGCGCCGCGAGCAGGCGCGGGGGTCGGTCCTGCCGACCACGATCTCGGTGAAAAAGAATCAAGTCATCGTTTCCGAAGGCACGCTGATCCAGCCGTTTCACATGGCTTTGATCAAAGAAATCGAGACGCTCCGGTCCGAATCGCGCCGGGACCTGATGACGTTTGCCATCGCGCTTCTCTTCTTGGCGATGGTGGTCGTCTTCTTCCAGTACCTGCGCCGTTTCACCATGGGCAAAGTCAAAGTCGAGAACAAAGACATTCTGGTCATGGGCGTGATCACGATCGTGATCGTGGTCTTCACCAAAGTCTTCGTGTTTCTGACCGAGACCGCCTTCGTGACGAAGTTCGGCGGCGTGATCCCTCCGGAAATTTTCTTGTACGCCGCTCCCGTGGCGGCGGGTCCGATGCTGGTCGGCCTTTTGATCGCGTCGGGCGAGGTCGTCTGGCTGTTCTCGGCTTTCATGGCCATCGTCATGGGGATTATGACGGATCTGAATTTGGGTTACATGATCTTCACGCTCGCGGGCGGGATCGCCGGCGCGCGGGGCGTTTACTCGACCAAGCAGCGCAGCGATTTGTACTGGGCGGGCGTTCGCGCGGGGGCGGTCAACGCGATGGTCGTCGCGCTCACGGTGACGATCTCGAAGCTCGAGCAAGAGGGCTTCACGCAAGAGTTGATCGGCTCGATCCCGGCCGGTTTTATCGGCGGGCTGTTCTCGGCGATGGTGGCGATGATGCTGATCCCGCTGCTGGAGTCGGTCTTCAATTACACCACCGACGTCAAACTGCTCGAGCTCAGCAATCTGAACCATCCGCTTTTAAAAACCATGATCGTCAAAGCTCCCGGAACGTACCACCACTCAATGTTGGTGGGCTCGATGGTGGAAGCGGCGGCCGAGGAAATCGGCGCCAACCCGTTGCTCGGCAAAGTGATGTGCTACTACCACGACATCGGCAAGATGGAGCACGCCAACTACTTCATCGAAAATCAGAAACCCGGTCACAATCCTCACGATCACATTTCGCCTTACATGAGTAAGACCCTGCTCGTCGCGCACGTCAAAGACGGCGTCGAGATGGGCATGGATTCCAAGCTCGGAAAGCCGATCATCGACGGGATTTTGCAGCACCACGGCACCACGCTCATCTCGTATTTTTACAACAAGGCCCTGGATCTGCGCGCCGATGCGGACCCTGAAGTGGCCGAGGATGAGTTCCGCTACCCGGGTCCCAAGCCGCAGTTCCGCGAAGCCGCGCTTTGCATGCTGGCGGACTCGATCGAGGCGGCCTCGCGCTCGCTCGATGAGCCCACGCCGGTTCGTTTGCAAAATATCGTGCGCAACATCGTTCAACGCAAATTCATGGAAGGTCAGCTCGACGAGTGCTCGCTGACGCTCAAAGACCTCTCGAAGGTTGAAGCCGCGTTCACGCGCATTTTGCTCGGCATCTACCATCAACGCATCGATTACCCGAAAGCCGCCGGTGGCGGTGCTTCGGAATCGGTGCCCACGCCCTTGTTCGGCGGCGGAAACCGCCGTTCATGAGCCTTCAGCTGCAAATCCTCAACTCATCGAAGAGCCGCACCCCGCGTGCTTTTCTCGGCCGCTGGGTGAAGGCCTGCGAGCGTGAGCTCGCGCGCGGTTTGCCGGCCAAGGCCCGCGCGAGGCTCCAGGGCGATTTGACCTTGGTGTTTCTGTCCCGGCGCGAGGCGCGCAAAATCAACAAGCAGTACCGCGGACGCGATTACGCCACCGATGTTTTGAGTTTCGAATCCGAAGGCGGCTTTGGCGATCTGGTTCTGTGCCCCGAGGTCCTCAAAAAGCAGGCGGCCGAGCATGGGCTGAGTTATCAGCAGGAATTGGGCTACATGGTGCTGCACGGAATTTTGCATCTTCTGGGTTACGACCACGAGCTGGGTGAGCGTGAAGCCCGCCAGATGTTTCAGCTTCAAGACCGGGTTTTCGAAACGCTCCTCGGTCGGCTGAAATCCCGATAAATTTGCATTTCCGAGTCGGAGACTGTGTGCGTCAACACACTCCGGTCGTCGCGAGTGTGAAATTGAAACGCCGCGAGTTCGGCTTTGCGATGGATGCTTGATTTTGCTCCGAGCCTTATGGTCTCTTGGTGCTTTGCACCAGGAGGATTCCTTCATGTCGATCGCCGCAGAAACCTATGAAGTGAAGAAGAATTTGGACGGGCTCAAAGCGCTGTCGTCCGAGCTTCGGGGGTATCTTTGACTTAGACGCCAAAAAGCGTCGCCTCGAAGAGCTCGCCATGTCGGCGGAAAATCCGGCCCTGTGGGGTGATCCGGATAAAATGCAAAAAATGAACAAAGAAAAGGCCTTTCTCGAGAAGGCGATCGGCGAGTACGAGAGCTTCAATCAGCGTCTCGACGATGCCCAGGTGCTGATCGAAATGGCCACTGAGGCGCATGACGAAGCCACCTTCGCCGAAGGCAAAGCCGAAATCGAAGCGCTCGTCGAAGTGGGCCGCGGCCTTGAGCTCAAGCGCGTTCTCAACGGCGAACTCGATTCATACTCGGCCTACCTTTCGATCAACTCCGGCGCGGGCGGCACCGAAGCCTGCGATTGGGCCGAAATTCTCATGCGCATGTACACCCGCTATGCCGATCAACACGGATTCGGCTGCGAGATCGTCGACCAGTCCGACGGGGAGGGCGCGGGGATCAAGTCCGCCACGCTCCTGATCACGGGCCCTTACGCTTATGGCTATCTCAAGGCCGAGAGCGGCGTTCACCGTTTGGTGCGCATCTCGCCGTTTGATTCGAATGCGAGACGCCACACTTCGTTCTCGTCCATTTTCGTGTGGCCCGAGATCGACGATGAGATCAAAATCGAAATCCGTCCCGAAGATTTGAAGGTCGAAACCTTCCGCTCCTCGGGAGCGGGCGGACAGCACGTCAATAAAACCGACTCCGCGGTCCGTATGTACCACTTGCCCACGGGCATCGTGGTTCAGTGTCAAAATCAGCGTTCGCAAATCCAGAACCGTGAGAAGGCCCTCAAAATGCTCAAGGCCGCGCTCTACCAGCGCGAAGTCGAAGAGCGCCAAAAGAAAAAAGAGGAGATGGAGTCCGGCAAAAAAGCGAACGAATGGGGATCGCAGATCCGCTCGTACGTTTTGCATCCCTACCAAATGGTCAAAGACCACCGCACGGACTTTGAGACGAACCAAGCGTCCGACGTCTTGGGCGGAAATTTGGACGGCTTCATCATGGCCTTCTTAAAAGAGTCTCTGCCGAAGACCGGTGCTCCCGCGGGAGCGTCGAATTGAAATTTTGGGCCGAGCTCTCCGCGAGGCTTCTGTTTCGTGACGGCCTGAAATCGCTCGGGCTGACCGGGTGGATTTCGTTCGCGGGCCTCGTGATCGGCGTCGCCTGCCTCGTGGTGTCGATGGCCGTGGTCAGCGGCTTTGAGTCCACGCTTCAGCGTGCCGTCTCGGACCTCACCGGCCATCTGCAAGTGCTCAAACCTCAGGGCGTGAGCGACAGCGATGGCGATCTTCACGCCAAACTTCAGCAGCTTGAACCCGACACCGTCGCCAGCACCCGTGTGTTGTGGGTGGAGTCGGTCGCCGCCGCCAAAGGAAAAATTTCGGGCGCCTTGCTGCAGGGGCTTGATCCCGAACGCTGGCAGCAAGTGCTCGCGCTCGACCGCCGCGTGATCGCGGGGCATTTTGATCTGGGGAGCGAGGGCGGCATCGCGCGCGCGATGATCGGCAAGGGCCTCGCCAAAAAATTCGAGCTGCAACCGGGGGACACCTTCCGCGTGGTCGTGCCGCTGGCCAACGACTACGATCCGAACACATTTAAACGCAAAGTCGCGACCTTTCGCGTGGCGGGGATCTTGGATCTCGGCAAATACGAGTTCGATGAGCGCTTGATCGTCTCGTCGATGGCCGCCGTGCAAGAGGTCTCGGGGGTGGGCACGCGCTACTCGGGCCTGCTGGTGCGCCTCAAAGACTACACGAAGGCGCGCGAAAGCGCGGGACGCTTGTCGCTCGCCATGGGGCCGGGGTTTCGCGTGCGCGACTGGCATGAGCTCAACGAAAATATTTTTGAGGCGATCAAGATCGAGCGGGTGGTGCTGTTCTTCGTGATTTTGATCATCGTGCTCGCGGCGGCGTTCAATGTCGCGAGCTCGCTTTATATTTCGGTGATTCAGCGTTACCCCGACATCGGCATTTTTAAGGCGATCGGCATGAGTCCAAGGGACTTGATCAAGGTCTTCTCGTTTCAGGGTTTGATCTTGGGCCTGGCGGGCTGTTTGACCGGATTCGCCTTGGGAGGCGTTTTGGGTTTGGCCTTCATGCTCGGGCAGAATCTGTTCACGCTGCTCCCGGGCAGCGTTTATAAACTGGATCACATCGATCTCGTGTTTCGTTTCTGGGATCTGTTCGCGATTTTCTCGGTGACCATGATCATCTGTGGATTGGCCACGCTCGCGCCCGCCCGGCAAGGCGCGCGGCTCTCGGCCGTGGAAGGGCTTCGCTATGAGTGACGTGATTTTAAGGGCCAAGGGCATCCGCAAATCTTACGCGCAAGGCATTTCCGAACTGGGCATTCTCAAAGGGTTGGATGTTGAGATCAAACGCGGCGAAGCCGTGTGCATCGTCGGCGCTTCGGGCGCCGGCAAAAGCACGCTGCTCCACATCCTCGGAACGCTCGATCATCCCAGCGAAGGCGAAGTTTTTTTTGAAGACGACAATCTTTTCGCCAAGAGCGAAGAGGAGCTCGCGCTCTTTCGCAGCGCCAAGATGGGCTTCGTGTTTCAGTTTCACCATTTGCTCGCCGAATTCACGGCGGTCGAGAACGTGATGATGCCTTGCCGGATCGCCGGCGAAAGCAAAGCGGCGGCGAAAGCCAAGGCCCTGCATCTTTTGGAAACACTCGGTCTTCGCGACCGCGCCGATCACTTTCCGTCGCAGCTCTCGGGCGGGGAGTTGCAGCGCGTCGCTATCGCGCGCGCGCTGGTTCGCCGTCCTCAGGTGCTCTTTGCTGATGAACCAACAGGCAATTTGGACTCGAAAAACTCCCAGATGATCCAAAAACTCTTCTTTCAGCTCAAAGAACAGTACGGACTCACGCTTGTTGTCGTCACGCATGATGCGGGATTCGCACAGAAGTTTTCGCGAGTGCTGCGAATTTCAGACGGTGGATGGGCCCAGAATTCATTTTGACTTACCTAGGGGTGCTTGTTAGGCTCCCCTCTGAATTGACGTAAGTACTGAAGACTTCTAACGTTTTTGACTTAAGCTCGGTTGAGCTGGTGAGCGAATTGACGATGCCCCAAAAGCCCATCTTTGTCCTGTCTGTACAGAAGTCTTTGGCCGCGCTCGGCGTTTTGGTCTTGGCTTTGTCCGCGCCCGCGCAAACCATTCAGGTGAAACCCGATCCGCGTAAAACCACGCCGGCGCAAAACTCTCCGAAAAAAAATGTCCGCGCGAAAACCGCGACCACCAATCGGGCCGCGCAAACGCCCAAGCGCAATGCGGCTCCCGCCGCTCGCAATCAGCGCGCGGTCGTGGCGGCGCCGGCTCCCGTGCCGGGCTTGACCGTTTCGGCGATCGAAGTCGAAGGCAACCGCAAGATCGAAAAGGACGCCGTCCTCGCGCGCCTGAAAACGCAAGTCGGCGGTCCCTACACGGACGGCCTGATCAAAGAGGACGTCACATCGCTCTTCAAATCCAATTATTTCTACGACGTTCAGGTTTACCGCGACATCAGCGGCTCGCAAGTCACCGTGATTTACAAGGTCGTCGAGAAGCCCTCGATCGCCGAGATCGTTTTTGAAGGCAATTCGGAATTGAAAACCGAGGAGCTGCAAGAGGCCTCGGGCCTTAAGGCTTACGAAATTCTCGATATGGGTAAAATCCGCGACGCCGTCGAGAAGATGCAGAAGCTTTACGAAGACAAGGGTTTCTTCCTCGCGAAGATCGAACCCAAAGTCGAAGACGTCACCAAGGGTGAAACCGTCAAGCTTCTCATGACCGTGAAAGAGAACGACAAGGTGAAGGTCAAAAAAATCACCTTCCTGGGCAACCGCCGCATCAAAGACGGTCAGCTCAAAAGCCGCATGATCACGGGTGAGGGTGGTTACTTCAGCTTCTTGAGCGGTTCGGGCGCGTACAAACAGGACGCTTTCGACCGGGATATGCAGATCCTGCGTTTCTTGTACTTCAATGAAGGTTACGTGCAGGTCAAGATCGACCGCCCGCAAGTTTACGTGACTCCCGATCGCAAGAACATCTACATCACCATCCGCATCGAGGAGGGTGAGCAGTTCGACGTGGGCGATATCGACTTCGCCGGTGACCTGCTCTTCGGCCGCGATGAACTCGCAGGCGCCATCGAGATCAATAAGCGCGAGATCTTCTCGTATGAAGTTCTGCAAAAAGACTTGAGCGAGTTGCAGGCGAAATACGGCGATCTCGGTTACGCTTACGCCAACGTGATCCCCCGCACGCGCATCAACGAAAAAGAGCGCAAAGTCGACATCACCTTCGAGTTCGACAAGGGCAACAAGGTCTACTTCGGCCAGTTCAACGTGGTCGGAAACGCCAAAACGCGCGACAAGGTCGTGCGCCGCGAACTCAAAATCAAAGAGGGCGAGCTTTACAACGAAACCAGCCGCCGCAAGTCGGTCGAGAACATCCAGCGTCTGGGTTTCTTCGACGAGGTGACTTTCAAAACGTCGGCCCCGCCGGATCAACCCGATGTCATGAACATCGACATCGTGGTCAAAGAGCGCAACACGGGGAGCATTCAGCTCGGTGCGGGCTACGGAAGTGCGACGGGCTTCCAGCTGCAAGGCCAAATTAATCAGTCCAACTTCCTCGGCAAAGGTCAAAAACTGGGCGCGGGTCTGAACATCTCGCGTGATATTTCGACCTACAACTTGAACTTCACCGAACCTCACGTGAACGATTCGGACTGGTCGGCGGGCTTCGATGCGTTCGAGAGCTACGCGAACCGCTACGACTACTACGAAAACAAAAAAGGCGCGGCCGTCCGTTTGGGTCACCCGATCGACGACAACCTCTTTGCGTCGGTTCGATACAAGTACGAGAAGGCCAATCTCGACGTCTTGAAAGAGACCGATGCCAACAACGTTGAGCGCGTGATCACGGATCTCGAGCTGTTCCCCCTCGACACCGCGAGCGGCGACACCAGCTCGATCACCGGGATCCTCGAGTACGACAGCCGCAATGACCGCTTCTCGCCCAGCAAGGGTGGGTTCGCCTCGGGCTCGCTCGAGTACGCCGGCCTTGGCGGAAACCTCAAGTACACCAAAGGGAACCTGACCGGTCGCTACTTCAAAAAGCTGTTCTGGGAAGTCGTTTGGCGCAACAACTTGTCGTACTCGGCGATCACGTCGCTCGAGCCGGGCAAAGAGCCGCCGTTCAATGAACTGTTCCTGCTCGGTGGTCCCTACAGCTTGCGCGGTTACCGCTTCTTCCGTGTGGGCCGCACGAAGTACTCGCAGATGACGTACGACCGTTTGATCGCGCCGCCTTACAGCCGTTCTCCCGACGACGCGAACCGCCTGGCGAACAAGCCCTTCGGTGGTAAGCAGCAGCTCTTGTACCAAATGGAGTTTGAGTTCCCGCTCATCGCGGAAGCCGGGATCAAAGGTGTGACCTTCTACGATGTCGGTCAGGCCGAAGACGACATCACCGCCGAGAATTTTTATAGCGACGTCGGTTTTGGTTTCAGATGGTTTTCTCCGATCGGTCCCTTGCGCTTCGAGTGGGGTTTCCCGCTCAAGCCCACCGAGACGTCGCCGGACACGGTGGTGTTCGAGTTCTCGATCGGGTCGCCGTTTTAATTTGAAGTTCGTTTTTGCAAATAGCTCGTCCTTTGGACGAACGAAAGGATAGGTTTCTATGAAGTTTGTCTCTGCTCTGCTCACGGTTCTGATGGCCGCCAGCGTTTCGATGGCCGAAAGCAAAGTCGGTTACGTCGACGTTCAAAAAGCAATTCAGGCCACCGCGGCCGGCAAAAAAGCCAAAGAGTCGCTCGATGGCGAATACCAAAAGCGCAAAACTCAGCTCGATAAGAAAAAAGCCGACATCGAGAAAATGGGCCAAGATCTCGAAAAGAAAAAGTCCGTTCTCTCCGAAGAAGTTCTCGGCAAGAAGCAAATGGAGCTCCAAGAGGAGATGATGCGCTTCCAGAAAACCGTCGGCGAGAATCAACTCGAGATCCAGAAAAAAGAAGAGGAGCTCGTGAAGCCCATCCTCAACAAAATGAAGGGCGTGATCGAGAAAGTGGCCAAAGAAAAAGGCTTCTCGCTCGTTCTCGAGAACAAAACGCAATCGGTTCTGTTCGCTTCGAAAGAAGTCGATCTGACGGACGACGTGGTTAAGGCCTTCGAAAAGGAAAAATAAGAATGAAGGTCCATCCCACCAGTATCATTCAAGGCGACGTTGAACTCGCCGATGGGGTCGAAATCGGCCCCTATTGCTTGATTCAGGGGCGAGTGAAGATCGGAAAAGGCACGTTCGTCGAAGGCCACGTCACCCTGGGCTCTCGCCACGGGATCGTGGAAATCGGCGAGAACAACCACCTGGCTCCGGGTTCGGCCATCGGCGGCCCGCCCCAGGACATTGGTTATAAAAACGAGGCGACCACCCTTCGCATCGGCAACAACAACGTCATCCGTGAATTCTCGACCATCAACATCGCGACGACCAAAGGCACCAAAGTCACCAGCATCGGCAACAACAACTACCTGATGGCTTACACCCACGTCGGTCATGACTGCGAAATCCACAACAACGTGGTGATCGCCAACAACACCAACTTGGGCGGACACACGGTCATCGAGGACAACGTCACGATTGGCGGCGTTTGCGCCTTTAATCAGTTCTCGCGCATCGGGAAGGGCTCGTTCATCGCGGGCTGCAGTGTCGTCAACAAGGACATCTTGCCGTTCTCCAAGGCTCAGGGAAATTACGCCGTCTGCCGCGCGACCAATAAGATCGGTCTTGCCCGGCGCGGTTTTAGTCCCGAAGAGGTGGAAAACGTTCACCGGGCGATCCGCATCGTTTTGATGGGGACCGACACGATCGAAGAGGCGCTCGCGCGCATCGAAGCGAAATGCCAGATGTCCGAGAACATCCAGTACTTCGTGAACTTCATCCGCTCTTCGAAACGAGGAATCGCGAAGTGAAAAAACTCCGGGCCGCGGTTGTGGGAGTGGGCTATTTGGGCCGCTTCCACGCGCAAAAATACAAAGCACTTGAAGCCGAGCTCCCCGTGGAGCTCGTTGGCGTTTGCGATTTGTTCAAAGACCAAGCCGAAAAAGTCGGCGCGGAGTTGGGCGTTCGCGCCTTTTCGAATCCGCGCGATTTGATCGGTCAGGTCGATCTGGTCACCATCGCCACCGTGACCCGGGCCCATTTTGAAATGGCCCAGCTGTTCTTGGAAAATGGAATCCACTGCAATGTGGAAAAACCGATGACCGTGACCGTGGCCGAAAGCGAAATCCTTTTGCAGCTTGCGGCGCAAAAAAATCTCAAGCTCTGCGTGGGTCATAGCGAGCGCTTCAACCCCGCCTTTCAAAAAGCGCGCGAGCTGATCAAGAGTCCGCACGTGATCGAACTCTCCCGCCATGCGCCCTACAAGACGCGCGGGGCGGACGTGAGCGTGATTCATGACTTGATGATTCATGATTTGGATTTGCTGCGCACCTTGGTCCCGACCGAGTTGAAGTTGGTCGATGCCCAAGGCGGCAAACTGATCTCGCCGTCGCTCGACTGGGCGCAGGCCGTGTTCGAATTTGGTGGAGGCCGCCGCGCCCTCGTCTCGGTGTCGCGCGTGGCGCCCGTGATGACCCGTTCGCTGCGTATTTTGGCCGGGCACGAGAGCGTTCTCTGCGATCTGCAGACCGGCGACGTGCAATGGGCGCAGTTTCAGAATCCCGAAGCTCCCGTGATCCAAACGATGAACGCGGGCAAAGGCGACAATCTCTTGTCGGAAACCCGCGCCTATCTGCAGGCCGTGCTCGGTCACGAGCCGAACCTCGCGGTTCCCGGCGTTGATGGCCTGCGCGCGATGGAGTGGGTGCACCGCCTCATGGACCGAATCGGGGAGCAGTGATGGAAATCATGTTCGTGGCCGCCGAAGCTTCGAGCAGTCTTTTCGCGCTCCGCTTGATGGAATTCTGGAAAAAGCAAAAGCGCGATTATCACTTCTTCGGCGTGGGCTCTCCCGAAATGGAAGCCTTGGGCTTTGAGCGTCTCGGAAAATCAGAAGAGATGGCCGTCGTGGGCGTGAGCGAAATCATCGACCAGTACGCGCACCTCAAAGAGGTTTTCAACCGGCTGGTCGCCGAAGCCGCTCGCCGACGTCCCAAGCTCGTCGTCGTCATGGATTATCCTGAGTTTAACCTCATGCTCTCGAAACGATTGCACGCCATGGGCATCCCGGTCGTTTACTACGTCAGTCCCCAGGTCTGGGCGTGGCGCAAAGGCCGTGTGGAGCAAATCAAAAAGTACTGCCGCAAGGTTTTGCTGCTGTTTCCGTTCGAACGCGAATTCTACGCCTCGAAAAATGTTCCTTTCGAATTCGTCGGCCACCCGGTCTTGGACGAACTGAACGACAAGTATTTCACCGCCGAGTACCGCCGGTCCCACCGCGCGCGCTGCGGGGTTCAAGAAAACGAGATCGTCATCGGTTTGATGCCGGGAAGCCGGCGCGGGGAGATCAAGCAGCATCTTCAGATGCAGCTCGAGATCGCGCGCCGTTTGTGCCTCAAATACTCCAACATCCGCATCCTTTTGATGGTGGCGCCCACGCGCACCAAGGAGGAGCTGCAGGATCAGCTCGGGGATCTGAAGTTCCCGTTGATGATGCAAAAAGACGAACCTCTCGAGATGATCCATCTCGCCGATTTTATCTTGGCCGCTTCGGGCACGGCGACCCTCCAGGTCGCGCTTCTCGAAAAACCCATGGTCATCATGTACAAGATGAAGTGGCTCACCGGGATTGTCGCCAAGGTGTTGGTTCGCGGCGTGAAATTTTTCGGTCTTCCGAATCTCATCGCGGGCCGCGAAATCGTGCCCGAGCGCTGGCAAGGCGGCGCGAACGTCGAGGATCTGTTTCAACTGATGTGCCGGTACATCGATGACCCGATCTATGCGCAAAAAGTGCGCGACGATCTTGCCGACCTGAAGAAACACTTGGGTGACAAGGGGGCGACCGCGCGCGTGGCCGCGAGCCTTGAGGAGTATCTTCAGTGAGCAAGCTGCTCTCCCGGGCCGCTGGCTCCTTGCTGGGAGGCGCGAACGGCCTGCGGCAGCTGGGGTACCGCTCGGGGTGGCTGCGCAAAGTGCGTCTCAAGGCGAAGGTCGTCAGCATCGGCAATCTCACCGTGGGTGGAACGGGCAAAACGCCGGTCGTCATGGCGACGGCCCGCGAGTGCCTGCGGCTCGGTAAATCCGTCGCCATCGTGTCCCGCAACTACAAAGCTCAAGTGTCTTCAAAGGCCGAAGTCGATCTCACGCGCGCCAATGCGGCCGCCTATTATGGCGACGAACCGGTTTTGCTCGCACGCTCGCTTCCGGGCGTGCGCGTTTTTGTGGGACCTCGCAAATCCGAGACCGCGGCGTGGGCCGAGCGCGACTTCGGCCCATTTGACGTCGTGATCGTCGATGACGGCTTTCAGCACTGGGCGCTGGAACGCGATCTGGATGTCGTCCTGATTGATGCCGGTGACGAGAAGACCTTCGAACTGCTGCCGCTGGGCCGAGGCCGCGAGGACCGCTCGGCCCTGGCGCGCGCGGATGTGATTTTGCTGACCAAAGTGAATTGGGCGGAGCCCGATCTCGTGCGCCGCACCCGCGAGCACTTACCGGCGGGCGTGCCGGTCCAAGAGGTGCCTTTCGTCACGCGCTGGCCCGAGGTGGAAGCCGTGCCCCTGGGAGTTTTCTCGGGCCTGGGGCGCTCGGCCGTGTTTGCCGAGCAGGCCCGCAAAAAATACTTCGCGCAGGTGCAAAAGGTGTGGAGCTTTGCCGATCACCAGGTCTACGGCGCGAGAGAAGTGGCCGAGTTCAAGCGGTTTTTGAGCCAGGACCCGCGCGCGCTGCTCGTGACAACCGAGAAGGACGCCGTCAAAATTCAGGATGACGAGTTGATCCCGCGCCTGCGCACGGCGGGGGTGGAGGCGCAAATCGCGCCGGGAGAGGTTTTTTTTGAAAAACTCCGGTCTTTGGTTCGCTAAAGTCATCGGGTTCTGGATGAACCTGTGTCCGCGTTGGCTGCAAAAAGCGGTGGCGTGGACGCTCGGTTTTTTATGGTGGGATTTGCTGCGCCTGCGGCGTTTTACGATTTACCGCAATCTCACCATCGTTTTTCCGGACCTTTCGAAAGAAGAAAAAAAGCGCATCGCGCGCGAGAGCCTTTACTGGATGGGCTACAACTTTCTCGAATTTTTAAAACTTCCGCAGCTAGGCCCCAAGAGCGTTCGGCAGCGGGCGGTGTTCAATAACATCGAAAACTACGAGGCCGCGCGCGCTCAAGGCAAAGGCGTTTATTTTTTGTCGTTGCATCTGGGGAACGGCGATGTCGGAACCGCGATGATGACGATGGCCGGAATTCCGTGCCATTTGATTTCGAAAAAGTTCAAACAAAAGTGGCTCAACGATTTTTGGTTCGGCGTGCGGGAGATGAAGGGAACCAAATTCATCGATCCCCATGGACGCAAGACGCCGTTCGAGATCCTCAAGGCGGTCAATGCGGGCGAAGTCGTGATCTTCGTTTTGGACCAGTTCATGGGAAAACCCTACGGCATCGATTCGACCTTTTTCGGTCGCCGCACGGGGACCGCTTACGGTCTGGCGCTGTTCGCGCTCAAAACGGGTTCGCCCGTGGTGCCGGTTTACACGGTGACCGACAAAGACGGGCGCCTGCAGATCTATTTTGACCGGCCGATCCCCCAGATTTCTGAAGAAAACCGCGATTTACAAATCGCCCAGATGACCGCAGAATACAATCGGGCGCTCGAGCGGATCATCCTGCGGCACCCGGAGCAGTGGATGTGGGTCCACCGCCGCTGGAAAACATGGGAGTGAACATGAAGAGATCGATCAAAACTTCCGCGATTCTGGCCGTCTCGGCCGTGTCCACGCTGATCGCCGTGGGCTGTGCTTCCAGCTTTTTGAAATACGACAAGTCTGACGAGATGAAAAAAATCTCGGAGTTCGACGACCGGGTTAAAATCGAGACCAACGAGCCGCCTGAGGAGGCCGCCACCACACCCACGCCGGCAGCCGCCGACTCGGGCGCCGTCAAGGCCGTCGCCACCCCATCGCCGACTCCGGCGAAAGCGGCCGCGAAGCCGACACCGCCCCCCGCCCCGAAAAAAGAAGCCAAGAAAAAAGGCGCCAAAGAGACGGCCAAGGCCGTTTTGGTGTCGACCAAGCACGAACCGGAACTCGAAGGCCAAGAGGGCTTTGTGGGCCGCCGGCCGATCAAAGACCCGTTCCGCGCGGGCGAAAAGGTCGTTCACGAGGTCAGTTATTTCTCGAGCACGGCGGGCCGTTTGACCATGAGCGTGCGCCCTTTCGCGCAGGTCAATGGCCGCAAGTCCTACCACTTCAACACCGCGATTAAAACCGCCTCGGTCTTCGACATGTTCTACTCGGTCGACGACTACGTTTCGGCGATGGTGGACTTCGAAACGTTGATTCCGTCGGTGTTCACCTTGCACGTCAAAGAGTCGGGCCAGCTGCGAGAGGCGCGCTTTCTTTTTGATTGGGACAAGAAGACCGCCAACTACTGGGAGAAGAAAGTCACCAAGAAGGACGGTCCCGAAGAAAAGAAGCTGAGCTTCGAAGTTCCCGAATACTCGCAGAACATCTTCTCGGCGATTTACTACATGCGCGTGTTCAACTGGGAAGTCGGGAAAGAAAATTCATTCCGCGTCGCCGACACGGCCGGATCGGGCGAAAATCTGATTTTCCGCGGTAAGGCCATCAAGCGAGAAAAGCTTTCGACGGACGCGGGCGACTTCAATGCCATCAAGATCAAGCCGGAGGTTCAGTTGAAAAACAACTTCAAGCCGGTCGGCGATATTTTCATTTGGCTGAGTGATGACGACCGCAAGTACATTTTGCGAATCGAATCCAAGATCAAAATCGGAACTCTGGTGTCCGAAGTCGTGAGCATCGATCCCGGAAAAGACGAATAGGCAGGTCTTTGGACCTGACCTGGACCTCGCCGTCCGGCAAAATCCACGCGCCTCGTTTAAAATCAAGAGGTGCCCATTCATGATTGCCGCCATTTTAACGGATACAAGCCTTGCGGGAAGAGCGAGGTTTGTGACGAGAGTTGCCCTGCCAAGGACCGCCCGCAGCTGCGCGTGCTGATGATCCATCTGGGCGCGATGGGCGCGGTGGTGCGTTCGACGGCCTTGCTCGCGGCTTTGAAGCGCCGGCATCCGTCGATGCATTTGACTTGGGTCACTCAATCACCCATGCACCTCGTGATCAAAAACCACCGCTTGATCGACCGCGTTTTGACGACATCGCTTGAAGACCAGCTCACGCTGCGCGCGCTCGAATTCGACGTCGCGTACGTCGTCGACAAATCGCTGGTGGCGACGGGTCTTCTTAAGATCACGCAAGCCGATGCGGTCTTTGGTTTTACCAGTGATGCCCGCACCGGCGCGATTCTGCCGGCGACCCCGGCGGCCGAGACGCTTTGGAAGCTCGGACTCAGCAATCACGACAAATTTTTTGTGAATCAAAAAACCGAGAACCAATTGATCCACGAGGCCTTGGAGTTGGGGCCTTACAGGCAGGACGACTACGACCTGACGCTCACGCCATCGGAATCGGCCGAGAGCGCCGCCCGCCGCCGTCTGTGGGCGCTCCGCCCGGATCAGCCCGTGATCGGACTGAACACGGGCTGCGGTCCGTTGATGCCCGCTAAAAAGTGGACCGTTTCGTACCACCGTCAGGTGATTCAGCGTTTGCTGGATCTGGGCTACCGCAACTTGGTCCTCTTGGGCGGGCCCGAAGATGAGTCGCGCAACCGCGAAATCGGCCAAGGACTCGCGGTCATTCAGAGCCCGACGTCCGCCGGCATTCGCGACGGCATGGTCAGTATCGACGCCTGCGACATCGTGATCACCGGCGATTCGTTCGGGATGCACCTTGGAATCGCGCTGAAGAAGTACATCATCGCGTGGTTCGGGCCGAGCTGCGCGCACGAGATCGAATTGTACGGTCGTGGCGCCAAGCTTTTGACCGAAGCCCCGTGCAGCCCGTGCTGGAAGAGACATTGCGCCCTGGAGCGGATGTGTTACGATCAGATCAAAGTCGAGAGCGTTGAACGAGCCGTGGAGCAAGCACTAGAGTGGTTGAAGACGTCACAAGAATGTACTCGCCCCTTGAGCGAGGACCAAAAGCACATTTAACCGACCCGCCGATTTTGGTGGTGCAGACCGCATTCTTGGGCGATCTGCTGCTGTCCATTCCGCTCCTTCGACGCCTCCGTCTGCTCCGGCCCAATTCTCCGATCGTGCTCGTGGGTAAAGAGGGTTTCGCGCGTTTGCTGAAAGAGCTCGACGTTGTCGATGAGGTCTTCGAGGTCCGCAAGGGCGATCCCGCCTCGTACGCCTCGGTGCAAGCGCGTCTTCGTCATATCAAATTCGAGTGGATCATCAGTCCGCACGAATCCGGCACCACCGCCAAATTTTGTTGGGGAATCCCGGCGAAGCTCAAAATCAGCTACCATCAGTGGTGGAACTTCCTCTTTTTCAAAGACCGCGTTCACAAAAATCTCGATTTGCCGGAAGCCCTTCGTCAGATGTCGCTGCTCTCGCATCAAGATCCCGAGCTCGCGATGTGGCTGCAAGACATCAAGGGCCTCGAGCTGCGCAAAGCCGACGTCTACGGTCGCCTTCCCCAAGTGCCGTTATGGGCAAGCCTGTCGATGCGCGAGAAGCTGCTGAATAAAAGCCCCGCGCTGCCGGCCGATGAGCGCACGATCTGCATGTTCCCCGGGAGTGTCTGGGCGACGAAGCAGTGGACCGAAGAGGGGTTCATCGAGCTCGCCGAAAAATTGATGAAAGAAGGCTTCAAAGTCTATTGGATGGGATCCAAAGACGAGATGCCGATGACCAAGCGCCTGGAAGTCCGGGCCAAGGGCTCCAAATCCGTCGCGGGTCAGCTGTCGCTCATGCAGTCGTTGATTTTGCTCAGTCACAGCCGCGCGGTCGTCAGCAACGACAGTGCCGGCCAGCACCTGGCCGCCGTCGCCGGTACACCGACGGTTGCGATCTTTGGCCCGACGATTTTGGAGTTCGGTTTCAGGCCTTGGAACTCACAGGCCCTGGTGGCCGAACTCTTCGATGTGCGATGCCGCCCGTGCGGGATGCACGGGCACATGAAATGTCCCAAAAACACGCACGAATGCATGAAGCGTTTGCCGGTGAATCTGGTGCACCAACGCGTGCACCAACTTCTCTAAAATTGAGAATTAGAGCGAGCCGTTTTCGGTCGAGACTTTCGATGAACGGTCAGCCTCGTCGGACTTTTGGTCCAAGATTTTGAGCACGTTGCTCAAGGCGACGTTGAGCGTGGGTGCCGAGTGGCTTGCGACCAAGGCGCCGCTGGCGCTGGAAATGCTCGAACAAGCGTTGCTCTCGGCCGAGAGGTTGACCTGTTCGGACTTGAGCTGCCCTTGCAACTTCAAGCAAAAATCTTTTTCTTGATCCTCGACGAGCGTGATGACGATTTTGGCCTTGCTGTCTTTGTCGATCGTAAAGCCGCCCGATTTCAGAATGTCTTCGAGTTTGTCGCGCAATTGAAAGGCTTGGGTGTTGTCTTTCTCTGGCTCGGTGACTTCGCGCTTGTCGAGAATGACGACCTTGAGGTTTTTTTCTTTTAAAACTTTGAAGCGAGGAACGTAAGTGTGGGTGGGCACTTCACGAACCGTGGTGCGCGTCTCTTTCACGGTCGTCGTGGTGGTCTTGCCGGCCAGGTTGCCGTCAGTCGCGCACGAAATGGCGAAAGCCACAGGAAGAATTGCGAAGACATGGACCCAGTTTTTCATTGAACCTCGGTTTCCGATCATATTGAAAGGACGCCTTTCGGGGTAGGACTTTCCTAAGTTGTTTTTCATTTGAGATCGAGAGAATGGAGGCTGAAAACGCTAAGCGTCAAAGTGCCATTTGCTAGAATTCAACCTTCAAAGCGCGGTGGTCAGAGCCCAAAAAACCGCTCACCTCGGCCTTTTTCACGGCGAAGTGAGGCGAGAAAAGAACATGGTCCACATGCGTGCGAACCAAACCACGAAACGTGTACCAAGTTGCGGGCGGGAAAAGCCCGCCGAACGCATTTTGCAGTCCCAGGTTTTCGAAGGGCGCCCAGTGGGGCGACCACCGAGAGCAGTTGAAGTCACCGAACGCAAGCACCGGCCCGGGCGTGAGTCCGATGAGTTCACGCACGTGTCCCAAGTATTCATTGCGGGCCTGAAAGAACCGCGCGTTCACGGGCGGAACGGGGTGGACCCCGATGATCGAAATCCAGTCTTTGCCGTGCGGAATTTGTCCCGTCAGTCCGGGGACATTGCTCTTGTCGTCAAACGAACGGACGAAGACGCGGTTGAGTGGCACCGAGCTGTACAGGGCAAAGCCGAAGTTGTCGTCGCGCGGAAGCTCGATGTGGTGCGGAAATTTCGTGCGCAGGGCGGCCAAGCGTGGGATCCAGTCGGGAGTGACCTCCATCAAAAAGATCAGACGGGTGGCGGCATCGCCGGAAAGGGCTTCATTGAAAACCCAGTCAAGCGCGTGCTCGGGCATGGGATTTGTCGAGAGCAGATTAAAACTCAAAACCTGCACGCCCCTCAAAGCGAGAGCGGGCGGAGTCTCGCGCAGCTCCCGGGCTTGCGGTAAGAACTTGCTCTGCAGGCCTTCGTTGAGACCCAGCGCGACGGTCACGACGGTGAGAATGGCGAGCAGGCCGAGCAGGCGCGAGAAGCGCCAAAGCACGGCGCCCGCGCAGAGCACGATCACGCCCCATTGGTAAGGACGGAAGTTCGTCGTGATGTCGAACCACCAGGTGTCGGCGAACTTGGGAGCAAGCACGAGGTGCGCGGTCGCCAAAATGCCGATCAACCACGCTCCCCACATCGCTTAAGACTCCAAATACTCTTTCACGTTGATGCCGTATTTTTTGATCTTTCGGAGCAGCGTGTTCTTCGGAATGTTCGCGTGGGCCACGGTCTGATTGATGCGGCCTTTGTTGGCGCGAAGCGCGCTGATGATGAAGTCCTTTTCCGCATCCTCTTTGAACCGTTCGTAATCGAGCGGTGAGGTCGCGCCGGCGGGGATGGCGCTTTTCATGGCGACGGCTGCCGGGGCGGCGCCGGCTTTGCGGGCTTCGCTGCGCACGCTCTCCGGAAGACTCTCGGGGCGGATCACGCTTTGCGACTCGACGATGAACGCGCGCTCGATGGTGTTTTCAAGTTCGCGGATATTGCCGGGCCAGCGGTGGGCTTTGAGCAGCGCGATGGTTTCGCTCGCGGCTCCCGTGATGGGGCTGGACGGGTGTTGCTTCGAGAATTTCTTGATGAAACTCTGCACGAGCGCGGGGATGTCCTCGGCGCGGTCGCGGAGCGGCGGCAAGAAAATCGGCAGAACATTGAGGCGGTAAAAGAGATCCTCGCGGAAGTCTCCGTCCTCGATCATCTTTTCGATGTTGCGATTGGTGGCGGCGATGATGCGCGCATTTGTTTTCACCTCGCGCGAGCCGCCGACCGGGATGAACTTCTTTTCTTGCAGCACGCGCAGAAGCTTGACCTGCAAATCGGGACGCAGCTCGCCGATCTCATCGAGGAACAGCGTGCCGTTGTTGGCCAATTGGAACTGGCCGATTTTGCGTTCGATCGCGCCGGTGAAGGCGCCTTTTTCGTGGCCGAAAAATTCGCTCTCGACCAAGTTCTCGGCGATCGCGCCGCAGTTGATGGCGACGAACGGCCCCGATTTACGGGGCGAGTTGAAGTGGATCGCGCGGGCGACCAGCTCTTTGCCGGTTCCGTTTTCGCCGCGCACGAGCACGGTCGTGTCGACCTTGCAGAGCTTGTAGATCAGGTCAAAGACTTCGCGCATCTTGTCGGAGCCGCCAACGAATTCGCTGTCGATGTCGTCATCAAAGATCGGGTTCGAAAGTGCCAGGTTCGAAACCAGTTCGCGGGCTTCAAGACTTTTGTTCACGATTTCCGACAGACGGTCGCGGCTGACGGGCTTTTCGATGTAGTCGTAGGCGCCTTCGCGGATCGCGACGATGGCGTCCTGGTAGTTCGAGTGCGCGGTCATGATAACAACAAAGGTGCGGGGGTCGTGCTGCTTGATCTGCTCGAGCGCCTCGAGGCCGTTCATGTTCGGCATCTTAACGTCCATCATCACGAGATCGAAATCGGCCGCTTTGACCTTTTGCAGGGCGCTCAGGCCATCTTCGGCTTCGGTGATCTCGATTTTGATTTGCGGGAACTGCGAGGTCAGCACCTGGCCGACGCTTTTACGCAATTCGGCTTCGTCGTCGACGATCAAGACGGAGAGTTGTTCGCTCATGCAAGCTCCTGTTCTGCAAGGGGACCCGAAACTTCAAGCGGAAGCCGGAAGCGCACCTTGGAGCCGCGCCCCAATTCGCTTTCGATGCCGACGTCGCCGCCGTGGAGTTCCACGAAATATTTCACGAGGTACAGGCCGAGTCCACTGCCTTTTGTTTTCAATTCTTGGTCTTTGCCGCGGGTGAACTTGCCCCAAATTTGGGAGAGCTCCTCGGGCGCGATGCCGGGGCCGTTGTCATGCACCTCGACGATGACCGCGTTGTCGATTTCGGCCGATTTGATCAAGATGCGGCCGCCGGGGGGCGTGTACTTGATCGCGTTTTCGACCAGATTCAAAATGACTTCGCGGATCAAGGTGAAGTCGGCCTCGATCGAGAACAACGGCTCGAGTTCGGTTTCCAGGGCCAGGTTTTTTTGCTGAGAAAGTGGGCGTACCTGGTCGATCACTTTGACGATGGTTTCGTTGATGTCGCCGACCTCGAGATTGAGCCGGAAGTCGCGCGATTCCACCCGCAAGACTTTGAGAATCGACTGGATGTAGCGGTTGAGCTCCTCGGAGTAGTCGTGCAGCTTTTTTAAGTCCGCGCGCGTTTCGGGCTCCTGCGATGTCGACAGCATCCGGTCGACGACGCCGCTGATTTTGGCGATCGGCGTTTTCAAATCGTGGCTGATGAGCGAGACGAAATTATTCTTCAGCTGTTCGAGTTCCTGCAGGGCTTTTTGCTCCTGTTTGAGCTCGTAATTGCGCTGCTCGATTTTGTTGGCCTGATAGCCGATGAAGATCACCCAGGTCGTGAGCAGCAAAAGGACCGGCGACATCACCGGGATCCAGATCGAAAAGGTGTCAAAGACCCATGCCGAGAGGGCGGCGATCAGCGTCGCGATCCAGGCTAAAAACACGAACGCGATGCTATGCGGGTACTGCGTGATCAAAAAGATGCACAAGATCTCGAGCAGGATGAACAGCGCAAGGTACAAAACGTAGGGGGCTTTTTTAATCCAACTCTTGGTGAGGGCGTTGTCGAGAAGTTGCCCCATCACCGAGGCGCGGTTCTGCGAACCGAAGGGGGTCAGGTACTGCGTCGCCGACAGGCTCTCGGAACCGACGATGACGTACTTTCCTTCGAGGGTGTTCTCGGGAAGAATCTCCTCGAGGAGATCGGTCATGCTGTACTGAGGAAAGGCGGAGATGCCGCCTTTGTAGTTGATTTGCAAGGGACCGGTGAAGACCTGCCCCGTGAGCCGTTCGATAAAGTGCGGGATCTCATTGTGCACCGGGGAGAACAGGCGGATGAGTCCGTCTTGATCGCGGACCAAGTCGAGCGAGCCGACGTTGCGGCGGTCGTAAGTGGAGAACAGGGGGAGGGAGGGCCGGTCGGCCACGTTGGCCAAGGCTCCCCACACGATACGCGGATCTTGAAAGACCGCCAGCTCCGCCGGGCTCATGTGCGGCAGCCCCAGGTTTTCGTTGAAGAACAGCGTCACGCCGACTTTCTTGGGATTTTGTTTGAGAATCTTGCGCAGCAAGTTCGCCCAGACCTTTTGATCCCAGTAGAACGAATCGGTGACGTCCATGAGCTCGCTGGTGTCAGGCGAGAAGCGTTGATTGCGTTTACCGGTCGACATCTCCGCCGGACGCATGTTGACCAGCACGATTTCTTGGTGCGGCGGTTTTTCGCCGCGCAGTTGAAAGCGCGTGTCGAAACCCGAGCCTTCGTCGTTGATCAAAAACAGGCCGCCGAGGGCCCAGCACAGAGCGCCCCGCCAAATCACTCCCCATTTTCGCCGGGTCGAAAGTTCGAGGACCCGGAGCACCCTTTTTGAGACCTGAATCATGTGTGACGCAACTTAGCATCGAGCGTCCGAAATACAAGTTCTTTCAAGGCTCTAGGCGGTATAGGATGGGTGGGTATGAAGAATTTTTTTATTGCCGAAGGGGCCGCGCAAAACCCCCACCGCCAGCAGCCACAGGTGGTGGTGATCGGCAATTTCGATGGGGTCCACCTGGGCCATCAAACCCTGCTTCAGCGCGCACGGGAATGGGGCGAAAAAAAAGGCCTGCCGCCCGTTGTGGTGACCTTCGATCCGCACCCGTTGTCGGTTCTTCGGCCGCCGCACCTGCGTCTCTTCGATCTTGAGGATCAACAAGCGCAGTTTCGCGCGCATGGCATGGCGGGGGTCGTCTACCTGCCGTTCTCTCGCGATTTTTCACAGCTCTCCGCCGCCGAGTTTTTGGAAAAAATTCTGGGGCCCGAACTCAATCCGCAAGTGCTGATTGTCGGGTTCAACTTCCGCTTCGGATCGGCGCGTGGCGGTTCGGTCGAAACGCTCAAGGAGTGGGGCGAGCGCCGGGGCTGCCAGGTTGAAATCGTTCAGCCCGTGCAAATTCCCGAAGGCCTCGTGAGCACGAGCGAGATCCGTAAGGCCCTGGCCGTCGGCGACGTCCGCCGCGCCCGCGCTTTATTGGGACGGCCCTACTATCTGTCGGGGATTGTCGAGCATGGTGAGGCGCGCGGACGCGGTCTTGGATTTCCGACCGCGAACGTGCATCTCGAAAAAGTCATCAACCCTTTGCATGGCGTGTACGCGACGCGCACGTGGGTGGGTGACGAGGTTTTCGGTTCGGTCACGCACATGGGGCCGCTCCCCACCTTTGGGGACGAGGCGGTTCGTCTCGAGTCCCACCTGTTTGATTTTTCGCGCGACATCTACGGGCAGCGCGTGCGGGTGGAGTTCTTCGAACTCCTTCGCGGGGTGCAGAAGTTCGGTTCGCTCTCGGAGCTGCGCGCGCAGATTCAGCGCGATGGCGACCGCGCGCGCGAGATTTTGGGGAGTTTGACATGATCAAGTTGGGCGCGACGCAGGGTCTGCCGAGTTTGGCGTTTTGGCGTTCGCTCAATCTTGATGTCGAGTGGGTCGAAGCCTCTTTCGACGAGCTGCTCAAGCGCAAAGACTTGGGCGGAATTTTTGTCAATCCCGACGACTCCTCCGAAATTCTGCGAAAAATCAAACGCGTCCCGCGCACGATCCAAGAGGGCGGTTTCGTGGATTTCATCGAAATGACGCCGCAGGGGCCGCATCCCAAAAGTTTTCTGCGAGAAAATGGGATCGAACTCTTCGTTCGCGGTGGGCGTGCTCTCGACAGCCGAAAAAAGGCGTACGTGGCGGGCGTCGGTCCGTGGGCCAAGCTGTTCTCGCTTTTGGCCGTGCAACTGGGATTCAATTCGCTCGAAATCGTCGTCGAAAAAATAGAGGACGGCGAGCAGATGGCGGCCGAGATGCGCCGGTTTTGTTTTGGCGTGGAGATCCGGATGATCCCGCACTCGGAGCTGACGCTTCAACCGAACAACGGCGCGATCTTGGTCAACACGCTGGACCCGGCCCAGTATCCCGAGGTGATCGCCGACTTGTCTTACTTAAATTTTCTCTCGCTCGACGGGCTGGTGATCGAAACCCACGAAACCACGGGCGAAAACACCCTGGTCGAGGAGACCCAGAACTCCAAAATCGCGCTGGTCGAGGCCGCGGACACCCAGGCCTTTTTCGAAGCCAAGGCCTTCTCGCTCTTCCCTGGACTTTTGCCCTGGTCTCTCGAGGAGTACACTCAAAAAAGGAAAAGCTTTTTGGTGAAGTGACTCCCGCTTTCCTCTAGAATTTCAGAGAGAGGGATATCAGCATCATGAGCAAAATCGGAGAGATCCTCGTCAAGCAAGGCCTTGTCAGGCCCGAGCAGTTGGCTCGCGCGCTCGAAGAGAGCCGCAAGAACAATTCGAAATTGACTGCCACGCTCGTGCAGCTGGGCTTCGTCAAGGATCAACAAGTTCTCAAAGCTCTCGAAAAGCACTACCAGTTGCCGGGCGTGGATTTGAACACGTTCGCGATTCAGCAGCAGGCCCTCGATCTGGTGAACCGCGATTTTTGCGACCGTCACTCGCTCATCCCGATCCAGAAAGTCGGCGAGACCACGCTCGTCGTGGCGTTTTCGGACCCGACGCAAATTCAGATCCGCGACGATTTGCGTTTCTTGACCCGTCGTAAAATTCAGCCCGTCGTCTCCACCGAGACGTCCATCCATGTCGCCATCGAAAAATACTTCGGCGCCAACGTGAGCGATATCGTGCGCGAAGTGGAGCAGGCCCAGGATGCTGAAGAGGTCGAAATCCAGTTCGGCGTCGGACCTGAGACCATCGACTCCGGCTCCGAAGAAGAGGGCCCGATCATCAAGTTCGTGAACGCGATCATGACCGAGGCGATCCGCAAGAAAGCTTCGGACATCCATTTTGAACCCTACGAAAAAAAATTCCGCGTGCGGTTCCGGATCGACGGTAACATGGTCGAGGCCAACTCGCAGCCGAACAGCGCGGCCGCGGCGATCGCCAGCCGTATCAAGATCATGAGCAAACTCGACATCGCCGAGAAGCGGCGCCCTCAAGATGGCCGCATCAAGGTCCGTTACAAGGGCGGTAAGGACATGGATTTCCGTGTCAGCGTGATGCCCACGGTGCACGGCGAGAAAGTGGTTTTGCGTCTTTTGGATAAATCCAATCTTCAACTCGATATGACCAAGTTGGGTTTCGAGCAAGAGGACTTGGCGCTGTTCAAGGACGAGATCCACCGGCCGCAGGGCATGATTCTCATCACGGGGCCGACCGGATCCGGAAAGACCGTCACGATCTACTCGGCGCTCTCGGAGCTCAACAAACCGGACGTCAACATTTCGACCGCCGAAGACCCCGTCGAGTTCAACTTGGACGGCATCAATCAATTGCAGGTCAATCCCGACATCGGTCTCACGTTCGCAAACGCGCTCCGTTCGTTTTTGCGTCAGGATCCCGATGTCATCATGGTGGGGGAGATTCGAGACCTTGAAACCGCCGAGATCGCGGCCAAGGCCGCGAGCACGGGCCACTTGGTCGTGAGCACGCTTCACACCAACGATGCGCCCCAGACCGTCACGCGCATGGTGGAGATGGGCGTCGCTCCCTACGTCGTGACGTCAACCGTGAGTTTGATCGTCGCGCAGCGGCTCGTGGGCCGCATCTGCGAGGCCTGCAAAACGCCCGTCGAAGTGCAGCCGCAAGTTTTACTGAGCCTTGGCGTTCCGCAAAACGAGATCGCCGAGTACCACGTGTATCAAGGCCGCGGCTGCAACACGTGCAACAACACCGGAATCAAAGGACGTATCGCGATTTTCGAGTTCATGAAAATGAGCGAGAAGATGAAAGAAGCCATCCTGGGAGGAGCGTCGGCGAATCAACTGCGCACGCTCGCCCGCCAGGAGGGGATGCGCACCCTGCGCCGTTCGGCGCTTTTAAAGCTCAAACGCGGTGAAACAACCATTCAAGAGGTTCTCAACGCCTCAGTGAGGGATGCATGAGTCGACTGGATCAACTCTTAACGAAAGCGATGGAGATGCGCGCGGGCGAAATGTGGATGGCCCCAGGACAACCGGCCCGGATCCGCGTCGGCCGCGACTGGAAAGACCTCACCACCGAAACCTGGGACGCGCAGAACACGAAGACTCTCCTCAGCTCGTCACTGGGCGAGTTCGACAAGCGCGAATTTTTCGAAAAAGGCCACTGGAACGGGACCATGCGCCTCATGGGCCGTCCGGTGGGATTGCAATTGCAAATCACCGAGCAGGGGATCGCCGGCTCCTTCCGCTGGCGCGGAACCGAAGCGATGGATTGGGACTCTTGGACTCTGCCGGTGCACACGCTCGACGTGCTCACGCGCACGCGCGGCATGACGATGATCGCGGGCCCGGGATTCTCGGGAAAGTCGTCTTTGCTCGCTTTGATCGCGCAAAAAATCGGATCGGGCTCGGAGCGTTTGGTTCATCTGTACTCGGATCAAACCCATTCGGATCTTCCCGCGCGCGTTTCGAGCTTTCCGCTCAAGTCGTTGACGCAAGCGTCGGTGGGGCCTGCCGATTTGATTTTGATCGACGGTGCTCCCGTGGGAATGTGGTCGACCATTTTAGATCTCTGCGAATCGGGACGCCACGTGGTGTTTTCGATGACCGCGGTCGATCTGTTCTCGGCCTTGGACCGCTGGCGCGAGTTTCATGAGCGCTCGGGACGCCGCGGACTGGAAGCTTTGCAGATGGGAATCGGCACCCGTTTGATCGCGGGCCTGGAGGCTTCGATGGTCCCGGCCGTCGAACTCCTGCTGGTCACGCAAAAACTGCGCGCTCCCCTGCGCGCGGGAAGCTGGGCCGAAATCGAAGATGAGATGAAAACCGCCGGCGAAAAAACCGGAATGCGCACGCTGAACCAATCGCTCTTGCAGCTTTTGCTCCGCCGTAAAATCGAGATGCGCGCCGCTTTCCATGAATCGCAAAATCCGGACGAGTTCGATTTGTTGCTGAAAAAAGTCGGCATTTAAAAGTAAAGGGCAAGGATGGCCAAGTTTCTTTATCAAGCCAAGAACGCCGCCGGTCAGCTCTCCACGGGCCAGATCGATGCGCAGGATGAGGGCGATGCCCGCGTCAAGTTGCGCGCGCGCAACCTGACGCCGCTTCGCCTCGTGAACACGGGCGGAGGCTCCAAAGCCTTCTCGAGCCTGGACAATCTCTTTAAACCGACCGTCAACTCCCGTGATCTGCAGATTTTCACGCGCCAGTTCTCGACGCTGATCAACGCGGGGATCCCGATCGTGGATTCACTCAAAATGCTCAGCGAAGGAAAAAAGAACCCGCTCCTCAAAGACACGGCCTCCGCCGTGCGCGAGGCGATCGAGGGCGGGCGCCGGCTGGGAGATGCGATGGCGCAGCACCCGCAGGTGTTTGACCGCTTTTTCGTCAACATGGTCCGCGCTGGTGAAGAGGCGGGGATTTTGGACAACATCTTGGGCCGGCTTTCGATCTACATGGAAAAGTCCGAGAAGATCAAAAAACAGATCAAGGGCGCCATGCTTTACCCCTCGGTCATCGTCGCGGTCGCGATCGTGGTGGTGACGGGGATCTTGGTTTTCATCATTCCCAAGTTCCAAGAGCTATACAACAGCGCCGGCAAGCAGCTCCCCGGCGTTACGCAGATGGTGATCAAGCTCTCGAATCTTTTTATCAATCAATGGTATCTCGTCATCGCCGTGATCGTCGGCGTTCCGTTCGGTCTGGTGCAGTGGTACAAGACCGCGGAGGGCCGAGATGCCATGGACCGCTTCTTTATCGAGTCGCCGCTCTTCGGTGAGCTGGTGCAGAAAGCCGCGGTCGCGCGCATGACCCGCACGCTCTCGACCCTTTTGTCCTCGGGCGTGAGCGTGATCGAAGCGCTCGAAATCGCGGCCCGCACGGCGGGAAATCGCGTGATCGAGGAGGCGCTTCTGCGCAGTAAAGAGGCCGTGACGGCGGGCCGCCCGCTCGCCGCGCCGCTTTTGAAAGAAGCCCAGATCCCCGACATGGTCACGCAAATGATCGCGATCGGCGAGAAGTCGGGAACCTTGGATGTCATGCTCGGAAAGATCGCCGATTTCTACGAAGACGACGTCGAGAACGCCGTGAAGGGTTTGACGTCGTTGATCGAGCCGCTGCTGATGGTCGTTCTCGGCGGGATTATCGCGTTCTTGGTCACGGCGATGTATCTTCCCATCTTCGATATGGCCAGTGTCGCGGGAGCGCAATGAGCCAAGAAAAATTTCCGCTCGAACGGGTGATGATTCAGGGTTTGCGCACGGGCATTTACGTTCTGATCGTTTTGCTCGCGCTTTTTCAGCACTTGTTTCAAGAGCAATTTTTCAACTGGGCTCTTCTCAAGCACTTCTACATCGCCTCCATTCTCGGTCTGTGCGTGCACGTCGCGAGCCTTGTGTTCTCGCGCGCTTTCTTTGAACGCCGCGCGCTCGTCGCGCTGACGTTCTTGATGGATCTCGCGCTACTCTCGTATCTTTTGTACCAAACCGAGCTGAACCAATCGATTTTCCTGTTCTTAGATCTGCTCGTGATTTTGGTGTGCGGGCTGGTTTTCGGGACTCGCGGTGCGCTGATCTTGGCGGCGGGGTTCTCGATCTCGACGACGTTGATCTTGGCGCTGGGTCCCGAGATGAAGTCGCTCACGTTCTTTTTTCTTCTGATTCTGAACAACCTGGCGTTCTTCTCGGTCGCCGGAATTTCGGGTTTGTTGGCCGATCAGCTCGAGGCGCAGGGTTTGAGTCTCTCGGCGCTTCGTAAAATCAATGAGTCGATCGTCGAGACGATTCCAACCGGGCTGCTCACGGTGGCCGGCGACGGGCGGTTGATTCAAATCAACCCCGGCGCGACGATGATTTTTGGCGACGTCGATCTCGAGACCTCCTCGGTGGGTGCGCTCGTTCCGGGCTTTGATTGGAAAAGCGCGCTCGGCAAAGGAAAGGTCGAACACCTTTTTCAGCAAGGCGATGACACGAAGGTTTTCACCGTTCAGGTGCTCCCGCAAAATCTTCCCGATCAAGAGGCGTATTTGGTGTTGATCGAGGACCAAACGCAGGTGCGCAAACTTGAGTACGCGGTTCGTCAGTCCGAGAAGCTCGCGGCCGTGGGGCAATTGGCCGCCGGGATCGCGCATGAGATCCGCAATCCTCTCGCCGGGATCAGCGGTTCGATCGAGCTGCTCAGCGAGCAGGCCCAGAACGAGACCGACAAGAAATTGAACCGCATCATTTTGAAGGAGATCGACCGGTTGAATAGGCTCGTGGGCGATTTCTTGGATTTCGCCAAGCCCGAAAAGCCGCCGGTCGACATTCTCGACATCGCGCCCATGCTGAATGAAGTGCTGGATGTGGTGAGCCGTGATCCCAAGCTTCGTCAGGATGTCAAAGTCGAACGGCACGTGGGTGAGGGGCTTCGCATGCGTGTGCACATGGACAAACTGAAGCAGGCGATTTTAAATATCGTGATCAACGCGTATCAAGCCATGGAAAAGTCTGAGACCGCGAACTTTAAAGCCAAGGCTGAAGTCCGGGATGGCAAAGTTATCGTGCGCTTCAGCGACACTGGCTGCGGTATGGATGAGAACACGCGCAAACGGATGTTCGAACCGTTTCATACGACAAAGCCCAAGGGGACGGGTCTGGGGTTGGCGATCACGCTGAAGATTTTGGAACTGCATCGCGGCCAGATTTTCGTCGAGAGTGAAAAAGGTAAGGGCACCGATTTCGAAGTGCAATTCCCGCTCAGTTAAACGTTTCGGTTTCATTCTAGACCTTTCCGCCAAGTCCCCGAAACGATTTGCGTCTCTCGCATTTTATTCCGAGAATAGAAAAAAGTGACAATTTGCGCGAGCGCCTATGGGCGCACGCGAGTCTTGCGCGAGTGCCTGCGACGGTAGATCAGGAGGATCGAATGAAGCCGCGGATTTTAGTTGTTGATGATGAAGAGTCGATTCGCGAGTTCCTCGAAATCATGCTCAAAAAAGAAGGTTACGACGTCACCAGCTCCGAGGATGGAGCGAAGGCGAAGGATCTTCTGGCGAAACGTTCGTTCGACATGGTGATCTCCGATTTGCAGATGCCCAACATGACGGGCATCGAACTGCTCAAACATGTCAAAGAATCGTATCCCGATTTGACCTTCATGATGATCACCGCGTTCGGCACCACCGAGTCGGCCGTCGAAGCTATGAAGATGGGCGCGTACGATTACCTGACCAAGCCTTTCAAGATCGACGAAGTTCGTCTCAATGTCGCCAACGCCCTGCGCGCGCGCAACTTGGAAGTCGAAAATAAAGTCCTCAAAAAAGAGCTCACCAAAGAGTATTCGTTCCAGAACATGGTCGGAAATTCGGATGCCATGCACCGCGTGTTCGATCTCGTGAAGCGCGTCTCGCAGGCACCCTCGAACATTCTCATCACCGGAGAATCCGGGACGGGGAAAGAGGTCGTCGCCAAGGCGATCCACTACAACGGCCCTCTGAAAGACAAACCCTTCGTGACCATCAACTGCGGAGCGATCCCGGAACAATTGATGGAATCCGAAATGTTCGGTCATAAAAAAGGTTCGTTCACCAGCGCGGTCAGCGACAAACAAGGTCTTTTCGAAGTGGCCGATGGCGGAACGCTCTTTCTCGATGAGGTCGGTGAGCTTCCGCTCACGATCCAAGTCAAATTGCTCCGCGCGATCCAAGAACGCGTCATCCGCCGCGTCGGCGCCAATGAAGACATCAAAATCGAAGTGCGCATCATCGCGGCGACCAACCGCGATCTCGAGCACATGGTCAAAGACGGCAGCTTCCGCCAAGACTTGTACTACCGTTTGAACGTCATCAACATCAAAACGCCCGGCCTGCGCGAGCGCAAAGAGGACATTCCGCTGCTCGCCAATCACTTCCTGAAAAAATACAACGACCGTCTGGGGAAGAGCGTTCAGGGCATCTCGCTCGAAGCGATGGAAAACCTCAAGAAGTACGATTACCCCGGTAACGTGCGTGAGCTTGAGAACATCATCGAGCGCACCGTGGCGCTGGAGGGCGGGGCGACAATCCTTCCCGAGAGCTTACCTCCGTTCGTGAACACGCCCCAAGGCCGCAAGATGGCCTCGTCGAACGAAATCGAAGTCACAATGGACGGCGTCGACCTCGACAAGATTCTCGGTCAAATCGAGAAAGAGCTCATCGTCAAAGCGATCCACACCGCGGGCGGCGTGAAGAAGCGCGCCAGTAAGTTGCTCAATATTACGTTCCGATCCATGCGTTACCGGGTTGAAAAGTACAACCTCGGGACGATGGACGAGGATGATGGTGACGGCGACGAGTAAGTCTTTAAGCTAGGACTATGAGTCCTGGCAAATCAAGGACTTAGATCCAGAACCTCGACTTCAGCTTTAATCCCAACATGCCGATTTCTCTTGGCCTCTCAAGGAAAGGAGAATCGGCATGTTCCGTTTTAAAACCACGGTTTTCTTGTTTTCAATCGCCCTGCTCGCGACCTCTTGCGCCCGCCTCAGTGAGACCGCGCACGCCCAAATGGATGAGGATCACACCCACGAAGCCCTCGACGAGGGCATGGACGAACACGAGCACGGCGACGTGGAGTTGTTCGAGGAGTTCTTGTACGAAGCCCGCGCCTGCGCGAAAGCCAATTCGAGCCAGATCTCGCAGATCAATGTCGGCAATCAAAAGAAGAACGAGTTCTTGGATTACTGCGGGAGCGTGACCAATGGTTCGAGCTGGTGCCAACAGCTCATCCGCCCCAATCCGAGCAGCCTCTCGACGTTTCGCTGCACGTACGGTTCGACCCAAGTGCACCAACTGATCCATCCCGACACCAAAACATGGGTGCACGCGGCTCAGGCCGTGCGCCTGGTGGAGCGGCTCGGCGGAATGGGGATCAAGGTCTGCCAAATCTACAACTGGTGGCGACCGGAGCCTTACAACAAGAACGTCGGCGGAGCCGCGGGACGCCATCCTTACGGCACCTCGGTGGACGTGCGGTTCTGTTCGAAGAGCGATCAAGAAAAGGCCCACAAGGTTTTATGCCAGTGGCGCGCCAAAGGTGAAATGCGGGCGCTCGGCTACTACTCGAGCGAATCGCTTCACTTCGGAATTGGCGATGCCACGCCGAACACCTGGGGAAAAAGCTGTCCTTAACGTTGAAATTGTCTTCTTGCAGAAACGGCGCCCGCTCTTTGCGGGCGCGTTTCGTTTTACGGTAGAACAACGGGATGACTTTATTCACCATCGGTTATGAAGGTTTGGGGATCGACGAATTCACGGGTTTTTTGGTCCGCAACAAGGTGAAGCGCATCGCCGATGTTCGCAAAAATCCCATCAGTCGCAAGAAGGGTTTTTCGAAGCGAAAGCTCGCCGAAGCCTTGGCTGAAAATGGAATTGAGTACACTCACGTTCCGGAACTCGGGGTTCCCACCGAGTGGCGCAAACGCGCCAAGAACGAAGAGATCACGCGCGCGAAGATGTTTCGCGACTACGTCAAAAAAATTCTGCCCAAGGAACCCGAGGCCTTCGAGGCCCTCGAGATTTTGATCAAGCGCAAGGGGCTCGCGCTCTTGTGTTACGAGGCCGACGCCTCCGACTGCCACCGGCGCTTTGTCGCCGAAGAGCTGGTCAAGAGATCGCGGGGACGCTTGAAGGTCAAAGACCTTCAGGTCTTGCGTCCCCAAGGAAAATACTAGCGGCAGCTGGTTTCGTAGCGGTTCTCAGGACGCGAGCAGTAAGCCTCGCTGGATTTGCATTGAGAATCGTAACGGTTTTCGGGGCGGTCGCAGTAGGCCTCACTCGATCGGCACTGGGAATCGTAGCGATTTTCAGGACGCGAGCAGTAGGACTCGCTGGATTTGCATTGCGAATCGTAACGGTTCTCGGGGCGGTCGCAGTAAGCCTCACTCGATCGGCACTGGGAATCGTAGCGATTCTCGGGCCGTGAGCAGTAGGATTCGCTGGATTTGCATTGGGAGTCGTAGCGGTTTTCGGGGCGGTCGCAGTAGGCCTCGCTGGTTTTGCACTGGGAGTCGTAACGGTTCTCCGGGCGCGAGCAGTAGGATTCGCTCGAGCGGCAGGAACTGTCATAGCGATTCTCGGGACGCGAGCAGTACGCTTCACTTGATCGGCAGGCATTGTCGTAGCGGTTCTCAGGACGTGAGCAGTAGGCCTCGGTCGCGGCCTCGGCGGGCAGGGCCAGCAAAAACAAGGCGAGGACGGGTAAAATCGATTTCATGGTGGTCTCCTTTTGGCGGGGGTTCGCCTTTTAGCAAGGAGGGGGCCACCGAAATCGGGGCGCTTTTGTCACCGCACTTGAGTTCGGAGCAGTTCCAGAATCGGAGCGATGCGCTGAACTTCGGAGCCGATGCCCTGAAAGTCTTTGCTGCCCGGATTGAGCGTGTCGGGGAGGGTGCAGTTTTCGCCCCGATTGTCGCAGCGGTTGTAACGCTGGCACTGTTGAACATTGTCTTGGACGAGGCTTAGGTAGGGTGTTCCACCCACCAAAATCCCCGCCACTTCGCCGGCGCTATTCAAGACGGCGCTGCCCGAGTTGCCTTCGAACGCATCGAGGTTGGTGATTTGCGATTGGCGTTCGGGGTTGTCGATCAAAACCTGGGCCTTCGAAGACAGCTTCAAGGGCGTGCCGAAAGGGTAGCCCATCATCGAGACGGCTTCGCCCACGCCCGGCGATTTGGACGCGATCTTCATCGGCTCGCGCCCGGTCACGGGCCGCTCAAGTTGAACCAAAGCATAGTCGCGGTAGGGGTAGGTTTCTTCTTTGACCGCGTAGATGATTTTTTTGCATTTGTAGTAGCGGTCTTTGGCGATGCCTTTGGTGGTGGTCGTCCCCGAAGCTCCCTTTTGATAGTCGAAGAGCCAGCCGAAAGCTTCGCAGTACATCTCGGTTTCATTGCGGGTTTCGCCCGCATTGGTCATGCAATGACCGGCGGTGGCGATCAAATCGGGCGCCACCAAGAATCCCGAGCAGGCGTAAGACAGGCTCGGATCGGAGGCAAATTTTTCGTCCTTGCAAAGGGCTTCGCTCAAAGGGGTGGTGTCGAGATCGAGGAGTTCAGGGTTCGAGGCGCTCGGCGCGATATTGGCCGAGAGCACGGCGATCGCGGTGGCGCGGCCTAATTTTGAATTCGCGTCGCCAGGAAGGACATGAACGCGGTCGTCCGTCCCGAAAATGGCGGCCGTTGAAAGAAGGGGCATCAAGACAAGGGATAAAAAGAGTGTGCGCATGCCATGGGTTTAGAAGAACCCTCGAAGCTCCGCAAGCGGAGCCCCGATCTGGGTAAAAAATCCTCTGTCGAAAAGGCCTCCCGTCTCCTGCGTGATACCAGTCATAAGGACCTCTCGCCGTGGCAGACGCCGTCCTTTTCTTTTGGGCCGTTTTCGGGGCAATCTTCATCAAACGGAGGTTTCTTTGCAAACATGGTTTTGTTTCTTGGCAGTGATCTTGGGGTCCGTCATCACCCAGGCTCAAGGGTTTCCGATGATCGCGAAAGATCCGGTCGCGAGCCGCGTTTTGGACCGCGAGATGTTTGAGTTTTTGGCGCGAACGCTCGGCGAGGCCAAGATGGCGCCCCACCTGCGTTGCACGCTCAAAGCGCGGGCGGGAAAAGAGCTGCGCAAATTCACGACGGGCGAGGATTGGATCGAAACCTTGGACGTGAGCTTCAGCTCGAACGGTTTTGATAGCGGATTCAAAATGAACTTCGTCATTCCTTCGACGGCCAAGTAGGGACGAATCGTGCAGATGATGTTCGGCAACGATTTGCGCCTGGCCCCTTGCCAAGTCCGATAGCTTATTTCAAGCCAACCCGGTCAACGAAGCCGATCTTCACGAGAGGACCGCCCGCACTGTAGTCCGTGTACGGCGTGCGCGGGATGGCCAGGTACATCGCCGTGCGCCCTTCAGGCAAGGTGAGGCCTTGTTCATCGAGCGTGATGTTGTTGACGTACACGCGAAGCAGCTGACCGCGAGGGCCGATCGGCATTTGCATCATCAGGCTGTCGTGGCCTTTCGACGACGAGATCATGATCCGCATGTGGCCGGGTCCGCGGTACAGGCAGCGGCCATTTTTGGCCTCCGACAGAGCCAGGTCGACTTCCATTTCTTCGAGGGTCTCGCCGATGTATTTGAGGGACTCTTGGGTCGCCTGCAGAGTCTCGATGTCGTCTTCATAAACGGTTTCACCCATGATCTCTTCGGCGGTTTTTCGAAGGTCAAAGCCTTCGGCGACGGCCGTTAAGGCTTCGGGACAGTGAGCGGTTTTGACCGCCCACGACTGCAAGGGCAAGAGAGCCAAGATCAGGGCGGCAAGGGTCGAGAGGCGAAGGTTCATAAAATCTCCTCAAAAAAGGTTGAAGGGTTGAATTCGGGCGGAAACTAGCGCGCGGCGGTTGCCAAAAAAAGAGATATAATCTATTAAATAATATCATATGAATGATATTAAAAATCTGCCGCCCCTTGAGTATTTACGGTCGTTCGTGGTCTTTGCCGAAGCCGACAACATCGTTGCCGCCTCGCAGGCCCTCGGGATCAGCCAGCCCTTGCTCTCAAAGCACCTGGCTCTTTTCGAAGAGCTTGTCGGTGCCCCGGTGTTTGAATTTATTGGGCGTAAGAAAACCCTGACCCATCTGGGTCAGGAGTTGCTGGGGGTGATTGCGGCGCACTTGCGATCATTGTCCGCTGATTTTCACCAGGCTCTGCTGAAAAAAGCCGAATCCAAACCCTTGCGCATCGGGGGCCGCAAAGAAATTCTCGACGGACTGATTCCGCACGTTCGCTATCAGGGCTCGCTCGCGTTTCGCGCGATGGAAGGACGGGCCGTCGAAGAGGGCCTGCTCGAAAAGAGCATCGAAATCGGCATCTCGCAAAAAGAGATCGATTCGGACCGTCTGATCCGCAAGAAGCTCTGGGCCGATGAGTTCGTGCTGTGCTGGAGTTCGAACCTGAAGATCCCGGACGGCGCGCCCTTGCGGGACACTTTGGAGATTTTAAGCGGACACCGGTGTTTTGACTACGGCGAGAACTCGGCGCTCTTAGGTGTCCTCGAGAAAACGGGGCTTACGATCAAGGCGCCGGTGACGACGTTTTCGGACTGGCGGATTCTGGTCGAATCCATGAAAAACGAAAAGTCATGGAGTTTGATGCCGGTCGGTTACGCGCAAGCCGAGCCCCGCTTGAGCTGGATCAAGCTACCGGTCGAACTGAGCCGCCGCAGTCAGTTTTACGTCTACTATCAAAAAGAGTTCGCCCGCATCGATTGGTTTTCGGCGGTGGTGCAATCGATCTTGGACATTCCACGGGGCTGGCAAAGGTAACTGGCACGATCCTTGGACTCTCCCTCCCGTGATGTCCATCATCAGAACTGCCTTCGTTATGGCCTTGAATCTTTGTCGATCTTTTCGACAGGGTCTTCTCTTTTGCGCCTTGCTGCTAAGCGCGCTCTCCAGCCAGGCCCAAGAGGCGCCCCGCGCCCCACAATGCCGGGGGTACCGTTACGCGTTTATCCGTGAGGTCGGAACCCGCGTTCAAGTTCACGCTTGCAAACGGATTCTTGAGCCCTCGTCTCGCCCCGTGGACTGCCAAATGCTCGGGGAGATCGAGACCGCCGAGGTTCGCCAGAAACTCAAATCCAAAACCTACTCCTACGTGGCGGGTTATTCGCTCGGATTGGCGTGCAGTTTAAGCGGTTACTTTGCATCGAAAATTTCGATTCAGGTGGGCAGCCTCTTCGCGGCCTACAACTACGGCGCTCAGCGAGGATCGGTCGCGCAAATGCAGGACGAGGTTCTGCATGGAGAGCGCCGTCTTGGGCAGTCTCCCGATCCCCGGCACCACGTTCAGAGTGCGGGCCGCTCACTTTGCGGGTATTTGGCGGGGGCTTCGAGCTCCTGGTTCGCCACGGGAACCCGTCACGCGGTGGGGCACATCGCCAGCATGACCATGGATGCCGAGGCGATGCATGCGGACGCCAACCTGATCTGGCGCGCGCCGCCCGAGCAGCGCGCGGCGATGTTTGAAGAGTACCAAAGAAATATTCAAAAACGGCAGGAGCGCCGCGCACAGATCATCGAGCAAAGCGGCGGCGTGCTCAACGAAATCGTCGAGTACGCGATGAGCAATGAACTTTCGAATGTTCCGTTTGGGACCGATGATAGCATTGCGATCGTCCCCGCGACGTCCTGCATTCCCACCATGGATTTGGTCCGAGCGACCGAAGCGCTGCGCACCTTCCCGAGACGCGTGGATGATTTGCTTCAAAAGCTGGACGTCGATCAGCCCGAGTGATTTGGCGGCCATTGCGGACGGTTGGTGCGGCCCTCTTCGGTGAGATGCTGAACCACGGACAAAAGCTGGCCGTCGTAGGCGTGACGCTGGCGCAGATAACTCGGACCCCGCTGCAGAACCTCATCGAGATTCAAAAAATACTTTTCGTAACCGAAACGTGCCGTCACGGGCTTGAGCGCCGTTCGCAGGTCTTGCCAAAGATCGGCAAAGGGGATCGAGGTGCCTCGAGCATCGCGGATCAAATCGCACTGCACGCCATGGCGAGAGGCGCGCCATTTGTTTTCGCGCAGCACCCACTCGGGCGGCGGTGCGAATTGAAGCCCCTTCGAAAGTTCCTCGTCGATAAAAACCGCGAGCGCGTGGATAAACGCCACGAGGCTTTCGGTCTCCTGCAATGTCGGCGGGCAGTCGGCAATGCGAACTTCGATGGTGCCAAATTCGGTGTTGGGCCGGATGTCCCACCAGAGGTCTTTGAGCGACGTGATGGATTTTGAAACCGTCAAACGCTCGATCAAGTCCTCAAACTCGCGCCATGAGGCCAAAAGATAGGGGTGTCCCCCTGTCGGGATGGCTTCAAAAAACGTGATGCGGCTCGAGGCCAGCCCCGTGTCCTCGCCATGCCAGTAGGGTGAGCTTGCCGAGAGGGCCAAAACAAAAGGGAGGTAATGGCAAAGAGCATTGTTCATGGCGATGGCGTGATCGCCGTCGCGCATGCCGAGATGCACGTGCAACCCAAAAATTTGCAGCCGCCGTGCGATCCATCGGTTTCGATCCACGAGTTGATAATACCGGCTGTGCGGCGTGAGCAAACGCTCCGAATAGTCGGCAAACGGGTGGGTCCCGGACATCATCACGTTGGCCTCAAAGCGGGCCGCGTGTTCGCGAACCAAGGCCATCGAGGAGTCCAGCGAGGCGCTCACGTCATGCGCCGTTTCGCAGATGGGGGTGTCGATCTCAAGCATGCTCTGAAACAGTTCGGCCTTGATGCGCTCGCTGAACGGAGCGCCCCGGAGCGAATCGAGAACCTGCAAGCCCACGGGCTTCAGGTCGCCCGTCGCCGGGTCGATCAGCTGAATCTCGATTTCGACCCCCAAACGGAGGTGCGAATTGCTGTTAAAAGGCAGGCTCGTCATGGCGTCCGTTCAATGTTGTGTTCGAGAGAATGGTGATCTCACCCCGACTTGAACGGGGATCGACCGTTTAGGAAACGGTAGCTCTATCCAGTTGAGCTATGAGATCACACTTAACCAGATAAAGCAAATGACGTCATTTGTCCACTGTCAGGGTTCAAGAAGACCTTTATGTCTTTCCCGCGATCGAGATGTCGGGAACGAGCAGGTCGGTCGCCAGCACGCTGCCGCCATCGGTGTTCCATTGATTCGAGAGGCCGCTCACGTTCTTCAAGAGCGACATCAGGTTTCCGGAGAATACGAATTGGTGCAGCGGGCTCACCATCGCGCCGTTCTCATATAAAAATCCCGACGAGGGGAGCGAGAAGTCGCCGGTGGCGTCTTTGTAGCCCGAGTGGATGGCTTGCACTTCGGTGATCAAGATCACCTTGCGGTCCGACTTGAGCAGCTCCTCGCGGGTCTTTTGACCTTTTTCGACGATCACGTTTGAACTTGAAATGTCCATCTCGGCCGCGCCGCGAACGGCGGAGGCTGTGTGGGGCAAGTTCATTTTGCGCGAATAGAAATAGTTGGTCAGGTAATTCGACAGCACGCCTTTTTCGACCAAAGGCGTTTTGCGGGTCGCGGCGCCTTCCGCATCGAACGCGCGCGCGCCGGGCATGTGGGCTTGAAGCGGATCGTCCACCCAATTGAAAAGGTCCGAGAACACCTTCTCGCCCTTTTTGTCTTTCAAAAGCGAGGTGTTCTCATCCAGAGCCTTCGCCGAGAAGTGGCCGAGGGCAAGACCCACCAGTTCGGAGGCGACTTCGTTCGTGAGCACCACGGTCCATCGGCCGGTGTCAGGCTGGACCGCGCCCAGAAGGTCCAGCGACTTTTGCGCGGCGGTGTGCGCGATTGTTTTTGCATTCAGCTCGGCCGGCGAGCGCGAAAAGAACGACGTGTAACCCGCCTTTGAGTCTTCGCCGTGTTTGGCGAGCGCGTAAGAGTAGGCGCTCAAGTGGCTCGAGCGCGAATTCAGGCGCGTGCCTTTGCTATTGAACAGGAAGCGTTCGCTCGCCGAATTCGAGTAGCCCGAGTAGGGAACATTGGTCACGCGCGGATCGAATTCGAGCGCGAACTTTTCGAGATCTTCGGCCCAGGCCAGTTTGTCTTTGACGGGAATCTCGCTGTAATCGCTGTGGAAGAGACCTTTGAGTTCCGAAGGCTTCGCGCCTTGAAAGAGCGCGGGCTCAAGATCTTGGGCGGTCTTCGATTTGCTGAGATCCTTGGCCGTTTGCAGGGCTTCGTTAAAAGTCTGCCGGAGCGCCTCGGCGTCCATTTTTTCGGTCGTCGAAACGCCCGTGCCTTTGCCGTACAGAACGCGGAACGACGCCGAAACCGCATTGTCCGAGGAGTACTTCTTGAGCTTGCGCTGCTGGTAGCCGGCCGAGAAAGACTCGGCTTGGCTCACGGTCATTTCAACCTCCGCGCCTTCTTTTTTGGCGAGCGCTTCAATGCGGTCGAATTCCTTTTGCAGTTCGCTTGAGGTCATCATGATGCGCGTCCTCCGACGAGAATTTTCGAAACGAGCAAAGCCGGCTGACCGACGGCTGCGGGGATGCTGCCGCTGACCGAGCCGCACATGCCGGCCGAGAGTTTTAAATTGTTGCCGACTTTCGTGATGCGGCCGAGCGTCTCGATGCCGCGGCCGATGAGGCTCGCGCCCTTCACGGGTTCGGCCAACTGGCCTTTGCGGATCATGTAGGCTTCTTGAATCGCGAAGTTGAAATCGCCCGTTCCGGGAGACACCGAACCTCCACCCATGTCTTTGGCGTAGATGCCTAAATCCACATCGCGGATCATCTCTTCGAGCGAGCTGTTGCCCGCGGCAATGTAGGTGTTTCGCATGCGCGAGGTGGGGGCGAACTTGTAATTCTGACGGCGGCCGCTGCCGGTGATCTGGTACCCGGTTTTCTGCGCGCCCAAACGGTCGACCATGTACGATTTGAGAATGCCGTTCTCGATCAACGTGGTTTTCTGCGTGGGCCGTCCCTCGTCGTCGTACTGGAGTGATCCCCAGCCGCCGGCGATGGTGCCGTCGTCAATCGCGGTCACGCACGAGTCGGCAATTTTCTGATCGAGCTTGCCGCAGAAGACCGAGGCGTCCTGGGCCACCGAGGTGGTCTCGAGGCCATG
This sequence comes from Pseudobdellovibrionaceae bacterium, assembly GCA_019637955.1. GTDB lineage: Bacteria > Bdellovibrionota > Bdellovibrionia > Bdellovibrionales > Bdellovibrionaceae > JAHBUS01. The sequence goes on along the minus strand of JAHBUS010000001.1, from coordinate 347,600 downwards.
TCCGCACGCTTCGTGGAAGATCACGCCGCCAAAACCTTGGTCGATGACCACGGGGAACTCGCCCGCCGGTGCGAAGTCCGCTCGCAAAAGCGTGAGCGCCGATTTGGTCGTGTTTTCGGCGAGCTCTTGTCCGTTCAAAGCGTCGTAGAACACGGGATTGGTCGTGGACCACTCGTTCTTGTGATAGGTTTCTTTTTTACCGGCGTCCTCGACGTACACTTCCAAGAAGGTGCGGAAGTTGCGGCGCACGTCTTCCACGAAAAGGCCTTCGGAATTGGCGATCATCACGCGCTGAACTTTTTCGATCAAGCGGGGCTCGGTCTGCGTGACGAGCGAGCTGGTTTTGCGCGACGTTTGATCGAGACCCAGCAAGAACTTGAATTTTTGCTCACGGTCCACTTCCCAAGGCATTTGTCCGTACTGGTGAAAACCGTCGTAAGTGGTGGGGGCGGCATCGCCCAAAACAACGGGAGCGGCTTTGCGCGTACCAGTCGGTTTCGCGCCCGCCGCCGTTTGCGCCGCGCGGATCAATCCACGTTCCGAGAGATCGTTGGTGGTGATGTAAACCTCTTCGGTGCCGAAGTGCACGCGCACACCGGCGCCGTATTGGCGGCCGACCTGAGCCGAAAAGGGCTTGGAGTCCATGACCGAAAGCACGCTCGAGTACGACTCTTCGGCAAAGAGCTCGGCGAAATCGGCGCCGGTCGAGAGGGCTTCATTGAGGGTTTTTTCCACGAGGGATTTGGCGAGCAGACTCATGTACCATCCTTCTCTCGCGCGAAAGGCGCGCGGTCAGAGTCCTTTAGGATCGCCCGAATGAGCGGCCTTGTCGAGGACAGAGCTGCGCCTGTCTTCCAGGAGGGTTCTTTTGGGTTCGGAAGCACCGTTCTGGGGACCTTGCGGCAGAGGACTTTCGGGGACAAAACCTTGATTTTGATGTGTGAAATTGCAAGGCTGGACCTATGAAAACAGCCACACTTTTTTTTGCGATGGTTCTCTCTTTCGGTCTGAACGCCTCGGCGCAAATGATGGCGCCGACCCCACCCACGCCTTTTGAAGGGATTTTCGCTTTTGAAGGCCAGTATCAGATCACCGGTTACCGGCACTCCGAAATTCTGATGCTCGTGAATGACGCCGAACGCGCACGGATGGAGACCCTCCGGCAAGAGGGGTACTCGTGCCTTCTGAAGCCCGCGAATCAGGCGTTGTGCTCGATCAACCGGACCCTGGATCCGTTCGACCCGGCGGTGCTGCAAAAAGTGACCGCCGCTTACTCGGGCTATCGCGTGCAGTTCTACGAGGCTTTCGGGACGCCGTCGCTCGAAATCAACTCGCAAATGTTTCAACAATGGCGGGTGGAGCAAAAGGTCGTGATCGAGATGCCCTCGCGCGAAATCGCGACGCGCGCCTTTGCCTTTGCCAATTACTCCTGGGCCAATGGCATCGATAAAATTTATCCCGGCGGCAACGACAACCCGGACCACGACATGTTTGTCCCGACGATGGGCGGTCTTGAAATCCCGGTCGTCTTTCATTCGCAGCCGAATCGTTTCGTGCTCGACACGTATTACGTGACCATCCGGCTCGGACGCCAATGAGACTCGAGCGGGTGGGCACCGCGATCCTGCTGGGCCTTCGCGACTTTTTTCACCCCCGGGTGATGATGCTCTCGTTTGTGGTTTTGGTTCTCGGCTTGGTTTTTTGGGGCGCGTTCCTGGCGCTGGTGGGCGGTCCTTTGCTCGTGTGGATCTCTCAGCTCACCAGTTGGGACTTCACGGGTTTTTGGGGCGGCCTTCTGTTGGTCGTGATCAGCTTTCCGCTGGTCGTCATCGTCAGTTTGATTTTGCTGTCGGTCCTGGCGTTCCCGTGGGTGCGCCGTTTTCTGCGCCGCCGCGGGTATCAAGACCGGGCGGCCACGGGAGAAACCGGACTGGGGCGGCAAGTTTTTGAGATGGCCTGGGTGTCCGGCCTTGGAATTATAACCTGGATTTTGTTGTTGGCGCTTTTCTGGGTGCCCGTTCTGCCAGCCGTGTTGGGCGTGCTTGTGCTGGGATGGGTGCAGTGGCGCTTGATCGGTCTTGATCACTGGTCGACGAATCAAAGCTGGACCGAAATCAAACGGCTTCGGCGGTCGTATGGTTTTGAAGGATGGGTGCTCGGATCGATCTTGGCTTTGGGCTCTTTAGTGCCTATCCTAAATTTGTTTTTGCCGGTGCTTTCGGCACTAAGTTTTGCCCATTGGGATGGAGAACTCCGCCGTGAAAAAAATTGACCAAATCAAAGCGACCGCCTTCTTGCGCCTGTTTTCATTTTGGAAAATTCCGCTTCTCTGGTGGGTGCGTCCGTCGATCATCGAGATGGATGAGCGCAAAACCGTGTTGAAGATTCCGCTCGGCCGCCGCTCGCAAAACCACTTGGGCGTGATGTACTTCGGCGCGCTGGCGATGGGCGCCGAGGCCGCCGTGGCGGTGCGCGCGGTTCAAGAGATTCAAAAAAGCGGCAAGCGCGTTGATTTTCTGTTTAAAGATTTCACGGCCAACTTTATGAAGCGCGCCGAAGGCGATGTGCATTTTATTTCGGATCAAGGCATCGAAGTTAAAGACGTGATCGCCAAGACCATCCAGAGCGGGGAGCGCGAAAGCAAAACGTTCCGCTCTTACGCCGTGGTTCCCTCGAAAGACCCGAACGAAATCATCGCCGAATTCACCGTCACGCTCTCGGCCAAGTACCGTCCGAAAAAAGCATGAGCGCGTCGGCCGCAGAATTGAAGGACGCCTCCTTGCTCGGCAAAAATCTGGACTGGCTTCTTGTCGGGGGCTTGAGTCTGGCGTTTTTCTTCGGCTTTCATTTTTTTGTCACGCAAGGCGCCGACACCGGCAAAATCGCGCTGCTGATGTACTACCTCAGCTTGGTGATCAACTGGCCGCACTTCATGTTGTCCTACCAGCTGCTGTACTGGGATAAGCGCCGCGAACTTGTGCGCAAACCTTCGTACTTTTGGGCCGGGTTCGTCGCGCCTTCGATCTTAATCCTGATTTTGACCGCTGGTTTTTTCCGTCGGGACGATGTGATCTTTTCGCTCATGGTGCACGTGATGTTTTTGACCGTCGGCTGGCATTACGTGAAGCAAGTTTTCGGGACCATCGTGGTGACCTCGAGCCTGAAGTCGTTTTACCTGAGCAAATTTGAACGCTGGAGCTTGCTCGCGAGCCTGTATTCGCTCTGGGGTCTTTCGTTTGTCGGCGGTCAGTTGCAAAACCGCGAGGCGGAGTTCTTTGGCATCCGATACGATCTTCTCGGGTTTTCACTGAACACGCTCTACGCCGTTTACGGCGTGGTGCTTCTCACGTCGTTGACCGCCGTCGGCGCGTTGCTCGGGCGCTACATCCGTGAGGGCCGCAGCATCTCGCGCGCGGGGTGGGTCTCCTACGTGTCGCTTTTGGCCTGGTATCTTCCGTTCGCAAGCCACCAGCACTTTTTCTACATGATTCCGTTCTTCCATTCGCTGCAATACCTTTTGTTCGTGAGCGCGCTCAAAAAAAATCAATGGGGTGCCGAAATGCCCGCGGCCATGGCCGCCAAGCGCCGGCGGTGGCTCGCCCGCCATGGACTTTTGTATTTCGGCATCGCGGTGATCACGGGACTTTCGGTGTTCTGGTGGATTCCGTCTTATTTGGACCGGCAAATGGAAGGCTGGGATCCCGATGCGGCCCTGTTCTGGAGTCCCACGATTTTCATGGGCGTCTTTCAGCTCTTTATCAATATTCACCACTACTTCATCGACAATGTCGTCTGGCGTTCTGACAATGCCTCCTTACGAAAGTACCTGTTCCGCCGCGGTTCTTGACGCCCGCGACCGGGCGCTGTTAGAGCTTTTGGATCACCGCGGGAGATTTGATGAGCGTTCTGATTTCGGCCTTTGATTTGTCCAAATCCTTCGGGGCCCAAACCTTGTTCAAAAATCTGACGTTCGCGATGAACCAAGGGCAAAAGATCGGTTTGATCGGTCCCAACGGCGCGGGCAAGTCCACACTGCTCAAAATCCTGGCCCGTCTCGAAACGCCCGACCGCGGCGAGGTGAGTTTCGCTCGCGGTCTCAAAGTCGGTTACCTTGAACAGGATCCCAAATTCAAAACGGGCGACACGGTTTTCGAAGTCCTGCGCAAGGCGATGCCCGATCCCGACGACTACGAACAGATGGGATTTGTCTGGGAGCTGATTTCACGCCTCGAGCTCGATTCGCCCGAGGCGGGCGTCGAACGCCCGGTGAGCGAACTGTCGGGGGGATGGATGAAGCGCGTCGCCCTCGCGCAGGTGCTCGCACCGCAGCCGCAGATCCTGCTTTTCGATGAGCCGACGAATCATCTCGATGTCGAAAGCATCGAGTGGCTCGAGACCTTCTTGGGACAGCAGCGCGACATGGGCCACCTGATGATCACGCACGACCGCTTGTTCTTGCAGAACACGTGCGATTTTATTTTCGATCTCGATCCGCGCAACCCCAAGGGCTTGATCCAGATCGAGGGGACCTACGCCGACTTTTTGGTTCTGAAAGAGGCCGAGCTGGGCGCGCAAAAGACGCTCGAGCAAGTCCGTAAAAATCAGCTACGGCAAGAGACTTATTGGCTCCGCCGTGGTGCCAAAGCCCGTCAGACCAAGCAAACCGCGCGCATCGACCGCGCGCACGAGCTGGCCGACACGGTCGATGAGTTGATCGAAAAAAACCGCGAGCGTAAAATGTCGTTCGAAATGGCCGATGAAATCCGCAATCCGAAAAAAATCGTCGAGGCCAAGTCGATCTCGCAAGAGAGAAATGGCAAAGTTCTCGTCAAAGATTTCTCGTTCATTTTGGGCGCCCGCGCGCGGGTCGGAATCATGGGGCCGAATGGCTGCGGAAAATCGACGCTCATTCAGACCCTGCTCGGAAAGTTGGAGCCCACCGCGGGCACCGTCATGGTCAACGAAAAGGTGCAGTTCGCGCTTTTCGATCAAAAGAAAAATACCCTCAAGTTGAACGAGAGCGTGCTGAAGAACATCTGCCCCGAGGGGGACTACGTTCACGTTCAGGGACGTGCGGTTTTTGCCCGCAGCTACTTGGCGCGGTTTCACTTCCGCAACGACCAGATGGAACTTCCGGTGACCAAGCTCTCGGGCGGCGAAAAGACGCGCTTGCTTCTCGCGCAGCTGCTGCTGCAGAACGAGCCGGTGTTCGTTCTCGATGAGCCGACCAACGATCTCGACATCGCGACGATGGACACCCTGCAAGAGGCGCTCGCCGAGTTTCCGGGAGCCTTGATTTTGGTGACGCACGACCGGTACTTCATGGACCAGGTGTGCAACGAGATTCTGGTCTTTACGGGTGAAGGCCATATCCAAAAGTTTGCCAACTTGTTCCAGTGGGAAGAGTGGCGCAAGCAGAACAAAGGCAAAGCCGTGGCCCCGGAGAAAGTCGAAACGGCGGCGCCGGCACCCTTGCCCTCGGTTCCCGAGAAAAAGAAGCCCCGTTTGGGCAACAAAGAGCAGCGTGAGTGGGATCAAATGGAGTCGAACATCGCCAAGGCCGAGGCCGAGGTGGCCGAGACCGAAGGCCTCTTGGCGAGTCCCGAGGTGCAGGCGAACTATGTGAAGCTGCAAGAGCTCGCGACCGAGCTCGAGAAGCAAAAGAAAGCCGTCGAGAGGCTCTATGCCCGGTGGGACGAGCTTTCCAGCAAGCAGTAAATGAATAATAAACTTCCAACTATGCACGGGACGAACTGAGCGCGCGGGCCTAAAGTGCGCTCATGAAAAAAGCATGCTGGGGCTTGGCCCTGCTCACCATTTTCGCCGTCCACACCGCTCAAGCCAAAATTGAAGTCCTCTTTCATCCGCACGACCCGACGCTCGAAAAGATCGGCCAGTGGATCGAGACGGCCCAATCGAGCATCGACATCGCGATGTACAATCTGGAGACGTCGGCGTCGTCGCCGGTGATTCAAGCCTTGCAATCACCCTCGGTGCAAAAACGCCTTCAGACCGGTCGGCTGCACGTGCGCTTGATTTTTGAAGGGTACGCGGCTCCACAGGACAACGAAAAAAAGATGGCGGAGCTCGAGAAGCTCGGTCTTGACGTGCGCTTTCTTGGCAAAAGCGTGAAGGTTCATCACAAGTTCGCCGTGATCGATGCGGGCCTGCCTTCGGCCAAGGTGGTCACCGGGAGCGCGAATTGGTCGCTCTCCTCTTACCGCAATTACAATGAGAATATTTTGTTCTTCACGGGTGAAGACGAGGTCACGGGCCGTTACGACCTCGAGTTCTCACGCCTTTGGAGTGCGTCTCAAGAGTTTGGCCGTGATGACGACGCGTCCGAGCGTCCCGTTGCGGACTACGACGATGAAGACGGCGTGGCCGTTTTCTTCAACTCGCCCCGCACGTTGGGCGTGACCGACACCCAAGAAACCATGCTCACGAACCAAGTGGTCCGTTTGATCAACGAAGCTCAGCACACGCTTCAGATTGCCACCACGCGCGTCCGTTTGACGCCGGTGCTTGAGGCCCTAAAAGCCGCCGCCGAGCGGGGCGTTCACATCCAGCTCGTGATCAGTCAAGACGATTACATGGATATCGGCCGACGGGCCTCGTACCTGCTTGGGCGCAAAAATCTGGAGCTGCGCGTGAAGTTCTACTCCTTGAAAGTCTCCGACTACATGACTTACCAAATGCACAATAAATTCCTCATCGCGGATGGCGAAAAAATCCTGGCGGGTTCTTTCAACTGGTCGACCAGCAGCGAAACCAGGCACATCGAAAACTTGATCGAGCTCGCGGGCGAAAAGGCCGCCCAGGTGATGCCCGCGTACGTGAATGAATTCAATTCAATTTTTGAATTGGGACGCGATCAGTACGACGCTGTGGCCGAGCGGCTCGAGCGTCTGCAGGCGGACGGCCAGGTTCCGGCTTGCGCCATCGCGCCCATGGCGCTGCACGTCCCCGAAATTCGCAAGCTCGTTAAACTGGGGAAGGGCTGCCGCTGATCACTTGAAGTCGACCGCGGGGTCGGGCGCGCGCCCCTGGCCCGCGCCGCAGTTTTGATAATGGTGGTACACCGGAATTCCCGCCAGCAGAACATCCCAGTTCACCGCCGCGTAGGCCGCGGCCTCAAACGACGGCTTCAGTTCGCGCTCCGCGAAACGGCTCGTGCTTCGTCGATCCAAAAAACCTTGCGAGTTGTAATGCGCGCGCACGCCCGAGATGGCGTTGCCAAAAACGTCGGTTCCCGCCGCAAGGGTGGCCGGCGTCAGGCCCGCGATCGAAGCGTACTCGGACTCAACAAAGGCGCCGGGGTTGTCGCATTTCAGCGGTCCGGGCTGGTGTAAGACGGCGTGCTCGGCGGGGAAGGAAGACGAGCAACTTAAGGCCCGCGTCTCCACGCGGAACTTGTTCGCTAAATTCAAATCATAATCCAAGGGTGACGGCTCTTCGTAAACGGCGGGGACTTCGTCTCGTCCCGCCAGGCAGTTGTACTGGCCCGGAAACTCGGAGGACTTGGTCAAGCCGCAGCAGCTGGCGCCGCCCAGCGCTTGGCAGTAAGCGCGGCACTTGCGCACGGTCAGGTCGCTCACCACCGCGCCGTTGTCCGTGAGAATGGCGACTTTCATGGGCTTGCGGCAAACAAGGCCCACTTGAAACGAACCGCTGCACGTCGACGGCTGCAGGCCCGGCTCCTCGGCGGCTTCTTCAGGGAAGACTTCGCCGCCGGCGGGCCGCAAAATTTGGAACGCGTTCCAAGAGCCTTCCCACGACTCGCTGGTGAGCCCCCGACGTTCGGCTCCCAAGAAGGGACCGGGATAAGACCCCACATACTGGTAGGTCACCGCTCCGCCTTGCGATTTGCGAATAACACCGCTGTGAGCGGCGGCTTCGCAAACCGAGGTGTCGCTGGTGTAAATATCCGAACCGAACATCTCCGAGCTGGGGCAGTTCGCCGGGCATTCGATGGTGCGGCGGGCACCCACCGCGATCAGGGGGCTGTCGCCAGTCACGGCGCACTGGGCGAGCGGATCGCTGGAGCCTCCGGGAGTGGGCGTCGGCACGATCCCCGCGGGCGCGGCCGGCAGGGGCAGAAGAGCCTGGGGCGCGACGGGGCCGTCCATCATCGATTCGAATTTGGTGGGGGCGCAGTTTTGAAAAGCGATCAGAATGGTGAGCAGAGACATCAGAATCAAAAAGGGCGATAAGCGACGGCGCATGGTCACCATTGGTAATTCAGGTTGAGGGTGCTCTGTTGATCGTCCGTGGTGTGCTTGAACGAAACTTCCGCGCGCGAGGTGAGTGCGCGGTTAAGGCTCAGCTCCACGCGGTTCGAGTTCGCGGCGTAGTCGCAGCGAACATTCACGGCGCTCTCCCAAGAAAAACCGAAGCGGTCACCGCCGCGGTGGCCGAATCGCAGCACGGCGGGCGCCGGTGCGGAGGAACCCGAGGTCCTCGAGGCGCTCCCAACCGAGGCGGGTCCGCGGCCGGAGGCGTGAGGGCCAAGTCCCCACTTGGCGCCTTGCATTTCGACCTCGAATTGCAGCGCCTGCAGGCGTTCGCCAAAGTTGTGATCCAAAATTTCTTGTCCCAGCGCGGAGGCCGAGCCGCCATGAAATTCAGACGGGAAGTAAACGTATTGATTGAAACCCTCGGGCTTGGTGGGCGCGATGTCGCGGATGTCGAACTCTTCCGAGAGGGGGGACATGTTTTGGAAAAGCACGAAGCACGCGGTCAATACGACCAGCGAGCCCAACTTCCATTGGCTTCCACGAGAGAGCATCCCCATAAGGATCTTATCGGACGAAGGTCGTGCAAACTTAAAGCGGCCGTCTCAGTTTGAGAACCATCTCAATGTTGCAGCGTTGGTAGTCGGGATGCGGGCCCAGATGCACGGTTTGAAAGCCATGCTTCTTGTAGAGTTGAATGGCGGGCTCGAGCACGGTGTTCGAGAGAATCTGGATTTCGCCGGCGCCCTTGGCGCGGGCCCAGTCGATGGCGGTGACCATCAAAAGATCGCCGTAGCCTTTGCCGCGCGTGTCGGGCGCGACCGCCATTTTGGCCAGTTCAAAGCCGCTCTCGCCGTGGGGGATCATCGCGCAGGTGCCCACCGCGGCGCCCTTTTCGATCACGAAAAAAATTTCTCCGCCGCCCTTCAGGATAAAACCATGGGGATCCCGCAATTGACGCCGGTCCATCTCTTCGATGGCGAAATAGCGCTGAATCCACTCTTCGTTGAGAGAGATAAAGGCGGGGAGAAAGCGGCTGTCGTAAGTGATGACGTGCGCGGGAGACATCAGAAAAGTTTGGTGACGAACGGAATCAGCTCGATCGCGATGAGCACGATGATGATCATCTCGAGCAAGCGGCTGCGGCGTTCGTTGAGTTCGTTGGTCATCAGCTTGGCGATTTGCGCCAAGTTGTTCAGCTTTTGATCGACGCTGTCTTTCCAGTCATTGAAGCGAAGACGGGTGGAGGCCGCCCGGAACACCTGCGCCAGATAAAAATCACCGACGACCTTGAGTGAGTTCTCGACGCTTTCGATGGTGTCGCTGATCTCCAGGTATTTGCGGGCCGCTTCGCGCGACATGCGCTCCGAATACGTCTCCCAAATGCTGAGGCCCTTGCCTTCGAGCGTGGAGTAGAGCGAAGCCAAGCGCTCATCAAGGACATCATCGTAGTAGCGCATTTCGAGCAATTGGCAGAGCGCGAATTCGATCACGTCCGGAATGTCGAACGAGCCCGAGGGCTCGATAATGAGAGCGCTGTTCCAGTTGATCACGGCGAGATCGGACTCGCTGTACTGAATCGCCCCGTCGGCGACGGCTTTCTTGACCTGCTCGGACAAAATTTCGTGGCTTTCCGAAAGAATCAGCCGGTGCACGTCGTACTGCTGAAAAACGTTGAGCGCATTTTTCTCGGCGCCCGGCAGGCTTCTGAAAAAGTACATCGTGTAATCTTCGAACGTCGTCCACTTCAGATTTTGCAGGCGGTTCGGGTCGAACTGTTGCAGCATTTGCGTGACTTTTTGCACGGCCATTTGCTGCACGGCCTCGTCGTTCTCGAGCAGAGCGCCGAGCTCGACCAGTTGGTCCCAGGTGAGGTTGTCGGGAATGTTGAACTGGATGTTCACCGAGATCGCGCCGAAATGCCAGACCTTGGCGGCGATGTCGTAATCGAGCAGCAGACCCATGCACATGTGCCGGCCACTTTCGAACGTCAGGGCCAAGGGTGCGTTGTTGATAATCATCGCGCGCGAAAACTTCGACAAACGGAACCGCTGCTGAGTCGTCACGCTAAACAGGCTGCGCTGAAATTTTTCGAGATCGACATCGGCGCCGATATCAAAGACGCGATAGTTGAGAATTTTTCCGGAAAGCGCTGGCATCACCCAAGGCTAACAGCTGGGGCGCATGAGGGAACCCCAAAATGCAACGCGCCGTGGGCTTGCCATCATCTGGACCCTGTCGGAGGCTGGAGCCCTCAAGGAGAGGAGGGTGTCATGAAATTCTTGACGGTTCTCGCGCTGACGACATTTGCGCTGGGGGCGCAGGCCTACAAAGACGGGACGTACCGCTGCCGAAGTGCCGATGCGGGCGTGCCGCTGAGCGAATACAAGATCGAAACTCAGGATGTGGGTTCGGGCCAACTTCCGTACATGGAAGTCACTCGCCACTACCGCCTGAAAGAGGGCGACCCCCAGTCTCCGATTCAGACGGCCAAAACGCGCGGTTTTGCCACGGTGAGTGAAGTGGGGCGCACGCAGGCACTTTTGCTGGCGTCGATGCGATTCGAGTTCGAGGGTGAGACGCTGTTAAACTGCCGGCCTTAGAATCCGGGGGCATCGCAATTGCTCTTGGAGTGGGGGCCGCTTCAAGGTGAAGCGTGGAGGCCCCCATGCGCGCTCAACAAATTTTTTTCATCGTCATGGCCATTTCTTTGACGGCCTGCCAACCGTCCCAAGACAAAACCGCCACGCAAGGCCCGGCGCCTCACCAGCACGCCCCGAGCCACGACTCCTACCAGCTCGAGAAACTTTCGCAAATCTCGTCGCAGGCGAACGCTCCGCTGTCGAAACGGCAGATTCTCGAGCAGGCCGCTTCGCTGCTCACGACGACGATGCTTCAATGCCCGTCGCTGATCTGGCCGAGCTACGACTGGAAAAACGTCAATGTGATGCTCACCGCCGAGGGCGAGGGCACCATCTTATGGAAGGGGAGTCAGGGCGGCGCGCTCTCGGACGTGGCTCCCGCCGACGTTCCCGCGCGCGCCACCATGGGAATGTACTCGTTCTTCGAATACCAGGGCGCCAAAACCGTCGCGCTCTTCATGGAAAAAGACGACCGCTACCTCGACAATGCGACCGCGATGTTTCGCCTGGGCGTTCATGAAGGCTTTCATTACATCGGTCAAAGCGGCTGGTCTTACAAGCAAGGGGGCGCCCGCACCACGCTGCTCCCGCTCGAAGATAAACCTCGTTTGTACCGCCGCCTGATGTCCCGCCGTCTCAAAGAGCACGTGGTCTCGGGGCAGGCCGACACGCCGTCTTTGCGCAAGGCCGCGTTCTGGTTTCAAAAATGGAAAACCGAGTTTCCGCACGAGGTGAACTCAGCCACCGACGGCTATGAGGGAACCGCCGAGTACACGGAGACGCTCGCTCACCTGGTCAGTCTGAACGGCTGCCAACTCTCGGAGAGCGAACTCCAGCAAAAGCTAGTCGAGTTTTTGCGCACGGGCGGCGAGGCGGACGAGCGTCTCAACACCGCCCTCGATAGCGAAGGCTATTCGATGGGAAGCCTGGGGGCCTACGCCCTTCGTTTCAATCAAAAGCGCGTCGACTGGCAAGGACGAGTCAAAGCCAGCGAGACGCCGCTCGAAATTCTCTTCGAGAACGTGAGCGCCCAGGCGGACGAAGAAGACCTCCCGCTCGCGGATCAATACCGCAAAGAATTTGCGACTTACAGTCAACAGTACGAAAATTTCATCGCCGCCGACCTGGCGCTGGTGAAATCCACCGACGCGATTTTCGTGGTGCCGCCGCCCGCATCCAACGAGGGGTCCAAAGGCTATTACGGTTTTTACAGCGACCGGAGCCTGCCGAACGTGATCTTCGGTCCGTTCACCTCAACGGTCAAATTTCAGAGCGGGGACTGGGCTCTGGACGTCGCCGCCAAGAAGAACGACGTGAAGCTCGCGGGCCGCTCGGTTCCTTGTGGAGGGCACACGTTTATCATGCCCTCCTCGTCCGTCGTGATTGGTGAGGGTGTGCTCAAGGCCACGGGGGCCGGGATGACCGGCACCATGCGCGGCGAGCTCAAGACCGACGCCGAGGGCCGCCGTTGGTTTTGCGGCCAATAAGAAGGGCTGCTCAATTCCAGTTGTCGATTTTGATGTCGTGAGGCGAGGGCTGGCCCTTTCCTTTTTCGACGAGATCGCGAAGGCTCAACAAAAAGACCGCCCACTTGGTACTACAATGGGCCATCGATTCGGTGGCCGCAGCCCATTTTTTATGAGCGAAGAGCACCAAGGTCATGCCGTCTTGATGGCTGAGTTTGAATTCGAACTCGGTGCCGATCCAGTCGGCGGGACCGGCGCGGCACACCCAGCGCACGCACTCACCCGGAACCAGCTGGGTGACGTCCATGTCCATCTTTCCAACCTGATCGCCCTTGGGCGACAAAAAGGTGAACTCGAGTCGGCCGCCCTCTTTCGAGACGCCGGAGGTGCTGGTCGTCCACCAACCCGCGAGACCTTCAATCGTGGAGAGAGCCGAGTAAACCTGAGACACCGGGGCCTTGATCCCGATTCGATGAATGATATCCGCCATGCGCGACCTCCTGGAAAAGAGCTTAAAACTTTCACTTGCATTTTGCAAGTAAATATCGGATCATTCGAATATGGCTAATAAAAACAAGGACTTGCGCTCCCATTGTCCCGTTAATTTTGGGCTCGAAGCCTTCGGCGACAAATGGTCGCTCTTGATCCTCCGGGACATCGTCTTTCGCGCCAAGTGCACCTACGGTGATTTCCTCAAATCCGAAGAGGGGTTCTCCACCAACATTCTGGCCGCACGCCTCGAGAAGTTGATCGAAGAGGGGATTCTCGAAAAACGCCCGCAAGAAACCGACGCCCGCAAAGACGACTACGTGCTCACGCAAAAAGGGCTGGATCTGATCCCGGTGCTCTTTGAAATCATGGTGTGGAGTTCGAAGTATGATCCGGAGTCGGAAGCGCGGAGAATTCCAGGATTGATCGAGGCCATTACTAAAGACAATCGGCAAGTGAGCCGCGAAGCCATTGAAATGGTAAAAGCCCGCAAACCCTTACTGGGCGCGTATTTGCGGTCCTAACTCGGGAATTCGGGTATACCGGTTAACCTGTATACAGGAATCCCGGTTTTTGTAGTTGGTGGCCCCGGGGAGAATCGAACTCCCACGCCCTTGCGGGCACTGGATTTTGAGTCCAGCGCGTCTACCAATTCCACCACAGGGCCCTCTGTCGGATCCGCTTCAAAAGCGGTCACACGTCAAATTGGAGATCTCTATTTAATAGGAGATGGACCCAGGCTCAAGAAGAAATTTCAGGAGTCGTCACAAGGGTTGTCACTTTTCTGAGCAAAGCGCGAATCAAGCCCCCGAAATCACGACGGGAAAACCCAAGTAAATCAAAGGTTTCGACAGTTGGCCGTTTTTGGTCCCTCTTGGCACAGCGGTTGCTCTTTGCTCGCTCGTTGAACAAAGACACGAACAAGGAGACACACATGAAACGTTTTGCCTATTTAGCCATGGCGGTCCTGATGCCGGTGACCAGCTTGGCGCAAAGCAACTACTCGTTTGACGACGAGGTGAACGCTGAGCTTGAGAAAATGTATCAAGGACAAGGAACCTCGAGTTCCAACAGCGGCTCGAACCCCGTTCAAGCGCAAACAGGTCCTCAGGTGCAAGTGAACGTGGCGACGACTCAGTCGACCGCGCAAACCGCTCCTGCCACCACTCAGGTTGCCCCGGTTTCGCAACCCGTGATCGCTCAGCCCGTGACGGCTCCCGCCGCTGCCGTGGCCGCGCCGATCGCCGCTCCCGTGGTGCAAAAACAAGAGACGACCGTGATCGAAGCGACTCCCTTGAAAGAGTCGAAAGCGGAAGCCCTCCGCAAATCACGTCAAGACGCCGAGATCTCGACCGAGCAAAACATCGTCGTGAAACTCGAAGAGTCGCGTCTCGAAGATGAAAAACGACGCTCTGAAGTTCTCTTCGGAGATAAATTCAATACGATCTCTCAGTCAAAAACTGAGCAGAAACAAGATCTCGAACAAGCGGCGTTGATCAACAACAGCCCCAACTCGACCGTGATTCAGCAGCAAGGTGCCGTGGCAACGACCACGCCCGTGATCGCTCCCGCGGTGGTGTCGGCGCCGGTTGTGGACACGACTCCCGTCGTTGTCGCTCCCATGAAGGTCGACAGCAAAGAAGAGATCCGCAGCGAAGTTCGCGCTCAGCTCAGCACCGTTGAAGAAGAGAAGCCCGAAACTCATTCGTACTTCTCGGGTCTTGCCGGGATGGGTGACTACGGCGTTCGTAACGTTCGTGGCAACTACTCGCTCGGTTTCTCGTTCGGTCAGAAATTCAACGACCGCTTGCTCGCCGAAGGTTCGTTCATTTACTCGAACTTCGACGTTGAACAGCGCGATGGTGGCGTGGTTTGTACGTACTACTCTTGTACCGCTTACCCCCGCATCACTCGCATGGATCAGTACGCCGGTTCGGCGCTCGTGAAATACCAACTGCTCGGCGGAACGATCCGTCCCGTTGTTGGTGGTGTGATGTCGTACGTGTACCGTACCTTCTCGGACAGCCAGTTCGGCAACTCGAGCAACTACGCTCAGTCGCACGCTCTGGATCTGGGCTTGATGGGCGGCGTGGACGTGGCTCTTTCGAAAAAATTCTCGATCGGTCTCGATGCCCGTTACATGTTCAACTTGACGAACCGTACGAACACCTCGGGTTTCCAAGAGTCGTTCTCGCAAAGCGTTTACGGCTCGGACACTCCGATCGAGCGCATCAGCTACATGAACATCTCGCTCGTGGGGACCGCAACGTTCTAATTGTTCCCGAAAAAGTGATTTCCTTGTGAGGCAAACCCTGGCTCGAAAGAGCCGGGGTTTTGTCTTTTTTTAAGAACTCAAGACGAGCCCGCGATCGCGCGCCGCTGGATCTCGAGGCTGAGGCTGAGCATCCGCTGCATCGGGCCCTTGCTGAATTCAAGTCCGTAGTGGGTTTGGTGGGTGCCCTGTTCGGTTTTGACCTGCATCAAATGGCGGATCAGGCCTTCGAACTCGATGGACTTGTTGGGCCCCGAATGCAAAACGCCATGCACGCGATCTCCGGCTTTGGCCGGCGGCCCGCTGTAATCCGTATAAAAATACCGAAGCCCGCCCGCCGAGATGTCATGCGCTTGGGCCTGGATAAAAATGGGGCGGCCATTGATCTCGGTGATGTTGATCGTGAGCTTTAAAAAGAACGGGATCTCCACCCGCAAAGACGAGCGGCGCTGAAACTGAAACAGATCGCCCTCGACATCCACCACGACATGGCCGTTTTTGACGGAGGCTTTGCCGTTGTAAAAATAGCGGTGCGGATCCAAGACAAACGAGGCCAAAGCTTCATGCTCGCCATCGGGGAGCACGCCTTCGGGAAGGTGGCCGGTAAGCGCGGAGTTCTCGTTGAGGGCGGGGAGAAAGGCGGCCAAATGGTCGTCGCCGACCTTCAGCGTGATCTCGGCCTTGTCCTGAACGGCTTGCGCCAAGATCTTACGCTTCTCGATGTTCGAACGGATTTTGTCGAAAGCCACCTTCTTCATGCTCCCACGACACCACTTTGCCGTCCGAAAATCAAATGGGACCCAAAGCCGGCCCGAGAGCCGGTCTTGAATTTGGACCCCGGGACGGCTAGTCTGATCGCATGCACCTTTTCAGCGGTCTTCTTTGTCTGGCTTTTTTGGTCCCGGCCCTTCAGGTCCAGGGCGCCGAAGTCGTCAATGCGGCCGTCGGGCAGGTGGGCGACCGCGTGGTGACTTCGCGCGAGGTGGTGATGTCGCACTTTTTCGAGCGTTGGCAGTTGTCGGCGCAAAGTAAAGACGCGTCCGCCCGCTCTCCCAAGGCCGATTGGAAAATCACGCCCGGCACCGATGCCTTCAAGCAAGCCACTCAGTCCTTCGTGCTCGAGCGGATGGTGGCGCTCGAGGCCGAGAATTTCGTCGTCGCCCGCGTCGATGCCGACGCGGTCAAAACCTCGGCCAAAAATTTTCTGACCGCGATGCAAGGCTCGGCCGACTGGAAAAAACTCGAGGTCTCCGAAGCCGAGGTCCAAAAAATGGCCGAGATCAAGCTGCGCGCGCAGAGCTTTTTGAAATTCAAAACCGAATCGGCGGGCGTCGTCGTGACGGACGAAGACACCAAAAACTACTACGAGAAGAACCGCCTCAAATTTGGCAACATGCCCTACGAGCAGTTTAAAACCAGCATCCGCGAGGTGCTCTCGACCCAGATTTTGGAAGAACGGCTCAAAGACTGGTTCGAGGTTTTACGCCGCAAGTACCGCGTGCGTTTTTTGGGAACCACCGAGTCATGATTCAGAAACTTGAGCAGCTGGACGGGCTGGGCTGGATCGAGCGGCTCGAATCCCCGCATTTTCACTGGAACCTCTCGCAGCTGAAAGATTTATCCGCCAGCCACGATTATTGGGCTCTGATGGACTCGGGGCGGCCCGTCGCCTTTACCGCGCTGATTCGTTTACCGCAGGCCTGGGAGATCCCGGTTTTGGCCACCCACCCCGATCATCAGGGGCAAGGATGGATGCGAAAATTGCTGCAACAGCTTTTCGACACAATCTGTCAAGATGCTGAAATCTGGCTGGAAGTTCACGAAGCCAACGCCCCCGCGCGGGCTCTTTACCAGGCCTTGGGTTTCATCGAAGTGGGGCGCCGGCCCCGCTATTACTCCGATGGCGGAACCGCCGTCCTGCTCAGCCGACAGCCCTGATTTAAACCCTTGCTTCTCCTCACGATTTCAACTAACAAAGGGATGTGCTTTCCCCTCGTGGGAGAGTTCGTAAGTGGGCTGGGTCAGTCCACTTTTTTTGTTTCTTGGCCTTGGGATCAGACATGTTATCGAGCGAGATATTGCAGAAATTAGAAACACTTGCGGACCAAGTTGCGGTTCGCGAGGGTTGTGAACTTTACGACCTCGAGATGGCGGGAGTGGGCGGACGCCGCACTTTGCGCGTCTTTATCGACAAAGCGCCGAACGGCGCGAGTGTCGATGACTGCTCGAACGTGTCCCGCGGTTTGAGCCTTTTGCTCGATGTCGAAGATCCCATTCAAGGTGCCTACGATCTCGAAGTGTCGACGCCCGGTCTTGATCGCGTGCTGCGCAAACCGTGGCACTTTGAACGGGCCGTGGGAAAAAAGATTTGGGTGCGCACGGGACGTGCTTTCGAGTCGTTCGGCATCACCAGTCCCAAGAACAAAGCGCTGAAGCAGGCCACTGAGGCTCTGACCGCGGCGAATGCAGAGGGCATCGAAATGGTGCTCGATGGTGAAACAGCAAAAATTCCTTTCTCTGACATCGAAAAGGGCAAACTCGTCTTCGAGTTCGAACCCAAGGGTCAGAAAAAGGGTGAGAAGAAAAACTCGTCCTCAAAAGGACGCCCGTCAAAATAAGGGGGAACCCTCGTGGCAGACAATATGTTCTCGGACTTGAGCCGAGTGATCGAACAAGTTGGTAAAGACAAAGGGATCGACCGTCAGGTGATCGTCGATGCCGTGATTCAAGGCATGCTCGTCGCTGCTCGCAAGAAGTACGGCACGTACCGTGAAATCGAAGCGTCTTACAACGAAGACACCGGTGAGATCGAATTGTTCGAGTTCAAAGAGGTCGTCGAACGCGAGAAGTTCATCGACGAAGAGGTCGAAATTCCCTTGGACGAGGCCCTCAAGCTCGATCCCGGCGCGCAGATCGACGACTCGATCGGGATCAAACTCGATTCTTCGGATTTGGGCCGCATCGCCGCGCAAACCGCGAAGCAGATCATCATGCAGCGCGTGCGCGATGCCGAGCGCGAAATCATCTTCAACGAATTCGAATCACGTAAAGGCGAGGTCGCTTCGGGGATCGCCCGCCGAGTTGAGCGCGGCGCCATCGTCGTCGACTTGGGTAAAACCGAAGCCTTCATTCCTCCTCGCGAACAGATTCCCGGTGAGTCTTACAAACCCGGCGATCGCATCCAGGGTTACCTGTCGGAAGTCCGTCAAACGACCCGCGGCCCCCAGATCATCATGTCGCGCGCCGATGAGCGCTACCTCATGAAATTGTTCGAAACCGAAGTTCCCGAGATCTACGATGGCATCGTCGAGATCATGGCCGCGGCTCGTGAGCCCGGCGCCCGCGCTAAAATCGCGGTCCGTTCCAAAGACGCCGCGGTTGATCCCGTTGGTGCTTGCGTCGGGATGAAGGGAACGCGCGTTCAGAACATCGTTCAAGAGCTGCGCGGCGAAAAGATCGACATCGTTCCTTGGGATGAGGACGTCACTCGCTTCGCGGCGAATGCGCTCGCGCCCGCGGAAATTTCGCGCATCTTCCTTGATGAAGAAAACAAAGAGCTCGAAGTCGTCGTTCCCGACAATCAGTTGTCGCTCGCGATCGGTAAAAAAGGTCAGAACGTGCGTCTCGCCGCCAAGCTGACGGGCTGGAAAATCGACATCCTCTCCGAGTCGGCCGCATCGGCACGCACGGCCGAGGCGATCTTCAACCTGACGCTGGTTCCGGGCATCAACGAAACGATGGCTCAGAACATTTTCCAATCGGGCTTCGGTTCGTTCACGGCTCTGGCCGGTGCGCAAATCGAAGAGATCATGACCATCCCGGGCTACGACGACCCTGCGAAAGCGGAGAAATTGGTCCAGGAGGCGAAAACCCTGCTCGAGAAGTACCAACGAGAAGGAACGCCGATCCCTCAGTCGCCCCAGGCACAAGCCATGGCCGCGGCGAAGGGCGATGCCAAAGCGCAGGCTGATATGCGCTTGAAACAAGAACTTGAAAAACTCAATGCCCAGGAAGGCAATGAGTCTTAAGCAAACGTCAGGCGCCCTGCTCAGAGGGAGCAAGCGCCGTCATGAAGGAGTTTGAGTGAGCAATCCGAAAGTATTCGAGTTTGCCAAAGAAATCGGGATGTCCCCCTTGGCCTTGATGGACAAGATTCGCGAATGGCAACTTCCGGTGAAGTCGCACATGGCGGAGCTTGATTCCGACACGCTTGCGATGATCAAGGTCAAGTTGAAGGAACCCGCAAAACCGGCCGACGCGCCCGCGGAGAAAAAGACCGCGCGCAAGAAGCCGGCTGCGGCAGCCGCCGAGAAAGCCGCGGCCACTCCGAAGACAGCGACTCGTCCCGCGACAAAGGCGGCGAAAGCCGCCGCGCCGGCCGCCGCGACAGCGGCTCCTGCCGCCGCGAAAACGACGGTTGTCCGCCGTAAAAAAGCGGACATGGACGCCGAAGCCGCCGCTGCGGCCGAAGCCGAAGAGTCGGCCGCGCCCGTGGCCGAAACCGCCGCGCCCGTCACGGAAGAAGCTCCCGCGCCCGCGGCTCCTGCCACTCCTCGAGTGGAAACGGCAGCTCCGCCTGCCGCGGCGGCGGCTCCCGTCGAGACGCCAGTCACGCCCGCACCGGCCTCCGCTCCCGCAGCTCCGGCTCCGGCCGCCGCAGCCGCCGCGAGCGCGCCTGCCGCCGAAGACGGCCCGGCTGCCGAACGCAAGCCCATCGTGGCTCGCAAAAAAGAAGTCGCGATCGGAAACTCGGGCGTTTCGTCCGAAGCTCCCGCGGCTTCCACCATTGGCAAACGCAATATCATCGGACGCATGGATCTTTCGCGCGTTCAGGCTCCTGCGGGACCGCGGCCAGGTGGCGGTGGATACCGTCCCGGTGGCGGCACGGGTGGACAGCAAGGTGCTGGCCCCGGTGGTTTGAACCGTTCGCGCGGGAACTTGCGCGCGGGCTTCGTTCAACAGAGCGCGCCCCCGCCGGTTGTCGGCGGAGATATGAGCGCCGAAGAGGCGCGTAAGCGTGATGAACGCCGCCGCGGCCTCAAAGGCGGAACCGCCGATGCGACCGCCGCGCGTGATGCCGAAGCGGCACCGCCCGCGTTCGACGCGGCCGAGTTCCGCAAACGCGAAATGGTGTTTCAACCCAAAAAGAAAAAAGGCATGCTCAGCCGTCCTTCCATGCAAACACAAAAAACAACGGCCGCTGCTCATAAACGCATTCTGAAAGTGAATGGCACCATGAAGGTGGCGGATGTCGCCGCCGAAATGGGTCTGAAAGTCGCCGAACTCACCAAAGTTCTGATGAAGAACGGGGTGATGGCAACGCCGAACACCCCGCTGGATTTTGACACGTTGGCGCTGATCGTTCCCGATTTCGGTTGGGAAGCGCAGAACGTCTTGAAGACGGCCGAAGCGGTGATCAAAGAAACCGCGTTTGGCGATCTCGATGCGGAGCTTGTGACCCGTCCTCCGGTTGTGACCATCATGGGTCACGTCGATCACGGGAAAACCTCGCTTCTGGATGCGATCCGCAGCGCGAAAGTGGCCGAAGGCGAAGCCGGCGGCATCACCCAGCACATCGGTGCGTACCAGGTGTCGCTCGATGACGGTTACAAAATCACGTTCTTGGATACTCCTGGTCACGAAGCCTTCACGGCGATGCGTGCCCGCGGAGCCAACGTCACCGATATCGCGATCGTCGTGGTCGCGGCGGATGACGGCGTGATGCCGCAAACGGCGGAGGCGATCAGCCACGCCAAAGCGGCGGGCGTGCCGATGATCATCGCGGTCAACAAGATGGACAAGCCGGGTGCGAATCCGGACCGCGTGAAACAGCAGCTCACCGAGTACGAAGTCGTTCCCGAAGAGTGGGGCGGCAGCACGATTTTCGTGGGCGTTTCGGCGCTCAAGAAAACCGGTCTCGATGAACTTCTCGTCCAAATTAAACTTCTGGCCGAAATGGCCGAACTCAAAGCCAACCCGGCGCGCTCGGGCACCGGCACCGTGATCGAAGCCCGCCTTGAAAAAGGCCGTGGCCCGGTGGCGAGCCTGCTCGTCAAAGACGGCACCGTTCGAGTCGGTCAGCACATCGTGGCCGGTACCGTTGTCGGGCGCGTGCGTTCGCTCACGAACGACCGCGGTGAACGCGTGCAAGAGGCGACGCCCGGCATGCCGATCGAAGTCTTGGGTCTCGACGACGTTCCCGTCGCGGGAGATCTCTTTGACGTCGTGATTGACGAAAGCACGGCCGAAGAGGCCGCGGGCATTCGTAAATCCAACGCTCTGGCCGCGAAACAAAAAACCGGCAAGATTTCTCTCGAAGAAATCTTCGCCAAGGTCAAAACTGGCGACGTCAAAGAGCTCGTTGTCGTTTTGAAAACCGACGTGCACGGATCGCTCGAGGCGTTGCAAGGGATGTTCTCCAAGTTGAGCACGCCCGAGGTGAAAGTCCGCATCATCCATTCGGGTGTCGGCGGCATCACCGAGAGCGACGTTCTTTTGGCGTCGACCGCGAAAGGTCTCATCATCGGTTTCAACGTGCGTCCGGATGGCAATGCCACCAACGCCGCGAAACGCATGGGCATCGAGATTCGGACCTACTCGATCGTGTACGAGCTGATCGACGACATGAAAAAAGCGATGGGCGGCCTCTTGGCTCCCACCGTGGTCGAAAAGGTCATGGGCCGCGCGGAAGTCCGCAACGTCTTTACCGTTCCCAAAATCGGGGCGATCGCGGGTTGCTTCATCGTGGATGGCAAGATCAACCGTTCGAACATGGCGCGCCTCATTCGTGACGGCAAGATCGTGTACGAAGGAAAGATCGGCTCGCTCAAGCGTTTCAAAGACGATGCGCGTGAAGTGGCCACCGGCTTCGAGTGCGGTATCGGGATCGAGAACTTCAACGACGTTAAAGTTGGCGATGTGATCGAAGCCTTCACCAAAGAAGAAGTCGCGCGCACGCTCGACTCCGGCCCTTCGGCTGAGGCTTGATGAAAAACACGGGTGACGGACGCCGCATTGAACGGGTTCAAAAAGAAGTGACGCAGATCCTCTCGAAGTTCCTGATGGGAACTTTCAAAGGGGATCTGCCCGGTATCGTCACCGTGACCAACGTGCAAATGCCTCCGGACCTGCGCTCGGCGCGGGTTCAAGTTTCGGTTCTCAACGGAAACGAAGAGCAAAACGAACTCGCCGCCGAAGTTTTGCAAGAGCGCGCCGCCGAAATGCAGCGCTATCTCGCGAACGAGCTGCCGATGCGTTACACGCCCAAGCTTCAATTCTATCCCGACAAGACTCTCGACAAAGTGCTCAAGATCGACAAAATCCTGCACGAGCTTAAAAACGAAAAGAAAAACGCAGATCCCTCCTCCTCCGCTGAGGATGACGATTGATCCAAGACGGCATTCTTCTCATCGACAAAGCGGCGGGGATGACCAGCCATGATGTTGTCGCGCGCGTGCGCCGCATCCTGGGCCTAAAATCCGTCGGTCACTGCGGGACGCTGGACCCAATGGCCACGGGCCTAATGATCCTGCTGCTCGGAGAGGCCACCAAAGTCAGCCCCTACCTGCTTGAACGCGACAAAGCCTATGTGGTCAAAGCACAGCTCGGTTTGACGACCGACACGCTCGACACCACGGGAGCCACGCTCGAAACTAAACCGGTGACCGTCTCCGCCGCGGAGATTGGGCGCCTCGCGCTCGAGATTCAGGGCGAATTCGAGCTGAACGTGCCCAAGTACTCGGCCGTCAAAGTTCAGGGCGAGAAGATGTACGACAAGGCCCGCCGGGGTGAGGACTTCGAGACCCCCAAAAAGATCATGAAATTTTACGACGTTCAGGTGCTGGGCACCGGGGCGGACTGGGTCGAAGCCAGCATCAAATGCTCCAAGGGCTCTTATATTCGTTCTTGGGTCGAATTGTTGGGTCAGAAGACCGGCAGCGGAGCCGCCATGAGCGCACTTCGCCGCACGGTTTCGGAGCCCTTCTTGCTCGAAAATGCGATGACCCTCGAAGAGCTGGCCGAGGCCGTGCAAAAAGGGGAGACCCCTCGGGCGCTGACGCCTTTAGCAAGCACCCTCCCGCACTGGAAATCGGCCCGGGTCGACGGTCAGAGCCTCTCCTTGATCCGCAATGGGCAGATCTCAAAAGACCTCAAATCCGTGCTCATTACGCTCTTTAAGCCGGGCGTGGATTATGGCGTAAAAGTCCTCTCGCGCGAGGGGCAATTGCTGGCGCTCATCGGCCTTGAAGAGGGCCAAGGTTTTGTGGTCCGACGCGTCTTTCGTTCTTGATTCGGCACCCCCTCCTCGGTACAAACGACCCACGGATTTTCTCGGATTTCGACAGCCATGACGAACTCACGGGAGCCGGACTGTGCCCTTTTGGCGCGGTTATTTCCGGATGTCTTGGATGTCCACAAGGAGGCTTTAATGGCAGTCACGAAAGAACAACGCGAAGGTATCGTTAAAAAATTCCGCCGCGGCGATCTCGATACAGGCTCGTCTGAAGTTCAAGTCGCGCTCCTCACCGCGCGCATCAACGAACTCACGTCGCACTTCAAAACTCACAAAAAAGACAATCACGGTGTTCGTGGTCTGATGAAAATCGTCAGCCGCCGCCGTAAGCTCTTGGACTACTTGAAGCGCACAGACCTCAAAAAATACGAAGGTCTGATCAAAGAACTGGATCTGCGTAAGTAATCAGCAAATCTCGAGAAGCGGCCCCAAAGGCCGCTTCGTCGTTTGTCGGCCCTTTCTAGGACACCGATAATTTCCCGAAAATGAATACAAAGTCGCTCGTTGTGAGCGCAGAATAACGACAGGCTCCTCAAGAGAAAACGAGTGAGCCAGGCAACTTGAAGGAGTCAGAATGAAAACGACTGTTACGACCTCGGTCGGCGGCAAACAAATCACCATCGAAACAGGCCGCATGGCCAAACAAGCCGACGGTTCGGTTGTCGTCACTTGCGGCAACAACATGGTTCTTGTAACCGCAGTTTCGTCCAAGAACGAATCGCCTTTGAGCTTTTTCCCGCTCACGGTTGAGTACATCGAAAAATTCTACGCCACCGGTAAAATCCCCGGCGGTTATTTCAAACGCGAGGGCAAGCCCACCACCAACGCGACCCTGACGGCACGATTGATCGACCGTCCGATCCGTCCGCTGTTCCCCGAGGGCTACCAGCATGAAACTCAAGTCGTCGCCACTGTTCTCTCGGCCGACGGCTCGTTCCCCATCGATATCCTCGCGAGCATCGGCGCTTCGGCGGCTTTGCACATCAGCGACATTCCCTTCGCGGGCCCCACGGCGGCGACTCAAGTCGGCCGCGTTGACGGTCAGTTCATCGCCAACCCCACGCCCCAGCAAATGGAGCGTTCGGACATGGACATCCTCGTTGCCGGAACTAAAAACGGTTTGTTGATGGTTGAAGGCGAAACCAAATTCATTTCAGAAGCCGACGCTTTGGCCGCTCTGAAGTTTGGTCACCAGTCTCTTTTGCCTTTGCTCAATGCCCAAGAAGAGCTGCGTGAAAAAGCCGGCTCGAAAGCCAAACGCGCCTTCAAAGTGAAAACCATCGATGCGGATTTCCGTAGCGAGGTTGAAGCCTTCCTGACGTCGAAAGTGACTTCGGCTTTGCGAATCAAAGAAAAAATGGAGCGCTACGCGGCCGTTGATGCCGCGAAAAAAGAAGCCGAAGAGCGCTTCGTTGCGACCTTGACCGACGACAAACTCAAAGGTCAGCGCGCGAAAGAACTCGGCGTGATCGTTGAAGACCTCAAGTACAAAGCGGCTCGCAGCCAAATCTTGGACGAAAACACCCGTATCGACGGCCGTAACCTGACGACCGTGCGTCCGATCAGCAATGAAGTCGGCATCCTGCCCCGCGCCCACGGCTCGGGTCTCTTCACTCGCGGTGAAACTCAAGTTTTGGGAACCGTGACTTTGGGAACCGGCGATGACGAACAAATGATCGACAACCTTCTCGGTTTCGAGAAGCGCCGTTTGATGCTGCACTACAACTTCCCTCCGTTCTCGGTGGGTGAAGTCGGCCGCTTCGGTGGTCAAGGCCGCCGCGAAATCGGTCACGGAAACTTGGCCGAGCGTTCGATCAAAGCGATGATTCCCGATCACGATAAATTCCCGTACACGATCCGTGTCGTTGCCGACGTTCTCGAGTCGAACGGTTCGTCGTCGATGGGAACCGTGTGCTCGGCGACTCTGGCTCTCTTGGATGCCGGCGTTCCCGTGAAAACCAACGTTTCGGGGATTGCGATGGGTCTGGTGAAAGAGGGCGATCGTTTCGCCGTCTTGACCGACATCTTGGGTGACGAAGATCACTTGGGCGATATGGATTTCAAAGTCGCGGGCAACGCGACCGGAATCACCGCTTTGCAAATGGACATCAAAATCGACAGCGTCAATTTCCAGATCATGGAAACCGCTTTGAACCAGGCGCGTGAAGGCCGTATTCACATCTTGAACGAGATGGAAAAGGTCATCAAAACGCCCCGTGGTCAAATCAGCGAGTACGCTCCCCGTATCGAGACCATCAAAATTCATCCCGATAAAATCCGCGACGTCATCGGCTCGGGTGGTAAGACCATCCGCATGCTCACCGAGACTTGCGGCGTGAAGATCGAGATCGAAGACGACGGCAAGATCCACATCGCGTCGGCAGACCCGGCGGCCACCAAAAAGGCGATCCAGATGATCAACGACATCTGCGCCGAAGCGGAAGTCGGCAAGGTCTACAAAGGACGCGTCGTGAAGATCGCGGACTTCGGTGCTTTCATCGAAATCCTGCCGGGCACTCAAGGTCTGCTCCACATTTCTGAGATCGCTCACGAGCGCCTGCGCGCGGTGACCGACGCTTTGAAAGAGGGCGAAGACATTGAAGTGAAGGTCTTGGACGTGGACCGCGCGGGCCGCATCAAGCTGTCGCGCAAAGTCCTGCTGCCTAAAGAAATTCAATAATCTCCATGCGCTTTAAGAAGACGACGCTCGCGAATGGAATCCGCGTGGTCAGCGAAATGCAGCCCGAATCTCGGGCTGCGGCGTTGGGCATTTGGGTCTTGTCGGGAACCCGTGACGAATCCGCCGGTGAGGCGGGGATTTCGCATTTTCTTGAGCACATGGTGTTCAAGGGGACCAAAACGCGCTCGGCGTTTCAGATCGCCAAGTCGCTCGAAGAGCTGGGCGGCGAGCTCAACGCCTACACCACGCGCGAGTACACCTGCTATCACGCTTTGGTTTTGAAGGATCACTGGCATGTCGCTTTGGACGTGCTGGCGGACTTGGTCACCAACATGCAGATCAAGAAATCTGATTTTGAGCTCGAGCGCTCGGTGATCTTGCAAGAGATCGCGATGGGCGACGACAACCAAGAAGACGTCATCTACGACGTCTATTTTGACCGCGCCTTCGGCAAACACCCTCTCGGGCGGCCGATCTTGGGCAACCAAGGGTCGATCGGCAAGATGACGCTCAAGCAGGTCCGCGACCGCTATGAGCAGCATTACTCGGGCCCCAATCTGATCATTTCGGCGGCCGGCGATCTGGAGCACCAAGACTTGGTCAATGCCGTCGAAAAGGCGCTTCGCCGAAAGAAGAAAACCCGTTTCAGCGTTCAGCGCGTGAAGCCCCGTCATTTTCCCGTGCGCGAAGTGATCGAAAAGCCCGGCGAGCAATTGCATTTGTTGATGGGTTTGCCGGTGACGTCGTTTCAAGACAAGTACCGCTTCGAGTCCTTTATCGTGAACGCGCTTTTGGGCGGGGGGATGACCTCCAAGCTCTATCAAAAGGTGCGCGAGCGCAAAGGCCTGGTTTACTCCATTTATTCGTCTCTCAACACCTTCGTTGATTTCGGTATGATCAATGTCTACGCGGCCTGCGAACCGAAAAACATGAAGAGCGTGGTGAAGAACATCCAATCCGAAGTGCGTGCACTCAAAGAGCGCGGCATCCGGCCCTCTGACATCGAGCTGTTCAAAACTCAAGTGAAGGGGAGCCTTCTGTTGGGTTCGGACGATGTCGAGAACCGCATGAGTTCGATCGCCGTGAACGAGATGGTGTTCGGTGAGTACCGTCCGGTCGAGCGCGTGATCGAAGAGATCGAAGCGGTCAGCGCGAAGTCCATCAAAGAGTTCATGCGCGAATACTACGATCTGGACAAGTGGGGCGTGGTTCTTCTGGGTGCCGAGGCCGAAGCGCACCGCGATTTGATCGAGAATTTGACCTTTTAAAAAGAGAGGGCTCGTGGAAAAGCTGAAAATGAGAATTCAAAAGTTTGAGCATTTCAAAGGCGATCTTCCGGCCTACCAATCCGACGGCGCGAGCGGCTTCGATGTGCGCGCACAGCTCACGATGGATTTGATTTTGAAGCCCGGCGAGCGGGCCCTGGTGCCCACGGGCCTCGCGTTCGAAACGCCTCTCGGCTACGAGATTCAGGCGCGCCCCCGCAGCGGGCTCGCGGTGAAGAACGGCATTTCGTTGGTCAACACGCCCGGAACGATCGACGCCGATTACCGGGGCGAAGTGAAAATCATCATCATCAACCTGGGACAAGAACCTTTTATCATCAAAGACCAAGACCGCATCGCGCAGCTGGTGCTGTGCCCGATTTACCATGCGGATTTTGAAGTCGTCGAATCGCTCTCGGCCACCGCGCGCGGTGCCGGCGGCTTCGGCTCTACAGGCGTTTAGCGCCTTTGGCGCTCAGGTGGGCGTTTAGCGCCTTTGGCGCTCAGGTGGGCGTTTAGTTGACCAGCATATTCTCGCAAGAAGCGACCGGAAGGGTCTCTTCGAACTCGGTGGTGCTCTCTTCGTAAGAGAGCACTTTTTGTTTTGTGCAGGTCAGTTCAAAACCGGAGGCGGTCTTGCGCAAAGAGGCGCCGTAGTAGTCGAACGGCGGATCGATCGGTTTGCTGTTGTAGGCCCAGAGCGAATAGCCGGGCAGGGGCGTGTTTTCCGCCCGCGGATCCTCGCTCACGAAAAAAGCACTCATGTACGAGCGGTGGGTGCTGGCGACAGGGGCGCCGCACGCCCGGTTCGGGCCAAAATAGGCGGCTCCGTCTTGCTCAAAAATTCCCTGGCGGCGAAAAGAGAGGCGTCGTCCCTGCACCGTCTCGCAGCCGATTTCGACTTGCGGCGCCGGCCCTTCGCCTTTCCAGGCCGAAAACTCCAGATCGAATGTCTTCGTCGACGACGGGTAATAATTGGGCGACACGTTGTCGCAAGCTTTGCGGTCCGAGAGCGGGTAGCAAAGTGAAACGTAATAGTTGGTGTGCGGATCGAGCGTGACCGTCGTGCCGGTGCGCAGATCGTCGATCAAAATCTCGCGCGACGCCGTCAAAATGCGAAACGGAATGTTCTCGGGA
This sequence comes from Pseudobdellovibrionaceae bacterium, assembly GCA_019637955.1. GTDB lineage: Bacteria > Bdellovibrionota > Bdellovibrionia > Bdellovibrionales > Bdellovibrionaceae > JAHBUS01. The sequence goes on along the minus strand of JAHBUS010000001.1, from coordinate 319,122 downwards.
AACGAGACCCCGCCGGAGCCATCGATCAGACGGGCGGTCAGCAGCCGAAACTGAGTGTCGTTTTCCATGCGAAACGGAATCAGCAGCTTCGAGTAGTGGATGTACTTCGCCGGGCGAAACGCGTTCAATCGGACCGTGGATCCTTCCGAGAATTGAAGCTCGGCGGCCTCGTAGGTCGTCGCTTTTTCGCCGCGAAAGCTGTCGGGCGGGGAGTCGACATCGCGTCCGCTCAGGGGGCCGCCCGGCATGAACTCGAGGCAGCCGGTCAGCATCATCGCGGTCGAACCCGCCATCAGGATTTGAAGTGAGCGTCTAAGCATGGTGCCCCCATATCGTCATCGGACCAAGGCCGAAGTCCGGTGTCAAAACAAGGGCTTCGCGTCGAAACGTTAAGAAACGGGTTGGATCCCATCGACGTGCGAAGAGTTGCCGATTTCGGCGGGAGGATCGAGCGGTTTCCAGCCTGAATTCCAGGTTTGCAGACGGGCATGGGCGTCGGCAAGAGTTTCGCTGATTCGACCCAGATACATGCGGCCGTCAGAGCCGAAAGCATGACGAGCCCCCGGGCTGGCCACCGTCTCGACGATCTTTTTCGCCGTGGTGTCGACTTTCAAATAAACACTTCCGCCGTAAACGGCGACCCAGGCGATTTTGGAGTTTTGCGGGTCCAAGACGGCGTTGAGCGATTCGGGGCGGTTGCCTTTTTGCGCGGTAAAGGGAGCCTCCGACTCGAGGTAATGGGCCGTTTTTCCCTCGATGATCTCGATGGCGGGCTTGTTGGCAATCCCGAGCACGAGAATTTTTTGATCATCAGCTCCCAAAAAGCGAAAGTGAGCGGGGAGTTGAAATCCGGAATTCATCTCGCGCACGATTTTTTTCTCGCGCACATCCACCCACGCGATCTGTCCGCTTTTTTCACGGTTTCCGGCGGCGGCCACCACGAGATTTGAGTCTTGCGGAGCGAATCTGAGTTCGTGCGCGTAGGACGCGCCCAACTCGATGGTGCCCGTGGGTTTGAGATCCTTGTAAAAGACGAGTTCGGCTTTTTTAGTTTGATCGTTGCGCATGGAGAGCAGCATGCGTCCATCGGCGAGGGCCAAGCCGTGACCGAAGAACCTTTTGTGGGGTTCGCGCTCGAGCAGAGCCGTGAACCGGCGGGCCTTGAGATCCACGATGCCGGCTTCGTTGCCCCATTTTGAAAAGCCGTACGCCAAGTGGGGGGACTTTCGATTTTGCGCCCAAGAATGCGCGATGAAAGGAATTTGCACGGTCTGCAAAAGCTGAAAGCGGTGGTCGTAAACTTCAAGGATTGAAGGAACGGGCGTTCCGGCCCGGTCGAGGCTTGCGCCCGCCAGTGAGCGGTTGGATCTGCCAACGAGCAGCCATTGGTGCTGCGTTTTTAAACTCCAGGCGATGGACGGAAACTGTGTCCACGCCAAGGCGGTTAGCGATGTCCCGAGGAACTCGCGCCGTTTCATCATTGGCCGAGATGAACTTCGGGAGCTTCGTTTTCGATCGAGCCGCCGCGCCAGCCCGTTTCGATCTGCAGGCTGTCCCAGCGCCCCCAGATCCACATCAGGAAGATCACGATGTAAATGCCCGCGATCGCGCGGAGCACGAGTTTTTTGGGCAGCTGAAAGTTCTCAACCAGTCCGACCACCAAGATGACGGCGGTGAACGCAAATCCGATCAAGTTGATCGGCGGAATCAGGCCCGAGAGGATGTGAAAGATAAAGAACGGCAAACTCGAGAAAAAAATGACGATCGTCAGTTTGCGGAAGTCGAGCGTGCGCTGCGCGAAGATCTGAAAGAAGTAGTAGAAGAACAGCGCCGAGATCAGCAGGGTGACCAGGGTGATGATCGGGCGGAACACGATGCCCACGAAGATGTCGATCACGCTGCGGGCGACCAGGCCCGCAACGGCGCCGGTCAAAGAGGTCACCAAAACTTGAACGGTGATCAGTTCGGGCCAGGTCCAATCGGGGACGTGCGGAATTTCACGGATGGGGTGGCGTAAGAAGGCGATCAAACTCTGAGTGAGGTTTTGAAGTTTGGCTTTGCTGAAGATCTGAGTGCTCATCTGTGTGCCTTCCCTGTTGCAGATCCTCTTCGGCGAGGAGCTCCAAGCGGCGGTCAAGTTCCTGAGTTCCGTTATTCTCAAATTGCGTCCAAGAAGCAATTAAAAAAGAGAAAACGGAGAGCACGCGCGGTCTCGAGGAGCCGATCCAATGAAAGCGTCGGCCCGAGAACAGATGGCGAAAGGCGAAGCGCAGGAGGCTGACGTTGAGGCCCTTTGGGCTCAGAGAGATCACATCGTAGCCTTCGGCCTTGAGCGCGGCGGCCACAGAAGGGGAGGCGAGAACCACGACCGGATGCAGGGTCAGCAGCCGGAAGCTCGGCGTCCCGCTCATTCGAAGCTCGTGTCGAGTTTGAGTCCCACGCTCAGCGAGTTCTTATCCGGCGTCGAGGAGCCGAAGAAGGGCGTGCGCAAAGAGATCTCTCCTCCCAGCGCCACATTGGCGCTGAGTTTGGATTCAAGGCCCGCGGCACCGAGAAGCATGCTCGAGGTTTCTTGCACGCTGGCGCGGTTGGACGAGTCGCTGAAATTCAAGAAGCGAAAGCCCAAACCGCCCATGAACTTCGAGCGCCAGCGCGCGTTCAGGTCGCGGCGGAAGGCGAGGCCCGCGTTGATTTCGTTGAGCGACGCCGACTCGGAGCCGCTTTGGCTCTCGGGCATGAAGCGAAAGGCGAGTTCGCCGCGCACGTTTTCTTGATTCAGATCCATGCCGGTCGAAAGTTCGTAGCCCGTGATGTTCGCGGTGTAGGTTTTGCCCGCGGTTTGGATTTGATTCCAGGAGTTGGTCATCCCGAGCCCCAAGTGCGTGCGGCCGGGGCCGCGTTTTTGCGCCTTGTTCGTCTGATCGCGCTTCTGACTGAGTTCATTGACGAGATCGTCGTAGCCCATTTCTTCGTAGTCGTCGCCGCGAGCGGCCTGGACCTTGGACCAAGAGAATGTCGAGAGCGAAATCGCCAAGGCGATCAAAAGAATGGGGGCGCGTTTGGATGTCTTCATACTTCAAGCGTAACAGAAAGTTTTGCTCCCACAAGGGCCTGGTCTTTTCGACTGGACTAAAAACAGAATACGATCAAAGAAATGGCGAAAAACTTTCACCAATCCAGCGCTCTCTCGCGCCTCAACTTCTTCGCAAAAAGGGTCAAAGCCTTTTGCGCGTTCTGCCGTGTCCCCCGTCAAGTGTACAAAAAGAAGCGCATCGGGGCGGCCGATGTTTTTGCCGCGTTTCTCGGCGCCGCGGTTTTGACCGCTTTGATTTTTCAAGAGTTCGATGCCCGCGGCATTTTCTTTTTTGTCGGCCTGCTTTTCATTTCGGAAACGTTCATTCAGCTGCGTTGGAGAACCGGCGTCGTCTGCCCCCACTGCGGATTTGATCCCGTGCTCTACGTCAAAGAGCCCGAAAAAGCGGCGGCCAAAGTGCGCGCGCATCTCGACAAGCGTGCTGACGATCCCGCGCGTTTTTTGGGGCCCGCCATGCACATCCCCAGCCGGCGCCCCGAGAAAAAAACCGAAAAGAAGGCCCCCGGCAAGGGCCAAAGGCTTTCCAAACAAATCTAACCCCCAGTTCCAAGGCGATTCCGGGCTTGAGCCCGCTTCTGACGCTTGCTATCTTGGCGCTTCATGAAAACACTCGTCATCGTTCCGACCTACAATGAGTTGGAGAATATTCCCAACATCATCCGCGCCATCCTCGAGAAGGCGCCGCAAGTCCACATTTTGGTTGTCGATGACAACTCGCCCGACGGCACCGCCCATGCGGTGCGCGAGATCGGTCAAAAAGACCCGCGCGTGCATCTGCTTCTCCGTCAAAAGAAGGAAGGTCTCGGGCGCGCTTACATCGCGGGTTTTAAATGGGGCGAGGCTCAAGGCTATGAAGGCCTGGTCGAAATGGATGCGGACTTCTCGCACCGGCCCGAAGATCTCGTCAACATTCTCGCCGCGCTCCCGTCGAACGATTTCGTCGTCGGCTCCCGCTACGTGAGCGGAGGCGCGACCGTGAACTGGGGCCTGGGACGCAAAATCATCTCGCGCGGCGGAAGCCTTTACGCGCGCTTCATCCTGGGTTTTCCTCTCAACGATTGGACGGGCGGATTCAATGCCTGGAAGATCGAGACTTTGCGCAAGATCAAACTCGATGAGGTGAAGTCGAACGGTTACAGTTTTCAAATTGAGTTGAAATACCGAGCGAAACTCGCCGGATGTCGAGGTCAAGAAGTTCCGATTCTGTTTGAAGACCGGCGGGTGGGTCAGAGTAAAATGTCTCTAAAGATCGTCATCGAGGCATTTTATCGTGTGTGGCTTCTCCGATTTCAGACCTAAGTCCTCTTTTTTGCGCTCCTTGAGCGTGGCTCTTCTCTTTTGTTCGCTGTCGGCTTTCGCGCAAAGTGAATGGACCGGCGAAGACGCGCCGGAGCCCGGCCCCTTTCAAGGTGACACGGGCGAGGCGATGCTAGATCCCACCGGCGATCTCTCCAAGATGCAAGACGGTCCCCGCGAAGAGTCCAAGCCCACTCCAAAAGCCGCTCCGGCTCGCACGCGCCAGGAGCGTCCGCCGATGAAAGTCGACGATGGAATTGCGCCGGACGCTTGGATCGATGATGAGAGCGCCGAGCCGCTCGCACCGGCGCCGAAACCTGCGCCCGCAAAGAAAGCCGCCGAAACCAAGGCGCCCAGCATTCGTCTGGGTAAGATCGTCAACGGCAATGCCCTCGTTTACCGCAGCGCCAATTTCGATTCAAAAGTGGTGACCAAGCTGGAGCCCGGAAAGTCCTATCCGATCTCTTCGAAGACCGTCGGTCCCTTTTACAAAATCAAAGTCAAAGACGGCGTTTACGGCTACATCGCCGACACGGACGTGAAGTTGATTCTCTCGGCCAAAGAACAAGAAGCGAAAAAGAAAGAGAGCGCCGAGAAGAAAGCCGAAAAACGTGAGGAGCGGCAGAAAAAAGCCGCCGAGAACCGCGCCAAAAAGCCCTTCGAGTTTCAGAAGTACCGCGGCCTTTCTTTGACCAACGTGAACTTCCGCGAAGAGACCATGGGGCTTCGGCCGACCGAAACCTTGATGTTCTACGGCGCCAAGTTTTCGGGTCCCGACGTGCTGTTTGAAGGCGGCTATGTCGATGCGAACATTCTTTTGCATTTCGGCGCGCCCAAATACTACGGCGATGCGACCGGCAAATCGGCGGACGGCATGATCATGCTGCTCGATTTCTTATTTCAGTCGGCAATCCCGGGGAGTGAGAAGTCGATGACCCTGATCGGTTTCGGTCCGATGCTCAAGTATTCGAAGTTCAGCGTGGCGCTGCCCGTGGCGGGCAAGGAAGAGGCTTACGAGCTGGTCGACATGAGTGTGGGCGTTGTTTTCAACGCCGCCTACGCGTACAAATTCGACTCGTTTGCGCTGCGCGGCGAAATCAAGTATTACTGGGAGAAAATGCAATACACGGCTTTGGGTCTCGCCGTGCAGTTCCCGTTCTAGTCCCTGCGGGTCGACCCGTCCGGAGGTTTGACAAGGCCCGATGGCTTTTCTAGTTTCCGTCCATGCAGCCCAATCTCTCGCCCGCCATCCAAGCCCTTTCGAGTGAAGTCATCGATCAAATCGCCGCCGGCGAGGTGGTGGAACGTCCCGCGCATTTGGTGAAAGAGCTGGTTGAAAACAGCCTCGATGCCCATGCGAGCGAAGTGATCGTCGAAGTTTCGGAAGGGGGCCGCCACATCGTCGTCAAAGACAATGGCAAGGGCATTCGCCCTTCCGAACTCAGCACCGCTTTGGACCGTCACACGACCAGCAAGATTCTGCGCACCGACGATCTTTGGAACCTCTCGACGTACGGTTTTCGCGGTGAGGCTCTGGCTTCGATCGCGGCGGTGAGCCGTCTCACTCTGAGTTCAAAAATCGAAGGCGAAGAGACGGGCGCGCGTCTCGAAGCCGAGTTTGGCCGCAAGGGACCCGTGGACCGCATCGGCCACACCACCGGCACGCGCATCCAGATCCGCGAACTTTTCGAAAACGTACCGGCCCGTTTGAAATTCATGAAATCGGCCGCCGGCGAAATCACCGCCATCCGCAACGTCATCAAGGCGATGTCGCTCGCGCGTCCCGAAGTCGCGTTTCAAATGTTTGTCGAAGGACGTTTGGATCTGCACTACACGTCCGCCGCCGGCCGCAAGCAGCGCGCCGAGCAAGTGTTCGGCATCACGCCGCTCTATGAGGGCCGTGCGACCCGCGACGGCGTCACCGCGTATTCGGTGATGGGCGATCCCAACCAAACGGCGAAGACATCGAAAAATATCTGGATCATGGCGCAGAACCGCTGGATTCAGGACCGCGCGCTGCAAACCGCGGCGGTCGAAGCCTACCGCACGATGCTCATGCACGGGGAGTACCCCTTCGTGGTGACGTGGGTCGAAACGCCGCCCGATCAGATTGACGTCAACATCCACCCGACAAAGTCGCAGGTGAAGTTTGCCGAACCCTCGCTGGCGTTCCGCGCGGTGAGCGCTTCGGTTCGCGAAACGCTTGAACGCGCACCTTGGGTGCAGCAGATCCTGCGTGGAACGGCGTCCGCCCCGGTGGTGTCGGCGGAGCCTTTGCCCGAGAATCTGACCTTCGAGGGCGCGGACCTTCAGAAAACTCAGTACCAAGTCAAACCCACGCTGCAAACTCTGCGTGATGGCACGGCCCAACCCGTCTACCAAGCGCGCGTGAGCGAGAACTCGGTGCCTTTGACGGTTCAAGATTTGCGCGAGACGCGTGAGCGTCTCGAAGCCATGGGGGCCGGCGAGTCCGAGCGTTCTCTCGGTCAGTGGGCCGGCCTTCAAGTCTTGGGTCAGGCCAATCTCACCTACATCATCTGCCAGAAGCGTGAGGGCTTGGTCTTCGTCGATCAGCACGCCGCTCATGAGCGCGTCTTGTTCGAGAAGATCATGCAGGCCTGGAAAAACGGCCACGTCGAAGTGCAGGAGTTTTTATTTCCGCTTTCGATGGACTTGTCTCCCGATAAAAAAGAAGCCCTGCTCAAATCGGCCGACGATTTCGCCAAGCTGGGCGTTCATCTGGAAGAGATGGGACCGCAGACGATCGGCGTGCGTGCGGCCCCTTTGTGGATCAAAGAGGCGTCGCTGCCCAAAGTTCTGGATCAGGCCGCCACGCAGATGGTGGATCAGGGCGGCAGCTTCGTGTTTGAAACTTACGTCGGTGATTTGGCCGCGACGATGGCTTGCCATTCGGCGATCCGCGCGGGGCAGTCGCTCTCACCCGATGAGATGCACGCGCTGCTGGCGTCGATGGATGAATTCACGATGTCGAGCTTTTGTCCGCACGGACGCCCCGTCTCGGTGGAGTATGGCTTCGCCAAACTTGAAAAAGATTTCGGCCGGACGCTTTCGTGAAAGTTGTGTTCTTGGTCGGTCCCACGGCCAGCGGGAAGTCGGATCTGGGCTTGAACCTCGCGGAACAGTTCGGCGGGGCGATTCTCAACGCCGACAGCGTGCAAATTTATCAACGCTTGGTCATCGGTTCGGCGGCGCCCTCAAAAGAAGACAAAGCCCGCGTTCCGCATCTGCTCTTTCAAACCGTGCCGCCGCCCGAGCGTCTGACGGCGGGAGATTACTCGCGCTTGGCGCGTGAAGCGCTGGCGGAGTGCCGTGAGCGTTACCCCGTGGTCTTCGTGGTTGGCGGCACCGGATTTTACCTGCTCGCGCTCGAGAACGGGATGCTGCCGATCGAAAAGGCCGACGAAAAGATTCAAGCCTCGATTGAAGGCGAACTGGCCCAAGGCGGGGGCGCCGCGCGCCTGCACGCGGAACTCGCCGAAAAGGACCCGATCGTCGGGGCCCGCATCTCGGTCAACGATCACTATCGTTTGGTGCGTGCGCTCGAAACTTTGCGCCGCACGGGCCGCCGTCTTTCGGAGATCGAGGCCGAGTACAAAGCCTCGAAGCCCGACTTTCCGTATCCGCTTCTCAAGCTGGGAGTGAGCGTGGACCGCGAGGAGCTGCGTGGGCGGATCGAAAAGCGCACAAGGCGCATGGTTGAGACGGGCCTTTTGCAAGAGACTCAAGACCTGATCGACGAGGGGTTTGGCGACTGGGACCCTTTGCAGAGCGTGGGTTACAAAGAGGCGGGGCAGTATTTGCGCGGCGATCAGGAGCTGCCCGACCGCAAGGCGCTCGAGGCGCGCATCGTGCAGAACACCATGCGCCTCGCCAAACGCCAACGCACGTGGTTCCAACGTGATCAACAGATCCATTGGGGCGAGACGGGTGAGGTGTCGTTTTTCGCTTCCCGAGTTCGCGATTTTCTAGGAGGATAGGCCGATGAAGAGCATGACTGGTTTTGGCGCGGGACGAGCCGAATCTCCCAAGAGCCAAATTGACGTGAGTTTGAGAGCGGTGAACGGTCGTTTTTTGGAAACCCGTTTCCACCTGCCCCGGGAATTTCATCCGTTTGAATCGGATCTTAAAAAAATGATCGATGCGCATTTTGAGCGCGGCACGCTCGATATTTTTGTCAGCCGCAAAGTCAAAGTCGATCAAGCCCAACACAAAGTTGTTCTCAACCGCGATCTCGCCAAACAGTACCTCAGCGCCTACAAGCAAATTTCGAAAGATCTCAAGCTGCGCGGCGAGGCCCATGTCGAATCCATCGCGCGTCTTCCGGATGTTTTGAAAGTCGAAACCGAAGCCGAAGTGACGCCGTCCGAAAAAAAAGCGCTGCTGCAGGCTTTTGAAAAGGCCTGCAAGGCCTGCGAAGCCGAACGTCGGCGCGAAGGCAAGAGCGTGCGGGCTGATCTTGAGAAAAATCTGAACCTTCTCGAAAAAGAAATCGCCCTCGCGGAAGGCGTTCGCGAAGAGGCCAATCAAAATTTGCTGTCGCGCTTTGAGCAAAAAATCAAAAGCCGTCTGCAGGGCCTTGAACTTGACTCGGCTCGTCTTTCGCAAGAAGTCGTGTTGCAAATCGACAAGACCGACATCAACGAAGAGATCACCCGCCTTCGTGAACATATTAAAAACTACCGTCACCTGCTTGCCGGCGACGGGCCGCAGGGCAAAAAACTCGATTTCTACACGCAGGAGCTTTTGCGCGAGGTGAACACCATGGGTTCGAAGTCGAGCCTTTCCAAGCTCACGCAAATCGTGGTAGACGCTAAGACCAACATCGAAAGACTCAGAGAGCAGGTTCAAAACGTCGAATGAAGACTCAGCTCATCATTGTGGCCGCCCCTTCGGGCGCGGGCAAAAGCAGCTTTGTAGAACGGATCTGCCGGGAAGACTCCCGGCTCTTTGATACCGTGACCTACACCACCCGCAGCATGCGGGCGGGGGAGTCTCAGGGGCATCCCTACCATTTTGTCAGCAAAGAGGAGTTCGAGAAGCGCGTGCGCGAGAACTTCTTCGTCGAGTGGGCCAAAGTGCACACCAACTTCTACGGGACCCCCCTGCACCAGCTCGAAGACGCCTGGGCCGCCGGCAAGTGCGTGATCATGGATGTCGACGTCCAGGGCGCCGAAACCTTCAAAGCCAAGTTCCCGCAGACCGCCAAGACCATCTTCATTTTGCCCCCGAGTATTGACGAGCTGCGTCGCAGGCTCACAAAGCGCGATGCGAACGTTCCGGCTGACTTTGATGTCCGGATGGCCAATGCCGAAAAAGAGATGGCGCACGCGAAAAACTTCGATTTTCAGCTCGTGAATGACCAGTTTGAGGCGTCCTTTGCCCAGTTCAAGAAAATCATTGATCAACTCCTGAGTGACGTTTAAACCTAACTGTCTGCCCTTGGCGCCGCTAGCGCCTCTTGATTTGCCGGAGGATTCATGGCTCGTGTGACCGTTGAAGATTGCCTGGATAAAGTTCCGAACCGATTTGCCTTGGTTCTGCTCGTTGCTAAACGTGCGAAACAAGTCATGAAAGGTTCCGAAATGACCGTGGCAACCAAAGGCAACAAGACCATCGTCGCGTCGCTTCGTGAAGTGGCTGCCGGGAACGTCGGCTTTGAGCACGACCCCTCAAAAGGCACTCCCGAAGAGCAGATCGAAAAAGATCTGAACAAGTAAGCCCGACATAATTCGATATTCCTGCGCGTAAACACTTAAAAAAATTCAGAAATTTCCGATAGATTCGGGGAATGGCGCAAGCTGTAACCACCGGACATCTTTCAGATCGGCATCTTCGCACGCTCGAAGAGCTTCTCACCAAAATTCGGGCTTATCACCCGAATGCCGATCTTTCGGTGATCGAAAAGGCCTATCATTTTTCGGAGGCCGCGCACGAAGGTCAAATCCGTCGCAGCGGTGAGCCCTACATCTCGCATCCGCTCTCGGTCGCGGGCATTCTCGCGGATTTGCGCTTGGATTTGGATTCGATCGCGACGGGCCTTTTGCACGACACGGTCGAAGACACGCACGCCACGATCGCCGATATCAAACGCGAGTTCGGCGAAACCATCGCGCTGCTCGTGGATGGCGTCACCAAAATCTCGAAGATGAATTTCAAAACGTCGAACGAGCGCCAGGGCGAGAACATCCGCAAGATGATCGTCGCCATGGGCAAAGACGTGCGCGTGATTTTGATCAAGCTCTGCGACCGTCTTCACAATATGCGCACGCTCAATCACATGCCCTACGAGAAGCAGGCGCGCATCGCCCAAGAGACGCTCGAGATCTACTGTCCGCTGGCGAGCCGTCTTGGTATCTCGTCGCTCAAAATCGAACTTGAAGACCTCTCGTTCCGGTTTTTGCGTCCGGACATGTACTACTCCTTAAGTCAAAAGGCCAACGCCCAAGAAAAAGACCTCGAGAAGTTCATCAACGAGGTCATCTCGATGATCACGAACGAACTTCACAAGTCGAACTTCCGTGATTTCGAGATCCATGGCCGCACCAAACACTTGTGGTCCATTTACCGCAAGATGCAGGCGCGCAATATCGATTACGAGCAGGTGTACGACGTCCTCGCGTTCCGCGTGGTGGTCGACACGATTCCGCAGTGCTACGAAGTCTTGGGTCATGTGCACGCGCTCTGGAAGCCGATCCCGGGCCGGTTTAAAGATTTCATCGCCATGCCCAAAACCAACCACTACCAGTCGCTGCACACCACGGTGATCGGCCCCCGGGCTGAGCGCATCGAGATCCAGATCCGCACCAAAGAGATGCACCTGATCGCCGAGCGCGGGATCGCCGCGCACTGGAAGTACAAAGAGCGCGGCCGTCAGGTCGAGGATGCGACCACCAAAAAATTCGATTGGCTCAAAGAACTTTTAAACTGGCACCAGCAGGTGAAAAGTCCCGATGAGTTTCTGGACACGGTGAAAACCGATTTGTTCGAGGCCGAGATCTACGTGTTCACGCCCAAGGGCGAAGTGCGCGAGTTTCCCGAGGGCGCGACGCCTTTGGATTTTGCGTACGCGGTGCACACCGATGTCGGCAACAAATGCGTCGGCGCGCGCGTGAACGGCCGCATGGTTCCGCTCAAGTACCAAATGCAGAACGGGGACACGGTCGAGATCATGACCTCGCAGACGCAGGTGCCGTCCAAAGACTGGCTCAAGATGTGCGTCACCACCAAGGCACAGTCGAAGATCCGTGCTTTCGTCAAAGAGGAGCAGCGCAAGCACGCCCTCTCGGCCGGCAAAGAGCTTTTGGACCGCGAGTTCCGCAAATTTGGCGCGGCCACCGCCCGCTATTTGGGTAAGGGCGAGAAGTACGAGCAGTTCCTGACTGACTTCGGCCTGCATAGCGAAGAAGAGCTGCTCGTGCGCGTGGGTTACGGCAAGCTCGAACCCAAAACCGTGCGCGAACGCCTGGCACCCGAACTGTTCAAACTGCCCGATGCGGTGGTGGGAAAATCCAAAGACGAACCCACCTTCATTCAGAAAGTTTTTAAATCCGCCGCGCAAAAAATCAAAAAGTCCGGCTCGCTGGTCAAAGTCAGCGGGATGGACGACGTCTTGGTCTACTACGCGAAGTGCTGCAACCCGATTCCCGGGGATTCGATCATCGGGTTCATCACGCGCGGGCGTGGGATCACCGTGCACCGCTCGGATTGCCGCAAGGCCTTTGAGTTCGATCAAGACCGCCGCGTGGAGATCGAATGGAACCAAGGCACGTCGGCCGAAGGCCACGAACGCACGGTAAAAATTCAGGTCATCTCGCAGGACATCCCGGGTTTGCTGAAATCCATGTCCGAGGTGTTCTCGGTTCAGGGAATCAATATCCAGACCGCTCAGGTGCGCACCACGCGCGATCACAAGGCGATTGCGACCTTCGACGTCTCGCTCAAAAACACGACGCAGCTCAATCAGGTCATTCTCGATCTGCAAAAGATCAAAGGCGTGATCGGCGTTTCGCGTTTGGGAACGTCTTAGGCTTTTTACAAACATTTACAGGTTTGTCCAAACTTTCGACAGGAGCGAGAGGCTCACCTCGCGGGTGGAACTCGCGTTCTGGCACGCCAATCGCTTTGCGTTTCTCTGAGTGAAAAAGCATCTCAAAACCTTGATTTTCTGCGTTCTTCTCGGCGCGCTCGCCTTCGCGGGCTCGATGCTCTTGGAGGCGTCCAAGACCCAGCAGGAAACCGCGACCTACCTCTCGAACTGGGAGGAGGAGATCGCCAAGGCGCTTTTGCTTCAAAAAGACGATCAGTTGTTGAAGAAGCTGCTCGCTCATGTCGGTCGCGCGAACGTGCGCTTGGTCCGTGAGGCTTCGGCGCAGACCTGCCTGGGCGCGTTTGAAGTGCCTTTGACCTTGTACGGTCTGCCGGCCACGAGTCTTGAGTTCTGTCAGCCCGTGTGGGGACTGGCGCGGCAAGCGGCCGTGAGCCCGGTGTTCATGGGGCTTCTCATCTTGGCCCTGGGGTTGTTTTCGGTGTTCTCACGCGTGGCCAGTGGGATTGAACGGCAAAGAGAACGTCTCGCGCAGAAACTCGCTTTGCACGAAGAGCTGTCGCGCGTGTCGCGCCAAGTGGCGCACGACATTCGAAGCCCGTTGTCGGCGCTCACGATGCTCGCGCAGCTGTCGCACGGCCCCGACGAGGATTCGGACCGGGCCCGCCTCTTGAGCGCCGCCGTGGGCCGCATTCAGGCCATCGCGGACGATTTGCATGAACGCGGAAAGACCTCGCTCGCGGGCGAAACCGCTCTCAACCAGTTGCCACAAATGGCCGCCGATCTCGCTCGGGAGCTCGCGCTGCTGATGCCGGGTCAGAGTTTGAACATTCCGGTGCTCTCGGACTCGGTGGCGGCCCGGTCTCTTCCGCTGCGTCCCGAGGTGTGGCAGCGGCTGCTGCAAAATCTTTTGAAAAACGCGTTCGAGTCTCAGGTGCAAGCCGGTCGCTTCGACCCGCTGGAACTGTCGATTCAGGTTCAGGGCGCTTCGGTGAGAATCTCGCTGCGGGACCGGGGTCTCGGAATTGATCGTTCTTTGCTGCCGCGTTTGGGAGCTGAGGGTGTGACCGCTCATAAAAAGAACGGCACCGGTTTGGGCTTGGCCTTCGTGCAACGCACGCTCGCGTCCGTGGGCGGCGCGCTTGAAATTCGCAACCGGGATCAGGGCGCCGAGGTTACTCTGATTTGTCCGTGTCTTCGATCTCGAAGCCAAGTTCTTTCGCAAGGGACTGCTTGATTTCGCGGCGGTCTTTGCGGGGCTCCGCCAGCCGCCGGCGTGCCGGAAGTCCTTCTTCGCTTTGAACCGCGAGCAGACGGGTCAGTTCGGGACCCGTGATCATTCCAAATTGAAATTCACGATTTTCGCAATTGGCCAGTAGCGAGACCGGTTGTGACAGCGTTTTGGCCGCCAGGATCATCAATTCAGAATGGCGGGTGGTGACAATCTTCAGTTGCACGGACTCGGGGTCCGACACCTTTGCCTCTTGCACCGTGCACGGCAAGGTGAGGACGCTCAGAACGCCGGCCGCGATCGAGAGCTGGCGCAGCGGAATGCGGGTTTTTATGATCCGCGGTTGAAATTGCACCACCTGGTAACCCCAAACATTTTCGAGGCTGCGCGGCACCTTTTGGATTTGCACTTTGCTCTGCACCAGAAAAACCGTGGTTTGCGAGTCCTCCGTCAGCGTGACGCGAACGACGGTTTCAAACGTGCTCGGATCCACTTGCTGTTTAATCGAGAGGACTTCGCCGTTTTGCTCAACCTGTCGGTCGCGCATTTTGGGGGCCAATCGGGCGATCTCGGCCTGCTTGCTCTCGGCCAGATCTTTCGAGAGCCACGGGATCAGGGCCGCCTGCGAAGAGAGGTAGTTGTTCGATTGAAAGGCGTACCAACGCGCCAGCAGGTCGCGCAAAAACAAAAGTTCGTCCGTCGCGTTGCTCGCGGGCGGGTTGGTCGGAAATCCTTCGGGGTCCAAGCGCGCGCGGTCTTCAAAAAGTTGGTGCCTTGATGCTTGCCAAGCGATGATGGCGCCCGCATTGACCAGAAGCGAGATCACCAGAAAAATCGCCAGCAGCGAAGGCCGCTTCATGGCGCTTCGCCCAGCGGGGTGATCTCGATCATTTTATCTTGGTGGTAAAGGCGGTTCGGGCCTTCTTTGGTCCAACGGTCAAGCTGGTAGATCTTCCAATGAGCCTTCTTACCTTGAAGTTCGGTTTCGCCCACGGGATTTTTGAATTTGCCCTTGCCTTGATCGACCAAAATTTTGTTGCCCGTTTGGATCAAATCCAGTTCGGCTTTGAGCCTCTGGTTCTCTTTGTTCAGCATCGCCAATTCGGTTTCATCGTTAAAGAGGTAATTGCCCGCGACGGCCGCGCCCAGGCCGAGCAGCGCGCCCCAGTAGACGGCGTGCAATTCTTTGCGCTCATCCGCGGGCGCCGAGGCCGCCCCAATGGCGGTGCCGCCGGCAAAAGAAGCCGCGGCCAGAGTCAGCCGTTTTTGATTGTTCGTGGCGCAGGCGGAGAGAAAAAAAAGAAGCAGGAGAGCGGGCCGGAGCATTAGAATCTCCAGCCGTAGCCCGCACGCAAAAGCATCGATGTCGCTTTGACCGTCGCGCTGCCAGGGAACATGCCGTATTCAAAAGAGACGGGGACAAACGCGCCGCCGCCCATGTTGATGTCTGCGCCGCCGCCCAACAGAATCATCTGGTTGGTGGCGTTCGACGTGTCGAGATTTGAAACCGACGATTTCTTGCCCATGGCAAATAAGAAGGCCAAGCCCGCACCGACGTAGGCGCGCGTTTTGCCGGTCATAAAGTTGAAGTGCGCGCTCGCTTCACCCGCGAGGTACATGAAGCCCACATCACACGCCGTCGAGTCATTGCACACGGCCGCGTTGGTGGCGGTGCCTTTCACGTCGAAGTTCTCGATCCCGGCTTTGGTTCGGATCGTGAAGCTCTTTGAAAGATCGTAGTCGTAGAAGCCTACAAGATTGAAGCTGTTGCCCGAGAGGGTGAGGTCTTCAGAGGCGGTTCCGCGCTTGGCGGTGAGGGACATCGAATTTTGCGACAGCCCCGCCAGGACGCCGGCGGCCGTGCCGCGTTTCAAGAACTGACCTAAAAAACCGCGCGGGCGTTTCGCGCGTCCATCGTCACTGTCTTCGGAAGACTCTTGCGAGCGGGCCTGGGTGGGAGCGGGGGCCGAGGAGCCGGCGCCACGAGCTTGAATGGATTGGCCGGTCTGCGCGGTGCCTTTGACCACGTCGGCGACGGCGCGGTCGCCTTTGACCTGGCGGATGCGCAGGATCGCGCGGCGCTTGCCGGCGCTGTCGACGGCAAAGACATCGCTGCCGACGCTGGCTTCGGTGCCCGAGAGGTTGATCAGAGCCTTGGTGCCTTTGACCTGAATGATCTCCTGCGCCCACACGGAAGCGGGTGACATCAAGAGGACGAGACTAATCGTTCGCAGTGACGGTTTCAGATTCAAGGCAAACCTCGATGACTTCGCTGTTGATGACACGCACGTGCGCTTGAAATTTAGGAGGAAGAGACCACAGAGGTTCGCCCAAAGGCTGCGTCCAGCAAGCGACGTCGCCTTCGCCCAAATCCGAAACGGTTTTGGGCGTCTCGCGCGATCCTTGACCGACTTCGCGGTCAACGATGTTGTCGCCCGCCTTGTCTTCAAAGGTGCGGCGCCCATTGGATTTGTAAACGGAGCAGCCCGAGATCAGGGCAATCAAGATCGCCACGCCAAGAGTCACGGCGCAAGTCTGCACCAATTTTTTCAATAAACTCATGCTCTTAGTGTAAAGAGGTCTTGCGCAATGAGGCAAATAAAGAAGGGGCGAGATCCTCGCCCCTCTTCTTTGGTCTAATCAAGACACGATTTGTGTCTGTTGAATCTCAATCAGCAAAGCTGATTGAGTCCTGAGCCGCCCTAGCGGCTCAGCATTTAGAACGGGATCTCGTCGGCGGGATCGAACGAAGGTTCAGGACTGAAATCCTGGAACTGATCGGGACCCGAGTTCGATTGCGACATTCCGCGCTCGGCTCCGGCACCCGCACCGCCCAAGAACTGAACCGTCGTGGCGACGATCTCGGTGGTGTAGCGTTTTTGCCCTTGTTGATCTTCCCACGAGCGTGTTTGCAAGCGGCCTTCAACGTAAACTTGGCGGCCTTTTGACAAGTGCTTCGCGCAGTTTTCGGCTTGGCGTCCCCAAACGGTCACGCGGTGCCATTCGGTGCGCTCTTGGCGTTGCCCGTCTTTACCGGTCCAAACTTCGCTGGTCGCCACGCTCAAGCGCGCAACGGACTGCGAGTTGCCAACCGATTTTACTTCGGGATCAGCACCCAAACGGCCCACCAAAATAACTTTATTCACTCCAGACATACATCCTCCTCCACCCGTCCCCTACGTTTGTCGGTGAGACGAGTTACATAATGATCGTTATGATCGTCCAAATGTTGTTTCATCCCCAGAACGGGGTTTCAAGACAAATCGCGACCGGCAAAAAGCTTTGGGACCGCCCCAAAGCCAGTGCTCGAAAGTGTTGCAAGCCAAGGTTCAATTGAAAACAAAAAGGGAGACAGGCCGCTGGGCATCAGCAGCCGGAGAGCGAATTAACGCAATGCACTCATGTTGGGAGGCATTTGGGGGCTCGTGGCTTGAAGCTTGAACTGATAGCGGGCGCCATCGGCCGTGGGCGTTTTAAAGTTCTCGAGGAAGCTCAAGAACAGGCTTGCTTTGTCTTGCAGCGAGCGCTTCACGCTGAGATCGATATCGAACTGGTAGGCTCCAATCACGGGTTGAATGCGGCCGCGATTTTGGATTTGGAGATTGATGCCGCCCTTGATGTTGCCCACGAGTTCGTCGCCCTCTTTGCCGACGATGGCGCGCTCGATGTTGAAGCGCCCGGCGGAGAGGCGGCCTTTGATTTCAACTTGGCTCAACTTCAATTCGGGAAGATTCAGCGGACCCATTTGCGTTTCGACCGAACCGGCGGGGAGTTCGAACTGATCAACTTTGAGGTCGATATCGAAATCGGGTTGGTCGCCAAACGTCGGATCGGCCGTGCCGCTCGCGTTCAAGTTCACGCGGCCCTTGAGCAGCATCGGCAGCTGCGCGACCTTGTGAATCTCGGCCAAGCTCAAGCGCTGCGCGCTGAGCGACAAGTTGTGCGTACTGACACCGGCTTCCGTTTTTTTGCCCGGACGCACGGTCACTTCGACATCGCCCTTGAAAAGACCTTTGGCGATGAGGGTGCCTTCGGGTTTTTGGCTGATGAGCGCGCCCATCGAGGGCGTCACTTGGACCTCTTGCGCGTTGATGGCGGGGAACATCGGCGTTTCGAGCGAGAATTCGTCGGCGCCCACCGAGAGCGGTAAGAAGCTGGCGCGCAAACGTTCGAAACTCACGAAAACCTGATTGCCGGTTTGCTTCGCCACGAACGAAGACACCGAGTCGCCGACATCCTGAAACGGGAACATCAACACCACGAAGACCAACACCGCGATCAAGGTGACGAGGTATTTGAGCTTGTGGGAGAAAATAAATTTCAGGATCTCTTTGAGCTGAGCCATTAGCGGCGTCCTCGCCGGTTGTTTTTCGCCGGTTCTTCCGCGGCCGGCGCTTCATCAGGCGTCACCTTGAGAACGAGCAGGCGGTACACGACATCGAAGTAGCGGGGATCGGCCTGGGTCGCTTGGATCACGAGATCTTTCATCTTCACGCTCGGGCTGATGTTTTGAAACTGGTAACCGAGATCGACGACCTGTTTGAGATTGAGTTGACCCAGATTCACTTCGACCACCGCTTCGTTTTGAGTGGCCTGGACGAGTTCGCTATTCGCCGGGGGAAGAACCGAAACGCCTTTCATCTGCTCGGGCAGCAGCTGGGCATTCATCAGGTCGGACTCGATGCGCGACTTGACCGCCGACGCCGCCGGCGGCATCGCGATCTCGGGCGTCTCGTTCACTTCTTTTTGCACTTTGAACAGATCGCGGATGAGCGAACGTTTGCTTTCGAATTCGGCGATGAGCACGTTGGAGCTGTCGTACGTGCCGTAGGGAATCATCAGAAGCACAAGCACCAAAAGGCCGCAAGCGCCGCCCACGACCACTTTTTGCATGACCGGCGTCAGCGATTCGTAGCGGTCGCGCAGAGATACGAACGTCGAATTCTCTTCGAGGCGTTCCAGCGTGCGCTGCAGGTCTGCTTTGATCCGGTCTTTCAAATCGTCCAAGTTCATGCCGAGTCCTATGGGCGCCGCCAAGCGCCGATTGATTCATTACTGTTTTTCTGTGCCGCGGTCGACGCTAAAGCCGAACGCGAACGGAATTCCCAGAACGCCGGGAGCGGGGGTGCCTTCACGCGCGTTCAACTGCCCATTTTTTGAAACCGATCCAAGAGCGCGTTGCAGGGCCGTGCGCTGGGCGGCGTTGCCAACGGTTCCCTCGAGGAACACGTTGCCATCTTCGATCCTTAAAAAGCGGATGTTCAGATTCACTTGGCCGCGCGCGGGGGCGCTATCGGAAATTTTCTTCAGGATTTCGAGCGCCGAGTTCATGCGCGAGAGGCCTTCGAGGCTGCGCATTTCTTGCGCGCGTTTGCGCTTATCGCGGATGTACTTTTTGACGCCGGCTTCGTTGGCCTGTTTGGGACCGAGGCGGGCGACGATCTTCGCTTGATTTTTAATCTCTTCGTTCGCCTTGGTCAAAAGGCCGTCGGCCGCGGACTCGCGCAACGAGGCGAAGACGAAGAAGATCACGATCGCGCTCGCCACGCAGGCGACGGTGCGCGACCAGGTTTGCCAGAAAACTTGCAGGCCCTCGTTGCGCGAAGCGAACTCGCCGCGCAGAAACTGCAGGGCGGGATTGCGCGGTTTGCGCAGGCCCTCGAGCGCGAGGCCCAGGGAGGTGCCGATGGCGTGATCGACAGCAGGCGATTTTTCGAAACCGGTTTGAAAGCCGCCCAGAAGATTGGCCGGATTGACGGGGACCTCAAGCATCTGCGTGAGAAACGCGCTGACGTGCATGACGCCCGCGCCGCCGCCCGTGACCTGGGCGTCGAGAATTCGGCCGCCGAGTTCGGTTTCGATTTCGAGCAGCGAGAGTTTGAGTTCGCGGCCAAACTCCTTAAAGGGGGCCGCGATGGTGTCCGAGAACACGATTTGATCGTAAGACGCGCCTTCTTTGCCAGGAAGAATGAAGGCCTTGCTGCGCATCTCGCGCAGGGCTTCGACGTAAGGAATCTCGTATTTGCGCGAGATCGCATCGGCCACGTTCTTCATGCCCCAAAGGACCGAACGGATGGCAACGAGGTTGCCGTCTTCCACGGCGCACACGAGCGAGTGCGTGTGGCCGATCTGGATCATCATGCGCAAGGAGCGCGTCGGAGCCTGCACGTCGCCGTCGTCGGGACCGAGTTCGAGGGGTGCCGCCGGCAATTGCTGAATCGGCCCATCCCAGTTCGAGAAGCAGTTGGCAAAGGCCAGGCCCTCGGCGGTGAGAATGTCGATGTTCAAACCCGAACCCTGGAATTTTTCGAG
The DNA here is from genome assembly GCA_019637955.1 of Pseudobdellovibrionaceae bacterium. Classification (GTDB taxonomy): domain Bacteria; phylum Bdellovibrionota; class Bdellovibrionia; order Bdellovibrionales; family Bdellovibrionaceae; genus JAHBUS01. The sequence goes on along the minus strand of JAHBUS010000001.1, from coordinate 299,124 downwards.
GAACTCGGCCACGCGGTGCTTGGGCGCCGCGGCCGCAAGGACTTCGGCTTGGTTGCCGCGCATCCGGATCGTGCGCGCTTCGTAGACGGCCGTCTCGGAGGAGAAGGGGAGGTCCTCTTCGAGTTCGAACGGCAGGCTTCTCAGAATTTTGAGACGGTCCGCGAACGGAAAGGTCTTGTTGCGAATACTGACGCGGTCTTGCTTGAGCGACATGACGACTTTGGTCTGGCTCTGACCGTACTGGAGGGCGAGGCCTTGCAGAAATTCGAGAACTTCGAGCTCGGTGTCGTGAGCTGGATTAACGCCCAGCGGGTGCTCGGTGAAAGACAGAATGTGCACGCCTTTAGAGGTGCTTTGAACCTCGCAAACCTTAATGCTGGAGGTTCCGATGTCGATTCCAACGGCTCTCATGATGCCTCGTCCTTGAGGAAAAAATCGAGAAATTTACTTCTCGTACCAGTATACGATGCGAGGGGGGCCTTTGGAAGGAGTTTGATTGCTATTTGCGGTGCCGGTGGAGGGGCCCGCGCCCACTCCGGGTTGCGGCGTGGGTGTCGGAGTTGCCGAGCCGCCGGGATTGGAGGCGGCGGCCGCGGCTTTGACCTTTTTGCCGACGACGGCGGCGGCGCTTGAGATGTCAAACACCACGGCGTTGATCTCGCGGATGGCGCCATGGTACTCGCCGACGCTGCGGATGCTAAAGTTGGTCACGGCATCGAAGATCAAAGGCGTGTCTTTCTGCACGTCGGCCGCCACGCGGCCGCCTTTGGAGTTCACGAACTCCCAGAACTCGTTCGCATTCGAGAAAAACCCGCCCGCTTGCATATCGTCGCGGCGTTTGATGACCTCGGCGACGATTTCATCGGTGATCGAGGAGTCCAGAGACTTGAGAACGTCTTTCGAAGCCGAGTTGGGATTGATCGCCTTGGCGCCGAACACGGTCACGCGAGGCTCGAGCAGATCGTAGTACTCGTCCTTCATGCCGGCCACCATGCGCAGCTCCGGCAGCGTGCGGAACGCGCGGTTCGGCGGAAACGTGCTCGCCTCGTCAGGAACATTTTTATAGAATTGGCGTTCGTCGCCGTTGTTGAGCGACTGCTTGTCGGCATCGACCCAATCGATGATGTTGTTGATCAGCTCTTCGGCGCGAAAATCGGGATGCGCGCGCTGCCACTCGGGTTCGAGCTCGATTTTTTGCTCGAAAATTTTGAGGAGCTGTTTTTTCGTGATCTCGGCGATCTCCTTGGAAGGCGAGGCCAGATCGTTGATGTCGATCTTCGATCCTTCGTCGAAGATCGTGGCGTTGAACGTCGCATCCATTTGCGCTTCTTTGACTTTGTCGGCGACGTTTTCTTTCTCGACGCCGGAGGCTTCGGTCGGAAGCACCGGCGGCCAGCCCAGCGGGAAGCTCCAAATCAAGTTCAGCATCCCGGCCTGGGCTCCGAGCTGCGAGCCAAATTGTTTCTGAGCTTTTTTATAAACTTTGATCCGCAGCAGGCTCAATTCCACGCCCGAGCGGGCGGCGTAGTACGCCTTGAGCCGGTTCACCGATTGCGCGTGGATCAGGTATTCGACATTTGTTTCGTAAGTGACCTCGTTCACGATGTACATGATGAGCACCGTGCAGAACACCGCCATCAAGATGGCGATGCCTTTTTGATTTCGGTTCGAAAGAAGATCGCGCGTGAACTTCATGGTCCGAATCCCCCCGTGGGTGAGCCACCCACGCCGGCGGCGCCGGCCGCGGAGTTGGCCGAATTTTTTTCGGGATTGTTCGGAAAGCGGATCGGCGCCACGATTTGCATCGAAATTTTTCGGGGTTTGCCCCCATTGCTCGATCCGCCGTTTTCGACCGTCAGGCTGATCTCCACCGCGCCGGGATAGTTGCCCTTGACGCTGGCATCGCCATCTTTGCTCGACCACGCGTCGACCCAGTCTTGTTTGCCTTTACCGAAGTAGCGCAGTTTGAATTCCGAAACGTTTTCGAGAAGCACGGTTTCTTCTCCGCCTTCTTTGATATCGCCTTCGACAAACGGAGACATCCGGCGCATCAAGCATTTTGTCGACTCTTGTTTGCCCGAGACGCGTTTGCAGTCGCCCAACTTGTAACCGACTTTAACGAAGTCCGCTTGCGCGTCGGTTTCGGTGATGCGTCCCGAGTTCATGGTCGCGAACGCCATCTCTTCGCCATTGCCGATAAAGTCGGTGCGCGGATCGACACGGTTGGCTTTGCGTTCGGTCTCTTTGGGGTCGGGCGGTTGATACGCGCCGCCCGCGGGCGCACCGAACCCGGGCGCGCCAAAGCCCGGCTGACCGAACCCGGGGCGAACGCCGCCGCCCGCGGCTCCCGCCGCCCCGGCCGCTCCGGTTCCCAGGCCCGCTTTGCGAACCGCATCGCGGAACTCCTCTTCAAGATCGCGGTAATGGAACGCGAGATTCACGTCGCGCTCCATGATTTTAAGAGCGTCACGCACCTGGCTCATCTCGTCGACCTGCGTTTGGATTTTTTGCTTGGAGTAGATCGCCTGTTGGATCGCGCGCGCCGAAAGGGCGGTGAGAGTCGCGAGAATCATCATCGCGATCAAAAGTTCCAAAAGAGTGAAGCCGCGCGAGGAGGAGACTTTCATATCCCTCCCGGCATCCCGAAATTCATCTCCTTGTCATAATCCACGAAGTACGTGGTGACCGAGAACTCGAGCGGTTTTTTGTTGTTCGTGAGAACCACGGTGACCGTGACCTCTTTGACCGACTGGCCGATGTATTCCGAGAGCTGTTTCACCATCGACATCAACATCGCGCCGGCGCCGCCCTCTTGGGCGGTGAGGGCCGAGCTGATATCGGGAAACTCGAGTTTGCGTGATTTAAGCTTCCACGTGTACTGCGGGTACTCCGAGCCGAAATCGCCGTCTTTTTCGTCGGGGATTTCGTCCAGGGATTTGCCGCGGTACTCGAGTTCGACGTCATTCATTTTGCGCTCGAGCATGGCGGCCACTTCGAACGATTGCTGGGTCTTTCGGATGCGCATAAAGGAGCCGCCCCAGGAGTTCGAGAGCAGCACCAACGCGCCGGCCATGATCACCATGGCGATCACGGTTTCTAAAAGGGTGAACCCTTTGTTCGATTTCATTACCGTGTGACATCCTTGAGAAGAGTGGCCTTCTCGACAATATCAGCATGGCCCGTGAGCGGGTTGATAATCAAGGTCCATGTCAGAGCTTGTCCGTTGGTGATCTGAATGGCGGCCTTCTCGACAAGGCCTTCCGGTGAAAAGTAGATGTAGGCCGTGCCGGTTTTTTGCGGTTCGGCAGTGCGTCCCAGATCCAAGAGACCGAAATGCAGCGGCTGCGGGAGTTCGCGGTCTTTTTTTAAGATCTTTTGGTCTTTCTGAAACTTGCTGGGAGGCGCCTGTTCGGGCGGGCCCTCGGCGATGCGTTTGAGCGTCTCTTCCGAAGGCGCGTAAACGGGGCCATCGGCGGACTCGATCCAATACGACGAACCTTTGGGGTCCATGTTCAACGCCAGTCGGTAGGTGCGATTTTTGAGGCGGGCCTGGTTGCGGATTTCGCGGGTGACCACGCTCATCTGGCGGACCACGTTTTTGATGTTGGTGTTATTGATATTCATCCTCGGCAGGCCGATCGCCAGAAGCGCGGCCAAAATGCCGAGGACCACCATGACCTCAATCAGGGTGAAACCCCTTTGGGTCTTCAATGAATTAATTGATGTCCTCATTCGTGATGTCTTTGGCGTAACCGTCGCCACCTTCGCGGCCATCCGAGCCTAAGCTCTTGATGATGTAGTTGTTGCCTTCGATTTCGTAGGAGAACTCACGTTTCCAGGCGTCTTTCGGCATGTTTTTCAAATAGGGCTCGGCCCAGTTCGAACACTCGGGGTCGGCTTTGATGAGACCTTCGAGGCTGGTGGGGTATTTGCCGCAATCGGTGTAGTACAGATTCAGGGCATTCACGATCTGGCCGATCGAGATCTTGGTTTCTTGCTGACGGGCGCGGTCCAAACGGCTGGTGACTTGAGGCAAGAGAACCGCCATCAAAGCGCCGATGATCGCCAGAACGATCAAAATTTCGACCAGGGTCATACCGCGAGAGTTGCGAAGAGGTGTCATTGAAATCCTTCCGAGAGCGCTCGAGGGAGCGACTTTAAAATCAAGTTCTCAAAATTTACTGGGTCCGCCCGGCTTTGTCATCCGGGCACCGCATCGAAAGTCGGGTTTTTAGCCCGCAATATTGGTGATTTCGAACATGGGAACCATGACCGCGAAAACAATGATCCCGACGGCCAGACCCATGACGACCAACACAACGGGGCCCATCATGCTCGTCATGGTCTCCACCTTGGCTTTCACCTGAAATTCGAAAGCGTCCGAGACCTGCAGGAGCATATTTTCCAGTTCGCCCGTTTTTTCGCCAATCGTGACCATGTGAATCACGATGGGGGGGAACTGGCCCGAACGTTTGAGCGGGCCGGCGATGCCTTCCCCTTCGGAGATGTTGCTGCGCGCTTCATCCACGGCTTTGGCGATGATGTCGTTGTCGACAACGTTGCGCACGATTTGAAGGGCCGTGAGCATGGGCACGCCGCCCGTCAAGAGGGTCGCGAGCGTGCGCGTGAAGCGCGACACCGAGACCATGCGGTTCATCTCGCCGAAGACGGGAAGCTTGAGCGAGATGGCGTCCCACTGCGTTTTGCCGGCCGGGGTTTTTTTCCAGTTGGTGAAGATCAGCCACACCAGAACGCTCAAGATGATCAAGACGTACCAGTAATTCACGAGCACGCCGCTCACCATGATGATCACCTCGGTGAGCCACGGCAGCTTCAAATTGGGCGCGCTTTCGAAAACGGTCACGATCTTCGGGATCACGAAAACGAACAAGAACACCAAAAGTCCCAAAGTCACCACGAGCATGACCACCGGGTAGGTGAGCGCGCCTTTCACTTTGGAGCGCAGTTCGTTCTGCGCCTCGGTGAATTCCGCGAGGCGCATCAAGATGGTGTCGAGCGTGCCCGACATCTCGCCGGCCTCGCACATCGAAACGTAGATGTTGTTGAAGATGTTCGGGTACTTCGCCAAAGACTTGTGCAGCGGCGCGCCCTCGTTGACCATGTTTTTGCAATCCGAGATCGCCTCGGAGAGAACAGGATTCTCCACCTGCTCGGCAACGGCGGTGAGTGCGTCGACGAGCGGGATGTTGGCTTTGATCAGCGTCGCGAGCTGGCGGGTCATCAGCGAGATGTCTTTGACGCCGACTTTTTTGCCCATGGCGGGCTTTTTCTTGCCGGAACCCGCGCTGGCCTTCTTCTTGTCTTTCATGTCGACGACGAAGATGCCGTCTTTTTTGAGTTTGGCCCGCGCCGCGCGCAAGTTTTCGGCGTCGACGACGCCGCTGGTATTTTTGCCGGCTTTCGTAAGACCGCGATACTCAAAAATAGGCATAACGTGATTCTACCGAGGCCCCTTGCTTGAAAGCAAGCGCGCTGGGGACATCGTTTGGGACGGTCATCCCTAAAGGTCGAGTTGGGTGTTCGAAACCAGTTCGTCGATGGAGGTGATGCCGCTCAGCACCTTTTGGATGCCGTGATCGCGGAAGGTTTTCATCCCTTTGCTGATCGCCAGTTTTCGGATCGAGTTTCCGTCTTTGCGCTGCATGATGAGCGAGCGGATCTCGTCGTCCACCGTCAGAAGCTCGGCGATGATGGTTCGGCCCAGGTAACCCTTTTGATTGCACTTGTCGCAGCCCATGGCACGGCAGATGTTCGAATTGGCCACCTGATCGGGCGTGATGCCCAAAAGGCTCATCTCAAAGGGGCTGGGGTCGTGTTTGGCTTTGCAGTGAGGGCAGAGGATGCGCACCAGACGCTGCGCCACCGCTCCCATGATCGAGGTGGCGATCAAAAAGGGCTCCGCTCCAATGTCGATCAAGCGTGGGAAGGCGCCGGCCGAGTCATTGGTGTGAAGAGTCGACAGAACGATGTGACCCGTGAGCGAGGCCTGGATCGAGAGTTCGGCGGTCTCGGTGTCGCGAATCTCACCGACCATGATGATCTCGGGATCTTGACGCAGAAACGCGCGCAGACCCGCGCCGAAGGTCAACCCGATCTTGGCGTTGACCTGAACTTGCCCGATCCCTTGGATTCGCTGCTCCACGGGGTCTTCGACGGTGAGAATGTTCACGTCGGGGGAGTTCAGGCGCTGAAGGCAGGCGTAGAGCGTCGTTGATTTTCCGGAACCGGTCGGGCCGGTCACGAGCAAAATGCCGTAAGAGCGCCGGATCATGTCGTCCATGCGCTGCATGTTCTCTTCCGAAAAGCCCAATTGCTCGAGCTCGAGAACCACGTTCGAACGATCTTGCAGACGCATCACGATGCGCTCGCCGTAGGCGGTGGGCACGGTGTTCAAACGGATGTCGATGTCTTTGCCGCCGACTTTCAGCGGAATGCGTCCATCCTGAGGCAGGCGCTTCTCGGCGATGTTCAGATTGGCCATGACCTTCAGACGCGAGGTGATCGAGTTCTGAAGTTTTTTGGGCGGTTTAAAGACGCTGAACAGAACGCCGTCGATGCGGTAGCGCACGGCCATGTCTTTTTCGTAGGGCTCGATGTGGATATCGGAGGCTTTCTCTTTGACCGCGCGGAACAAAAGCGAGTTCACCAGCTTGATCACCGGGGCATCGTCTTCGCCCGCTTCGAGCAAGTCGACGATCGGATCATCGAGATCGTAATCCTCTTCGTCGATCTCGTCCATGCCGGCGAGATTGGCGGTGCTTTTTTCGTAAACGCGGTTGATCGCATCCTGAATCCGCTGCGACGTCGACACCAAAGGCTTCACGCGCTTACCGAAAAGAACGCGCAAATCGTCGAGCGATTTCATGTTCAGCGGATTGCTGGTCAAGGCGATGATCAGGTCCTGCTCCTCGCGGAAGGGGAGCACGCCGTGCTGTTTGGCATAGTTGATCGGCAGATCGCGGATCAGGTCGACCGGGATGTCGTTGACCGGGATGTCTTTGATAAAGTCCACGCCCATTTCGCGGCACAGATCGGCCACGAGCTCGTCGGCGGTGGTGTATTCGCGAGAGGAGAAGACGTCCGAGAGACTCTGCAGGCCATTGGAGGCGGGTGAGCTCAGAACGAGCTTCACCTGTTCGCCGGTGAGCGTGGTGGCTTTCGCGAGAATATTCGTGACGTCGACTTGAGCCATTCTTACTGAACTCCTCCGTTACCGAAACCGTCTTGCGAGGTCGCGGTGGGACGCTGAAGCTGATCCACGGTTTCACCGTAAGGATCGCGTCCACCCATGGACTTGATGTAGTTTAAACGCTGATCGAGCTTCTTGCCAAGCACGCGGCGCGAGTCATCGGAATTGCGCACGATCGTGGGGGTGAGGAACATCAGCAGATTCGTTTTCTCGCGGCTCGTGGAGCGCGATTTGAAGAGCCAGCCCAGAATCGGAATGTCACCCAGCATCGGGACCTTCGAGAGCGTCTCGTTGTCATCCTCTTTCATCAAGCCGCCCAGAACCGCCGTGTCCTTGTTGGGAACGACGATCATCGTTTTTACGCTGCGGGTGGCGATGGGCTGCGACGTGGCTTGCAACCCGGCGGGCGTTTTCGCCGTCGAAAGCTGCTTCACGCTGGCCGACATCTCCATGCGCACGGTGCTGCTCGCGGGCGAAATGAAGGGCTTGATTTTGAGTTTGATCGTCGCGTCCTCGAAAATGGGCTCCGAAACCGCCGTGGTGCCGGCCGTGGTGCCGCCGGTCGTTCGCACGCCCGTGATGACCTTGTCACCCACTTCGAGTTCGGCTTCTTGGTTGTCCATCGCCAAAACTTGGGGATTCGACAGGATGTTCGCGTTCCCGTTTGTTTTCAGGAAGTTGACGAAGCCGATGAGCGAGCTGATTTCGGTGGCCGTGGTCGCTCCCGGAGGTTTGAGCGTGATTTTGTCGTTCGAACCGAAGCCCAAGATGGCGCCGGTCCCGCCCGCCGGGTTGGTCAGGATATTTTGCAGCGTCGATTGATCGCGGAACCCGTTGAAACCGACCTTCGCGCCTGAACCGCCCTCGTCAAACTTGAAGTAGCCCACTTGCCAATCGAGCGCGTCGACCATTTTCATTTCCATCAAGATCGCCTCGACGAAAACCTGATCGCGGGGGATGTCGATTTTGTTCAAGAGGTTCAGAACCACTTCGTAGTCCTGCTTGCTGGCCACGATCACGATCGCGTTGGTGCCTTTGTCGGCCGTGATCTTCACGTCGCCGCCAAAGATCTCCTGCTGGGCCGCTTGCACGCCGCTGACGGGCGAGATGATCGGGTTGCCGCCGGAGGAGCCCGACGAGGGTTTGGGGGCCGCATCTTTGGCGATGCCGCTCAAGGTCTGCGCGATTTTCTCGGCGTCGCCGTTTTTCACGTAGTACACGTACACGCCGCCCGCGTCCTCGGGACGGATGCGGAAGTCGAGCTGGGTCAGAAGCTTTTTGATGCGGGCGATGCCGGCTTTGTTGCCGGTCACGACCAGCGCGTTCGAACGCTCATCGGGGATGACCATGAAGTAAGCCGAACCTTGAGTCGAGGTGGTCGTCGCCGCGCGGGTGAAGCGGGGAACGCCGGCCGAGAACGTACCGCCGCGGTTGTTTTGTCCGGTTTCGCCTTTGTTCACGATCTTATTCACGAGTTCGGCGATGTCTTTGGCTTTCGCGTAGCGGATCGGGATCACTTCGAGCTGATCTTCAAAGCCGGGAACGTCGAGCTGCGAGATGATTTTCATGATGCGCTCGATGTTCGAACCGTAATCCGAGAGGATGATCGAGTTCGTGGGCGGGTAGATCGACATCTCGCCATCTTTCGAGGTCAGAATGCGCAGATCACGGTTCACGGCCTCGGCATTGATGTGCTTGAGGTTGATGATTCGCGTGATCATTTGATCCGAGTTCGGGTAGTAGCTGCCCGCGTAAGTGTCGATCCCGTCGCGCTGGGCGTTTCGCGCCGAGCGGATTTTCAAGAAGCTGCCGCTGGGAACGACGGCGTAGCCGTTGATCGCCAGCGCCGACAAGAAAGCTTTGTAGGCTTCGGCGACGGTGATTTTCGACGGCGCGATGATCGTGATTTTGCCGCGAACGCCGGGATCGATGATAAAGTTCTTGCCCGTGAGTTCCGAGATCGCTTTGACCACGTCGGTGATGTCCGCGTTCGGGTAATCGAAGCTGTCGATCATTTCGGGGAAATTCGCGTTGGTGATGTCTTCGATCTGGGCTTTGGCGAACTTTTCTTTTTGACGGTTGTTCATGAGGCCGGTGCCGGCGTCATTCGTGCCGCCCGCGCGGCCGGAGCCCGTGGCTTGGCCGCCGCCGCCCGAAGAGGGGAGGCCGGGGTTGAAACCGCCGCTCGAAGACGGAGGTCCGAAATCGCTCGGCGGCGGGGGCGCGACGAAGTCATCCGATACCGGCGGCGGAGGCGCATTGTAAGTGTCGCCGAGATCGTCGAATTGGGCGTAGCTCGACTGTGCGGTCAGCAAAAAGACCATGGCCGCAAGAATCATTCTTTTGAAAGGCGAGGTGTTTGATCCCATCCGTGGATCTCCTTTATTTCACTGTGTAATCGAAGTCTTGTTTGCGTCCGTCGCGCTCAATGCAAATCTTGATGCTGCTCGAGCCTTTGAGCGTGTTGTACATCTCCATCGCTTTGGCGGGGCTGTCGACCGGCTCGTCGTTCACGCACGTAATTTTATCGCCGATTTGAAAGCCCAACTGGCTGTAGATGCTGCCCGGTTTGATGCTCATGAACTTGAAGCCGTCGATCTCGCCGCTGGCTTTGCGGCTGGGCTGCATGGCCGCGTCCTGCAGAATTTGCGACATGTTCGAGGTGTACTTCAAGATGTCCGAGCGTTTCACTTCGAATTTGTTTTGGCCGACCATCTGCACGTCTTGCGAGCCGGTGGCGGGCGCCCCGGGAGCCGCCGCTTTGGGGGCGTTGAAGCTGAGTTTGCTCAAATTTTTGAGCTCGATGTACTCCAGACGGCTGTTGTTGCTGTTGCGGATGATGATCTTGCCGCGCTCGACGCTCACCAAGACGGCGAGCGTGTCGATCTCTTGATTCGGGCGGACCGCGATCACGGTCGATTTGGGGCGCACTTCGATGTTGGCGATGGATTTGGCGGGATTCGAGTGCACGATCGTGCCGACGAGTCCCAACGGCAGGCTCGAGAGAACGGGGGCCGCGTCTTTGGGCTCTTCTTTTTGTTCGGTCTTGGCCTGTTTCACCGCGAGGGCGTCGGGAATCGAGCCGTCTTCGGTGAAGATGTTGCGGCTGGTGATGGGCGTGAAGGTTCCGCGCTGGGGCATGTCCACGGGTCGATTTTGCATTTGGCGCGACGGGGGCACCGAGTTCGGAATCATGGATCCGCGCAGCTCCAGCACCACGAGGTCCGCAATGCAGTAGCCGAGAAACAAAAAGACAATATAAGGATACAATCCCTCGAGAGGAGGGCGTTTGGCGGTTTTCTTGGGGTTCGTTTTATCCACGTGCTGCCATCATCCTAATTTGTCGCACCTTAAGTGCGCGTTTTCACGTTCAACGATCTCGTCCGGGAGATCGCCGCAGATCAACTTTAGTAGAATTTTAGTCTAGCTGGCCTAAAGCGCCATGACCATTCAAAAAAACCACCCAGACCTCGATCATTGGCCAGATGGCACGCTTTTTCAGCCATTGCTGAAATCAAACAGAAAGGTATAAAATCAAGGCAGCGGTCGTTACAGAAAAGGGGATTTCCATGATTCTGGGCTTGATCTTCATTCTCTGCCAAGGCGCACAGGCGCAGACGATTCCGAAGCCCGTCGGGACACCGAGCGCGGTCGCTCCTCGAGGAAAATCTTGCCCCGAGGGGATTTCTCTCGGTCAGTGCGACTCGAATATTTTGCTTGGCTGCGGGGTCGTCAACGGCAAGCTTCGCCTCGGTTGTTTTGCCCCGAAACAGGTGCCGGCACACTACGACGTGATTCTGGATTACAACCCCAGCACGACCAGTGTTGATGTCGATAAACTTTGCAGGACGGCCAAGCGAATTTTTGAAGATCCAAAGGCTCGTAAGGCGGTCTTGTGCCCTCCTCGTGGCACTCAGCCTGAAGGCGGCACGAACCAGTGGTTGGACGAGAATATGACGGCAGCTTGCAATACAGGAAGTTCCAGCTACGGCAGCTATTCAAAAGATCTCAACTGCTCACGCCCCTCAAGCTCAGGCCCTTCAAGCGGCGGCTCCCGCTAAAGGTGCCTGGCACCTTCAAAGCACATGAGTCATAAAAGTCAGTGGTCCAAGTGATGGACAAAGTCTGGCGTCCGCACCAAATGCCGCTGGTGAAGCCATTCGAGAGTTTCGGACAAGGCGCCAGCTACAAACCCATGAGCTGCGCCGAAAACCACACCCGTTCCGGCAGCGGCGCCCGCTAGGCGCCTTCAGTCTTCAAGGTCTTTTTTTAATTTCGCCAACAGTTGAACGGCTCCGCGAGCGCGGGGCTGAATCCATCGGTCCGAGATCTCCTTTAGCGGAAGGGGATTTAAGTGGTTCCAGCGAAACTTCCCTTTGCGCTGAACGATCAGCAAATCTGCGTTTTCCAGCACACTGAGATGTTGCATCACCGTGCAACGGTCCAGCTCGCGCGCGAAGTGCGCGCAGAGTTCTCCCGTTGTTTTGGGCGCGTCTCGCAGCAGATCCAGGATCTCGCGTCGACGTCCATCCGCTAAGGCCTTGAAAATAATGTCAAATCGGTCCGTGGTTGACATGTTATATAAATATAACATATAATGACTTTGGAAAACAAAGGAGTTTTTATGGATCTTAAGTTTGAAGTGAAAGCACGCATTCAAAAACCTTTGGCCGAAGTCTTCGATGCCGTTTACAACCCCAAAAAACTTGCCGGCTACTTTACCACCGCCGGCGCCAGCGCTCCGTTGGATGAAGGCCAAACGGTGATGTGGGAGTTCGCGGATTTTCCGGGGCCGTTTCCCGTCGTCGTCCAACAGATGGTGAAGAACGAACGCCTTGTTTTTCTCTGGGACGCCGCTTCGCCCGCGAAGGACGGAAAGCCCTACAAAACGACGGTGGAAATCAAATTCGAAGCCTTGGAGCCTCAAAATACGCTCGTCACGATCTCGGAATTTAATTGGGAAGACTCCGAAAACGGTTACAAAGACTCACGCGGAAACTTGGGCGGATGGATGCACATGCTCACCTGCATGAAGGCTTACGTCGAACACGGAATCAACCTGCGCACCGGCATGTTCTAGGTGCCTGGCACCTTCGAAGCGCATGAGTCATAAAAGTCGATGGTCCAAATGATGGGCCGTTCTTGTCGCTGGATTGATGGGTATTTTGAACTTTGATTTTTTCAGGGCCTGTTGGATGACGTAGTTGTCGGCGCTTAGCGGACGTTCGTGAAGCCAGCTGAGAGTTTGTTGTGTTGACGAAAAAAGAGTTCGATCTTCCTCTATGGGAATGAACAGTGGTTGGAGGCCGAGGAGCCCCCTCAGTGTTGAAAATCGATAGTCCTCGGCCTTTTCGCAAACACCGGCGCGAACCGGGTTCTGGTACACGTATTTGTAAGCATTGAGATAGTAGTGGTGGGTCGCAATTTCGGTGCGGTAAAATCTCGCCCCCAGAGATGATTCTCGCTGTTTTCCAACAAAGATAAGGATCGGCTAGTTTCTCGTATGAAAAAGCGCAGTGCGGTCGATGCGTTTGCGTGAGGGAAGCAAGCGAGAAGATGAAAGTGGTTGTTCATTAATACAAAGGCGAGAATTTTGACATGGTAAAAGTGATGAAGACCAAAAAGATGGTCCTCCATGATTGTCCAAGCGGCATCAAGGCAGGGAAAGGCATCACGGTTGTTCACGCGTGCGGTGATGTGATACGGGAACTCATTGTGACAGACGAAGAGGGCTCTCGGCATAAAAGTCCTCAAAGCAAAACCCGCTTCAGTCTCCATTAAATTTAGAATGCGATCGGCAGCCAGGCTCGTCCGAAATTGATGCAACTGCTTTGAAGGTGCCAGGCACCCTAAAAGAAGTAGGCGGCTTCGATTTCGGGGTTGAGGGAGTGCGTGGGGTGCAGGTAGGCCGGGGGTGTGTCCTCCGGCGGAATCACCGAGTACAGCGCGAAGGGGAGTTCGGCCGAGATCCATGATTTGGGTGGGTTCATGCGGAAGTCCGTTTTGCAGTGGGCGTAGCACAAGAACTCGTCATTCGGGATCGATTCGTACGTGGTCCACAAAAGGCTTTCAAAGATGTCTTCGTTGTCGGCTTGCGCGAAGGTGAGAAAGCGGAATTTCAGCGGCGCTTCTTCGCCCGTGCGGCTGCGCGGTTTGGTCAGTGAACGCGTCCATCCCAAAACGCTGCCAAACTTTAGAAACTGTCGGAAGTTGTGCGCGCGCAGCGAGTAGCTGAGCGGACAGTACTCTTGCGTCTGAAGCGGGGACCACGGAGCCATCATGCCAACGACCTTTTCGTTCGCATCGAACGCGATCCACATGTCTTCGAGACGGAAGCCGGGGAGGCGGCCAATTTTTTTGAAGAAACTCTCTTCGTCCCACGCCGAGCAGAACGCGCGGTAGGGCGCGCGCCGCGAGATGTACTCGATGATCGGTCCGAGCCAGCGGCTTTCGCCCTGACGGATGCGAAGTCCCCTCACCGGCGTGGGCGCCCAGGGGAGACGACCGTGCAGGGTGACCAAGCTGAATTTTCGGTACAAGTGGTAACGTGGAAAGGCGCGCTTGATTTGACGGGGGCGCACGAAGGCGTTGAACGCGATCGGATCGGCCGTGTTGATCACGCTTTGAACCGAATTGACGCCTCGGCTGGTCATCGCTTCGCGAAGAACCGGCAAAAAGTGCTGCGACCACTGCAAGATCGCCTTGCGCGAAGGTTGCACGCGCAGATCGGTCGCGATCGCGATTTTTTGCACGCGGTCCTCGAAGAACACATCGCGGTAGATGAAGCTGGCGACCCCGTGCAGAGAGCCATCGTTTTCGCGCAAAACCAGAGTTTCAAAGTCGTCGGATTGCAGACGGTAGGGCGCAAAAAAGTCATGCGGGCGGCGGACTTTGAGGTCCACCACGCTTGAGAGGGCGAATTGTTCGAAAAATTGGCGAAGCTCGGCTTCGTTCTCTTGTCCCGCGCGTTCAAGCCTCACGGTTTCACCCAGGTCTGCTCACGGTGGCCCAGCTCAAAGTTGCAGGCGCGGGCGGCGGTAAAGAGGTAGTCGCTCAAGCGGTTGAGGTAAATCAGCGCGGCCTCGACTTCGGGGTGCGTCTCGTAAAGTTTCACGGTGTTGCGCTCCGCCCGCCGGCAGACCGTGCGGCAGATATGCATCCAAGCCGCCGCGCGCGTCCCCCCGGGAAGAATAAACTCTTTAAGGGCAGGGAGTTTGGCGGTCATATGATCGATGGAGGTCTCCAGGCGTGAGATCGAGTCTTCAGGAATTTGTGGTAGCTTTTTAAAGAGTTCGGGGTCTTCGCAGGCCAGCAGGCTTCCCAAGCAAAAGAGTTCGTTCTGAATTTGCGAAAGCTCTTTCATCATGTCGGCGAAAAGGTTGGTCGCGCGCAGCTCTTCGATGGTGACGCCGATGGCGCTGTTCAGTTCATCAACCGAGCCGTACGACTCGATGCGAAGATCTGATTTTGAAACCAAGCAGCCGCCCACGAGGCGCGTTTTGCCCTGGTCTCCTTTTTTGGTGTAGATCTTCATGATGCCCGTCCTCCAGTTTTATGTTAGGACGGTGAGAGACAAAGTCAATTGGCTAGCCACCTTTGGTGGCCGGAAAGGGAACTCCGCATGCTGCCGTTTTTCGTGAGCATTCCGCATTCGGGCGAAAAGGTGCCTGATTTCTGTACCTGGCTGACGAACCTGCCCGAGCCCATTCTCATGTGCGACGTGGACCGTTACGTCGACCGTTTGTACGAGCCCGTCTTGCACAAAGAAATGATCCCGTTCATCAAAACCGAGTGGCACCGCTATGCCGCCGATCTCAACCGCGTTCCCGCCGATGTGGACGCCTCTTCGGTGATCGGTTCGACGAACCCGGCCGGCAAGTTTAACCGCGGCTTTCACTGGGTGATCACCACCACCCGTGAGACCCTGATGCCCGCGCCGATCCCGTCCGAGATGCATCAAAAATTGGTTCAACTGATTTACGAGCCCTTTCATCAAAGCATCCGGAACCACTACGAAAAATTCGAAAAAGAAGGCGCCCGCGACATCTTTCATTTGGATCTGCATTCAATGCCCTCATTGGGCACGAGTGAGCACCGCGATCCGGGTGAATCGCGCGCCGACATCGTGATTAGCGACAGCCTCGGCAAGTCTTCACGGCGCGACTACGTGGATCTCATCATCAATAGTTACGTCCGCGCCGGCTTCAAGGTGGGTTACAACTGGCCGTACATGGGCGGCCGCGTGACCGAACAGTACGGCGAACCGGGCAAGGGCCATCACTGCGTTCAGGCCGAACTCAATCGCGGTCTTTATATGGACGAAAAGACCAAAGCCTTTAAGCCCGAGCTGGCCGCCAAGATTCAACCCAAGTTGCAAAAGGCGATCGAGAGCATCCGGGCGGGAGTCGCCATCTTGAGTGGAGCGGCACCCTCCGCATGACGACGGTGGCTTCCGACACCTTTCTCCGGCGCGTCTTGAAGATCGAGGAGATTGAAAACTCCAAGTTCTTGCAGGCGATGTACTGGATTTTGCTGATCGGGTTCGTGCTCGCGTTCCGCGAGTGGATGACGAACGTCCAGATCGACCGGCAGGCCTTTCTGTCGGGCGAGCTGATCTGTCCGTCTTATTTTCGGGATTGCGGACTGTTCTACGTGCTCGAGTCTTTGCCGCGAGGTTCTGGGATCGAGACGCTGTTCGCCGTTCTTTTTGGAATTTTAACCGCGTCCGCGCTTTTGGCGTGGCAGCGCCGGTGGGATTGGGCGCTGGCATTGCTGTTTCCGCTGGTGGTCTTCAAGTTGTTCTATCTCTACGTTTTGAATTACCGGTCCGTGGTGGAGTACGAGTACTTCCACCTTCCGGAGGTGTTGGTCTTTTTGTTCGCGGCCCGCAAAGAATTTTTCCTGAGACGGGTCTTGGTTCTGACCTATCTTTTCGCGGCCACCATGAAGTTTAGCGAGGCGTGGATCGTCGGCAGTTACTTTTCGGTGCTTCAACGGGGCCTGCCCTGGTTTCCGGACGCTTCGATTCCTTTTCTGACGAACGCCGTGGTGATCTTTGAGATCTTCGCGCCGTGGGCGCTGTTGTCGGCCGACCGCCGTTGGCGTTGGACGGCTCTCGCGCTCTGGATCGGTTTTCATTTTTATTCACTCACGTTGGTGGGATTCAATTACCCCGCCTACTGCATCCCGCTTTTGCTCGCGCTCTTCATTCCGGATCCTTCGCCGGGTGAGCTCCGCACGCGCTTTCAGCGCGAAGAACTTGCGGGCGGGGTGATCATGGTGCTCATCGCGATCGTCTCGATGCTGCCTTGGTGGGTGCCCGGAAACAAAGAGTACTCGCTTCAGGGGCGCCGTTTCGGCGTTCAGATGTTCGATGCCAACCATCAATGCTTGTCGCAAGAAACGACGGTCACGCCCGATGGCAAAGAAGACCGGCGCATCGTGGCCAGCAATGGGGCCATGCGCCGGTGTGGTCCTTACACGCGCCTGTTCGGCTTGCAACAAACCTGTCGGCGCCAGCCCGGCACGCGAATCGAATGGCTCTTTCTGAGTTCGGTCAACGGCCATCCCTTTTACGAAATCGTAAATGTGCCCGACGCCTGCGCTTTGAACTACTCGGAGTTTGGTTTGAACGAGTGGATGAAGTTTCCCGAAACGGGAGCTCAGATTCGCGGTTACCCGGAAAAGAACTTTGTCCTCATGGATGGCCCCGCGATGGGGTGGAAGATCGTGAAGCCCGAGCCCGACCCCCACCAGCGGAGTGCCTGGCAGGAGCCGTTCGAGAAAATTCAAGGGCCCCTTCGGATTCTTTACTGGGCCCTTTGGTGGATCACGCTCGGATTCTTTGCCGTGCGTGCCTGGCGACATCGCGCCTTCGCGCAAAAAAACCTTTAGAGCGTGCCGATGATCCGTGAGGTCACGATGCACTCGGCGGGACCGTTCTCGCGCGAAACGCGGAAGCCGTATTTTTCTTTCGTGTTCATCGGGGGCGAACAGTTGGTGTAACCGGCCGCGAAGCAAGTCTCGCGAACGCGGAAGTTGGCGGTCTCGATCGCTTGGCGAACGGCGCCGTCGGCTGAGTACTCCGAACATTGCAATTGCAAGAGAGCGTCGTTGTTGCGGCCGGCCTCCTGGAGGTAGTCGGCGAAACGGGCGCGCTGACGGATTTCGAAAGCCTGGCGCGAAGGCAAAACGGGCTCCGCGGGCTGACCCGCGCACGTGATCGCCGAGGTTCCACCGCCGCGGCTCGAAACGATCGCCACGTCGCCGGCATTCAGTTGAACGTTTTGGCCGAGGCCGACGTTCACAACGCCCGCCGAAGCGAGCTGGGTCATCATCGAAATCAAAAGAAAGACAGATGTTTTCATGTTTTCATCCTTGAGGGTTGGACGGCGGGCCGCGGCCTCATGGCCGGGTCTTCAAGCGCGTCAGTTCGCGGTGCACTCTGCGAAGGCGGGGCCAAGGCGGGCTCAATTTAAAGTTGTTTTGAAACGGGCGGGCGTGTCGAGTTTTTAGTCAGCCCCGAAAGGCTTTCAAGGCGATTGGATCCACGACTCGATCTGGTCGCAGATCCATTTGGGCGCATCCAGCGGCAAGTCGTGGCCCGCGGTGGGATGCACCCGCAGCTCGCTCTTCCACAGCTGGGCGATGCGCTTGGAACAAACGCTTTTCACGAGTTCGTCGTCATCGCCCACCAAGAAAATCAAAGGCACCGATGGCTTTTCGGGAAGGTGAAACGTCGAGGCCGCCCAGAGCTGGCGAAAAAAATTGGTCACGCTGGTCGGCGGGATTTTCGCAAACGTGTGGGCCAGTTCATCGATGTTTTCAATGCGTTGGGTGGTCATTTCGATGACTTCTTTTTCGCGGCGGAACAGATTGCGGCCGTCCGCGGCCATTCGCAAAAAACGCACGTAGTTTCCGGGGCGCAGGCGTTCGAAGAAGCGGCTGTGGTCGCGGCTGCTCGTGTTCATGATGACGAGGCGTTCGACCTCATCGGGATAAAGATGAGCCCAAAGAATGCCAACCATCGAACCCATCGAAATCGTGCACAAGGACACCTTGCGCCCTTGGCCCACGCGCGTGCGGCGGCGCAGGTCTTCCACATTTTCGAGAATCGACAAAAAGCTGGGGCGGTGAGCTTCGTGCCCATTGCCCGCGAGATCGAGCTTCTCGACTTCCGCCAAGGGAAAGCGCGCCTGAAACATCCCGGTGAAGTCGCCCCAGTGCTGCGAGTTGCGCGCCAAGCCCCGAATGAAGATCCAAGGTTGCTGCGCGCTCACGGCTGATCCTTTTTGTCGTACCAAAGCTCGAGGGCCTGGGTCAGGTGCTTTTGCCGCTGCTCCTCAAATTTGGGAACCCACATGTCGCTCGAAACGAGCGCCCGGATCATAAAATCAAAGAGCGTGTTGTGCCGGCGCAGGATGCGCTTGTGGCGGTGCGGAACGATGGGGTTGTAGGGCCCGAGCGTCGAGAAGAGCTGCATCGGATTTTTCTTCACCCACATCCATGAACCCATCTCCACCGCGAGCGGCAAAAAGACGCCCCGGCGTTTTTGCGCGTTGTACTCGTCGAAGAGATGGTCCCAGAGATCGCCGTGGGTGGTGTAGTTCTTGGCTTGAGGCTCGATTTTATAGAAGTGGTGAGGATGGGTGCGTTCGAAGGCCTCTTTTAAAGCATGAAACTCCGGTAAATTCGGAAACGGCTTGGTGCTTTTGGCGTACGGAAACCAAATCTGATCCGAGGTGCCAAAGCCCGAGTGAAAATCGAGATGCACCACGCGCGAAGAGCCGAACGACTGCGCTTTGACGAAGTCGATCAGGGCCTGCGATTCGGCTTCGAGCTGGCCCTCTTGACCGCGGTACCACGGAAGACGCGGCGAAAAACGTTGGCCGCTGACCATCCACGTGGGGTTTTCGAGGGCCTCGACGGGCGCGTTGCGCATCAAATCCACCCCGCGAGGATTGGCGCGGGTCTTGGCGTAGATTCCCCACGGATTCACGATCGGAAAAAACACGATGCGGATTTTTTTAAGCGCGTCTTGCAACAGGTGGTCCCAAAGCAAAAGCTCGGAGAACGAACTCATCAAGCTTAAGACCACTTGGCTGCCGATGCGCTCAAGTCCGTGCACGCCGCCAAACAGGCCGAGCGTGGGAGCTGCCGGGTCGGTGCTCCCAAAACGAAACCCGATGAGGGGCATCGATTTCTCGTGGCGCAGCGAGCGGCCGAGGACCTGCGCATGGCCGCTGCGAACAAGCTCGATGCTGAGCTTTCGCAGCTGAATCCATTCGGGAAATTTGCGTTCGAGCTTGTCGCTTGAGACGGGGACGGATTTAAACAGATCGAGAACGTCGTCTTCGCTCTGTAAATACGAATGGATAGCGGTTGGTAAGCTCATGAATCTCCCCGGAATCCATTAGAAAATCCCGGGGAGCCTTTTGTCACGCGATCTCGGCTTGTGCCGCGGGCGCAAAGTGCGCCGCCGCGGGCGCCAAGGCCTGGACGTCGGCTTCGCTCTCTTTGCCGTACTTCTTCCAGAGAACCTTGTTCAGGTTGGCGCGCGGAAGAATGGTCAAGAAGTCGATGCACTTAAAGTCGGCATCGTACGCGGGTTCGCCGCCCAAAAACGCGCCGGCTTTCAAGTACGCGCGGCAGAGAGGAGGGATCATCTCGTCGACCTCGACGATTTCTTCGGCCGAGAAGGGGCGGTTCATCTTGTCGATCCACAGATCGAGATTGTTCATCGAGAACGCTTTGGTCGGCGGGCAGAGCAGATCCGTTTGGATGCGGCCTTCGCGTTGGAAGTGGTTGTACAAGAGAGCCGCCTGGCGCGCGCTTTCGGTCTTGATGCTCGCGCAGCCAAACAGCACGTCCGAGTTGGTCGCCGCCATGTACTCGGCGATACCCCGCCAGAGCAGGGCGATCACGAGGCCTTTGCGGAAATCTTTGTGGATGCAGGCGCGCCCCAGCTCCAACTTGATCCCGGGCGCCTCCAGAATCCGGCGCAAATTAAATTCGCTTGAAGAGTAGAAACGGTTCGAGAAAAGCGAACAGTTCAGGCGGTACGTGCCCACCATGCGCCCTGTTTTTTTCTCGATGATGGCCAGGTGATCGCAGATGAAGTCGAACTCGTCGACGTCCACGCCGTTCTCTCGGGTCTTGCCGAGCATTTCGCGGTGAAACACTTGATACCGCAGGCGCAGCGCTTCGATCAGCTCTTCGCTGGACGTGATCGTTTTGAGCAGGAAGGGCCCTTTGTCCGAGACGAGATGGATTTTGGGTTTGAACTTGTGGATGCGGTGGGATCTCAATCGGTAGAACTCGAGCATGGGACCTCCGTTGCGATGGGTTGTGTGCGCTTATGAACAGTGTAGAAGAAGCTTCACGCGCGCTGCCGTCAGGGTTGGGTCAGCGTCTCGTGGGTTAACGCTTTGCGACTCTTGACGAAATCCCGACCGAAAACGTTGGTGGGCGCGGGGGGCATTGGGTATGGTCACGGCATGCAACGTGTGTTGAAATTTCTGGCGTCGTTAAAGCTCGCTGTCTTCACCATTCTGCTGTTGGCGGTGCTCACGTCGATCGGCACTTTCGTCGAGGCCCGCTATGACGCGTTCGCCGCGAGCAAGCTCGTGTACCGCACGCCTTGGATGTTTTTTGCTCTCGGTCTTTTGGCCGTCAATCTCACCGCCGTGATGGTCGACCGTTGGCCGTGGCAACGCCGTCACCTCTCCTTTATATTGGCGCACATCGGGATTTTGCTTTTGCTCTTGGGTTCGATCATCACCTACCAAGGCGGGTTGGACGGCAGCATGCGCGTGGGCATCGGCGAGAGCAACCGCTTCGTTCAAGGCCCTGAGACCGATTTGACCGTTTGGACGTCTTTCGATGGCGACCGCTTTACGAAGTTGGTCGAACGCCGCGTGGATTTCTTTTTGGATCCTCCGCAAAAAACGCCGGTCTCGTTTCCGACGGATTCGGGCGAGCTCAAAATTTTGGAGTACAAACCGTACATGCTGGCCTCGCGGCGGGTGGGACCAAGCGAGAGCAGCCGCGCGGGCGCGGCCGTTCAGTTTCAAATGCAGAATCCGCGCGTGAACGTGACCGAGTGGCTGGTGCAATCCAAAAAAGGCGACATGGCCAACCACAACTTCGGTCCCGCGCAGATCTATCTCGGCCCTTTGCCCGAGAAGGGCACTGGCGGCAACGAGGCTTTCGTTGAACCGCAAGCCAATGGCACCTTTAAATACGCCATCTACGTGCGTGGTGAGCGCACCAAGTCGGGTGTGGCCAAAGAGATGGAAGAGATCGAAACCGGTTGGATGGGTCTGAAGCTCAAGATTCTTCAATACCTCCCTCAGGCCGAACTGCAGTGGGACTTCCGTGAGGTCGATCACCCAACCCAGATGACAAACGCCGCGATCCGTGTGGCGTTCAACGGCAAAGAATACTGGTTGCAGCAAGACGATGTTCTCAAGCTGTTCACCGAGAAGGCCGTCTATATCTTGAGTTACGCCCACCGCCGCATCGATATTGGTTTCGACATCCGCTTGAAAGAGTTCGAGATTGGCCGCTACCCCGGCACCACGCGGGCGGCGAGCTACCAAAGTATCGTTGAAGTTCCGCCCATCGGCGAGCATCTCATCTCGATGAACGAGCCCTTGAAACATAATGGTTTGACGATTTATCAGGCCTCGTTCCAAGAAGCGCCCGACGGAACGCCGACGGCGTCCGTCTTTTCTGTCAATTACGATCCGGGCCGTTGGCTCAAATATCTCGGCAGTTTGGTGATCTCGTTGGGTGTGGTCGTTTTGTTTTACGACCGTCGCCGGTCCGCCAAGGCGCAAATGGCTCCGAGAAAATGGGAGGAATCATGAAGTTTCTACTGCTGATCTCAGCGCTCTTCGTTTCGCTGCAAGCGGGGGCCGCGGCTCCCACCGAGCCGCTGAAAAGCCTGCCGGTTCAGGATTCGGGACGGGTGAAGCCCTTTGACACCTTCGCGCGCGAATCGCTCGAAGTCGTCTACGGCAAAACCTCCTTTGAGAAGAAGCCCGCTTACGAAATCGTGATGACCTGGCTCTTGCAGCCGCAAGTTTGGCAAGACAAGCCGATCTTCGAAATCAAACACCACTTGATCAAGCGCGCGCTCTCGATTCCGAACGACACCAAGTATGTCTCGGCCGCGGACCTTTTGAAAAATGAAAAGCTCTCGATGGTTTTGCAAGAACTCGCGTCCAAACGCGAGGCCAAAGAAAAACTCGATCCTTACGGGCAGGCGATTCAGCGTCTCGAGAATCAGCTGTTCACCTTTCGCGAGATCGCCACGGGACGCATGATCCGCGTGGTCCCGGTTGCCGACAGCGAGACTTGGAAGAACCTGACCGAACTCTCACCCGAGGAGCAAGAGGCGTTCGTGAACATCACGAAATCTTTCGTGCGCGGGCTGGACCCCAGTGCCGATGCCGGCGTTCGTGACGAACTCGCCAAGAGCATCGAATCTTTCAAGACGCTCGCGCGCGCCTCGGCGCCAGACCGTTACATCTCGGACGCAAAGATCTCGACCGAGGTTCATTACAACGGCTTTCATCCTTTTAAATGGGCTTGGGTGCTCTATCTTTTGGCCGTCGTGAGTTTGACGCTCTTCTGGATTTTGAAAAAGCACAGTTTGGTGACGGCTGGCTGGGTGTTGACGTCGCTCGGGATCTTGTTCCATCTCTACGGTTTCGGTCTTCGCGTTTACCTCTCGGACCGCGCCCCGGTGTCGAACATGTACGAGACGGTGATTTGGGTCAGCTTCGGGACCGTGCTGTTCGCGATGATCATCGAGGCCATCTATAAATGGCGTTTGGTCTTGACCGCTGGCGCGGCCGTGGGCGCCTTCTGCTTGATCTTGACCGATTTTGCACCGACCGTGCTCGATGACAGCATTCAGCCGCTCGAGCCGGTTTTGCGTTCGAACTTCTGGCTGACCGTCCACGTTCTGACGATCACCATCAGTTACGCCGCCTTCTTCCTGGCCTTCGCGCTGGGAGACATCGGTCTTTATTTCTATCTTCGCGACGAGAAAAAATACGAAGAGCGGATCCGTGCGCTCGTGATGGCGCTCTACCGGGCCATGCAAATTGGGGTCGCCTTTCTTGCGCCGGGCATCATTTTGGGTGGTGTGTGGGCGGATTATTCTTGGGGGCGCTTTTGGGGTTGGGACCCCAAAGAGACGTGGGCGTTGATCGCACTGCTCGGTTATTTGGCAGTGTTGCACGCGCGCCTCGCGGGGCTCTTGAAGAACTTCGGAATGATCTGCACCGCAATTTTGACCTTCAGTTTGGTCATCATGGCTTGGTACGGAGTGAATTTCGTGCTTGGCGCAGGGCTTCATTCGTATGGATTCGGCGCCGGTGGTGTTGAGTACGTCTCGGGCTTCGTTGCTCTTCACATCTTGGCGGTGATTTTTGTTGCCGTTGTTCGCCAAGGGCGACTGAAGCAAGCGAAATGAGCACCCGCCAAGGGTGCGCAAAGACTCAGCAATTGAGAGTCGTTTTCATTGCGTTTGCAAAAAGTTGGTTGATCTTCTTGTTCTCCTGATTCAAGAATTAGCTGAAGCTTAATACACATATCAATCCTTCTTATGGGGAGGGTTGATCGCGACTTGAAGGAACACCTATGCAACTGCGGAAGCCGCAACACCTCGCTGCTCTCATCGGGAGCGCTCTTTTGTGTGCAGCCATGATCACTTTGTCGGGCTGTAACTTACTCGAAACGGGATGGGGATATAACAAAGGGTATGCGCCTGAGCAGCCTTTGCCTTTCTCGCACGAACTGCACGTGGGACAAAACGGTCTGCAATGTCAGTACTGCCACAATCAAGTCGAGCGCAGCACGGCTTCGAACATTCCCGCGCTGTCGACTTGCATGAACTGTCACTTGGTTGTGAAAACCGACAGCCCTCACATTCAAAAACTGCGCGATGCCTACGATGCTGGGAAGTCGATCGAGTGGACCAAGGTTCACATGCTTCCCGATCACGTGAAGTTCAACCACGCGGCTCACATTGCCAAGGGCGTGAACTGTCAAACGTGCCACGGCGAAATCGAAAAAATGGAAAAAGTGGCTCAACACTCGGATCTTTCGATGGGCTGGTGCGTGAACTGTCACCGTCAACCCGAGAACAAAGCTCCGATCAACTGTTCGACTTGCCACCACTAAGAGCGGGATGAAAAAGATGTCTGAATCGAATCACGATCAAGAAACACCGAAAGTTCCCAAAGAGACTGATAACCGCTATTGGAAGAGCCTCGAGCAGTGGGCCGGCGATCCCGAATTCCAAAAGATGGTTGAAACCGAATTTCAATCTTCGCCTCTGCGCGAAGAGTCTTCGTCGGAAGAGGGCTGGGCCCGCCGCGAGTTCTTGAAATTGATGGGCGCTTCCTTGGCCATGACTTCGGCCGCGGGTTGCATGCGCCGCCCGGTTCAAAAAATCGTTCCCTACAACAAACAACCCGAAGAAGTGACCATCGGCGTCTCGAACTACTACACGTCGACGTACTTTGACGGCGCCGAAGGCCTCGGTATCCTCGTGCGCACGCGCGAGGGACGCCCGCTCAAAATCGAGGGCAATCCCTCGCACCCGCTCAATAAAGGCGGCACCTCGGCGCGCGCTCAAGCGTCGATCCTTTCGCTTTACGATCCCGAACGTCTGCAAGGCCCCAAGCGCCTTTTGCAAAATGCGCCTCAAAAAAACGTCAAAGGTGAGATCACCCGCGAACGCCGCATGTCTTACGACTCGGTGAACACGGTTTATCAAGAGGCCGATGAAGCGATCGTGAAAGTTCTTAAAAAAGGCAACGTCGCGGTTCTGACCGGCCACTTGCCCGGCCCCTCCAACCGCCAAGTCGTCGCGGATTTCGCGCAGGCTTTCGGGGCGACTCACTACGTGTGGGAGCCTTTGAGCTACGACGACATCATCGAAGGCGGCAAAGCCGCTTACGGCGATGCTTCGGTTCCGTACTACCGTTTTGACAAAGCCAAAGTGATCGTTTCGGTCGATTGCGACTTCATCGGCACTTGGATGGCGCCCACGACGTTCTCTCACCAGTTCACGTCGATGCGCAAAGATCCCAAGACGATGAGCAAGTACGTCGCGTTCGATTCGAACTACTCGCTCGCCGGCGCCAACGCCGACGTCCGCGTTCGCATCAAACCCTCGCAACAACTCGACGTGGTTTTGGGCCTCGCGCACGAAATCATCGTTAAAAAATCGCAAACCCGCTTCGCGGGCAACGCTTCGGTGAAATCGGCTCTGGAGCCCTTCGCGGGCGCCGCCGGCAAACTCGGGATCGATGCGGCTCTGTTCGAGCGTTTGGCTTCGGACTTGGCGGCGAACCGCGGTTCGTCGCTGATCGTGGCCGGCGGTATGGTCGCGCAAACCGCGCACGCGCGCGATCTGCAAGTGGCCGTGAACTTCTTGAACTCGGCTCTTGAAAATGACGGCTCGACGGTTGTTGGCGGCGCGGGAATGCGCTCGCTCACCGGTTCGCAGGCCGCTCTCGAAAATTTGATTGAGGCGATGGAGGCCGGCAAGGTCACCACGCTCATCATCCACCGCGCGAACCCCGTGTACGCGTCGGTTTATGCCGACCGTTTCGTGAAAGCGCTTCGTAAAGTGGAACTCGTGATTTCGACCGCGGACCGCGTGGACGAAACCAGCCGGTATGCGGACTACATCATGCCGGATCACCACCCGATGGAAGGTTGGGGAGACGGGGAGTTCGCCGCGGGCGTCTTCGCGATCCAGCAGCCCACCATCCGTCCGATGTACGACACCCGCTCGTTCGGCCTCACGCTGATGACCTGGGGTTACATCGCGGATCAAGGTCCCAAAGATTTCAAATCGCTCGAGACTTATTACGACTACGTCCGCTCCGTTTGGCGCGGTGATGTCCTCGCCAAAGCGGGCAAAGGCAAGTCGTTCGATGCTTTCTGGGACGAAGCCTTGCAAAACGGCGTCGTCGGCGACACCAATCCCGCCAATGGCGGCTCGGCCCGTTCATTTAAAGTGGACGCTCTTTCGGGCATCAAACGCCCTGCGGGCGGTGAGTACGAACTCGTTCTGTACCCCACCGTTTTGTTCGGTGACGGCACGACACTCGCGAACGTTTCGTGGCTGCACGAAACTCCGGATCCGATCACCAAAATCGTGTGGGACAACTACGCGTCGGTGTCGATCGGGACCGCCGAGAAGCTCAAGCTTAAACAAGGCGACATGATCGAGATCAAAGTCGGCGAAAAAACCGCGAAACTCCCCACGCACATCCAGCCGGGTCTGCATGACGGTGTCGTGGCGGTGGCCGTTGGTTACGGACGCACCCACGCGGGTAAAGTCGGTAACGGCATCGGTCTCAATGCTTACACGCTCGCGACCCCGGTGAAAAACGGCGTGGTCTTCTCAGGTCAGCCGGCGACGATCACCAAAACCGGCTCGAACTATCGCTTGGCGGCCACTCAGGCTCACCACTCGATGGAAGGCCGTCAAATCGTCGCCGAAGCGACGTTGAAGCAATATCTCAAGAACGAAAGCGCCGGCATTCACAAGCACGCGGTGTTCTCGCTCTGGAGCGGTCACGCCTACAACGGACACAAGTGGGGCATGGCCGTCGACCTCAACACGTGTACGGGCTGCGCGGCCTGCCAAGTGGCCTGCCAATCCGAGAACAACATCCCGGTGGTCGGCAAAAAATACGTTTTGCAAGGCCGCGAAATGCACTGGCTGCGCATCGACCGTTACTACACGGGCGATCCCGTCAACGCGCAAGTCGTGTTCCAGCCGGTCATGTGCCAACAGTGCGACAACGCTCCTTGCGAAACGGTCTGCCCGGTTTTGGCGACCGTTCACACGAGCGAAGGTCTCAACGACATGGTTTACAACCGCTGCGTGGGCACGCGGTACTGCTCGAACAACTGTCCCTACAAAGTGCGCCGTTTCAACTGGTTCAACTTCACCAAGAACATCGAGAAGCCGCTGCACTTGGCGCTCAATCCCGACGTCACCGTCCGCTCGCGCGGGGTGATGGAAAAATGCACGTTCTGCGTTCACCGTATCAAAGCGGGCAAAGCGCAGGCGTCTCTCGAGAAGCGCGAACTCAAAGACGGCGATATCAAAACGGCCTGCCAGCAGGCCTGCCCCACGGGCGGTATCGTCTTCGGCGATTTGAACGACCCGAATTCGGAAGTGGCGAAGGCCTTCAAGACCAACAAGCGCGCTTACGCGCTTCTTGAAGAGTTCCACGCAGCTCCCGCGGTTCGTTACCTCAGCAAGATCCGCAACAATGACCAAGAGACCTTGGGCAACGACCATGGCCACAAAGGTGGGCACGCATGATGAAGCGCAATGAGCTCGTCCTGGGCGATAAAACGTATCGGGACGTCACCAACGATATCTTGAAACCCGTTGAAGAGTTCCCCTCCAAAGGCTGGGTGGGAATGTTTCTGGGCGCCAAAGCCCTCTTCTTGTTCTATCTCATCTCGATCGCGGTGGTGATCGGGACGGGGATGGGTCTTCTCGGTGTGAATCACCCCATCGCTTGGGGAACGATGATCATCACGTTCGTCTTCTGGATCGGGATTGGTCACGCCGGCACCTTGATCTCGGCGGTCCTGTTTTTGTTCCGCCAAAAGTGGCGAACCTCGGTGGCCCGCACGGCCGAGGCGATGACGGTCTTCGCGGTCATGACCGCAGGTCTGTTCCCGCTGATGCACACGGGGCGTCCTTGGCTCGACTTCTGGCTCTTTCCGTACCCGAATCAGCGCGGTCCTTTGTGGACGAACTTCCGTTCGCCTCTGCTCTGGGACGTTTTCGCGGTTTCGACGTACGCGACGGTGTCGATGGTGTTCTGGTACATCGGGCTCGTGCCTGATTTCGCCACCATCCGTGACCGCGCCAAAAACAAGATCCGCCAAACCGTTTACGGCGCGCTCTCGCTGGGCTGGCGCGGAACCGCCAAAAATTGGTCGCACTACGAGATGGTGTACCTCTTGCTCGCGGGTCTTTCGACACCGCTCGTTCTCTCGGTTCACACCATCGTCTCGTTCGACTTCGCGGTTTCGAACGTTCCGGGATGGCACACCACGATCTTCCCGCCGTACTTCGTTGCGGGCGCGATCTTCTCGGGTTTCGGGATGGTCGTGACGTTGATGACGCTGGTTCGTATCGGCTTTCCGCAATTCAAGGACTACGTGACCTTGGATCATATGGAAGTCATGAACAAGATCATCATGACCACCGGGATGCTCGTTGGTTACGCCTACGGCTCGGAGTTCTTCATCGCTTGGTATTCTGGGAATGCGTACGAGAAGTTTGCGTTCATCAACCGCGCGATGGGTCCTTACGCTTGGTCGTACTGGGTCATGATCGCGTGTAACGTCGTGATCCCGCAGCTCTTCTGGCTCAAAAAATTCCGTCGCTCGATCCCGGTGATGTTCGTGGTGTCGATCTTCGTGAATATCGGAATGTGGTTCGAGCGTTTCGTGATCACGGTCACCTCGCTCCACCGCGATTTCTTGCCTGCGAACTGGGGCATGTACGCTTGGTCTTACTGGGACACGGCGATCCTCTTGGGTTCGTTCGGGATGTTCTTGACGCTGTTCTTGCTGTACCTACGCCTGTTCCCGGCGATCGCGATCGCCGAGATCAAACCGGTGATGTTCGTCGGCAAAGACAAAAAGCATGGAGGCCACCATGGCTAAGTACCAAACGGGAATGGCCGCGATTTTCAACGATGAACACCAGCTGGTGGACGCCGCTCGCAAATCGCGTGAAATGGGTTTCAAAAAATTCGAAGCGATCTCTCCCTTTCCGATCCACGGGATGGAAGAGGCTTGCGGAATCAAGCGCTCGTGGATTCCTTACGTGACGTTCGTGGCGGGTTTGACCGGTTTGTCGCTCGGCACGCTCTTCACGTGGTGGACCTCGGCGGTGAGCTGGGCGATCAACGTCGGTGGTAAACCGTTCTTCTCGCTCCCGGCCTTTGTTCCGATCATGTTCGAGCTCACGATCTTGTTCGCGGCTCTCTCGTCGGTGGGCGCGCTCTTCGTGGCGTGCGGTTTGCCGAAAGTGAACCCGCCCGTGATCGACCCCGATCTGACGTGCAACCGCTTCGCGCTGTTTATTCCTTCTAACGATGCTGGCTACGACGAAGGACGCATCTCCGAGATGTTCCGCTCGATGGGCGCGGCCGAAATCAAGAAGGCGGAGTTCTAAAATGAAAGCACTTCTTGTCATTGCAGCCCTTTCGTCACTCGCGCTGACCGCTTGCGGACCCAGCGGCAACAACCCGAACGTCGAGTTGATCCAAGACATGATGGAGCAGCCCGCGGTCAAAGGACAACGCTACGATCCCTGGTTTAAAAACGGGATCTCCGCTTTGGTTCCCCCCGAGCACACCCAGCCGGTCGGATTCACTCCGTATAAATACGGCACCGACATCCAGGCGGCCATTCGCGAGAACAAAAATCCTCTCGCGGGCAACATGGAAGCCGAGACTTTGATGGTCGGTCAAAAGTACTTCAATACGAACTGCATGATCTGCCACGGCCAGCACGGCCGCGGCGACGGGCCGATCGCCAAAAAGTACCCGCTCCCGATCCCGAGCCTCATGAGCGATAAAATTCGCGGTTGGAACGATGCGAACATCTACCACGTCATCACGATGGGGCAGGGGACCATGGGTCCGTACGCATCGCACATTCCTCAGGCCTACCGTTGGCAGGTCGTGAATTACATCCGTTATCTTCAAAAAGACGAATCGAAATAAGGTGAACCATGGCCGCACATTCACACTCTGAATTGGTCGTTAAAAAATTCCAGCCCACGGCGATGCTCCAAATGGGCGCGCTCGTTATGGCCGGCATCGGCATCCTGGCGTTCTGCGCCGGTTTGTTCGTGGCTCCGGACCGCATGTGGCCCGCTTACCTGACGGCTTTCTTCTACGTCAGCTGCTTGGGTCTTGGCGGAATGTTCTGGGTCTTCATCAACCACGTGTCCAAAGCGGGGTGGAGCACCTCCACGCGCCGGATCGCGGAAGGCATGACCTCTTTTATCCCGGTGATTTTGGTCGGGGGGTTGATCCTGGCTTTGGGTCTCGGACGTCTTTATATGTGGACCGATGCCGAAGTGATGCAGTCAAGCGCGATGCTCTCGGGCAAGACGCCCTACCTCAACACCGGCTTCTTCATCGTGCGCATGCTCATTTTCGCGATCGGGATGTTCTTGTTCGCCCGCGTGATCGTCGGCAACTCGCTCAAGCAAGATTCGAGCGGTGACCACTCGCTGACGCACAAAAACGTCGGCCTCTCGGTCGCGGGCATCGTTTTCTTCGCTCTCAGCTTCTCGCTGTTCAGCGTGGATCTTTTGATGTCGCTGCTCCCGACGTGGTACTCGACGATTTTCGGCGTTTACTGTTTTGCGGGCATGTTCCAGTCGTCGCTGGCGTTCTTCATCTTGGTTCTCATGTACATCAAGAAAAAGGGCTACGTTCAGGGTTACTACAACGTTGAGCACTTCCACGACATCGCGAAGTACCTCAAGGGCTTCACGA
Organism: Pseudobdellovibrionaceae bacterium; assembly: GCA_019637955.1. Taxonomy (GTDB): domain Bacteria; phylum Bdellovibrionota; class Bdellovibrionia; order Bdellovibrionales; family Bdellovibrionaceae; genus JAHBUS01. The sequence goes on along the minus strand of JAHBUS010000001.1, from coordinate 268,332 downwards.
TTTTCTGGGCGTACATTGCCTTCTCGCAGTTCATGTTGATCTGGTACGCGAACATCCCTGAGGAAACTGAGTACTACCTCATGCGCGCGCAAAACGGCTGGATGGCGATTTCGATGGCGCTCTTGATCTTCAAGTTTGTCGTTCCGTTCTTGGCTCTCTTGCCCCGAGCGTGGAAGCGCAACGAGAAGCACCTGGCGATCGTGTGCGTGCTGGTCTTGGTCATGCAGTACCTGGACATCCACTGGATGGTGTACCCGAACTTCAATGACAACCACTTCACTCTGGGTCTCTGGGAGATCGCGATGTTGGTGGGATTCTTGGGCATCATGGGTCTGACCATGATCCACTTCTTCAAGAAGCACTCGCTCGTGGCGGTCAAAGATCCCCGCCTCGAGGAAGCGCTCCATCACCACGTCACGTACTAATCACATGTAGCTGCTACAATTTGGTCTAGCTTCGTGTCATAAGAAGAGAGGGGAAACCCTCTCTTTCTTTTTTAAGGACGGGTGCCGAGTTCGCCCGTCACTTCCGAATCGGTGGCTGGCTGCGTAATTCTGCGGAGGCCAGGTTCGCGGGCTGCCGCCTGACTCGGCGAGACGAAAAGAGCTCGGATCGTGGCTTGCCTTTGCCGGCGCTTTTTGAGATCGCCTTTTCATGTCTTCAGTTTTCCGTGACAAATCCAAGGCCGAGCCTGAAATCGAATTTCTCAAAGAGATTGACCGCCTGAAGGGTGTGCTCCGCCAAACGGTGGTCTTGGACAAGAGCCGGCGTGAGAACACGGCCGAGCACTCCTGGCATTTGGCCACCGCGGTTTTGGCCTGTCATCATTTGGCCGACGAGCCCGTGAACCTCGAGCGCGCGCTGAAAATCGCGCTCGTGCACGACATCGTCGAGATCGATGCGGGGGACACGTTTCTTTACGACGAAAAGCTCAGTGAATCGAAATTCGCCACCGAGTCCAAGGCGGCCGATCGAATCTTCGGGATGCTCCCGGTGAATGGTGGGGAGCTGAGGTCTCTGTGGTTGGCCTACGAGACGCGCGCGTGCCCTGAGTCCAAATTCGTTTACGCCCTTGACCGGTTTTTACCGATGATGGCCAATTGCATGACCGAAGGCCACGCCTGGCGCCAGAACAAAGTGACCTTTCGCCAAGTTTGGGCCAAGAACCAACCCATCGAAAATGGCTCGAAGAAACTGTGGCAAGTGGCCCAAACTCTTTTAGAAAATGCCAAACGAGACGGGCACCTGCCCGAGAAATACGAGGAGACTTCATGAACAAACTTCTTTCGCACGTGATCGTGGCCTTCGCGGCCCTGACGGCGGGTTTTGCCGGTGGCCGGTTCTTAACGCCGACGCCGGAAGCTCTGCCGGCCGCGCAAACTCCTTCCAGCGAAGTCCTCAATCCTGTGCAAAGTTACCCGCGCGGAACCAAAGTGAGCACCGAGTTCATCGGCGCGCTGGAGAAGCTGGGCGCCACGAAAAAGTCGCAAGAAGGCCAAGACACGTGGCGCGTGCGCGATTTGAGCTGTGCGTTCGCGGCCAACGACGCCGAAGCGGCGCCGGAGGGTGTGGACCCCCAAATTCTGTGCGTGTTCCAAGACGAAACCACGGCGAGCGCGGTTGAAAAATCGGGCGAGGCTGCTGAAACGATGCGCAGTCTGCTGTTCCGCTACCCCGTTTCGCAAGGAGATCCCGGGGCTTCGACGCCTTGGCTCGAGTGCACACGCGGTCACGGGATGGACTCGTGCACGCTGGGAATGAACGTCGATTACGACGGACCCTAGCGCCTGGCCCCAAAGCTTGCTTCTGAGCCCTCTTCTGCCGATGATGCGGGCTTAGAAACAACGGAGAAAACATGAAGAAAATCAAAGTGGCCAATCCTGTCGTCGATCTCGATGGCGATGAAATGACGCGTATTATCTGGGCGTTCATCAAAGAAAAACTCATCCTGCCTTATCTCGATATCGACATTAAGTACTACGACCTGGGCATCGAAAACCGCGACAAAACCGAAGATAAAGTCACCGTCGAAGCGGCCGAAGCGATCAAAAAATACCAAGTCGGCATCAAGTGCGCGACCATCACGCCGGATGAAGCGCGCGTGAAAGAGTTCAACCTCAAAAAAATGTGGAAGTCGCCCAACGGCACGATCCGCAACATCTTGGACGGCACCGTTTTCCGTGAGCCGATCATCTGCAAAAACGTTCCCCGCTTGGTTCCCAACTGGACGCACCCAATCGTCATCGGCCGTCACGCGTTTGGCGATCAGTACCGCGCGACCGACGTTAAAATCAAAGGCAAGGGAAAGCTCAAAATGACCTTCACGCCTGAAGGCGGCGGCAAAGAAGAGGTCTGGGACATTTACGACTTTGAGGGTGATGGCATCGCGATGGGCATGTACAACACCAAGAAATCGATCGAAGGCTTTGCGCGTTCGTGTTTCAACTACGCGCTCATGAAGGGCTGGCCGCTGTACTTCTCGTCGAAGAACACCATCCTTAAGCAGTACGATGGCTTCTTCAAAGACATCTTCGAAGAGCTCTACGAGAAAGAGTACAAAACCAAATTCGAAGCGGCGAAAATCACGTACGAACACCGCCTTATCGACGACATGGTGGCCTCTTGCTTGAAACTGCACGGCGAATTCGTGTGGGCCTGTAAGAACTACGACGGCGACGTTCAGTCGGACACCGTGGCTCAAGGCTTCGGTTCGCTGGGCCTCATGACGTCGGTTCTGATCACGCCCGATGGCAAGGTGATGGAAGCCGAAGCGGCTCACGGCACCGTGACCCGTCACTTCCGCATGCACCAAAAAGGTCAAAAGACTTCGACCAACCCGATCGCGTCGATCTTCGCGTGGACTCGTGGTCTGGAGTTCCGTGGCAAATTGGACAACAACCCCGAGTTGATCCGCTTCGCGCAAACACTCGAGAAGGTCTGCGTGCAGACCGTTGAGTCGGGCAAAATGACCAAAGACTTGGCCGTTTGCATCCACGGCAACAAATTGTCAGAAAAAGACTACATGCACACCGAGGATTTCCTTGGTTTGATTGCGACAAACCTCGAAAAGGCGCTCGCTTAAACGAGACGGCAAAAGGGGCTTCAAAGCCCCTTTTGTTTTTTAAAGGAGTGAAGATGAAAATCGAAAAAGTTTTGTACCGCGGAAAATCGCAAGCCACCGGCGGCCGTGATGGCCGCGTGTCGTCGCAAGACGGCGGATTCGAAATGCGTCTGACCACGCCCAAAGAACTGGGTGGCGGCGGCGGCGCGGGTGCCAACCCCGAACAGTTGTTCGCGGCGGGCTACTCGGCGTGCTTTATCGGCGCCATGAAATTCGTTGCGGGCCAAGAGAAGATCAAGCTTCCGGACGACACGTCGATCACCGGTATCGTGGGCATCGGCCAGATCCCGGGCGGTTTTGGCATTGAGACCGAACTTCAAGTTTCGATCCCCGGGATGGACAAGGCGCAGGCGCAAGCGTTGGTCGAAAAGGCTCACAAAGTGTGCCCGTACTCGAACGCCACTCGCGGCAACATGGACGTGAAGTTCACGATTCTGTAAGGATCACGACTCAGAAAAAATAAAAAAGCCCGGAGCGATCCGGGCTTTTTCTTTTTGAAGCTTTGAAATTAGCGCTGACCGGGTCGGGGGCGGGGAGTGCGGTCGCCGGTTTGGCCATCATAGATGGTTCCGCGGCGGTCGTAAGAGTCGATGGGCATTTCGTAGCTCACCTTTTCGATGCGCAAGGGACGAACGACTTTGGCACCCGCGCGTGCCAGATCGGCCAAATCGTTTCCGCGAGAATTCGGACAGCTGAGCTCGATCTTCCGTCCCGGAACCTCTGGCGAATTGAGCGTCATTGATGTTGTTCCGTATTCGAGCTTCTGAACGGACGTGACCTTCCAGCGAAGAACCTTGGTGAGCTGAACCTCCGCGACGTCGGCCGGTGCACCGGTCATGGCAAAATGGCACCCACCCGCACTCGGTCCTAAAAAGGTCCCTGTCGAGTGACGGCGAAATTTGAAACCTTCGGTGAAAACGAAGATGTCATCTCGCTGGATCAGGTCATTCGTGCCCTCCATCATCACCTCTTGTTCGGAGATGTTGGTTTCTGCGGCCAATCGCATTGCAGGCAGAGCTTGGGATTGAAGCGACAAAACCAAAAGAGCACCAAGAGTGAAAACCGTTTTCATTGTGCCCTCCGACACCATTCTGAGAGATTTTTTATTGAATGGAACTTAGCGCTGACCGGGACGGGGGCGGGGAGTGCGGTCGCCGGTTTGGCCATCATAGACGGTTCCGCGGCGGTCGTAAGAGTCGATGGGCATTTCGCCATCGAGGCGGATGCGAACGTGGCGGCTGGCATCGGCACCGTCATAGCTGATTTGCTCGACCAAGCGTTTGCGCTGGATTTGGATTCCGGCACTTTGCAGGTCCGACAACGCATCGGTGTGTTCTTCACTCGGGGTGCAGTTGATCACGATCTCGCGCGACGCGGCTTCGGCGGATTTGAGGCTCACTTGCTTGTCGCCGTTTTCAAGAGTGCGCACCGAGCGGACTTTCCAGTTGAGGGCTCGAGTGAGTTGAACCTCGTGGGCCTCATTGTTGGGTTGACCCAAGATCGAGAGTTTGCAGGCGCCGGCTTCCTCAGCCTCATAAGAGACGGTACCGTTCACGTCCTTCTTATTGAAAGTGAACCCTTTGTTGAAGATGAAGGTATCATCGACCTGAAGCTCGCTGAGCTGGCCGGTGGACATATCGTCTTGACGCTCGGTCATCCCGACTTCGGCCTCTTTCTTTGTCGATCCCATGATCGAGGGAAAGGCGTTGGCAGAAACCGACAAAACCAAAAGAGCTCCAAAGATCAAAACTGTTTTCATTGTGTCCTCCGACACCCTCAGACATTGCAACGCCAGGGCCACGGGCCGGTTGTCTCGGACCGGATCGAAAAACCGTCAAATCGCCTTTCCTTGAGACAAAAACGGTGAAATCCGTCTCAAGCCGATCGCCCAGGGTTCTGACACCTGGCCATTGCCAGCTAACAGGGGGGAGGGGAGCTCGAAGCTTCGATTTGGCGCCCCAAATAAGCCTCTTTTATGGGCAGCCCAAAAGAGAAAGACTTGAAAATCCCGGGGGGCGGGTCGATACTGCCTGCATGATGATTCTGGGGTTCCGTCTGACATTCAAAACGCTGGTTGCAACGACCGGTCGAACCCGTGAGGGTTCACAGACGTTCGTTTTCTAATGCCCACTGCCGCCTTCGCATCAACCCGTGTATGAAATTAAAAAAGAGTAAATTCAATGTCTGAAATTCGTATCGTTCTGCCTGACAACTCCAGCAAAGTTTTTGACCACGAGCCCTCGGCGCTCGAAGTCGCGCAAAGCATCGGCGCGCGCCTCGCGCAAGACACCTTGGGCGTGAAGATCAACGGCTCGAAAGAGATCCAAGATCTGCGCCTGCCGCTCAAAGACGGCACCAAGATTGAGCTCGTGACCACCAAGAGTCCCGACGCCAACGAGGTGATCCGTCACTCCGCCGCGCACGTCATGGCGCAGGCCGTGCAAAATCTTTGGCCCGACGTGAAAGTCACCATCGGTCCCGTGATCGACAACGGCTTTTATTACGATTTCGACTCTCCCCGGAATTTCACCGAAGAGGATTTCGAGAAGATCGAAAAAGAGATGAAGAAGATCGTCGACGCCGACCACCCGCTGAACCGCGAGGTTTGGCCTCAAAACAAGGCGGTGTCGACCTTCGAAAAAATGGGCGAGCGCTTTAAGGTCGAGATCATCAAAGACCTCGGCACCAAAGGCGAAAAAGAAGTGTCGATCTACCACCAAGGTCCTTGGTTCGACTTGTGCCGCGGCCCCCACGTGCAGCGCACCGGTCAGATCAAAGCCTTCAAGCTTCTGTCGGTGGCGGGCGCTTATTGGCGTGGGGATGAAAAGAACCCGATGCTTCAGCGCGTGTACGCGACCGCGTTCCGCGATTCGAAAGAGCTCGAGCAGTACCTCAAAAACCTCGAAGAGGCGAAAAAACGCGATCACCGCAAACTCGGTAAAGAATTGGGCCTGTTCCAATTTCATCCCTGGGCACCAGGTTCGCCGTTCTTCACCGGCAAAGGTGCGGTCATTTACAATGAACTGCAGCGCCTCATGCGCGACATGTACTTTGAGAATTCGTACCAAGAGGTCATCACGCCGCAAATCTTCGATGTGGAGCTCTTTAAGACTTCGGGTCACTACGAGAACTACAAAGAGAACATGTACTTCATGCACATCGACGAGCGCGATTTCTCGGCGAAGCCGATGAACTGCCCGTCGCACTGCTTGATTTTCGGCGCCGAGAAACACTCGTACCGCGAGCTTCCGCTGCGCATGGCTGACTTCGGCCGCTTGCACCGCTATGAGCGCGCGGGCGCCATGCACGGTTTGACTCGTGTTCGCACCTTCTGTCAGGACGATGCGCACATCTTCTGTACCCTCGAACAGGTGCAGAGCGAGATCGAGAGCTTCATGCGCCTTTTGGACCGCGTGTACTCGATCCTCGGCATGAAGAACTACAAAATCTTCTTGAGCACTCGTCCCGAGAAACGCATGGGGTCCGAGGAGCTTTGGGATACGGCCGAAGCGGCCCTTGAGCAGGCGCTCAAGGCCCTGAATTTGCCGTACACCATCAATGCTGGCGATGGCGCTTTCTACGGTCCTAAGCTCGATATCATGTTCGTTGATGCCTTGAACCGTCCTTGGCAGCTCGGAACCCTACAGTTTGACCCCAATCTTCCGAATGTTTTCGACCTCAAGTACACGGGCGAAGACAATCAGGAGCACAAGCCGATCATGCTTCACCGCGCGATTCTCGGGAGCCTGGAGCGCTTTATCGGGGTGTACCTGGAGCACACGGCCGGCCACTTGCCGACCTTCTTGTCACCCACTCAGGTCACCATTTTGAACGTCACCGACCGGGTCAATCCGTTCTGTGAAAAATTGATGAAGGACCTGCAGGAGTCCAAGGTTCGGGTCGAATTTGACCGACGCAACGAGAAATTGAACTTCAAAATCCGTGAAGCTCAGCTCATGAAAGTCCCCTATATGATCATTGTGGGGGATAAAGAGGCGGAGAGCGGCCAGGTTTCAATTCGTTTGCGAAGCGGGCAAATGATCAACAATATTGGACTGGACGAAATGATGAAAATGATTTTACAAGACATTGAGGGCCGGCATTTGGAGCCAGGCCCCCAAAAAAGCCAGCAACCTGTGACCGAGGAGGTCTCCCATTAGCGGCCCTTTTGAACGAAAGCCTTTTGGCGGACGTGGACGAGATGATTTCAGGAAGAAAGACAAAGACGGCCTTCGCGTGAACCGCGAGATCCGTGCGCAGCAAGTGCGCGTGATCGACGAAGCCGGGCAGATGCTGGGCGTGATGACTCCGATGGAAGGCATGCGCATGGCGGAAGAGCGCAATCTCGATTTGATCGAGATCGTGCCGAACGCCACCCCTCCGACTTGCAAAATCATGGATTACGGCAAGTGGAAGTACGAAAACAAAAAGAAGCAGGCGGCCGCTCGTAAAAAGCAGGTCATCGTTCAGACCAAAGAGATCCAGCTGCGTCCTCGTACCGATCAGCACGACATCGACGTGAAACTGCGCCACGCGCGCCGCTTCTTGCTCGATGGCGACAAAGTGAAGGTCAACCTTCGCTTCTCGGGCCGCGAGATGGCTCACCAAGAGGTGGGTTTCAACAATCTCAAGCGCGTGACCGAAAGCTTGCAAGACGTCGGGATGACCGAGGTTGCCCCCAAAATGGAAGGCCGCCAGCTGTTTTGCATCATCGCGCCGGACCCGATGAAAGTGAAAGAGTACCTCAAGGCGCATCCCAAGCCGATCAACGTGTCGTCGCGTGAAGAGGCTGAAGCCCACGCCGACGCCGATGCCGATGCGGGTGATGACGACTCGGACGAATAAGTTCGAAGGTTCAAAGATGACAGTTCAAAACCGGGTGGCGACACCCGGTTTTTTTATGCCCGAGAGACGCCGGGCTTAGAACGGAAGCCCCAGCTGGACGGGGTCTTGAACCTGGTTCTTGGGGAGCTTCACGTCGGCCTCTCGGTAAAAGGTGAGGCCCGTGGCAAAGGCCGTGAAGTAATCGGCGTACATATGGAAGACGCCCTGTTCGCCGGCCTTCTCGCCCCAGCTATTCTGAATTTTCCACTTGCTCACGCGCCCTGTCTGAGGGTTCACGTCGTAACCCACGAGCTGAACGGCATGTCCGCCGTCGTCCAGCGAAAAGTGCGCGCGCTGCTCGCGGCTTAAGGGGCCCGCTCCGCTCGGAACATGAAAGGCCTCGATCGACATGATCCCGGTTTTGCGGTCCACGAAGCTGTGATTGTGGTGATACGAGAGGTACACGGGTTCGCCCAAGTCGAGCAGCTCGCGCGCCGTGCGCTCAACGTGCTCGATGCTTGTGGTCACCGAGGTGGAGCCCTTGTACTTGTGATTTCGCGTCGGATCGGCGGCGTCCTCATTCACGCGCATGACCACCACGGGTTCGGTGAGCTGAGGAAACTTTTCGCTCGCAAAACTGTGCGGCGTGTAGCGCCGGCCTTCAAAGACAAAGTCTTTTGGGAAGGGACCGAGAAGGTTCTCAAAGACGTCGGTGATGCGCTTTTTGGCGATCGCGATGATCTCTTTGCGGCGTTCGAGATCGATTTCGCGGTCCTTTTGCCAGCGCGCTTCGGCCACGATGTTCTGAACGTACTCTTTGATCCGGCCGCTGAGCGGCGCCAAGTTGAATTCACGCGTCACCGGCCAAGCGCTTTCGGGAATGAGGCCATACGCGAGAATGGCTTTGCGTGAGCTCAGTGATGTCGATCCGAGTTTGATATCGACATCCGCTTTTTTGCTCTCGAGAGCGTCGAAACTTTTTTGCAGCCAGTGACGGGCGCTCAGGTATTCGGCCGAGAGCTTGAGCGATTTGCGATTCTCATGGACGTAATCGCGTTCGAGCATGGCCGTCCATGAATAGAGGTGGCAGGTGCCCAGATTGCACTGATTCTTAATATCGATTTTCTCGGGCAGGGTGACTTTATAGCCGCTCGAGTGCACGAAGTCCGGGCGCAGCTCGCCGTACGGGATCGACGGGCGGTAAACACCGGCGCAAAGCGGGGCCGCGCCCAAGGGGAGGGGCGCGGCGGCGAAAAGCGCCGACACTGCCAAAAGGATCATCAGAAGTGGGGAGCCCAGAGGCCCTATTTTGACTTTGAAGGTCACAGCGGGCAAAAGAGCAAGTCGGGGACCAGCCGAGGCTTGCCGCAAACCCTTGAAATTCCTCGAAAAGGAAGCTCTGACGCCACTGATCTTTTTTGTTGCCAAGGCCGGGGGGCCAAGAGTAGCTTTGCCAGTCTCGAATTCGCCTCACGGCAAAATCGAATAACACTGATACCGGCACACCAAGAGTCGTCGATTGCCGACGAACGCCGTATCGGAAGGATGGGCACAATGCCGAAAATGAAAACGCACTCGGGAGCTAAAAAACGCTTCCAGAGAACCGCGAGCGGTAAAGTGAAGCGCAAACAAGTCGGAATGCGCCACTTGAACTCTCACATGAAATCCAAAAGAAAGCGTCATTTGGGTGACATGGCTTACGTTGATGATGCCAACATGCTTCAAGTGAAGCGTCAGCTCGTATTCTAAGGGAGTGAGACATGCGCGTTAAAGGTGGATTTACAAATCGTCGTCGTCACAAAAAAGTTCTGAAGCGAGCGAAGGGTTACCGTTCGGCCAATGGCCGTGCGTACATTCACGCGGTCGAAAAAAATGACCGTGCATTGAAGTATCAATATCGCGATCGCAAAACCAAAAAACGTGAAATCCGCGCTCTGTGGAATCAACGTATCAACGCCGGTGCTCGTTTGAACGGAACGACCTACTCACGTTTGATCGGTGGTTTGGCAAAAGCGGGTGTTGACGTGAATCGTAAGATTTTGGCTGACTTGGCAATTTCGGATGCCGCTGCTTTCACGGCTTTGTGCAAGCACGCTCTGACTTAATCGTTCTTTGATCCCGGATTTCCGGAATGAAAGACGACAAAGAGTCCTTAAGCCAATTCGAAAACCGTAAACAAGATCACATTCGTCTTGCGCTTGAAGAAGAAATTCAAGCGCAAGGTCAGTCGGGACTTGAGCGCATTCGTTTGGTGCACGAGGCTCTGCCGGATCTCGATTTCAACGAGATCACACTTTCAGATTCTTATTGGGGAACCGAGGTTTCGGTTCCCCTTTTTATTTCATCCATGACAGCGGGTCACACAAACGCCCTCGATCTGAACTCGAGATTCGCTGTGGCTGCGCAAACGCGCGGCTGGGCCATGGGTGTCGGATCGCAAAGACGGGAACTGTCAGACCCTGAAGCGGCTCAAGAGTGGAAATTTATTCGTAAAAATGCACCACGTGCCGTCTTGTTCGGCAATCTTGGCATCGCGCAAGTTATTACATCGTCTGTCAGAGATATCCAGACTCTTGTGGATAACTTGCAAGCACGCGCTCTTTTCGTGCACCTCAATCCTCTTCAAGAATGTTTGCAGCCCGAGGGCACGCCGCAATTTAAAAATGGTGTGCAAAAAATCACGCAACTCGCGCGCGAACTTTCGGTTCCGATCATCATCAAAGAGGTCGGCTGCGGCATCGGGGCCTCAACATTCAAACGTTTACAGGACACGGGCGTAAAGGCCGTTGATGTCGCGGGTTTGGGCGGTACTCACTGGGGCCGTCTCGAAGGCCGTCGTTCCGAAGACTCCACGCCGCAGGCGCAAGCGGCCAAGACCTTCGCAAATTGGGGGCTCTCGACGGTAGAGTCTTTGCTCGAGGGGCGCATGAGTCTTGTTCCTTATCAGCTCTGGGCTTCGGGCGGCGTTCGCAGTGGACTCGATGCGGCTAAACTTTTTGCAATAGGTGCTGAAAAAGTGGGTTTTGCTCAACCTCTTTTGAAAGCTGCACTACACTCCGAAGCCGAGCTTTTACGAGTGATGGAGCAGCTCGAGTACGAGCTCAAAATCGCTTTGTTTTGCACCGGTTCTCGAACCGTGCAAGAACTCAAGGAAAGGAGGCTTTGGAAATGGAATTGAATCAAGATTCGCAAATTCACGGAGCCTCCTTTGTTCCCGCGTCGGCGAAAGACTGGACCGAATTCTTCCAAGGTTTTTCCAAACTCTCGCGCGAAGAACGTCTCAAGCGTCTCCAACAAATGAAAGTTTTGGACCGCGCCGATGCTGATTACCTGCGCGCGGGGGGATTGCAAGACACGGCCCTCGGCGAGAAGTTCATCGAGAACGTGATCGGCTATTTTCAAGTGCCGATGGGAGTTGCGACCAACTTCCGCATCGATGGCGAAGACCTGATCATCCCGATGGCCGTCGAAGAAACCTCGATCGTGGCGGCCGCCAGCAAAACGGCGAAGTGGGTCCGTGAAAACGGCCACATCACCACCGAGTCGATCGGCCAAGACATTCTGGGCCAGATCCAACTCAACAAGGTCCGCGACTTCACGAAGTTCGCGGCCCAGATCCAATCAAAAAAACAAGAGTTCATCGATGTGGCCAACCGTGAGGTGGCGTTCGGGATGGTCCGCCGCGGAGGCGGGGTGACCAAAATCGAAACGCGCGCGCTCGTGCGTGACGACGGCCAAGTCATGGCCGTGATCCACGTTCACATGAACGCGGTCGACGCCATGGGCGCGAACGTGATGAACCAAGTCTGCGAATTTTTGAAACAGCCCATCGAAGAGCTCACCGGTGAAAAGGTGACGATGTGCATTTTGTCGAATCTCGTCGACACCAAGCTCACCAAAGCCACGGTCACGATGGAAAACATCGACGCCGAACTGGCTGAAAAAATCGAAGAGGCTTCGCTCTTTTCAAAACTTGATCCTTACCGGGCTTCCACCAACAACAAAGGTGTCTTGAACGGCATTGATCCGATTTTGATCGCGACCGGCAATGACTGGCGTGCGGTCGAGGCGGGGGTGCACGCGTTCGCGGCCCGTGACGGGCAGTACCGCTCGATCACCGAGTGGAAGCGTGACGGCAAGTTCTTGGTCGGCACCTTCTTGGCTCCCGTGATTGTCGGCACCGTGGGCGGCGTGACCGCGCTGCACCCGACGGCCAGCATGTCGTTGCGCATGATGGGAAATCCCAATGCCGCCAAGCTTGGCCGCATCATGGCCGCGGTTGGTTTGGTGCAGAACTTGGGCGCCTTGCGCGCGCTCACCACCGTCGGGATCATCGAAGGGCACATGCGCCTTCATATTAAAAACCTGTCTCTCGGCGCCGGTGCCGAGGAAGTTGAAATGCCTTACATGGTCAAGAAACTGGAAGAAATCTTGGCCCTCAAGAAACGGATCTCGCTGACCAACGCGATCGAAGTCCTCAAGGATTTGCGGGCTCAAACCGCGCGTCAGCACAATTAGGATTTATTCATGATTCTCTCCTGTCCCTCGAAGACATTCTTGCTTGGTGAGTATTTGGTTTTAAACGGCGGCCCGAGCCTTTTGCTCGGCACGGAGCCCCGCTTTGAGCTGCGCGTTCAGCGCGGTACGGGCGTGAGTCCTTTTCATCCCGAATCTCCCGCCGGCAAACTCTGGGCGCGTTTTGCGAATATCACCGGTCAATGGTCGGCGGAGTTCGTGAACCCTTCATCTTTGGGCGGATTGGGTGCGAGCGGCGCCGAATTTTTGCTTTTGTATTCGGCCATCAAAGCCAGCCAGGCCGTTTCGGTCGAGGCGCAGCTCGAGCAAGACCACTCCGAGATGCTTCAGCTCTACTGGGAGCTCTCGTCGCAAAAGGGTGCGCGCCCGAGCGGCGCCGATCTGGTGGCGCAGGCGCGCGGGGGCGTGACGCTCTTTGAGCGCAGCCAAGGCCGATTGGAGTCCACCTCCTGGGGCTTCCCGAATTTGGGATTTATCTTGTTCTCGACCGGACACAAAACCCCCACGCACGAGCATCTTCAATCGCTCGGGGAGTGGGATTCGTCGGCGCTCGAAAATCTGACCCGTCAAGCGCTGCAAGCGCACCGGATCAAGCACGAACAGAACTTCGTGGACTCGGTCCGCAAAGTCCGTGAGACGCTGAAATTTTTGGGATTCGAAGCGCCCGCGACCACCAAGATCATCGACGAGGTGGGCAAAGCCCCCTCGATCCGCGCGATCAAAGGCTGCGGCGCTTTGGGCGCCGACGTGATTTGCGCGCTCGTGGACGACAAAGACATTCCGCGCATCAGCGATCTCCTGAGCCGCAAGTACACCATCATCGCGAACCATCATCATTTGTCCGAGGGTCTGTTCTTCAAATCGACCCACGTTCTGGAGGCTCAGCCTTGAAAATCGAAGTCAGCGCGCCCAGCAACATCGCCTTGATCAAATACATGGGTAAGATCGACACCGCCGGTAATCGTCCGACGAACAGCTCCTTCTCGTTCACTTTGGATGAGCTGCGCACCTTCGTCGAGATCGAGAAGACCGGTGATAAAGAGGGTCAGGACGACTGGCAGCCCCTCTCGGGACCGGGCTTCGCACCCTTCGAGATGAGCGAGAACGGCAAGATCCGTTTTCTTCGACATTTTCAAAGTCTAAAAAAAGAACTCGGTCTGAACGGCTCCTACGTCGTTCGCTCGGCCAATAATTTTCCGAGCGACTGCGGCTTGGCCAGTAGCGCTTCGAGTTTCGCGGCGCTGACGCTGGCCGTGTCGAAACTCGCGCAAGAGTCGGGTCGTGAAACGCCGTCGCGGTTTGAATTGGCCGAGGTGTCGCGCAAAGGTTCGGGGTCGAGCTGCCGCTCGTTCTTCGCTCCGTGGGCGCTCTGGACGCCGACAGGAATCCGTCCTTTGGATCTGCCGGTTCAAAACTTGCGTCACAGTGTGGTGGTGGTGACTTCGGCAAAAAAGAAAGTGTCTTCGAGCGAAGCGCACCGACGGGTGGTGACAAGCCCCTTGTTCACGGGGCGGCCCGAGCGCGCCGAGGCGCGCTTGGCCGATCTGCTCGCGGCGTTCCGCGAAAAAGATTGGGAGCAGGCGTATCAGATTTGCTGGTCGGAATTTTGGGACATGCACGCGCTTTTTGAAACATCCAAGCCGGCCTTCGGTTATATCGAGCCCGGAACCATCGAAGTTCTGCAAACGATCCGCGAAATTTGGCAGTCCGAAAAAGACGGCCCGATCGTGACGATGGATGCGGGCGCCAACGTGCACCTGCTCTTCCGCGACAATCAAACCGAGCTTCAGAAGAAAATCCACTCGTTCTTTCATCCCAAATACTCGTGTTTCTCGAGCGGCGCGATGACGACGAGCGGTCAGGGGTAACGCTTGTTCCGAACGGAGACCACCGGCAAATGGATTCTAGCGGGCGAGCACGCGGTTTTGCGTGGCGCTCCCGCCTTGGTGTTTCCGCTGGAGTCGAGAAAGCTGAATTTAGATTACACGGCTGGTGCTCCGGGAGAGTCACTGCGTCTGATGTGCGGTGGATCGCATGGCGATGAGCTGCAAATGTTGTTTTGGGGCGTGCTCGAGAAGGCATGCGAACTCAAAGAGGTGTCGCGTTCAAGTTTTCACGGCGAGGTCCGCTTGACCAGCGAGATTCCGGTCGGCGCGGGATTGGGCGCGAGCGCCGCGCTTTGCGTGGCGATGTCGCGTTGGTTTGCGCATTTGAATGTCATTCAACCCGCCGAGATCGCCGATTTCGCACGCACGCTGGAGAACCTCTTTCATGGTGAGTCGTCAGGGTTGGACATCGCGGTTGCGATCAAAGGCAAGCCGCTCAAATATTTTCGCGGACAAGAGCCGCAAGTTTTGCCCGAGCGCCGGTGGACCCCCGAGCTTTACGTTTCGTACTCCGGCCAGCGTGGAATGACCTTGGACTGCGTGAGCCAGGTCAAGCGCCTGCTCGTCGAAAACTCGGAGCGCGGTCAACAGCTCGATGCCCAAATGGGTGCCGCCGCCGAACTCTGTGAAAAGGCCCTGCAGCTGGAGGCGGGCGATGGGCCTCAGGCCCTGGCCCAGGCGATGGACTTGGCTGCCGAGTCTTTTCGCGATTGGGGTCTCACCGAAGGGGCCGTGCAAAATCATATGAATCAATTGCGCACTCACGGCGCGCTGGCGGTGAAACCCACCGGCTCCGGCAAGGGCGGCTACATTCTGAGTCTCTGGACGGCGCCGCCGCCAACCGAGCTGCGATCGCAGCTGATTCCCTGTTTTAAATCTTAATTGGAAATCGACATCCGTCGCGGTGGTGAGCGTGACGCGATGTTTCTTGGGCGCCGCGGATTTTAGAGGGGTTCTCCCGAAGTTATCCGAGCGGCGGTTTTGCGAATTGCTGGTGGTAGTGAAAGAGCGTGATTGAGGCCGCGACGGTGGCGTTGAGCGACTCGACCCCTTGAGTGGGGATGGAGATTTTTTGGATTTTGGCTTTGGGACCCAAAGCCTGCAGGCCCGGGCCTTCCTCGCCGACGAGAAGACGGGCGTTTTGGGGCCATTTAAAAGTCGTTAGCGAGGCGCCATCCAGTTCGAGCGCGTGGAATTCGCCCTCGAGAGCGCGCAGCGACGGCCCCCGTTTGAGCGTCATTTTTAAACTCGAGCCCGCCGAGGCTTTGATCGCTGGCGGCAAAAAGGGATGCGCGCACTCTTCGAGGAGCACGACCTGGCTCGCGCCAAAGGCTTCGGCCGAACGCACGAGCGCGCCGACATTTTTGGGATCGCCGAGCGGGCAGAAGACTTCAAGACCTTCCGGCGGTGCGTGCGAATCCCAGGGCTCCATCTCGGGCGTTTTGCAGACCAAGAGATTGAAGTGCGTGCCGAGTTCGTCCACATCGTTAAAAAGATCTTTGGCGAGCATGAAGCACTGGGGCGCTTGGGTGATGGCCTCCAGCTCGGGGTTGATCAGTTCGGCGACGACTTCAACCGTGCGGCTTCGGGCCATTTCGCGGATGAGTTTTTCACCCGAAAGAATAAAGAGACCTTCTTTGCGGATGCCTTTGGAGGTCGACAGTGATTTCCACAGGCGCACCTGCGGATTGACGGGGCTTGAGATGTTGATCATGCCTGGGAGCCCTTTTTGAAACGCAAATTCTGGTTGTCGAAGAGTTCCTCTTGCGGCCAGGGCTCATCGTCGATGTCCGGCAGAGGGGCGTGCTTGATCTTTTCGTACACCAGAAGGCGGCGGTCGTGCGACGTGTGCGGAAGCGTGTAGGCATGGTCTTCGACGAGTTTGTAGAACTCTCCAGCCTCTTTGGCCGCGACGCCGATTTCGGGATCAACGTTGGGGCCTTTCATCAGGTACACGCGGCCACCCAGTTGAACGCACGAGAGCACGTTCAAAAGCGTGTTGCGAACGTCTTCCACCGCGCGGGTGATCACGCCCTGAACCGGATACATAAACCAGGGGTTCACGTTGCGGCCGATGATGTCGAGGTTCGGCAGATCCAGCTTTTCGCGCACGGTTTTTAAGAACTCCACGCGGCGCTGAACCCCTTCGGCCAAGATGATCTTTTGATCGGGATACAAAATTTTAAGCGGGATGCCCGGAAAGCCGGGACCGGTTCCGACGTCAATCAAGGGGAACTGAAGTTTCGTAAGCTGCGCGACAATCAGGCAGTCCACAAAGTGGCGGATGCCGACGTCTTTCAGGCTCAAAAGACGGGTGAAGTTCTCGGTCTTTTGGTTCTCCATGAGCAGGACGTAAAATTCGGCCAACAAGCGGCGCTCGGCCGGGGTGACGTGTCCCATCCCGTGGTTGCCGAAAAGGTCTCTCAGGCGGTCTTCAGCCTCGTAGGCGTTGAAAATCTGCAGGGGCTTTTGATGGCTCTTTCCCTGCTTTCCTCGCATCGGTGAAATGTTGGTTCTATTCTTGTGCGCCATGGCTCTTTGTCAGTGCAGGTTTTGCCAGAATTTATTTGGCTTTCACCTTGAAATCATTGAATAATCCGAAACCTATGTCACAAATCCAAGTTGCGCAATCAAAACTCGAGACTTTGAAAAAAGAGGCCCTGGAGAAGATCCAAGCGGCGCCTTCCAGCCAAGCCCTTTACCAAGTGAAGGTGGAGTACTGGGGAAAATCTGGTCACGTCACCGAAATCATGAAAGAGATGGCCGCTCTCCCCAAAGAGGACAAG
Organism: Pseudobdellovibrionaceae bacterium; assembly: GCA_019637955.1. GTDB lineage: Bacteria > Bdellovibrionota > Bdellovibrionia > Bdellovibrionales > Bdellovibrionaceae > JAHBUS01. The sequence continues at coordinate 251,179 of JAHBUS010000001.1, read as the reverse complement.
CCCGGTTTCGGCAAACTTGTGAATGAGGTGAAGCAAGCTCTCGAAGAGGCTTACGTCAAAGCCGAAGACGGCCTCAAAGTGAAAGAGATTGAAGCACGCATGCAGAGCGAAGAGCTCGACCTCACCCTACCGGGCGTGCCCCGCGCGGTGGGTTCGGAGCACCCCGTTTCGAGCGTGACCAACGAGATCGTCGCGATCCTGGGACGCCTCGGGTATTCGCTCCGGCAAGGCCCGCTCATCGAGTCGGACTTCTACAACTTCGAAGCCTTGAACATCCCTAAAAATCACCCCGCGCGCGACATGCAAGACACCTTCTTCGTGGATCAAACCCACGTCTTGCGCACGCACACGAGCCCGATTCAGGTGCACGTGTACCAAAGCGAAAAGCCGCCGCTCCGTTTGATCGGAACGGGCGCGGTCTTCCGCTGCGACAGCGACATCTCGCACCTTCCGCACTTTCACCAAATCGAAGGCATCTGCGTCGACGAAAAAGTCTCGATGGCCGATCTCAAAGGCACGATCAGCTTTTTCGTGAAAGAGTTCTTCGGCGCGAGCCTCGCGGTTCGTTTCCGCCCGAGCTTCTTTCCGTTCACCGAGCCGTCGGCCGAAGTCGATTGCCAATGCCCCATCTGTAAGGGCAATGGCTGCAGCCTGTGCAAACAGTCAGGCTGGATCGAGATCGGCGGCTGCGGTCTTGTGAATCCCAAAGTGTTCGAGCAGTCGAACATCGACACGTCAAAATGGCAGGGGTTCGCGTTCGGCTTCGGCATCGAGCGCATGGCGATCATCAAGTACGGCATCACCGATATCCGTTTGTTTCCCGAAAATGATTTGCGCTTCCTCGGCCAATTCGTGACCGGAGGTGCCCTGTGAAGATCTCGTTGAAATGGCTGCAAGATTTCGTCGACGTCGCCGATTACATGAATAAACCCGAGGCGCTCGGCGCGCTCTTGACCGGTGCGGGACTTGAAGTTGAAGAGATCAACAACAAATCGAAAGATTTCGCCAATGTCGTCGTCGGCTTGATTCTCACCAAAGACAAGCACCCGAACGCCGATAAACTCTCGCTCTGCCAGGTGACGACCGGCGAGGGCGTCGTGCACCAGATCGTTTGCGGCGCGCAGAACCACAAAGCCAACGACCGCGTGATCGTCGCGCTTCCGGGCGCGGTTTTGCCCGGGAACTTCGCGATAAAAAAGGCGGTGGTTCGAGGAGTGGAGTCGGGCGGCATGCTCTGCTCACTCAAAGAACTGGGTTTGGCCAAAGAGTCCGACGGCATCGAGATCCTTCCCGCCGAGGCTCCCATTGGTAAACCCTTCGCCGAGTACAAAGGCCTGGACGACGTGACGTTTGAGCTCAAGGTCACCCCCAACCGCGCGGACTGCCTCAGCCACTTCGGCCTTGCCCGCGAGGTGTCGTGCTTGCTCGACCGTCCTTTGAAAAAACACATTCCCGATTTTGGTACAAGCGAGCGCTCCACCAAAGAGCAGGTGAAGCTCAGCGTGCAAGATGCCGAGGCGTGTCCCCGGTATTGCGGCCGCTTCATCTCGGGCGTCAAAGTCGGCCCCAGTCCCGCTTGGCTCGCCTCGCGCCTTGAGGCCGTGGGCCTGAATTCGATCAACAACGTCGTCGACGTCACCAATTACGTGATGCTCGAGCTGGGTCAGCCTTTGCACGCGTTCGACGCGCGCGAAGTCCGCGGCAATCAAATCATTGTGGCCAAAGGCAAAGCGGGCGAAATTTTTAAAACCCTCGACGGCACCGAGAAGAAACTCACGGGCGAAGAGCTCATGATTCAAGACGGGGAACGCAACGTTGCGATGGCCGGCGTGGTGGGCGGACAAAATTCGGGAGTGTCGGAATCGACCACTGAGATTTTCTTGGAAGCCGCGTACTTTGAACCCTCGGCGGTTCGTAAAGCGTCGCGCCTGCACGGCATTCAAACCGATTCGGCGTACCGCTTCACCCGCGGCGTGGATCCCGATGGCACCCTGAACGCCATGGACCGTGCGGCCGAACTCATTTTGAAGGTGGCCGGTGGGACCGCGTTCTCGCAGCCCCACGATTTCTACCCGAAACCCGTGAAGAAATCGCCGGTCGTGATCAAGCTCGCGACCGTTTCGCAGCGTTTGGGCTACCAGGCCGATGCCAAGCTGTTCGAGACCTACATGACCCGTTTGGGTTGCGGCCTCGAAAAGATGCAGGCCGAAGGTGCTTACCAAATCTTGCCGCCCACCTTCCGTTTCGACCTTGAAATGGAAATGGATCTCGTCGAAGAGTACGCGCGCCTGAATGGCTACGACAAAATTCCGGAGAGTCTCCCGGTGTCGAGCGAGCGTCCGGCCGCGCATGACCTGAACTACCGTCTGCGCCAAAAGCTGTCGCGATTGATGCGTTCGGAAGGTTACTTCGAAGCGCAAAACTACGCGTTCGTCGGCGAGAAGAACGAAAAAGATTTTCTTAAAAACTTCACCCACCTTTCGGGCGCGGGACTGCTCGTTTCCGAAAAGCCGATCAAGCTTTTGAATCCGCTGAGCGACGACATCAACGTCATGCGTTCGACGCTGTCGATGAGCCTCTGGAAAAACGCCCTGGACAATTACCGTCAAGGCAACGAAACGGGACGCCTCTTCGAGATCGGCAAAACCTTCGAACTCAAAGACGGCGCTTTCATCGAGCATTGGCGCCTGGGGCTGATCGCGTGGGGCTTTCAAACCAGTCTGTGGACTCAGAACCCGACTCACGCCGTCGTTCTCGAACTCAAAGCGGCTCTGCAAGAAGTGCTGACCCACTTCGGAATTTCGAGCTTCAAGTTTTCGCCGCTCACGGACCGCAGTCAGACGCCGGACTTCTTGCACCGTGGACAGTTCGCCGTGGTCGAAAAAGAAAACGCGAAAATCGGTTTCCTCGGCAGCTTGCACCCGGTTCTCGTCAATGACGAAAAGGTGCGCACGCAAGTCGCGTTGGCCGAGATCGAGTTGGAGCCGTTGTTCAAAGGCCAACCTCGTTTACAAAAGTATTCGGACTTCTCGCGCTTCCCGAAAATCGAGCGTGATGTGGCGCTGCTGATGCCCAAGTCACTCGCCGTGGCCGATGTGACCGCCGAGATCAAGAAGGCGGGCGGAGCGAAATTGGTGCAGGTGCAGGTCTTTGACCAGTACATCGGCGACAAGGTTCCGGCCGGCCAGCGCTCGGTGGCGTTCCGTTTGGTCTTCCAGGACGACAATGGCACGCTGCAGGATGACGTGGTTCAAGGGGCGATGAAGGCCATTCTCGACTCTGTTGGGCAAAAATGGGGATTAACGACTCGATAAACTTGATTGTTTTTAAGTACTTGCTAGCCTGTTGGGGTAAGAGGTGAAAATGGCCCAAAATGATGACGACATCACAAGATCAACAATGACCAAGGCCGACATCGTCGAGAAGGTCTACGGGAAAATTGGGTTCTCTAAAAAAGAAGCCTCGGAGCTTGTCGAGCTCGTTTTCGAAACGCTCAAAGGCGTTTTGCACAAGAATGAGAAAGTCAAAATCTCGGGCTTCGGCAACTTCGTCGTGCGCGGTAAAAACGAGCGTATCGGACGCAATCCGCAGACGGGCGAGCAGATCAAAATCAGCGCGCGCCGTGTGGTCACCTTCCGTCCCAGCCAGGTCTTAAAAGCCATGGTCAACGGCGAAGATTATCAGCATCTCGTCGGTAAGGATGAAGAATGAATGAGATGACGTTGGACGATGTTTTTGCCGAGAAGGTCGTCGCGGAACGCGCCCCGATGGTGCACCCTTCGATCCTTCCGGACAGCCGGGCCATGACCCTACCGGCCGCTCTCTGCGATGAGGCTCTTCTTGAGGAGATCAATTCGATCCCTGATAAAATGGGCTTTAAGATCGGCGAAGTCGCCGACATGCTGGGAGTCAAGCAGTACGTCCTTCGTTATTGGGAGTCGGAATTCGACGTCTTGAAGCCCAAAAAAGCCGCCAACAATCAGCGCTATTACACCCGTAAAGACGTTGAAAATGCCTACATCATCCGCAAGCTTCTGCACCGGGATCGCTTCTCGATTGAGGGCGCCCGGGCCGCCTTGAAGGATGTCCGCTCTTTCGTGAAGAAAGAAAAGGACTGGAGCCACCTCAACCAGCGCGTCGAGACCCTGAATGAGCGCGTGGATGGCCTTTTGATGGATCTGCGCCAGCTAAAAATGCTTTTCAACTGACGCCTTTTTCTGTACGTTCAGGCTTCCTTTTAGAGGATAAGTCGGCGTGTGGCTCAGCTTGGTAGAGCACTTGCTTGGGGTGCAAGGGGTCGTCGGTTCAAATCCGGCCACGCCGACCAACTTTTAAAACGGAATCCGAGAAACCCAACCACACGGTTGGGTTTTTTATTTTCCGGCGCTCGTTACAGCGTGTAGCGGAGCCAAACGATGCCGCCTTTGAGTTTTTTGACCGATTGAAGCTTCAGCGATGCCGCCTTTCGCGAGCGCGGGGCGTTTTCGATCTCAAACAACGTGCGCAGACCGGTGGTGCCATCGGCCAGCGGCATGACAAGCTGGCTGAGCTCGTCGATCAGGCCTTCTTTAAGGAACGAGCCGTTGATCACGCCGCCGCCTTCGAGCAAGAGGCGCTTGATTCCAAAGAGCGTCGAGAGTTTTCCCAGCGCCATTTTAAGATTCACGTCTTTTTTGCCCGCAAAAATGTACGACACGCGTTTGGCCTGCAAGTGCTGCAGGTACGCGGTCGAGACTTTTTCGGTGAGAATCTCGACGATGTGATCGCCCGAAATGGAGTTCGTGTCCCAACGGCATTTTCCGGCGGTGTCGATGACAACGGCAAAGCGCTTGGCGAGAGGATCGGCAATGTAGTCGGCTTTTTTAATGGTGGGTTTTGCTTTGCCTAAGTTCTTGTGGCGTGGGCTTGAGAACCCCTCCATGGACGTGCGGCTGAATGCGGCCATCCACCGTGGTGGTCATATGGCAAACGACGTAAGGCTTTTGATGGGTCTTCATGCGGTGGTCCTTTTTTGGGGAGCAATCAATTTGAAGTTCAAAATGAAAATCGCGGCCAGAATTAAAAAGATGCCGAGGCCTTGAAGGGCGTTTACGGTCTCACCCAAAAGAAGGTAGGCCATCAAAACCGCGCAAGGAAGTTCGATCGAAGAAATGATGCTCCCCAGGCCGACACCGACGACGGGAAAGCCCCGGTTGAGCATGAGCGGCGGGATCACGGTTCCAAAGAGCGCCACGAAGAGCCCATAGGTGAAGACAATGTCAAAGCTGAAGACCCGGTTCGGAATCAATCCATCAACGGGCGAGGGCGTTTGCAAAGCGTAGGGGAGGGCTTGAAAGACAAAAAGAAAGAGCAGGGCCAAGACGGCGCCGCCTCGGACCATGTGCTGGCTTCGCTGCAAGGAGGTGAGGTGGGCCCCGACGCTGCTCGAAGCAAAGAGCGTCCACGTGTAAGACACCGCCGAAAGAAGACCGAACACCACGCCCATGACGCTGAGATGATGGTCACCGCTCAGGGCATCCGTCGCCAGCACCGTCCCGGCGAGAACCAAGATCACGCCGATCATCTTAAGAGCGCCGGGCCGGCGCCGGCTCTGTACCGATTCGACCACCACGCCCATCCAAACCGATTGCATGAGCAAAACGACGCCGATCGAAGCGCTGATGTCGCGCACGCACGAGTAATAGAAAATCCCGGTCAAACCCAAAGGGGCACCGGCCCACATGAGATTCCAGACATCCCGCCGGGTGGGCCGATCGCTTCGTTTTGAAAAGACCAGATTCAGAACCCAGAGACAAAGCACACCCCAAAGAAATTGCGAGGTGACCACTTCACCCGTGGTGAAGTTTTTTTCGTAGGCGAGTTTCACCACGGTCGAAAGCATGCCGTAGCTGGCCGAGCCGAGAGCGACGAAGAGAACACCAAGGCCAAAGTGATTGTTGTCAGTTGTGGGGGCCACTTGCGGGGCTTGCATCAAAATACCTCAATTGAGCAGTCGTCTGTTTCAATTGTTCGGCATTCCGATAGTCAACACTTCAGGGGAGTCGGTAGAGACGTTCAGCCAATCCTGAACCTATATCAGAGCGCGTTCACCCTCAAAAAGTAGCACCCGGTTCAAGGGGAGGCAACGCGGTTTTGTCTCGTTTCGCCGCAGTGACGGCGCTTTTTGCCGCATTCTGAGACGTCCTCGCTCACTTTTGTCAATTCGAACACCCCGCGAAATCCCGCAAACTGAATTCATCAAGGGGGTTTCAATGAAACAACGTCTACTGGTTCTGGGGTCTTTGCTTCTGACAATGGTCGCTTTTCAAAACTGTTCGAAAGCGGGTTTTGAATCCGCTTTGAACGAGGACGAGGGCCTGTCGACGGCGGTGGTGACCGACATGAAGGTTGTCGAGAACGGCTCGCTCGTCGCTCCGGATCGGACCGTCTCGCCGGTCTCGATTCAATTTGGCCAAGATCTTTGGATCGGCGTGGTGGATCACACCATGTCGGCCGACCCGGCCTCGTTGACCGTGGCTCGACGAGATCAGTTCGCATTCGATCTCAATATCCGCTCGGGGACGGTGATTTCGAACGAGTCCGGTCAAGCCGTCTTGCAGCTTGATCCCTCCCTCCGTCAAGAGTTGCTCTCGATTTTGAAAGGATCCATCATCGCGCGCCTGACGGACTTTCCGCTTTCGCCCAATGCGGGCAACTACGCCTGCCCGGAGATTTTTCAAGAGGGTTACGCACGGCTCGTGACCAGATCTGAAGACTTCATGTTGGGCGAGGGGTCGCCTTGCGGCGCCCGCGATTTGTACCGTCAAGAGGGAGGCACCGCGGGTCTGCGCGCGTTCCTGGATCGCCTGCAACAAATGATCGACGGCACCACGGTCCCGGTCGCGAAAAATCTGGTTTCGATCGAGTACGTTCGCGAATTCGGCACTTTCCAGGTTGGCGCTCAGTTCCGCCGCATTCAGGTGATCGTCAAGTATCAACCCGTTAAAGACCAGTATCAGGCTTTCGCGTCTGGCTTCTACAGCAGCGGCAACGCCGTCGAAAACTGCGAAACAAGTTTTCGAGGTGAGCGTGCCTTGAAGCTCAACAAGGCGGCCGCACAGGTGCGAACGACCAGTGGACATGGCATTCTCATCGACTCGATGCCCGCGACGCTCGGACTCGTCTTCAGTGACGGCTCCAGCCTCGGTGGACCGATCGGTTATGCCGCCGAAGGATTCACGGCTCTGACCGAGACGACGGCGCTGGTGACGATGCTGAGCGAGGCCACGTCTTGCCTGGCTCCGGTCTGGACTACAAACTGAGACGTCTTGTTCTGAGATGTCCGTTCCGCTTCGAGACAACGGCGCTCATTTTTATCAGTCCAATGCGCGCCGTTTTCTGCCGACAATAGGAAAGAGAAAAAGGGGCTCGTCGAAGGCGGGCCGCTCTGACAAAATGGAGATGGAATGAAAACTCCCCAAGACAAAACCGATTCGGCCCGTCACTGGACGCAACTCACGCTGTTGGCTTTTTCGGCGGTCGTGGCGATCGCGTTTCAGAACTGCGGACAGGGGAGTGCTTTTGAGCTGAGCGAGACGCTCAGCTTTAAGAACGGTCAAGGCTACGGTGGTGTTTTGCCTCCCGATGTTTTGGCTCCTGATGCGAACACGGATCCGAGCGCTCCGAATGGTTCCGGCACTTCGTTGAGCTACTTCAGCTCCGAAGCTTGTGCCAACGGAAGCGCCCAAACGGAAATCCGGGTCCTTGGTTCCAAGATCGAACTTCTTCGCAACAACTGCCAAGATCTGTCGCCGGCGCTGCTCCTCGACCTTTCGAAAGTCGCCTACAGCGCGATCAGCCGGGAAGTCCTGGTGTACAATGGACAGTTGCTGACCGTGAACGGATGGCAGGACGTGATCGGATTCTGCCGGGGCGGTTACCTGATGTCCGCCACCGAGGCCATGCGGGTCGATGTCCTGGTGCGCGCGGCGGGCACGGGCCGAATGGTTGACGTGCGCGAAGGGGTCACCGTTGCGGGCGTCGTCGAGGCGAATTCGATTTTCAGCGCGTCCATCAACGCCGACAGCAGTCTCAAAGGCATCAACTTACCAGCGGGTGAGAGTTTCTGGCTGGCGAATCCTCTCGCGGGGGCGTCCGTGGATTACCGCTTGACCTTGACGCCGCGAAACGGGAGCGGTTCTCCCGCCTTGCGTTCGCAGGACGTTTCGGAAATGGGCTGTTTCTTCAAATGATCGATCACGTCTCTTTGCTTCAGATTTGCGAAGACAAAGTTCGCACGGGCGAAGACTCTTGGGCCGTGCGTGAGCTGTCCCGTCTGGACAGCGCCGAGATTCCGCGCGAGCTCCGGTTGGGTTTTGCCAATCTCTGCCGCCGCCTCAGCATGATTAACGTGGGCCTTAAAATTTTGGCCCCCGTCGTTCTCCAGAGCCGCGACTTTCGTGGTCTCGCGCCCTCCGCCGCCGAAAAGTCCGAGTACGCCGTGCTCCTGCAGCGCACGGGCGCCGTGCCCGAGGCGCTTCGCCTCTTGGAGAGCATTGATCAACGTCAATGGCCGCAGGCTTTGCTTCTTCAAGCTTTTTGCCATTTCAATCGGTGGGAGTACGAGGCATCGCTGCCGCTTCTGCATCGCTACCTCGAGAGTTCGCTGGATCCGTACGCGCGGCTCGTGGGCGAGGTCAACTTGGCGGCTGCTCTCATCGTGGTTCACCGGCTCGAGGAGGCCGAAGATCTTCTCGCCAGAACGCTGCAGAGCACGCACGACATGGGCCATCACCGTCTTCGCGGAAACTGTTTTGAACTGCGCAATCAGATTCACCTGGCGCGCGGACATTTTCTCAAAGCGAGGGCCGATCTCACGCAATCTCTCGAGATTTTTAAAGGAGTCGGCGGTCTGGACTCGTTCTTCGCCTTTAAGTGGAAAGCCGTGCTCGATTCTCTGGAGTCGCAAGAACCCTCGTTGCTGCGTCCGCTGATGGCTTTGGCGAACGAACGCCGCGATTGGGAGACGGCGCGCGAAGCGGCGCTGTTCGCACAGAAAGCGGGTTTCGACCGGGACGGTTTTCATCACCTCTATTTCGGGACTCCCTTTGCGGGGTACCGTGAGCGCATCGAACGGTATCTCGGCCAAAGGCCCTCAAAGGCCGATTGGATTTTAGGGCCCGAGGACGCGCCCCGGCTGGATTTGGAGACGGGGCACGGGAACGTGAATGAGCTGAAAAGCGGGCACAAGGTTCATCAGGTCCTCGCGGCTTTGCTGCGGGATCTTTACCGGCCCAGCAGCCTGGGCGGGCTTTTCAACGAGCTTTTTCCCGGAGAGCATTTCAATGCGTACTCCTCGCCGGACCGGATTCATCAGCTGCTCGCGCGGACGCGCCGCTGGATCGAACAGGAGAGTTTGCCTTTTGATTTAACCGAAGATGCGGGTCACTACCGCCTCCAGATCAGGGGCGATTTTGCGTTCCGCCTGTCCTTGCATCCGCAGTCACCGAAAACAGATCAAGTCCGCTTGATCGCCCTGCGTGAAAAATTGCCCGCGGGACAATACTTCACCTCCGCAGAGGGCTCCGCGGTGCTCGGTCTCTCGGTGAGTTCCTTCAAACGTTGGGCGGCCCGGGCTCTTGAGGCCGGATCATTGCAGAGAGCCGGGCAAGGCTCCGGAACGCTTTACAAAGTCGCCGCTTAAAGACGGCGTTCCCGGTCGATCGACCACCAAGCGGTAACCCTGTGCGTGAACATTTTGGATGGAGTAGCCGGTCGGCAGTTTCTTGCGCAAATTGGAAATGTGCGTGTCGACGGATCGTGGGTAGACATGGAAGTTTTGTCCCCAGACCCAATCGACGAGATCTTCGCGCGAGGTGAGTTGATTTTGCTTTTCCATCATCAGGCACAAAATTTTAAATTCGCTCTTGGTGAGTTGAAGGGGGCTTCGGCTTGAGGTGTCGGGGCAATGAAAGGCCTCGAGCGATTCGTGATTGATCTCGAGGGCTCCGACGCGCTCCACTTTTGTCGCCGGACGCAGGCCGCGCTGCTTGCGTAGGCGGGCCTGAATGCGCGCCTTGATCTCGAGCATATCCAGGCATTTGGGAATGTAATCTTCGGCCCCCAGATTCAATCCATGAACCATCGCCCCGACCGCGCTCCGGGCCGTGAGAAAAATAACGGGGGGCAAAGTTCCGCCAGCCTCGCGGGCGTTTTGAAAGAACTCGAATCCATCTCCATCGGGAAGCGAAACATCGAGCAAGATGAGATCAAAGGACTCGCGTTTCAGACGGCCGCGGCCGTCGCTCAAGGTCGAGGCCCAATGAACCTCGGCCGAACCAGCCAAGAGGCTTTTGAGAAGAAAGGGAACTTCGGGGGCGTCTTCGATGAGGAGTATTTTCTGCATACGAAACTATGGAAATAAAGCGAAAAGGTTGTCAAACGCTGGAGCCCAGAAAAGTCCCTAGTTTTCTAAACGATTGTGAATGCTTGGCTTAGAACTGCGCAATCAGCGGGCAGGGGTTTACAAAATTTACGCGCGGATCTATTGTCATCCTGATTCGATCACGGTCGAGGGAGTTCGCTATGAAACTGTTTATCGTCAGCCTTTTCATTTTCTTTCCTTTTTGGGGGTCTGCTCAGGTCGAGCCCCAGGCGTCGAACTGGTTTTGCACGGCAGAAGGTCTAGATCCGAGAACCCACGAGCGCCGTCAGGTCTCAGGTGACTATGCGCCCACGCAGAAACAGGCCGAAGAGTCCGCTCTTCGATGGTGCCAAGGTCTGTACATGGGTTGCCTCGTGAAAAGCTGTTTCGATATGGGGATCCACTCCGATACACTGGAGCCATGAAACGACGCGAATTTTTAGGGGTGTCGCTAACGGCTTTGACGGCCGTTCAGCTTCCGATTTGGGCTTGGGGCGCGGAGCCTGCCGAGAATCGATGGATCTTGGTGAGCCGCAGTTCCAAAGATCTCACGGCCACTTTGCTGCAAGCTGGAGAGCCGGTAAAGTCGGTCTTGAAAGTCTTGGACCGCAATTTCAAACAAATCATCAAAGTCGATCTGAACTTCTCGGCCCACTCTTGGGTTCAAGACGAAGCTTCGCCGAATCTCGTCTACGGTTTCTCAAAGTGGGGAAACGAGGCGGGCGTCGTCGATCTGAAAACGAAAAAATTTGTCGGTTATCTAGAGCGCCCTGAGGGGATGAGGTTTTTCGGGCACGGTCTGCAATTGCCCGATGGCCGTATGCTCGTGTCCATGCGAAATGACAAAAAAAAGCAAGGCTGCCTGGTCTACTTCAAAGGCACCAAGCCCACGGGCGAGGTCATCTCCACCGGCGACGGCTTCACCCATGAACTGCGGTTTCTTCCCGGCAGCACCGACAAGATCGTGGCGGCCACGGGGGGCAGTGGCCGGGGCCTGCAATGGATCGATTTGAAAACCGGCAAGGTCACCCGCGAGATGCGCTCCGCGTTTATGTACGCATCGCATTTTCGCTTTGTGAACAACTCGGATCAGCGCATCGTCGTTCTGGGAACGGCCGACAAGCCGAGCGTGCAGGTGATTGACGGGGAGAAAGAGTTCTTTATCCGCTGGGAAGGAAAGTACACGCCGGCTCCCGGAGCGCACGGTCCCGAGTCCCTGAACGCGGCTCAGGATCCCAGTGATCCCAACATTTATTGGGTTGCGATTAGCGCCACGGATCTCGTTTTCAAGTTGGATATCGAAAAGAAAAAAGTCGTCGATGTCCGCCATCAAGAAAAGATCGCCCGCCACGCCTTTCGCTACGGCAAAGACTTGTACATCTCACGTTACGAAAATGGCGTGTCCACCCTGCAGCGTCTCGGTTTCTTTTGGCGCGACACGAGGCCGCCCAAGGATTTTGGCAACAGTTCGCATGTCGATTTGATTCAGCCGGTCGTTTAGGAGATCTTTTTCATGATCAAAAGGCGAGAGTTTTTAGGTGCCTCCTTGGCCGCCGCGGCGCTGACGCAAATTCCTTCGTGGGCCTGGTCGGCGGGGCTGATGTCCTCGAGTGAAGACCACTGGCTTTTGATCGCCAAAGGCGATCGCAGCAAAAACGGCGCGAGCCTCTACAAATCCGGTGAAAACCGCCCCTCGGTCCTGAAAGTCTACGACCCTCAGTTTCTTCCTTTGATGTCGATCCCGCTGCCGTTCATGGCGCATTCTTTCGTGCAAAGTGAGAGAGATCCTCAACTCGTGTACGGCGTTTCCAAGTGGGGCGACGAAGCCGGCATCGTCGATCTCAAGAAAAAAGCGTTCGTCCAAAAGTTGGAGCCCTCCGCAGGGAAGAGGTTTTTCGGTCACGGCGTCTCGTTGCCGGACGGTCGCACGCTCATTTCCATGCGCAACGACAAGACCCAGCGCGGGGAATTGGTCTTTTTTAAAGACGCCAAGCCCGTCGATCACATCGAGCTGGGCGACACGATTTTGCACGAGATCCGGTTTTCTCCGCTCAACAAAGATGTCGTTCTCGTCGCGGCCGGACGGCAGGATTCGCCCGGCAGTTTGATCTGGGTGGATTGGAAGGCGAAAAAGAAAATCAAAGAGGTCGCTTCGGGATTCAAGCACCCGGCTCATTTTCGGTTTATCGGCGCCGACGACCAGCGCATTCTTCTTTTGGGATCGTCGAAGATCCCCGCCGTTGACATCATCACCGGCGAAAAAAACAACTACCTGAAAATTAAAAAACTGCGCGAGGTCGCGGGCGACGAAACGCCCGAAACCCTGAACGCCGCCTTTGACCCCAAGAATCCCGATATCGCTTGGGTGGCGGTGCAAGGGGGGAATGCCGTCGTGAAGGTTGACTGCGCCAAGCCCGAGATCTTGGCGGTCATGCCGCTCCCGGGCTCTCGGCACGCGTTCACGCATGCCGGGCAGCTGTACATCTCGCAGTGCTTAGCTCCGGACTCCTGCTCGAAGCTCAAGCGACGAGAAAAAGGCTGGATCGACTTTTCGCAGATCTCCGAGTTCGGCAACACGGCCCACGTGAATTTGATTAAGCCCGTGGTCTAAGACTCCCAGCGCAGAGCCTCGCTCAAGGCCAAGGCCACATGTTCGCTCACGGTCCTCAGACGCGCCGAGCTTGAGAACGCCAGTGGCGACAACAGGTGCACGGCCATCCCGGGCGTGGACCACTCCGGAAGCACGCGAACCAGCCGCCCCTTCGACAGATCCTCTTCGCAGAGGTAGTGGGGCACGAGCGCGATCCCGGCTCCGGCGAGCGCGCCTCGCAAGAGGCTGGAGGTGTCGTTGCACGTGATTCGGGGTTGAACGGTCACGGTCACCGTTTCTTTTTTTGATTTCATGGCCCATTGATGTCGAAGGCGCCGGTTGTTGAGGGTGAGGACATCATGCTGAGCCAAGTCCTGAGGTCTTCGCGGCGCGGGGACCGCCTTGAGATAGCCGGGGGTGGCCACCGCGATGAGGTGAACTTCGCCCACCTTTTTTGCGCGAAGACGGCTCTCGCGCAAGGCGCCAATCCGCACGGCCAAGTCGAAGCCATCTTTCACCAAATCGACAACGTCATCCGTCATCACCATTTCAAACGTCAGCAAAGAGTGGCGCCTTGTGAGCGCTCCGAACGCGGGTGCCAGCACATGAGCGCCGAGATCCTCGGGCGCGGTCACGCGCAGGTGCCCGGCCAGCGCTTGGTCCTGTCCCTCGAGGGTTTTGTGAGCCTCTTCGAGGGTCTGGATCGGCCCTTGACACCGTTCAAAAAATGCCTGCCCCGCGGGCGTGAGCCGCAAGGAGCGGGTGGTTCGGATCAGCAGTTTCGTGCGGGCCGTATCTTCAAGACGGGAGACTGCTTTGCTCACGGTGGATTTGGGTATTTTCAGTTGAGCGGCGGCCAACGTGAAGCTCGAACTTTGCACGACTTTGACGAAAATGCGGATCAACTGCAAATCCATATTGTTTCCTTTAAGAAACATTGTAGTTCAATTTGTGCATCTAATCAACAGCCCTCAAAGGGGCGATACTGCTTTTGATCCGTTCATCTTCAAAAGGAGAAGACCATGAAAGCAGATCTCACACTCATCGTTGGCGCCTCAGGAACCGTTGGTTCGGAATTGGCGCGTTTACTCAAAGCCCAAGGGGAGCGCGTGCGTCTCACGACAAGCCAGGAGATCGCGCCGGGCGAAACCGAAAAGGTTCGAGTGGACCTCTCGACCGGCGCGGGCGTCGAGAAGGCGTTTGAAGGCGTCACCAAGGCCTTTTTACTCTCGCCCCCTGGATACGCGGACCAATACAAAATTCTGTCGCCCTTGATCCGGCAGGCGCAAAAGCACGGCCTTAAAAAAGTCGTGTTGATGACGGCCATGGGGGTCAACGCGAACGATGCGAATCCGTTCCGACGGGCCGAATTGGAGCTGGAGGCCTCGGGCTTGGACTTTCACATCCTCCGTCCCAACTGGTTTTTTCAAAACTTCAACACGTTCTGGATTCAAGGAATGCGTGAGCAGGGAAAGATCCTCGTTCCTGCCGGCACCGCGAAGACCAGCTTCATCGACGCGCGCGACATTTCCGAAGTCGCCGCGAAACTCTTGATGGGCGCCACCGCGCCGCGCGCGCTGGATTTAACGGGGCCCCAAGCTCTCGATCACGATGACGTTGCCGCCGAGATCAGCCGGGCCAGTGGAGCCAAAATCGTGTACCAGGAGATCACTCCCGAGGCGTTCAGATCCGCGTTTGTCAAAGCGGGTGTTCCTGCCGACTACGTCGAGGTGCTACTCGCCATCTTTGGTTTCTTGCGCGAGGGTTATCAGGCTCCCGTCACGACCTCGGTCAAAGATCTTCTGGGCCGCGAGCCGCGCGATCTTAAGACCTATGCCGCGGATTTTCGCGCATCGTGGATTTGACCAGGTCTAGGAAAATTGACCCATCAGGAGAAAATCCTCCCCGCGGGCGCTGGCCAGAACTCTTTTAGGCGGCGCCCGCGGGGTTTTCGTTTTGCACAATTGAAAACTGAGAAAACGCACATTCATCAATATCCACAAGGAGGATCAAATGAAGCGTGAAGAACCCAGAACAAGTGTGAAGAACGACCAAACCAAGAATCCAAAAATCCAGACGCCCAAAGTGGAGACGTCGGTAACACCGCCGACTCAAGAAGATCTCCGCGGACCGCAGCACGATGCCGGACAGAACAATCCCCCTGCGCGCTAAATTGAAAGGACATCAAGTGAACAACAACGATCAAAATCCGAAGCCTGAGAAACCCAAAGAAAACATCGTTCCCGGTAAAAAGATTGCTCCGATCGAGGAGCCCACTCCCGCCAAACCGGAGCGCATCGCTTCGGAGCCGGGACAAAAGGGCCCGAAATGAATCGAGTTCCGCTTGGACCCGCCTTATTTTGCGCGGCGTTTTCGGGCCTGGTGATGGCATGGGCGCAGGCCCCGCACCCCCAGCAGCAGAACACGCAGATCATCGGCGGTGAGGTGTTGGACTCGGCGAAAGTTCGACCGTCTCCGACCTCCACGCCGGCCTCGGATCTTTTGCGCAAAATGGGCGGGCATGATCCCGTCAAAGTCGACGGTCAAAAAGATTTGCCGGCGGAGGAAGCCCTGCGCCGGCATTCAAGACCTCAGAATAAAAAATCGGTTCAACCTTAGTCAGTGCCGGGCATCGACACGAGTTCGAGCCGGTCCTTCTTCTTCGTCGGGAAGGTCGGTCGAAAGGTCTTCGGCGAATTCGTCATCAGCGGCCCGCGCGCGCTCGTCTTCAATTTCCGCAGACGCGGCTTCGGTTTCAAAGTCGATGTTCTGTTCCAAGTCCATACCCGCGGATGCGGCCACGGCGCTGTCCGTTTTTTCGGGGGCGGGATGCTTTGAGGGTCTCGGGTTGATGTCTGGTTTCATGTTGACCTCCTATTGACCCTTGAAACAGCAACGAGGGTGCCACGCTTAAGAATCGACCCCGAGCATCTGAGCCTTGACCCCGGGGCAGGAATCCCGCCTTAAGTCTTTGCCGTGGGGGCGGGGATGGACAGGGTTCATCGCCATTCGCTAACCTATGAGGACATCCTTTCAAGCGAGGCCTCATGTCGGACAAGAACTGGGTTTATTTGGAATTGCAGGACAAGTACAAGGTGAAGGTCGATCGCGAGGATCTCGAGCGCATCAATAAGCACAGCTGGCGCGTGACCAAAGGCTCGACCGGCCGTTTGCGCGTGATCACCTCGATCCGCACCAAGGCGGGCGCGCGCAACCTGACTCTCGGCGCGTTCTTGATGAATCCGCCCAAGGGCAAACAAGTCTACCCCCGGCGCTTCAATGAAGGCCTGGATTACCGCAAAGAGAACCTGATCGTCTGCACGCTCAGCGAACGTCAACGTCTTTTACCAAAGAAGCGCACGCAATCGTCATCGGAGTACCGCGGAGTTTCCTACAGCCGCGCCGACAAGAGCTGGCGCGCGGGGATCGAAGTCGACGGCAAGTCGATCAATCTCGGCAACTTTAAAAATAAAGACGAGGCGGCCCTGGCCTACAACAAAGCCGCCGAAAAACACTTCGGCGAGTTCGCCTACCAAAACCCCGTCGGCCGCTCGAAGCAGCCACGCAAGCGTTAATTTTTTTCGAGTCTCGAAAGCCGCAGGCGCGGCGGAATCTTCTCGGGGTTCGCGGTGCCTTCCACCAGGGTCTTGGCGGCATGAAAGCTGAGGCCCATCCCGTGCCCGCTACAGCCGGCCATCACGTGCACATTCTCAAAGCCTTTTGCCGGTCCCAAGATCATCTGCCCGTCGGTTGAAAATCCCATGAGTCCCGACCATTGATACGCGATTTTCGCTTGAGGCCCGTGTTTGAAGTGGCTCTTCACAAAATCAAAAAGCGCGTTTTGAATCACGTCGGTGGTTTGGTCGGCGTAGGTGTTTTCGACCTCGCGGTCCAAATTGCGAAATCCCCCGATCAAGAGATGGCCCGTCGGCAACTGACGGAAATAACAAAGATGCTTGGTCAAATAACAGGGGCCTTTGACAAAATCGGGGAGCGGTTCGGTCATCAGGATCTGCCCGCGGCCGGGGGTGACCCACGATTCGAACGACCTCATCACCAAAGGCAAATACGCATTGAGCGTCAGAAAGGCCTGGCCCGCAAAGAACACGCCCCGATCCGTGACGAGGCGGACGGAGCCGCCATCGTTGGCGATTTTGTAGACCTCGGTGCCTTCGAAAATTTGCGCTTTCAGTTGGCTCTGCAGGCGGCCCAGGAGCTTGATCGGGTGGATAAAGCCATCACCCGAATACTGAATGCCACCTTGAAAACCGGTGACGCCGTAATCGTCTTGCATTTGTTTCGGCGTCACCTCGGTGACGTCGAGACCCTGCGCGCGCATGACCTTGGCGGTTTCGCGGTAGACTTGCCAGCGCTCTTCGCTCGGGGCAACGGTGCACGAGCCGGTTTTGCGGTAGTCCAGTGAGGCGCCCTCGTCTTGGATGACGTGTTCGGCAAGCAGGCGGTGATTCTCTTCCGAGAATTTCCAAATTTGAACGGCCTCGTCGAGACCGAAGTCTTCTTGGAGTTTTATGAAATGTTCGGTCGAACCGCAGGTGACGAACCCGGCATTGCGGCCCGAAGCGCCAAAGCCCACGCGGTTTTTTTCGATCAGGGCGATTTTGATTCCGGGTTGTTGCCGTTCGAGCCAGTAGGCGGTCGAGAGCCCCGCGATGCCCGCGCCGACAATCACGGCATCGAAGTGCCGGTTGTGGGAATCGGATTGATCAAGCCAGCGAGAAATCGTCATGCTTGCTCCTTCGAGAGAAGTTTGATCATTTCAACGGCGGTGCACCGGCACGGTTTGCCGTCGCGCACGCATTCGTAGTCGACGTCCACCCAGTATTCGGGATGCTCCGCCACGGGTTTAAAACCAAATTTGGTGAGGTAGCGAATCGAGGAGTTGTTGGGCGACTCTTTCCAGGCGTGGGTGATGATCGCACGCGCGCCGAGCTGAAGAAACGCCTGCACCGAAGCCTCGGACAGTTGGGGACCCCAGCCCTGGCCTTGAACGTCGTCCGACAAGAAAAGACTTTGAAAATAAGCGGCGCTTTCAAGAGGCACCGGCCAAAGATCCGAACGCAGTCTGGAGCCTTTGCCTTTCGACCACGTGGTGGGCGGGTAGGCGAGACGAAATCCTTGAATGGTGCCGCCGTCATCGACAAGAACGAACGAGCACATCACGCCGTTCAGTGAAGACTTCGCGAAGGACTCTTTGAGCTCCTCTTGAGAAAAGTAATTCAGCCCGATCGCGCGGTCGGTGAACGTCTTGACGAGCGGAAGGTCTTCCAGTTTCAGGGGACGTATTTGCACGGAGCTAACATCTCACAAGAGCGGGCCGGGAGGCAGGCTTTGACGCGCCACAAGTGCTTTCTTTTAAGGCCTGGCTGGCTCAAGATGGCCTGATGACGAAAGCACAACTGCAGCGGCACATAACTCTTTGGCCCTTGGTTCTTTACGGGATGGGCGACATCCTCGGCGCCGGAATTTACGGTCTGGTCGGGAAGGCCGCGGGCCTGATGGGAAATGGCGTTTGGATGGCTTTTTTGGTCAGC
The DNA here is from genome assembly GCA_019637955.1 of Pseudobdellovibrionaceae bacterium. Taxonomy (GTDB): domain Bacteria; phylum Bdellovibrionota; class Bdellovibrionia; order Bdellovibrionales; family Bdellovibrionaceae; genus JAHBUS01. The sequence goes on along the minus strand of JAHBUS010000001.1, from coordinate 232,635 downwards.
ATGATCGCCGCCGGCTTTACGGGACTCTCTTACGCGTCACTCGGGTCGCGTTACCCGCGCGCGGGCGGGGCCTCGTTCGTTGTGCACAAGGCGTACAAGAGCGGCTTTTTGGCCTACGTGATCGGGCTGGCGGTTCTCTCGTCGGGACTCACCTCAATGGCGACCGCGAGCCGGGCCTTCGCGGGGTATTTTTCGGGTCTCTTTCCGGCCGTTCCGATGACGGTCGTCGTGATCGCGTTCGGCGTGATCTTGGCGGCCATTATTTTTATCGGGATCCGTGAAACCCTTTGGGTGAACAACATTCTCGCGGTGATCGAAATCTCGGGTTTGATCTTTATCATCGCCCTGGGCGCGAAGTTTATTGGCAGCGTGAATTATTTCGATGTCACCACGCCGGCCAATCCTGACGGGTTGATGACCATGCCGCTGCTGTTGGGCGGCGCGGTGCTGACTTTTTATTCCTTCATCGGCTTTGAAGATATTCTCAACGTGAGCGAAGAGGTGAAGGATCCATCGAAAACGATTCCGCGTGGGCTCTTGATGGCCGTTGGCTTTTCATCGCTGATCTACATGCTGATCAGCTTGATTGCCGTGTCGGTGATTCCTGCGGGCGAGCTCTCGGGCTCCACTCAGCCTTTGGTGGATGTGATCGCCAAGGCGGCGCCGTGGTTCCCCACGCCCGTGTACAGCGTGATTTCACTGCTCGCGGTCTCGAACACCGCGCTTCTGAATTTCGTCATGGGCTCGCGGTTGCTGTACGGGATGTCCCACCAAGGGCTGATGCCCAAATTCTTAGGACAGGTTCACGCCCGCCGGGCGACGCCCCACCGGGCCATCGCGGTGCTGCTGGTGATCCTTTTGGTGCTCGCGCTCAGCGGCGACATCTCGGCGCTCGCCAAGGCCACGAGCGTTCTGCTGCTCATGTGTTTTTCTTTCGTGAACTTGGGTCTGATCATCTTGCAGCGCCAAGACAAGCACGAAGGAAAGTTCGAAGTGCACCCGGTGATCCCGGCCATGGGTTTACTGGTGTGCTTGGCGATGCTCACGCAGGTCGCGGGCGCGGAGCTGATGATCGCGGGCGGCATTATTGCCCTCATCGTGCTGTTGTATTTCGTGGTGAAGCCTTCGGATCAATCCATTCAGAGCATGGATCTCTAATTTCAATTTGATGAGGGGCGGAATGCCTCGCCGCTCGGGCGAGCGCCGCATGCCTTCGCATGGAGTTTGGCGCGGAGTCTGCAGCTTCTTTCGAAAACACCTTCGAAGGAGGCAAAATGGAATTGTCCAAAATGGTGCGTTCGTCCCGTCCCGGCGTCAATGATCTGCAAAAAGAGCCGCTCGCGGAGGACGAAATCTCTGTGTTTTTTAACAAGTTCAACGAGGCCATGACCTCCGGTGACGGCGAGGCGATGGCGGCGTTGTGGGCGGTGCCCGCGTTGGTGATGAGCGATGACATGGTTCGTGCCGTGCGCACGAGCGAAAGTGTCTCCGCGTTTTTTGCCAACTCGAACGAACAGTACAACGAACGCGGCATCGTGGGCTCGCGTCCCGAAGTTCAACACCTGGATTGGTTGACCGACAAAATTGTCATGGTGGAAGTGCGCTGGCCTTATCTGGATCAAGACGGGCACGAGCGGGGCTCCGAGTCCTCGACCTACACCCTTCGCCGCGATGATGCGGGCGACTTCAAGGTTCAGGCGGTGGTCATGCACGGCGAGATCGAAGCCACGAGCCACTAAGTCCTAGCGTTCCAGAACGTGAGTCACCCAGTTGCGCTGGTCGATGACGCATTCGACATTGGTCACGCGCCAGCGTTCAATGGGGAACGAGTGCACGGTCTCAACCCAACCCCAATCGGTCCAATCCACGCGGCGCTGGTAACCCCAGCCCTCGCGGTCGCGATCGCGGACCGATGTCGTGCGGGTGTGGAACGTCAAAAGGGTGTGATGCACCTTGAGCTGTCCCTTGGCGGTTAGCATGATCTCGGCGGGTTCATCAAACAGGCAGCCGTAGTAGCCGTCCACGCTGCGCATGCGGCCCTTGACGACCTCATCGGCTTTGACTCCCGCTTTGGGAAGTTTGAATTCAAAAAAATAATCCGAAGGAGAGCCATCCGAGTAATAAGCGCGGAGGGCGAGAGTGAGTTTGCCGTTGAACTCGTTGAAACGAACGGTCTTAGTCCCATCCACGTTCGTCCATTCGCCTTCGAGCGGGCTCTGCGCCCAGGCACCGAACGACATCATCATCGCGGTCAAGAAAGGCATGATTTTCACCATTTGAGATCTCCTCCAAGAAGGCCCGTTTGTCGGCCTGGGCGCTCGGTGTGTCAAGATTTTTCGACCCCACAGCAGAGGGGTTGCAAGGCCCCCTCGTGTCGAGCAAATTGAAGGAGGAGGGCGCATGAAACGCACCTGGATTTTGGGATTTTTACTCACTGCTTTGAATGCCGCCGTCCACGCGCAGGCTCCCGGCGAATCTGAGCAGCGTCCCGTCCCCGCGGCCCCCGCGCTTCCCAGTTACCGCCTGGACCCGCAGAGCCTCACGATCTCGGGGGTTTCGTCAGGTGCCTATATGGCCGTGCAGATGCAGGTCGCCTTCTCCTCGATTTTCAAGGGCGCGGCCAGCGTCGCGGGCGGCGTTTACGGATGTGCCGAGGCGGATGCGGGCCGGGCGCAAGATGAGTGCACCGTGCATCCCGAAAAAATTCGCGTGGCCGATCAGGTTCAAAACGCGCGGGCGTTCGCTGCCCATGGTCTCATCGACCCGACATCGAATTTGGCGCGCCATCAAGTTTATCTTTTCTCGAGTCCCAAAGATTCGATCATCAAGGCTGAAAACAGCGAGAAATTGGCCGAGTTCTACCAAGCCTTCAACATCGCGGGCGTGCAGCACGACAGCACTCTGGAGTCGGCGCACGGCTTTCCGACATTGGATCAAGGGGCGCCTTGCACGCGCGGTCTTTTACCCTGGCTGCTGGATTGCGGTTTCGACACGGCCGGAAAGATCCTCGAAAAAATGTACGGCCCGCTCAAAGCCCGCGGCACCGCGGACCCCTCGCGTCTTCGCCCCTTTTCGCAAATGGATTTTGGGACGGAGAGCACGCCGCTCTTTTCGAATGGGTGGGTGTATGTTCCCGAAGCCTGCGAGCGGGGCGCCACCTGCCGCCTGCACGTCGCGCTTCATGGCTGCCAGATGAATCCGAACTGGATTCAAGACAAGTTCGCGCGCCTGGCGGGTTACAACGAATGGGCCGAGACCAATCAGATTGTGGTTCTCTATCCGCAGTCCGCGAAGCTCGGCACGGTGAATCCTTATTCATGCTGGGATTGGTTTGGCTTCACGGGACCTGATTACGCCAATAAAAAAGGCGCGCAGATGCGCGCCTTGATGGGCATGATCAATCGGATTCAAGGGCTTTAGTTTCCACCCGTATTTTCGGTCATCCAAGCAAAGGGATTGGCCGGTTGGGCATTCGATGAGCGGCGCTGGCTCTGTCCAGGAACGACGCCCGCCAGTCGCGACGCGTGATTGGCGCCGCAAAGAGGCTGAAGCTTCTTCGAAACGACCGCCTGAAACGCGATCAATTTTTTCATGTTACGAAACGGTCCCCAGTAAGCACTCGCGCCGCAAAAGCGGCTCTGGCTATTGCGGGGGCACATGCCGAAGGCGATGCCTTGGCGTTTCATGTTGCTCACCAAAATTTTCACCGCGCAGGCGATGTTTTTCTTGGGGTCGTGAATTTGGCAGGCATTGTCGAAACCGCAATCGTAAAGGTCGCTGCTCTCTTTTGAGATCTGGTACAGGCCGCGGCTCACCACGCGCTCGCCCGCCGAGTTGCGAAAATTTTCGACGTACTTCACATTGGGGTCGTAACTGCTCTCGAATTCGGCGAGTTGGGTCATGATCACGGTCCAAACTTTTTCGCGGTCGGTTTTGTCCAAACGGCGGTAGTTCGTGCACAGCATTTCGGTGCGCAAGAGATCGATTTCCGACACGCGATTCTCTTTGAGCTCGGTCTTCAAAATGTCGGTCCAGGCCGCGTTCCACTTGGGGTTGCGAAGTTTCGACGAGCCGCAAACCTTAACCGGGTCCGAAGACGGCGAGCCGGCCGCGTGGGCTTTTGAAACAAAAACCAGCAAGAAGAGGGCGGCGGCGGTGGCCAGGCAGATATTGATCAAATCGTCGCGAAGTGACGTCTGTGTCACTTTTCGGGGCCTATTTCGTTTCATTGCGAACTCCATTTCGTCGGGGTGATTCCGGGCGGAAGCAAAAACAAACCGCCGTGATACATGAAGCGGATGATCTTCTGCGTGGATTTTCGCAGGTCGCGTCCACGCGGAGAACCATTATCGATCACGATCATTCCATTTTCAGATCCGGACATGTACGTGTGGCCGGGCGTATCGCCCACTTGGTGCATCATCACCGCGCCCACCAGGGGCTTGTATTCGGTGGTGTCCCACATCGTCCATCCGGCTTTGAGCAGGGCTCCGCGCAGTCCTTCGACCGACGCCGTCTCGCTCCAGATCAGCTCGTTGCCGTCTTGCGTGTTGAAATCTTCTTTGAGCGAAATCTCCGCGCGCTTGTAGGCCTGGCGGATGATCTCGGACATAAATTCGGCGCAGGGGCGGTTGCCAAAACCGTGGCGGGGAGCCGTGGCTTCGACCGCGACGGTGTGCGCGCCTTCGCTGGGCGACACGCGGTCATTTTCAAAACGCTTGGACCACTCGAGCGCGTCCTTCTTGTCGACGAACAGGAGGCGGCGCTCGACGCCGGCATTCACGTTGGCGACCTTTTGGATCTCGGCGAAAACCTTCGTCCATTTGTCTTGCTCTTTGCGGTCCATCGACGCCAGAGGCTTGGCTTTGTTCAAAACGTTGGCGAAGCGTTTTTTGAGGCGTTCGCTGTACGAGAATTTGGGTTTGCCACTGGCAAAAAACTCTTTCGCCGCCGGGCGCTTGTCAAAATCGGTATTGGGCGCGATGTCGAGTTCGCTCTCTTCGGCCGCCGTCTGATTGGGCACCAAATTGGGCGAAGGCATTTGCGGCAGGTTCGGCGCCGTCATTGCGGGGCCTTGGGGCGTGGGAGATGTCGAGGGTTTGAATTCAGCCGGCGCGCTGGGAGGCACACGGGGTGTCGTCGGTTCATCGGCCGGTGCGGTTTGCGCGGCTTGAGGTGCGCTCGGGGCCGAGGGTTGAGCGGCCGGTGTCGGTGAAGGTGAGGGCGAAGGCGAACGCGGGACTTGCACGCGGCGCCGCTCGAGCGGTTCGTTCTCCTGCGCGGTGGCCACTGCAGGCATGACTTCAAAGGTGTTCTTCGAACACCCGAGGCACATCAGCAGCGAAAGAACGAAGATCGACGTTTTCAGAACCGCTCCTTGAAGAATCGCCGGGATCGTCATTGACGCCGGTTTTGGAGAACAAGGCAGGTCTTGGGCCAGTCCAGAACCGCTAGATTTGAGATCATCTCGAAAATAGGGCGTAAAACGACAAATTGGGTCGGCCCCCTGAAAAAAGGGAAAAAGGGGTCTACCCAGATTTGCCCGGCAAAGGCACCATGGATCTATGGCTTCCAAAATCGATTTCTGGGCTGAAAAGCTCCGAACCCCCGATGAGGTGCAGCGTTTTTTACGTGAGCTCCCCTACAATCAAGAAAAGCGGGGAGCGACTTTAAGATCGGCGGAACAGGCGCTGCGCGCGGGCACTTGCCACTGCCTGGAGGCCTCGTTCATCGCGGCCGCGATTCTCGAAAAACACGGAGATCCTCCCCAAGTGATGAGCCTGGAGTCGCAAGATGGTTTGGACCACGTCGTGTACGTGTTCAAACGGCGCGGTCTTTGGGGAGCTATCTCGCGCAGCCGTGAAGAGGGTCTGCACGGACGCGCGCCCAAGTTTAAGACCCTGCGCGCCCTCGCCGAAAGCTATTACGATCCCTACGTGGACGACACCGGTAAGGTCACCGCGTTTCAAATCGCAAATCTCGACGATGCTCAGGCCGATTGGCGCGGCTCCAAACGCAATGTTTGGAAAGTCGAACGTTACCTGCTCGAAATCCCGCATGAGAAAATTAAAATTCCGGTCGAACGCTACCGGGAGCTTTTCGAAAATCACCGCGACAACGGGCCGCTTTTAAGAGGTCCGCACTGGTGGTGATCACGTCATCAATTTGGTGGTGAGCCGGGTCTCTTCGAAGAACTTGTAGTTTTTCACCTTCTGCCGTGAACCGACCACCCAGACGATATCGAAAGCTTGCAGAATCAAACCCGAATCGGGATTGAGAATCCGTTGTCCCGAGCGCTCAATCCCCACGATCAAGGCTTCAAGGTCTTCGCGCAGCCCGCACTCGCGAATGTTTTTACCGACGGCCTTCGAAACCGGTGACAGTTGAAACGAGTCCAACCCGAACTCCATCAGCAGGTCGCCCTGCACGGGCGAGATGACGGCCTCGAGATAGGCGCGGGCTTTTAAAACTTGATCCTCGTTGCCGATGACAAAGAGTTTATCCGACGGGTACAGGCGCTCTTCGCGCTGCGGAGCCAAGATTTTCTTTCCGCCGCGCTCGATGAGCGCGATGGTGATTCCGAAATCCTCTTTGAGTTTGGATTCCATCAACGTGTGGCCGATCACGGGGGCATCGGCCGAGATTTTGATCTCGACTAGCTGGGCGTCCCAAGGCGCGAGCGCCGGGCCCGCCGCGTGCGACGTCATCTCTTTGAGCTCACGCTCGTTGAGGTGGTCCAAGAACTGCGCTTCGATGCGGCGGTACGCCTTTTCGATGCGCGACTTCATCAGGCTCATCGCGATCGTCAGGCCCAAAAGCATCCACGTGACCGAACGCGAGCTGAGGAATTGATTGACCAAGAAAATCAGCAAAAAGAGCGTGAGCGCCGAGCGAAAAAGAAAAAGACCCACGTTCAGGGACTTGAGCTTTTGCCGGGTGAGCGCATCGGCCTCGGCGAGGGCGCCGGGCTTTCCGAGCACCATGGCCCAAAAGAAAGGCAGGCAGAGAAGCAGCGTTGCCGACACCATGAAGACTTGCGTGCCGTAAAGGGGGAGGAGCTCGGAGTTCAGGACGAGAGGATGAACCACGCGTCTCATCAAAATCGTGATGCCCACGATGACCACCGTGTTGATCATCATCTTCATCCCGTAGAACTGCCAGATCAGGCGAAGCCCGCCCTTGGTGGAGACCGATTGCAAGCTTCGCTGGTACGCGAGCAGGGCGTTCTTCAGGCCGGCCGGAAGGCGCGGTTCGCTGAAGGTGACAATTTGATCCGAGCTCTTGAGCAAGAAGGGCGTGACGAAACTCGAGAGAGCCGACACCAAAACCACGAGCGGAAAGAACTGGTCCGAGAGCACGCCGTAGTTCTGGCCGAGCTTGGCCATCAAAAACGAGAACTCTCCAATTTGCGCCATGGCGGTCGCCGTTTGCACCGAGTGCCGGTAAGACTGACCGGCGAGGAGCGAGCCGAGGCCCACCGCGATGAATTTACCGATGATGAGCGTGAGCGTCACGGCCACGACCGTGCCGAAATTGCTCCAGAGCTGGCTGAGATCGATGAGCATGCCGATCGAAACGAAGAAAATCGACGAGAACAGATCCTTCAAGGACGAAATCTTTTCTTCGATTTGATGGCCTTCTGGCGTTCCGGCCAAGATGGATCCCATCAAAAAGGCGCCCAAGGCCGAAGAGAAGCCTGCTTCGGTGGCCGCATAGACCATCATCAAGCAAAGGCCCACCGAAACGATCAGCGTGGTCTCCCCGGTGAGAAGCGGGCGCAATTTGCGCAAGACGATCGGGATCAGGTACGTTCCGGCGACGAACCAAGCGACCAAGAAAAACACCAGCCGCAAAAAAGTCATCACGATTTGCGAGCCCGCCAATGAGTCGCTCTGCGCGAGGGCGCCGAGCAAGACCAAGAGGATGATCGCCACCAAATCCTCGACGATCAAAACTCCGTAAACCAGGTGCACGAACCTGCGCCCTTTGAGCTTCAGTTCCGAAACGCTGCGCACGACGATGGAGCTGGACGAGATGGCCATCGCGCCGCCCAAGAAAAGACTTTCCAAACCTTGAAAACCCAGCAAGCGGCCGGTCAAGTAGCCGATGCTGAACATTAAAATCATCTCAAACGAACCGGTGATAAACGCACCTCGCCCCACGCTGCGAAGGCGGCGGTAGCTGAACTCGAGCCCGAGCCCAAACAAAAGAAAGATCACGCCGATTTCGGCCCAGACTTCGAGGCTGTGCAGATCGACGAGGTTGGGCGTCCAGGGAAAATGCGGCCCCAAGAAGATCCCGGCCACGAGATAACCAACCACCATCGGCAGCCGCAGCCAGCGAAAGATCAAAGTGGTGGACGCAGCGGTGAGAAGAAGAAACGCAAGATCGCGAATGAGAGGAGCCAGATGTATCATCCGGTCTTGGAGTGTAGCGTGGCCGTTGACCCGCTGTCGAGCGCTATGAGACGCTTCTGGACATGGACTTACATTCTCGCGATCTCGAGTACTTCATGGTGGTGGTCGAAACCCAAAACCTGTCGCGAGCGGCGGAGCGCTTGGGTTTGACCCAGCCCTCGATGACCGCGGCCTTGCGCCGTTTGGAAGACCAACTCAAGACGCCGCTTTTTGAACGCACGCGCAAGGGAGTCACGCTCACCCGCGCGGGCGAGCGGCTCTCGCTCAAAGCCCGCGAGTTTTTGCGCGGCTGGGAAAACCTCATCACCGAAGTCCGCGACGAATCGCAAAAAATCAAGGGCGTCTACCGGTTGGGTGTGCACCCGTCAGTCGGTCTCTACAGTCTTCCGCTTTTTATGGCCGAATGGCTGCGTGAAGAGCCCGAACTTGAAATTCAGCTCTTTCACGACATGTCCCGCCGGGTGGCGGAGGGCGTGATTTCGAAGGAGCTCGATTGGGGCTTGGTGATCAATCCCGTCTCGCACCCGGATTTGATCATCAAAGAAATCGCCAAAGACGAGGTCACGATTTGGAAGGGCCGCAAGTGTAAGAACGACGACGTTCTGATTTTAAACGACGAGATGAAGCAGACCGAAGAGGTTTTGCGCAAGTTCAAAGGCGCTCATTTCAAACGTAAAATCGTCTCGGGAAACCTTGAGGTGATCCGCTCACTGGTCGAGTCGGGCGCGGGCATCGGCGTGCTCCCGCAGCGCGTGGTGGGCTTCGACAATAAAGACGTGGTTCGCTTTTCAAAAGACGCGCCGATTTTTCATGACCGGCTTTGCTTGGTCTACCGCGCCGAAGCGCGCACCTGGCCGGCGACCAAGAGCTTGGTCCGCTACGTTGAAAAAGCCGGCATTTAAAATTAAAGACTTTGATCGGCGGGCGGCTTCGCCAAGGTCGTGAGCACCGTGTTCGAGTGCTTGAGAACGGCGGCGATCAGCTCCGGGGCGTGAATCGGCTTGGGAAGATGGTCGGTGTAGCCGGCGCCCAGCGCGCGAAGGCGCACTTCGCTCATGGCGTGGGCGGTCAGCGCGATGATCGCCCCGGGGTAACCCAAGTCGCGAAGTCGGCGCGTCGCCGTGTAGCCGTCCATCACCGGCATTTGAATGTCCATCAAGACGACGTGGTAGCGGCCGTTGAGAGCCAGGTTCACGCCTTGCTGGCCATCACTGGCCGCGTCCACCGTGGCGCCTCGGCGCACGAGCAGATGCTGAATCAATTTTTGATTGTCCGGCGAGTCCTCAACGACCAAAACGCGTTTTCCGATCAGTGGTTTTCCGTCGGACAGGGCTTTTGGCGCCGGAGTTTCGGCGTCGGTCGTGCGCGGCGCCTCGTCGGCGAAGGATTGCACCTCGATCATGAAGGTGCTGCCTTGACCTGCGCGCGACTCGAGCAAAGTCACGTCGCCGCCCAAGCCGCGCGCCAGCCGGCGCGACAGGGCGAGACCCAGGCCGGTGCCGCCAAATTTACGGCTCGTCGACGCGTCGGCCTGATGAAAGAGCTGAAACAAATCGGCCGCGGCTTCGGGCGCGAGGCCGACGCCGGTGTCTTTCACTTCAAAGCGCACGCCCGGCCGGCCTTGCGAGCCGGTGTAGCCCGATAAAAAGAGGCTCACGCCCCCGGTGGACGTGAATTTGATCGCGTTGCCGACAATGTTGAGAAGAATTTGTTTGAGTCGGATCGGATCCGAAACGATCGTCTCGGGCGCGCCCGGTAGAGAGTGAACCTCGAGCGTGATGCCTTTTTCTTGGGCCTTGACGTCGAGCAGGGACGCGGTGTCGAAGGCGATTTGCAGTGGGTTGGTTTCGCGGTGCTCGAAGTTCAAAAAGCCGGCTTCGACTTTGGACAAATCCAAAATGTCGTTGATGATCGACGAGAGCTGCTCACCATTGCGGGTGAGGATGTCGAGATAGTGGCGCCGGTCATCGGCGGGGAGCGTGGGATCTTTGAGAATGTCGGCGAAACCGAGCATGGCCCCCAGGGGGGTGCGGATCTCGTGGCTCATGTTCGCCAAGAACGTGCTCTTCAGTTGATTGGCGCGTTCGGCCTCTTCTTTGGCTCGTTGAAGTTCTTGTTCGACGATTTTGCGGTCGTGAATGTCGAACGACACGCCCAACCAGCCCTCCATGACACCATCTTTACGAAACAGGGGGCGCGCCAGCGCCAAGAGTCAACGAAATTCACCATCGGCCCGGCGCACGCGAAATTCGGCGCTGTAGCGGGTTTGTTTTTCGGCGGCCTCTTGCCAGATGCGCGCGGTGCGGGCGCGGTCATCAGGATGGACCAAATCAAGCCAGGCATCGCCCGAGACGTGCTCGGACGTGCGGCCCAAGAAGTCCAAATTGGACTGATTGGAGTACGTGATCTTGCCATGGAGATCGGCTTTCCAAACAAACTGAGGCGAAAGTTCCGTGATCGCGCGGTACTGATCCTCGCTCTGGAGCTGCTGGGTGATTTCGATCCAAGTCGAATACACGCCCACCGCGAAGCCGTGCTCATCGTAAACGGGCAGGTGGATCGACTCGTAGGTTGAAACCGGGTTGGAGGAACCCGCCTGAAGGCGCTGCTTCTCCGCCGCCCCTTTGGTCATGGCGGCCCGGATCTTGGGTGCGAGCTCGGTCCAGAGAGCGCCGCAAACGGTGGACGCCGGCGCGCCGGGCTGAGCCGAGCGGCACGCGGGCTCAAGCAAATCCGAGAACGCATCGTTGTAAAAACATTGGTTCTCGGGGCCCCAGAATAGGGCGGCGGGGACGGGCTGGCGGTACAGAAGAGAAAGGGAGTGTTTCAGGCACGTCGGCCATTGCTCCGGCGGGCCCAAGCCGTCCTTCGACCAATCTTTTTCGCGAGCCCTGGCCGCCGTCGGCGACGCCAGATCGAAAAAATAAAGTGAGGTCGGTTCAGAGCTGGAGAACATTCTTCTTGTTCTACTGAAGTTCTCGAGAGGGTGTCACCAAAAGATCGTTTCGACTGGGCCTTTCCGAAACAGCAGAGGCTTCTCATCCCGAGTCAAAAAGCGAAATGTTAAAAATAAATTAAAATAGTATAGAATGGCGAATTGACAACATCGGAATGTCGAGGATCTGAGCAGGTTTTCTTGCGTTCAAACATAGAATTGTTGCCGTGAAACAGAAAGGATGAAGGCACTGCTGAAGCAGCGCAATAGGCCCCAAGGCGGCCCTGAAGCTCGCCTTGGTCAGGCCTTAACGCTCTCTTGATCATCACTGCTGAAGAAAGCTCTTCAGCATCCACGCCGCCTTGTCATGATCGCCCACCCGGCGGGTCATCATGTCGGCGCTGTAGACGTCATCGACTTCATCGAGTGCGATCGAAGCCTCGCGGGCTTTCTGAGACAGCATCTCGTGGCTCTTGATGAGATCGCGCAGAGCCTGGTCGGTGCCCACGTCGCTCTCTTTGATCTCATTGAGATCGGCCGATCCCATGATGTCTTTGAGCGAGAAGGGGGCTTCATCGCCTTTCGCGCGGATGCGTTCGGCGATCTCATCGATCGCGTCGGCGAGGGCTTTGTAGTGCTCTTCGGTCAAGCGGTGAACCGAGAAGAACTTCGCGCCCTTATAGTTCCAGTGAACGGCGTAAGTTTTCATGTAAAGCACGAACGTGTCGGCGAGAACGACTTTCAAGAGGGTCGATTCCTCGGACAAATTGGCTTGGGTGGCGATTTTTTTAGTCATGCGAAGCTCCTTGTTGTTTCAACGTCCGCTCATGCACAAAGCGGACACGAAAAATTCAAGACGAGCTGCAAATAGAGAGGTTTGGCGGGCCGGAGAAGGGAAATACGCCCCAAGCGTCGGGGCGTAAACTCAACTGGTTTTCAAATCGAGGGCTATTCGAGGCGCAGACGTTTGGGCTGACTCATGTCGCAGACGCCGCGGAATTCGTGGTCGCTGGCGCGGGTGTCAGGCGCCGTTTCTAAAAACCGGCGGAGGCCCGGAACGTTCACTTGGATCATTTCTTTCACCGCATTTTGATTCGGCGAATGCGAGAAGCCCATTTCGAAAAGCAAAGACCACACGCCATGTTTCCAAAACGCGTAGTCCTCAAACGTGCCATCGGCGGCGTACAAAAGAGCTTTCGAGTTTCCCACGTCGTAACGGCTTTCGACGGCCGCCGACTTCGCCAAATTGATGAAGAGCGAATCGTAAGCCGTTGAAATGTCACGCGTCGAAAGTCCCCACGGGTACAGCACGGCGGGGGAGTAGGTGTGCAGCGTTGCCGAGCTCACAATGCCTTGAACCGCGACGAAATCGGCGAGCGCCTTGGTCGCCTTCGAGTAAAAAGGCCCTTCGGTCGCGCACGGTCCGGGGTAGTCGCGATTGGGGTCGATCGATCCGCGGCTTGTGCGTTCAAAACGCGAACGGCTGTTGTAGCCCGAAACGTTGAGCACCGGGACGATGAAAACCGTTCGGTTCTTAAGAGGGTCGGCGGCAAAAGCTTCGGCCGCGCCCATCGCCACCGCGGTTGAACCGTACTCATTACCGTGGTGAGTGCCGACGATCAAAACCGGAACGCCGCCGGATCCCACTTGCAAACCGAGAATCGGTTTTCCCGAATCAGACATGCCGAGTTGAAAAACGCGGCTGTTCTGGGGGTATCGGCTCGCAATTTGGGTGAGCGTATCGGTGATGGCGGTGTAATTGTCGGTCGCCGTGGGCGCCGACGCGAAGAAGAACAGGGATAATATTGTTTCAAGCATGACGTCAGCCTTGTCTCCTTCTCTGAGTGTGTCAAAAAACGGCCCCGGTTCCAGGTTGAAACTGGACCAAAGTGCGGTTTAATGGAGTTCGCGCAAGTTCGGAGTCATTTCGGCCTCAAACCCAATGGCCCTGCTTTCGCACAAGTGAAGGCCAGTGACTTTTTGACCGAGGGGGGTTCAAAAATGAAAATCACGACAAGCTTATTTGTCTTTTGGAGTCTGCTCTTAGGCGTTCGTTTCGCCGAAGGAGCTTCACAACAACAATGCGATCGCGCCTGCCAGTATCAGGCCGGGCTCAAGCGAGTCGAAGCCAATGTCGCTGACCACTCGAAGAATGGACCGCAAGATCAGAGCTGTCCAGCCGCGGGAATCCGCACGCAGCGACTGGCAAAGATCCAAGAGGGAAGCCTTCTTTCGGCCGAAGGAATTCTGATGCAAATTCAGACCGCGGTGAAAGCAGAGGCCGAGCCAGCCTTAAAGGATCAATCTCGCTGCGGTTCTTGTGAACAAGTCAATGTCGTCAGTCCGCTGACGACCTCGCGTCCCAAGGCGCCGTCTTACAACCGCACCTGCGATGGCCGTCCCACCGAAACGGTGCGCGGCGAGTTCGCGAGTGAGCAGGCCGCGAAAAGCTTCGTCGAGCAGGCTCTGCGCGGTGAAAACCGTGACGGTGAACGCTTGTACGCGGCGTGCCCGGATCCTTGCAGCTTCAACGTCTACAACGCGTACACTCAAGTCGGATCAAAGATCCGAATCAATCTCGTGGTTCAGTGCGGTCAGCCTAAAGGCGGATTGTTCGCGAAGTACGAATTCGGTGGCGGCTACGTCCACGAGTGGACGTGCCGTCAAAAGTGATTCGCGATTAGACGGACTCGAGAATGGCGGCAACGCCCATGCCGCCGGCGGTGCAGATCGAAATCAGGCCACGGCCTTTTTTCTTGGTCAGCAGTTTCGCCAGAGTCATCACGAGGCGCGCGCCGGTCGCCGAAAACGGGTGGCCGACCGCGACGCTGCTGCCGACGACATTCATTTTGGTGATGTCGATCGAGCCGAGGGGCATCGCTTTTCCCATATACTTCTTGCAGTACTCCGCCGACTCCCACGCTTTGAGCGTGCAGAGAACTTGGCCCGCGAAGGCTTCGTGGATCTCGTAGTAATCAAAATCTTGCAGTTTCAAATTGTTGCGGTCCAAGAGACGCGACACCGCGACGGTGGGAGCCATCAAGAGACCGTCCCCGTGAACGAAGTCGACCGCCGCCGATTCGAAATCCACCAGCCGTGCCATCGGCATCCAGTGATTTTGTTTCATCGACTCTTCGCCCGCGATCAAAACGCAGCTGGAGCCGTCGGTCATCGGGCTTGAGTTTCCGGCGGTCAAGGTCCCGGCGGGTGATTTGTCGAACGCGGGTTTGAGTTTGGCGAGTTTTTCCAAAGTCGTGTCGCCACGCAGGGTGGCGTCGCGATCGACCTTGCCGAAGGGAACAACCATGTCTTTGAAAAAGCCCTCATCGTAAGCCTTCGCTCCGTTTTTGTGGCTGCGGTAGGCGAGCTCGTCTTGCGCTTCGCGCGAGATCTTCCACTCCTTCACCATCAGTTCGCAGTGTTCACCCATCGACATGCCGGTTCGGGCCTCGGCGACTTGCGGAAACTTGGGCGCCAAAAACGACGGACGGACTTGCGCCAACAGGCCCAAGCGTTCACCCATGGTGCGCGCGGCGTTCAGCTTTAAGAGCCAGTCGCGATAACCCTGATTCACTTCGATCGGAACATCGCTGTTCGTGTCCACGCCGCCCGCAATCGCGTCGGGGATTTGGCCGGCGCCAATCTTCAGCGCTAAGTTCCAAGTCGCTTCAAGACCGGTGCCGCAAGCGCGCTGAATGTAATACGCGGGAGTGTAGGGGTGAAGACCCGAACCCAACACGACTTCGCGGGGCATCGGCCAGTTCAAAGAGCTGTTCATGACGGCGCCGAAGGCCACGTCGCCGACGGTCTTGCCTTTCAGACCTTGCGACTCGACGAGCGCGTTCAAGGAGTGGCCCATCAAATCGTTGATTTTGGTTTTTGCGTAAACGGTTCCGCTCTTGGCGAAAGGGGTTCTTTTGCCGGCGATAACATAAACAGGTTTGAGTGATTTCATTCGTGCCTCCAGATATCAATGCTGGTCTCAGTCGTGCCCGGAATCAAGGGAAGCTCTTCAAGGGACGGCGCGCCTTTCTCGTACACCCGAACAAAGATCGGGACTTTCGCGCTTCGCACGTAAAACAAAAATCCCCAGTGTGGCTTTTTTGTCCGCGCCAAGGATTTGTAAACCCAATTTGTTAAGGGATGTTCAGACTTGGGGTGCTTGGACTCGAGCAGTTGCTCGGCTCGAAGGCGGGCCTCTTTGTAGGTCGGCACCCCCTTGGCAAAGGTGACGGCACCCGACAGTGTTGGGGTTGCGGCGGAGGGCGGGAGGCAGGCTCGCCAGGACCCCGCAAAGGGGAGGCGGGCTTCGATCCGAGAACACCAAGTCGTGGGTGGGCCGGCCGCTGCTTTTTCGGGTGTTGCGATGTCGAGATAGCGATCGGCGATGGCTGCGCCCGCGAAATCGTAGACTTCAAAGTCTTGGATCAGGCGGTCAACGGCGGCTGCACGAAACTTGCGAGCCGCCTGCTCGGCACTGATTTCGGCGGTCACTTCAAAATCGCGGGTGAGCGCTTCGTAAATGTCGAAAAGTTTTTCGCCGCGGGGCTCGGGGCCGAGCGGCAGATCTTGGTTTTTATAAACGAACGCGCGAATTCGGTAGCGACCAGGCTCTGAGGGCGTCCACGTGAACTGACCTGCCGAGGTCAGACGCTGCGTGCGCTTCATCAGAGGTCCTTGGAAGCCGGAGGGCGGGACGTCGAGTGATTCCAAAAAAAGACCCACGCTCAGAGGCTCGTCGGGGGAGGGCGCGGTCCACCGGACCTGCATCTTTTCGCCCGCTTTGTAGATGGATTTTTCGAGGGGGCGCAAGAGAAGGGGCGGTTTTTCAACCGCGTGCGCGGTTGAAACACTTAAAAACAGGGAAATGAGAAGCGGGAGCATCAAGCCTCCGGCAGGTCAAATGTACTGCGTGATCTGCAGCACGAGAGAAATGTTCTCGGAGCGGAACGTAAGGCCCGTCGTTTTTGAACGGCCATACAACGTTTTGCGGTCAGGTGCGGACAGTTGGTCCATCTCGGGATAGAAAAAGGCGCCGCGCGTGTGCAGCTCTTTGGTCACCTTGTCGTTAAAATCGAACATGATGTGTTCGAGCAGCGTCTGGCCGATGCGCTCGAGGTCGTCGTGCGAACCCGTGCCTAAGATCTTGCTGAGCGAACTTTGGTTTTCATCCAAGATGCGCACCGAAAACTTGAACCAGCCCAGATGGCTGCGGACTTCACCCGCGCTCTGCGCGATGAAGGCGGCGCGCACGTCATCGTCGGTCGAGGCGCTGGCGCTGAAGTTCAATCCCTGTCCGAGTTTGTCTTTCGCCGAAGTTTCGAACTCGTGCTGCACCCAAGCGGTGGCGAGCGGCTCGACAATGGTTTCCAAGTCGGGCGACTGCGCCAGCGGGAGCATGGTCACGAGTGGGATAAACATGCCGCCATTCAGCGGAAAGCAGCGCACGCGTGGATCGAGCAGCAAGACTTTAAAAAGCATCTGATCTTTGGGCGTGAGCACGCAGATTGGGGTCTTGGTATGCTCGCGCTTGGAGCGAAAGAAGTTGATCAAGGCCTGCGACTCTTGGCCCAGGTCCGAATCGCTCGAGACCGCCACGATCAAGTGGACCTTTTGCATTCCCATTTTTTGGTGCATCTCGAGCAGGGACTTGCCGGTGTGCACGTAACCGCCGCCCATCTCTTCGAGAGTTTTTTTAAGCTCGCTCTCGTGGGTTTTGTCGGTCGTGATCAGACCGATGTGCATCTTTTCGGCTTTTGGCTTCATCCCTCAAAGCGTAGAGGCTTAAAAAAAGAATTGCAAGCCGCTCTGGATGCCCGTGCGGTCGACAAGGGTCTTGATCTGGTTCTTCTCGCTGGTCTGGGTTTCGGAGAACCCGTTACCAAAGACGCGTAAGGGGCCGAAGTCGATAAACAATCCGGCCTCGGCGCGCGTGGCGCTGACGTCGCCAAGATCGCCGTTATGGGTCGGAAGGTAGATGCGGTAAAGGCCTTGCAGGCCGAACAATTTCGTGAGGTAAAGATTCAAGTCGGCGCCCGCAAACTGTTGGCGCAAGGTTTCGGCGCCCTCCATCGTTCGGGTGCGTAGGCCATAGTGAAGAATCAAGTGCGTTCCCTGAACGGCGTTTCCAATGACGCGTAAATTGAGCGAGCCGGCGGCATCGTTGAATTTCTCTTGAGAGTTGTTTTCGTATTCGCCCTGAAGGCCCATGATCAGCGCATAGGCACCGACCGAGGCTTTTCCGGCGGCGTGCAAGTCGCTGGTCTCGGCGCTCTGCGTGGGTTGGGTCGAAACTTTGGTGTCGTAGCTGAGATAAGAGCCCGACACGAAGAACTCGTAAGGCGAGGGGGCGTACATCCCGAGCCACAGATCCATCATCATGTTGCGGTCTTTTTGCGCGAGCCATTCTTGCAAAGTCCAACGGCTGCCCTCTTTGCTTTGGGTTTTCTGAGAGCCCTTGCTTTGCGCATCGGCGGCCCAGGGGCCCAGAACAGCGGCGGTCAAAAAGACGATCAGGAGTGCGAGTCTCATGCCCTTATTTTACGCCCGCGTCCGTGCCACGCTGGAGTAAAGAAAAAAAGACACAGGCTTTCGCGTCTCAGTTCGGGAATCTGTGGTTTTTCGTGAACGTTACCGGCAGAGGCCGGTGCCTTGAGCGTAATTTCCGTCGGCGTTTTGCACGTAAACTTCAAGCTGCAGTTCGCGGTTGGTCTGCGGCAGGATGCGCAGTCTCATGGCGTTGGAGGAGTTTGTTGAGTTGACCGCCAGTTCGGCAAACGTCGCGGTGCAGTTCACGGCGTAGCGGATCTGCACGCCTTCGCTGTTGGTGGCCTGATGAATGCGGCCGTCGGCCAAGTACTCGAAACCTTCAACGCTCAAGATTTGTTGACGGCTGTTGTTTTCCAGGGAGCGCAGATCCATGTCGAACTTGGATTCGTTGCCGCTTTTGTCGTTCACGGTGATTTGACAGCTGTAAGCCTTTTTAGGGATGGGGCAAACGGCGCCCGAGCCTTGTTTCACCTCGACAGTTTCTGGAGTCGCCTTCTTTTTGTCTTTGTTCGAGTCCGAACAGGCGGCCAGAGTCAGGACCGCGACGGTCAATGGCAGAAGCAGCAGATGGCGTTTCATGAAACCTCCCGATTTCGCTTTTCAAGCGCCCGAACATACCGCGCGGACGGGGCCGCGCGCAACTGTCCAGGGAGTTGACATGGAGGACATACAAAGTAACGTGTTTACATCAAGGAGGTTTTCGTGAATTTCAAGATGATCGCGGTGGCCTTGACGGCAACCGTTCTCTCGGCAGTCAGTGCCCAGGCGTCGCAAGTGGTGTGTAGCGGTCGTTACATGGGATTCGTGAATTTCACGGTCCGCGCCAACTTGAACTCGTCCAACACCGCCGTTCGCGGTGACATCACCGTCGAAGCCAAGGGCGGCGGGGTCAATCAAAGCGGCCGCCTCGCGCCGACTTCGAGCTCGATCCGTGCCGGTAATCACATCCGTTTTTCGGGTGAAAACGCCGATGGACACGGGAATGTCGATGCGCGCTTTGAAGCTTCGAACGGCACTTACCCCGGCACCCTCCAGGCGCGTGGCAGTGGCCGCGACGTTCAGGTGAATGTCGTGTGCAATCTGAATCTCAACAAGTTGCAAGAGCCGGATCTGGTGACCGATCCGTCTTCAGACAACTTCTTCCGTCCTCGTCCCTAATTGTTCTCGGGGCAGTCGAGCGTTTCGGCGTAGGCGATCGACTGCGGGTCTTGCGGGCTGATCATGGCGACCATGATCGACGTGCCCGCGGGGCAGGCGATGCGCAGTTCATTCGAGGTCGAGACTTTTTTGAACTCGCCTTGAGCATCGTAGTGCGCGGCCTTGACATCGGCTTTTGCGGGCCAGCTTAAGCTCAGTTGCTGGGCAGGTTCGTCAATCGTCAGGTGAATGTCCTGCGCGGTGATGGGGACTTCATTTTGGTCAATCCGCACTGATTCCAGATGACGTTCTTTTTGCTTTTTGAACGGACCGCCGTTACATCCACTCAGCACGCCCACGGACAGTGCGAGCAGGAGGGCGGGCATCAGTTTTTGCGCCATGTTCGCCTCCCAACGTGACCCTTCGATTTTACGAAGCCCCACGTGAGAGTCCACCATGCAAGTTCTGCTTTTTGACATGATTTAAGGAGCCTCTTGAACCCTTCATTCTCAGATTCATTTCGATCCCTTTCAGCTCCGCAGCGGCGGGTGGTGTTGTTTGCCCTTGTTGGCGAGGCGCTGGCGCGCTGGCGTGAGTACGCCGAGGCGGTCAAGCTCTTTGAATACCAAGGCACCGATGGCGCCGCGCACTCCTTGGATCTGCATTTGCCTCCCGATGCGTACGCCACCGCGAGCACCGGCGGGGACTCGGCGGCCGTGAAGCGGCGCTATGAGGGGCCGATCGCAGCGCTGCGGGCGGGGGGTCTTGCCTTTCCGGTCGACGTGGCGGCCGCGTTCGATTCAATTTACGATCTGTTTCGCCTTTATGCCTGCGGCGAGAGCGTCGACGAAGGGGCTCTGGTCGAGCGTGCTTTGGACGCGCGCCCTGTGGAAACGCGGGAGGCCCGCTTCGAAGATGCGATGAAACGGGCGCGCCTTTAAATGTGGATTGTGTGCTATTTTATGGGAAACCGGTCCCTAGCGCTCTCTTTGGTTCTTTGTTAATCTAAACCCGGAGGCCCCAGATGGACAATTCAAGCATGGCCATGATCATCGGCATCGTTGCGATCTTTGCGGGCGCATCGTTCGTTTACGTCATCCTGATGGTGTTCTTTCCCGAATGGGTGGGCATCACCGGCAAGGTCGCTTTGGAAAATGAGGCCAGTCACAAAGATGGCACCGAGGTTCAGGACAACTTCGCCTTCAATGAGAACAATCGCCCAACGGGCTCGAAGGAAAAAAGCCGCCCCTCGGGCTCTCAGAAAGACGGCCTTTAAGAGGTCCGTTGCTTCTTTCGAAACTCCAACGGATTCTGCCCGGTCATTTGCCGGAAAAAACGCGTGAAGTAGTTGGGGTCATCGTAGCCGATCTCGTACGAGATCTCGGACACATTCAAAGTCGAGTAGGCCAGTAAACGCCGCGCCTCCAGCAGCAGGCGTTCATGCAAGATCTCGCGCGGGGCGCGTCCGTAGAGCCGCTGCACCTGCATGTTCAGCGCCTTGGCCGAAACGCCGAGCATCTGTGCATAGTCGGAGACCTGGTGCTTTCGCGCGTAGTTGGAGTCCACCAATGCCGTGAAATCTTGCGCCTTCGAAGGGCCTGGGGCGGGCGCCGCCTTGATCGAGGCGTGACGGCTCAAGTGAATCAGCAAATTCTCGAGCGAACTTCTCAGCGCCTCTTCAAAGAGGGGGTTTTTCTCTTTAAACTCCGAGGCCATCTTGTTGGCCGTCCGCCAAAGCTCGCGGTAATCGTCGGCTTTGATCACGCGGAAGCAATCCGGAAGAGCGTCGGTCAGTGCGCCGAAGTTCAATCCGCGTGAGGGCGTTAAGAACGACTCAGGCGTGAACTCGATCAAGAGACCCACGGCTTTGGCGCTGAGATTCCAGGCGTGCACTTGGCCCGGCTTGAGGCAAAAAATTTGGCGGGCGGCGACCTTGTAGGTTTTAAAATCGATCGCGTGCGAACCCGCACCGGTCTTCATCAGCAGGATTTGGTAAAAGTCGTGACGGTGCGGAAAGGGCACGCGAGGTTTCACGCGGTCTTCGAGCCGTTCAACGCGGATGCCGCCTTTTGAAATTGCTTCGACACCCAGGGTGCCAATCGCGTGGCGCTTTTGAGGCATGCCCCATCATGCTCCCGGCTTGACCAAAGAGGTATCATTTGTTGGAGTGGGCGCCATGTCGTCATCACTCGCTTGGATTTTATTGGTTGTGGCTGGTCTCTTTGAGGTCGGTTGGGCTATTGGACTCAAATACACCGAAGGTCTCACCAAACCGCTGCCGACCGCGTTGACCGCCGTCGCGCTTTTTATCAGCATGTTTCTGCTCGCCAAAGCGGCGTCGGTGCTCCCGATTGGAACGGCCTACGCGGTTTGGGTGGGGATTGGCGCTTTGGGTGCGGCGATTTTGGGGTTTTTTTTATTCCAAGAGACCGTCAGTCTTCCGCGCTTGGTTTTTTTGGGCCTGCTGCTCATCTCGATCATCGGCCTCAAGCTCACGTCGAGCGCGGCTTGAAATAAAAAAAGCCTCGGACCGAGGCCTTTTTTATTCAAAAAAATCGAAAAGCTCTTAATTTTGAGGATCACAAACAAAGAGGCCCGTCGTATCCGACGATCCTGTGAGCTGCACGCTGTAGGCGTGAGCGTGAGTCGCGGCGTCTTGCGTGCGCAGGCGCAGAGTGCCCTCGACGGTCACCGCGCCCGAAGCGGTGCGGACCAGGTAGGCGTAGGCGCCGCGCGAGTAGTTGGCGGTACCTGCGAGCTCAACTCCGTTTTCGAGCGTGATGTTCACGTTGATGGGCTTTTGCGCGGGGCTCGAGATCGCCAGGTCAGCTTTCATCGAAGCCGCACGGGCGGCCCAGATGCCCGTGCACGTCAGGGCCGGAATTTCTTGCGCCATGGCGGCGCTGGCAAAGCCAAGAATCAAAACCATAAAAAGAGTCTTCATGAAATCTCCCGTTTCATTCCGAAGTGTTTTAGTTTTTCGAGCAAAGAGCCGCGGCGGCGCCGTTCGACAAATTGTACGGAGGCGCGCTCAAGCGGTTGACGCAAGAAGCGTAGGGCATTTTCACTTCGACGAAGCAGGCGTTGTAAGCCAAGTTGCGGGGCAGGCCGTAAACTTGAGTCGCGCGGTCCAGGCACACTTCGTTCAGATCCGCAAAAGCGGCGAACGCCGAGATTTTGCGTGCAGCCGAGGCGGGGATCCAGTCGCCGTTTTGGCAAACGTAGACTTGCGCGGGGCCGTTGCCATCTTCGAGCAGCAAAGTTTGGCCTTCGTTGGCGGCGGTGCAAGCGGGGATCGAAGCCTGGGCCGAAGACATCAGGCCGAGAGTCAAAGCGAAAAACAGCACGAATGATTTCATGGAAAAGCCTCCTGAGGTTGGTGAGGCTTTGTTAGTGGAAAACCAGGCCGCTGACAAGTTGGCCGCGGCCTTTTGAGTAAGAACTCCAAGGTGTGGGGTCAAATCACCTCACGCTGAGGACGCGCAGATGTTTGGTGACGCCACTCTCCAAGGGCCAATCGATGCTCTGGCCTTCGGAAAGTCCGATCAGCGCGGCGCCGATGGGGGCAAAAATCGAAATGCGTCCCAATTGGGCGCTGGCATCCGCCGGGTAAACCAGGGTCACGGTTCGCTCTTGATGAGTGTCGAGGTCGACAAAGCGAATCTCCGAGTTCATCGTCGCGACGCCCGGCGGGAGTTGGTCTTCGGGGACGACTTCGGCGCGGGCGATTTCTTCGGTCAAGAGCTCGCGGATCTCGGGGCTCGCGGCCGGCAGGAGGGACGAGATTTTTTGCACGTCGGATTGGGTCATAAAGAGGGTCGGGGATTGCATAGGAGTCTCCTTTGCGTTCGTTCAGTTTCAAGGGGTTTTTCAGTCAGTTGTTGGGGCGTGAATCAGAAAAGGACGGGCGTCAGCGGTGAGCGAGGAGCGCTCAGCCGCGGCGGAAAATGAATTTCAGGGCCATCCCGAAAGAAGTCATCAAACGATCTTACCGCGAAGTAGGGCCGAAAGATACCCCCCAGGGGCTCATCCAAGATCCAGGATTGAGCGTCATAAAGAAGAAACGATTGCGCCTTTGAATAGAATATGTAAATTATATGTAAGTCAAAAGCGCCAAAGAGGAGGCCTGCATGAATTCGACAACATTCGTTCTGATCGTTCTGTCTCTTTTTGTTCTGAACGTGATGATTTAGGCCCGCGACCTTCACCACCCCAATCAGGAGAAATGCATGGGATTTTTTAAAGAGTTGGAGATCGACAGCAATCAGGACCTCGTCAATGAGGTCCATGGCCTTCATCCAGATCAAATGAGCCTGTTCACCCCTGAAGAGTCGGCGCCATTGCCCGAGGGTTCAGGTGGGGACTTGGCGCGCCTCACGGTCAAAGATTTTAAATACTTTGAAGCGTTTCTCACCAAGCACAGGCTCTTGCCCTTTGCGGTTTAGCGGCGTTTTTTCGCCGACACTGCTTTTTTGCCTTCTTTCACTTCGCGCACGGCTTTGTCGCGGAACTCGGAGAACAGCAAATCCATAATCACGGACTCGTTGAGATCGAGCAGCACGATCAATTTTCCCACCACATCGAGGGGAACCTTGGCGATATTGCGCTCGATCATGTAAACAAACTGCGCGTTTTGGAAGCCGAGCAATTGAGCCACTTGGCCCTGGGTCATGTCCTTTTTTAATCGGGCTTCACGAACCATCGCGCCTATCTTTTCTGACATACGCACCTCACTTCGTTGGGATCGGTTAAACCAAACCTCTTCATTCATTTTCGCCGGGAGTGCGCCATTGAGCAAATGGAATAGGGTCCACTTTGACGTCTCAAAAAGAGGTTAAATAAAGAGAGTTTAAGCTCGAAAGAACCGAGGAAAGGCCCTGTTATTCAGGGTTTGAGAGGGCCCCCGCTCGGGGCGGGGCCTTAAGGAGAAAATCCCACACAAAGTAAAAGATTTTAATGGAGATGATTTCTAAAGGTCGATGGCAAGAGCCAGGGGGCTCAATTCTCGCGGTGAGGCGGACCCATGTCCTCTTAACTCCTCCATCCGTCGGAGGAAGGCGCGCAGGTGTTGGGCGTAGAACGGTTTGGAGAAAACCTCGGATGCCCCGTTGTGACGGAACTCTTCGGGCGAATAGCGGTGGCGGCTCGAGCAGACCACCACGGGCGGGCGGCTTCGGAGTAAAATATTCGCCACGCATAAGAACTGCATGGCATCCATCCCAATCAAGTCATTGTCGCAAATCACGAAAGAGATGTCTTCGGTTTTGAGGACGCGAATGGCCTCAACACCGCTGCGGACGGTGAGTCCCTCGAGGTGAGCGAGATAGAGTTCGCGCATGACGCTTTCGCGGAATTCGGTGTCGGCGGTGATGATCAAGACTTTCGCTTTCATGAGATGAATGTACGTTCGAATTTCGCGCACATCCATTTGTCATTCGCCGCTTTCATTCTCAAAATCAATAGGCGCGAAATGGCATATGAAATTATCTCCATATGAGACGTTCAAGCTGAAATCGACTTAGTTCCACATAATTGCTTCTACGTTGATGGCACTCGCCGCCCAAGCCTCTTTCGGTTGTTAAATTTATTTATGTCATTTGGATTTTTCCGATCCAATTGGATCCCGGATCATATTCTGGCGAGCCTTGATAACTTCAGACACGTAAGGCGCCGATAGGTTTTTGAGACATAGAGAGGCGGGATCGTGAAAGTTATTAAAGACAAGTTTAGAAGCGTCTACCTGCTTGTTGGCGTGGGTTTATTTCTATCTGGGTGTATTCAGCCTTTTTCAACTTCTGCTCAGGAGAGTTCATCCGGTCAAAACGAATTGGAGCCCATCAATTTGCCTGTGCTCTTTGCGCGCAGTCCGAATGCAATCAATTTGAGTTACCAAAAAATTCAAACTGATTTTGGGGGAGAATTGACACCTCCTGCATCCGGCGCGGTGGGTTCGGCTCCTGCGGGATATTCTTACGGTGGCAACAAGACTGTCGAATCACAAGGTCTTCTCATTGCTCCTCCCGTAGATAGGAATGATTTTTCAAAAGTTATTTTTCCGATAGTTCGCATGGCACCGCAGAAGACTTGGAACATCAATTTCAAGGCGGGCATCGCAAATCTGGGTTCGCCGACAGCGCCTTTAGTTCTGAAGTTGGTTGTTTCTAGTAACGATCAAATTATCGGAGAAAAGGCTTGGGAAATTCTGAAGACATGGACGATTGCTGCGGGCGTCGAGGAGAGTGTGAGCTTTCCTCTTGGACTTTGGGCAATGCGGTCCAACCTCGTTGTTGCTCTGCAGGTTCAGAAACAAAGTGCGACTTCGGAAAGTCCGATTTTAGTTCTCTCCGACTTGAAGTTGACTGCCGATGAGAACCGTCCTGAACTCGGAATGATTCGGTCAGGCCTGGTCTGGGCCAGTCAGCAAGATCGGATACGACAAATTTTAGGCGCCGCCCAGACCGGGGCGAAGTGGTTTCGTGACGGCTTTGACCGCCCCCTAAACGGCGTCTCAGATTTCGTTGAGATCGTTCGGTTGGCAAATGCCAACGGGATGAAAATGCTCGCGCTCGTAACCCCGACAATTCACGATTTTGATAGCGGGTACGTTGCCGCCTATCATGATAGTGCAGACTTTCAAAGTCTGTGCGGATGGATGGGAGGAATCCCTAAGTACAGTGAGATTAACTACTCCAAATTTAGAGCTCGTCTTCAGGGCCAAATCGCGGCGGTGAAGGCTGCTGGACTCGAGATTGAGGCTTTTGAAATTGGAAACGAAGTTGATTGGGTTTGCTTCAATGGAGACTTGCCCCTAGACCGGATGCCCAGTGAATTGGAACTTCAGGCCGCAGCCAAGGCTTACGCGTTTTTCTTGCTCAATGCGGCTACGGTCATCCACAGCCCCGCTAATTTTCCAACGGCTAAAATTGTGACTTTTGGAATGGCAAACATAGTCCACGTATCCCGAGCTCACATCCCAGACCCAGGTGCGTTTTTGAGGCGTTTGGAAAACATAGAAGGGTTTGATTTTTTGATGCTCGCGGATGGTCTTGGGACCCATGTTTACACTGATGCTTATGATTTGAGCGGGGGACGGTCAGTGCTCGAAAAAAATGCAAGTGATTTCGGTCTTCCCGCGAAGAGCTGGTGGGTCACGGAGTGGGGATACGATACGACCAGATATAAAACGTCTAACAATTTGCAACTTTTGCCTGACGACGAACTTGCTCAAAAAAGAGCGGAATCATTTCTTTCATTTTTGCACATGGCCAACAGTCAGCCTGTAGAGAAACTAGGTCCCATTTTTCTCTACGCTTATCGGTCTCCTTATGAACCGATTGCACCTTCGCTTATTCCGTCAGGTTCAAAAAGGTTCGAGCGTTTCAGCTTGGTTGATGTCGACGGGATACCATATCCAGAAGTTGATATTTTCAAAACGAGGTATCGATTTGACTCAAAATAACTGCAAACTGATAGGACAAAGACGTCCGTCTTTAAAGACTGAGGCTCTCATCGGGTAAGAGCAGAATTTGCCGCAGGCGCGGACGCAGCTTGGGGTCGGAATCGAAATCCAGATCAAGATGGTGCAGGTCCCACTCGTAAACGCAGCAGTTGGGCGTCGTGAATTTGGCGTCTTCAAGATTTTCGGTCCACTGCGCGAAGCTGCGAAGCAAAAGCCCGTGCGTGAAACCGAAAATCACCTCGGGCGATTTCGAGGCGCCAAAAGTTTTCAGCAGTTGAAACAAACGCTCCAGTCCTTCGCGGCGGCTCTCGCCCTGCGGAAAGCGGGTCGCGTACTTCGGAAATTGTCCATCGCTCCAGTCGTTCCAAACTTGATCGCCAAAGTCGAGCTGCACCTGCTCGCGCGACTTGCCCTCGGCGCCGCCCAGATGAATCTCGCGCAAAAGCGGAGAGAGCGAGAGCGCGCCTCCCGGAAAAGCCTCCTGGGCCGTGCGCTGCGCGCGCTTAAGGTCGCTCGAAAGAAGGCGGGTGGGGCGGTGATGTTTGAGAAGTTCACGCAGACCTTGGGCCTGCAAAATCCCTCGAGAGTTGAGCTCGATGTCCGTATGGCCCTGTAGTTTTCTTAGACGGTTCCAGTCGGTTTCGCCGTGACGGACGAGAAAGAGTCGATGCATGCGAATCATGATGGCACAGGACTGGGCATTTGTCTGCTCCTGTCTTGATGGGATCTTTAAGAAAGTGAGACAATCAGACGATAAGCCCCTTAGAAAAAGCATTCGGAGGTTGAAAGTGAAAAGCCGCCTTTTGTTCGCGCTGATTTTGTCCGCATCTTGTTTCTCAGCGAGTTTTGCATGGGCTGGCGCGCACAAGCACGAGTTCAAAGAGGGCGACACGCTCTGGTTCCTCGCGCAAATTTACTACGGCGATGGCAGTCAGTACACGCGCATCCTCGAAGACAACAAGCTCAAGTCTCCCGGAGCGGTTCGTGACGGGCAATGGCTGCAAATCTCCTCACCTTTGTTCACGCCCGATCAACCCGGATTTCAAGCCCGTCTCACGCACCTGCGCGAAGTGCGCGCGCGCAATCTCGCCAAACGCTTGATCGCCAGCGACTCGGCCGCCACCACCGTGATGGCGAAAGAGCCGGCGAAAACCGTTGTCATTCCCAAATACCGTCCCGGCATCCCTTCGGGTCTGCCGTGGACCGAAGTTTACGACACCAAAACTCCCACCGACGAAAAGGCCAAAGCTGAAATCGGCGGGAAATAAAGAAGAGTAGGTTCGAATGGAACTGCAAAATTACGTTCCCATTCAAAGTCTGGATCTGGAGGCCGAGCGGGCCATCACTTTTGATCTCTACCTGAATCTGCCGCTCAATAAAAAAGTCATCCGTTACCGCAAAAAAGGCGGCACGCTCGAAAGCCAGCGTCTGGCTCAGCTCTTGGACGGCAACGTCACCAACTTTTGGATCCGCAAAGAGGACTACAAAGCCTTCGTTATGTACGTCGCCAAGCGGCTGCAGGCGCTGGTGGAGCACCCCGATCCCGTCACGCAAAAAAACATGGCCGTGGTTTCGGCCAAAGCCATTTTGACCAGCACCTTTCAAGCCAACGACTCGGCGATGGTCAAAGCCTTGATGGGAAATTTGAACGAGATCACGATCGTTTTGATCGATTCGGTGCTCGAGAACATTTCACCCATCCGCAAAAAGGCGTTCCGCCGCCTGATGGAATTTTCGGACAAAGGCACCGACTTTCACAAGCACCCCGTCAACGTCAGCAGCCTCGCGGTGTTGATCTCATTCGGCATCGGCTATTCGACCAACAAGATCCTGACCGAAGTGGCGATGGGCGCCTTGCTGCATGATATCGGCTTGGCGCGGCTTCCGGCCCGGGTGAGCGCCTCGGCTCATGACCCGTTGGCCTTGAATCCGGCCGACCGCCAGCTCCTTTATGATCATGGTCAAAAGGGCCTCGAGATCTTGGATGAAAAAAGCATCGTCGTGTCGGAGATCGTCAAATCGATCATCACCCAGCACCACGAGCAGTTTAATGGGTTTGGCTACCCGGCGGGTCTGCGCGGTTTTGACATCAATGAATTTGCTCAGATCGTGCGCGTGGCCGATGAGCTCGATCACGTGGTTCGCAACCATGGTGATTCTGCTGATTCTTTACGCAGACAGCTCGAAACGCTCTTCTTCCAACTGCACGAAGAGAAGATCATCGAGCCCTCTTTGGCCAACCGCATCCGAAACCTGTTTCTGTAGCCTCTCTGGTTCATTGACAGCCCCCATCGTTTCTCGTAAGTCTGTGAACTCTTTAAGTTAGTCGCACCGAAGGTGCGCAAAACCTTAGAGGGATGTACTCATCCCGTGGAGTTCACAGACATATGACGACAGAGACGCTTCTCATGACCCCGGTTTTGGCCGGAATCATCGGTTTGATCGTGGCCCTTGGACTTTACCTGCGCGTAAAAGCTCAGCCCACCGGTAACGAAACCATGAACCGCATTGGCGGCTACATCCGCGAAGGCGCGATGGCTTTCTTGGTTCGTGAATATAAAGTCTTGGCGATCTACTCGGTCGTTGTGGGCGTGGCGCTGTTCTTCGCGCTCGGTTTGACGGCGGCGCTCTGCTTCTTGCTCGGCGCGATCTTGAGCCTCTTGGCCGGTTTCTTCGGCATGAAAGCGGCGACTTACGCCAACGTTCGCACCACGCAGGCCGCGTTCACCGGCTCGCGCGCAAAATCGCTGCTCGTCGCCCTTGATGGCGGCGGCGTGATGGGCTTCTCGGTGGCGGGCTTGGGTCTCGTCGGTTTGGGCGCTCTTTATGTGGCCTTCCGCGAGTCGAATCAAATCTCGACCATTCTTCACTCGTTCGCCGTGGGCGCAAGCTCGATCGCGCTCTTCGCGCGGATCGGTGGCGGGATCTACACCAAAGCCGCTGACGTCGGTGCCGACATTGCCGGTAAAGTCGTTCAAGGCATTCCCGAAGATGATCCGCGCAATCCGGGCGTGATCGCCGACAACGTTGGTGACAACGTCGGTGACGTGGCCGGTATGGGCGCTGACATCTACGAGTCGATGGTGGCCGCGATCGTTTCGGCGATGGCGATTGCTTTGACCGTCAACATTCAAGCCTTCTCGGGTCTGGTGACCGGCGGCGACGAAGCGACCACGCGTTTGACCGCGGTGGCTTTGCCCCTGCTCCTCTCGGGTTTGGGCATGATCATCTCGATCGTGGTGATCTTCTTGGCGCGTTTGGTTTCCAACATGTCGCCTTCGGTTGTTTTGCGTAATGCTCTCATCTTGCCTCCCATTCTTTTGACCATCGCGGCGGCTGTCTTGCTCCCGCTCTGGGACGTTTCGCAGTCCGTGACGGTCGCTTTGGCGGCGGGCGCGTTCGGCGGTGCTTTGATCGGTTTGATCACCGAGTACTACACGGCGATGAAACCCATCCGCCAAGTGGCTGAAGCCAACATCACGGGCGCTGCGACCGGCGTGATCCGCGGTTTGGCTGTCGGTATGGAATCCACCGCGATTCCGATCGCGATCGTTGTGATCGCGGCCTACATCGCGGACCGTGCTTTGGGTCTTTACGGCATTGCCCTCTCGGCCGTCGGGATGCTCGCGGGCACCGCGGTTGTCATGACCGTTGATGCTTACGGCCCCATCGCCGACAACGCGGGCGGGATTTCGGAAATGAGCGGTCTTGGTAAAGACGTTCGCGACATCACCGATGAACTCGATGCGGTTGGAAACACAACAGCGGCGATCGGCAAAGGTTTTGCGATCGGTTCGGCGATCCTCACGGTTTTGGCTTTGTTCTCGGCCTTTAACATGGAAGTGAATCACGTCCGTGAGATCAAAGGTCTGGCAAAAATGTCTCTCGAACTGACGTCTTCGGGCGTTTTGATCGGGATTCTGATCGGTTCGGTTCTGCCGTTCTTGGTCGGTTCGACCACGATGATGGCGGTCGGCCGCGCGGCTCAAAAAATCGTTCAAGAGATCGCGCGCCAGTTCCGCGAGATCCCCGGTTTGCTCGAGTCGAAAGCCGAGCCCCAGCCCGCAAAGATCGTGGACATCGCGACCAAAGCGGCTTTGACCGAAATGATTCTGCCTGGTTTGATCGCGGTGGTTTCGCCCGTGGTCGTTGGTTTCGTGATGGGCCCTCAAGCCTTGGCGGGGATGCTCGCCGGAGCTTTGGCTGTCGGCGCGACCATGTCGCTCTTCATGGCCAACGCGGGTGGTGCTTGGGATAACGCCAAGAAATTCATCGAAAAAGGTGGCATCCCCGGTCACAAAAAAGGTTCCGAAGTTCACAAAGCGGCCGTTATCGGTGACACCGTGGGCGATCCGTTCAAAGACACCTCGGGTCCTGGTATCGCCATCTTGATCAAAGTGATGTCGGTCGTTTCTCTGCTGATCGCGCAATTGATCGCGACTATCGGTGGGTGAGAACTAAGTCCCCAAAAATCAGTTATATCGAAGCCTATTTCTCCAGCCTCATGATCGGGGCTGGAGAATCTTTTTTTGCGGCCTACGCCATCTCCAAAGGCATGGGCGAAGTCGTCGCGGGCCTTGTCGTGGGTCTGCCGATGATGATGGGCGCCGCTCTGCAAACGGCAACTCCCTTTCTGTTTTCGAGGTGGCCACGGCCCAAACGCTGGGTGCTGTTGGTCTGCTCCCTGCAATCTTTGATTTTGTTCGCACTGATGATCACCGCCATGACCAACAAGGCCGGGCCGATCACCATTTTTGCTTTGATCGGGTGTTATTGGGCCTGCTCGTACTCGGGCGGCGCGGTGTGGAACTACTGGATGGGCTTTTTGGTTCCCAACGAAGAGCGCCCCGGCTTTTTCGCGTTTCGCGGCCAGATCACGCAGTACGGAACGATCATGGGCCTTTTGCTCGCGGGTGTTTTGCTTCACAACGTGGAGTCGCGAAACGTGGGACCCGCGGCTTACGCGCTTCCATTTTTAGTCGCGTTCTTGGCGCGCTGTTTGTCGGTGTACCTTCTGGGCGCGCACAAGGCGATTGAGTATCAAGAGCAGCTGGTCCAGAACGCTGCCATCGGCGAGGGGCGGCGCAATCCGTTCGACGTTATGCGCGGGCTCACGTTCTTAAAAAAAACCTGGGGCGTCTTTAAAGACAACGCGCAGGCGCGCCGCGATCTGACCTTCATGTTTTTGTTCAACTGCGCGATTTACATTTCAAGCTCGTTCGTCACGCCATTTTTGCTCGTCAAACTCAAGTTCGATTACCTGAGTTTTATGGCCACGCAAATGGCCCTGTTCTTTGGCAAGATCTTCGCACTCTTGATGGCTCGCAAATGGATCGAGAAGTTCGGCGTGCGCCGCATTCTCTTTATCGGGGCGCTCGGGATGTCGCCGCTCCCGGCTTTGTGGTTTTTTGTTTCGCGCACGCTGGAGTCCGTGCTTCTGCAAGGCATCTCGGGATTTTTCTGGGGTCTTTTTGAAGTGGCCTGGGGCTTGGTGATGTTTTCCGAGCTTCCGAACAAAGACAAAATTCAGCTTTTGATCTGGAACAACTTCTTTCAGACCACGGCGATCTTGATCGGCACCGTTATCGGCGGGCAGCTGCTGTCCTCGTATGACGAAACGGCGGCCGGGTACTACTTGATTTTCGTTTTGGGCGCGATGCTGCGAACGCTCTTTGTCTTGGCGAACCGTCCAAACAAAACGGGCGGCACGCCCAAACCCGCGCCCGAAGATGAGCCGGGGTCTTTGATCACCGTCCGAACGCCGCGATAAATTCGCGGTGGATGTCTTTGTCTTTCCATTTGTCGTCGGCCTTGTTGGCCAGATCCCGATCGGAGTAGCCCGAGCGGATCGTTTCTAAGCGGATCATCAAGTCTTTGGTGTAAAAATGAATGCGCCAGGTGCGGTACGCGAGCACGCCGTCGTTTTCGGAGGTGAAGCTCACGCGCTTTTTTTCTTGATTGAAGGGGTCAAAGCGCAGCTGCTGACCGCAGAACGGCACCAGCTGCTTGATTCCGCGCAGGTGCAGAAACTGCGCTTTGCGGTCGAACTGATCCGTGGTGGTCACCGCATACTCCTGTTCGCCCAGTTTTTCCATCCAGCCGAGCTTGGGGTTTACGGCCACATCGGCTTCGGGGTGGTAGGGCTTTAAATCCAAGATCGGCGTTCCGTCCAAGAGATCAAAGTCGCGCACCCAAATTTTACGCTGATCGACCTGGTCGATCTTGACGAGTGAAAGTCCGATGGGGTTGGGACGGTAAGGGCTGCGCGTGGAAAAGACGCCCTGCTTTTCGATCGAGCCGCGGGGAACCATCACCAAGGGTTTCCAGTTTTCGTTGTTGTGAAACCAAAAGAACACCCAAAGGTGGCTCATGTTCCCAAGTCCCCGAACGGCCTGTTCAAAGTTGTGCCCGGGGAGCAGCTCAATGAGCCCGCGGTCCCCCGAGAGATCCAGCGAACCTTGCGAGGCGGCCTCGTACGGGTTTCTCTTTTCGCATGAGAAATAGCCGATCGGATTTAAGACGAGCGGGTCGTTCTTTTTTTCCTCGTCGGACATCAACCCTCCAGTTGCTGGCGGTGCCACTCGAAGGCGGCCGCCGACAAAGCATTTGCGACATTGAGTGAGTTCTTCTGCCCCATGAGCGGGATGTGCCGGACTTCATCGCAAAGGCGCAGCACATGATGATCCAGGCCGAAGCGCTCATTCCCCAAAACGAAGGCCACTTTCGATTCGAGCCGGCCTTCGTACAGCGAAAGACTGGCGGGCGCGGTCTCGAGCGCGATCAGGCGGTAGCCCTGTTCGCGAAGAACCGCCAGCGAATGGTCAATCGATTCAAAACGCTCTGAAGGCACAAGCTCATCGGTGCCCATGGCAGTTTTTTGAACGCCATCGGATTCGGGTCCCGCGGTGTAGCCGACGAGGTGGATTTGACTCGCGGCCAGAGTCTCGGCGATGCGAAACAAAGAGCCGACATTAAAGGCCGAGCGCAGGTTGTGCAGAACAAACACCAAGGGGCGTTTTTCTACGGGCTTGGTCTTGTCGTCCTTGCTGGTGACGAGAAAATCGTTGTCTTTAATGTTGCGGTCGAGCAGGCGCTCGACGGGAATCAAGAAGTTCAAAAAATGCCGCAGCGACATGTCCGGCATAAAATGATCGGCGCTGTCCTGCAAACGTGAGATGTCAGGGTTGCCCGAGTGCGCAAGTTCGCCGAACATCACTTTCATTTCGAAAAACGCCGCTTCCGGAACGGGGAGGCCGCGCGCGAGTTCGTTTTCGATCACGCGGGCCTTGTCGAGAATCCGCTTCAGCAACCGGGTTTCCGAATGCGTCAGGGGCGTCTTCACTTCACCGGGTCTCCGGGTTTGGCGCCCGAGTCGGGTGAAAGCAAGAACAGATCCGATCCGCCTTGGCCCGCAGCCAGCGCCATGCCTTCGCTCATGCCGAACTTCATCTTGCGCGGCTTGAGGTTGGCGACGATCACGACCAAGCGCCCTTTGAGCTGCTCGGCCGAGTAGGCGCTCTTAATGCCGGCGATGATTTGGCGCTCGCCCAAAGGGCCGAGCGACACTTTCAAGCGCAAAAGCTTGTCGGCCTCTTTGATCTCCTCGGCGTCGACGATTTGAGCCACGCGCAAATCAACTTTGCTAAAGCTGTCGATTTCGATCTCGGGCGCAAGGCCCCCATCACGTCCCGCAGGGGCGGCAGCGGGTTTGGCGTCGGTCGTTGTGCTCACGGGGGCTCCTGTTTTGGCTTTGGTGGCAAATCCTGATTTTTTATCGCGCTCGGCGCGCTCGGCGAGCTCTTGCTTGTTGGCGTCCATCATCGACTTGATTTTGGCCGGGTCAATGCGCGTGGCGAGGTGCTCGTATTTGCCGACGGCTTTGCCGGTCAAGGTCTGCTCGCTCGAGGCCCAAGTGTAAGGCGCTTCGCCGAACATTTTTTCGACCTTGGCGGTGTACTCGGGCAAAACGGGTTTTAAGAAAATCGCCAATTTGCGGAACAAGTTGAGCGTGGTCGTGAGCACCTGTTTGGTGCCCTTGGGATCAGACTCCACCGTTTTCCAGGGCGCTTTTTCGTCGAAGTAGCGGTTGGCCTCATCAGCCAGCGCGCGGATTTCGTTGATGGCTTTGACGAACTCGCGCTCCTCAAAGTGGCGGGCGATCTCTTCAGATTTGGCGACTGCGCGCTTTAAGAGCTCGGTGCCTTCGGCATCGGGCTCACTCATGACGCCGTCAAGTTTGGCCCCCAGCATGGTCGCGCCGCGCGAGGCGAGATTGGTGATCTTGCCGATCAAATCCGAATTCGTGCGCTGGGCGAAGTCCTCAAGATTAAAGTCGACATCGTCAACGCCGCTCGAGAATTTGCTCGCGAAGTAATAACGCAGGTACATCGGGTCCAAATGATCGGTGTAAACCTTGGCCGACAAGAAGGTGCCTTTGGATTTGCTCATCTTCTCGCCGTTGACCATGACGTGTCCGTGCACCCACACCGCCGAGGGCGAGCGGAAATCGGCGGCCTTTAAAAGCGCGGGCCAGAACAGCGTGTGAAAGTAAACGATGTCTTTTCCGATCAAGTGGTAGACTTCGGTTTTGGCGTCGCTTTTCCAATAATCGTCGAACGAAAGTTTGTTCTTCTCGCAGTACTCTTTGGTTGATGAAACGTAGCCCATCGGCGCGTCCACCCAGACGTAGAAGTACTTGTCGGGATGACCCGGGATCTGAAAGCCGAAGTAGGGGGCATTCCGCGAGATGTCCCACTCGCGCAGCTCCTCGCCGAACCACTCGAGCATCTTGTTGGCGGTCTCTTTGGCGGTGTGCTTGGGGAGCCAGCCTTGCAGGTATTCGCGGTAATCGTTGAGCTTAAAAAGAATTTGCTCCGAAGGCTTTTTCACCGGCGGGTTGCCGCAAACGGCGCAGTACGAATCTTTGAGATCCGAAGGCCCGTAGGTCGCGCCGCAAACGTCGCACGAATCGCCGTACTGGTCCAAAGCGCCGCACTTGGGGCAGGTGCCTTTGACGAACCGGTCGGGCAAAAACATTTTGTCGTGCTCGCAGTACAGCTGCTGGATGGTCTTCGCGCCCAGGCTGCCTTTTTCTTTCATCTTGGCAAAGAAGTGCTCGCAGAGCTCTTTGTTCGCCGGCGAATTGGTCGACGAATAATGGCTGTGCTCGATGGAAAAGGCTTTAAAATCTTTGACGTGATCTTTCCACGCCTCATCGATCAACTGCTCGGGTGTGATTTGGCGCTTGCGGGCTTCGACCATGATGGGCGTGCCGTGCGTGTCATCGGCGCAGATGAAGAGAACTTGATGGCCCCGCATTTTTTGGAAGCGCACCCAAAAATCGGCGTAAAGGCCTTCGAACATATGGCCCAAATGCAGAGGGCCGTTGGCGTAGGGGAGCGCGGTCGTGACCAGGATTTGACGGGGTGTGGACATGCGTCCCAGTGTCATCCAAACCCGGTCTAAAGGCAATTCTCGAGAGGATTATTCGAACTCAACGGTGCCGGTTTCGGCATGGTACATGGCGCTGCGGATGACCACTTGGCCGCTCTTGGCGCTGGTTTCCAGCATGGCCGAGCGCTTCACAAGGTCACTCGCGGCACGGCGGGTGTTGAGCCACGATTCCAGGGCCATGTCTTTGGAGCTGGGTTTTGTGCCGACCACATCGGCCAGGCGCTCGCGCACGTCGGACATCACGTGATTCATCGAGGGGCTGCCGTAGTCATGATCGGGAGCCTGCGACATCGCCGAGCGAACGGCGTCCGAAAACGTGTTTCCCAAAACCACGATCAGGCGCACGCCTTGGTCTTCGGCGGCGGTTTCGATCGAGCCAAGGGCCGCGGCATCCAGCGACAGACCTTGCGTGCGGATGACCGTGATCTCGCCCAGTTTTTGATCAAAAACGAGTTCGGGCGGAACACGCGAATCGCTGCTCGCAAAAACAACCGCGTGAGGTTTGGCCGCGGTCGCGGTGCGTTTGCGGTCGGCGGCGGCCTGTCCGTCTTTGCGCAAAAACCCTTTCACGAAGCGGCGGTTTCCGTTCTGCAGCCATTTCAGAACCTTTTGCGGCTCGACATTGCTCACGCGGGGGCGGGCCGAGGTGGCGGCCTCGATCGCGGCGGCCACGGCCGCGGAGTTGTCATCCACTTTCGCGGGCTCCGCCGTCGCGGTTGTGGCGCCGCCAATTAGGATCGCTTTGCCTTTGGCGGGGGCCGGCGTGGACTTGGTCGACGTGTCGATTTTCTTCAATTGAATCGAGGGGCCCTCGTCCAAGTTCGAAGACGACGTCTCGACCGGGATCGGTTCGGTCGGCGCGGCGACAGCGACATCGACGGGGGCGGGCTCAGCGGCCGGAGCCGCGGGCGTTTCGGTCGCCACCGGCTCTGTGCTGGCGGCGGCGGGTTCGGTCGTCGCGGCGACTTTATCGGCGGGACCCGTGTGCTCGTTCATTTCGGAGGTCTGGGTCGGGATGGCCGGGCGCTCGCGGGTCTTGGTCTTCAGCGCGCAAGAAACGTTGGCGAAGATCATCGAGAGCAAGATCATCTTGAAGAGCGCCGAATTCATTGGGACCATCCTTGGTAAGACATTTTCAAAACGTGGATCAATATGCCCAAAAGCGTAACATGGCTTTCCGAAAGTGAAATCATTGAAAAACTCAAAGCCCGGCCCCGGGTCCAGGGCCCTCTGTTTGTTTATTCGTCGCAGGCCGGCGGGTGGACCGATCATGTTCTGGGCGGTCTTGTCGGGATCGACGATCACGGGTTTCACCGCGGCGATGGCGTCTTTGAAGCGCTTCGAGGCGTGAAGCGAAAGCCCTACCTGCTCCGTGCGCACCTCGAACGTCTGAAGTTGTCGGCGCAGCGGATCGCGCTTGAGATTCCTGAGGATATCAACGACTTAGAAAACATCCTTCAGCAAGGTCTTGAAAAGTTTCCGAACGAACACACGCTCGTTCGTCTTTACGTCACCCGCGGGGCGGGAGGGTTTTCAACAAGCCCGCGCGAGTGTTTGGGGTCGCATCTGTTCATCGTGATTTCGCCGTTCGCGGCGCCCGCTCCCGACAAATACGCGCAAGGTGTTCGCATCGGCAAAAGCGCGGTGCCCGTGAAGAGCGGCATTTTTGCGATCACCAAGTCTTTGAACTACCTTCCCAACGTTTTGATGAAAGCCGAGAGCTTGGAGCGCGGGCTTGATTTCACGGTCAACTTTGACTCGCAAGGAGGGTTGGCCGAGTCGTCGACCGAGAACATCGTGGTCCTGCGCCAAGATGGGGTCCTGTGCCATCCCCCGTTGGCGGGAATTCTGCGCGGATGCACGATGATGCGGCTTTTCGAGTTGGTTGAAAAAGCGGGAATCGTGCCGACCGAGCGCGAAGCCGTGATCCGTGAAGCCGATGTTTTGAAAGCCCAGGCCCTCTTGATGGTGGGCACCACGCTCGACGTGCTACCCGTGCGCGAGTACGAAGGCAAGGCCTACCCCCTGCATCCGCTCGCGGCCCGTCTGAGGGCCTTGATTCAAGACGATCAATCGGCGAGCGCTCACATCTGAATTTGGATTTTTTCGAGAAGCTCGGGGTCGTTCAAGACCTTTTCGCCGCCGCGTGCGATCGCGGTGAGAGGGTCGGGGGCGATGCGCACCGGGAGGCGCACTTCGTTTTGAATGCGAATGTCGAGGTCGCGGATCAAGGCGCCGCCGCCCGCCAGCACGATGCCGCTCTCGATCAGATCGCTGACGAGTTCGGGGGGCGTGTTCTCGATCGCTTTGTGAATCGCGGTGATGATCTCACTGATCGGTTCATCCATCGCCAGACCCACGTCTTCGGACGTGATCTCGAGCGTGCGCTGAAGTCCCGACTCGGCGTCGCGGCCGGTGATGGTGCGCAGGCGGATGTTCTTTTTAGGGGCCGCGGTTCCCATCTCAATTTTGAGTTCTTCGGCCAGTTTTTCCGAGATGATCAGGCTCTTGCGATTCTTAAAGTAATTGACGATGCATTCGTCGAAGCGGTGCCCCGCGCAGCGAACGGCCTCACAATAGACGATGTCCGACAGCGCGATGACGGCAACTTCGGTCGTTCCGCCGCCGATATCGATGATCATCGAGCCGCGGGCCTCTTTGATCGGAAGGTCCGCGCCCACGGCCGCGGCCATGGGTTCGTCAATGAGGTACACGTCTTTGGCTCCCGCCGAGATGCCGGCATCAATGGCCGCGCGTTTTTCAACCTCGGTCACGCCGTAGGGGAGCGAGATCACGATGCGGGGTTTGCGAAAGAAGGATTTCATTCCGGGACGCGAGAGAAACGAGCGCAGCATGGCCTCGGTGGTTTCGTAGTCGGCGATCACGCCGTCTTTCAGGGGGCGGTAGGCGATCAAGTTGCCGGGAGTCGCGGCGATTTTATCGCGGGCCTCAATGCCAACGGCGACCACTTTGCGCTTGCCGGGGCGGATTTCCGAGTAGGCGATCAGCGTGGGTTCGTTGATGATCACGCCCTTGCCCCGGGCCGCGACCAGCGTATTGGCGGTGCCAAGGTCGATGTAAAAATCGGCCGCCGCGAAACCACCGTCATCATTCAAAAACGAAAACATAGTGCCCCTATCCAATCAACCTTAGCGAGTTGAGCCGTCGAAGAAGAACGAAATCGAACCCGAGACGTACGAGAACGTTTTGCTCATGTTCATGCCGAGCTCGGCCGTGAACAAAAGTGTCGGCATCTCTTCAAACTTGCCTTCCGAACCAATCACGAGCTGCGAGATGGTGTCGGATTTTCCGCGCCAAGCGAAGACGCCGATCGGGAGCGCCAGGTAGGGCGTCAATTTGCCGATTTCGGTGTCGATCTTTTTGCTCACGATGGGCGACACGCGAAAGACGCTGAACGATTCGTTCTCGTCGCGGCCAAAGGTGACCTCGGGACGAAGGCCGATCGCGGGCTGCGAATCCAAGTCGGGGATCGGGACCCATTTGGCTGAAGCCGTTCCCCAGAATTCGGTATCGCCGGTTCCGAGCTGCGCGCGCCAGCTCCACTCGTCATTGAGGCCCGAGTCGACGAAGAAGCCCACGTTGCCACCGCTGCCGTCACTGATGCGGAGCTGAGGCTCGGCGCCGATGCGGAAGGTTCCGGACGGGGTCAGTTCGCCGCTTTCGCTCGTCGAGAGAAACGCCGAGGCTTGCGCCGTCATGAGTGTGGTGAGGAGAAGTCCAGAGAGTGAGAGTCGTTTCATGCGAAGGCTCCTTTCGCTACAACGTTATGGTAATGACACGGCGGAAGGTTTGACAAGCAGGATTGCACCAACCGAAAATGGAGAGGAGCGCGCTAAAGCGCGCCAGGGTGTGCAGTTCATGAAGCTTCCGATCAGTCTTGTGGTTATCAGTAAGAATGAAGAGCTCAACATCGAGCGCTGCCTCAAGTCCGCCGAGAACCTGGT
The DNA here is from genome assembly GCA_019637955.1 of Pseudobdellovibrionaceae bacterium. GTDB lineage: Bacteria > Bdellovibrionota > Bdellovibrionia > Bdellovibrionales > Bdellovibrionaceae > JAHBUS01. The sequence continues at coordinate 192,720 of JAHBUS010000001.1, read as the reverse complement.
CTCGGAAATGTTGGTTCTTGACAGCGGGAGCAGCGACAAAACCGTCGAAATTGCCCAAAAAGCGGGAGCGCGCGTCCTTGAAACCTCCTGGGAGGGCTTTGGCGCGCAAAAAGCACGCGGCGCCCGCGAGGCCCAGCACGATTGGATCTTGTCGCTGGACTCCGACGAGGCTCTTTCGCCCGAACTGGCCGCCGAGATTCATGCGAAGTTTTCTTCACTCGATCCAAAGGCGGGGTATGAAATGCCGCGTAAGTCCTTCCACATGGGACGTTGGATTTTGCACGGTGGGTGGTACCCCGACCGTCAGCTCCGGCTGTTCAACCGCGCCCACTCCATGTGGAATCAAGCCCCGATCCACGAAAAGGTAGAATGCGCCCGGCGTGAACGTTTGAATCATCCGCTCTTGCACTGGGTTTTTCGCAACCTTCATCATCAGATCGACACCAACAACCGTTACTCCAGCCTTCAGGCCGCGCAAGCGGTGCACGGCGGCCGCGAGGCTTCGCTGTTGATGTTGATATTCAAGCCCTGGAGCAAATTCATCGAGTGCTACGTTTGGAAGCGCGGCTTTCTGGACGGCATTCCAGGTTTTATCATCGCCGTGGGCGCGGCTTATTCGGTGTTTTTGAAGTGGGCTAAAATCTGGGAGACGAAGAAATGCCAAAACAACCCGTCGTGATCGCGCTGCAAGTGAGCCTTCTTTTGACGGCTGTGGGCCTGATCTTTTTCACCTTTTTCGGGAGCCGCGTGACGGTGTCGATGAGTGTGCCGGCGCGGGCGGCGGACGAGCGGGCGCAGGCCACGGTCACGAAGTTCAAAGAACCTTACGTGATGTCCTTCTCCGGAAAGGTTCAGCTCACCGACTCCAGAGGACAATCCAAAGCCCCGGCCCGCCAGCAGCTTTTGCGGGAGAAGGCGATTTTTGAAACGGGTCCGAGCGCCCTCGTGCAGGTCGCTTTGGCCAAAAACGAAAGGCTTTATGTCGGTCCCAATAGCCGGGTCGCGATCCCGGTGATCAGTTGGGACGACGGCGCCATGGAGCGCATCGAGCTCGAAAAAGGAACCATGCGCCTACAAAACCTGACCTCGTCGCCACGGTTGGTGGTGACGCCACTTTCGCGCGACAGTTACGCGGAGGCGGATCTGGTCTTTGACTTGGACCCGGCGGCCGCGCGTCTTCGCGTGGCGGTGCTGGAAGGCCGCACGGCGTTTCGAGGTCTCGAGAACGAGGAGTTCACACCTCTGGAGCGCGGCGAAGAGGCGACGTTCCAAGGCGTGATCGAAGGTGGGGAGATCGTCTTCGACGTCCTTTTGCAGGGGCGTAAAGTCGCGCGCGGAAAAGTCGAGCCCAAGAAAAAGTCGAACCTCGCGCCCGCGCAGATGTGGTGGACCGAGGTTGAAAAGATCGCCCACAAGGAAAAAGCCGCTGATGCCGTTCGTCTCAAAGAAAAGGCGCGTGCGGGCGCGATCTGCAAAAGTCCCTCGGCCCGTTTGAACGAGTGTGCTTGGGTCTGCGAGAACAATCCCAAAAAAGAAAAGAAGGCCTGCCGTCTGGAGCTTGCCAACGTGAAATGCGTGCGCATGAAATGCGATGCCAACGGTGAATGGTCGGACCGCCTCGAAATTATTCCGTCAAAGAGCCCTTGCGGCGTGCAGCCGAAGGTGGCCGCCTGTGACTACTAGAAGTTCTTGTTTGCCGTTGGTCGCAGGCGCGATGTTTGTGATCGCTCTCAGCGCAATCAGCTGTGCGTCGACTCCCAAGACGCGAACGCCCGCCTCCGAAACGGCGCTTTCGGTTGCGGCCTCTTTGGAACAGGTGCGTCTATGCTCGGCGCGGATTTGGCCGGGCTTTCAGATGGACTCTTATCGCATTCTTCTGATGCAGCCGTCCCGGCAGCGGGGGCAGTTCTGGGAGCCCGGACAGGCCCTCCGTGACCTTTCGAGCGAAGAGGCAAAGTCCGTGCAGCCCGATGGGTCGTACAACTTCATCACGAATTTTCGCGGAGATCGCGCAGTCTCCGTGAACATGGAGCGTCCCAATGCCGGCGCGAGCGCCGCGATGTCGGCATTTAAGACCGCCTTCCACGAGGGGTTTCACTTTCTCTATCAAATGAAGGCGCCCTGGGCGGCCTACTTCGTCTCCGCCGATCGAAAACCGAATGTTGATCGTGTCGAAGCTCTTTACTCCCGGCAGATGCTCATCCACGCGATGAAAAAAGCGCTGCTCGGGCAGCAGGGGTGGGGCGAGGCGGTCTCGTGGTGGCAGCGCTGGGAGAAAACGGGCGAAGCTCCCGAGACTCGGTGGAGCGATATCACGGAAGGCACGGCTTATTACGCCGAGCTTGTCGGTTCGCTTTTGGCCGAAGCCGGGTGCGAGATCTCGGAGAGCGACTTGATGAAGCGCGCGCTGGAGCAGGTGCCTTCGTTGGTCGATCAACCTCAGCCACCCGAGGTGCGACGGGCGTTTGTGCAACAGTACGTCCAAACCGGCTACCAAAAAGAAGGTTACGAGATCGGTCTCTTGGCTTTGCTCGCGCTGCGCGCTCGGGGGCAATTGGTGGGCGAAGCCGAGTACAAATCAGGCCGTCACTACGTCGACGAGATGTCCGCGGCGTCTCAAAACGCCGACAAAATGAGAATCTACGCCGAGATGCGGGCCGCGCTTCTCGAGGTTCGAACACCCGTTGAGCTGCTTCTCACGGGAGTGGCGCCGGCGCCCGTCGTTGAAGATCAGCGGCTTCGAAGTGAGATCGAAACGGCCTTTCGGTAAGGCCGTTCAATCAAATTTTTGTTCACTTTTGATCGAGCCGTCGCCGAAGTACTCGGCCTTCTCTAAAAGCCGCTTCGTTTTGGCGTCGAACGTTCGGACCTCGGTGAGTTTGCCTTTGTCGTAAGTCTCTTCCCAGTAGCGGTTTCGCTCGGGGTTCCAAATTTTGCGAACGCCTTGCAAACGGCCCTTGTCGTAGAGTTCTTCCAAGATCAAAGTGCCATCACGTTGATACGAGGTGGCCTTGCCGGTGCGCTCACCCCAGGAGGAGGGCCCGGCGTACGTCTCGATCACGTCGCTGAGCATTTGGCCATTGTCGTAATACTCAGTCACGTGTTCGGTCCGGCTCGATGGGCCCGCGTATTTGGTTTCGGTGACCTGGCGTTTTTTGCCGTTCTCCCAAAAGAGAGTGGTCAGAGTCTCTTGACCCTTTTCAAATTTGACGATCCCTTCGGGGCTTCCGGATTCGAAGAACGATTCGCGGCTCAAGATCTCGCCGGCTTTGTACAAGCTGCGCTCGGCGATTTTGCCGTTTTTCCAATAGCGCACGGCCGGGCCTTCGTAACGACCGTCTTTGAGCGTTGCCGAAAATCGCGTCTGGCCGTTTTCGTATTTGTGCAAGACGGGGCCGTTGGCCTGGGCCAACCTTTTTTTGTTTTCGGCGCCGATGAACGCTTGGATTTGGCTGTTATAAACGCCGAAGTTGATGGCCTTGCACTCGTCCCAGTACATGCTGCCCGAGCCGTCGCGCACCCAGCAGTTGGGGATGATGTGCAAAACCTTGTCTTTTTGGTCGGCAAAAAACTCCACGCCGGTTTGCACGCCGTCATTGAAATGGCGTACGTGCCAGCCTTCCTTGACGTCGCCGAAGCTGCGATGATCCGAGTAGTCGCGCGCAAGGCCGTCGAGTTTGCCATTTTTGTACTGGGCTTCCATCACGATCTGGCCGGTGAACGAGCGGCAGATCAAAGATCCGTTCAATTTGCCGTCGCGCCACTCGCTTTGTCGAAGCACGATGTCTTTGTTGTCGATCGCGCGGCATTTTTCGGTTCCATCTTTGGTGGGCGACGTTTTGTCGAGGCAGGGTTTGTCGACCGCGCACTGCTCAAATCCAATCCCGTCGGCGGCAAACGAGGGTGTCGGCCCGAATGTGAGGGCGAGCATCAAGAAAAGAGGTCTCATTTGGCCTCCTGCGCTTTTTTCATCCGTGCCTGAAACTCTTCGGAGAGCTTTTGCATCTTTTCGGCTTTCTGCGTGGGCGGCTCGGTGCTGGCTTGAATTTTGGCCATCTCGGTCTGAAACCAAACAGTGGCCTCATTGATTTGCTTTTGCATTTGCGCCGCGTTCGGCGTGGGGCTGGCCACCGGCGTGGGCGCCGCGGGTGCTGGCGTCGGGGTGGGCGAGGGTGTCGGTGCCGGAAAGAGTTTGTTCAGCTCCGCCTTGATCAGGTCGGTGTCGGAGCCTTGCTGCTTGTTCATGGCGCGAGAGTCCGGATTGAACAAAAAGGTGAGGGTGCCATTTTTATAACTGAACTTGCGTTCGACGCCGTAGCCGCAGGCGATCGTTTTGATTTGGCTGAGGCCTTTGCGGTCTTTGCAGAGCTCGAGCAAAACTTTGCCAGGAGCCTCGCAGGGACTTGCGCTGGCGTTGCTCTGAAGCTCTTTGAAGCTGGGCCTGAGTGAGGACCAATCGACTTTAAGATCGGGCCTGAATCCGCATGTTTTCTCCAGCTCGGGAAAGAGGTTGTACTCCCACTGGTACACGAGATTGCTCCGGGGAGCGCAAAGCTCGGAGGCGACCGAACAGGCCGCCCCAGCGGGGGTCGCAATGAGGAGAAGCAAGAAGAACACGAGTGATCGGGCCATATCTGATGGGAACAACGCCCGCGGGAGGAGTCAAGGCAGCCTCTAAAAGCCCAAAAGTTTCAACAAGTTGCGAAAACTGCCAACCTCTTAAGCAAACCACGGTCTTTCACTTGTCGAACTCAAAAGCCTCGGCTATAACTTCGGCTTCTTTCTGTGGCGGCCGTAGCTCAGTTGGTAGAGCATGGGATTGTGATTCCCAGGGTCGCGGGTTCAAGCCCCGTCGGTCGCCCCACTCAAACCCACCCTTTAGCACTCCTGATTTGTCAGCATCCCCAGAGTTTCCAACTCCGTTAAGAAGCGACCTTCGATTTGTCTCCCGCATCTGGCGACGTCGTGACGGCTACGGCAAGGTCTGAAGCAGGAGCCGATGAAGCAGTGCTTGCCAGCGCGGTCTCTGCGGTCTTCGCACGGGCGCGTTTAACCCGTCGGGAAGCGCGTTTCTGTGACTTGATGAATTTGTGAAACTCGGCCTGCTTGGTATCGTTCCATCCTTTGATTTCATCGTTCAAGCCCTGTTCCAAAAGGCGGTACACACGATCTGTGAGGACTTCAAAATCGGCTTTGTAGTCATGTTCTCCGCGGATCGAACGAGAGATGTGCTTCATGACTTCTTGAGACAAGATTGCTTTGGCGAGCGATTCGGGTGAGAAGGCCATCGCTTCGCGAGAGAGTTCTTCCCAAGCGTCTGAGCAAAATGAATTTTCATGCATATCGAGGAACTCGTAGCACTGCTCTTCTATAAGTTTCTTCCCGAATTCAATGGTGTCGTCATCTGAGCGAAGATCAAATGAATAGATCTCGATACCGCTGTAGCCAAGCTGAGAAAAGTCGAAGAGTCGCCATTCATACCCATTAGTAAGAACGCCCCAGCGCACGTCGCCAATAAGATTCAAGTACTCGTTGAGTTGAATTTTTCCGGAGCGAAAATCTGATTTATCGAGGTCAAACCCGAGTTTCTTGACCTCAACGACGAAGACGGGTTTCTCGCCTCTAAGGACGATAAGGTCAGGACGCATCTTGCCTTTGGATTCTTGAGAGCGTATCGAATAGCCGGAGACGGCGGAGAAGCCCATGCAGTTTCGCAGAAAACTTTGGCCCCAGTGTTCGACGTCGGCTTCTTTGACATTGGGATTGGACTCGAGACTCTTCAGCTGATGAAGGTGTTCAGTCACTTGATCAAAAATTCCACGAACGATACGGTCTTGCTTAGTCTCGCGAGCCATGAAAACCCCCTCTTATTGAGCAGGACCTTCATCGACATGACTCCCGAAAACCTTAATAACTAAAATTAGACTATTTTAATATAAAACGCCGTTTAGTAGTAAACTGAGACAGTTGATGTTCGGCGTATTTACCTCATAATTGTCTATAAGAAGGCAATTATCGTTGCCTTGGTGCCATCTTTGAAAACAAAAAAGAGGTTATCAGCAATGATGAAGCAAGCAAATCGAGTCTTATTAACAATCGTCGCGACGTCCATGACCGCAGGGTGCGCGTCGGGTTACAAAGCGGCAACTTACAGCTCGCCGCATGAGTGGGTAGAGGCGTCGAGGAAAGAAAGCCATCTGCCTTTGGGCTCCAAAGCCGGGGAGTGGAGCGAGAAAAAGTGATGGCAACCAAAAACGGTGGGTTCTTGGGAGTTCGCTCACAGTTCGTGAAACAACACGGGACCACTTGCCACTACGACGTCGAGTTCTCAAACGAAGGCCAAACCGACATTCGCGGCACCGCCGGCCTGGACTTTTATTGATCAATTTGCGTGTTGGGAGCGTCGATCGGACCAACGGTCGGCAGCCCAATCACTTCCAACCTTGAGTGACGACTTCGTCGCTAAAGATGACCGACATGTACTTGCCCCAGCCTTTTGGATCTGCCGCCATTTCTCGGCGGACCGAGGTGCTCACTCTCTCTCGCGTGTCATTTTTAATCACGGCCTCGGGGTTTTGGCTCCATCGAAGTACGACCTGAATGGACTTCTCGGTGGTGACAATAAAATCGAGTTCGGGTTTGGGGTCCGGACTGCCTTCAACCGCCTTGGTGACCACCGGAGTGAGGACCCTCTCAAGACGAGCGGCCTCTCGGCGCTCGCTCCATTGGCGAAAAAATCCCGAGGCAAAGTAGGCCGCGATCACGAGGACAAGGGTTGCCAGAATGAAGACTTTTTGAGATCGCATTTTCAAACTCCTGAATTCGAAAATCTTTTCTAGCGAGACTTGATTTCTCGCAGGGCTTTTTCGGGTGATACGCCAACCACGAGCAGGTGCAAGTAGAGCTGGAGGGCCCCCACGGAGGAGATTTCTTCAGACGCCCTCAATGCTTGATCGTGCGTGAGATTGTAGGAGGGTGTTCGCAAGGTTAAGTAGGTTTGAAAAGAAAGATAACTTCGAATCCTGCGAACGCTCTCGATCGCTTGAGGATGGGTGGTTTCGTAGGTTTGCGTTGAAAGAGCCAGGTAAATCTGAAGACCAAGAATCGTCCTAATATGTTCTGAAGCCTCGGCGGCCTCGCTCGGCGATCGTCCATAGGCCAAGGAGGACCCATAGACCCGATCCTGCCAATCGTCAGAAGCGTGAATAGATGGAGCGGCGAGCACAGCTAAAATTAAGATTGTAGCAAAGAGCTTCATGACCAGAGGACTTATAGCGATGCTGTTGAGCGGTCAAGGGCCCTGTAAAGCTAAACAGATTTTTCTCGCCGATCTTAAATGCATGCTTGAGGCGCGGGCGGCGTGGGCTTTTCCAGCACGCCCGTGATCATTTTGAGCTCTGAACTCAAGGGCGTTCGCAAAAGCCATTTTTACAGCTACTGTAGGGCCACGAGCAGTCGTAGCTTCCATTGCACCGACCAGCGGCCACGGTTGCTTGTGTGAATTCGGACAGAAGCTGCAGTGCAAGCGCACGTTGGTCCTGGTCCATCTGTTGGATGCTTTCGACGGTTGTCGTTGACGAATTTTTGATCTCCTCGCCGGTGCCGTTCGCGAGGGCCGCGACCGATGAGATGAGAACGATGAAATAAACTGCGAATTTTCCAAGTGAGGTCATTTTGTCTCCATTCTGACTTTTGAATCTCCCATAATGAAAGATCCGTGCCACTCCACTTGGTCTCATTTTGGGGTTCCGGCTCTCTTCGGTTTCGGTAACGCACTTGGCTGCCGCGACAATGATCGATAGATGTCATCCGGTGAAAGGCCCTTCTCTTGTTCGGGAGCGGGGCGACGTCCTCGCCAGTAGTCGCCACTGAAGTCCATCGCGAGCGGCTCGATGTTCAACAGCTTGCCGACCAGTTCAGACGAGTAGATTTTGTCGTCGGACCACGAGTAGGTGTTGTCGTACGCCTTACCGATAAACTTATGAGATTCTCTGAGGGTCAGGGCCGGGCGATCCAGCGTGATGATCGTGATTTTTCCCATCGCTTTGAGCTCACCTTCGTTGGCGATTCGCACCGCACCTGGTGGGTAGGCGTGCAGCCAACCCGTTTCGGTCGAAACCGCGACGTGGGCAAATCGGCCGCCGGGTTCGAGCTCGACACGGCGACCTCGCGTGTCCGTCATTTCAATAAAAGCGACTCGAATCTCGGCGGAAGCTTGAAGACATGTGAGAAGCGTAAGGATGAAGAAAAGTGTTTTCATTTTTGAAGTCCTTTCGTCACAGCGGCGGCGGTTGAAGCGGCAAAGGCCGATTTGATGAGGTCGCCAGGTAAAAAAGGCACCATTCCCATGCCGAGAAGATTCTTCTCAGGATAAAAGAACCAAAGACCGGCCATGCCGCACGCGAAGATCACTGCGCTTCCGGCCAGACAGGCCACGTAAGCTTGCAGGAAGTTTCGTGTCCATCCGCAGTCAGACAGTCTGCCCATAACGGAAGAAGCTAGGAGCATCCCCACTAAGTAACCAGCGCTGGGACCGACCGAAATTCCTGCAGCGCCACCGGCGAAGACTGGTAGTCCAGCAAGACCGACAAACAAATAAGAAAAGACGGTGGCAAGGCCTAGGCGTGCGCCAAGCAGGAGTGAGGTGAGCGCAACGCCTAAAGTTTGACCGGTCACGGGAACCGGGGTGAAGGGCAGCGGAACCGAGAGCTGCGCGAGTGCCGAGATGAGGCACACCCCGAGCGTAAGGGCACCAAGCGCGGGCCAAGACTTGACCTCGTTGTCGTCGATTGCGAGATGAAAAGGGGCATGAGTCATGGACATGATTCCTCCGTTTCTTCCAATTTAGATCCACAAACTTCGGTCGAAAAGAAGATCGACGTGCTCCAGTCTATTTTGTTGAAGCTATGAAATAGTTTAGGTAGTAAACAATTATGAAGATCCAGCGATATTTAGAAAAAAGCCCCATCGCTCCAATTCTGAGATTGGCGCGCGAAATTGAAGAACGGTTGACCAGGGACTTGACCAAGCTCGGTATTTCCATATGGGGGGCGCACATTTGTGTGGCCCTCTTTTTCGAAAAGCGGGAGTGCGGAATTTCTGAGCTCTCAAAGGTCTTTCAAATTCGACGTGCCCGGATGAGTCAGCTCCTCAAAGAATTGGAGGCTCAGGGGCTCCTCGAGCGCTACAATCCGTCCGGCAATGCCCGCATGAAACTTTTGAGGCTGACGAGCAAGGGCGAAAGAGCCAGTCTAAAAATTATCGAGGTTTTCGACCGCGTGGATCGAGACCTTGACAGGGAATTGGGTCCGCGAAAATCCGAAGAGATTGCCAGGGCCCTGACAACGGTCTCGATGAGAAAAATCTGATTCTGCCTGAGATTAGAATCAGTCCGAGCTTATCGGGATGCCGCTCCCGTTTTGCCACAGAAGCGTAGCAAATCTCCCGGGTCGCAAGTTCAATCGATTTCAGCTTCGACCCCAGTGGGGTTCACGGTTTGCAAAATGCTCCCGCAGAAGGAGAATTTGCATGTTGGTTCAATTAAACCCACCCATTCCGATCGAAACCCCCAAAGGCAAGGGCGTTGCCGTTATGGTCATCGACTATGGGCCCGAGTTCGATCTTTATTGGGTTTGCTTCCAGGACGAAACGCGCGAGTGCTGGACGTTCAGCAATCAGGACATTCGTGCCCAAGCCAACATGACGATGCACCGTCCAGCGCGCCCTCGCAACCCGGTCACGGCTCTGGATAAGTTCCGAAGTCAAAATTAGGAGTTCATCCTTCAGCGTGGCTGAAGATGCCATCAGAGAATTTGAACGCTTCGTTTGACGATCAAAATTTTCTCTTGGCGAAGTCGCTCTTCGAGGCGCTTCTGAAATTGAGCGAGAAATTCGCTCGATGGCGCCTCATCAAGAACCCGCCAGATTCGAATGTCGTCGCGGACGGTGATGGGGCCCATTTTCCAATGGCCTTTGCTTTCAAAACTGGTTTCGGTGAGTCCGCCGAAGCGATCGATCAAAGACTCTTTAATGCCCTGGATGAGCTGAGGGGAGAATCTGGTTCCATCTTTAGACGTCAAGGGAATGTAAATGTCGTATTCTGTATAAGCCTGCATATCAAAAAAATCTGAACGAAAGACAGAAGCTGGGCGTCCACCCAGCTTCTTGATGCGCACTCAAAAGTCGACTCGCGATTACTCTTCGTCGAGATCGCTGTCGGCCTCTTTGCGAGAATTTGCTTTGGCATTAGCGGCATTTGCCTTGGGGGCGGACTTGTTGTCCTTTGCCGTGTTCTTCAACGAATTTTGCTTTTTCTGTTTCATGGTTCCTCCTGCTGATCCATCAGCTCAACCAGATCTTGCAAACAGGGATGCCAAGGGGAGGCGCGGCTCCAGGGCCCAAACGCGGCCATGACGGCGAGTTTTGGGACTTTCATGGACTCTCTGGTGGGGAAGACTGCCCCCGACGCCAATCGAAAACCAAATGATTTCGATCTGAGGCGCGGCACGGGATTGCTAAGGGAGAAAGCGGAGACGATTGAATCATTCTTTTATCTTGTAACTTCCTGGAGGAAACCGTGGCAAAAAAAGTCATCAAAGCGAAATTGAACCAGAAAAAAGCGAAGTCGGCGAAGGAAGCCGAACTCGACATCATCGATTTGATCATGAACGATCACAAACCGCTCAAAGAGCTCATCGAAACGATGAAAGACGAAGAGGCGGAGTATGAAGAGAAGAAGGCCGCATTTGATCAATTCGGGCCCCTCTTGAAAGCTCATGCCTATCCCGAGGAGCAAACTTGGTACGTGGCGATGAAAGAAGACGACGACATGATCGTCGAAGGTCTTGAAGGCGACGTCGAGCACGGCCTTGCTGATCAGCTCTGCGAAGAGCTCAAGCGCGAGGAAGATGAAGATATGTTCATGGCGAAGGTCAAAGTTTTGGCTGAGCTCGTTGAGCATCACATCGAAGAAGAGGAAGAAGACATGCTTCCCGACTACCGCGAGAATTCGACCGCTGAAGAGCGCATGGAGCTCGCGGCTCAATACCTTCAATTTCAAGAAGAAATCGAAGAGCGTGGATCTGAAGATGCACCGAAAGAGGCGTCGCCCAAGGCCCGCAAAGCCGATCGACGCCTTCAAGGTGAAGAGCGTCGCCGCCACTAATCAAGGTGGCTGCTAAGCGTTCCTGACGATCGAGTCAAGGGCCGGGGTCTCGCGAGAGTCCCGGCCTTTTTCGTTTGGGTGGCCACGGAAAAAAGACGGAAACTGAATTTGCGTACTCCTCGTACCCGGGGCGGGAGCGCATCAGCTCTTCGAGCATGGACACCCCTGAAACTCGAAGGATCAAAAAAGTGATGCCCAAGGGCGCGATGACGGTCCACCAGGCACCAGGGATCTCCATCGCGATCAGCCACACGCCCCACCAGAGAAGCACCTCCCCAAAATAGTTCGGGTGTCTTGTCCAGCTCCAGAGGCCCGTGGTCATCAGGCGTCCTTTATTGGCGGGGTCTGATTTGAACCTTCGCAACTGCTCATCGCCGATGGCTTCAAACAGAAGTCCCACGGTCCAAACGGCCAAACCCAGATACGCCCAGGGACCCAGCGGCCATGCGGGATGGGCGAGGATCCAAAGCACGGGAATCAAAAACACGCCAAGAATCAAAGCCTGGAGCACAAAAACTTGGAGGTATGAGCGCCAGGTCGCGGTGGGGCCCCACTCGCGGCGCCACTTCGCGTAGCGGACATCCTCTTGCCGGTGCGAGAGGTTGCGCCATCCCACATGCAAAAAAAGACGGACCGCCCAGAGGGTGAGCAGGACCAGAACCAAAACCTTCCGCGCATCCAGTGTTGAGAAATCCGTCCCGCTGAAGACAAGGCTGAGCAGAGCGCAGAGCGGGAAGGCGGGACCCCAAAGAACATCCGCGAGGTCGTTCTTTTTCAAGATCAAGGCGGGAATCGCCACCAACTGGAAAAGCAAAACCGACGCGAAAAAACCCCAAAACCAAATTGAGCTGTCCATGCGACAATCCCCCGTTCTCGATCTTGATCTAAGCACAGGCTTGGGGCGTTTCGCAACGGGAGCCGAGGTCCGCGCGAGTCATCCAGGCGGAGACGCTCGGCCCGGGGCTTGCAATCCAGAGTCAAGAGAATGAACAGGAGGCCAAATGGGCACAAAAGACCAAACACAAGCCATCATTGACGCACAAGCAAGCCGTCAAAAGAAACAAGACACTAAGCAAGAATCAACCGTCGTGCAAAAACGCGGTGCTGAGCTGCGCGAAGAGATGATCGAATCTCAAGCCAAAGGCGAGCAGTACCGGGCCGAACACGCGGGCGCCGATCAGCGCGTTGAGGGTCACTCAAATCACGCTCAAGAGCGCGAACAAAAACGCATCGATTCCTCAGAGACGGGCCGAGTCCTTCCGGCGCACGAGCGCGGAACTCATTAAAAATGAGTCCCTGAAGTCCTGTTGAGGCTTCGTTTACGGGGATCAACAGGACTTCTTGCGCCGTTTGGCAACCTGACTTTCAGCCTGGATTGATGGGCTCTCTGGCCAATTCGGCAAGAATCGAGGATGCTGATCTGAGGAGAGCAGGATGAACTCGGAGCGCCGCAAATTCTTGGGTGATTCGCTCGCTGTTTTGATGGCATCGCAACTCCCCGGGTGGGCGTTCGCATCCGCTCTTAGATCCGAGAGCCAGTGGCTCTTGATAGCCAGAAGTGCTGACGTTCTAGGGGGCGCAAGTTTCACCAGCGGAGGACCCCTTGAGCCTCAGCCGTCCACTGTCAGGATCTACAAAAATTCTCTCCAGGCCTTTGAAAAAATCAAACTCACTTTTAGCCCGCATTCGTTCGCGCAAAACGAGACCCGTCCTCAACATGTCTATGCCCTGTCCAAATGGCGTCATGAAGCGTGCTTGATCGATATTAAAAAGAAAGAAGTGGTGGGATCTTTGGAGACGCCTAAGAACACGCGTTTCTTTGGTCACGGCACGTCGATGCCGGACGGGCGGATGTTAGTCTCAAGATATAATGACAAAGTCAAAAAAGGGGAGTTGGTTTATTACCGCGGTACGAATTTGGGAGAGACCATAGACCTTGGCGACGTCTACCCACATGAGGTGCGCCTTGTGCCCGGCCGTGATTCGCAGGTCCTCGTGGCCGTTGCTCGACTGGGCCGGCAGGGCGGCCTTCTGCGCATCGATTTGAAGTCAAAAAAAATCGTTGAAGAGTTGAAGTCTGGATACGGGATTCCTTCTCACTTTCGCTTCTTGGACTCGGCCGATCGGCTGCTCGTGGTGGGAACCGATACCAAGCCATCCGCAGAGATCCTCGTCAACGGACGACTGCATCGACTTGTGCTGAACGCTCCCTTTAAAGCCGATGCGAACCAACCCCCCGAAAGCTTAAATGTCGCGATGGATCCGAATGATCCGAACATCGCGTGGGTGGCGGTTTTTCGCGGGGATGTTGTCTTGAAAGTCGATTGCTCACGAATGCAAATCGTGGATTCGATCAAGACTCCCGGCGCCCGGGATGTCTTTCGTTTTATGAATGATCTTTACATTGCCGATGGCTATGGGACCGCCGGAGGTCCTCAGGTCAAAAAAGTCGGTAAGACCTTGTCCCTCGCCCTTTCGGACAAGGGGTTCGGCAACACGTCGCACGCGTGCTTGATCAAATCCGTCTAGGACTAAAGACCGAGCTTTTCGCACTCGAGGCGATCAGCTCGGATCAATTCTCCGGACGAACTCCAATAGGTCAAATTCGCATTGACGGTCGTCGGTGTGCGGGCGCTTTCTTCGGTGCGGTACACTTCCAAGATAAATCCAGGACCTTTGCCGGTGACATCGCCAGGAAAGCTGTAATCCCAAGAGCCATCCGTGCGCGCGCCTTCGGCGCGAACTTGCAGTTTCGCGATCAACTCGCCGGTTGTTTGATCCAAGAGATCGGCGCGGAAACCGCGGGATTTTGAGTGGACTTGAACGGTCACGGGATTTCCGGCGTAACCCGAGATTTCGGTGTTCGTAGCCGTGCGGCAGTTTTCAACCACGGGGCCGATCGCCATAGCCGGAATTGCAAAAGCCAAAGAACTGACAAACGAAACGAAGATTTTCATGGACTCTCCTTGATGGCGCGCAAGCTACTACGGAGTTTTCAAAAGGGAAAAGCTGTCTCCGGTGCTTGGAAAACTTTCAACGTTCACTCAGCTAACCGCGCCGGGCTTTGTTGATCGCGGCGACATCGATTTTCGTCATGGTCATCATGGCTTCGAAGGCGCGTTTAGCCTCGCTGCCGCCGGCCATCAGGGCCTCGGTCAGCGTGCGGGGAGTGATTTGCCAAGAGATTCCCCACTTGTCTTTGCACCAGCCGCAGGCGCTCTCTTTGCCCCCATTGCCAACGATCGCGTTCCAATAGCGGTCGGTTTCGGCCTGATCGTCGGTGGCAATCTGAAACGAAAAAGCTTCGCTGTGCTTGAAGGCCGTGCCGCCATTCAAACCCATACAAGGAAGGCCGGCGACGACGAAATCGACCGTGAGCACGTCACCCGCTTTGCCGGAGGGGAAGTCGCTCGGCGCGCGGTGAACGCCCTTGATGGCGCTGTTCGGAAAAACTTCAGCGTAAAAGCGGGCCGCGGCCTCGGCGTCTTTTTCAAACCACAGACAGATCGTATTCTTCGCAATGTTCATCGGAAAGCTCCTTCACCCGAAACAGGTCGCATGATGAGCGATGTGCTCATCGATAAACGTCGAGATGAAATAGTAGCTATGATCATAGCCTTCGCAAAGAACCAATTGGTGCGGCTGCGAGACTTGCTGCGCGAGGTCCGCAAAATGCCCGGTTTTGAGTTGAGGCTCCAAAAATTCGTCGCTCAATCCTTGATGAACGAGAATTGTTTTCGGGTGCTTTTGCCCCGCCCTTAAAAGTTCGCAGCTGTCGTAGGTTTTCCAATTTTGAGTGTCGTCACCCAAATAGCCTTTCAGCGCCTTTTGACCCCAAGGAACCGCAGAGGGGTTCACAATCGGGGAGAAAGCCGAGATCGCCTTGAAAAGTTTGGGATTGCGAAGTCCGATCACCAAAGCGCCATGACCACCCATCGAATGGCCCGAGATCGAGATTTTCGGCACCTTAAAATGTTCTTTGATGATTTGAACGAGTTCGCTCGTGACGTAACTGTACATTCGGTAGTGATCTCGATAGCCCTCGCTTGTCGCATCCACGTAGAAGCCCGCGCCCGATCCAAAATCGTAAGCGTCGTGCTCGCCCGGAAGATTGAGTCCGCGAGGCGAGGTGTCGGGGCAGATCACCATCAGCCCGTGCATGGCGAGCGAGCGCTGCGCGCTCGCTTTCGTGATAAAATTCTCGTCGGTGCAGGTCAGGCCCGAAAGCCAAATCAAACAGCCTTTGATCGTTCCCGCAGGGGTGAAAGTTGAGAATTTCATCTCGGTTTTGGTCTCACGTGAGGGGTGTGACCAAAACTCGGTTCGCCCCTCAAAGGTCTTGTGGCTTTTCAAGAGTTTCACGGAGCTCTCCTAGAAATTGATGACCGAACGGATCGACTTGCCTTCGTGCATGAGATCGAACGCCTTGTTGATGTCTTCGAGTTTCATCGTGTGTGTGACAAACGGCGCGAGTTGGATCTTTCCGCTCATGGCGTCTTCGACCATCCCGGGGAGTTCGGTGCGGCCTTTGACGCCGCCGAATGCGGTTCCGAGCCACCGTCGGCCCGTGACCAACTGAAATGGACGGGTCGAGATCTCTTGGCCTGCGCCCGCGACACCGATGATGACCGACTGGCCCCAACCGCGGTGCGCGCACTCCAGCGCCGCGCGCATGACTTGAACGTTGCCGATGCATTCGAACGAATGGTCGACGCCCCACTTGGTCATCTCAACCACGACTTGTTGAATCGGCTTGTCGTGGTCTTTCGGATTGAGACAATCGGTGGCGCCGAACTCTTTGGCGAGCGCAAATTTTGAGGGGTTGGTGTCAATGGCGATAATGCGGCCCGCGCCCGCTTGCTTGGCGCCCTGAATGACGGCGAGACCAATGCCCCCCAAACCAAAAACCGCGACCGAATCGCCTTTTTGAACTTTGGCGGTGTTGTGAACCGCACCGATGCCGGTCGTGACTCCGCAGCCCAAGAGGCAGACGTGCTCGGGGTTGGCGTTCGGGTTGATTTTGGCCAAAGACACCTCGGCGACCACCGTGTGTTCGCTGAAGGTCGAGCATCCCATATAGTGGTAGACCGGCTTTCCGTTGTAAGAAAAACGGGTGGTGCCGTCGGGCATGACGCCTTTACCTTGGGTGGCACGCACGGCGACGCACAGGTTGGTCTTGCCGGACTTGCAGAACTCGCACTCGCGGCACTCGGCCGTGTAAAGCGGGATCACGTGATCGCCGGGCTTCACGCTGGTGACGCCCTCGCCGACTTGCACAACAATGCCGGCGCCTTCGTGGCCCAGGACGGCAGGAAAGATCCCCTCGGGATCATCGCCCGAAAGCGTAAAGGCATCCGTGTGGCAAACCCCCGTGTGCGTGATTTTAATCAGGACTTCACCCTTCTTCGGCGCTTCCAAGTCCAGTTCGACAATTTCAAGAGGTTTTCCGGCCGCAAAGGCGACCGCCGCGCGTGTTTTCATCGATGTTCTCCCATCGGTTGTTATTTCAAATACGCTCGCACCAGAGTCAGCAAATCATCCAAGGCGGATTTCGTTTCTTTGGGAGAGAGGTCTTTCTTGTCGAAAGTTTCACGAAGGTGGCCTTCAAGAACCTCGGACATCAAGCCGTTTGTCGCTCCACGAAGCGCGGCGATTTGCTGAAGCAGCTCGCCGCAATCGGTGCCGTCTTCGATGGCTTTTTCCAAAGATTCGGCCTGGCCACGAATGCGGCGCAGGCGGGTGATTGCTTTTTTCTTCTCTTGGGGTGAGTGTGGCATCACCGACAGAGGTATACTAGGGGGGAGTATCGGTCAACCGGATTGTTCTAGAGCGTCTGCATCACTCCGGGCTTGAAAAGTTTTCTGTTGTGATTCTGGGGGTTTACAAACCAACCCGAAGTCACTAATCCCTCATCTCAGAACGGATTGGA
The DNA here is from genome assembly GCA_019637955.1 of Pseudobdellovibrionaceae bacterium. Classification (GTDB taxonomy): domain Bacteria; phylum Bdellovibrionota; class Bdellovibrionia; order Bdellovibrionales; family Bdellovibrionaceae; genus JAHBUS01. The sequence continues at coordinate 175,627 of JAHBUS010000001.1, read as the reverse complement.
GATTCTATGACAGCCAAATTGATGACCTTCGCTTTTGCCCTCTTGTTGCCGCTGGCGTCTCAGGCTGACGTTCAAGGCGCATTTCCGCTTTACCAGGGCCGCTGCCAAGCCGCGATCGAGACGGCGCTCTCGTCCTATTTCAAAAACTGTGAATCTTGCGCTTCGATCGAAAACACCCTCGACGTTCAGAACGACGTTTATACCGTTTTGTTCTACGTGATGCGACCGAACGAGCCCGTCTTGGAGACGCGCGCGGATATTCAACTGAACGTGATCAAAGAAACGATCACGAGCGAACCCCAGTCAAAGCAATCGTACCGCGAGATTCTTGAGTGCGATGTTTTGAACATCGAGATGGACTAGGATCGATTTCTCTAAATGGAGTCGCAATCGCGAGGCGGCGTGAAGACGGGGAGTCTCTCCCAGTCAGGACCCATCGGACCCGAATCGGGCTCGTCGAGCCTCTCCAGTGACCCACTAAAAATCCGGCTTTCTCGCAAGGGCGGTGGCAGCTGCGAGCCTTCATAACGAAGCGTGGTGCGATTGACCGCTACCGACGTCGCAGGGTCGGCCTCAACCACCAGCGGGCACTCTCCTTTTGTTGTGCATCCGAATTCGTCGAGATCTTCTTGATTCCAAGTCAACGTTTGACCGTCGCGATTCAGTACCGAGCACGCGCCGAGCCAGACCTCTTCACCGCGCAGTTGAAAGTCGCCTGAGCGCTGAAGAAAAATTCCCGTCGGGCATTGAACCAAAAAATAACCTGCTCCCGAAATTGCTAGGGGCATTCGCCCCGGCGGCGTCGCCGTGTATTCGATGTTCCCTTGAATGCCCGCTTGCAAAAGAATCTCTTGCGGCGCCGCCGTCTGGCAGTTCAGGAGTCGCCGCGTGCGGCCTTGGGAATCGAGGCTCACCACCGAAAAAAGACCCTCGGGGCAGTCTTTCGACTGAATGAACGCCGTAAAGCCGCTGTCGCCATTTTCATCCAGTTCGTAGTTCAGCGTGAGCATCTTGATGCCGCCCGAGAGATTCAAGCCGGTGTTGCTCCGCTGAAGGCGGCAGTAAGCCTGCGCAAGAGTCACCGGCCGCTCGACTTGCGCGAGTGTCGAAGGGTTTGAAGGTGGGGGCATCCGTGAACTTGAAGATTGAGGGAGGGCCGCAAGGGGCGCCGGAGGCGTCACGGCTTTGGGGCCAGCGACGGCCGGCGCACCGGCAGAAAAAGCCAACCAGTGTTGGGTTATCAGAAGCGCGCCGACGGCGAGCAGCGTAATGCAAAGAATCCGTGAGTATCGCATCTGAACTTAAGGGTAACGCCGTCATTTTCTCTCGGCAATGAGCTTCGAGCGTGACTTGGTCCAGAGTGCATCCTATGCACCAAGGAAGACCGCCGAGGGCGGTGGAGGTTCAATGAAAACGATCGTGATGATTTTGATTTCGACTTTGGGATTGAGAGCGGCGGCGGCCGACAAGGCTTTGTTCTCGGTGTTTAAAGGTCCAGGTCTTTTTGCCGAAGCGACTTGCCACGGGCTTCCCGGAAATCCGCGCACGCGCACGATTCGTTTGCCGGCCTCGGGCTCCGATGACTATTTTGAAACGATCATGGATCTTTTTGACGAAAAGAAAATCGTCGTCTCGGCCAGCCGAGGAGCCGGTCAGTACACGCTGATCGTGATGATGGCCGAAGTCAGCAGTCAGCCGATCATGGCCGCCACTTACGGCCTTGATGCGTATCTTGGAATCGGTTCCGGCGTGCAGATTTTTTGCGAGCTCAATAAGGGCGCGCAGCTCACGAACTCATTTGCGAGCGACGCCGCCATTTTTTGAACGCAGACGAAGAGGGGTCATCGAGAGGGGCTTATTTTCGATCCGCCTTGATAAAGCGGCCGGTCGCCATCATCCGGATGGCCCTCGTCGCATTGAGAGAGGGTGAATGCAGAACGCGCAAGTCCATCAGGTACACGTCGCCCGCCTGCCCCGTCATTTCGACCACCTGGATCTCGATGCCGTTGACGGGACGAGGATGAAAGAAGGGCTCCGGAGGCTGCGCTCGGCCGCTGAGAAGGTCTTTGAAGGTCTCATCTTCACGAAGAATTGCGAGAGCCGGCGTTGGGTTCTTGGGTCCGGCGTAGGGAAGACGGTGCGAACCGGCGAGGGCCAGCGTTGCCCCGCCGCGAGGCTTGAGATCGGCAATCAAGGCGAACGCCTGAATTCCGGGGATTTCATTCTTGGACGGGAGCGCCAAATCCAGATGCCAGTTCAGCCGGTTCAGGGTCCATTCGTCTTTGTGCGGAAAGGACAGCAAGAGCTGCGGCACAGCCTCGTTGGGTTTGACCGTTGTTCCCGACAGCGCTCCGATCAAACGAAGGAGCTCCGCCGGGAACAAACCCGCCAGCGGGGCATCGACATTCACCTTCTGGCCCAACACATTCACTTGTTGAAAAGGTGGGAGATGTTGAAGTTTTGAGGAGGCGGGTTGGCCTTTCACGCGCAGGTTCAAGCGATCAAGCTCGTGCAGAACCGCCTGTTGAAGGGCGGCACAGGTTTTTTTCGAAATGGCACCCTTGAGGTGCAAAATCCCTCGGTCACGAAAGAGGGTCTGTTGAGCCGTGCTGAGTTCCATCAAGCACATCGTACTGGTGGCGACCAGATTGAACAAGGTCGACCCCTTTGCCTCGTGGGGAATTTTTGAACCTCGCCCGCTCTCGGGGCGCCATTTTTGCCCGATTTGTCAGTCAAGACGAATTTAAGCAGATTCCAGGTGTTGCCAAGAACGGCTTTGGGGTTGCTATGATGAGCGTCGTGAAGAACTTTCGAAACTATCTCTTTGTCGTCGCGTTTGTGATTTGTGCGGTCCTTGGGCAAATGATCATCGCCGAATCCATCGAAAACCAAGCCCGCAAAAACGATTACGCCGAAATCAACAACATCAAATATGGGCTGTTCAGCATCAATCAATGGAAGCAGCAGCTTTCCGACATCATTAACGCCGAAGTCGCCGAGTTCGATCCGGCCGAGAACAAAGAAACTCTCAAGCCCCTGATCGAGGCCCAGCTCACCAAACTGATCGAGGCCGTCGATCAGCGGATGCAGGCCAAGAACAAAAAGTCGTTCAAAGGCCGCATGAAGCAGGCCTTTATCAACACCTTCGTGGACATGAAAGAGGTCAAAGAAGGCGTTCCCCAGTACGCCGATGAAATCATCAAGGTGATGCAGAAGCCGAAGACCAAAAAGAACCTCAAAGAACTCGTTCTCGACAAAGTTGAAAATTACTTTGAGAAAACCTTCGAAGAGCAGGATCTCTCGCAGGTCGAGCATATCGTGACCAAATACGGTGCCGCGGATATGCAGCAGGCCAAAGAGACCATCGACCGTGAAATCGCGATCTCGCACGAAAAAATTTTGCACCTCAGTTGGGCCTTGATCGCGGTGGCTGTCTTGATCTTCGCTTATGCGGGTATCAGCCGCGAGTTTTTGCGCAGCCCGCAGTACATCTCCATGGTTCTCATTTTGTTTGTCCTGCTCCTCTGTGGCGTCACCACGCCGATGATCGATCTGGAGGCCAAAATCTCCGAGATGAGCTTTGTCTTGATGGATCATCCCGTCAAATTTTTGAATCAGATTCTTTATTTCCAAACCAAGAGCGTGCTCGATGTGTTCTGGATCATGGTGACCCATTCCGATATTCAAATGAAAATCGTCGGGATCTTGATGGTCATGTTCAGCGTCGTTTTTCCGGTGGCAAAACTCTCGGCGTCGCTTCTTTTTTACTACGACCACTGGAGCGCGCGTAAGAGCAAAGTGATCAATTTCTTGGTGCACAAGTCCGGCAAATGGTCGATGACCGACGTCATGATCATTGCGATCTTTATGGCTTACATCGGCTTTAACGGGGTGATCTCAAGTCAGTTCGGCAAGTTGCATTCGGGGCAAGAGGAAATCGTCTTGCTCACGACCAATGGGACGTCTTTGCAGCCGGGTTTCTACCTGTTTCTGGCTTACACAATGCTGGCCATGTTCCTGTCGGGCTTTTTGACTCGGAAAATCGATCAACCCAAGGACAAACTGCCCAAATAACCTGCATTTATTGCTCTGGGGCCTGGATTTCCCTCGGCGCAAGAGAACTTGACTTCTATTCCTTCGACAAAGGGTCTGCAGCCCTGTACCTCTGGGGCTTCCAGAACAGAGGAGATCTCGTGGAATCACAGCTCGCTACAATCTTGAAGAAGAATGAATCCAAAATTTTGTCGCAGTGGGTGGAGGAGCAGAAAAAGCTCGGTTCCACGCGGGTTTCCAATGAAGACTTGATCTCACAGTGCACGAATTTTTTGCGGCTTCTGATCGAAGGCCTTCAGAAAAACAAATCGTTTTCGATCGCGGGCACGGGCTGGGATCCGATCCGAAGATGCTTGGATGAGGTTTCCCGGGCGCGCGGCCTTCTGGGATTTTCACCGAGTGAAACTGCGACCTTTGTCTTTTCTTTAAAACTGCCAATCTTCTCGCTCTTGCGCCAAGAGATTGCCGACTCCGCTCAGTTGACCGAAGAAACCTGGAACGCGACCTCCCTCTTGGACCAACTGGGACTTTACACCACCGAAGCCTACCAGCGAACGCGCGAAGAGATCATCGCCCGCCAGCAAGAAGAGATGCTCGAGCTCTCGACGCCGGTCGTGAAGCTATGGGACGGAATCTTGGCGCTGCCCATGATCGGGACGCTGGACAGCAGCCGCACTCAAGTCGTCATGGAGTCTCTCCTGCAAAGGATCATGGAAACCGGAAGCGAAATCGCCATTATCGACATCACGGGCGTTCCGACCGTGGACACCTTGGTGGCTCAGCACTTGATCAAAACGGTCACGGCCGCGCGCTTGATGGGTGCAGAATGCATCATTAGCGGCATCCGTCCGCAAATCGCGGCTACGATCGTGCACCTGGGTGTGGATCTGGCTGGCGTCACCACCAAAGCAAGTTTGGCCGATGCGTTCCATGTGGCTCTTGCGCGGTCGGGACGAACCGTGACCAAAGTGGGCGGCGCCCGCTCAGAGAAGCTGCGCGAGACGAGGGTCTAACGATGGAGCGCATTCCGATTCTTAAACTGGGCAGTTTTCTGCTCGTGACCATCCAGGTCGACATGCACGACGAGCTCGCGGTGCGCCTGCAAGACGATCTCACGACCAAAATCGTGGATTCGAGCGCTCGCGGCGTTTTGATCGATATTTCGGCCTTGGACATCGTGGACTCGTTCATCGGCCGCATGCTCGCGGGGATCGCCTCGATGTCAAAAATTCTGGATGCGCAAACGGTGGTCGTCGGGATGCAGCCCGCGGTGGCCATCACGCTGGTCGAGCTGGGCCTCTCGCTTGACGGCATCAAAACCGCACTGAACGTCGACCGGGGCATGAAGCTGCTGCGGGATTCGCTGGAGCTATCTGAAGATGAAAATCTCGCCGCGGGCGAGGCGAACGGCGAATTCGAGAGCATTCATGCAAGTGACGAAAACTGAGCGGTTCCCGATTCGAGTTCAAAGCGATGTCGTTGTCGTCAGGCAAAAGGTGCGCAATTGGACGATCGAATTGGGTTTGAGCTTGATCGATCAGACCAAAGTGATCACGGCGGCGAGCGAGCTGGCTCGCAATACGCTGGAGTACGGCGGGGGCGGCGAGGTGGAACTCGCCAGCTTAAAAAACGACATTGGAAAAAACGGGCTTCGACTGATTTTCGAGGATCAGGGGCCGGGGATTCCCGACATTAATCTTGCGTTGACCGACGGCTACACCTCCGGTGGTGGCCTCGGCATGGGACTTTCGGGATCGCGCCGACTCATGAACGAATTTAACATCGAAAGCGAAGTCGGCAAAGGAACCCGTGTTACCGTTATCAAATGGAAGTGATTCCTACCAAAGCGCCGCGTTTCGCATCCAAGAAGCCTCGGCCGTCGGCGAGGTGCGCCGTTTCGCGGTCAAGCTCGCCGAAGCCCTCGAAATGAATGACGTTCAGAAAACTGAACTCAGCATCGTCGTCAATGAACTCGGAAACAACATCTGGAAATATGCAAGCGGCGGCCATCTCATCCTCCGCCGCGTTTGCGAGCTGGGCGCGACGGGCGTTGAGGTCCTCGCGGTGGATGCCGGACCCGGGATGAACCTCTCGCAAACCATGATCGACGGTTTCTCGAGCGGCTCCACGCCGGGGACAGGTTTGGGCGCGGTTCGCAGAATCGCTTCGGTCTTTGACGTCCATTCGGTCCTTTCGCACGGAACGGTGGTGCTCGCGCAGGTGTTGAAGCAGGCCGGGTTGGCCAAGTATCAGGTTGGCGCCGTCTGCATTCCCTATCCCGGGGAGACCTTTTGCGGGGACGGGTGGTCCACCGAAAGCCACGGCGACGGCGTCAGGGCGCTGGTTGTCGACGGCTTGGGGCACGGTCCTCTGGCGCACGCGGCCGCCGTCGAGGCCATCGCTGTCGGCCGTGAAGACAAGGATTCTCCCTTGGAGCGCGTCCTTCCATCCGTTCATAGCCGTCTGAAAGGCACCAGGGGGGCTGCGGTCTTTTTCGCGGATTGTTCTCCCTCGAAGATCGTTTTCTCGGGCGTGGGCAATATCAAAGGGTTTCTGACGCTCACGGGGCGGCTCAAGCACCTGCTCTCACAGAACGGCACGGCGGGTCTGCAAATGCGCCTGGTTCCTCCGATCACCGAGCGCTGGGACGGCGCGGGGTCTTTGATTTTACACTCGGACGGCCTGAACTCTCGGTTCGATCTGCAGAAGTATCCAGGGCTCTTGACACGACATCCGTCGATCATTGCTGCTACATTATGGCGAGACAGCTCTCGAGGAACCGATGATGCCACGGTCCTTGTCATAAGGACGGCCAAATGAATCACGTGTCACTTCTCAAAGTTGCCATCCGGGCGGAGCAAGACATCGTCACCGCACGCCAAAAAACCCGCGCTCTGACGAAGCTGCTCGGTTTCGGCACTCAAGACCAAGCGCGCATTGCCACCTCGGTGTCGGAACTCGCGCGCAATGCCTATCAGTATGCGGGTAGCGGTCAAATCGAGATGACGTTTCGATTTCCGAAAACTCTCTTTGTCACCGTGAAAGACTCGGGGCCCGGGATTCAAAATCTTCGCGATATCCTGAATGGCACTTACGTTTCGGCCACCGGCATGGGTGTCGGGCTTCACGGAAGTCAAAAGATCATGGACCACTTCCAGATCGAATCGAAGGAAGGGGTCGGGACCACCGTTCAGGTGGGAAAAGAGCTCCCCAAATCTTCCGGCGACATTCTTCCTTCCGACATCGATAAAATCATGCGGGCTTTCGCGGTGGAGCGCACCGGAACGCCCTTTGAAGAAGTCCAAAATCAAAACAAAGAGCTGATGGTCGCTCTCGACGAACTTCGCCAGACGCAGACCGAACTGCGCGCTTTGAACGCCGAGTTGGCGGAAACAAACCGGGGCGTGGTGGCTTTGTATGCCGAACTGGACGAGAAAGCCGAATCGCTTCGAAAAGCCAACGAGGTGAAGACCAGCTTTCTATCGAACATGACCCACGAGTTCCGAACGCCGCTGAGTTCGATCATCAGCTTGACGCGGATTCTTCAAAATCGAATCGACGGCGAACTCACGCCGGAGCAAGAGAAGCAAGTCGGGTTTATCGCCAAGTCCGCGCACTCCCTTCTTGAGATCGTGAACGATCTTCTCGATCTGGCCAAAGTCGAAGCGGGAAAAATTTCGGTCAATCCCGTCGACTTCGAGGTGGACGAAGTTTTGGGTGGGATCCGCGGCGTGTTTCGCCCGCTGATCCCCGAAGGGGCGCCGGTGGAACTCTCGATCCCGACCCCGTCTCACGCTCTTTACCTTTGCACCGATCAAGGAAAAGTCTCCCAAATTCTTCGAAACCTGGTTTCCAATGCTTTGAAGTTCACCGACAAAGGGACGGTCGAACTCTTGGTCGACGCCAAAGCCGGATGGATCCGCTTTGAAGTCAAAGACTCAGGGATCGGCATCCCCGCCGATGCGCTCGATTTCGTGTTCGAAGATTTCACCCAGGTCGAATCCCACGCGCACCGGGCGCATCGCGGGACGGGCCTGGGATTGCCGCTTTCGCGCAAGCTGGCGAGGCTCTTGGGCGGGGACCTTCAAGTCGAGAGCGTGCTGGGACAGGGTTCGACCTTCACCTTGACCCTTCCCACGACGTACATGGGGCAGTCCACCGGCACCCTGATCGGAAACCATGAAGCGATCGAGGACGAGATTGATCGGGAATCGCTCAGCTTCAGATGCTTGATCATCGATGACGACGAACCTTCGCGGTACGTCCTTCGAAGCCGGATCTCTGGGGAGATTAACGCCGTCTTTAAAGAAGCCCCAGATGGCCTCAAAGGCATTTCGTTGGCTCGGACTTGGAGTCCTGACGTGATCTTTTTGGACTTGGTCATGCCCGAACTTGATGGATTCCGAGTTTTGCAAACCCTCGAGTCGGAACCGCTTTTGCGAGATGTTCCCGTGATCGTCAATACCAACCGCGTTCTATCGACTCAAGAGCGCGAAAAAATCACGGAGCGGGCGACGTCGATTTTGGCTAAACATCACGAACGTGAAGCTGACGGGATCGCCGAACTGAGGGCGGCGTTGAAAAAGGCCGGATTCGATTACGGAGCGGCCCATGCCCACTAGCAAATTGATTCTCGTTGTCGACGATACCGAAGCCACCCGTTATGCGGTTGCGCGGACGCTGATTGCGCACGGCTATGACGTGATCGAAGCCGCGAGCGGAACCGATGCCCTGAAGCAGGCGCGCGAGCGCCGTCCGGCTCTCATCACGCTCGATATTCATCTCCCGGATATGCTCGGCTTTGAGGTCTGCAAAATTTTAAAAAAAGATCCGCTCACGTCGCACATTCCGGTTTTGCAAGTCTCGGCGAGCTTCGTCACCTCAAAGGACCGCATCCATGGACTTGAGGGCGGTGCGGACAGCTATTTGACCCATCCCTTTGAACCTGCGGTGTTGATCGCGACCATCAAGGCGCTTTTGCGATCCCGTCAATTGACCGAAAAGCTAAAAGACAGCGAGGAGCGCCTCGAGACGGCTCTACGAGCCGCCGAAGACGCGAATCTTGCGAAGTCTCGGTTCTTGTCGAATATGAGTCATGAAATGCGGACGCCGTTGGGAATCATTTACGGTTTCGCCGATTTGGCCTCAGAAGGGAAGGCGACCCGTGAGGAGATGGCGCAGTACCTTTTGAAGATTAAGCGGAATGCAGAGAATCTGACGAAGTTGGTCGGACAAATTCTGGATCTTTCAAAAATCGAAGCGGGCAAGATCGACCTTGAGAAAAGTCCCGTGGCCCTCAAGGACGTGATCTCCGATATTTTGCAGAGCTTTGAGCTCCCCGGGGTTGAACGAAACTTGCATTTTTCATTTGCGCTCTCGGACGATTTTCCTGAAGCCGTCATGACGGACGGGCACCGCGTGCGGCAAGTCATCCTGAATCTCGTCAGCAACTCGGTCAAGTTTACCGAGAACGGCCGCGTGCATATTCGGGGAAGCCTCCACAATGGGCATGTCGTTATCGATGTCAGTGACACCGGAATCGGCCTCTCCCCGGAACAAACGGGCCGTCTTTTTCAGGACTTCTCGCAGGCGGACAGCTCGACCACCCGGCGTTACGGCGGAACGGGGCTGGGACTGAGTCTCTCAAGACGCTTGGCACGCGCGCTGGGCGGTGATCTCACGGTCTTGCAGTCGATCGAAGGCAAGGGGAGCACTTTTAGATTGAGCTTTCCGGCGGCCAAGGTGGATCTGAAAGATTCTTTTATACGCGACGATGCGAAGATTCTGCCGGATCAGAAAGTTCTGGCCGGTCTGCGAGTTCTGTTGGTTGACGATTCGAAAGACAACCAGTTTCTCTTCACCACGTTCCTTAAAAAAGCAGGCGCGAGCGTCGAGACCGCAGACGACGGCCGAGAGGCCGTTGAGAGCGCGTGCAAAAGTCTGTTTGATCTGATCTTGATGGACGTACAAATGCCGAACATGGATGGCTACGAGGCGGCCCGTACGCTGCGTGAAAAAGGATTGATTCTTCCGATCATCGCGCTGACCGCGAACGCCCGCCTTGAAGATTCGAAGCTTGCGAGCGAATCCGGCTTTGATGGGTACATCACCAAGCCTGTCGATTACAAAACTCTCGTGGGAAGCCTCATCCCGTACAAGGCCGCGCGCGCCTAATTAGGCGGCGGCAGAATCCGTCCAAACGATTAACGTCGGGATGGTCAGCAGGTCGCGTTGGCTTTTGCTGGGCTCGCACGCTTTTGACTTGAGGTTGACGACTTCGATCAGGGCGTTGACGGAGAGCTCCTTGAGCTCTTCACGACGCACTTCAAAGTAGCCGAAAAGTCCGTCATCAAAATGAATTTCGCACATGATCTGGCCGCGGACGCGGATCAGAAGAAGCCAATCCGTGAGATCGACCGTGGACGGAAAGAAGAGAGATTGCCGGGTCATGCTTTGATTTTAGATTCTTTGATCTTCGAAGGCATGTTCTTCAGAAGAATCTCGACTTTAGGGCAACGAGGGGCCAGGCCTGGCCCCCTTCTTTTGCCATTAATACTCGCAGGTCGTTTTGAAGGTCTCGGTCGATCCATCGCGGAGTCGATCTTCGGCCGTCATGACCACGCTCTTTTTGGTGATCTCGATCGTCGTGCGGGCCAAGAAATTGGTGGGCGAGCATTTCTCGGCAAATGCCGTTGAGGATTTCCCGTAGCAAACCTCGTAACGAACGCCGCCCGGGATTTGGGTGCGGATCTCTTCGGTGGCCGAATCGTAGTAAACGCCGGCCTCGGTGAAGACTTGGTCTTTCACGTATTGGCCACGGGGAGAGAAGCCCATGTTGTTGTGTTCAATCGCTTTGCCGGTGTAACCGATCACCAAAACGTCGCGTTCAAAAGCTTCGGTCGCAAAGTCCGCTCGCAGGAGTGAGCACGGGCGTTCTTTGCGCAAGAGGGCTTTGCCATTTTTGTAAACGAGGCCGAAGCCGACTTTGCCAAGCTTGGCTTCCGCTTCGGGGCTGTAGATCGCGCCGTCTGCGGCCAGAACTTGGGCCGATACCGTCATTGCAAGGGCGAAAATCAAGGTCTTCATAAGATCTCCATATCTGTTGAATTGAAGGGTGCGGGCAGTCTTTACCAGGTCCGCGCGCTGGCCGATAGCGGTCATGAAAATATTCGCCGGTGGTTGACCACCGGTGACGAAATCAACGTTATCGGAGCCGTTCGATCTGAGTTTGCACCATTTTTAGGAGTCCCAAATGACGGGCGTCGTTCGACCGAAGATCTTGGGACAAAGCATGAAGGTCTTGAAGGGCTTGAGTTTTATGTCCTTGGTCCAATCGAAGGAGGGCTAAATTGAATCTCGCCTCGTAGGCGTCGCTCGGATTTCGTGAAATCCGAATGACTTCGAGAAAACGTGATTCTGCTTTTATCGGGTCATACGCGCCGAGATCGCGCCGGGCCAAGAGGATCGCCGCGTTGTTGAGGAGCAGCACCTTCTCCTCGGGGGCCGGATTCAGAGCGATTGCGGTCTCGTAAATCTGCAGTGCTCCCTGAAAGTCCATTCGATCGGTTTTCGCCATCGCCAAGTTGTTCTGTGCAATCAGACTTCGGGGATAATGGCTGACGGCATGAGCCCAGAGATGCTCCGAATTTTGCCAAATTTTAGACTGTTGATAGGAGAGGCCGGCCAAGAAAATGAGCAGAATGCCAAGAGGTTTGTGAATTGAAGTCGGGATCGCGAAGATGATCGCGAGGCTGATTCCAATGAGAGGAATATACATGTAGCGGTCGTTGACGTGGCTGAGCCGAGGGACCAGATGCAAGACAGGAAGAAGGAAAGTCAAAAAAATCAGCATCCCGGTTGCGATCACCAAGTTTTTTTGCTTAATCGCGACGGCACATAAACCAAGAAGAGAGGCGGCCCCGAAGACCGCCGGCCAGAGATCATGGGTCGGAGAGTAGGGTGGATAGAGCGGTGTCAACGCGATGGGGATCAAGAATTTCGAGATATAAAGGCCGATGGCGTGAAGGATTTGAATTGGTAAGAGCTTCAGGCGCTCGAGATCTAACGTCGCTTCGGAAAGATTTCGCACGCCATCTTCGTAGGCGACGAATCGAATCGCGGCAAAGGCCGTTGCGGCAAGGAGCGTCGGAAGTTGATCGCGGAGGGCGATGGAGAACTTTTTCTTAAAGTGGAAAAAATCGAGGGCGATCAGGAGCAAGGGCAGGGAAATCACCGAGGCCTTAAACCCCAGCGCGACAAAAAACGAGAGGGCCGAAAAAACGAGAAGTCGAGTCTGCTCGCGACCTCGATATTCAAGAAAAAGAAAAAGTGAGATCAGTCCGAAGAATGTCGCTCCCAAACCTTTGCGTTCGCTGATCCATGCAACGGATTCAACCTGCAGAGGATGGACCGCAAACACGCCCAGAACAATCCAAAAGGCGCCTCTCGACATTTTGAATTTTTTGAGAGCCGCGGCCAGAATTAAAACGTTGAGTGCGTGCAAGAAAAAATTGGTCAGGTGTTGGCCGGAAGAATCGAGCCCAAGGACATTTTTTTCGAACCAAAAGGAGAGAATCGTAAAGGGGATCGAATCCCCATTAAAGTAGGTCGAGAAAACAGTTTTGACGGCTTCAAGAAAAGGCAGGTCGAGAATCCGGTTGGCAACGATGAGAAGATTGTCGTCCCAGTTGACGTAGTCCGCCGTCAGAGCCGGGGCGAACGCCACGATCATCAAGACAAAAAGCAGAAGTCCTGCAAGCGCGTCCAGGCGTTTACCGTCAGTCATATGCACCATTCAAGTCTGCATTTCGAGATCTGGTAAGACAAACTGAAACAATATGTTTTTCAGCCCGACATTGGGTCGGCTTCTTTTGTCTAGGGATCGTCGAGCCCGACTCTGGGGAACTCCGCTTTGGTGTGCGGCGCATTTAGACTGGGTTCAAACACTCTCGAAAGGTGGAACCCATGAAACGTCTGGTCGTTTCTGTTGCGTCTTTATTTGCCTTCCTTGCCCCCGTTTACGCTCAAGTCGACTCTTTGGTCCAGAATGGAAGCACGGTCGGGACTTCGAGTCCTTTAAACCAATCGGTCGCGCGGCTTCGCATGGGCGGCTCTTCGTGCTCGGGTTCGTTCATCTCCTCACGCACCATCCTCACGGCCGCGCACTGTCTCAAGGGGCGCGTGCCTTCGGGCGTGGAGGTCCAGGTTCGCGGGCCCAACGGCTCTTGGTTCTCTCAGCGGGCTGCGCGTTTGGTGGTTCACCCCAATTACAAAATCACATCCGACGCCAGCGGCGCGAAAACGCGCTTCGATTTTGCGTTGATCAACTTGGCGACGAAGATGGGAACGACGGTGCGTCCAGTGACGGTTGTCGACCCTGGAGGCTCTTCGGGTTGGTTCCGCGTGACGGTGGCCGGATTTGGTTACAACGCTCAAGGAAGCGGTGCGGGCGTTCTGAGAACTGGAGCGATGCACGCGCAAGCCAAAGGAATGCCCGAGTTCTTCGGTGATCGCGGTTTGTACATGGTTCCCGTTTCGTCGCAGGCCACCTGCCCTGGAGATTCGGGCGGCCCGGTTTTTATCGACGGATCGACCACGCAGCAAATCGGCGTTCACAGTTTGTCATCGGGCTGCCAGGGCGGCGATGCTCTGAGCTACTCGGCGATTCCCTCGCAGGTGGTGTCTTGGATCCGCACCAATACGCAGTAGACGAAGTCTTGACAGAATCCCGACACGTCCCCATCTGAACTTAACTTGATTCGTGGGCCCAACGTGCCTATTCGATGAGTGGGGGGATGATGAGAGCACTTTTATTTTGCAGTTTCGCGGTTTTAACGTGGTTGACGGCGCGGCCCTCGGTCTCGCTCGCGCGGCCCGCGCAAGTTCTCATCATCCGGCACGCCGAAAAACCCGAGGATCCCGACGAAACGACCTTGTCCGACAAGGGCTACCGACGCGCCCAAGAGCTGGTTCGTGTTTTGGGTCCAGGCAACCGGCGTTTCAAAGTTCCCGAGAAAATCTTCGCGCAAACGCCCCATGACGAAGACGGCTCGGTCCGCTCGATTGAGACCGCACGTCCCTTGGCGCAATCGCTGAACCTGCGCGTGAGTCAACAGTACGAAGTCAATGAAGGCTGGGCGCTCGCGGAGCATCTTCTGGAATCTCCCGCTTACGATGGGAAAATCGTTCTCGTCGTGTGGGGAAAGGACGAGATTCCCGAGATTGCTCAGGAGTTGGGCGCGCGCCGCCTCCCGAATCAATGGCCCAAAGGCGTTTACGATCGCATTTGGCGGTTGGTTTTCGACGGCGGTCGTGTGAAATCGGAAAATCTTCCGATGCGCGCTTTGCGCGGCGACTCGCGTGATTAGCGCGGTGGCTTGAAGTTTTTATTTTGATCCGCCTTCAAACGGTCCCAATCTTCTTTTTGGAGTTCCCAGGTCTCAGCTTCGCTTAAGCCGGGGTCGACGAACTTGGCGGGGCGGGTTCCGATCAAGCGCGCGCCGGTCTTCTCTTTCACGCGGCGTGAGCGCGTGTTGCCGAGAGCGTTGGAGAAAATCAGCTTTTCAAATCCAAGATGCGAGAACGCATAGTCGATCGTGGGCTCGACGGCCTCAGTGATGAGTCCCTGGCCCCAGAAGGGGCGACCCAGCCAAAAACCTCGGTTCTCGGGCCGGCCTTCGCGCCAGAGATCCACGCAGCCGATCAGTTCGTCGGGATTGGTTTTCATGAAAATTCCCCAGACCCAACGGTCTTTGCCCTGAACGGGAAGGATCACATTCTCCAAAAAAAAGCGAACGCCGTCGTCGGGATAGGGCCAAGGGACCGCGTCAGAAAGATGGCGGATCACCTCGTAGTCGACAAAATATTTTTGATAGCCCGGGAGGTCTCCAAGAGTGACCGGTTTGAGCAAGAGCCTCGCGGTCTCAAAAGACGGAACCTTTGTCATGCGAAGAGCGTAACCCCGACGCCCATGGATTGTCGCGATTTTAAGAGGTCTTTATGAAGAAAACCCCTCTTTTTCGCCGGTTGAAAATGTCGTATGGTGAGGCCAGCGAGGTGACAATGGCGCGATTCTTTTTGTTTGTTTCGGTTCTAGCTTTTTCCGCTCTAACTTGGGCTCAAACCGACGCCTTTGATTCGGCGCAGGACTCGTCATCGCAAGAGTGGGCGCTGCCCTGGCAGCTTCCCGATGGCGAGGTCTTGAACTGCGTCAACCCCGGCGGCAGCTGCAACGGCTCGGTGCCTTGCTGTGATTCGTACAACAACGCCTGCGTTCGCAACCGCTGCCAGCGCGTGACCGGCGACGAACCCTTCTTCAGTGAGCAGTAGAAACCGTCAGTTCAGACGGTTTTCAATGATTTTTCGCGACCGTAAGGGGAGCGGGCGGTGAAC
Source organism: Pseudobdellovibrionaceae bacterium (assembly GCA_019637955.1). GTDB lineage: Bacteria > Bdellovibrionota > Bdellovibrionia > Bdellovibrionales > Bdellovibrionaceae > JAHBUS01. Next base: position 160,183 of record JAHBUS010000001.1, on the reverse strand, counting down.
GCTTTCGAGTTCGCCCTTGATCTCCGTGTAGAGATCGCCGATTTTTTGCCGGGCCGAACTTTCTAAAGTTTCGGCCACTTTGGCGAGCATGTGCTCCTCTTCTTCGTTGATATGATGTTCAACCGATTCGGCCAAAACTTTCACTTTGGCGCTCCATTCGTGATCGTCAGGCGTGGCGTTAATCTCCTGCACCAACTGCTCGGCGATCGCGTGCTCGGTGTCGCCTTCGAATCCCTCAAGGCGGAGTCCAGGCGTGCCCTTCATCTCGACGTAAAGACTTTTTTCTTCGGCCTTGGCGTGGATGATGAGAAGTCCCGCGAACTCCTCAAAGGTCGGTTCATTTTCGGCGCGTTCGATCTCGCTCTTTTTGAGAGTTTGAATCAGTTTTTTAAGAGGCTGATGATCTCTTAAAATCAACTGGATCACATCTCCTTCGAGAGCACGGTCGTTTTTCATTTTTGAGGCCGGTTGATGGGCCGAGAGGGATTGAGTGTCTTTGGTGGTTGTCGTTTTTTTCTTCATGGTGTCCTCGGTTTTGTCAGGGCATTTGACCAGTACATTTGATCAGTGCATTTTCAGAACGACTTTGATCACTTCATCCTTGTCGTCGCTGAAGCGTTTGTAAGCCTCGGGCCCTTGGTCGATCGAAACCCGGTGCGTGATCACGAAGGACGGGTCGATTTTATCGGCCAGAATCAAATCAAGCAGAGGCTTCATGTAGCGCTGGGTGTGGGTTTGACCCATTTTGAACGTCAAGCCTTTGCCGAAGGCGACGCCGATGGGAAACTGATCCGCAACTCCCCCGTAAACGCCCGGCATCGAAACCGTTCCTCCTTTTTTGCAGGCCATAATGGCCATGCGTAAAGCTTCCACCCGGTCGGTCACAAGCCCGACGGCCGCCTTGGCTCGGTCGATGCCCGCCGTGACGGACTGACCGTGCGACTCGAGTCCCACGGCATCGATGCAGGCATCGGGGCCTCGTCCGCCGGTCATCGCCTTGAGCTCGTCGACAAGACCCACGTAGCTGCCGACGTCTTCATAGTTGATCACTTCCGCTCCGCCTTCTTGCGCCATGCGCAGCCGGCCATCATAGTGATCGATGGCGATCACGCGTTCGGCTCCCAATAAAAAGGCGCTGCGGATACACATTTGGCCCACGGGACCCGCGCCCCAAACAGCGACCGTGTCGCCACGTTTGATGTTCGCATTCTCGGCCGCCATATAGCCGGTTGGAAAAATATCGCTGAGAAAAAGAACCTTGTCGTCTTCGACGCCTGCCGGGATGACGAGGGAGTTGGTATCGGCAAATGGAACGCGGATGTATTCAGCTTGTCCACCGGCGTAACCGCCCATCATGTGCGAGTAGCCAAAGGCCGCCGCTCCGGCAGAGCCGTAAAGCTTGTCGGGAATGAGGGCGTTGGGATTGGAGTTGTCGCAGGCCGCATACTCCTCTTCTTTGCAGTGGTGGCATTTGCCGCAACCGATGTCGAAGGGAATCACGATTTTGTCGCCGACCTTCAGTTTTTTGACCATGGGGCCGGCCTCGACGACCTCGCCCATCGTTTCGTGCCCAAGGATATCTCCTTTTTTCATCGTCGGGATGTAGCCGTCGTAAAGATGAAGGTCCGAGCCGCAAATGGCCGACGTCGTGACTTTGACGATCACATCGCCGCCGCTCAGAATGCGGGGATCTCGAACATTGGTCAGTCCGATTTTTTGCTTACCTTCCCAGGTGAGTGCTTTCATATGAACTCCTAGTGTTTCTCGATGAGGGTGGCGTCTTGGTCGCGTCCGCTGGGCTGGCCTTCGATGGTGGCGATTTCGCCGGTTTCGAGAAGACATTTCAGGCGTCGCAAGTTGGTGAAGGCCAGAGCGGCGGGGCTTTCGCCCGAAAGGGCCGTGACAAGTTCGGTGAGCTTGCCGCCGGGAACTTTGTACTCAAGCTCGAGATTGAGAATGGTGCCGAGATTTTCAGGGGCCGTGCGAAACCAAATCGCGCCTTGAGTTTGAATTTCGGAGCCCTCAACGCTCTCCCAGGCGATCATTTCGCCGGGAATGTCTTGAGTGATTTCGGCCTCCCACGTGGCCGAAATCCCTTTGATCTCGACCGTCCATCGCGACCGAGTCTCTGAGATCACTTCGATCGACTTGAGATCTTTCATGAAAGAGGGCAAATTTTCGAGATCCCGAAAAAAGAGGTAAGCGGCCTCGCGCGGAACGCCGACGGTCGCCGCGATTTTGCTCGGCTCTTTGTCGAAGTTTGTGGGTTGCGGCCGAACCGCTTTTTGAGATTTGAGGCCGGCCTCTGTTTTCGGTTGGCCCGTCTGCTCTTGAGTGCTTGGTTGTGTCATGCGAACTCCTCTTGGAGGCGGAGGGAGCAAGCACGGTGCCAGAAGAAAAAATCGAACGAGCTGTGCTAAACGGCAGGCCATTGCGACGAGGCCTTCGAGATTTCTTTAGAAACGGCCCGCGATCGACAGCTCCTGATTCAATTTACCCCATCGGTCTGAGGCCTATTGCCTCAAAAAAAACTTGTGTGCTATGTTGGGAAGGCGCTCGACGCCGTCGACTCAGACTTTTTTAAGGAGCTTCATGCCGCACATCCGCCTTCGATCGATGACTCACGAACAAGCGCAAAACTTAAGTCAAACGGCGGTTCCGGAGCTGGCCCGTTTGGTCCAATCGCCCGAAGATCATTTCACGGTTGAGTTGATCGCGACGACCCACTTCCGCCAGGGACAGCTCGCCACGGCCGCTCCTTTTGTTGAAGTTTTGTGGTTCGCCCGTGCACAAGATGTTCAAAATCAAGCGGCCGAGCTTTTGACCGAGAAGATTCGTGCCTTGACTCAAGCGGAGGACATCGTGGTCGTCTTTCATGAACTCAAACGAAATGCCTACTATGAAAACGGGCAGCATTTTTAAAGGCGGGGCCATGAAAAAAAATCACCGCCAACCCTCTCTGGTCAATGCTCTCATCGGACTCGGTGTGTGCGCGGCCGTCGTTCTGGTTTTTATTTTCGGCGCGTTCTTTCGCGAGACGCCCGGTCAGGTGCAGGCGGCGACCGAGCTGGCGCTTCACGGCGTCAGCCGTGCCTTGCTGATCTACCGCTCCGATTGCGGAAGTTTTCCGTCGGAATCCCAGGGCCTTGCTCCTTTGATTCAAAATCCGGGATGTTCAGGATGGAAGGGCCCTTATCTCCAAGAGGCGGATCTTCTCGACGAGTGGGAGCGTCCCATCGTGTACCATTTGATTGAGGGGACGCCCCAGTTGCGGTCGCTGGGAGCCGACGGTTCTGAGGGCGGCGAAGCCATGAATAAGGATCACGTCCTCGTTTTGCCTCAAGATTAACTACTTGGTCCAAACCCCTTGGCGGTCCATCTCCGCCGTCATGCTCTCGAGCTCATTCCATTTTGAATACAAACGGCCTTTGTAGCCGCTTTCTTGTGCCAAGGCGAAGACGCGTCCTTGATTGAGTTTGGTCTCAGCCTTGGGTTCTTGAGACGCGATCGGGTCTTTGTAGGCTTCGTCGGGCGAGATGATCTCCCACCGATGAGCGCGCAGGGTCTTGACGAGTTCGCCAAGGCAGAGAGCGTTCAGGTCCGTCTCGTGCAAAAGAATAACGTGCTTCACGGAACGTCCCAACGCTTTGACCGACATCTCGTCGAAAAACTCGGACTCATCCAGAAGAATTTGGCTGTAGGTCGCGCACTCCATTGACGGCCTCCGGAGTTTTTCCTTCATGCAAATAAGGAAACCGGAACCACTTGCGAAATCCAGGCAGATCTTTGAGTTCGTCGTGCGCCGTTTCGATCTCCCGGGTGAAATCCGCGACGGAGGTCTTATAAAGATCGGGGTGCGTGGCCGTGTGGTTGGCGATGAGGTGACCCTCCGCCGAAAAAAGTTTGAGCCGCTCGAGTCCATCGGGCTGGCGCGACGGAGAATTGCAGAAAAAGACGACGGGACCGGTCTTGGCGTCTTTGAGAGCCTTGGTCAGTTTGCGCGCGCGCTCCATCCCGTTCATCAGCGTACCGGTTCGGCGGGGACAGTCGTCGAAAGAGAGCGCCACTTTTTTTGGCGCGGTTGGGGGAGCCGAAAATCCTGGCGAGACCATCAAGAGGAGGGCGGCGAAAAGAAGTGTCTTCATGCGAACAGGTTAACACGGTGAGAGTTGTTTGCAACCGCTCGGGATTCACGGGAAGCTAGTCGTATGGTGCGTCAGCTTAAGCACAAGGACATTCCGACGCTCGAGAGAATTCTCGAAATTCAAAGGGCGGCCGCGCGTGAAGAGTCGCGCTCATCACTCAAGGAAACACTTAAAGACCTGCAACGCACTCGTGATGCGATCTTTATTGATGAAGACCGGGGGATGGTAACCGGCGCCCTTTTTCTCGAGGAGAAATGCGGCTCTTACTTGATCTCGAAACTCTTTGTGGATCCAGAAAGGTCACGCCAAGGAGTTGGCAAAAGCCTCGTGAAGGCGGTTCTCAAAGAGGTCGCCGGCTCTCGGCTCCGCGTTTATATGAGCGAGGCCAATGATCCGGCGGTGCGCTTGTTCGAGTCTCTGGGTTTTGAAATCACGCACACTCTCGAGGCCAAACGAGGTTTGCGCCTCGTCGGCCTGGAGCGGCAAGCTTAAAAAATTAAGCGGCCCATTGTTGACCGCGCTCTTCGCCGCGCAGGGAACGCGAAACGGGGAGCGGCACGGGCATGGGCGAAGAGGCCGGCGCATGCCCTCCTTGGATGGCATTCATCAGCTGTTCAACCGACATTTTGAGCGACTTCGCCTGCTCCGAGAGTTCTCCCGCGGTGTTGGCCGCTTGTTCGCTCGCCGAGGCGTTTTGCTGAGTCACGGCGTCGAGCTGCGACATGGCCTTGTTGATTTCGCCGACGCCTTGAGTTTGCTCACGGCTGGCCTGTGAGATCTCTTGCGACAGGCTCGACACCTGCGACGCATTCGAGACGATCTCGTTCAAAACCTCGGCGCATTGCTGAGCGATTTGAACCCCCGCATCGACCTTGGTTTTTCCTTCTTGAATCAAAGATTCAACTTGGCGCTGTGAGTTGGCGACGAGGACTTCCACTTTTTGAATGCTCGCCGCCAGCATGTCGGTGATCTCGCGGGCCGCGTTGCCGCTCATTTGGGCCAGATTGCCAACTTCTTCGGCCACGACCGCAAAGCCCTTGCCTTGATCGCCCGCGCGGGCCGCTTCGACCGAGGCATTGAAAGACAGAATCTTCGTTTGGAACACGATCTCATTGATCACCTTGGTGCGCGCCCCGATGTCTTGAATCACTTGGACCACTTCGCGCATCTGCGCGTTGGATTCGTTCACTTGACGCAGAATCGCGGCATTGCTCTGGCTGATGTCATCCATCGAGACCATCATATTTTGCACGGCCTCCTGGCCCTGCTGGGCCTTTTCGTGCGAGCCCGCCGAGCTGGTTGCGGCCGCTTCGGCGCCCTCGCTGGCTTTGCCGATCATGGCCGTGATTTCTTCAAGAGAGGCCGTGGTCTGCTGGAGTGATGAGGCTTGCTCGGTGGCGGCCTCGGAGAGACTTGAGGAGGCTTGAGCGATGTGGGTGGAGGCCGAAGACACATCTTCGGCACTGGCCTCTAATGCGCGTGCAATGCCTAAGATCGAGGTCGTCATCTTATTGGCGAAGACCAGGCCAACGCTCACCCCAACAATGAGACCCAAAACGGACACCAGCAGAACCATTTGATTGGTGTGCGTCCCTTCGCTGCGGGCATCGGCGGTGTAGATCTTGGCCTTCTCGATGTGAAAGGCCTTGAGGCCGTCCATCGCTTTTTTGAAATCGGCCGCCGCCACGGGGCAGTCGTGCAAAAAGATTTTGGCGAGTTCGGCGTGGCTGGCGGATGTATTGGCGGCATAAGCTGCCAGCGCACGGCCCCCAACCACTTTGAAGGCGGCCCAGGCCTCATTGACTTTGTCATGATAAGGTTTTTCGCCCTCGGGTGAGGGGACAGCATCGTAAGCGGCATCAAGACTTTCGTAGCGGGCAATCTCGGCTTTGACGTTTTCGATGTAAATGTGGGCTTCGTCTTTGCTCAGTTCGGGCAGGCCCAACGTTCTCAGATTGATACGGACTTCGCGAAACGCGAGATACATGTCATTGAGAGCGTTGAGATTGGGCATGGCCACGTCGGCCACTTGATCGTAGGACGCCTCAACGTCATGCAGACCTTTGTACGAGATGGCTGCAACCGTCAGCGTAATGCTAGCGGAGAGAGCGCAAAGGGCCAGAAGCTTGGCCTTGAAGCTAAAGTTTTTCATTCCTAGAAACCCCCGGTAAATAAACTATATAAGTTGAATTTACATTACTACAGTGTTATAAAGATCGGCTTTCTTAGCGAAAACTTAACCAATAAGAAGGAAAAACCGCCTTTCGTTGGTCATCGCCACCAAGAGGCCTCCTGGTGTTAAGGGCGACTCGATTTAATAAGAGGGTGCCGACTTAAGAAGCAGCAAAGTCCGGTTCTTTTTAAAAGACGTGCTTTTAAGCACGTCTCCCAGGGAGAAGGCTTGCTCGGGCTTTCATGCCATCGTAAAAAAAACTTCATGAGCCCTCCGCGTGAACCTCTCAGCCTACGACTTCGAAATGGAACGGCCGAGCAGCACCGCCACGTCGAAGCCGGCGTGTCCGTGATGAGCCCCGAGTTTTCGCTCTCGCATTACAAAAGCCTTTTGTTTCGCAGCTATGAATTTTTTCGTGCTTACGAACTTGCACTCAAGGATTGGGCGCACCTTAAAATTCCGCATTTCGCCGAACGCATGCGCCGTTCAGAGCTCCTCAAGCACGATCTTGAGCATCTTGGCCTCGCACTTCCGTTGACGATGGCCTCCTTCCCTGTGCCGCGGTCAGAAGCCGAGGTGTTGGGTGTGATGTACGTGATGGAAGGCTCAACCCTCGGCGGGCAAGTCATCTGCCGGCATTTGCGTGAGTCTCTTCAGCTTCCAGATTCGGCGCTGAATTTCTATCGTGGCTACGGCCCCGAGACCGGAAAGTACTGGCAAGAATTCAAACACCATCTTGATCGCTTCAACGATCAGCCCGAGAGTTTCTCTGTTGCTTGCGTGACGAGTGCTCAGAAAACTTTTGAACTTTTCGGCGCCCATCTGAGCACGTCTGTATAGTGACGTTGCCGCCACTATACTAACGAACGCATCAAGACTTCTCACAGATTCCGTCTAATTAACGTGACATTGCCTTAGAGAAAAATCATTTTCGTTTTACGCAGAGAACGGAGAGCAGATGACCGAGATCCGGCATCGCGGCGTCGACATTACAGATTGCGACCGCGAACCAATTCACATCCCGGGTTCCATTCAGTCACACGGGATTCTCTTGGCTCTGCGTTATCCCGACATGACGATTTTGCAGGTGAGCGCTTCGGTTTTTGATCTGGTGGGCGTTCGTCCCGAGGAGCTTTTGCTGCAGCCCCTTGGTAAGCTGCTAGATACCGAGATTGTCGACCGAGCAGCAAAACGCCTGGGCGAGCGTTCACCTCGGCTTTTAAATCCGATTCCCATTGAGATCAAAGCTAACGGACAATCGCACCATTTTGACGGCATCTTACATCGAAGCGGCCGCACCCTCATCCTGGAACTTGAGAAGCACGTGGCTCACGGCCAGCGCGTGACCGGATTCGGTGGCTTCTATGAGGCGATTCGAGAGGTCATCAGTAAGATCATGGCGACCGAGTCGCTACAGGACGTTTTTGATTCGACCTGCGAAGAGTTGCAGCGGTTTACGGGTTTTTCTCGTATCCTGATCTACAAATTTGATGACGAATGGAATGGGAATGTTTTGGCCGAAGCCAATGATGGCCAGTTTGATTCTTTGATGCACCACCGGTTTCCGGCTAGCGACATCCCGAAACAGGCCCGCGAACTCTATTCAACGAACTGGCTGCGGCTGATCCCGGATGTGCATTACAAACCGGCGCCGATCGTTCCGCCCAACAACCCGTTGACCGACAAACCGATTGACCTGAGCAACTCGGTTTTGCGAAGCGTGTCGCCGGTTCACGTCGAGTACATGAAAAACCTGGGGCAGGGCGCTTCGATGAGCATCTCCCTTTTAAAGGGCCGTAAGCTCTGGGGTCTCATCTCCTGCCACCACCGGGAACCTTTGTTTCTCAATTATGAAAAGCGGGTCGCCTCCGAGTTCATCGGACAGATGGTCTCAGCCCAGATTGTGGCGCGCGAAGACGCGATGAACACGGACCACCGCCTGCAACTCAAGATCATCTACGATGATCTTTTGCGTAAGGGCGGATCTTTCGGGGATCTTGCCGCCACTCTGCGCGCCAATTCGGGGAATCTCTTGGCCTTGGCTGACGCCAGCGGCGCGGCGATTTGCTTGGGGCGTGGCTGCACCCTGATCGGAGAAACGCCTTCGGAAGAGCAGTGCAACCGAATTCGGGCGTGGGTGCACGCCCGCAACGAAGAAATTATGGCGACCGATTCGCTCGGGACTTTGATGCCGCAGGCGAAAGAGTTCTCCGACAAGGCCTCGGGTCTGCTCGCGATCACGATCCCGGGCCCGAACAACTCAGCCATCTTGTGGTTCCGCCCGCAACAGCGAGAATCAATTGCCTGGGCCGGAAACCCGAATGAGTCCAAATACCAAGACGCTGATGGTGTTTTGCACCCGCGCCGTTCGTTCGCCTCCTGGTTGGAGAGCGTTGAAGGCCGGTCCTGTCGTTGGAAAGAGGCTGAAATTACCGTTGTCGGTGAGTTTCGAGCAGCGATCATCGGGATGGCCCTTCGCGAGAAGGCTGGACCTGTTCGTCAGGACGAAGCACACGACTTTAGACACTCGCTCGCTCAGTCCATGGCGGCGAGCGCGGCCAGCAAAGAGTCGCGCGAAATCCCGAAAGACCAAGTCGAACGGCCGTCCACCACGGAACAGGCCGCGCGCAACAGCAAGTTTCTTCTCGAAGGTTTTGCGGAGTTCGCCGTTCTTCTGGTGGGACTTGACGGACGAATTCAAAGCTGGAGCGCCGGCGCGGCCCGTTTGACCGGATTCAATCAGGCCGATGCCATGGGACGAGGGCTTGATTTGTTCTTCGCCGACGAAGAGATTCAACGCGAAAAGCATCAGCGTGTCCTTTCGCACGTGCGCTTGCACGGGCGCTGCGAAGAGGAGATGTGGCTTTACCGAGCGGACGGTTCGAGTTTCTGGGGCAAAATCATGGTGTCCCAAGTTCGCAACGATCGCAACGAGCCGATCGGATACTCGATCGTTCTTCAAGACATCACCAAAGAGAAAGCGGCCGAAGAGGAGCTGAAGGCCACGAAGTTCGCGGCCGAGGCGGCAAATCAAGCAAAGACCGCGTTCTTGGCCAATATCAGCCACGAGATCCGCACGCCACTAGGGGCGATTCTGGGGTTTGCCGAGCTGATGGATTTGGATTCGCAGACGTCGGAAGAGCGTCACAGTCTCTACGCCCGGGTGAAAAAAAATGGCGAGCAACTCACGATTCTGATCAACGATCTTTTAGATCTCGCCAAAGTGGAAGCGGGGAAGATCGAGGTCGAGCTTCTCGAGGTCGACCTGCCGGGCTTCTTGCTCGATATTCAGAACTCTCTGGGCATTAAGGCTTCGGAAAAAAGCGTGAGCTTTGAGGTTCAAGTGGAGGGGGCGCTGCCGGTCAAAATCACGACGGATCCCACTCGACTTCGTCAAATCTTGGTCAATAAAATCAGCAACGCAATCAAGTTCACCGAGCGCGGCGGCGAAGTGCGGCTCATCGCTTCGATGGGCTCGCCCGATCGCCCCGACCGTCTGTTTTTTCGGGTGACCGACACCGGCCGGGGAATGACCGAGGACGAGATGTCCCGTCTCTTCAAGCCCTTCGTGCAAGCCGACGCCTCGACGACTCGTAAATACGGCGGCACCGGACTTGGACTTTTTGTCTCTCAGCGTTTGGCCAAGTCGCTCCGAGGGGACTTGATCATTGAGTCTTCGTCTCGGGGAAAAGGAAGCACCTTCCTGACCTCGATTGATCCGGGACCGGTTGAGGGACAGCCCACCTTCCAAAAACTCACGAAAAAGCCCATGGCTCCCAAGCAGACCCGCGTGGAAGACAAGGATCTCTTTGGCCTGCGCATTTTGCTCGTGGACGACTCGCCGGACAACCGGCATCTGATCAAGTTGTATCTCAACAAAGCGGGTGCGACTGTCGAAAGCGCGGCCGATGGGGTCGAAGGCGTCGACCTCGCGTTGAACCAAGGGTTCGATGTCGTTTTGATGGATATTCAGATGCCCAATCTCGATGGGAATGCGGCGATGCAAAAGCTGCGCATGGCGAGATACACCGTCCCGGTGATCGCGCTCACGGCTCATGCCATGGCCGAAGAGCGCGAACGTTCACTCGAGCACGGCTTCTCCGACTATCTCACAAAACCCATCAATCGGGATCTTTTGGTCGAGACGATCGTGCGCCACGTTCATCTGCGCTATAAAAAATAAAAAACCCGCCGTGAGGGGCGGGTTTTTTGAACTCTTGATTCTTGGCGGGGACCTTACGTTCCACCGCGAAGGATGAAGAGCATGACCAACAGAGGCACGGGAATCCCGATCGCCCAGAGCAAAATCCAGCCGATGGCGCCTCGTTCGTTGTTCAAAGTTTGGGGCATTTTCATTTTATCCGAAATTTTCGCAATCATGTTTTTCATCTGAAATCCTTTCGTTCGTTCTTTTGAAATTCTCTTTCAAGACTTGTTTTTGGTCTTAAACGCGGGCTTCGACCAGTGTGCGGCGGCGTTCGGCCGGGACTTGAGCGTCTACGGCGGCGCGCACATTCAGAACCGACGCCAGGAGTCCGCCCAAGCTCGAGGCGATCATCCCCAAAGCGACCACCAAGAAGAGTCCCCAGCCGGTTGTTTTCAGTGTGGTTGCGGCCGCATCACGCGCCTCGAGTTTCGCCTCGTCAATACGGGCGTTGAGGGTGGCGATGCGCTGATCCGCCTGTTCGGGCGTCAAACCGGCTTGATTTGCCAAGTAGAGTTTGGCCGCTTCCGTGTCGCCACGGAGCAGGCGCGAAGCCGTTCCGGTGGCCACGACCGACGCGTCCGATTTCAGATTCAGTCCACCAAGGCTGTCTTCTACAACAAGGCTGTCTTCTACAAATTCTTGCGCCACGGGATTTTGCATCGCCGCCGCCGCGCCCGTTCCGAGCATGCTAGCGGTGGCGCCCAGAGTTTGCGACGCCGCTTGGCCGAGAGTGCCGACCATGGAGAACACTTGGAAAACGACAAAGATCATGAACACGCCGCCGACCAAGAGGCCTTGCATACTGCCCAAAACGTCAACGCGGATGCTGGCCACGCGAACCGAGAAGTAGGATCCGGCAAAGGCAGCGATGACGGTCGCAACCGCCACCGAGACACCGGCGAAGATGCCCGCATTCTTGAGTGTCGAGCCATCAGAAAGGCCGATGCCGCCAAAAGCGATAGCCAAGGCCAGCGCTCCGATAAAGGTCACCAGCGCGATGGCGAGGCCCGCAAATGCGGAGCGCCAGCATACCAAGTGGCGGTGAGCGGAGCCTGTGGGGACAGTTGATCCAGTGGATTCATAGATAGTCTCGGTTCTCATGTTTGATCCTTTCCCTGCGAAGGGGTTTGTTTCTCAAACAAGAGTCAAAGCAAATGCAGCGCCGCTGTTCAGAGGGGTCTGGGCGTGGTTTCGGAGGAGAAATGAGGAGTTCTTCCTCAGCGAGATGGGAATTTGGCCCCGCCTTCGGCGAGGCCGGGCTTTTATTGAAGGCCGCCGTACTCACGAATCAGACCGCCCGCCATGAGGGCCGCCGATTGGTCGGTGCCGGTGTTCGCCAGGATCGCTAGGCCGTACTGCCGTCCACCCACGTAAAACACGAGCAGGTGATTGCGAACCGCGACGTTGTAGGAGGCTCCAGTTTCGGGATTTTCGGTCGAGCCATCATAAGTGCCGGTTTTGCCGCCGACATAGACATTCGAGGGGATGTACTTCAAGCCGCGCGAAGCACCGGTGCGGCACGTGTGCATGAGCTTCCATTCGATCTCGGCCCCGGCGAAAGCGCCGCGGTAGAGATCGTAGAGCATTTCGACGGATTCATCGGGAATCAGCTCATTGCCATGAATGCTGCCCCAGTAGCCCTGAAAACCGCGGGTGTTTTTGTAACCCATGCGCTGGGTGAATTGATGGATGTATTCGCGGCCTTCGTTCGAGTCGCCCCCACCAATTTGCGACTGCAATTCGGTCCAGGCTTCGTTGGACGAAACGACCAGCATATTGGCCATGAGCTGAAGCTGCGAGGCGGAGAGCGTGCCCTTTTGCTTGTCGAGCAGCGCCGCCCCCACGTAGATCTTTGAACTCGAAGCGCCGAAGAGCTTCTTATGGGCGGAGAGGCTGCGGTCCAGCACGCGGTGCGAGCTGAGATCCATCAGGGTCCACTGAACCTTGTGATTGGGATCGGTTTGTGTCGCCCTTTTGAGGGCCTCGTAATCGGCGCGCACCGAGCTGGTGAACGCGGTTCCTGTTCCGCGCGTCAGACTCAACTTGGTTCCGCTCACCGAGAGGCTCGAGAGATCGCGGCCGTCGGGGAGCTTGCTAAACTGCGGATCCAACACGGGGTTGGAGTAGTCGGTGAGGCCGTCGGTGCTTTCGCCGTTGTTCACGTCGCTTGCACGGTCGGTCGGAGTTTCGAAGTTTTGTCCACAGCCGGCTTGAGAAAAGGCCACGGCCAAAGAGAACATCGAGAGCCAGAGAAGTTTTGCCATCGTCGCACCTCGTTTGGCTTTCTCTTCGGGAGAAAGCCGCGAGGGGCTTGAGGCGCGGCGGCCAGTTTCGTCTCGAATTCACGCATTTTTGCCGGAAGACATGCGTGTGCTGGACCTTTCGCGAGCGGAAAAAGAAAAACCGGCCCCTTTCGGGCGCCGGTTTCCACAATTCAAAAGGTCTTCAGAAGGCTTACTGCAGGCTGCTCTGCAGGCGCTTTGCGTGCTCGAGGTGCGAAGCCACGGCTTCGCGTGTTTTCTGCAGATGGTTTTTGAGGTCGCCGTTTTTGGCCTGAGGGAGAAAGGTGTTGTCGATCGTGCTGAGCGCCGTCTCATGCATTTTGATTTGCTGGGCGACGTACGCCGAATCGAAACTGGTTTTCTCGGTTTTCTTGAGGTCTTTGTTCGAAGTTTTCGCTTCGTTTTTCAAACCACGGCTGAAATCGGTGTCTTTCATCTCGAGTTTGTGATTTTTGGCGATGGCTTTGGTTTCTTTTTCGTTGTTCTTGTGATCGTCGATCATCATTTTGGCGAACGACTCGATCTCCTTATTTTTGGTTTTATCTTTGGCGATTTTGGCGGCGTCAATTTCGCCTTCGTTGATGGTGACCATCGCTTTCGCGATTTCGGCATCCGTCAGATTGGCGGCGGGAGCGGCATAGGCGCGTGCGGTCAAAGCCAAGGTCACGGCGATAAAGTAAAAGACGACTGTTTTCATGTTTGGATTCTCCTGTGATGCATCATCAAAAGATGCGTTCATTCGTTTTGCTCTGCGGTTCTGCAAGCCCAATGCCCTTCGAAATCAAGCAAAACGCGGTGGTTCGAGTCGCTTTCGCCCCGAACCACCGCGGACTGCAATCCGTTCTTGCCCCCGTGTCAGTTTTTCCCGAGAAATGAAATTAAATCTTCGGTGAGCTGATTCTTGTGGGTGATAAAAAGCCCATGCGGCGCGCCGTCATAGCGGCGGTACATGGCATTCGGAATCATCTTCGCCGCTCTGTCACCGCTGACTTCGGCCGGGACGACTTTGTCTTTCGTTCCGTGGATAATGAGGGTGGGCACCTTGAAGGCGGCCATGTCTTTGCGGAAATCGGTTTTTCCAAAGGCGGTGACGCAGTCAATGGTGGCTTTCGCCGAGGCCTGGAAGGCCATGAACTGCGACCATTGCATCATCTCGCTGGAGACCGGAGGGTTGAGCGCGTGCGCGAGGTCAACGCCGAAAAAGTCTTTCGTGAACCCCGCTAAAAATTTGGGACGGTCTTCTTTGAGTCCTTGAATCATGTCTTTGAAGGTCTTCTCGGGAACGCCTTCGGGGTTGTCGTCAGTCTTCAGCAAGTAGGGAAGAATCGATCCGATCAAAACCGTTTTCGAGACTTTCGCGGACCCGTACTTGGAGAGGTAGCGGGCAATTTCGCCGCCGCCCATCGAGAAGCCCACGAGCGCCACCCCGGTCAGATTCTTTTGTTCGATCACTTCGTTCAAATCATCGGCGAAAACGTCGTAGTTGAAGTTGACCGAAGAGTGGCAAGACTGCCCGAAGCCACGGCGGTCGTAGGCGATCACGCGATGACCGGCTTCGAGAAGCGCGTTGATTTGATATTCCCACATGTCACCATTCAGCGGCCAGCCGTGAATCAAGATCACGGGTGATCCTTTTCCGAGGTCTTTGACGTGAAGAGGGGCCTGATCCTTGCCCGTGATTTTTTTGTTGTTGGGAGCGGAGATTTCCATGACGGAATCCTTTCGTTGAGCGTGAACCGTTCACACCTCTGGAGGGTCCTTTGTGCAAGGCCTATTCCAGGACAAGGCCTCGGGTCAGAAAAGGCTCCCACGAGATTTTCTGCCCCAAAAGAAATCAGAAATCGCGGTCCCGGCTTTGCAAATGTTCTTCGTAGCTTAATTCTGGAAGGGGGGCCTATGCCGCTTTATCTCGCACAACAAATCTCTTTGCGCTTCGTCGTTTCGGCGTTTTGCCTGGCGGCTTTGTTTGTGATCTCGAGCGTGGGCTCTCTTTTTTAGGGCGGCTCGGATGTGTTCCGAGTACCACACACCGCAAAACCCAAAAGCTTTGGAGAAGATTCTCGGGGTTCCTTTTTTGGACAAGACCGGGGGCTTTGACTGGGGTTCCAAAATTCATTTTTATAAAAACGGACCCGTCTTGCAGAAAAGTCCCCAGGGCGAAATCGAGATGGTGATCAAAAGCTTTCCCCAAAGCCCCATGCCGAACGCGCGTCTTTCAGGTCTGGGTTCGCAGACCGACTCGAGCGACCTGGAGAGTGATCTCGAGCATGCTCAAGTCCGTCGCATTTACGAGACAAAATACTGGAAAGACGGCTTCGCAAACCATCCCGTGCTGGTGCCCATGTCCAGCTTTACCGAGTTTGCTTATTGGGGGCCCGAGATCGGCACCGCGCAGGCCTTTCGGGTACCGAAACAAGAGGCCTTTGTCGCTGCCGGGATCGCCATGAAACCCTTCACGCCAAAGGGGCCCGCGTTTTCGGCCTACTCCATTCTCACGCACACCGCGACCGAACAGATGCTGCGTTATCATTTTCGCTTGATCGTGCTTTTAAAGAACGAGGCAGCTGCCGGTTATTTGGAGGAGATGAGTCCCGAGGACCGTTTTCGCTATGTCATCGAGAATCGATACACGGGGCCTCTTGAGCATGAGAAACTTCGAGACATGGCCAAGGGTTGGGAGAAACGTGTTGAGACCCAAACTCACAAGCTCGAGCGCGAACGTCACTACCGTGAGGTTTTGGACAAAAATCAGGTCGAAGGCTGACCTTGACGCGTCCCGCGTTTTTGGCGCTGGATTCGCGTTCATTTTTCGTCTACTCCCACAGGCAAAAGTAAAAGGTTTCTAAGTATAAGCTGGGGATATGGCCCGGCGTTTCTACCACCCACCGTAAACGGGTGACTACCAAAGGACGTTCAATGAAGGGCATTTCCCTTTTCCTGGCCTTGTTTTCTTTTTCCGCCGTCGCCTCCGCGATTCCCGTTAATGTGCTTTACGAAGAACTCAAAGAGTCGGGCGCGCACTACGAAGTGATCGGCATGGTCTGCGAGAAAGTCGCGATCATTGAGCTCGCGAAGGTGTATCCCGCGAAAGATTTCGAAATCGTGAACGGCATTTCTTACGGCGATGGCCAACGCACCATTGGTGAACTGGATGTCGTCATCTTCGATCGCCGCAGCAACGACGCGGTCTTGGTTGGTGAAGTGAAATGTTGGAAGAGCTTCTCGGGCGGACGTAGCAAGGCGATGGATCAGCGCCGTCGTTTTCAGTCGCACATCAACAAACGCATCGAGATGGTGGATGGCGATCACAAACAGTACAACTCGCGTCAGTTCCGCAACGTTCAAAAATTCGTGGCGATTTCACAAAAAGGCGGCCGCGCGGCCGGTTTTGATCTGGAGCTCGAAAACTCTTTGAACGAACTCATGGACCTGCGCGGTCAGTTGATGAAGTGCCAGGACCAGGGTCGCTGCCCCCGGCACTAACTCGGATTATCGTCGCATCGGGGTCGGCGTGGGCGACGTTGTCGGCGTCGCGGCCGGTCCCGGGTACTGCTGTTGACGGTTGCTCGGCATTCCGATGCCCGGTTGATTGTTTTGCATCGTTCCCGGTCTTTGTATCGCGCCCGGTTGTCCAGTGGGCTGCTGCGCCGGTTGGTTGACCTGCGGCTGCGTCATGGGCTGACCAGCACCGCTCGCACTGTTGGTGCCCGTGCCGGCGCCCGACATGGTTCCGCCGGTTTGTGCCATTGCGGTGGCTGCGGCCGTTAGGCTGAAAGCAACTAAAAGCATTTTCATAAGAACTCCTCTCAAGTGCTCGAGACGATTGCAAGACGAGGTCCAAAGGAGGACCGTTCTCGGCAGCTCTCAGAGGGCTCACAGACAAATTCTCCCCCAGGACCGGGGAAAAAGCCCCAGTCCTAGAAGCGCGCGGAAATTCCCACGAATGGATTGTAGTCGTCCGCCGCCGTCGTTGCGGCGAGATTCACGCCCACATCCCACTGTAAATCCGGGGTCATCCCGTAAGTGAGGCCCGCATCCGCGGTGCCGATCCATTCGGCGCCGGCTTCGTTGCTCGACTGGCTGTAGAACTCCACGTAGCCGCCCCATTCGCCGCCGAGATCATGACTGAACGAGAACGAGGACACGAACTCGGTGTGGTATTTGTTGTCGGCGGCATTCTTCATGGCATTGATCTGGGACATCAGTCCGAGCTTCCAGTCGCGCGGCAAGTTGAGCGCGATCGGAAGGATCAGTCCGCCTTCGACCTGATCGTTGCCCATGTCGCGGTGGCTGTGGGTCGGCGCCTTGAGAAAGGGCATCAGGGCCATGGCGATATCGCCGCCGTCGTTTCCGAAAAGGTTGTATTTCAGGCGAAGGGTGGTATCGCCGAAACCACTTTTCTTGTCGGCGTCCGCGCCGGTGACTTGGGTTTCTTCGCTCGCGTAGGGAGTGATGACCACTTGAAAATCCATCGAGTTGGTCAAGCCGGCCTTCAAGTTGGTCACCAAAACTCCAAAGGACTTGGACTTGGTCTCGACGCCCGCATCGTCGGTCTTGTCCTGAGTGTAATTGACCAGATCGGCCTCGACCTGGAAGTGACCCGCATCAACCGTTTACGGGCTTTCGGTTTTGTCGGGGCGGTCGGTGCTCATCTCGCGCATTTGCGCGCGGGGAGTCGGGTTGAAAAGAGTAAAATTCGATTTGTCAGTTTGGCCCCAGGCGTGGGCGGACGTTAAGAAACTGGCAAGAAGCAAAATCCTGGATGTTTGTCGAAGCTGAATCAAGAGGTCCTCTCAGTCGGTTGGTTTAGAACGAGGTTATCAAAGAGTCGCCGGCTGGACCAATGAAATTTTGAGCCGGATCACTTCATTTTAATTTGTTTAGATCCGATAAAGCTCCCGACTTAATTTTGGAGGACGAGAGATGAGTGAGAAAAGATGGACGGTGGGGAAGAAGCTTTGGTTGCTCGCGAGCCTGAGCCTCGGCGTTTTGGTCGCGATCGTCTTTCTGAACAATCGAACCATCCATGACCTTTCGGCGGAGCTGCACAACATCGGACGCACTCAGCTTCCGGCCGTTCGGGCGGTCACCCTGGCGGATATGATGCATGACGGTCTGCGCGCGGTGGTGTACCGCGCTCTCATTGCCGTGCAAACCAAGAATCAAGACGAGTTTCTCGAGACGCAAAAAGAATACGCGGAGTTCTCAAAAGAAATTCGCGAGCACCTCGAGTCGTTGAATCGCGTGGACGTCGGGGATGACGTCAAGGTACTGGTGGCTGAAGCTTTGCCGGCCGTGGAGGCTTACGTGGCGGCCGGGGCCGAGGTGATTGCCTTGACCCAAAAAGGATCCGCCGAAGAGGCGATCAAAAAGCTTCCCGATTATCAGGTGGCCTTCAAAGGGCTGGAAGTGAAGCTCGAGAAATTGGGAGAGCTGGTCGAATCGCGCGCGATGGCCCGGGTGGACGCGAGTGAAGAAGTCGCGAAGCTTTGGGGTCTTCTGGTGGCAGGGATCGGTGCTCTGCTCAATTTGGTGATTTCGATCTGGGTCAACCGGGACTTGGTCCGCACGCTCAGAAAGATGGCGGGCCAATTGAACGAGCAGGGGAGCGCGCTGCAGGTGCACACCGAATCCGTGCGTGCCTCCTCCGAAAGTCTTTCAAGCGCCAGCACCGAGCAATCGGCCGCGGTTCAAGAAACCGCCTCGGCCATGGAACAGATCAGCGCCATGGTGGCCAAGACCGCCGACAACTCGAGCCGCATGAGTCAGAGCGTGGAGGTCAGTCGTTCCGTCGTCGATCAAGGACGTACGGCCGTCGATCAGATGCTCACCGAAATGGACACGATCAACGCCGGTAACGAGCAGATGATGAGTCAAATCGAGGACAGCAATCAGCAGATTCAGAGCATCGTGCGCGTGATCGGGGAGATTTCAGAAAAGACCAAAGTGATCAATGACATCGTCTTTCAAACCAAACTTTTGTCTTTCAATGCGTCGGTGGAGGCTGCCCGGGCCGGAGAAAACGGCAAAGGGTTCGCCGTGGTGGCCGAAGAGGTGGGCAATTTGGCGCAGATGAGCGGCAGCGCGGCCCGCGAAATCACCGACATGTTGGAGCAAGGCACCCGCAGCGTCACTTCGATTATCGAGACCAATCGAAGCAAACTGTCGCAGCTCATGCAACAGAGCACGCAAAAAATTGAACCGGGAAAAAACGCGGCTGGCCGGTGCGGCGAGGTGTTCTCTCGCATCGTTGAGCAAGTGGCTCAGGTCTCGCAGTTAACCGACGACATTTCGACGGCGATCCGAGAACAGCGCACGGGCCTTGACGAAATTGGCAAGGCGATCAATCTGTTTAACGAATCCGCCCAAATGAATTCGGCCACGGCCCAGAGCACATCGGACGTGGCCGAAAACCTGAAGCGCAGTTTCGACAGCCTGCAAGAGTTGATGCACGCGCTCGACGCCTTGGTCGGAAGCGCGAACGAGCCTCAGAAGGTTTCTCGGCCAGCGTCGCAAAGCGACGAGGTGGACTCTTTGCACGAGGCCGCGTAACCTTAGGGAATGGGTTCGTTCTTTGAAGGATTTTTGCTCTCGGCCAGTTTGATCTTGGCCTTGGGCGCGCAAAATATTTTTGTTCTTGAATCGGGTTTGCACCGGCGCCGGCACCTCTTGGTGGCCACTGTCTGTTCGATCTGCGACGCCCTTTTGATCGCGGTCGGCGTTCTTGGCGCCGCGACGATTTTTGTCCGCGTTCCCGCGCTCAAGATCGGATTTGGAGCCGTGGGCGTCGCCTTCTTGGTCTTTTACGGATTCAAAAAAATCAAAGAGGGTCTGACACCTTCCGTTCCGACCGTCGAGGCGGCGGCGCCCGAAGCGTGGAGTGTCAAGCGCGTGATCCTGCTCACGCTCGGCTTCAGTCTTTTGAACCCGCACGTCTACCTCGATACCGTGATCTTGATTGGCGGCTATGCGGCCCGCTTTCCGGAGCTCGCCACGCGCGCGCAGTTTGGCGCGGGGGCCGCGACCTTTTCGGTGATTTGGTTCTTTGGTTTGGCCACCTTTTCGGCCGCCCTCAGCGCGTTTCTGCGCAGTCCGCGGGCGATGAGAATGGTGGCGCTGGTTTCGGGGTTGATTCTTCTCGGGCTCTCTCTCAAACTTGGCGGTGATGTCTACGGCTGGCTGCGGTCAGCTCCAGCGAAGGAGGATTCCGTGACCGGTTCACATCTGCAATGGCCCGTTCGTCACTTGAGCATTGACATCAAACAGCCGCCGTCGCGCGTTTATGATTTTGTCGCAGATCCCGAGAACCTGCCCAAATGGGCGGGGGGATTAAGTTCCTCGATCCGCAAATCCGGAGACGTTTGGCTGGCCGATTCGCCGATGGGCGCCGTGAAAGTTCGATTCGCCCCGAAGAATGAATTTGGCGTGGTTGACCACGACGTTGAACTCCCGGATGGCGCCTTGGTGCACAACCCACTGCGCGTGCTTCCGAATGGCGAGGGGAGTGAAGTGGTCTTCACCCTCTTTCAGCGCACGGGCGTGACTTCGGAGGAGTTCGAACGTGACGCGGGCTTGGTGCGCAAAGATCTTGAAAAGCTCAAAAGCCTTTTGGAGTAGGCGTCATTTCAATTCGAATTCGGTTTCGAGATCAAGGCGGACCTTGCGGGTCTTGTCTTCGAGCGCGACCCGGACCTTCCATGTACCTTTGGGATCTTTGGGTTCTGCCACGAAACCGATGGCCTGGTTGGCGAGAAAGACGTGATTGAGATTGGGGCCGGGATCTCCCAAAAAGCAATTTTGATTTTCTTGGTTGATATCGACTTTGCCGTCAGGGCGGAGGACTTGCAGGTTGCAACGGATGTCGGCCTTCAGCGTTTTCTTATCGACCATCGGGTTTGAGAAAAAAATCAGCACGTTCAAAGACTGCCCACGCTTGATCGAATCGATCTCGCCGATGCGCGGGGGCGTCGAGGACGGCTTCATCCACTTTTCTTTCCAATCCGAATCGCCCGTAACCAAGAGCATGCCACCGAAACCGTCGATGCTTTTTCTCGAGGGCGAAAGCGCGACGGGCTTGCCGCTCGCATCCTTCCAGAGGAATTCATCGGCCGCGAAGGCGGTGGTCGTCAGGGAGGTCAACAGCAAGCCACAGATCAACAGTGCGTTTGTCATACCCGATCTTAAGAAAGGTTCGATTCAGAAGGCAAGGGCGGCGCAGCATTGGTCGGGGAGTCTTGCCAAATTCCGGGTGGCTGACTACCCCTCTCAAGCAGATCTTAAGGAGGTTCTATGTTGTTGTCCGCTTTGGTTCTCGTTGGTGCGCAGGCGTTTGCCGCTTGGGATTCGGTCGCTGTGTTTCACCGGCCCGAGAAAAATATCGTGCTGATCAATGAGCGCGGCACGACGAACCTGCGTTTGCAAAACTGGCTCGCGCTTTTCGGCGAGGCCGGCTGTCTTGAGTTCTTGTCCAACGCGGGCGACGTGAAAATCAGCTGCGCGAACGTGAACGAAGGTTCGGGCTGCACCTTCCGCTTCTTGCCCGGGACCGAGACCAACCGTTTTGGTGCGCGCGGCGTGGATTCAAAAATCGCTTATACTGATTTGCAAGGCTTCGGCTTTGACACTGCCAGAGCCGAAGGCTTCGACGTGTCGTTCTTGAATTCGAACGGCGATCGATTCCGCATCTGGACCGACGGCGCCTTCGTGAACTTTTCGGGATCCAAAAAATAAACCACGGTCTTTGAAAAAATCATCCTGGTGACAATGTGTCCTTCTGGCGAGTGGCCCGGCGATTGCTCAAGCGCGTCGTTGCCATAAGGAGGCACATGAAAACAACCATCACTATCGGTCTCATTCTTTTTTCCACGAGCACCTTCGCCATGAGCGGCAAGCTTCCCGGGAGCTCCGTTCACAAGGGCCAGGGCAGTCTCAAAGTCTTGAGGAATTTTTCTGCTCAAGTCGGCGGGCAAACCGTTAGCTACCAAGCGGGTCAGTCCATCTCGGGCGAAATTCGCATCGTCAAAGGTGGTGGTGACAATGCGTCCCTCGTTGCCAATGGTCAGCGAATCTTGGATCTTCCGGGCGCTCTCGTTGCCGGCAGCTTTCTCGGGTACGGGAGAACTCCGATCGGATCAGGCCTTGTTTTAAGCAACGATTTTGAAGAGTCGACCACGGGCGGAACGCCGACGAAAGAGACGCGCTCGGTGTCTTGCACTTTGACCGAAAAAACCCGTCTTTGTGGCTCCGACGGCAAATGCCAAGAAGGAACCATCGAACGTCAGGGAATTCGCACGCTCGAGGTTTCGGACGACAATAAGACCACCTACACGGATCAGAAACTCAGCATTCTGAATTCGAAGGGGCAGATCGTGGCGAAAATCGACATGGGCACCGATGTTGAGTTTTCGCGTTTTTCGGAACGAGAGATCGTTCCTTGCCATTAATTACCAAAAGTACGTCACGCGAACGCCGGTTTCGCGAGGGGCGCTGACCTGATGGTAGCTCCCTTTGTAAGGCGAGGTCGTGCTGGTGGGCGTTCCGTCAAACGTGCGGAACTGCCCATCGAAGAGGTTGTTCACGTACGCTTCAAACATCCATGCCGCCTGCCAAGAGTACTTCGCCGTCCAATCGACGTAGCTTTGCGCATCGGCACGGCGCGTGTTCTCGGCATTGGCCCACGCGGTGTCGACAAACCGGGCCACGGTTAAGAAATTCCAATTTTCCCAAGGGCTCAGCTCCAGCGACAATCGCGCCGTCCAGGGCGAGGCGAACGGAAACTTCTTGTCCTTGTACTCGCGCCTGTTGGTGTTGAACTCTTTGAACTTGGTATCGGTGTAGCCGACCCCTAAGCCCCAGCGCTGAAATTCGCTGACTTTGTACTTGCCTTCAACTTCGGCCCCGGCGACTTCGGCCTTGGCGGCGTTTTGCACTTGGGTGTCAAAAAAATCGTTCGAGAGTTGCACTTGGACCTGTTGATCCATCCAATCGATGTAAAACGCGTTCGACGCCAATTCAAAAGCGCCGCCGGTGTATTTGTACGCGACCTCAAAATTGTTCGTGTACTCGGGGTCATACTCGACCGCGCGGGCGCGGCTGCGGTTGATACTCACGCCCGAGGTGCGGTAGCCACGCGTGTAAGTGACTCCGGTGACATGCGCCCCGTCTCGATAGGTGTAACCAAATTTTGGCAGGCCCACGAGCCCTGATTTGCTCCCGTCATAGGTGCCGGTCACGCCGCTCACGTAGTTGTCGATGGCGCTGTCGACGCCGGCATTCCCCGTGGTTTGCAGGCGCTGGCCCCAGACCGAGGTGCCGTAGCTCGAGTCGATGGACTCGGCCCGCAGGCCGAGGAGGATGTTTTGATTCTCGTCGACACGGAAGGTGGCCGAATCAAAAACGGCCAAGGCCCGGCGCTTGCGGTCGACTCCCTGCTTGATTTGAATCGGCGTCGAGAGCGTGCCGCCGGCATTGAGCGGATAGAGCAAGTTGAAATCGTAGTCATCTGTCAGCTTAAAATCGTGGGCGTGCACGCCCACGAGATTCTGCCAACGCTCGCCTTTGAAGAGGAGTCGGTTTTCCAGGCTGACATAATGATCAGCATGGTCTTCGTACCGAGTGCCGGCCTGGGGCACCGGGCCGCCATCGCCATCGGAAGTTTGATCCTGCTTGCTGGACGAGAAGGCGAAAATGAGCGTGTTGGTGAGAGATCCTGAAAGCTGCGTCTCGTGCTTGAGGCTGAACTGTCCGTTGGTCGTCTTGGTTTTGAAGTCGACGTCCTCGGTCACTTCGCGCCTAAAAGCGTCGCTGCCTTGCGTGTAGGTGCCGCCCTGATCAGTGTGATGGTACTTCAAATTCAGATTCAAACGGCTGGTCTCGGACAGTTGGTACAAAAAGCCCGCATTGGCGCGGCTGCGATCCCATCGGCCCCACTTGTCGTTGTGGGTGGTGACGTTGGTGATCGAGCCGTCGCTCACGTCTTGATCGACCGCGATCCGCGCGGCGAGCGCGTCCGTGACCGCTCCGCCTGCGAGGAGGCCGGTTTCGCGGCCGCCGAAATTGGAGATCCCCAACTTGGCCGCGCCCTCACGGCTAAAGCCGGGACGGCGGCGGTCGAGCAAGATGCTGCCTGCAAGAGAATTCACGCCTTGATTGGTGGACTGTGCCCCACGCAGGATTTCGATGCGCTCCATGTCCCACAAGTCGAAGCTCGACGACTGCACGGCCAAATCGGTCTGAAAGACATCGTCGATCACGATGCTCGCCAAGTTGTCTTTTTGAAAACCGGTCACGCCCGTGTTGTTAATGCCGCGAATACTGAAGGAGTCGGTGCTTTTGTTGACGGTGACATTGGGGACCGCGTTGATGACTTCGAGACTGTTTTGGCGCCCGTTCGCGGGCAGCTCATTCTCTTGAAGGATCACCACGCTTGAAGGAGTTTCCGCGTAGTTCGTGCCGTCTTTAGCGCCCCGAATGGTGACCGTCTCAAGCGTCGTGGCGTCGGTCTGCGCGAACGAAGAGGCGGAGGTCAAAACAAGAGTCCAAACGCAGAGGTGGCGGATCATGAGCGGGTCTCCTTGGTGCCGTAGTCGACGAAGTTGGCGGGGGAGGATTCGGTTTTGTAAAGAGGCCGCTGGGCGAGATCGTTGATCACGACGGCCGAGCGCCAAGCCATCAGGCTGGTCTGCGGGTCGATGATGCCGTGATTGTGACGGCTGAAGTTGAGCGCGTAGATTTTATTCTCCGGAGGTCCGTCCCAACGGATGTCGTAACATTTCTTAAACTGAAAACGGCCCTCATGGTCGAAAGCGATCCGGCCGCGGATCGGGTCCAAAATCGAGGGGATCGCGTTTTGAAAGCCGGTGCTCAAGATGACGACGTCGGCGCGCATCTCTTCGGTCTGGTCATAAAAAGCGTTCTCGAGTTTGAGCGTGTAATTCTCGCTCCCTGTTTTGCTCAAGGCGACGAGCTTGCGGTAGGCCAGGATGCGGATCTCGCGCGTGTCGCCTTCGACATGCTTGAGCCGGTACAGGTCGTTGTAGAGATCCAGCAGGTAATTGGGCGTGTTGCCATCGCTCGCCAGTTTTTGCGAGGCCACGATCTGAGCCTTTTTATCGAGGGTCAGGCCCCAGAACGCATCGACGTAAGCGGGGGTGAAGTAGTCATTGGTGAAGGGCGATTCGTCGAGCGGCTCCAGGGATTTTCGGCGGGTCACCAAGCGAAGCGAACCCGGATGACCCCATTTGCCGAGAAGGGCGTTGCGGAACACTTCGATGCCGGTCTGTCCGCCGCCGATGATCACGACGGATTTTCCCTCGAGATTGACGTTTTTCAGCTCAGGCGACTTGGCGTGAAAGACCCTGGGTCCGAGATGGGGTTCGGCGCATTCCGGGATGCGCGGCACGAGGCCCGTCCCGATGCAAATGCTCCGGCTTTGCAAGAGGCCCCGAGCAGTTTGAACTTGAAACAGCCCGCCATCGAAGGACACGGCGCTGACGGCGGTTTCGAACTGAAGTTTGTGCGCCAACTTCTGACTGACCCAGGCGCAGTACTGCTCAAACTCCCGGCGGGCGATCGTGCCGCGCTGGGTGTTTAAGAACTGGTAAAAAAGATTTCGGTCCACCAAGTGGTTGAGAAAAGAGTAGGGACTGGTCGGATCGACGGGCGTGACCAGGTCTTTGAGGTAGCTGGTCTGCATCAAGGAGTCCTCAAACATGACTTCGGGGTGCCAGTCAAAGCTGGGTTTGCGCTCCAGAAACACCGAGGTGAGTTCGGGCGCTTTTTCGAGCAGAGCGGCCAAACTTAAATTGAAGGGACCGATGCCGATCCCGATCAGGTCATAAGGTTTCGGTGCCATGAATCCCTCCCTTCGCGAGCGGATTGAGAAGATCGCGTCCCACGAGGGGGAGCGGCCGCTCGGCCGAGTCGGCATACCCGATTTTAAAACGCACTTTGTTCAAGAGAACGCGGTGGATTTTTTCATTCAAAAGATTCACGCGCGGATCCACGCCACCCGGGGCGTGCGCGTCCAGGTAGCGCGCGATCACGCCGCTCAGCAAGCGGTAGAAGTCGCTCTCGGCGAAACCTTCGCTCTCCTGCAGCGTCGCCGAAACAAACCGCAAGACGGTCAACAAGTGACCGGTCAGCAGGTCGTGGATCAGGTACTCGGGCGGCAAGCGGTCGAGCCCTTTGATCGCATCGTTGAGCAGGCTGGTGGCGGGCGCTTCGCTCGAAAGGCGCAGATCGCCTTGAAAGTCTTTGAGGAGCACGCCCGTCGGCGCGTGGTGCTTCATTTTCAGAACGACATTCTGTCCGTGCGCGACGAGGCCCAAGCCGTATTTCAACTGCAGATGGTAAAGCGGCACGACCACGGTTTCAAAATAGCGCGTGAGCCAGTCTTGAGTTTTGAGTCCCGACTTTTGAATATAAGCGCCGATGAGGCTACTGCCCTCGCGGTCCTGATGCATGAGAGCGGCGCTCATGACCGATTGTTCGCCCGCCGCGAGTTTGCTCTCGGCGCTTTCGCGCCAAATCGCGCCGAGCGTTTCGTGGTAGCGGTAAGGCGCGCCGGTGACTTGCGCAAAGTGAGGATGCCGGTAACTGATGCCGCCTTTTTCGCTCAAGACCGTGGTGCCGGCGCCTTTGAGAACCGGGTCTTTCTCGCACAGGCGCGACACCGCCTCGGCCACGCTCGGAGCTTGGTGGATGTAGCGCGCGGGAATGCCGCGAACCGCGGAGGTGTTCAAAACCGTCAGCGGCAGTTTGAGATCAAGCTGCCCGGCGCGGCTGACATTGGTGAGAGTGCGCAGCGAGATTTGCGGTTGGTACAAATCGCCGCCAGTGCCAAGATCGACGATGCGGTTCATCGCGATTTCGCCGGCGTATTGGATTTTGAGAATGCGGTCCCATTGCCACGGGTGGGCCGGAGCAAAAAGATAGTCTTGAGCCGCAAGGCCGCGCTCGGTGAGGTGAGCGCGAAAACGCGTCAGGTCCTGAGGCTGAAGTCCCGTGAGGGCGAGATCGTCAAAACCCACGTTTTCGGCGAGGCCCGAGGTCACGTGATCACGGTGCAAAGCCAGCCAGACCAGCTTGAACTGCGGCTCGTTTTCGGGAGCGTAGCGCTCAAGATCGCCGCTGCCCCAGCCCATGCGGCCCTTGTTCAAGAGAAGTTTGGGGTGACCATTGAGCGCGGCTTGCACGCGACGGCCGTCCCAATCGGCCATCTCGCGCGCGGTCGGGGGATTCTCGGCGAGGTGCATGTCGGCGTACAACGTCGAGTGCATCTCATCAAGAAAGTTACCGAGGATGATATCGGTCATCCCGAGCTCTTTTTGCGCGTCGATGAAGAACTGCGCCGCCGAAAGCTCGACGGTGTCAGGTGTGCGCGTGATCGAAGCGGGACGGACGCGCAGGTGATCCCAGAGCGTCCGCCAAGCTTCGAAGCGGTACTGAGCGCCGGAGGCGAGCGTCAGTTCGAAGGTCTGCGCGTGAGACGTGCTCGACAAAGCGTTGGGCTCCAGAATCTGCTCGTAGCAAAGTTCACCGATCGACTTGGCGATCAGGGTTTGGTTGACCTGTGTCCAAAGCTCGCCCGGGCTCACAGGACGACCCCGTTAAAAAAGAGTTCGCGTGAGGCCATCAAAAGGGCCGCGCGCTTATGGGGGAAGTCGAATTCTTTGACGAAGCGCCATCCCGGAACGATCTGCACGTACTTCAAGATGCGCTGGTTGTCGCTGCGGGGCTCGGCCACCAAGCGCTGCGTGCGCGCGTCTTCCAAAAACAGAAAGTGCGTCACCGAACGGAGCGCGGCGTTCGTGTTCTCGACGCCCAAAAAGCTGGGTTCGCCGATCAACAGATGCAGACCGCGGTCGTAGGGCTCGGACTCGTAGTACGGCGCCAAGCGGTCTTCGGCACCCCAGTAGAACTCAAAGTAACCGACCGGCTTGCCATCGGCCTCCAGAATCATGGGGATCGAATGCGCATCCGCCAAGGCCTTTTGCAGATAGGTGCGCAGTTCGTCCTTGGGTTTGTTCAGCTCCCACAAATCGTAAACGCGCGGCTGGTTGTGCCAGTCGTGAAAAAGATCGAGGTCCGCCTCGGCGTCGATCGTGCGAAGCGAAAGGGTCTTCTGAATTTGGGCGACGTAACGGCGGTAAAACGTTCCAGGAACCAGAGTC
This sequence comes from Pseudobdellovibrionaceae bacterium, assembly GCA_019637955.1. Lineage (GTDB taxonomy): Bacteria > Bdellovibrionota > Bdellovibrionia > Bdellovibrionales > Bdellovibrionaceae > JAHBUS01. Next base: position 132,203 of record JAHBUS010000001.1, on the reverse strand, counting down.
TCGCGCACCGGGTGACGGCGGCCTTGGGTGGTGGTCCACTCTTCGGGCCGTTGAACGTAGCCGCCTTGGCGGTGCCACACGGCGGGGTTCTGGTAAAACTCGCCGCGCGTGATCGACAGGTCATGGCCGCTAGGATCGACAACCTTCACGTTTTTGATTTCAGGGTGGTGGCCCAACAAAACATCCAAGGCCAATCCGAGCACGAGCTCGGGTTTGTCTTGAGTTTCGAGGGGCTCCAGGCGCAGTCGCAAAGTGTCCTGGTGGGCTTCGGCGCCCGCGATGAGCACCGGACGGCCACCATCTTCGACCCGGCAGGTGAAGCCGTCGAACGTCACGGTGTATTCGCGGTCGTTTTGAGGCGGGCGGCAAGTCAGGGGACTTAGGGGCTTAAGCATTCGTGGATCCTTTCGCGTGGGCGAGGGGATTTGGAACGAGATTGTAGATCGAGAGCGGATCGGTGGTGGTGTTTTCGTTGATGCTCTTCAGGGCGCACAGGAAATTGCCTTTGTGACGAAGGACCGGCGAGTTTAAGAGAGCGCTCAAGAACGACGCGTCTTGAACTCCCAGCTCGAGGCGCTGCTGCAAAAAGTCTCGAAGATCCGTGAGCAAGTCCGTCTCGCCCGCGCCTTCGGGGTCCGCGGCGAGCGCCGTGATAACGTTGAAGGTCGAGTTCAAAATCAAATAGTACGTGAAGAGAGCATTTCCCATATTGGCATCGAGAATATTGCCGTTTTCACGGGTCATGAGCGGAACATCGGCCGCGAAATTCGCGAAACCCAATTCGCTGTAGCCCGTTCCTTGGCAGTCACGGAAGGAGGCGGCGACGGGGAGTCCGCCATCGAGCTCCAAGATGAGATTCTGTTGATGGGCGCCGAGTAAAAATCCGTAGTTGGCCTGCGCGTCGATCAAAGGGGCGGCCGCGACCTCGAGGTACCGACGGAACCAACGCCGGCCATTTTCGGCCCGCGAGCCGTGAGGGAAGGCGGCGTTTGCGGCTTGCACCGCCCAGTTCTCGCCACCGTAGAGGGCGTCTTGGGCGAGGGTGGCGAGCACGGCGTGACCTTTTTCGCGGCCGCGGCGAAAGGGATTTTCGCGGCAGACCGTGATGCTCGCGTCGATCGGGCGGCCCTCGGCGTCTTTGAGAGCGAAGAAGGCCGGTTCGGTCACGACATGAAACTGCGGGTGGCGTTTTTGAAACTCCCGCCCTTTGACCGTGTTTAAGACGTCTTGAAGTTGCAAACCCCGCTCGACCTCGTGCGCGAGAAGATGCCGGATCGAGTTGGTGAGTTTGAGCGTCATCGAAAACTTCAGCATGAACGGAGCGTCTTCGCGGTACACCGAGCGCAGGGAGGAGGTCGCTCCCCAGTCCGATTTTGAAACGCCCAGTGGTTTGAGCCGTCCCTCGGCGAGATGCTCGCGAACGGGGGCGGATTTTCGGAGCACGTCGAGCTGCCAGGGATGAAACGGAAGCAGCCTGAATCCCGCTTCGAGAAGGGTGCGGGCCTGAGTTTCGCTTTCGGGGGGCAGATCGCGGAGTGCAAGCTGAGCCGTCCAATCTTGATCGGCAAAACTGACCGCGCGTTTTTCAAAAACGATCGAAGGGTCGGCGGCCATCCACTGCAGACGGAAGCTGCCGGCGAATTCGGGCGCGTAGGCCTCTAAGGCCGCGGCGTCGAATTCGTCGCGGCTCTTGGGAGTGGGATGAAAGTTGTGGCCGACCAAGAGGGCCTGCTCGGCGCTCAAGAAATCGAAGTCCGTCACGGCTTTTTTCGCGAGCGAGGTTTGGCGTCCCGCAAGCGCCGCTTCGATATTGTCGCGGCTCGAGCGCACCCGCTCCTCAAACAGCCGCTTCTGGTCGGCGCCCGCGCCCAGTCGCTTCGACAAGAACTCGGTCAGATGGTGCACGAGCGTGAGAAAGTCGATCTCCTGACGGGCCGCAGCCGTCACCAGGAAAAAGCGGCCTTCGTAACGGTGCCGTCCCAAGACGGAGTGATGCCGCAGCGGGATGTCGATGTGACCCGCACCACCGATCGGAATCTCGATCTTGGAGGGCGAGGCGCGGTGCTCGGTCCACTCGCGCAGAAGCGAGTTTAAAAAACAAGTGGCGGCATGGTGGGTGGCCCGTTGCGCGACGTTCACGAGGCCTCCACGGGAGACATTGTCCTTGAAGTTTGGCGGTAACTCAAAAGCACGAGCACGAGGCTCAAGAAAATCAGGCCGGGTCCAATTTGCAAACCCGGAAATCGGAAGAGCAGGGCCGCCGCCATCGCGCCCGCCACAAAACCCAAGGTTTGTGCCGAACCGGCAAGACCGGCGCGTTGGCCATAAGAGTCTTTTTCGCCCTGCGCGCGGAGCGCGGTGAGGTAGAACGGTGGCAAGAGTCCAATGCCGACAACAAAAAAGCCGATGGCGGTCCAGAGCTGCGGGAGGGTGGAGGCGGCCGCGAACACCACGGCGCCGGCGAGTAAACTCCCCGCGCCGATGAGAAGGCCCCATCGGAACTCGGCCTTGGCAAAAACGCGGGCCAGAGCTTGCACGGCAAAAATGCCCAGGCTTGCCATCAGCAGCAGCCGGGCGGTGAGACCTGCTGAGGAGAGCGAACTCAGATCGAAAATCATCTTCACGCTGCCGGCGAGGGACGAGTTGAGCAGTTCCACAAATGTCGTGAAAATAAACGCGAGGGCCAAGATCCCGCGCGACGAAACAAGGCCCTGGCGCCACGAGGGGATGTCGGTCGAGACCGCCAGACTCTGCTCGGGGGTTGGGCTCATCAGCGCCGCGATCAGAACGACGCTCGCAACCGCCGCGGCGGCCCACAGAAGTGAAGAGGACGACGAGTGAAAACCAACGATCAGCGCAAGTCCCACGACGCGGCCCAAACTGAGGCTCATCGAATGCAGAATCATTCCTTTGGCCGCGCCCTCGTCACCGGCCAAATCGGCTTGGAGCGACTGGGCCACCGGCGAGAGGCTCGACGCCACCAATCCGTAAACCGCGCGGCTCATCAGCAAGAGAGCCAGGTTGATTCGGCCCGATGAAAACGGGGCCGAGGTCGGCACAGCGATCAGCGCGAGCGACACCGCCAGCCCCAAGAGTCCAACGGCGAGAATGCGCCCGCGGCCGAAACGGTCGCTCTTTCGGGCCCAATAGGGACCCGCGAAGATAAAAAGAAAAGAACCCATTCCGAACGAGGCGATCAATGTCGAGAGGTGCAATCCCAACGTTTCGGCCAGCAGCGGATAAAGCGCGATCATCAGCGCCTGCGAGCCGCTGAAGGCGAACGCGGACGCGCACGCGAGAGCTCGCAAAAAACGGGGAGAGGCCCTCGAGATCACTCGGTCCTCCCACGAATCAGCAAGACCGCCAGCGGGATCAAGAGCAGGGCCGCGAAAATTTTTGCCCAGAGGCCTGTTGAGAGAAGAGCGCAGACCATGGCCACCATGCTGATCATCGCGAGCAGAACCGGCGCCGCGTAACGTTCAAGCGGCGTCGTGATTTTGTGAAGGCGGGGCGGGAGCGTGCTGGTGACAACGGCGGGTGAGCGGTGGGCTCGGCGCTTCATGAAGTATGAGGTCACACCAAAGAGAACGACGGCCAAAGAAAGAAGCGTGAACACGGCCCAAAGAATTTTCAAGAAAATCCCGCCGTAATCGCCGAAGTGCAAGGGCTCGGACAGCAGGGCCGCTTTCAGGTAAAACGGGAGTTCGCGAATTTCGGTGAGCTTCGCGGTTTCGGCGTTGATGACCAAGAGTTCGCTCAGGCGCTGCGTGAGCGGCGTGGTGCCGTTGATCAACACCAAAAAGTGACCCGGAATTCCGAACTCGGTGCCCGGAAACGAAACGTAAGTCACGATCCAGTCCTTTTTGGCCGTCAGCGCGGTCGTCATGATGTTTTCGATCGGCGCGAGCGAGCGGCCCTGGGCGCTGAAGTCACGGTAGCGCTCGCCCAAATGACGAAGACTTTGAAATTGAAAAAGTTTGATCAGCACGCCGTTGAACGCCAGCAGCGCGCCGCTCAAGCCCACGATCAGGCCCCAACCAAAACTCACCACGCCGACAAACTTGTGCAGATCGATCAATTTCGGAAGGCGGGCTTTGCGGAGTTCGCCGAAGGGGCGGTTGCGCATGAAGTTGCCGTAGATCACGAAACCCGAGAGCAGCATGAACACGTAGGCCAGGCCGATGAGGCCGACATAGATCTTGCCATTCGAGCCCAAGAGAAGCTCGCGGTGAAGCCGAAGCACCCACTCAAAAAAACCGGTGGCCGGTTTTTCGGTGTCGGTGATCTCGGCGCCGTTTGCCAGATCCCACGACAGTTTGCGAGCGCCGCGAAGCTGAGTGGCGCCGTCGATCCCGAAGCGGGCGGTGAGTCTTGAAGGGGAATTGTCGTCCGGATAAAGCGCCAAGGGGCGGTCGTTCGGGAAGCGAAGCTGGAGCGAGTTCAAGGCTTGAGCGTAGCGCGCGGCCATGTCTTCGGGCACCGCCGTGAATTCGGCGGCGGGCGGCTCGCCGAGAATCTCGTGCTTGAACAACAGAACCAAGCCTGAAACCGCGAAAATCGCGAAGTGAACGGCGACGAAAAGGCCGGCGTAGACATGCCATTTGTAGAGCGTCTTGAAGAGAGGTTTTCGCACGCCGCCATTTTTAGATTCCCTTGTAAAAACGGTCAATAAAAACGAGATCGATTCTCATTTACGGTTCACTTGCGGGCCCGTTGACTCTGCTTTGTGTCTCAAGGACAACATCAGGGATGAAACTGCCTCGCGCCCGCTCTCTGATCGCCGTTGCCGTGCTCTTAATTTTGGCTCTGATCGGGGTCACTTTTGGGAAAGTAAAAAACTACGTGACGGACCGTCTGCTGCCCCGTTTGGCGCAGGGGCCGGCGCGCGTGAAGTTTTCGCAAGTCGCGGCCGAGCCTCTGCCGGTGGCGCCCGTTCCCGCCGAGTCCGAAGCGCCGCTGTTCGTGAATCACCAGATGAGCGAGGAGTGCGAGAGCCAACGCTTTGAACTCGCGAAGTTGGGCTTTGACGATTTCGCCCGGCAGCTGCGCGAGGGTTTCGTCGGTCTTTCGCCCCATTGCGGCAGCTTCGATGCACAGGTTCCCTTCGCCGCCAGCGTTTACGAAAACTGCAAACTCGTGGAGCCCGGTCAGTTCGCGAACGACGGTCTTTGCCAAGGATTTTTGCGTCTCTACCGTGCTTACGTGGTCGATCAACTGAGTTGGAATGAAACGAACTATGCCAATCTTCCGCTGCCGGTGTTGATCAATAAATTTCTGGGACGGCAAATGAGCCAGGGCGGAGCCGCCGCGGCCGAGCTGCGCAAAATGGCGCTCGAAATTCAAAGGCTGGAGCCCGAAAATCCGTCGACGTACAAGATGCTCTCGTCACTTTCGATGATGGAGGGGGGCGCCGATTTCGCGCAAGGGCGCGCTTGGGTTGATGAAGGGCTGCGCCGAAATCCCAACGATTCTCAGCTCCAAGATGCCTATTTTTACCTGCGGGCGAATGACGCGGGCTTTGACTACAATTCGGTGGCAAGCGCCTCGGCGCACCCCTCGGCCCGTTACTACCAGGCCTCCCGCGCGCTCAAAAATGGCGACCGCGCCCTGGCCGAAAATCTGTTGGGTTCGTTGATGGCGCAAGACCCGCAGAACCGCAAGTACCAGGAGACTCGCGACCGTCTGATGAGCGGCGATCCGGGAGCTTTTCGCATCGAATTTACGTTCGATGGCGACTGGTGAGCCAGATTATTCATAAAATGCATAATGAATAGAAAAATAGAAATTTCCAATTCACGCCGGTGTGGGGTTAAACCCCTTTCGATTCGAAACCACTTTTGAAAAGGAAAATTCCATGAAAACGATCGTGATGACTCTCTGCTTGTTCGCCACTCTCTCGGCTTCGGCCAAAGCCCCCAGCATTCAGGAGCGCGTGAACCGCGCGGCCAAAATCTTAGCCGGCATCTCGGAAGGTTCCGACACGATCAAAGTCAAACCCAACACCGATCCCAAGGCGATGTTGCTCGAGTACGCTTTGCGCGAACAACTCGTCGAGACCGAAGACGATTTCGAAGCCAACTGGGTGGGTGACAGCGGCGACGCTTGGGGCGCGGATACGATGAACTGGGGCCTCGAAAATCTCGCGGGCGCGCAGTCGTACATCGAAGGCGCTTTGCAAACGCGTTTGGAAGAGGGCGAAGGTACCGATCAAGACAAAATCAAGTATGCCGATGGCATGATGGCCTCGAGCAAAGCCTTCACGATCCTGCGCTCGCTCAAATCCGTGAAGTACGGCGTGGCGCCGACCGGCGCCGTTCAGTGCGGCGTGACCTTCCCCTCGCTCTTCATCATCGACACCGAAAACGGTGAGATGCATCAGATCATCATGGAAGGGTCGGGCTGTTAATCAGCGCCGAGGCCCGCACACGACGAGGTTTTGAGCGCGCCGTCTTTGGACTCAACCGCGCTCAAGGCCGTTCCCATGGAGTCGCAGCAAATGGCGGCTTTCATTTTGACCAGGCCGCCGGCAATGCTCTGACCGCAAGATAAAAAGCGGTCTCCCGGAATGCGCTGGCCGCAAAAGACCTCGGCTCCCGCTTGGGGGCTGGCCGAGCAGCTGGCCGATCCGAATTTACATTGGACGGTGGCGGTGCACGACGAGTTTTCGGCCCACACCACGGACTGCGCGCAAATCAAAACAACGACAATTAAAAACTTCATCGCTTCCCCCTTCTGGACGCTCACTGTCTTGCGATAGGGGGCCTTCGGGGGTCAAGCGTGATCTTAGGGCTGTGAGGCTAAAAACGACGGCGTCAGGCGGAAGTACGTTTGGTTCATCCGCTTCCAAATATTGACGTGTGAAGCCAGGATTCCGCTTGGCAGCACCTCCGAAGCGGGACCGCGCACGGCGGGAACCAGATTCGGGCGAAAACGGTTCATGTCTCCAGGGTTCACGCCATCGTCCATCTTGGGCGGAATCCAAGACCCTGACGAGCTGTAGCTTCCGGCCAAGGCCGGGTCGGTGGGCGTCGGTCCTTGGTTCCAAGCGCCGGGAGCACTTCCAATCAAGGCGCTCGGCGCGGGAGCGGGCGCGTCCGCGGAGGGGCCGGTGGTCTTTACACCGGGCGTGTTCGCGCCCCCCTTCAATGACATCTGCGCGTCGGTCTGTCCTTGTAAGCCTGACGTGTTGTCGGCGCGGCTGCCATCGTGACCGGTGGAGTTGCCGGCATCGCTGCCAGTGAGCGAGGAGCCGTCGGCGGCGGTGCCCGCGTTGCCCCCGTGGCCCGAACCGAACAACGAGCTCATCGAGTCCGCGGAGGTCGTGGGGGCAGGGGCCGAGGAGGACGTGGGCGATCCCGGGTTCAAGGCCGTGGCCGCGGGCCGCGCGCACTGCGTGGGGTTTTGCGACGCGAACGTGGGGTTGTTGCAATCTTGAACGGCCCCACCGCAGCCCGGAGCTTGGGGGTTCGCTTTGCAAGCTTCGCTGACCTGTCCCGCGTTGGTGTCGCGCAGGCAGGAGTTGGACCGTGTCTGAACGTTTTGGGCCTGGGCCAGGCTCGCTTCGATGTTGCTCAGTCCGGACTTCGCCGAATTGCACGAAGACGACACCGTGCTCGCACGGCTTTGGAAAGACGCGCGTTGATCCTGCGGAATCGAAGACAGCTGCGACTGGGCGCTGGAGCAGGAGGATTCGCAACTTGAAATGGACGAGGCGCAATTGCTTTTTTGTTGTTGCAGTGTCGAGGCGATGTTCGCCGAATCGTTGGCGCTTTGCGAGCAGGCCACGGACGTGGCTTGGCTGCTCCCCGGAGTTGTTCCGGTGGGCGCCGCCGCCGGGGCGGCCGCGGTGGGCGTGCTGACGGTGCAGGCCTGCGTGGCTTGAGTCCCGGCCGATTCGCAAGAATTCAGGGCCGTGTTCACGGGCGAGTTCTCGAGAAGATTGGCGCACTTCTGCAGCTCGCGCGCATAGTCGTCTTGAAATCTTTGGACCATGGCTTGAGCCTGAGGCGTTTGCGCGCCGACGGTTTGCGCGAAGCTCTGATTGAATCTTTGCGCGCCCGAATTGATGGCGCCCTCGTAGCAGGCGGCATGGCCTTCGGCATTGCGTGGAGGAAAAGCCGTGTCGCAGGCCTGCAAGGTTCGCGTGCGCAGACAATTTTCGAAAGAGGCGCGGTTGCGGTCGGGAAATCTTTGATCGCAGACTTGGGCGGCGCGGTCGAAGTCCCGTTGAAACTGATCCGTGACCGAGGCCGTTCGCTGCTGCATGTTCGCGGCGAGCTGAGAATCGCTGGCGAAATACTCGCGGTAGCGCTCCATGAGTCCATGGTAGTGCTCTTCCTTGCACGCAAGGAATGGGTTGTTGTTCGCCTGCGCGGCCTGCAGGACGACGAGCATCAGGAGCGATATCAGCATACCTCTAGTATCGACAAGACTTGCCAGTAACACAAGGGAGTCTCACTTTGAGACCCCCGCTCGACGGGAGTGATTTCAGAGGGAGGCTAGTGTTGGCGGCGCGAGCTGGAGCCGTCGTTGGTCGCGGCCAGCATTTCGAGCTCGAAGGGTTGAAGCTCGGGCTCCACCTGGTGCTTTTTTTGATCTTGAAGTTCGCGCAAGATTTCGGCGCCTTTGATCATGTTGAAAGGTTGTTGGTTGGTGGACGGCTTGTTGCTGGTGTTGTTGCTGGTTTCAATGGTGTTGTTCATACGCCGTGACTTGTGCAACCGAAATGCCATCCGCTCACGTTGTTATTGGGGTTCAATGCCCCGAGCGGACTCAGAAAAGGGGGCAGGACTGCCGCCCGGCCATGGTTTCCGGGCGCGGGGGCGCGGACCTCGATTTGCAAATATTGAAAGGATAGAATTGCTGAGAACTTGAGCGAAAGGATGAACCGATGAAAACAAATGCAACTTTGATGGGATGGATTTTTGGAGCGCTCTTGGCGTTGGCGCCGGCCTCGGCGTTGGCGGCGAAGATGAACGACTCCGAATTGGCCAATCTTTTGATGACCGTCAATTCGGGTGAAATGGAAGCGGGCCGCGTGGCGACGCGCCGGGCACAGAGTTCAGACGTCAAAGCGTATGCGGACAAAATGATCAGCGGACACGAAACCAATTCAACCGCGATCGAGGGCCTTTCGCAGCTCACCGGGATCGACCCGCAGAAAACCGACCGCAGCGAAGCGCTCAAGGCGCGAATGGTGGCCCGCGCGAAAGAACTCGAAGCAAAGTCGCGCACGGCTTTTGATAAAGCTTATATCGCCGAGCAGATCAAGGCGCATCAAGAGACGCTCGCGCTGATCAATAAAGAGCTGCTGCCGCAGGCGTCGAACCCGGAGTTCCGCACCTTCTTGGAGCGCACGCGCCAGACCGTGACCGCGCACCTCGAAGAGGCGCGCCAGCTGCAACTCAAAATAAAATAGGATTAATTGCACGCCTTCATGTCGAGTCCGATCGAAAACGACATGGGGGCGATTTTGCTGTACTTGCCACCCTCGCGCAGGATGGCCCAATAGACGTTGTTCGTCATGACCACGCGTTTGTAGCGTGCGATTTGACGGACCAGAATGTCGATGCCGCACTCCAAATTTCGGTACGGATCCAGGATCGTCTTTTTAGGGTCGCGAGGGCCCAAAAAGCGGTCTTGATTCCAATCGAAGCGGCAGGACTTCATCCAACTGATATCTTGATAAGACAATTGCAACAGACCTTCGCTGAAGACGCGCGCGCCGGTGATCTTATCGACTCCCATCGTGGTCTCTTGCATGCGCGTGGTGGGTTTCCAGCTGCTTTCGTGGAGGGACATTTGCGCCACGAGCAGCCCCCAAACGTTGAGGCGCTCCGGTTTGCTGAGGCGCTCGTAGCGGCGGCAAAAGCGTTCGATATCAACGGCTTGATCCAAAACCTCAAAGTTTTTCTCGAGTTGCTGAAGCACGAAAGCGGACCAGAGTTTGCGCTCGGGTTTGTTGGGCGATTCCCACGAGAGCGGAACCGGCTTGTAATTCGAGGGCGCGTTCGGAACCGGTTCGCGCGGGCGGAACGGCGGCGGGGGAGGCAAGGGCTTGTTGGGCGCCTCGTCCTCGGGTTTTCCGTTCTCGCGGCCTTCGCCTTCGTTGTCATCTTCGGGCGCCGGTGTCGGCGTCGACACCGGTGCGGGCCCTTGAGTTTGGGGAGAGGCCACGGATTCAGGAAAAGATTTCTCGGCGAAGCCGTTTTTCGCGCAGCCCACGGCCACGAAAACGGTCAAGATCAGCGCGAAAAAGGCGCCGGTTCGAATCTGGTGAATTTGGGACACTCTTGGGTTCATCATGGACTCTCCAGGAGAAGGACTTTGCAAATTCACGGCAAATGCTTTGAGATCGGAAGCAGGGGGTGGCATGGCCAAAAAACACAACACGATCGCCCTGATCGCGCACGATGGAAAGAAGGCGGATCTGATCGCCTTCGTGAAGGATCACCGCGCGTTCTTTTCGTCGTTTCATTTGGTCGCGACCGGCACCACCGGTCAGCACATTGCCAAGGCCGGCCTGAAGGTCAAACGCATGCTCTCAGGTCCCGTGGGAGGCGACGCGCAGATCGGCGCGCTGGTGGCTACGGGACGCTGCCAGGCGGTGATTTTCTTGCGTGACCCGCTCGGCATGCACCCGCACGATCCCGACATTTCGATGCTCCTGCGTTTGTGCGAAGTGCACGACGTTCCCCTCGCCACCAACCTGTCGACCGCGCAGCTCGTGCTCGAAGGACTGGCGGCACGTCCAGATTTTTCGAGGCCCAAAGCCCGGCGCTAAAAAAGCGTTGTCTCCTCGAGGCGAATATGTAAATTATATGTAAGTCTCGCCACGATGGCGTTGACCTTCGATTCGCCAAGGAGGTTCGCATGACTTTCTACGTCTTGACCAAAAAAAGACCCATTGAAATCCGCCGCGGAAAACACAAGATCGAGTTGCCAGAACCTTTGCGAGACCGGGGACTTTACGTCGCGCACCAGACGGATGAGTTTTTGGAGGCGTCGCTCTTTTATGTTCACAATAAGAAACTTTATCAAGACAGCGATCTTTCCATCTGGGATGAATGGGGAGTGAGATTGAAGTGATCTGCCACGGAGGGCATGACATGAAAAAAACGCCGAAGAAAAAAACAAAACCCGTTTCTAAAACGCGGCCCTCCCGCCGCGAAGCCAAGACGGTGCCCGAAGCACCGTCGACCAATCTGCTTTTTTATTTTCCGCTCTGGGGTTGATCGATCCGCTTCTAGCGCGCCGACAGCTTTTCGGATTTTTGCGTCTGGATCGGGGGTTCGGTGCGGGCGAGGGCGGCCTGCACCTCGGCTTGGATCCCGAGAATTTCGGCAATTTGCGACAGCCAGTAAAGCGGAACGCGCGACGGGGCCTGCAGAAGCGCTTCGATCACGAGATCCGGCACCAAGTGACCTTGTAAGACGGGTGTCAGGCGCTTGGCCATGGGGGTCTCGCGCAGGAGCGCGAGAATTTGCTCATCGAAGTGCGGATTGTTCATGTGTGGCTTGCAATGTTCTCGAGCTCGGCCCTCAAGTCAAGATTTTGAGAGCTGCGCTAAGATTTCGCCGAAAGATTTTCCGTTTTGTTTCGTTTCGCCGCGTTTGCGCTCCGACGTCTTGCGATCGGTGTCGTACTTGTCGAGCATGTGGCGTGAAGAGGAGTCTCGGGAATTGAGCATGTAAGAGGTGCGTTCGTAGCGTGCGATTTTGGTGACGGCGCTCATGGGGACCTCCATTCGTCTTGCTTCTCACTTCTTAGAATTGCAAAGGCGGAGCCTCAAGGGGCCGGAGCCCAAACCTGATAGGAAGAAGATGAGACTGGACGGGACGCCCAATTCGCCTCGAAGTCCAGCAGGTCCCGAGGAGAATTGGGGTCCAGGAGCACGTCACTATTGAAGCGTGCGGTGTTCGGTGGTCTTGGCGTTTTTCGAGGCCGTCGGTGCTTGACGTCCGGCCGCGAAAGTTTTGACCATGGCCTCATTGAAAGCGGGAAGATCGTCGGGTTTTCGGCTCGTCACCAGATTGCCGTCAATCTGCACCTCTTCGTCGACCCATTGGCCGCCGGCATTGATGATGTCGGTTTTGATGGAGGCATAAGACGTTAAAGTCTTACCTTCGACAAGTCCCGCCTCCACGAGCGTCCACGGTCCGTGGCAGATCGCCGCGATGGGTTTGCCATCGGCCGCGAAGTCTTTCACGAATTGGACGGCCTTTTCATCATTGCGAAGCGCATCGGGATTCATCACGCCGCCCGGGAGCATCAAGGCGTCGAACTCCGCCGCGGAGGTGTCGGCGACGGTGGTGTCCACGTCGATCGATTTTCCCCAGTCGTCTTTGTTCCACGCTTTGATCTTTCCGGACTTCAGCGACACGATGGTGACTTCAGCGCCCGCGTCTTCGAGGGCCTCTTTGGGTTTGAACAATTCGGACTGCTCAAAGCCGTTCGTGGCGAGAATCGCCACTTTCTTGTGGGTGAGTTTTTGCTTTGAATCGGACATTTTTCCCGCTTTTCATTTGGAAAATAGATTCGAAAGGGGGACGTGCAAGATCAAGACCGGTTGAGGGCGCGGACCCGCACTCGGATTAGAGTGCGGGATTGAGCCAGCGCAAAATGGTGCGGCGTGTTTGTTCGATCACGCGGGTTTGATCGGGGTTGATGTGCGGGCCTTCGAGAACGACGCTCGTGACAACCGGCAAAAGCTCTTCGAGCAAAAGCGTGGAGCTTGCGGGAATCACCTCGTCTTTGTCCGTGCGCAGGCTCAAGAACGACCCTTTCAAATATGGAAGGTGGATCTTGGGATCGTGCAAGGTCGTCAAGTTGGCGAGGCCCAGCGCGGCCGTGCGCGCGTTGTCTTCACCCAAGTAAGGGCGGAGATTGGACTCGATGATCGGGGTGAGGTGCGCGCCCGTGCAGACGAACACGCCGCGAGGAACGTTCACGCCCATCTCCTGCGCCAGGTGCAGGGCCGAGGGGAGAATGAGGCCACCCAGGCTCACGCCCGTTGCGATCAAACCTTTGGGCGCGGCCCAGGGTTGAGATGCGAGCCATTGCAGAGCCAGCGCGATTTGCGCGGGGCTCTGGCGCAGGAACTGCGCGATCTTACTCGGGTCGCGGCCAAAGTCGTCGGCGCCATAGGGGTACTGAAAGCCCACGATCACCGCGCCGGGAATCTCTCCCAAAAGGCGAACGCTCTCTTGGCCCGTGAAGAAGCCCGAAACCAGCAGCATCGCGCGCAGCGAACGGGCGCCGCTGCTTAAAAAGCCGCGGGGGCCTTTTATCAGCAAGCGGATGTCGCCCGCGCGTTCGTGCTTGAGCTCGACGCTGACGTAATCTTCGAGCAGATCTTGGCTCACGGTCTCGATGCGAACGGCGCGTGCGGGCTCATTCAGACCCATGTCGCGCAGGAGCAGCATCGTCGCCAATTGCGATTTGAGATCGCGCTCGCTCGTTTGCGCGGGCGCCGAAGATGGCAAGGCCGCGGCGGCAAAAGCGACGGCGGCCAAAAATAAAATCGTTTTCATGAAAACCCCTTCTCCCTTAAAACGTGTAACTCAAAGCAAATGCAAAATTCACCGCCGCCAAAAACTGCAAGGCCGTCTTGGCATCTTTGTCGGGCTCGCGTGAGGCCGAGTACAGATTGAGCACCCCGATCGCGGCGTGCGTGGCGATATTGATTTTGCGGATCATCTCGCGCTTGGCGCGTTCATTTTCCATGTACAGGCTCACGAGCGAATTTTTTTGTTCGAGGCTGAGTTCGGTGCCCTGGATCGAATCGTAGAACGAGTTGTACTCGTTGCCGTACGAGAGCTTGGCGGTGCCGTAGCCAATGGCCGCGACCCCAAATCCCTGCGACAGGCCGTAGATCAGCTTGCTCTGCGAATCAGCGCTGGAGCTTGCTCCCACCAATCCGCCGATCGTGACCAAGGCGCCCGAAGCGATGTAACTCCATCCGGTCTTGCGGTCTTCGCGCTCGGCCTCTTGCATGGCGGCCTCGAATGAATTCCAGTCGGTCGCTTGCAGTTCTTTTTTGGTCTTGCCCAAGGCCGTCACGCCCATCAAGAGCGTGAGCATCATCACGAAGATCGTTTTCATATCTCGGCTCCCAGCAAGAGGTACAGACGGCGGTCGGTGACTTTCTCGCCCCAGCCGTCGTTGAACGTGGTCGATTGGCTCGCCAGACCCAAGTTGAAAAATCCCGACGAGACTTGAAAGCCCAGGCCATTCGAGCGCTCGTTGACGTGAGCGAGCAGGCGCAGAATGCCGAACTCGTAGTAGCTGCCGACCGTGACGGGCTCCAGATCCGTTTCCATGCCATTGTCCCAAGCGACGTCCACGCCAAGGCCCCACGTGCCCAAACCGATGTCGGCGGCCACCGAGGTGCCGAGATGAAACTGCGGGCGCGACGGAAACGCGGGGCTCGCGCGGCTGGCGATGCCAGCGTTCATCAGGCTCATGTAGGCTTTCGGATTCCAGTCGCTGTCCTCGGGGGCGTACAAAAGGCCCGGCTCGACGTAGAGGACGTTCTGGTTCTCGGGTTCAAAAAAGCCGGTGCCTTCATTCGCCAAGGCGTCAGTCAAGAAAAACTGCTTCGCAATGAACTTGCGGTGCAAGGCGCGCAGTTGCAAACCGATGAAGAGATCGTTGCCGAGGTAAGTGCCGATCTGGCCGCGCAAGGACTCTTCTTGGCTCGCGAAGAGCGAGATCTCGGGAAGCGAGGGGTTGCGAAAGGTGGTCCCGTAGTTCACACGCAGCGGCGACACCGAAACGCCCCAGGTCTCGCCCCAGTAGCCGGCTTCAAGATTGGTTTCGAACTCGGAGCGGTCTTGCTTGCCGAAAAGGGTGCGGATCGTGTCTTCATCGGCGCGCTCGTTCAAAAGATCGGACGCTTCTTTGGTGTACGAGACGTTGTTGCCGAAAAAAAGATTCGCGCGCAGCGTGCCTTCGCGCTTAAAGGCGATGAAGGCGGGGTTGCACGGAAGCGTGTCGCTCGCCAAGTCAAAGCCGTGGCACATGCGCCCCAGGGCGCGCGTGAGCAGGCCCGAGGTGCCCGTGGCCATCGAGCGCGGCGCCTCGAAGGCGTGCGCGGCGGCGGTGAAAATCAAAAAAAGAGCGATCAAGGACGCGCGCACAGGGCGGCTCCTTCTTTGACGTGACGGTTCACTTCGCGCGTCAGTCCGCTCACTTTTTTGAGCTCGCCTTCGGCGCGTTTAAACTCGGCACGGTCTTTCGGAAACGCGACGCTCAAATCATCGGCGAGTTCTTCCAAAACGCCGGCCGAGAAGGCGATCCAGTCCACCAAAAGTCGGAACTCGGCATCGCAGAGCGGATAATTTCGTTTGGACCAACTGTTAAAAACACTCGCGGTGTCTTCAATCGTCGAACGGGCGACGACCAGGCCCAAGACCGAGCGGTACAAACGGCCACCGGCGGTTGGGTGCCCTTTGATCGCGTCGAGCGCGCGGTAAAGGTCTTGGCGTTTGTCCGCGTTGACGTAGGGGATTTGTTCCAGGCGGCGGCGGATCTTATAAAATTCTTTGAGGTTGCCGTTCAAGTGCGTGACGGCGTCGCGAAGTTCTTTGGGCGCTTGGCTCTCGAAACCTTTGAGATCAATCAATGGACCGGCCTGTGGTTCGGGGGCTTTACGGAAAAGGCCCTTGTAGCCGACGGTGAAGCCCCAATAGTTCTCCACCCGCAGGCCCGCGCGGCCCGCATAGGCCGAAGCCAGGTGCAGCGAGATTTTGGGGTCTTCGGGGTGGCTCGTCTGGAGGTTCACGAGGATCGAGATCGCCTCGGTGTACTCGCCGCGCTCCATGTGCGTGGTGGCCTGTGAGGTTTGATCCTCGGGACGCGAGTCCTTTTCGCTTTTCGCGCAAGACGCGAGAAGAACGCAGGCCAAAAGAGAAGGGAGCAGGGCTTTGAGCATGGGACGTTTTATCACGCCGACCGGGGTCGCGGGACCCGGGCTAAAATCAATGCAGGAGTGTCTAGAAGTTCAACGCTGGCGGCGCTTGGAGGCCGGGCAGTTCTCGGGTTTGATCTCCGATCGCCATTCGTTGATCAGGCTGAGGGCCCGCTCGCCGGCCACGGGGGCCGCGCGCTCGATGCCGTCACAGGCCACGTCGTCGCACAAAGCGAGGTCACGTTTGGACGAGGCCGCGCAGACAATGAAGGAGTCTTTGGTGCGGGTCAGGTCTTTGTACTCGAAATCTTCAAAGGCGATTTGGAAATCATTCGAAGCTTTGGACTTAAAGCGGCCGACCACGAACATGTAAGTGGCGATGTTGGTCTGCTCCAAATCCTTTTCGCGGCTGAGGTCTTTAAAGGCCTGAGCATTGATATGGTCGAAAGCGTCGGCAAACGCCTGCTGATCGGCATTCAAGTCCTGGGGACCACGCTGAGTGCTGGCGCAGCTCGCGAGAAGAACGGTCATCATGATCGTCAAAAAGAGGCGGTTCATGGGGCTTAAGCCTAAACGAAATCCCGGCGGGGACAAGAAGCAATGCAGAAAGGGGTGTCAGTTGCCAAGGTTCGCCAAGGCGATCGGAATTGGCTTTGAATTTACAGTGAATTTACATAAGATGTCCGAATGTCGGTCGTCCTCCCTGAATTCTACTACTTGGATCATTTTACGGACCTGGCGCGCGCGCTGGACGGCCACTGCCAGTCTTTGCTCGCGCCCGAGCACGCCGAATTTTTGCGCGAGTTTTGGGCTTTGCCAAAGCCTGCGCAGGGCCTATTTGTTCGCATGATCAACCGCAAGGGGCTGATCTTTAGAATCGAAGATCTGCGTTACAAGGAAATTGAAAACTTCGAAGGGGCTCTCGACCGTCTCCGGCAGCTCGGGTGGGCGCGTGAACCCGATGCACGCGACCGCGCGGCCCTTTTGGATTTCATGAACACCTCGCAGCTCCGTCAACTTTTGATCGAAGGCGGGCGCGAGCCTGCCAAGTCGCTCAAAAAAGCCGATCTCAAAGCGTGGCTCGAGCGCGACGCGGAGTTGGTCGATCCGGGCCGGTTTCGCGACGACCTGGTGGTGCAAGAAAAGGCCGATTTGATCGAGTACCTGTACTTCCTTTACTTCGGTCAAATGCAGAGCGATCTGGTTCTTTACACGCTGTCGGATCTGGGGATCCGCAAGGCCAAGGAGGACCGCGGGTTTAAACCGCGCTTCGAGAGCTTCGTTCAAGCCCAGGCCGAGTTCTTTCAAGCCCGCGAGCATCAGCGGATCAAACGCGCCGTTCGTGACGGGAGCGAGCTTCCGCCGCTGGCGCACTTGTCCACGTGGCCCCCACCCTCGTCAGCAAGCGCGCGGGCTTTGCATGACGACGCTCTTTTGCTCTGGGCGGGGGCGCTCGAAAAGGCGGGCGACTGGCAAGGCGCGCTTCAGATTTTGGAGAGATCGGTGGGGACGAGCAACACCGAACGGCGCGTGCGTTTGCTTTTTAAAAATGGTGAAAAAGAGCGGGCCCTCAAAATGTCGCAGGAGCTTTTGATCCGTCCCGGCTCCGAGTCCGAGCGTCTCTTCGCGCGGGATTTTCTCGACCGCAAAAACGGCAAAAAGAAAACCTCGCTCGCGACCGATCTGCTCAAAGAAGCGCCGGTCCTGGCGCTGGAAGACGCGTATTTTCGCAAGCCCGAACGCGGGGTTCGCGACTGGTACCGCGCGCAGGGGCACACCGCTCATTATGCCGAAAATTTTCTCTGGGCCGCGCTCTTCGGTCTGTTTTTTTGGCACGAGCTTTTCGAGAGCGAAAAAACGCAGATTTTCAACCGCTTCGAACGCCGCCCCTCCGACTTGATCGGCGGGGAGTTCTTGGCGAACCACCGGGCCGAAATCGAAGCCAAGCTGTCGCCGCTCACGTCGAGCGCGCAGGTTTTAAAGCTGGTTCTGCACACGCTGGCGCAAAAGTACGGGACCAAAAACGAAATTTTCATGTGGCACCCGAGCATCGCGGCTCTCTTGACCGACTTTTTGAAGCACGCCGAAATTTCGAGCGTGGTCAAAATGTTGCGCACGCTCGCTCAGGGATTCGATGAGCGCAGTTCGGGCTACCCGGATCTGTTGGTCGTGCAAAACGGCGAGGTCCGTTTTGTCGAGGTCAAAGCCGAGGGCGACAAGCTGCACGCCAAGCAGCTCGCGGCCCTGGAAGTTTTAAAAGAGGCGGGATTTAAAGCCGAAGTCTGCCGGGTCGAATGGCGACGAAGCACGGAGCAGAGTTACGTGGTTGTGGACGTCGAGACCACCGGCGGCCGCGCGGGCCTGCACCGGGTGACCGAGATTGGCGCCGTCAAAATCCGCGGGGGGCGCGTGGTGGGGGAGTTTCAGACGCTGCTCAATCCCGAACGCCCGATTCCGCGCTCGATTCAGCACCTCACCGGGATCACCAATGACATGGTCAAGGACGCGCCGCTATTTCAGGACATCGTCGATGAGTTCGAAGCGTTCATGCAGGGGGCGATCTTCGTCGCGCACAACGCGGCCTTCGACTACGGTTTTATCAAGGCCGAGTTCGAGCGCACGGGCCGAAACTTCGTCAAGCCCAAAGCTTGCACCGTCACCGGCATGCGCCGGGCCTACCCGGGTCTTGAGTCCTACAGTCTCAAGAATCTGTGCCGGCATTTTTCGATTTCGCTCGACTCGCACCACCGTGCGCTTTGCGATGCCCGCGCGGCGGCGGAGTTGTTTCTTTTAATGGACCCTTCCGTGAAGAAAAACCCACCCTTGGAAAATTGTCGTTCCTCAGCTTCCGCCGTATAATCAAAGAGGAAAAGGAGGCCTGACATGAGCAATACAGAAATGGAACGCCAAGACCTGAAAGATCTCAACGAACTCAAGGCCGGAACCGGCTTCATGATCGGCCTGGCCGAGACGATCCGCAAATACGAAGAGCGCGGGTACACCGAAAATCTCGTTCCCCGCTACGATCACTTCGAAGCGCGCTCGGGTGAAATCCGCTTGAACCCGGAAGACTTCGTCGTCGACAAAATGGTTCGCTTCGAGAACACCTCGGACCCGGATGATCAATCGGTGCTTTATTTGGTGAGTGCGCCGTCACTCAAACTGAAAGGTCTTTTCGTGGAAGCTTACGGCACTCAGCAAGACGAGCTGTCGCGTTTGATGATCGAGAAGCTCAAAGACCATAACCACTGATCACGTTAAAAAATTGCAAAGGGTCCATTTTTATTGACTCCAGCTTTCGTGGGCGAAAGGATGACTTTTTCGACCACGGAGCTGGATTTGAAACGTCATGCCGTTTGCCTTGTCGTCACTCTTTGTTTGGCGGTCCCCGCATGGGGCCAGCAAGAGGAGTCCAAATCTTCAACGGGCGCCACGGCGGAGACTTTGGGTCTGGATAAGATCGAACCGGCCGCGCAGCTCGCGCAAAACATGAACCCGGCCGGGGTGCAGATGCAAAGCTCGATGGAGCTTCACGGCCCGGGCCGTAAAACGTGGGGCCTCAACCTTCACTCCGAAAATTGGATGTCGATTCGCGACGAGAAAGAACTCGGTTCTGAGGCGCCGCTCACGTCCCTCAATGCGATTGGTCTTGTGTACAACGTCAACGAGATCTGGTCGGTGGAGCTGCGACAGTACGCCGAATACGCCAGCAATGTCCGGCACATGGGCGAAGAGGATCAAGCGAAGCATCAAAATCAATTTGAATGGGATTCGCTGGTGTTGATCGTCGATGCCGACACGGGCGCCTCGCTCTGGGGCTCAAAACCGATTCACACCGATCTTCGCTATTATGCACCGACCGACCGCTTGTCGCGCGAAGCGCATCAGGCCGGCCTCTTGCGCAGCGACACCTTCACGGAGTGGAGCTTGACGCCTCGTTGGGCCATCGGGGGACTGTTGTCCGCGCGCGTTCAGCTCAATTCGGCCGACAATCCCAATCAAGAGAAAGGCTCGGACGCCGAGGACTACCGCCTCAATCTCTCGCCTTCGATCAACTATTATTGGAACGATCTGTTCAGCGCCTACTACGCCTACACTCTCAATTTGCACTCGAGCGAGGCGCAGCGCGGGGACTGGCGGGTCGATGAAGGCGGAGACGTGTCTTGGCACGATGTCGGCCTGTACATCGGCTGGGGGCCGGTGTTGTTCAATCCTTCGATCGTGAGCCGGGTGGGCCACGAAGACCATCAAAACTCGGTCTTCACCGGCGATGCGCGCGTCTTCGCGCACGACAACACCACTTACAATTTCAACGTTTACGCCGAGTTTTGAGCCGCGCCCGCCAGGAGGCGGTGGCGAAGCTCTTTCTCAAAGACGTAGCGCCGCATGCGGTGCCGATCGTCCTTGTACACATTCAAATGCGCGATGAGGTTCTTCTTCAGGGCCGCGAAGGTTCCGGGCGTGAGGCTCGCGCCGCGCGGAACCAAGAGCACCATTTTGCGTGAGGCCGGAAAGTACACGTAGAGATCGAAATCGACGGTTTCCCCCGAAACCAGATTGTCGATCGGGAGGCGGAACATCTCTTGATCGCCGCCGTCGCGTTCGGTGCCAAACTGTTCGGCCGTGTCGCACAAAGCGATGGACCATTCATTGCCGCGATCGGCGGTGGTGAAGAACGGCGATTTGGATTCGAGCGCCCACTGGGTGAAGTCGAAGGGCTCGGTCGTCACGGTGAAGCGCGACTCATCCAAAACCTGCAGTCCTTGCTCGAGCAGGACCTCTTTGATGGCGTCGCACACCCGCCGCGACATCGCCTCGCTGGCGCTGGTCTCGTGCCCCGAGGCGATCAAAAAGACTTGGCTGGATTTTTCGAAGTAGAATTTGTAGCACTCCACGCGGCGCACGTTCTCGGTGCGCTTCATCCAGGCGTCGGGTTTGGAGTCCATGAAGTGGCGCAGACGGTTCTGAATCTGATCGAGCACAACCTTGGCTTCGATCTTGGCGCGCAGCGCGCGGGGCGCAGGGGTCTTCTGGGCGTTCAGATGCTGAACGGCGGGATGCGGAGCGGGCCCGTTGATCTGGCGGAGCGTGCGCTCAATCGCCGGACCCGAAAGGCGGCCAAACAGCTTGTGCCCCGATTTCACACCGTAGAGTTTGGCCGAGCCTTGGACCGAGTCTTCTTCGGAAAAGTAGACGACCGTGCAGCGGTAAAGATCGGTGAGCGTGCGGGCCAGAAACTCCAGCTCCGCCGGCGTATAAGAAGCGCTCAAGAAAACCGTGGCCTGCGGCCGTGACATCACGGCCTCCAGAAGTTTTTTCGGATCGCGAAAGTCGAACATGTCGTACCCGCGTCCCATTAAAAAAGAGCGCGAGCGTTCCAACAACCGGTTGTCTTGAATCAGCATGAACAGATGGGCCCGCACAATCATGAATCGACCTCCCCCGGACTCAACTGAAGAGCAAGTGGGGGGCCAAGCGTTCACCGCCAACGAATGCGCGCTGGCCCGAAGGCGGGTGCAGAAGCTTTGATCAATTTCATTTTGAGACCGCGCCCGCGGGCGGGAACTCGCGGTGTTTTCGAAGACTTACGCAAAGGCTGTCTCAGATCTCGGCACTGTGAGCGTCGTTGACATGAAAACCGTGTGACATAAGGTTTTTGGATCTTGCGCAAGTTATTGAAAAAGCTCAGGATTTTGGCCGATCAAGCCGATATCTCAAGTATGAACACCACCGATAAAAAAGCTTTTTGGATGAGGGCCGGCGCGTTGGCGATGCTGGTGGCCTTGGCGGTGGGTTCAATCCTCTGGTTTGTCGGGCCGCGCTCTTTGAACGGCGCGCGCGGGGCCCTGGGACCGAAGGTGCCCGCGGCGAATTCTTTGAAGCCCGAAAGTCTGCGTCCCGAGTTCGAGCAAAAAGCATTTTTGTACCCGGTGAAGTTGCAGGCGGCGGCGAAGAGTTGTGAGACCCCGACCGCGTGGAATCAGTTTCCGCCGGTCACCAACTGGAAAAACGGGACGGGTTTTGAGTTCGGCGCGCAAGATCCTTACCGCGAAGTTTCGGCCTGCGCGGATCGCGGCGCGCGTTTCGGCGCCCGCGAAATGCCCGGAGTCGAAGCGCCGACGGGCGCCAGCTTTTCGGTTCTGCCGGGTCTTTTGGCCGACGGAAAGAATGTCGAAACCTGGCTCGCGCGGATGGGTGAAGAGTTGTGCCGCGAATCGGGGTTCAAGGTTCGATACCTGAAGGCCGGAAACGTGAAATCGGTGCGCGACGAGGTCAAAAAAAATCCCGGCACGATCCACGTCATTCTCGGCAGCGTGATCGAGGGCAGCTATTCGATTTTGATTTTGCCTCCGGACTGGAAACCGTCGGACGGCGCGGGCAAGCATCCGATCCTGACCACGGGGGGCGGGGATGCGCTCGAGATTTTATCCAAGGATGGCGACTTCTTGTTGCGTCTGATCGCCGAATCGGCGCAAGGCTCCAAACGCAAAAGTTTCATGGGTCTGATCTGGAATGGCGGCGGTTCGGCCGGAACGCTCAGCGCTCAAGCCCACACCCGCTACCAATTCTCGCGCATCTTGGCGATGGCCGAAGAGGACTGGGGCGGTGACCGTCAAAACGTGATCGCCTTCGGCGCGTCGGCAAGCGCGACCACGGCGTTGATGATGGCCGCGAACCCCGAAAATTTCGACTACCGAATCCGCTACGTGCATGCGGTCGCGCCCATCCTCAAGTTCGGGTCCTGGATCGACCTTTCACAGAATGCGCTTCCGATGGGACCCTACGCTCTTTTGGAAACGGGCTTTAGCCGGTCGTGGGCGCCAGGATGGACGTACCCCAAAGACGAAACCTGTTCCGAGCGCAGCGAGCTGTACGGGCTGAACGCGTCGGCGGCTTTGAG
Organism: Pseudobdellovibrionaceae bacterium; assembly: GCA_019637955.1. Classification (GTDB taxonomy): domain Bacteria; phylum Bdellovibrionota; class Bdellovibrionia; order Bdellovibrionales; family Bdellovibrionaceae; genus JAHBUS01. The sequence goes on along the minus strand of JAHBUS010000001.1, from coordinate 109,392 downwards.
AAAAATTCTGCTCAATCAAGACGAAAGCGCGCGCATCGATGAGCACTACTCGCTGACGGCCGAGCGGCTCGTGCACGCGGTGAAGAATCAGGGCGTGAACGTGTTCTTGGATGTCGGCACCGCCGACGGCTACGCGCCGTTCGCGCACGCTTACGAGTACTTCCGCAAGCTCAAGGCTTTGCGCGTGCCGGTCGAAGTGAAAGCGACCTTGCGCCAGGGCCACCACGGCTCGGATTCGGGCGGCGCGCGACTGCGCGAGGCGATGCTCGTGATTGCCGAGAACCGCCCCCGCAAGTTTCTCGAAAATGGCGAGATGAAAGTTTTCGAAGTTTCGGCGCCGGGCACGGCGCCCACCGAAAACAAGCCCTACTCCGAACGGCTCCCGGTGACGGTGCTCGCACCGGTGCGTGCGGTGCAAGGTTGGTCGACCCAATTTTTGTTGACCGGGCCGAGCGGCACGGAGTTCGAAGTCGTGTTCAAACGCGGGGACGTGACGTTGGCGCCCGAAAACTGGTTTCGCGTTTGGACCGGCAAGTTCAATGACTACGGCACGGCCAAAATCGATTTTGTTCCCGAAGAGATGGACGGCGGCCATTTGAAGCTTTACTCCTTGCGGACCAAGGAGCTTCTGCAGCCGTGGAAAACGCTGCGGGTGGATGGCACCAACACGTCCAATGGTGCGCCTCTACAAACCTTCATCGTTCCCTGGAGCGGAGATGAGATGCAGATCGACAACTTCGAGGCCGTGCAGCGCACCTACGCGACGGCGCTTGAAGGCGGCGAGATCTTCTCGCAGGTGCAAACGCCGGCGTGGGGCGCCGGGTTTCAGCTGATCGCCACCGAAAGTGTCGAGGCGCCCGCACTCACGCACGAAAAAATCATCGAAAAGATTCGCGATCAGTTCGCTCCCGTTCTGGAGATTGTTTCGGGTGAAGGGCGCCGCCGGGTCCAACCCGCAATGGCCCCGGTCAGCGTCGTCGAAACCCGTCCCTACCAGTTGAGTCTGCAGCTTCAAGGTTATCCCGCCGGGCGGATCAAGTCGTGCCGGTTCTGGCCCGTGCGGCCCGGGCTCGGTGAGGATTGTCAGACCTTGGTGAACTCGCAAGAGATGACGCTGACGCGGCCCGAACCGGGAGCGTCCAAACAGGCGCTCATTCTCAGCACGGTGGATGGCAAGGAGGCGCGATTTGAATGGGACGTGCAATCGCGCGTGATGACCCTGGAGCCGAGCCTGAAGTTTGTTGAGGGCGGCACCGAGACCGTGGTGACTCCGCGGACCCCCGGCGTGACCGCTCTAGTGCGTGAAGCCCGGCCTTACGAGGTCGCTTACAGCCTGGGCGGCTACCCCGCCGCGCGTTTGGTTTTGTGCGAAGAGCGCAATCTGACTTTGAAGACGGCCCGTGATTGCCGCGCGGATTTCGCGAATTCTCAGGTGCATCGATTCCGTCCCGAATCGCCGTCGAGCCAGGCCTACGAGATTTCAATGGCCACCAGTGAAGGTCAAAAAGTGGAGTTCAAGTACACGCTTGAGGTGAAAGCCAAGCCTTTGACGATGGGCCTGGTCATTGAGAGCAAACGCCAGAAAATCGAAATGGGCCCGGGGCACGGCACGGCCGTTTTGACCTTGAGTGAAGGGGAGTCCTACACGCTCACCACGCAGATGCGGGGTTATCCCGCCGCGCACGTGGCCTCGTGCCAGTGGCGCATCAACGGTGCCAAGGCACAGGACTGCCGCCATTATTTTGAAGGCGATAAGCGTGTGCCTTCGGTGGCCGGTCAAGCCGGAAAGACCGAGCATCGATTTGCCGTTCAAAGCCGCGATGGGCAGGTGCTTGAGTTCGCGCTCACCATCGAGGTGCTGAAAAAAGCCTTCGCGCCGCAAATCAAAATTTTCGGGGCGAACCAAGATTTGACTTTGATTTCGGGCGAGCCCGAAAGCGTGATCCGCTTGGCTCAGGGCGAGAAGTACGCCTTGACCGTCAAACTCAACGGATTCATGCCCAAGAAGATCAAGTCTTGCGTGCTCAAGACCGGCGCGGGCGCCTCTTTCGATTGCCTCGGCTATTTTCAAAAGCCGCAGACCTATTCGTTCCAAGCCGGACAGGGGCCCAGCACTCAGGTCTTCCACGTTGAAACTGACGAGGGCGAGACGGCCGAATTTAAACTCAAAATTGACAGCCCCTGATCCCTGACTTAAAGGCTCTCTCGGCGGGAGGGCCCATGAAAGCAGTTTCAGCAGTTCTGTTCATCTCATTGCTCGCGGTTTCGGCGCTGGCGTCCGAGAAAGTCCAAATCACCAGCATGCAATCGGTGATCAGCAAAGTCCAAGAGCTCAGGCTCGTGGATGCCCCCAAAGACATTCTGCTCGTTTTCGATATCGACAACACCTTGCTCACCACCGAAAAGAGCCTGGGCGGCGATGCTTGGTTCAACTGGCAAGAGAGCAAACTGAAAAACCGCGAGACCGCGGATTTGGTGGCGCCCGATTTTGACGGGCTCCTGCGCGTGCAAGGCTACCTGTTCAGCCTCACGCAGATGCGCCCTCCCGAACAGATGACGCCCCCGATGGTGCGCGCGTTTCAAGCCGCGGGACACCCGGTTTTTTTGCTCACCTCGCGCGGTTGGAACTACGAGAACATCACCGAACAAGAACTGACCCGCAACGGTTACGATTCGTCATTGACCGCGCCGGGCCCTCAAGGCGGCTACGCGCCCAAGTTTTTGCCTTACGATGTGAAACATCCCGAAGCGGCCTGCCTCACGGCCGAGGAGCTCACGCAGTGGGGCCTCAAAGAGGCCAAGCTGTCGGTCTACCAAAACGGGGTGTTCTTCACGAGCGGGCAGCACAAAGGCGCGATGCTGCGCTCGATTCTTTGCAAAACCGGCAAGACTTATAAAAATATCGTGTTCGTCGACGACACCGAGAAACACGTCGACCGCGTCTTGCTCGCGTACCAGAACAACCCATCGGTGAACGTCGTGTCGATGCGCTACGGCGCCATGGACTCACAGGTTGATGGCTTCAACCGTTCGGACAAGCGCACCGAGATTGAGTCTTGGGAAAAAATAAAGACGGTTCTGGGAACCGTCTTTGAGCGTGCGTTCTAAAAAGAAACGAACGGATTATTCGTACTTCACCGAGCAGCCATAAGGTTTGGTCGCCGCCGTCGCGACGGCCTTTTTTTCGGCCACGGCTTTCAAGGCTTCATTCACGTAATTGGTCGCACCGCTGATGGCTTTCGGGTCCGCCGACGAATCGCTGTCGATCGCGCCCGCGTAAACCAAGATTCCTTTGGGATCAATCACGTACATGTGAGGCGTGGTTTTCGCGCCGTACATGCCGCCCACGGTGCCTTTCGGGTCGAGCAAGAGAGCGGTGCTGTTCATCTTGCGCTCCGTGCGCAGCTTGGTTCCGGTCTCGGGCGTCAAGTGGCCTTGCTTGCCGGGGGCCGACGAGTTGATCGTGAGCCAAACGGTGCCCTTGTTGGTGGCTTCGCTCTGCAGCTTTTGCATGTTGTCGCTGCCGTAATGTTTTTTCACGTACGGGCAATCGTCGTTGAACCACTCAAGGACGACGGTCTTTCCTTTGAACTGGGCGAGGGAGTAATCCTTGCCATCCGTGCCTTTGATTTTAAAATCGGGCGCGGGTTTGCCGATTTCGGCGGTCGCGGCCAGGGCGCCGCCGGTGAAGAGCACCACGCTCATCAGGACCATCCAAGATTTTGTCAGACGTTTCATCAGAAATCCTCCTTGCGCTTACGGCGCTGTTGGTAATGAATCGATACGTTCGCGGATCAGATTTTCGGTCACCAGTTCAGGGAGCACTTGGGCCGGTCCGCGGCCCTTGGGAAAGACCAAGTACAGCGGCACGCCGATGCGATCATAGCGCGCCAGAAAATCGCTGATCTCGGGATTGCGCTGGGTCCAATCGGCTTTCATCAGCACGACATTTTTTTCGCGGAAGTAGGTTTGCAGGCTCTCGCTCGCAAAGACCGTGCGCTCATTCACTTTGCAGCTCAAACACCAATCGGCCGTGAAATTGACGAAATAAACGTGCGCGCGATCGCCGTCGAGCACCTTCGGATCAAACGGCGCCCAAGGTCCTTGCGCGTGGGCTGACGTTTGGGCGTCCGCGGCTTTCGCGCCGCCGCCGTCAAAGAACGCGACAAAGGCCAGAATCTGCAAGAAGGCCAACACCCAAGCGAGACCTTTTCGCGGGAGCCAAAAGCAGAAGGCCAGACCGACCATCACCGCCAGGGTCATGGTCACCGCATTCGCGCCGGCGACTTGCGCCAGCACCCAGAGCACCCACAGCGCGGTGAGCAGCATGGGGAACGCCATGACCTCTTTGAGGGTTTTCATCCACGCCCCGGGTTTGGGCAAAAAGCGAATCAGCGAGGGTTGAACGGCGAAGATCAGATACGGAAACGCCAGCCCCAAACCCAAACACACGAAAATTAAAATCAACACCGGTCCCGGCTGCGAAAGCGCGTACCCGAGAGCGGCGCCCATGAAAGGCGCCGTGCAGGGCGAGGCCACCACCACGGCGAGCACGCCGGTGAAAAACGAGGAGAGCGCCGGGTGCTTGAGATGTTTTGAACCCCAGTTGGGATTGACCAAATCAAACTCATAAACGCCGATCAAGTTCAGCGCGATGACGAAGAACAAGAGGGCCATGAAGGCCAAGAACAGAGGCGACTGCAGTTGAAAGCCCCAGCCCAGTTTTTCGCCCGCCGCGCGCAAAAGTAAAAGCGTCAGACCCATGCCGACAAAGCTGACCAGCACGCCCGCCGTGTACGCGAGATTTTCAAGGCGCACTTGCGCGCGTCCGAGGTGGGACTGCTTCGCCAGCGAGAGCAGCTTGAGAGAAAGGACCGGCAGCACGCACGGCATGAGATTTAAAATCAAGCCGCCGACAAAGGCGAGCGCGAGCATCCACGGCTGAAAACCGGCCGGCTCTTTCACCACATCGGCCGCGCGCCATTCGGGCTCGGGCGACCATTCGTACGCGAGGGTCTCGCCGCGCGCGTTTTTCATCAACAGAAGTCCCGCGGCTTTCGGCGCGCCGTCGGCGAAATCGGCCTTGGTCAGCTGAAGCAGGGCTTTTGAATTTTGAATCGAGCCCGCCGGTTTTTTGAGCGAGACGCCGGCCTCGGGCGCGGCGAAGAAATCGAGATAGGTGGCCTGGGCTGGAAGCCCCTCAAAGTCCGCTTTGTAATCGCCACCGAGATGTCCTTGAACTCCACGGCGAAGCGGGAGCGCCGAGAGCGCCTTTTCGATGTTGCCAGCTTGATCGGACGGCACGACGGTTCCCGGAGCGGTGAGCGTCCATTCGAGTTCGCGCGTGGCTTGCGCGGGGATGCAGATCTCTTGGCAAACGAGCCACTCGAACTCGATCGTCACGTGCAGCTTCCCGCTCGTGGGAACCTGCGGCCCCAGTCGCAGCGGCTGCAAGTAAAGAACTTCATTTTCGTAGGCAAAGGAGATGAGCGTTTTGGTCTCAATTCTCTCCGGCACCGGGTACAACAGAGAGCCCATTTCCAGAGGCTGGTTGGCCTTGATCTTCGCCTTGGGGGCGGCGCCGGAATCTCCGGGGTTCTTCCAGTAAGTGTGCCACCCGGGCTTTAAAAGGTGCACTTTGAGACCCAAGTGGGTGGTCTGCCCCGGTTCTAAGGCCATGGACTCTTGCAGAATCTCAAGCCGCGTAAGATCTTCGATCTTGTCTTTGGCGGTGGCCAGGGAGGGCAGCAAAAAGACCAAATACAGAAGCCGAATCAAGTGTTTAGTCATCGGCTTACGGTAGGCTCAAACGCTTTTGAGCACAAGCCAGGAAGTTTCGACCCTCCAGGCAAAGACGAATTTTCTTGCCGAACCGGGGACGGCCTTCGTATTCACTTGAGCTGTGCTCCAGTGTTATAAGCCGGTAATAAGGTCTGGCGTTTCTACCACCCGCCGTAAATGGGTGACTAATTCGGGGGAAAAATGAAAGCACTGTTCGTGATGGCCACGGCCATCGTTCTTGTTTCGGTCCAGGCTCTTGCCGGCGATGCCTATCCCAAGGGACCTGATCACAACCTCACACCGGGTTCTTACTGCACGCATCCCGATAACTACCGTTATCCCGAGCGCATTCCGTACTGCAACCGGGACGTGAGCACCTCTGAAAAGATGGACATCATCCGTCAGTACAACGAGAAGCTCGGCTACCGCATCGAACGCGGTCAGCGCGCGCAGTTCAAAATCGATCACTTGATTCCGCTCTGCGCGGGTGGCAGCAACGAGATCACCAATCTCTGGCCCCAGCACATGTCGGTTTACCGCGTGACCGATCCGATCGAAGGCCTGGCTTGTCAGCGCATGGCCGAAGGTAAACTCACCCAGAAAAAAGCCGTCGACATGATCTTCGCGGCCAAACTCGATCTCTCCAAAGCTCCCGAAATCATCGAACAACTGCAAGAGATGTAAGCCCACACTCCACAGTTCAAAAAAAGAAAAAGCGCTCTTTCGAGAGCGCTTTTTTTTATTCAGAATGAAGCACCGAGTCCCTAAAAGGTGCCAGGCACCTTTTAGTGGCCGGGGGCGACGAGGCAGCCGTGGCGGACGTAGGGGACGCGGCAGACTTTTTTACCGCGGACGCTGCGTTTACAGCCGTTTTGATTCGGGAGTTCGGGAGGCGTGCGGATTCCCGCGCCGATCCATGCACCCGCGCGGATTTTGAGGGCCGCGTGACCGCAGGCTTGACCGCCGCAGTCCGTGCGTCCACCACCCCAGAAGCAGGCGGTACAAACAGGATTCGAGTTGGGGCTGTACTCAACCGGGCGCCAGCCCGCAGCTTTGTAAACTTCGTAACCTTGAGCGGCGCGGCCGATCGTCGGCATTGTTTGGCCACAGATTGATTTGGCGTTCACGCGAACTTCGGCCAAGCACATGGTCATTCCACCGCGGCCGTAAACACGGATCACGCGGCCTGCCGTCGAACCACCGCGAGCCACGCGGGGGCGAGTGACGCCGCTGCGTGAGCGCACCGCGCGGCGTTTGCCACGGGCCACTTCGAGGATTTGATCGACGCCGGTGATTTGCTCGTCGTCGTCATCGGGGAATTCGTCGGATTCGTCGAATTGGATTTTGCTCAGGAGCGCGGGGTTGATGTCGCGCAGATCAACGGTCAAAGAGAACGGAAGTTTTTCGGTGTTCAAGGGGTCTTGTCCCTCGTTGTTGAACGCGATCTCCGCTTTTTTGTTCGCTTCGTCGATATTGACGATATTGATGTCCGTTCCGCGCAGGATCTTGTAATCGCGGCCGATCAAATCGCCCATCGTGCGGCCGTCGGTGCCCATGGCGTCCGAGGGTTTGAGCACGAATTCTTTTTCTGCCGTGAACCAGTCACCGTTTTGAACGGTGGGGGTCGACAGGTTCTGAGCGAAGGCCGATGCCGAAGCAAGCAGCAGCGAAATGGTCAAAAGCGAGCGAAAGTTCATAGCGCGATCCTTTCGAGTGATGGACTCTTGGGAACTTCCCCTTCGAAAAGGGTGCCACCCCAGAACGAACGAAAATGAAAAAAGCATAAGATTCGCTGTCGATTCCTTAGACAGGGGCGCAAAAGAGGCACTTTTTGATTCCGCATCGGATCATGACAGGGGCTTGGGAGCATGCCACGCTTCGGGGGATGACACGGGTTCTGAGCGTTCTCCTTATATTAGGCCTTTTCAGCGGGTCGGCCTGGGCCCAAGACGGCGCGGCCGAGCCAGCCGCCGAAGCGGTACCCGTGATCCCGCGCCCCACGCCCGAGCCCAAAACCACGGGCAGCGAAGCCCGCCCAGCGGGACCTCGCCTCCCACAAAAGAAAGTGCGCCGCGTGGTTTTGAAGCCCAAACGGGTCGAGAACCTTTGGGGCCTGGGCGCGACCTCGTTTGACAGTTCGTACACGGTTAAAGTCCGCGATGTTGAAACCTTGATGAAGGGTTCGCAAATCGGGTTCATGGGTTTTTGGGACCGTTACCTCCGTGGCCATTTCAAGGCGCGTTTTTCGGCGGCCATCGAGCGCGTCGACAACAAAGGCGAGATCGCGATGCCTCCGGGCTGCTCGGGCACCAAGACCTGCATGGTGAAACTCACGCTGCTGCACGCGCAAGGCGAGGTGTGGGTGGGGCTTTTCGATTACGAGCGTTCGGGCGTGAACTTCGGGGTCACGGGCGGCGTTGCGGGATTTTTGCCGCTCACCAAAGAGAGCGACGCCATCGAGACCACGAACATGGCCGGGACCGCGGGCCTGAGTGGCGGCGGCTTTTTCGAGCTTCGACTGACCGAAGGTTATTGGGTTTGGGCTCAGTACCAAATGCTGAGATTCCCGCGTTCGGATGCGGTCAACATGGAGGCCTCGCGGGCCGCGCTAGGAGTGTCGTTTGAAATTTGATTCGCTGAAAGCGCTGATCGTCGTCGTTGGTTTGGTCCTGGGAGTTTCGCTCCCGGTCCAGGCGTATCACCACTTTATCGGTTACGGCTACTCGTCCTGCATGACTTGCCATTACAACGGGGCGGGCGGAGGGGCGCTGAACGATTACGGCCGCGCGCTTTTCGCCGCCGAGATCACGAGCCGTGCGATTTTTCCGGTCACCATCAGCGATGAAAAGCTCGGGGAGCACTCCAAATTTTTGGCCGCCGTGGACCTCCCGTACTGGATCCGTCCGGCCATCAAGGGCCGCACGATCGGCCTTCAAACCAACCCGGGTTCCCCCAACAAAACCGAGCGCTGGATTCCCATGCAGCGAGAGGTGTACCTCACCCTCGCGGCGGATGAAGAAAACAAATATATTTTTGTCGGCAGCATGACCAACAACGAAGAGCCGCGACGCTTTTCGACCAGCGTCGAGGACAAAGCCCCCGGCTGGGCGATGAAAGAGGCGTACTTCCGGCTTCAGCTCGGCGAAACGTCGTGGATCTACGCGGGTCAACTCGACAAGGTGTACGGCACGCGTGAGATCAATCATGCCGGCTATCAGCGGCGCGTGGTCGGGATGACCCAGTACGATCAGAGTCTGGGCGTGATCTACCAGCGCAGCGTTTTGCCCACCGAGATTTTTATCGGGGCCTTTGAAGGCAACACCGCCGAAAAACCCGAAGACCGTTACAAGGGCGCCAGTTTCTTGGCCGAGTATGAACCCGCCGAAAAAATGCGGGTGGGATTTTCGGGGCTCACCGAAAAGAGCGAAAAGCTCAGCAAGGACGCCGTGGCCTTGACGGGTCGTTTCGGGATCGGAACGGGCTCCGCCTTCTCGGCCGAGATGGGCCTCGTGCGCGATAAAAACTTGGCCACGAATGCGGACTCGATTTTGGGCGCTTACGGTTTGTTTCAAAGTTTTATTCGCATCACGCGCGGCTATAATTTTTTGGGCGAACTCGAATGGTACCGCCCCGACACGAGCGTGGGCGGACTTCACAACTGGCGCTGGAACTTGGGATTCTTGACCTTTCCGCTTCCGCGCACCGAGGTTCGGGCGGCGGCGGTCAATAGCCGCGTGTTCTCACAGGCCAATGGGACCGAAGAGTTCTGGACGCTGCAGGCGCAGCTTCACTGGTCTTTGTAGGAAGGAGCGTCGATGAAAAAACAAATTTGGATTTTCACCTTCGGACTTCTTCTGGGTTCTTTGGCGGGCGCCCAGGGGACGATTCGAGGAAGTCAGGACCGCAACCAGTTCTTTTTGACGTTTGGATTTTGGAATTGGACCGAGCGCATGACGCTCACCCAAGGAGTCGTGCAGTCCACGGATTGGGCCAACTTTCAGGCCAACTCGTTCGGTGCGGGCTACCGCGGGGTTTACCAAAACTGGGGCTACGATCTGGAGGCCCTCGCGCTGGCCGGAAAAGCCGTGGGCGGCGGCAACTCGAACGAGATCACCTACAAACAGAGCAACTTCAATTTCGACGGGTACGGCGGAAAAGCGGCGATCTATTATCGCACCGAGCGGTTCATCGAGCTTGGCGTTTCGCTTCCGGTTATTTTTCGCAATGTTCAATGGGACACGATCAATCCCAACCTGAAGGTCCGTTCGGGTTCAAATCCGCTCATCACCATGATGGCGACATGGCGTCTTCGTCCCACGAAAAACTTTTTGATCGAGCAGGGTTTCGGGCCCGCGGGCGTTCCCTCGCAGACGATCTGGAACTTTCAAGCTTCGCTCTTGTTCTAGCTCTTTGGCGCTTCAAATAAAAAAGCCCGCCTCCTCGCGGAGACGGGCGTCGTTCTTTGAAAATTACTTGGTCACGGGGAGAGTGACGGTGATTTTGACTTCGTCTTTCACGCCCACGCCCATGTACTTGATTCCGGTGATGCCGTAGTCCGACAATTTGATGGGGAATTCAGCTTCAAGCTCTTTGCCGCCCAAGATTTTGTAAGTCCCGCTGACTTCTTTTTCGATGCCGTGGAGTTTGAGTTTACCGCGGCCTTTGCCGCCCTTGCCGCTCGCCTCGATCAGCTCGGCGTCGGGGTGGGTTTGGGTCTCGAGATATTTTTCTTTCATGTGTTTGTCCCGGAGTTCGATGCCGGTTTTCAAGGTGTTCAGAGGGATTTTGACGTTCGAAGCTTTGACTTCGTCGCCGGTCATTTTGGCCGTGCCTTGAACGGTCGAACTCTTTGCTTGAAAATTGCCCGCGGGCGAAAGGTTCACGAGGGCAACAACGCCGGTCTCGGCGATCGCGGAGAGAGAGAACAAAACAACGAAGCTGGAAAGCAGCGCTTTCATAGATGGACTCCTTTGGCGCCGGCACTTGAAGGCTCGGGCCTGTTGATTATGGCATATTCTGAATCCAGTTGCGGAGCGTGGCAAGGTCTCCCGTGCTGATGGCGGGGAGATTTTTGGGCATGCGTGCGCCGACCGGCACGGTGCTCTGGACCCTCATGATGATGGCGGACGCGTCGGGATTTCCCTGGACGACCAGGGCGACGCCGGGAACGAACAGCGGCGGTGCGCCGACAATGTTTTCACCTTGGCCATTGACCGGCAAAGTGGTCTGCGTGGTGAGCGTGGCCTTGAAGAAGGCTTCATTTTGTCCCGCCCAGGCCGAGTGGCAGCTAAAACAAGACTGGCGCATCAGGACCAGCTTCGCTTGCTGGAAGCGGAGCACGGCCGGGTCCACGGGTGTGGGGGTGGGCGTCGGCGTCATCACCGGCGTCGGTGTCGCCGAAGGCCCCGGGGTGGGCGTGGGCGTCGCTTCGGGGTCGGGTTCGCCGAAGTGCTCGATCCAGTCGGCGAGCTTGGCTTTTTCGGCGCTGGTCAATTCGGCCGAAGGCGCTTCGGGCATCCGCTTGGCATCGTTCGAAGGCAAGGTCACGCGGTGGTAGAGCTCCGATGCGGCCAGATCCTTTGGTTTCACGAGTTTGGATCCCGAAGCCAAGTTGCGGACGAACTGATTTTCGTTGTTGTAACCCGACCACTCGCCATGGCACTCCAGGCATCGGGTCGCGATGACCTGCTTGGCCGCCAAGAAACGCAGCGAAGGCGTGTAGACTTCGACCTTGGGAACATCGGGTCCGATATCGAACGGCAGTTCGCCCATCCCCCAGGCGCGTCCCATGCTCCGGCTGAGCGAGTTTGTCTCGATTCCCGTCAGTGCGCGCGAGAACATGATGAATTCTTCCAACTGATTGGACACGGTCATGTCACGGTCCAGGCTCATCACGTCGCGGGGATCGCCGACATCGGCCCGGGTGAGCTTGACGTAGCGTCCATCCACGTAAAACATCTGCATGTCGGGAGTCGGGCCAAACGAGAAGCCGACGATGTGGGGCTCATGGCTCGAAAGCGGGAGCGTGTAGCTATAAGAGGCCTCATCGTCGTTCACGTATTTGAGGACGAGGGTGGCGCCGACGCGTTTGAGTTCGAAAAACTCGTAGTCATCGCCCGGCGTGATCGAAATCAGGGTGTCGTCTCCACCCGGACGGAGGTAGAACACGGCCGACCACTGAGTCTCGCGGCGCAGGACCTGCGAGAGCGACGAGGTGCTGTTCGGATTTTTCCAGAACAGCAAGCTGTCATCGTTTTGCAAAGACATCGTGATCGAGCGCTCTTGCTCGAGAATGGCGGTCTCTTCCACCAGCGCCTCGCTGGGGGCCATCTCGCTGCAATTCTGAAAGGCGATGAGGATCATCGCCATGTTCAGAACTAAAAATAGAGCGCCCTGACGTTTCGTGCTCAAAGGTCTCCTAGAATTGTTGCCAGCCGGTGGTTTCGCAAATCGTGATCAAAACGGCGCGCCACTGCTCGGTGCGGTTCACGCCCTCGGATTCGAGCGACGTGGTCAGTTGCGTGAAGGTCTCGATCTCGAAGCTGCTGGGATCTTGGGTGCGGTAAAAGAGATTGTACACCTTCGTGAGATTTTCCGGCGTGACCGCGCTCGCGGGCGTGAGGCCCACCTTCGTCATCGCGGAGGCGACCGATCCGCCCGCGCCGATGATGGTGTTGCAAATTTTCAAGCGGTACAACTCGCGCATCACCGTCGCGTTGGTGCGGGTCGCGGCATTGGCGTTCGAAGGTCCTCCGTAGCAATAGGCATTCGAGGAGCTCGAATAAAGGTCGCAGCCCACACCGAAATTGGGCCCGTTGCTCATCACCCAACGATCGAGCAGGTATTCAACCCCGCCGTCGCCGGATTTGAAAATGCTCCGCATGACTTCCGAGATGTAGAGTTTGTTGATGATCGGTTCTTGAAACGAATCGAACTTGGGAACGGGTTCGCCCGGATGGTTGGTGTCGGATTGCGACGAAGACTCCGTGAATGAAAGGACCTCGTCGGACCCGGTCGCAAAACCATTTTGCGCGCAGTTCTGAAAACTGCTGAGCGTGATGACGCCAAAAAGAAGGGGGAGCAGGGAGCGCGATTTCATGCGACCACCTTCCCTTTGATGGCGTCATCCAGCGTGGCGACCCCGGCGTGGATGTTGATCCCCGCGGCCACGAAGTTTTTGTAGGGGTTCGCTTCGCCGGTCAGCCCCACAATGTGCATGACCTGGCTTCCCATGAAGGACGGCGCGGCCGGATCGTTGGTGTAGCCCGGGACGGGTGCGTGGTATCCCACGGTGCCTTCGTAGCCGGCATCTTTTCCGCTCGCGCGAACGTTGCCCATGACATGAGGGCCATTGGTGAAGGCTCCCGTGAAGAGGCTCGTCGCCATCATGTAGAAGCCATGATCCGATCCCGTGCCGCTCGATCGGGGCGCCCGACCGAAATCCGACATCAATTGCAGGACCGTGTTCTCCCATTGGTTGTTGCCGTTTTCATCGTTCGACGCCATCAAGCGGTCGCGCAGCTCCAAGATGCAAGCTCCCACACCGCGCCAGTACGCGCCCGTGTGCAGAGCCGTGGTGATGGCGCCGCTGGCGTGCATGTCGTGAGGGATGTTGATGTTGGTCGGCGTGGTTCCATCGCGCATCGTGAGTCCATTGATGTTGATCGTGTTGGTCCCCACGCCGGGCTGAACCTCAATCGACGAGGCCAGGTTGTTCAAGAGCAGGAACTCCACCAGCGCGAACATCTCCGCGACGATAAAGGGAACTCCGGTGCGCACGATTTGCAACAGGTTCTGGCCCTCCTGAAGCGAGGCGATCCCGCCGCTTTGGATGGACCAGGGTGAAGAGTCGTCCACGTTGGTCCGCGCGTCCACGGTGAGGTTCACGTTTTGCGTGAAGCCGATCGCGTTCTGATCGCGGAAGGCCTGCATCACGATGGTTTCGTAGCGCACGACGGATTCGTTCCACGCGTCGATCGCGTTCTCGCCGGCGGTCTTCATCAGCTCTTCGGCATTGTCGCGCGCGCGTCGCAGCGCCTCGGTGCCCGTGCGGTCCGAATTGATGTGCATTTTGAGCCGGTCTCGCGCCAGTTCCATCGCGGTTTTATGGTTGTCTTTGAGTTCTTGGGTCAGGTGGCGGCCCGTCGCGGGGCCTTCGGGGCGCATCGGCGCCGTGAGTTCGCTCACCGGGTCCATGTAGTTGGCCAAAACGTTTGGCGAGATCTTGCGATCGCTGGCGTACGCGCTCCAGCCCGAAGCATTCGGGCACTGCACGGCCTCCAGGCGGCGGCGCGAAGCGTCCGCGACGGCGCCGGCGATCGACGGTTTTCCGGCGATGGGGGCCTGTTGAAGGGTGTTGTTGCCCGTATGGCCGTCGGCGGTGTGTCCGTAACCGCGGATCACCGCCATGTTCGGAAGAAGCTCATCCAAACGCGCGGTTCTCGAGGAGAGTTGCACCGTGTTTTGCCATAAGATCGGCACCAGTACGCCTCGTGACGACGGCGTCGCTTCGACGCGGTAAACCGCATTGGTCATCCCGCCCGAAGTTTGCAGCGTGGTGGCCACTTGCTGCGTGCGGTTGGCATCATTGTCTTTCTGGTACGTGAACGGATCGTTCGCATTTGTCTTGAGCCAATGATCGAAGGTGAAGCGCGACGGCGCCCCGATAAAGTTGAACGAAACGTAGCGGCGCGCGTTCGAGCCGGCCTCGACCGCGTAGGCTTTTGAAATCACGCCGTCGAGAAGGGCCTGGTAAAAGTGGGCGACGAAGGGACTGGCGGCCATCGCCGCGCCTGCGCCCGCGCCGTATTTCAAAAAGTCCCGGCGTTTCATTATTGGGCCCCCTGTTTGTAATTCAAGTCCAAATAAGTCGGCGAGCGCAAGATGACCTTCAGCATGTTCGGAATGGACTGCGTCTTGCGAAGCTCGTCGGCCATGCTTTGGATCAGGTCGCGGCGTTGAACGGCGCGCTCATCCATCTGCAAATTCAAAGCTTCATTCACGGGATCGCGGCGGTCGAAGAGGTTCACGTCGACGCCGGTGAACATGTAGAAGTAGCGCTTGGCGGTGCAGCGGTAGAAATCATCCTGGCTGGCGATCGCGTTGCCAAGCTCTTCCATGTTGGCGACCGGCGTGCTCACCAGCTCACCTTCGGAGGTGCGGTAGCGAAGGGCGCCGGTGGGCGCCGTGCGCGCGTAGATCGGCATTTTGGTGAGGGCGTTCGTCTCGGCGGCGTAGCTGGGCCAATCGCGAATCAAAGTCACCGACGAGTTCGGGGTGAAACTTGAAATGAAAATCGTGTTCTTGGTTCCGTCGCCGGCGGAGGCGGTTGTGTTGTCCAAGTGCGAGCCCCAATCGCTCGAAGCGATGATCAGGTTGCGCGCGGTGCTGGCCATCGGATCGAGGGAGGCATGACACTGCATGCAGCTGGACTGTTTGCGGAAGCCCGGGATGCTCTCCCAGTTGGCGGCCTCGTCGGCCGCGCGGTTGGAGGTCGTGATCACCATGGACGTGACGTCTTTGCTGCGAACGGGTTTGCGCAAAGTGGGGTCGATGCAAAGGAATATGTTTTGAACCGTCTGCGACCAGCGGCGTGGCAGTTTAAACGAGCCATTGAAGAGGGTGCCGACCGGGTGACCCGAGTTCAACATGAAGAACACGGGATCACCGATCACGCCTCCGCCGAAACCCTGGTACATGTTGCGGGTTCGGTCCACGTCCGGAAGAAGATCGCCACGCCGTTCGTTCACGAACGCGTTGTTGAAAGGATCGAGGGTGAAGTTCGGGGCCGCGAAGTTACGGGTGTCGGGAACAATGCCGGCCAGTTCTCCCATCGGCGTGCGCGGGAGCGTCACCAAGGTTGAATGGTAGTTCGGAACTTCCATGGTGTTGTTCACGTCGGTGTAGCGGAAAGTGTCGTAGTTGCCCTCGAGCAAGGGACCCGAGTAACGAAAGGCGAAGACATTCGGTTGAAAACGTCGCGCGTAGTCCGAATTGTCGCCTTGAAGGTAGCGGGTGACGTTGGTTTGATTCACACCGTGGCGCATGCGCGTCTCATTGTCGTATTCGCGGATCGATTCGAAACCCCGGTTCCCGCGCAGAAGGTCCGAGTACTTGGCGCCTTCGCGTAAAGCGTAGTAAGTCATCGCGTAGGCGGGGGCATTCATGTCAAACGTGTCGACCGTGCCCCAGAGATATTCCACCGAGAAGCCCGCAATCTGTTCTTGCGCGGTGTTGGGAAGCCAGGAGCGGGTGAAGTGAAAGAACTGGCGCAAAACCTGGCGGCTCTCTTCGGTGTCAAGTTTGGGGCGGCCATTCGCTTGCAGCTTGGCGTTGTCCAAAAGCGCGTAGCACTCTTTGAGCGCGGTGGTCTGCGCGGTCTTGAGCTTGTTGATACGGGCATCGCCCAGCGGAATCGGTTTGCCGGTCAAGTGCACGTAGCAACGCTGAAACAGCCGCAGCTCTTCCGCGGGTGCGGCGAGCGTGAGCGACGGCAGCCCGATGACAGCGGCGAACAAAAAGAAAATAGCGAAGCGCATGGCTTGATTCCCCATACCTTCTTTTCGGAAATTCCTGACTAGACTTAAGGCGTTACGCGCGAGATTCTCACTCTGGTTCAGAGTTTAGAAGGTTGGACATTTGTTCGGCAGCTCGATCGCGCCAGACAGCGAGAGCCGGTCTTGGATCGTGAAGATCTTTTCGACACCGCCGGCATCGAAATAGGTCACGGTGACTTCGAGTTTGTTGCGGCAGAAGCCGAGTCCCGCATTGAGACTCGCCAGCGTTGACGGTGAAAGCTGGAACTCAAACTTGTACTTCGCGCCCGGAATGCTCTGACACTCGTCATTGATCGCCTGTTCGGCGGCCATGTTGGTTTCGGTCTCGGTGAGCAGGGCGTGTTCGTCGTCCGCCGAAGCGGCCCACACGCGCACCTTCAAACGCTTATTGGTATTGATCAAGCAGGCCCAGCCCGTCCCGCGCCCCGTGCTGGCGTCGTAATTGATCAGGCGGCCCTTGAGCGTCGGATCATTGTCCGCGAGCTTCGCCGGAAAGTTTTCGTGAAAGACCTCTTCGGTCGAGAGCCAGTTCGATTCGGGATAGGCGATATGGTAGTTGTACTTTTTGATGCGCATCAGGTTCTCGGTCGTGAGTGAGCTCTTTTTGGCCCAGGCATTGAAGCGGGAGAGCGTCCAACTCCAAATTTCATTCCAAGGCAAGAGTTCGGCATCGACATGGTAGGAGAGACTGCCCACATCCAAGAACGTGTTGCGATGCTCGAACGGAAAGTCCGAGAGCGTTCCGCGAACGGCAAATCGACAAGCCAGTCCTTTGCTTTCGAGATCTTCGAGCGAGCTGTCCTGAAAGGCCGCATTGCAGTTGCGCACGCAGGCGCCCAAGGCATCGGGATAGTTGGTCGGGACGGCGCCGTTCGCGCTCGAGATCGTCGTCCACACGCCGTTGTGCGCGCCGGTTGACGAAGCGGTGCTGCATTCGTAGGTGAGCCCCACGGTGTCGGGATCGGTGCGCCAGTGATCACACTTGGCCTGATTGTTCTCGCAAACCGTCGTCATCGGCGTGGCGCGCGCCCAGCCGCCAAAACTCGCGATGGTCGGCACGCCTGACGGAAGCTCGATGCTTTTGACTTCGGCTTTTTCGGCCAGCTTCACTTCGGAGCAGTTCTGGAATAGGGGAAGGATGGCGAGAGCCAAAAGCGAAAGCAAAAAAGAAAACTGAGTTCTCTTCCCCATGGGTTTCTTTTCGGCAGAACGGCGCAAGACTGAAGTCTTGTCTCAGAATGGATCAGCGGAGCATCGGGAATCGTCCGTAGACTTGATCCGAAGGGAGCGCGTTGAAGTGCCACCACTCGTGCGGCAGCACGCGAAAACCCTGCTCCTCGAGAAGCCTGCGTAAGAGCAGGCGATTGGCAAACGCTTCCCGCGAAAGTTCGCCGGTCGCCAAGAAATGCTCTTCCTTTTGGGGCTGCGCCAGGTCGGCGAAGTCGTCGAAGTCGGTGCCCATGTCGAGCTTCCGGCCGTCTTTGGTTTGCAGCGTGAGATCCAGCGCGATCCCGAAGTTGTGCATTGATCCCGGAAGGGGAGCGGCGACGTAAGTTTCGAAGGGAGTGCCTTGCAAGTGTTCGAACATCCGTGCCTGCACCGACTGCGGTCTCAGCGCATCCCAAATGCGAAACTGCAAGTCAGGATGACGCGCCTTGAGCGTGGCGCAGGCGCGGGCAAAGCGGGCCGCCGCTTCGGGATGCAGAAAACAGCGGTCAAATCCCGCATAGAGATCGGCGTGCATGAAGTTCTCGGCGGTGGCGTAACGAAGATCGAGCGCCACCTCGGAACTGGGCAGGATTTCGGTAAAATTCGATTCGATCCATTTGATTTGGGACAAAAATCCAAGCGTGCTCATGGGTTTAAGCGTAAATCAGAAGCGCGCGCGTCTCAAGCCGAGACATTTGCATGAAAATCGGCGCGTCCCCCCTTTGGACAAAAGGACAACCTGTCGAAAAGAAAAGGGTCTGCCTTTGGGGGAATGACAAATGGGTCGCCGTGCGCTCAGTCAAAAACGAATCTTGTCGATGCTCTTCGCATCGCTCTTGATTCTTGAGCCGTCGATGACGAACGCAGGTTCCTGGTCTTATACGCCCGTGGCCAGCTCCGGAACCAGTGCGGTGGATCCCGCGACCGGTCAGCCCCGGGTGCTCTATGGCAATGCCCAGCCCGGCGTGAATCAATACCATCCGACCATCTACGTTCCGCCGCCGGTCACGGCCACCACTCCCAGCCCGACACCCAACACGCAAAATCAAATGATGCTGCAAATGGCGGGCGCCATGCTCCCCGCGGTCATGGGAATGCTGGGAAAGAAAAACACGCCTGCGACCGGCGCGAGCACGAACCCCATCACGGCCTCCAATCCAGGATCGCAAACGCCGGCCTCGGCGCCTTCGTCCCCCAGTGGAGGCCCTTCGAGTTCAACGGCGGCAGACGCGCCCGCATCTTCCGCCAACCGCCCTTACCGGGGAACTCAAGACGAGGAGCGCGACCCCGGAACGCCGACAGGGCCTGGGCAGAGTTCCCCGCCGAGCGGCGATATCATGGAAGCTTTGGCCAAAACCGCCGCGTCCGGAATGGGCCTCAATGCGGGGTCCGGGATGTGTTACCGAGCCGTCAAGGCCTTCATTGCCAAGGCGCTCAATAAGAACGAGGGTTGCCTGCGCGGGATCATCACTGGCGGCTCCGCGATCGACGCCCACCGCAATGGGAGCCTCAAGCGCGCGGGATTTGTTGACGATCGAAGCAAATGCAAAACTCAAGGAGTCATCCGTGTCTACAGTGGTCATGGTGGAGGGCGAAATGCCAAGCACGGCCACATCGAAGTCTTAGGCAGTGATAACAAGTACTGGTCGTTCTTTTCTGACTACCGTCCGATCGATGAGTACACGCGGGGTGCTCGAAAGTTGGAGGGATGCTACGTTCCCGATCCCGCCAAGATCGCGGCGGGACCTCTGGCAAAATGCGGACCTTTCACGGGCTCGATGATCGGCGGCGGCTCGGCCGCACGGCCCCGAGCAAAAAGAAATAGCAGGTAAGCCATGAAGTTTGTGTTTTCTCTCTTGTTGATGGTGTCGGCGCCGGCTTGGTCGAAGAATCCCATTCTTCAGCAAACCGAAAAGAAAGTCTCGGTCTGTAAACTCTGCGACCGCGTGGATCAGTTCGAGCGGATGGCCGACAAGAGCGAGGAGCTCGCGGGTTCGGAGTGGGGCCGCGAAGTGGCCAGCTACAAATACTCCGCCGATGCAAAGGTGCGCCGGTTGGAGTATAAAAAAGTTCTCCATCTCGCGGGCCGACTCTTGAGTTTTGATAAGTCGGGAGAGATCTCGGTGCACCTTCCCGACATGAAGGACCGCGATGCGAAGCTCTACGGGGAGATTCTGCGCGAGATGTCGCCAAGCCAGGCCAAAGAATTGGACGACATGGAAAAGAAAATGCGCAAACAGTACGACGGCAAAACCGAACTCTGATCGAAACGTCTCATTTCAAGACGTGATTTTTTGAAAATCACTGTCGATCCATTTACACACCTGGGCAATTTGTCGACAAGAAACCGAGCCCTTCTGCAACCAGAAGCGACAAAAATTGGCAGGGGTCTTGTATAACCAATAGAACGAGCAACTGACCGGGGTTCGTTCTAGGGGGACATCATGGAAACACAGACAAAGGCTTTTAAAGGATCGATGTCGATGGTGATCGTGTCGGTTCTGATGTTTGGCCCCGTGGTCAACGCCGGCTCTTGGTCGTACGCTCCCGTTGCGGGAACCGGCGCCGCCGTGGACCCCGCCACGGGTCAGCCCACCGCTCTTTACGGCAATGCTCAACCCGGTGTGAACCAATACCATCCCACTCTTTATGTTCCGCCCGCAGTAAGCGTGGCGACCCCAAGCCCCACGCCCAACACGCAAAATCAAATGATGCTGCAAATGGCGGGCGCCATGCTCCCGGCCGTCTTGGGCATGATGGGAAAGAAAAACACGCCCGCGACCGGTACGGCCACGTCGCCGAGTGCGGCCACGCAAACGCCGGCGGCCAGCACGCCCGCGGCGGCGGCCAATGAGCCCGCTCCCGCCAACGCCGGGACCACGGTTTTGGCCTCGCGCGCGCCGAACCCTTCAGCAGACTCACGAACGCCGGGCGCATCGCGAGACGTCACGTCGACGCCCGCGAGCGGAACGCCGATGGCGGGGAGCTGCGGCAGCGACTCGGGTTTCGGTCCTCCGCTCGACAATCCTCGCGTCACCTCTTGTTTTGGTTCGAGCCGCGCGAGGTACCGCCGCGGCGGCGTGCACGCGGGTTTGGACATGAATCCCACCGCCGGCATCCGCCGCACACGTGGAGGTCAGGTCAAAGCCGTGGCCGACGGAAAAATCCGCCGCGTGGTGAATGCGGGCGGCCGCACCAACTTTACGATCATCATGGATCACAAGCAGTGTCCCAAGGCGATGGGGTCGGCTCGCAATTGCGTTTCGGCCTACCGGCACTTGGACCGCAGTCCGCTGCCTTCCACCGGCTCGTGCGTGTCGAAAGGCACCGGCATGGCCAACATCAGTCCCAACAGCGGTTACGCTCCTCACTTGCACATTGACATCGCCATCGGCGGTGTCGCTCACAACCCCGCGACCTTCGCCGAAATCGTCCCGACCGCCGGCAAATGCTCGCGAAATGCGCGCACCCTGCAAGCGTACGGAGATATCCGCAGCACCGGCGGCGGCCGCACGCCCACCAGCGGCCGGCGCTAAGCCGTTGACGGGTTCGGGTTGTTGACCCCGCCCAGAATCTTGACTAGCCTATTTTCGAGGTGACCGTGCGACTGCCGCCGCGCTTAATTTTAGGCTTTGTTCTTTGCGCTTGGAGCTTGAGCGTGGGGCCCGCGCGCGCGCAGGTGATCTTACAAAACCAAGGGGCCAAACCCTCCAAAAAAGTCGAGGAGCCCGAGGTCTTGGACCTTCGCGGTTTGTACCCGAAATCGACGCAAAAAGAGTACGACGATTTTGCCAACAAAACCAAAATCGGCTGCGTTCGTTTTCGCGAGCAGGCCATCAAGATCTATCCCGACGATGCGGGGCCTGGTGAAAATCCCGCGAAAACCTGCGACTGCTATTACCGCAATATCGCGCCGGCCAAAGACATTCATGAATTGCGAGTGATCGATGCTTACTTTCGCCGGGCGCCCTTTCCGCCCTCGGTCCTGGAAGATGAGCCCACGGTCAACGACATCTTGGATGAACGCGAAGACTACGTCGCGCACGCGAACGCGGTCATCGCCCTTTGCAAGATGAACCCCGCGCATGAGCTGCAGACGTCGACGCCGACGCCCACTCCGGGCGCTTCGAAATCCAAGCCCACGGCCAGTCCCAAACCCAAGTCGCCATGACGGGCCCGTCGCACTTTGAATCTTTTGAAAGCTACATCCCCGTTGATTTGCGCTCGCCCGAGGCTTTGCTGGCGGCGGCGGGCGTTGTTCTGTTCTTCGTGCTGTTTCGTTATTTTTTGATGGTGGCGCCCTTCTGGTGGGCTTTTTATCGGCGGGGAGTGGCCCCCTCGCGCCGGATCTACGCGCGCCTGCCGGGACGCGCGGAGCAGCTGTTCGAAATCAAATGGAGTCTCGTCTCGGGTTTGGTCTTCGCGGTCTTTGGTGTGGGGCTCGGGGTGCTGTGGCAGCTCGGTTGGACCCGGATCTACTTGCGGTTCGATGAGTTTGGCTGGTTTTATTTTTTCGTGATCGGACCGGTGTTGCTTCTGGTTTTGCACGACACTTATTTTTATTGGACGCACCGCTGGCTGCATCTGCCGTCGGTGTACCGGCGTTTTCACCGCGTGCACCACGAATCGCTGCACCCCTCGCCGTGGGCGTCGTTTTCGTTTCACCCCGTTGAGTCCGCGATCAATGCCGCCGCGATCCCGCTCATCGTGTTGATTCTGCCTTTGCATCCCGTGCACATTTTGGTGCATCTCACGTTGATGACGGTTTCTGCGATCACGAACCATTTGGGCTTTGAAGTTTTACCGCGCTCGGCGGCCGTGCACGGGTGGGGTAATTGGGTGATCAGCGGTTTGCACCACGCCCAGCACCACCGTTTTTTCAGATGGAATTATGGCTTGTTCTTTTCGGTCTGGGACCGGATGATGAAGACCGAGCATCCTTCTTTTTGGGCGGAGTTCACCCAAAAGCTGAACTCAAAGACGAATGTATCTTGAGCGCATCGCCTGGGGCGAATTTGATTTTGAAACCACGCGAAGCCGGGGGCCTGGGGGGCAAAACGTCAACCGCACGAACTCGGCGGTGATTCTTCGTTGGAACCCGGCCTTAAGCGCGGCCTTTAGCGAACTTGAAAAAGAAGTTCTGCTCCGGAAGCTGGCGACCAAACTCACCACCGCCGGAGACCTCTTGATCCGCAGCGAAGAGTCGCGCGATCAAGATCAGAACCGCAAGAGTTGCCTCGAGAAACTCGAAAAGATCCTGACCACCGCGTTTTTCGTGCAAAAAAAACGCAAAGCCACCAAGCCGACCAAGTCGTCCAAGCGCAAGCGCGTGGAGACCAAACGCCATCGCGGCGAAATCAAATCGGGACGGCGCTCGTCGTCTTGGGACGATTGATCAAGGAGCCTGTTGGAGGGCCTGACGCTCGTACATCTCGAGCCAGCCCATGTAGCCTTTCATCTCGCGAACGTAGAGATTGGTCGCGGGCGTGGCGGTGCGGTTTCGCAGTTGGCCGACCGCTCCAAAGTAGATGTACGGCAAATAATCCGCATAGGTCTCAGGAGTCACGAAGTCCCATTTGTTGTTACGCGCGCGCTGCTTGAGTTCGGCCAAGGCTTCGATCAAAAAACCCATCGTCGCGCGGGCCGCGTTCTCGGGCATCCAAAGGTTGTCGGGCGTGATGCCGTAACGGTTTTCAATCCGCTCCGGAACGACTTTGATCTGCGTGGGACCGCGGCTGCTGGCAGAGGCGCTGCGCCCGTTCAGGTACGCCTGCACCGCCTTCACGACGCTCACGAGCGTGGGGTAGTCTTCTTTGATCCGGTAGCGGCGGCTTTCGAAGAACTTGCTTTCGCGGCCCAGGATGCCGATCGCCATTTGCGCCAGCAAGTTGTACTCCTGAGGATCCGAGTGGTACATCGCCACGATTTCGGATTTGGAGTTCTCAAGCGCGCGGATGAAGGCCTGCACCTTGGGGGTGTGAAGCTCGGGCCGCTCAGACAAAAAGACGATGTTGCAATCCATGCAGTCGCTTTGCATCCAGGACCAGGACTTGTAGCCGCCTTGGAATAGGCTTTGCCGCAGTTCATTCAGCCCCTCGCGGGTGGTGGGCTGCATGTAAGCCTGGGCCCAACCCAATTGGGCCGAAAGTAGCAGTCCGGCAAAAAGAGCGGCGGCGCGGATCAAGGTGCCTGACATCCGGGTCGCTCCTCGGTGAGTACGGGTGAAAGATGGTTCATGACGCTAGATTGAACGCGGAATGAAGCGCGGTAAGAATCTTCGATCAGTTGCACGAGCTGAGTTTTCACATCGAAGTCGTTCCAGTTGGTGCAGAGGATGGCCGACGCTTGACGGAGTGATTCGTTGTAGGAGCTCGACGTGTTGCCCAGGTTGTAGAGACGCGACCACAACGACGTTTGATCCGAGCGGTCGCCTTGATTGTTCAACAGTCCGTTGCGCTTGCTGGCTTCGGGCGTCGAGGTTTCAAGCACGCTCCAATCGCGGTCCAAGTTCAACAGGCGCTTGGCCACCCCTTGGCCGAAGATGCTGTCGCCGCCTTGGCGGCTGACGTAAATCACGTTTTCACATCCCGCGGCTTTGAGAACCAGCACGGGGTGCAGATCCGACCAGCCACCGGCTGAAACCAAGGTTTCGCCCTGATTCTTGAAAGCCTTCATTCGCGAGAGTCCGGGTTCGGCGGGCGAGAGCGAAAGCACCTCTTTCCATTGGGCGGTGCCGAGTTTGTAGAACCGGCGGCTTTTCTCGTCGCGCGCGCTGAGATTTTTTTCGATGCGCTCCAGGGTCTCGGGATTGCCCCAGTAGCCAAAGCGCACGTCATCGGTATTTTTCAATTGAAAGCTCGCGCCGAAGGCGGGGTCGAGCTTGGTGTGGTACTGCTTCATGGCCTCAAGAGCTTGAGCCGCGGCGCTTTTGACCAGAACCGACGTGGTCGGGAGCGTGGGGATCACGTAGCCCACTTGCATCTCTTCCATCGGGATGTCGGGCTGGTTGTTGGTGAAGTGCGAGGTGTAAAGCTGAGCGAACATCTGTCCGCAAACGGGTTTGTCGGTGACCAGCTCGATCCACGACTTGCCGACCGAGTCCGGTGCGCAGGTCTCGAAGAAGGCCTGCCATTCGCCTTTGAGGGCGTCGTCCGAACCCAGCGTCGAGTAAAAATGCGCCACGCGCCCGAAGCTGGCCGCTAATTTTTCGAAGCTGATCACGCCGGGACGGAAGAAAAGGTTTTGGTCCGAGGCCGCATTGAACGAGCCGAAGACGCGGATCGTCTCTTGAAGCTCCGAGAGGTAGAACCGGCTCTTCTTGAGATCCTGTTCGGCGGTGGCTTTCAGCAAAAGAGTGGCGTACTCGGTGTCGATCAATCCGAGTTTGTAGGCGCGCTGGATGGTGCCTTGCGCGGTTGACCAGTTTTTTTTCTCAATCAGATCTTGAAGAGTTTGGGACAGGTCGGTTTTTTTGGCGGCCTGAATTTTTCCGTAAAGGGCCATGAAGTCGCGGAATTCTTCGGAGTTCTGAACCATGCCGACAAAGCCCAGAAGACTTTTTAGCATCAATGAGACGCGCTCTTTTTGCAGCGTCTTGTTTTGATTGAGAACGAAGGGGTTGGCCGCCATCGATTCAAGAACGAACATCGAAATGGTGGCCGAGCTTCCGCCCGCCATCATCTTGGGAAGACCGGCAAGTTCAACCGTCCGGGCCAGGGCGCCCCAATGAGCCGGCTGGGCTTCGCCGTTGCCGCGCAGAGCGAGGCAGTACGGAGTCTCGGCGCCGAAGGCGACCGAAACGAGAGCGTTCGACAAAAAGACGGCCAGAATCAAAAAGACGATTGTTCTCATGAAGAACAGTGAGAGCAAGCCCGGGGCCTGTTTGCAGAGGCTTTAGCTGGCCGTGCAAGCCCGAAGGGCGTCAAAACTTTAAACAGTGACCAAATACGCCCGGAATCAGCGCTTTTTTTGGACGAGGGGGTAAAGCGCCTGGTGGCCCTTGGCGCCTTTGCGGCGGGTTTCCAGGGTCAGCGAATGGGCCGCGCGCACGGGGTACATTTCTTCGAAGGCGCAGAGGAAGAAGTCGCCACTGGCGGGGCAGCGGATGGTGGCCAGCGTTTTGTCTTTCATCGTGAGCGTTGCCACCACGCCTCCGGTTGGTTTGACCGTCTTCTTCTTTGATTCATCGAGAAGAAAAACGCGGATCTCGTTGTTCGAGCCGATCACGACTTCGGTGTAAAAATCGCCGAGCTTGCGGATCACGCCTTTATGAGGACCCAGTTCATTGGGAGCCGCGAGGGCCACGAGCGGGGCGAGCAGGGCTAAAGACACGAGCGCTCCGAAAACGGTTTTCATCTTTCTTTCTCCTTGGGTTCTTTGCGGCTTTTGCGAATGGCGAACCAAATCAGCGAACCGAACGAGAAGGCGATCGCGAGGATGAGGCCTGCAGTCATCCAGGGCGAGGGCTCTTCGGCCGATTTGATCCCGAAAAACAAGATCACGCATTTCATGAGGAACAGGGCTTGAAACATCGTCCAGAAGTAAGAAGCCACCTCGCGCGTCGGCGTGATGTCTTTGGGACGGTTTTCTTTTTGGCTTGAGGACGGAAAACCCCACTGCCGCGAGCGGTGGTAATCGGTCACGATCTCGCGCCAAGTGTCGAGGATGGGAGTTTCGGGCGAGTTCAAGCGGCTCTGCGCGAGCTGATGCGCGGCCTTCAGCGTGATATTTTTTTCGGTCTCTTCGGTGAAGTGACGGCCCGAGAGGGGAGCGAGATCCTTGACGTGCTCGGCCGCAATGCGGGTCAGTTCTTCGCGTGGGCCGAGGCCCTTTTCGGCGAGGATCTTCAAGAACAGGGCTTTTCGGTCGAGAGCCATGCCTTAAACCGCGAATTCTTTGGCCGAGGCTGCGATCAGCTTGGCGGCGCGGGCGCCGGTCTCGAGCCCGCCTTCCATGTAACTCGAAAAGTTGAGCGAGACGTGTTCGCCGGCGAAGTAGAGTTTACGGCCCAAGAAAGGCTTGTGCAGCAAACCATTGAGCGTCGTGTACTGCCCGGGCGCGGGTGAGCTGTAAGATCCCAAGGCCCAAGGGTATTTGGGCCAGTTGAACTGCGCGGACTTTTGGTTGAAGGCCTCTTTGGTTCCGGGAAACAGCGTCTGGATGTCGCTTAAGATGGTCGACACTTTGGAGAGGCTGACATCGAAAGCTTTCTGCGAGCCCGAGTAGGCGGTCAAGATGCCGGCCGGCTCCTTTTGCAGGCGGCTCGACTCCCAAAGGACGGAGGTGTAAAGATCCGACAGCACGGCGCCGTTGCAGGGGTCGAATTTTTTCGACTTGCGCCAAACCCGCTGCGAGAAGCCGAGCATGGTTTTGCTGTTAAAGCCGTACTGCAATTCTTGAATGGCTTTGTGAACATTGCTCGGAAGTTTCAGCGATTGGTCCGAGAAGCCATCGATTTTGCGCAGAACGGGCAGAGGCACCGTGATCAAAACTTGTTGGAAGCTGAGTTTCTTTTGCTCGTCGCTGGTTTGAAAGGTGAGGTCGATCTTTCCGTTCTTCTCGGCCACCTTGATGAGCTGATGCTTGAAGTTGATCGCGGTCTTGATTTTTTTATGAACGGCTTCGATCAAGCGCGAACTTCCGCCCTTGATCCGGCACGTCTCGTCCGAGGTCCCGTAAGTGGACCAATCGCCTTCAAAGCCCATGAACATCGAGAAGAGCGTGAGCACCGACTGTTTGTCGGCCGGAACGCCGCTTTCGGTCTCGTAGCCGATTTTCATCAATTCGCGGAACCAGGCCGGCAGCGACGTTTGACCGTCCAGATACTGGGCCAGGCTCATCTCGTCGTATTTTTGCGCATTGAAGCGGAACGGGCTGGTCGCGGTGATGACTTCGGGCTCGGCCTTGCCGAAGATGCGTTTGAAATCGGCGCGGACGGCTTTGACGAGCGGAAGGCCGGCGGCCTTGATCTCGTTCGACGAGTAGCGGATTCCCTCGTAAACGTAGAGGTCGGTCACCAAGTCTTTATCGCCGGGAGCAAAGTCCTCGAGTGTCAGCCCCAACTCCTTGGCCAGCGCGTGCAGAGTTTCGTGATCCGAGTTGACGAGCTCGGCACCGAGCTCGCAGAACTGACCCTGGTCCGCGAAGGTGCGGTCGTCGGTGAAAATGCGACCACCCACGCGCGAGCTGGCCTCGAACATCTGAAACGGGATGCCGGCTTTCTGAAGTTCATAGGCGGCCATCAGCCCCGCCGCGCCCATGCCGACAATGGCGACGGGTTGAAGCTTGCGGGCGTCTTTTTCGATTTTTGCAAGAGCTTCAAGGGGGGTTAGGGCGAGCGCGCCGCCGACCACGGCACCTGTTTTGAGAAAATCCCGGCGGCTGTAAGCCTCGGGGTGGAGTTCGCGATCAGTCTCGCGCAAAAGAACTTGAAGATGACGGAGCAAAGAGCTGCGGGCCATTCAGCTCACTGTTCCGCGTTTCTCTTGAAAAGTCACGACCGTTTTGTTTTGCGACTCTGATTTGCACCGACGGTGCGACTTTGATTGTGCATAAAGCGGAGCTGCAGAACCTCGACCGCGAGGGCAAAGCCCATCGGTAAGTAGATATAGCCTTTCGGGACGTGACCGCCAAAGCCTTCGATCCCTAGGGTGACCCCGATCGTGACCAAGAACGAAAGAGCCAGGATCTTGAGGGTGGGTGTGCTTTGCACGAAGTTGGCGATCGGCCCCGAGAACGCCAGCACCAGCGCGAAGGACGCGATGACCGCGGAGTAAATCACGATCAAATTGTCGGTCAAACCCACGGCGGTGATCACCGAGTCGATCGAGAACACCAAATCGAGCACGATCATCTGCATGATGACCGACGAGAACGACAGGTGCTTGGTTTTTAGTTCCGAGCCCTCAGGCACCGATTCGACCACGTGGTGGATTTCTTTGACGGCTTTAAAGAGCAAGAAGCCGCCCCCGGCGATCAGGATCAGGCTTTTCCAACTGAGCGTCCAAATCACGGGCTCGCTCAATTTGACGAGCGCCGAAGCGCCGAGCAGCAGCGCGCAGCGGCCCACCAGCGCGAGGCTTAAGCCGATGATCCGCGCTTTTTTTCGCAAAGCCACCGGAAGGCGGTCGGTGAGAATCGAAATCAAAAGGATGTTGTCAATTCCGAGAACGACTTCAAGTCCGACCAAAAGGGCGAACGTCGCGAGCAGGTTCAAATCCATGGCGGTGGCTCCAGGCGAAGGCGAAAAAAATTTAAATGACGGCTTTTTCGAGAATCACTTTCAAGTGCTCGGAACTCTGCTGAGTGCCGATGATTTGAAAGCCTTGGCGCAAGTTCAATCGGAGCATCGCCCGGTGGCGGTTCTCCGTTTTGGTGCGGATTTTCTTGAATCCTTGGGCTTTGCACCAATCGTACTGCGTTTTCATCAAGCGTCCCGCGATACCCAGGCGTTGGTAGTCGGGGTGCGTGCCGCCGAGCCAGCTGTAGAACTCGCCCGCGTCTTGCGCGTACCCCAGCTTAAAGCCGACGGGCTTGCCCTCGAACGAGGCGATGAGCAGGCAGACTTTGGTTTTCAGCTTCAAGGTCTCGCGAAAGTCTTGCGCGTCGACAAAGCCGAAGAACGAAGCCATCAAATCTTCGCAGATCTTGAGGTCGTTTTCGGTGGGCGAGGTGACCGTGCGGACGTCGGCCTCAACGGGCGCGAAACGGGGCACCTCGCGGCCATCCTCCATTTTCACAGTGCCGAAGAACATTTTCTTGGGGCGCGACCAGAAGCGTGCGGTCGGATTTTCGTACAGCGCCTCGTAGTGAACCATGCCTTCAAGGGTCTCACTGTGTTTGGTGAAACCTTTGACGCGGTAAAGTTTGTTTTTATAGTGACGGTAGAGTTTGTGCATAGCGCTCCCGATGGACTGACGCTATTTTTGCAACCCTCAGTCGCTTTTGTAAAGCGCCAAGGCTTTTGAGCGCTGGGTCGAATGCTCCACAATGGGTTTGGGGTAGCCTTTGGCGCCCTCCGGCGCGTGGATGGCCTTGCCTTGCACTCCTCGCAATTCCTTAACGTAGGTTCGGATGTACTCGCCATCGGGATCAAACTTGCGGCTTTGCAGCTCGGGATTGAAAATGCGGAAGTAGGGCTGAGGGTCGCAGCCCGTCGACGCCGCCCATTGCCAACCCCCATTGTTGGGCGCCAGGTCTCCATCCAGCAGTTTCTGCATGAAGTAGTTCTCGCCCCAGCGCCAATCGATCAGCAGGTCTTTGCAGAGAAACGACGCCACGATCATGCGCACGCGGTTGTGCATCCAGCCCGTGGTGTTCAGCTGTCTCATGCCGGCGTCCACGATCGGGTAGCCGGTGGTGCCTTCGCACCAACGCTCGAACCACTCACGTTTGTTGGCCCAGCGGAGGTCCTTGTACTTCTCGTTAAAGGCCTCGTGCTCCACGCGCGGGACGTGCCACAAAATCGAGTAGTAAAACTCGCGCCAGACCAGCTCCTTCAAAAAGCGGTTCTCGCCGGTTTCGGCCCGAAAAGCCCCGTGGCCCAGGTTCAAATGGGGGATGATCAACGACGTGGTGATGGAGCCGTTTTTGAGATACAGCGACATCTTCGATGTTCCGTCCACCGAGGGGATGTCGCGGGCGGAGGCGTACTCGTCCAGCTCTTTTTTAAATCCGTTCAAGCGCGCAAAAGCGGCGCGCGAGCCGGCGTCGGGAAGAGGGACGGTGACGTGCTTTTGATTTTCGCGAATGAATTCTTCGAGCGCGTCTTTAAACTCAAAGCCGGGAGCTTTGAGTTCTTTCCAGGAGAGGTGGAAAATCTTGTCGAGGGGTTTGCCCTTGTCACGGGCTTTCAGCGACGCCAGGCCCTGCTTTTCAAATTCGATCCGGGCTTGGATTTCGGGCGTGTGAAAACGCTCGTACCAGCGCCGGGCAAAAGGCGTGAAGACTTGATAGTAACCGCCGTCGTCCTTGGTGAGTTCATGCGGCTCGATCAAAAGATGGTCGCGATCTTCGAGGATTTGCAGACCTTCATTCTGGGCCCATTGGCGGACGCGTTCGTCGCGGGCGCGGGCGTAGGGTTCATAGTCGCGGTTAAAGCTGATGGACGAGGGCTTGGTTTTCAAATTCGCGAGCAGGCGTGGCCAGGTGGTGGCGGCATCGCCATCGATGACGAGGAGCTCGCCGCCACGCTCTTGCATCTCTTCGCGCAGCTCGCGCAGGGTTTCCAGAAAAAGACCAAAGCGGTTGAACGAGAAGTCCTTGCGGGCTAGAAATTTGGAGTCAAAGAAAAACACGCCCACGACGCGCCCCGAATGGCGCTCCCAATGGTGTTGCAGCGCCGGATTGCCTGCCACGCGCAGGTCGCGGCGGAACCAATGCAGGCCATAAGGCGCGGGACTTCTTGAGGTCATGTTTAGTTTCCTTAACCAGTTCGGGTGTTCTTTGACGCCAGCGCCGACTGGGTTAGCATTCGCCTGATGAGGAGGCAATATGAAAGCCAAAATGAAAGTGTTGATCACGGGTTTCGCGCTCACGCTGCTCTCGGCCGTTGCCGTGGCGGCACCCCGAACGGTGGACTACGTTGATCTGAAACGTTACTTGGGCGATTGGTACGAGATCGGCTCAATCCCGCAGGTCTTCAGCCAAGGCTGCGTCTGCTCGCGCGCTCAGTACGCCGAGCTGCCCGATGGGAAAATTTCGGTTTATAACACCTGCAACAAAGGCTCTGCCGACGGTAAGCTGAACGAGGCCAAAGGCACCGCGACCGTTGCGGACCGCGCCACCAACGCCAAGCTGGAGGTCGTCTTCTTCCTTCCGTTCAAAGGCGATTATTGGATCATCGGTTTGGACAAAGACTACCGTTACGCGGTGGTTTCGAATCGCGACGGCTCGAGCCTGTGGATCTTGTCGCGAACTCCCGAGCTGGCGCCTGATTTGTTCGACGAAGCCAAAAAGATCGCGGTCGACAACGGCATCGATCTGGGCAAAATGCAGATCACGTCGCAAGCCCATTGTCAGTATCCCTAAATTCACTGGTCCGCGGGTAACCCCGCGGCCATTCTTTGCGGCCGCGGCCGGGCTGGGGTAGGCTCCTTGTCATGAAAACCCTGGCCGGTACGCCCATCTCCGTTCTCGATCTTGCCACCTATCCTCAAGGCAAAACCATCCATGACGCTTACGTCGCCACGAAGACGCTCGCGCAAAAGGCCGAGGCTTGGGGCTACTCGCGCTACTGGTTGGCCGAACATCACAATCTGGAAGGCATCGCGAGCGCCGCGACCTCGGTTTTGATCGGCTTCGTTGCGGGGCACACGTCGAAGATCCGCGTCGGGTCGGGCGGCATCATGCTCCCGAACCATTCGCCCATGGTGATCGCCGAACAGTTCGGCACGCTCGAGACGCTGTACCCCGGCCGCATCGATTTGGGTTTGGGCCGCGCGCCCGGGAGCGATCAGGCCACGATGCGGGCGCTGCGAGGGGCGGGCGCACGGGTGGAGTCCGATTTTGGCGAACAGATCGAAGAGCTCGAGGCGTACTTTGCTCCGGCGGAGCCTGGACAACGTCTCAAGGCCATCCCGGGGGCGGGAATTGACGTGCCGATCTGGATTTTGGGATCGAGTCTGTACAGCGCGCATTTGGCCGCAAGGCTCGGTCGTCCTTACGCGTTTGCCGGTCACTTTGCTCCCGGCTACATGATGCAGGCGCTGCAGATTTATCGGTCTGAATTTCAGCCCTCGCGCGGGCTCGAAAAACCTCGGGTGATGGTGGGCGCGCCGATGATCGCGGCGCCCTCGGATGAAGAGGCCGAATTCTTGGCCACCAGTTTGTATCTTCGCTTTTTGAATCTGGTCCGTCGGGGCTCCGCGCAGGCGCAGCCGCCGGTCCCCACCATGGAAGGCCTCTGGACGCCGCAAGAGGAGATGGCGGTTCGCTCTTCGATGGCGCTCTTGGTGGTGGGCGGACCGCTCAAAATCAAACAGGGTTTCGAAAATCTTTTGCACGAGACTCAGGCCGATGAGCTGATCATCACCTCCGAAACGTATTCGCTCGAGAACAAACTTCGTTCTTACCAAATCCTCGCCGAGGTGGCAGGACTCAAACCCGTTTCTTGATGGCATCCATCTTGGATCTCTTCGATGGAGCCCGGCAAAAATGCCGCGGCGGACTCGGAGAGAGGATCTGGATGTCATACTTTTTGACAGGCCTGCGACCGTTTTTGGCCTTGGCCCTCGTGCTGGGGGCTTTGCCGTCGAAGGCCGGGATTTTCTACCGCGATGACCGCGAGTCGCTTCAGCCCAAAATGGGCGAGCCTCTGGCCCGCGTGGGCGTGCTCTCGCACCCCGACCGTGACGGACGTGGAACGGCTTTTCTGGTGGGCCGCTGTCACATCCTCACGAACTTTCACGTGGCTCAAGGTGAAGCGCCTTCGCACTTCACGCTCTTAAGCGAGACGCCGGTCGAGGCCGTGATCGTCGCGGCGGGACGCTACAATCCCCAAGCGCGCGTCGGTGCAAACGAAGAGGATTGGGCTTTGATGAAGCTTTCGGTCTGTCTGGGCGAGGTGTACGGGTGGTTTGAACTCGAAACCTTGACCCACGAAAATGTGATGAACGAAAACTTGGTGCTCGCTGGCTATCCGGGCGATCGCATGACCGACAGCCTGACCCTCGACCCCCAGTGCCTGGTGCATCCGGAAACGATTCCGGACCGGGGCGGTTGGCGGCATGACTGCGCCAGCCGCGCAGGGAGCTCGGGCGGACCGCTTCTCGCCAAGCGCGGAAACGATTACCGCGTGGTCGCGCTCAACGTGACCGAGCGGGCCCGCTTCGACGAAGTTGTGAAGTACTACCATGTCAATTTTAGCAATGGGGCGATCCCGGTTTCCGTTTTCTCGAAACGGGTCCAGGCCGCCCTCAAAGCCCATTCGCGCGCGGAGGTTTTGAATGAAAGCCGTTAAGTTGATGATGAGCGTCTCGCTCCTGATCGCAAGCCTGGGGGCCTCGGCCTCGGAACTGGTGACGCCCGAGTTGCAAACCAAGATCGTGGAACAGGGCGTTCCCCGTGAGGCGCTTGACCGGTTGGTTCGATTCTTCGATCAAAACAACGGGCGCGAGTTCAAACAGGACGTTTACACCTGCGATGGTCAAGACCCGGCGAGCGTGAAACCGTGCGAAGAGAAAAAGCGCAAAAAGGCCGAGCGCACCGTCACGCTGAAAGGGCACGAGTACGGTGTGATCATCGATTACACGAAGCCCTCGATGGAGACGCGCTACTTCCTGATCAATTGGAAGACGGGCGTGGTGAGCAAAACCCTGGTCACCCACGGCAAAAACACCGGCGAGCTCTACGCTTACAAGTTTAGCAATGTCAAAGATTCGCGCCAAACGTCCCTCGGCATCTACGTGACGGGCGAAACTTACAGCGGCAGTTACGGCGCGACTTTGCGCATGTACGGCTTGATGAGTTCCAATGATCAAGCTTACAACCGCGACATCGTGATGCACGGAGCTTGGTATGCGGACTCGTCTTTTGCAAAGACCACAAATCCTTTGACCAAGCTCCCGTACAACCGTCTCGGCGTGAGCTGGGGTTGCCCGGCGATTTCTCTTTCGCTCGCAAAGAAAATCTTCCCGCTCTTGAAAGACGGGGCGCTGGTCTACCATTATCATCCGGGCCTTGAAGAGGCGTCGATGAGCGGCCGCGAGGTTCGCGGTGTCAATCCCGAGCTGCCGGTGGTCGAGCCCGTTCTCTGAATTTTCGCCGAAGTGTGAAGAGAACTGGGGAGTTTAGAAAAGCTAATCTCCCGCTTTAGCATCTCTATTCGCGACAAATCGTGGTTCCAACCGGAGAGTGTCTTCGAGCGCACGGAAATCAATCCGCTCTGCGCAAAGACCTCCAAGGAGGAATCATGAAAACAGCATCCTTAAAAATTTGCGGAGCCTTGGCGGCTCTGATGCTGGCGGGCCTACATGCGCACGCCGACGTCTACAAAGTCGCGGTCACCAACGGCGGCTTGATGCCTTTATCACCGGGCGTGATCTACGTCACGAACGGACAGTTGGCCCTCTCCAGAGTGGGTCAAGCGCCGACGGGCGGTTTCGCCGAGATCTGCCGGTCAGGAATGACGATGACGCGCCAACAGGAGTTGATGCGTGATTCACAAGTCACGTTCTCGACGGCGACGTCGGCCCCCATCCTGCCCGGCGAAACCCGCGAGGTCGAGGTCACAGTGAACGATCCGCTTCAGCAAAGCGTTCACGTCGAATTCATGTACGGAAAAACCAAAGACACCTGCTCGGTCGCGTCGATTTCCAGCCATCAACTGTACGCGCTCAAGCAGCATGTGACATCGGACGTGGTGCTGCGCGATCAGGCCGTTCAGAGCGGTGCCTTTGAGGACCCCGCGCTTCCGATGGGGCGCAACTACCTCGACACGTCGGTGTGCGCGAACGAGAAGGACGCGGTCTCCTGTTTGCGAACGCTCTCGCCCATGGCGCGGCAAACCCCGCGCATTCGATTCTTTTCGCCTTACCTCTCGAGCGTGTCGATGCTCTTAGAGAACAAGTACGGCGCGGCCGATGTCCAGACGCTCAGTCTTTCGCCGGCGGGGGCCGTGCAGGTTCAAGTGAAGCTCAAGCATTGAGCAGTGTCGGGATTTTCTGAGGAGGCGTGAAGAACTCTAAACACGCTCCCGGGTGACAGCCGTCACATGTTGATCCATCATGGGTGCATTCCAACCCCTCAAGGAGATGCACCCATGAAATTCGCAGCTTTGACCTTCACGATGTTCGCTTCCGTCGCCGCCATGGCGCAAAACACGTCGCGCCTCGATTACACGCAGCCAAATTCGGCCAAAAATCCCCAAGGGTTTTGGTTGTTCGGTTCCGCGGTGGGCGGCGCCTTGGACAACATTCAAAACGAAGATTCGATCAATATCGATCAAGCCGGTCTGAAGATCATCGGCTCGCAGTACACCGAAAACTGGATCAACGATCTGAGTTTGGGTGCGTTTCGTTTCGACAACCGCGATGCGGATCAAAAGATCGACACCGCGATTCTCGAAGGCGTTGCGGGTTACCGTCTGGCGCAAACTTGGCACGCGGGTCCCGTGATCAACACCACGCTTGGAAAAGCCCGCGAACTCGGCGCTTCGGACGACACGCTCGCGGCATTTGCCGGGGTGGGCGTTTATAAAGACTGGGCTCTCGGCGATTCGACACTGATGCGATTGGGCCTCAAAGGCATGGCGGATCTCAATATCCCGGCGCAGACCGTGACCAATGCCGCACTTGAATTGCAGATCGGTGGATCGCCCGGCGCGACCCGCGTTCGCAGCGAACAGGCTTCGCGCCCGGTTCCCGCGGCCAATGAGGCCGCGCCCACGGGCGTGAGTGAAATGGTCGTTCCGAAGCGCATCTACTTTGAAGTCGATAAAGCCGAGATCTCTTCGGGTGCCCGCCAAGATCTCGAAAAACTGTCGTCGGCCTTGAAAGACAATCCCGACGTCGCTTCGGGAATTGAAGTGCAGGGTTTCGCGGATCCCACCGGGACGGAATCGTACAATGAAGAGCTGTCCCAGCGCCGCGCCGAAAGCGTGAAACGTGCGCTCGCCAGCGATGGCGTTTCGGATTCCACGATCGGGACCCAGGCCCTGGGCGAATCGCAGCCCGTGATCCGTGGCGGGCAGGTCGACTACGATCGAAGCCGCCGAGTGAAAATCATCTTGAAAGACGTCAAAGACAGCCAGAAGGCCAAAGAGATCCTCTCCACCGTCGAATAAGTGTCCAGAACCTTATTGGGCCGCTCGTTTTGAGACGGGCGGTCCAAGTTTGATTCAAGCCTATCAAGTTCTCTCCATACTAGACCCCAAGTCTGATTCCCCCAGCGCAAATCGCCGATCAGTTGTTTATGGACGGCGCTGTTTCTGATCTCAACATCATTCGCAAAGTCTTCGGCTCTTTGACCGCGACGGAGTTTGACGGTCTCATTTCGTTGGCCTCCATGCTCAGCGGGTGCGAGTCGGTGGTCGTGACGCTTTTCGGGGAGCCGCGCCTGTGGCGGCGCACGCCGGTGGGCATTTCGGTCGAAGACTATGACGGCCACACGACCCTGCGCGATCCGGCCATGAGTTTTTATTTGGATTTCCCGCTCAAGGGCGCACACGGATTTATCTACGGTCACCTGCATTTCATGAATACTTGCGGTCATTGGGTGACTTCGGAAATTCGGCTCGGCCTGGAGGCCATCGTGCGCCTGACGGTCGATCGCATCGAGATGCGGGTCGACGAGGCCCGCCGGGAACTCCAGGTGCAACTGCAGAACGAAAAGCAAAACGACTTTCTGAACGCCGTTCTCGAAAACCTGAGCGACGGGGTTGTTGCTTGCAACGAACGCGGTGAATTGACTGTGTTCAACCGGGCCACCCGTGAGCTTCACGGCTTGGACTCCCGCTCGGACATTCCTCCTGAGCAATGGGCCAGCTATTACAGATTGTTTGACGAAGACGGCAAGACGCCGCTGAACCCAAGCGACATCCCTTTGCGCCGGGCCTTCGTTGAGGGGTCGGTCAAAGATATGTATCTCGTCATTGAGTCGGTGGCGGGCGAGAAGCGAACGGTCAACTGCGGTGGCCGGGCCATTTACGACCGTGACGGCCAGAAGGCCGGGGCCGTTGTCACCATGAAAGACATGACCGAAATTCACAAAGCTCGAGCCGAAAGCGAGTCTTCGCTGAAAATGTTGCAAGCTTTGATCGACACCTGTCCCGTGGGGATCGCCATGTATGATCTCGATGCGCGCGTGCGCATGTGGAATCCTTGGAAAGAAAAAACGTTTGGCTGGAGCAAAGAAGAAGTTCTCGGGGGCCCGCTCCCGCACCGCGACCCCCGGCAGCGCGAAGAGGTTCTGTGGTTCATCGCGAAAGTTTTGCAGACGAAGTCCAAGGTGGTCGGGCAAGGAAAACGCACCACCCGCGACGGCAAGGTGATCGACGTGAACTTGTCGATGCTTCCGCTTTTTGATGACCGCAACGAAATTTGCGGGTTCATGGACGTCGTGATCGATATCACCGACCAGAAGGAGCGGGAGGCCAAGCTTCTCGAGGCCAACCGTGCGCTGAAAGCGGCCTCGGTGGCCAAGTCCGAATTCTTGGCCAACATGTCGCATGAAATCCGCACGCCGCTCAATGGCGTGATCGGCATGACCGAAATGGTTCTGGCCAGTGAGTTGACCGAGGAGCAGCGCGATCAGCTTCAGATCTCCCATGCGTCGGCGAACAGCCTGCTTGCGATCATCAGCGATATCTTGGACTTCTCAAAAATCGAAGCCGGCAAACTCGAAATTGAAAAAACGGACTTCGACCTTCCGCGCATGATCACCGAGGTGAAGGAGGGGTTGGCTCTCTCGGCGAAACATAAAAATTTAAAATTGATCAGCCATTTCAAGGGAGCTCCCATTTCCGAAGTCATGGGAGACCCGGTGCGCATCCGCCAAGTGCTGATCAATTTGATGAGCAATGCCATCAAGTTTAGCGACAACGCCGAGATCGAAATCAACGTCACGGTGGGCGAGGAGCACTCCGGAATGTCGCTGGTGCGGTTCGAAGTTCGGGACTACGGCGTCGGAATCCCCACCGACGTGCTCCCGCGGCTCTTTCAAGCCTTTTCGCAGGCCGACTCGTCGACCACGCGCCGTTTCGGCGGCACCGGTTTGGGTTTGTCGATTTGTAAGCGCCTCGTGGATTTGATGAAAGGCCAGATCGGCGTTGAGAGCCAAGTCGGGAGCGGGTCCACCTTTTGGTTTGAGATTCAGCTCGAGCACGACAAACGCAAAATCAAGCGCGTCGACCACGCCGCGTGCGAGCCTCGAGAGGCTCGCAAAAACTTGCGCATTCTTCTGGCCGAAGACAATTCGGTGAATCAAAAAGTCGCGCTGTCGATGCTGGCCAGACTCGGTTACACGGCCGATGTCGTTTCGAATGGCAGCGCCGCCGTTGAGGCGGTCAAGCGCGGCGAGTACGATTTGATTCTGATGGATTGCCAAATGCCCGAGATGGACGGATTCGAAGCGACCAGGATGATCCGGTCGCTGGCAGGCCCTTCGCAAAAGACCAAAGTGATCGCCCTCACGGCCAACGCGATGAAAGGCGATCGCGAACGCTGCCTCGAGGCCGGCATGGACGACTACGTCGCCAAGCCTTTGGCCCTGGGAAGCCTGCAAGACGTGATTCGCCGGCAGGCAAGTTGACGATTAGGATCCCCTCGATTTGACCTTGGACGCGAAAATGCGGCGGATCTTCCCGTCGTCGTCTTCGTCGTAAATCTCACCGACGACCTCCTCGAGAATGTCTTCCATGGTCACGATTCCCACGCGTTCGTGCGGTGGGGCGTAAACCACGGCCAAGTGGCTTCGCTTCTCTTGCATCAGGCGCAAAACGCCGAGGCTGGAGTCGGTGGTCAGCACTTTAATCACGGGTCTGAGGATCGTGACCCAGCTTGGCTCTCCCGACTCTTTGAGCGCGACGAACTCTTTCGTGTGCAAGACCCCCACGACATGATCATGATCGATCACCGGCAGACGCGTGTGTCCCGACGACAAAACGGCCTGCGTGACGGTCTCGATCGAGTCCGTGAGCTTGATGTGGTTGACCTGCGGCCATTGCACCATGATGTCTTTGATCTTGCGTTTCTCGATCGCGACCATGTTCAAGACGAACTTTTGGTGCAGCGGAGAAAGGTCATCGATTTCGACGGTGGTATGCGCTGACGTCTCGGTTCGAGAGTTGGATTTTCGAAAGAACGTCGAGAGTATTTTTTTGGTGGACCATTCGAGCACCGTGATGACCGGCGACAGCACCCGGTCGGCGACAAAGAGCGCGGGCGCCCCCTGAAGCGCGATCGTGCGCGGGGCGCGCAGGGCCAGCGACTTCGGAACCAATTCACCGATGACCACGCTCAAGTAAGTGATCGGAAGAACGACCAAGATCACCGAAAGAACTTCGGCCGGAAGTTCGCCCATTTTAAAGCGCTCGATCAGGTAGGGTTCCAAAGTCTCGGAAGCGCCCGAGCCGCCGACGGCGGCCGCGATCGCCCCCACCAGCGTGATCCCGATCTGAATGATCGAGAGCGTGCGCTCAGGGTTGTCGCGCATAAGCAGGAGGCGGCGGGCCGATTTGTCTCCGTTTTTGGCCATGCCGCGAAGATCGGGGCGGGTCACCGAAACGAAAGCCATTTCGTACGCAGCAAAGATGGCGTTTAAAAACAAACAGACCGCAATGATGATCAATTCATCCACGGATTGGTCCTGTGTGAGTCGTGATTTAAGAAGAGAGAAAAATGTGAATTGGCCCCGTCAGGGTCGTCGTCCATGCGCCGCAAGCTAATGGAGGCGAGGGGCGCCCGTCAAGAGGTTGTTCGAGAAGTCCGAGCCGGCGGCGTAGGTCACACCGGGAAGAAACCAAAGAGCCTGTTGGGCTTCGCGCACGCGCAGATCGTTCCCGGTGACTTTCAAGACACCCCAGCTGGTACCGTCTTCGGAGCGCACGTGGAGGCCCGCGACGTTGCCGGCGAAGACATTGTTTTCGATCCGGGCGGCTCCCGATTGAGGGCCGTGCTGAGTCAGGATGATCGCGATTTCTCTTCCGGAGATCACGGTGTTTTGAATTGTGAGATTGTCGACGCCACTGGAGGAAATGCCGGTCGTGGTGCCGCGGAAGGTGGGCGGCTGAACGGTGCCAGGCGTGGATGAAAAATTTGAATTGAAGATCTGCACGTTGCGGGCTTCGGCCACCGTGAGAGGAGTGCTCGGGATGCGGCTCTGGCTGAGATCTAAGCCTTCAACCACCAACATTCCTCCGTAAAAGACAATGCCGTTACGGCAATCATTGAAGATGTTGTTTTGCGATCCCGAGATCGACAGCGCTTCGGTGGCCGCTTCGATGGCCGCGCTTTTCGATCCTGAGAAATCGTTGCCCTCAATGCGGGGATCCAGAACCGTGTAGGA
This sequence comes from Pseudobdellovibrionaceae bacterium, assembly GCA_019637955.1. Taxonomy (GTDB): domain Bacteria; phylum Bdellovibrionota; class Bdellovibrionia; order Bdellovibrionales; family Bdellovibrionaceae; genus JAHBUS01. Next base: position 68,845 of record JAHBUS010000001.1, on the reverse strand, counting down.
GCGGTAGCGGCGCAAGATCAAGCCATATTCTCCCGAATTGGTGATCACGTTGTTCGTGACTTGAACGTCCGTCATCTCTTTCATGCCGGCATAAAGAGTGATGCCGATGCGGTTATTCTCGATGAAATTGTTCTGGATGCGCAGTCCGGGGGCGTCGGTCAAGAAAATCGCCGTGCCGTCCTTGTAGTTTTCCATGACCGTGTTTTTAATGGTCATGTTGCGGCCGCTCCCGACGATCGCGCCCTTGAGCGTGCGGCCGATGATTTTGAAACCGTTGCCGTCGAAGGTGAGGTGGTCCCCTTCCATGACGACTGCGGCGCCGGTGAATCCCTCGCAGTCCAAATCACCCATGAGGGTGACGCTTTGACGGACGGTCCGGCCGCAGCGGGCGTCGTAAGCGTGGGCCGAAGCGCCGGTGAGGGCGAGCGCGAGAAGAGCACAACGGGCGTAAAGGTTCATCCTGGACCTCTTTAGGCTGAGAAATGATTAGCGAGATTCTTGGCAGCTCGATTCGCCCAGATCCATCAAGATGTCTTGAGGTCCGTTGGCGGTGACCGAGGCGGTCATGGTCGAAACATTAAAGCGCAGACGGAGTTCCTGGTGGCTGTCTTCAAACACCAGGACCGTTTGCGGTGGGAACGTCCTCAGGACATCGGTGCGCTTCAAGCGAAGCATCGTGGTTCCGTCGGGGTTGTGATAGGCCGCAGCCCCGCGGTGCAGGTCGATCCCGACCTTGGCGTCTTCGAAGTTGTTGCAGTCGTAAAAGCGGGGAGCCGAAAGCGCAGCCGCCGACGAGAAGGTGATGAGCAGGGCCAAGAGATTTTTCATGGAATGGTTTGTACCACGAGCGTCCAAAAAAAGCAGCCGCCCGACAAAGAGGAGCCGTGTTTTCGAGCGGACCATGGATTTTTTGGATGCCTACTGGCAGGCCTGGTTCAGGCGGGCCGCCATCTGGACGGTTCGGGGGCTCACGAGGTCCCGCCAAACCACGGTGAACAGGGCCCAGCGGTCCTGGGAGCTCAACGAGCAGAATCCCGCTTGATCGTAGCAGTCGATATGATGGTCCATGGCAATGCCCTCGATGGAATCGCAGCGAAGCTCGCGGCGTTCGGTTCTGAGGCTGTGGAGAAGGCAGGTGCGCACGTCCGCCAAAAACGCTTGGCCCTCGGGGCTGAAGCGTTGGGTGGTGTCCTTGAAGCGGCGGCAGTACCGGTAACCAAAATTGATCAGGTAGCCCTGGTCGGAGCAACCCAGTTCGTCGTTCAACTGCACGTATTGGAGACAGTTGTCATGAGCCCAAGCGGGTTTGGCGATCAACAGCAGAATCAGCAGAGTCAGGGCCAGTTTCATGGGGTGGTTTTAGGGCGCTTGGCGGCGAGGATCAAGGCGGCAATTGTGAAGTTAACTCGACAAAAACGGCCTTGTGCCCCTAACATCGCGGTGGAGGTTGACGATGCCACAGTCCCCATCGCGTCCGTTGATCACGGCTTTTCGAGATTCACCCGATCGAGGCCGAGGGCTTGCCCGAGACATGCGGGTGCGCTGGGCCTTCGAGGAGGTCGGGCAGGCGTACGACGTGAGGCTCGTCTCGTTCGACGATATGAAGACGCAGGGCTACGCCCGGCTTCAACCCTTTCATCAGATTCCGGCGTATCATCAAGGCGACCTCATTCTTTTTGAATCGGGTGCGATCGTGCTTCACATCGCCGAGAACCACGCGGGTCTTCTGCCGCCGAATGCCGAGGCCCGGGCGCGCGCGATTTCTTGGATGTTTTCGGCGCTCAACACGATCGAACAGCCAACGGTGGAGCGCGAGGCTTTTCTCTTGCTCGAAAAAGACAAGCCTTACTTCCAAGAGCGCCTCCCCATTTTGGATGCGCGCGTGAACGCACGTTTGCGGCAGCTCTCGCTTCAGCTCGGAGGCGGTGAGTGGCTCGATGGGGAGTTCAGTGCGGGTGATCTTTTGATGGTGACCGTGCTCAGAAGGCCTGCCGCCTTCAATCTGCTGGAGCCTTACGAAAACTTAAGATCGTACATCAAACGCGCCGAGGCCAGGCCCGCGTACCGCCGAGCTTTCGCCGCGCAACTGGACGTTTTCACCGAGTCGCAAAAGAACAAGGCGTAATCAGCGCGCGCTTCCGCGCGGGATGCCCAGCCGGTCTTCGTAGGCGTCGAGCACCCGAAGAAACGCCGGGCGCTCCTCGCAGCGCGCCCGGTATTTGACGATGTTCGGAAACTTGGGAAGGATTTCGTTCTTGCGCAGTTCGCGCAAAACGCAAACGAACAAGATGTCCGCCACGGTGAACTCATCACCGACGATGTGGCTTTGCGTCTGCAAACGCTTGTCGATGACATCTAAGAACTTCTCGACGATCCCGGCATTCCACGGACGGAGCGCTTTCAGGTGGGGATTGGCGTCGCCTTGCAGATCTGAAAAAAGCACGGGAAGCGCGAACGGCTCGATGTTGCTCAGAGAAGTGATGCCCCAGCGGTACACCTGGGCCCGGCCTTGCAGATCGCGCGGAATCAGTTTTCCGGATTTTTCGGCGAGATAAAAGAGCACGGCGCCCGATTCGGTGAGGATATAGCCGTCGTCGTCAATGGTCGGGATTTGTTTGAACGGGTTCACGCGGGCCAATTCGGTGTTGTCGGCGAGCCCCTGCGGTCCGCAGTCCAAGCCGATCGTTTCGTAAGGCAGACCGCATTCCTCCAGCGTCCACAAGGCACGCAGGTCGCGGGTGTAGCCCCACAAAAACGGCGGAAGTGATTTGAAGACGTAAAGTTTCATCGCGGGGCCCCCTCTTGGGAGCTATTTGACGCCCCAGAAGCGCCCTTGTCAAAATGTTGAGCATTTTAAAGCTGGCGGGTTCCTTTAAGCGCGAAGGCGGGCCTGGCACGAGCTCTGCTAAACAACTCCGACACGTCACACACGGAGGTTTTTGTGAGGTTCACCAAGCTGGTTTTGTCCCTGGTTTTAACGTCGATCCCCGCGCTCAGTTTCGGCTTCGACGCCGCCCTCGCCAAAGCGGACTTGCAAATGCAGAAGGATCGCTTGCAGCCCGAGATCGTCAAGAACGCGCACGCGTGCCTGCAAAATCCCGAAAAACATGCGACGGCATTGCTCACCGCCATGGATGCGATCAACGAGTTGGGCCTTCAAATCCGCGGCGACGTGGCGCAAATCCAAGCCCTTTACAACGCGCAGCCCGCGATCCAACTTCCGGGTTCGGATTTGGGTGAAGTGTGTTCCGAAAAGAGTGAGCGTGTGCACGCGCTGATCGCGCAGCGTCTGCGATTTTACTCGGAGGCAATCGCGACTCTGCGTGCTCGCAATGAACAGATGGAGCAGCTCTCCCGAAAACAGGCCGGGGAGCTCATCGACAGCGCCAAGGTCGATTACGTTCAAGCCTGGTCCTGCCTGCGGTCGCGTTCGTACCCGGATTTGATTGCGGTTTCGCTTTTGTCGTATGTCGGTGATTCCAACACGTTTTCGTCGCCGGGACGTTCGCCTTTGAATGCCACGCGCATCGTCACCGATGAAGTGGATCGCCTTTGGTCGGACCTTCATACCAGCAACGAATCTTTGGTCGAAGACGCCCGCAAATTCGTCGCGCTTCGGTCTTACTGCCATTCAAAATAAAAAAGTCTGCAGGGCTCAGTGCGGTGGGAAGAAATTGGTGGATTCGCCGGTATCCACCGTAACCGATTGATTAGACTCGGTTACAGTATTCCGGTTAGCCACTTCTAGCCAAGTCTTTTTTGACTCGGCCCACTCGAAAACCTTTCTGGATATTTCCAGGCTTGGCTTCAAGGGCGGCAAGCCCAAGGCTTGCCCGCCAATTTCTACGCTAATAATGGCTATTACAGTCAGTGTCGTCATGCCGCACTTGTCGTTTCATAGATTGCCGAGATGCGCTCGGCAATCCCTCGGTCAGCGGATTCTTCAGTGGGCGGGAGGATCACCGCGCCGAACTTGTCGGACACGCCTTTTTCCCGAACACCAGAGAGGCGGACATATATCTGGAAGGTCTTAAAATCCCTCCAGCCGCCAATCCGCATGACCTTCGCATCCTCAACACCACTTGCGAGTAAGTGGGTTGCAAAACACGCTCGAAGCGTATGGAACTTGACCGACGGTAGGCCGTGCTGCTCGCAGAATCCGCGGAGCACCATCGCCTGAAGTCCTTGCTCCCACTCGGAGATCCGAGGCAGGAGATAAGGGCCTTCCGTCTTCATCAACGACTCGATCAGAGGCATCAGCGCGGGCGGGATCGGAGCATTTCTCCAATACTTCGCCTTCGTGCTCTTTGCCTCGCCCGTGAGCCAGTTCCATGATTCGCACACGCGAATCAGGCCCTCGCCCAGAAGGACGTTTGTTTTCCTCAGAGCATAAAGCTCAGAGGATCGCATTCCCGTCGTTAAAGCCAATGCCCATACCGGATACCAAGTGTGATTGTGCCGTTTTGCCAATGAAAGCAGTTTTTGAACCTCTTCCACCGTTAAAATCTCGGGCAACTTATCTTCATCGGGAATCGAAATCGGAACCCCGAAAACAGGACTCTCTTTCGCTCCCAAGATGACTCTTTCCTGAACTCCGTATTCAAAGACCGTGTTGATGCAGCCTTTGATTCGGTTCAAGTGACTCTTGCTCAGTTCCGCGTCTTCGGCGGCCTTGATGACCGCCTTACCGTCGCTTCGGTTCAATTCGCCCGCAGGCGTATCGAGCCAACGCTTCGTCCAGTTTTTGAGCGTACTCACTGTGTCTCGCACAGTTTGTTCAGTCATTCTTTTGCCCGTGACGGGATTAACGAAATCACCGTCGGCGCGTTTGCACTCAGCTTCCCATGCGCTAATGATCGCCTTCCAGCAAGTTCCAAGTGCTTCCTTGAGCGCGACAGCCTGTAGAGCCGCCTTGATAACTTGCTTTTCAGCCTTCTTAGCTTCTTCTTCGGTTGCACATTCATCGCTTACTTTTTGAATGCGAATGTGTGCGAACCGATTACTTCTTGCGTTCCAATAAGCCTCCCAGACTTCAAGGCCGGTGGCCTTGTCGATCTTGGGGAGACCTGTCTTTCTGTCTATCTTCTTTCTAACTGCCATAGGCACCTCCCAGAATAGATTTTTCCAAGAGGGCGTCGATTTCGGCGCGTTTCAGATAGATTCTCCCATCCAAACGGTGACGCTGAAGCGTTCCTTTATGGATGAGGAGCCGGATCGCATTTTCTGTGCGACTAAGGTAAATCGCGGCTTGCTTGACTGTTAGCCATATTAACTTGTCAAAGAACTTTTGTTTGTCGCCGATGTCTTCCGACTTCGGCGACAAACTTTTTTCGTACTTCATACTCTATTTCCTCCGAGTGAAATTTGCAAAGAAAAATGGAAAAATCTGCGTGCGCGCTAAGGTGCGCTACGCTCCGATTTCCCCTCTGAAACTGCTGCATTTTCGGATTCGGATTTGCTGCTTTTTTCGGTCAGCAAAAGGCCCAAGAATTCGTCTTTGGAAGTGGGGCCGAATTTCTTGACGTGCTCGCGGTATCGCATCTCTAAGCGATCCGAATTCGAGAGCGATCCTTGCTGCAACTGCTGAATGTGTTCGGGACGAACGAACGTCAGCAAAAGCGACAGGAGCTGATCGGCCCGCACCTTGCGGCCGTAGGATTTCTTGTTCACTTTCGCAAGTTCGTTCAAGAACCGCTTTCTGGTCTCGGGTTTCACCCGGAGACTCGAAGCGGTCGCAGCTTTCTTTGCAGATTTCTGTGCGTTTTGGTTTTCCATAAAAAGGTCCTCCTTTTTCTGAAAAACCTCCTCGCCTTTGTGGTGGTAGGAAGAGGTCTGATTTATTTTTTGTCGCGCCGACCAGAGGTCGGATGGCGTTTTCTACTTATATTTCTATGTCAGGTCCGCGCCCGCGTTCCTTTCCGAGTTCGCCCAGGTGGAGCGGCTTGACCTCGATGTTGAACGGATCTAGGCGACGCTTCACTTCGTGAAACGTCTGCCGATCTCGTTCGCGGCGATCCCCCTTTGAGGATTGCGCCAGATGAACCTCCGTAACGTGCGTGTGAAGTGCCAGAAACTCATTGAGTCTTCGATCCGAGTCGGTCTCGCTGAAAAATACGAGGACATTCGCGTTCATCAACGAATGGTCTCTCGTTTGCGCCTTAAACAGCGCAAACTCGAAAGGATTCGCGAATACAGCGAGCTTTTTCGATTTGCTCGTGGACTCGTGGAAAACGCTCACGGGGTTGCCGTGGCGTTTTGCACGCCAACCAGCCCCAGGTTCGTCGCGAAACTCCAGCGCAGCATCGCCTTTCTCGTTCATCAGCCAGACGCTTCCGTCCACACCCGCATGGGCATTTTTCCCCAGCGCAAATGCTTTTCTTCCGTGCTCGGGAACAGAACGACTTTCGAGAAGGCTGCGAAGCGCCCTGGAGCTTCGCTCCGGCGCCGCAGCTCGCGGCTTAGGAATATGAAAGGCTTTGAAGCCTTTCGGCATTTCGCCAGTGATTTGCTCAAGAAGAAGCAGACGAGGGTTGTTGTTGAGCTTCGCGACTGCGCGCAAGAACGACACGTTGTCGTGGATCGAAACGAAGTCGATGATGTTGCCCTTCGTGTAGTTCTTCGTGTTGGTCCATTCTCGTTCGCCGAGTACAACAAACTCGCGGCCTGCCAAAACGGTTCGACCTTTGTCGTCCGTTTTGGTTTTGATCTTGTGCTTTTCGCAGTAGTCCAAAATGCTCGTTTGCTTTGCGCGTTTCATCTCCAGATATAGAGCGCCGCCGCGCTCATCAAAATCTGAAGGCAGCTCGCTGCGAGCATGACTCCGAGGTATCTTTGTAAACTCACCATAGTTCTTGTTTCGGAGTCCTGGATGGCTTGCTGACTTAAGTAGTAGATCGCTTGGAGTTCCCACAGCGTTTCCTTTAGAATCGAATGCGGATCGAATGTCGGTTCGGATTTGGTCTCTAAGTCCGGGGTGCTTTGCAAACTTCTCATCATTCTCCTTAAAGGCTTTCATCAAGCCATCTCGATCAAATTGAGTTCCCAGTTTTTTACCGCGCACGGGTTTCGTGCGCTTGCCGTAGAAGTAGCTGATGTTCTTGTTTTCAACGTGGGCATCCACGCCGAGCATTTTGAGTTGTCCCACATATTCGTCAAAGGACGTGCTTCCGGCGCGCGCGAAGTCGATCTTTTCTATCATGTCGAGCAACCAGGAGGTCTTTCCGCGCTGGAGCATTTTGCGGGCGCCGTCCGGCAGCTTCGCATAAATGTCATTAGTGCGAGGACGGTTTACGGTAAGGCCGTTTTGCCTCGCAATGTCGTTGTTGATTTCATGAAGGCGACCTTTGATGGAATCGAAACTGTGATCGAGCGCCTTTCCTGTAACAGTGTGAACAGAACAGATCGTAATATGGTTGTGGATGTGCTTCTTGTCTGTGTGAGTTGTCACCCAGGCAAGGTGTCCGGGCGCGAACCGCTCCGCGAGCTCGCGCCCCATCTGGTTGTACTTCTCAGTCGAAAACAAGTTGCTCTCCTTTTCGTGCCAGGACTGGTAAATAGTGTACGCCTCATGCTCAACGAGCTTGTTGCCCAAACGCTGATGTTCGTCTTTGATGGCCGCGACCATCTCTCCGTGCGAATCTTCCGGTGGCGTCTGCGAAATTTCTTCGCCTCTGTCCTTCAGAGTGTAGTTGTTGTAGCCTTGCAGACTTCGCACGGGCTCGAACCTAACGATTGGCACGATTCACCGAAATCAGATGACGAATATCCACATAGCTCTTTGTCATCGCATTGAAAGACGGATTCCATCCTTCGCGCAGACCTGAGTTGATCTGTTTCGCGATCTGATTCAGGTTGTTTCCTTGGCGGCGAAGCTCCGCCATGATCTGTTCGACCTGCTCTTTTGAAAGGAGCGGTCGGAGCATCGTCCGGTGTTTGAAGAACGCTTTCTTTAGAAGATCGGGGACGGATAATCCCGTCTCCCGCTGCGCCTGCTCGATCTGCGCGAATTCAGCTTCTGTAAACCGGACGTTCGTGCGCGTTTCGCGTTTGCGTGCTGTTTGATTTTGTTCTTGATCCATTTGTTTCTCCTCCTCTTGAACACTATGTGGACTCGGTTGACCCATTTTTGACTTACGATTTCGTCGCTACTTGAACGCGCCGACAATCGCTTTGATGATCGTCGTGAGCCAGCCTCGAACCTCTTCGTGATCGACGCCGGTTTCCGTTGCGGTCTTCGCCGCTTCCTGAACCGTCGCATTCAGTTCTCCAACCGCGCGCACGACTTCCTCGCCAGCATCAATCGTCGTCTCTTTAATTTTTCCCATTTTCGACCTCCTCTTTGGTTGCTTTTAGAATCTTGGTTTTGATCGTTTCGTTAGCCTCTTTCAGCTCTTCGAGCGAAAGGGCTAAGTGCGCTTCGGCTTTCTTCAAACTCTCGTTTTCAGAAACCGCCTGGGCGACTTCAGGCTGCTTACGCTGCGCTTGCAGCTTTTCAATCAGCGCGTTCTCTTTTTCCAAGATGGAGTGAATCGAATTCTCCTTGCGATTGATGCTGGCGCAGGCTGTGAGCCAGAGCGGTGTTGTTGAGGCTGTGAGAATCAAGAGCAAAGGAAGTCGTTTGATAAAATCATGTGTTTCGTTTCTGTTTTTGGGTTTGTGCATTTTGTTCCTTTCGTTTTAGTTCATTTTTGTTTGCATCGTTTTTGGGAAGTTTTGGTTCGGGGCAAGATAGAGGGTTGGCGCCACCCCTCGACAAAAAGTGAGGGCTTGCAGCCCCCACACCCCCTCCAGGTCACGGGCACCTAACGGCGCCCTCTGCTCCGGCTTCGCCTCCGCAGGACCCTTGCAGGGGGTGGCCTTACGGCCTTTTTGGTGCTGAGGGTGTGCCACCCCCAGACCCCCTGAGCGGCTACCGCCGCTCGGAACAAAACGCGAAATCATAGAACCGCCTTTGCCGCCGCCGTTGCGGTTCGTGCAGTCCCAACATCGACGGCGGTTCCGGCGAGCCCCTGAGCTGTACCTAAAAATTCGGGCGCGGATTCTTCGCTCGTTTCGCCGAGCATGGGTTTCAAGAACATGAAGGCGGAGCCTGTCGTCAGTGAGGCGACGAGGATCTGAAGCCATGAGTAGATCGAGAACATATAGTAGATCCGGTGACGAATGACGCTTGCGGCGTAGAGAGACACGCCGTCGTTTAAGTTCCCGAACTGCTCCATAACCTCCGACGACTGCGCGATCCCGAGCATGACGTGATAAAGGAGCGTCCAAAGCGGCGTCCACAGGAGCACGGAGAAGTAAATCCAGAACCACACCAGCAAGACGCGCCACTTTCCGGCGACCACAAAGAACATGAGGAACGGAAATGCGGCGACCAAAAGCATACGGATAAATCCTGCAACGTGTGGGGCTCGTGAAAGGTGTTCGCTGAACTCCTGCGACCGCTTGGCGGCCTCGGAAGCACCTTGAACATCACGCATCCCGAGCATCGCGAGAATCCCATCCCAGCTCATAATACGGCCAAGCGTGGAAAAGGTCTGAGCTGCACCGCCAGGGATCTCGGCACCCTTTTGAAGCCCAAGACGGCTTTCCTTTTGATCGGCGTAGAAGTTTGCTAGAGCGCCCGCCGCGACGTAATTCTTGAAAGCGTTCGGATCGTACTTTCGGGCCTCTACAACGCCGATAATCGACGTCCACGGCAGGTATTTGAAGAAGCCTTCGGTTTTCACCCGCGAGAAATCTTCAAGCTGCTTGTACGTCGATTCCTTAACCTCCAAGCAGCTCGTTGTTTTACCGTCCCCAAGGTCGATGGAGACGTCCGAGAGCTCGCGGTCGATGTTCCCGCTTGCACGGAAGAACTCATCAGTGGCAGTCCGGCCCTGCATCGCTCCGATGCTCGGAATGACCTTAGAAAAACACTCCTGGGAATAGAAACGAAGTTGGTCTCGGAGGTTCGGATCATCAATGGTCGTGGTTCCGGCGTACATGATCGCCTTGTAGAACATATTCGGCGCCGTGAGCTGCGAAGTTCCTTCCTTCGCAAATACGCCGTCGATGATACGGGAGAGCAAGCCTGTCAGCTCCTCCGCTGTGCGACTCATCAGATTGAAAACGACGCTCACGCGATATTGGGGTTCAACATCGCTAGCGTGGGCGCGGACATAACTGTTATCCGACCAGCTCTTCCCCTGGAAGTCTTTGACCGTGACATCGGTTCCGACCCGCAGAATCGCCAGCCCCAGGAAGAGACAGGCAACGATCTTCACGAACCGCGAAAGTGGGATCTGCTTTCGGTCGATCAGAGAGCCCGGCAAGTAGCGGGAGACGAACTTCAGCAACGTGAAGAAAAACACGGCGCCGAAGATCATCAACACAAGCATCTTGAAAAATGTTTCGCCCGTAATCCACTCGATGAACTTCGCGTGAAGGCTCAGTCCAAGGAGCTGATAAAGGGCTTCGTATGCGCTGTTTGAAAACATAGTCCTCCTCAGACTTCCTTGGGCCAACGTGCCTGGATGAAATAGGTCACGGGAATGGAGACGCTATCGAGCCAGGAAGACCAGAACAGTTCGCCTTCCTTGGACTTTATGAGCGTCCCCAAAATCCAGTGACCGCCAATTTTGATTTGCAGCATCTTGCGAGTTTCGAGAACAATGCCGTCCAAGACCCATTGCCACTGTTCATTGAGGCCGATCCTGCCTTTGGGTTGAAGATCCGCTGTCACGGCGCACCTCCGGGCTGATCGCAGAGAACCCCATCGGCGCAGTCAAAGAAGCGAGTGCGTGACGAATGAGACTCAAGCTCCACCTGATCGCGAGTGAGCCGTTCACGCGATAGTTCTAAGTGGAGACCGTCGCCTTCTTGGTTGATCTGTGCGACGATTTCATTCAGCGGAGAATTTTTCTCCTTTTGCAGTTCCAGCGTGGCATCGACGGAATTCTTTAGCTGATCGTGCTTATTCTCGATCTCTTTCTTACGACGCTCCGGCAGGTTTGGGTTTTGAGCCGCAAGCGTCAAGACATCGAGCGAGCGGTTCATGTCGTCAGAGAAGCGCGCCACCGCAATCGAATTGGACAGCCGCTGGCAATAGAGCGCCCGCGCCCGGTAAGGCATGACCGCGAGGTTGCGAAGCGTCTGGCGGTCAAGGAGAACCTGATCCTTGAGCCCCGTTACCGCGTCCAGATCGGCGGCACGAATGACCTCATTAGCCCCGTAGGGGCCTGCGGCGTCGATCTTCTTGAGAAGTCCCTGGCACAGCCGCTCTTGGATGTCGCGCTCAATACCGGCCAAATGCGTTCGTGGGGTGATGCCGAAAGGTTTGTCGCCGTACTCGACCGAGACTTTCCCGCGTGAAACGACCGTATCGCCGACGAGATTTTTCACGAGGTTCAACGTGCTGGTAGCGGCAGGCGTATCCAGGCCCGCCCAGCGAGCCGAACTTCCGATCAGCTTATTGGCACTCGTCTTGTCGCCGTACTTCGAGCCGGACCAGTTGGCGATGTCCGAGTCCCAAACGCGAGCCGAGTTACAGGACTGCATGGCGGTCTCGATATTCCCACCATTTTTGTCGATCTCACGATGAACGCAAGCCTGACGTTCTTCATAGAATTCCTGCACGCGCGAATCGGTGTACTTGTCCATCAGCGAACATTGATTGAGTCGCATTTGCGACATGAAATTCGCTTCAAGACGTGAGCTTTTAAGGATACTGCACCAAGTTGGTGAAAAATAACACGCGAGCAGCATCGGAGAGCCCGCGATGATGTCTTTACCCATGTCGCCGAAGTAGCGACTATCGAGGATGTTTTTGAGACTCGCTTGGAGTGTGCTCTTGAAATCCACGCGCCCGCAATCCGAGCCGATCCCAAGATTCACGCCGACATCGACGGTACGGTAGTCATCGAAGATGGGATCTCGGCGAAGTTCCTGCCGCTTGAACAGGTAGTCATGCGGTTTGAACTCGCTTTGGTTTCGATAGCTAAAGTCGCCGTCGGCGCGAACGCCCGGCGACATCAGCAGAAAAATCACAACGAAGGAAATTAGTTTCATTCCATGTCCTTTCCGAAATTGGTTTTTGCGTTGACTGCATGGCATGAACATCACGAGGCGGCCTCCGCTTCGAGAGCGGCGCGGTCCTTCTCGCTGTTGACGCTCGCAGAACGGTCGAGCTTGGACTGGACGTAACGGAACGCGCCTTGCTGAGTACCGGTCTTGTCGGTGTAGAAGACCTCCGCATATTCGTCAGGCTCCGTGACGAGACTTCCCACGATCTCAAGGGGCGCCGGTCCCAGCAGAGATGAATTCTCCTTGAGATAGCGCACGTTATCCGGGCTCATCATCAGGAAGAAGAAGTGCGTGGCGGCTCCCCAGACGGCTTTTCCAGCCTCGGTCTCGAAGAACACGCGTGGATTCGGGGCGACGCCGATCAGGAAAAATCCCATTTTCCGCATACGCTCGGCGGCTTCCACAACGAATTCACCGACGATGGGATTGTCGCGACCCAAGCAGCCAAGCTCCTCGATGTAAAGGACACCGCCGCGTTTGAGGTTTTCAGGCTTACCCATCATCGTCATGATTTCGTGAATTACGCTCATGCTCATCAGGACCTTCAACGTCTCGTCGGAGTCGAGAGCTTCGAGGTCGTAAGCATAAAGGAGTTTCGGCGTCGTTTTCTTTTTCTTGGCGGTTCCTCGGAAAAACGGTGCATAGATCCCGTCACCGTAGAATGGCATCAATCGCGTGATAAGATCCGCGATCTGCTCTTTTAACGACTCGAATTCCTCGTTGGAGGTCAGTCCCGACATCGACGCAATCACGTCGTCCATTGATACGGATATTTCCTCGCCGGAATCCGCCGCGATCAGTTCGCCATCCTCAAAACCAACCCCTTTCTCGCGCGCGCGGCGAAGATAGGCGTCTTTCAAGGCCCGCGAAACGATTGAGAGGTGATGGCTCTCCATTTCAAACGACGTGCTCGTGAGTTTGACCGCCGTCAGGATCAGTTTGGTCAGGAACTGCACCTTTGCATCGTCGAAGACACCACGAAAAGCGGAAAACGGCATTTCTCGATTGGGAGTGAACACGCTCAGATCGCCGTCGAACTCACGGCAGAGGGCTTCGCAGCTTGCACGTTTGTCGATAGCGAAGACGAGGGGTTCGACTTCCGAAGGACCCTTCATCTTGATCGCCTGCACGCAGTCCAGGGCGAACTTGCTTTTCCCTGAGCCGGTATCGCCAAGGATCGCCGCGTGATTCGAGATCGGATTCGATGCCCACGAAAAACGGACCAAGTTGTTTTCGCGCGAGAGATAGAGCTGAAGTGGGTTTTCCATTCCCTTATAGGAATCGAAAACCGGAAGGAGCTTCGCGGCGTCTTTGTTCATGATGCGAATGAATCTCTGACTCGAATGATCGGCGGCGGGCGTATAGAACAGCGGTAAGCTGTTCATGCAGAGACCGAACCCGATCATTTCTTCCTTGATGACCTCGCATTCGAGGTCATTGTGAAAGACGGCCGTGATCGCGCGTGTCCGATGATTGAGGATTTCCTCAGTTTCTCCTTCAACAATCACACAAAACGTCATGAACAGGCACCGCTCGTCATGCGCCAAGCGTTCCTGAATTTCTTTAAGTTCTTGTTGTTGACGACGAGCGCGTGCGCTCGGGCTGTTCTGAAGAAAGAACTCCTTCGTATCGAAGTAGCTTTTGATTTTCGCCGCGCGCGGGAAACTGAAATTGAGAGAGAGGCGAAACGGAAAATTCAGCGCGAGGAAGTTCGCCGTTCCTCCGGGGATCACGCGACGAGGACTTGTCTTGAGCGTGATGGTTCGAGTTTTGATGCCTTCGCGCTCAAGTCCTTCCAGGCTTCCTGTCGGTCCCGCATAAACGATCTGCTCTGAGATCGACAGATGTGGATTGAACGGAGCGAAGTCTCGTTCTAGGTACTCCTTGGGGTTGAAGAACCGGCGAAGAAAATCGACCAGGGCGGCACCATTCACGCGCTTGAGCTCGATTTTCGAGCTGTCGATGAACTGCGCGAGAATCTGCGAGAACTCCGATGCTTCCATCGTCATCGCGTTCATCGTGTTGAACAGAAGACCTTCGCCGCGTTCCATGAGCTGCAAGATCGACTTCATATTTTCTCGCTCGGGAAAATAGCGAATCGAAAGCAGGGCCTTCCGTCTCATGGGCGACAGGCGATGTTTGCCTTCGCAGAATCCTTTCAAAGTCTCCAGCCGCGCTTTGTAGATCGCTTCCGAGATCGGATGAGCGAACTTGAAGCCGCTGGTCTCGTAATTCCATACGGGATCGCGCGCTGGAATGTGAGCTTGATCGAAGAGGATCTGAAGAGTGCATCGCTCCGGCAATAGAAACCATGATTTCAGACCTTCAACGACGCTGACAATCTTTTCGGCTTCCATCGGTTCGTGTTCGGCCAAGGAGAGCTCGAAGACCGCGCCGAGCGAGCCATCCTTGAGGACGAACATTCCGGCATCAGTCAGGTATTCTTCGTAGGGCAGGATTTTCGCGAAGGAATCTGGGCGCTCGAACAGCGCACGAACGAATTTCGTTCGGCTGGCAAGCGTGGATTCGATAATTTGGTTGGTTGTCTTTTCAAACATTCAAATGCTCCTTTCGTTGAAGCCAAGATCCATCACTAGGGCTTTCCGTTCGGGCGAGGCTGCTTCGGTTTTTCGGGTGTTCGCTTCGTGGCTTGCTTCTTCTCGCTCTTGGGGATTTCGACCTTCTTCATTTCCCAGGCTTCGGGCTTTACAACGACCGAAAGCCACGCGCCCCAGAAGTAATCTTTCGACGGCAGCTCCTTGGCGTGAAGCCACGGAACGATGACCGTTTCGGGAACCCTCGTCGGGACGTATTTGACCGGGCCGGAGCCAGAGAGATTGACGTTTGGAGGAGTGACGCCGTAGCCGGCGCGTTCCTCAAGAAGCGATTTTTGATTCGTGCTCGCGCAGCCAGCGAAAAGGCTACTCAAGAACGCGAGTGAAATAAGAGTAAATACTTTCATTTCCATCCATCCTTTCTTTGCGGAAAAATTCTTCGGGGAGATTCACTTTGTCCTTCATCACGATCCAGACATCGCGACCGGAGCCGACTTCGACTGTCGGTGCTAGGTTCTGCGCTTGCTGCAAGTACCACTGGGCCACCATACCTGCGGCGTTGGAAGCGCCACCAGCGACCGCGTACTTCGTAGAGTCGCCGGTCATAAGCGAGGTGCCGCCGCCGAAGGCGTTCGAGCTTTGTGTGGTTTGCGCGGCTTGTACGGCCTTGCCCACGCCTTCGACGACGCCGGACATGAAGGCCATCGCCGCAACTCGTCCTTGCTTCGAGTTCACTTTGCCCTTCATGGCGAACGACCCATCCTTGTCGTCGGCGATGAATCCATTCACTTCGCGCTCGAACATTTTTCCTTTCTTGGAAACGCAGCTCATTTTGGTCGCTTGCATCTGTACGCGTTCGGTGGAGAGATCGCCTTCCGCCTTCGCGATCATGAAGCAGCCGGAGAGGTCGATCTTGTGATCGTTGGGTGCGACATACGAGAAATCGAGAACCATCAGCACCGGATAGGTCTTCCCCTCGGGGACATCGACGCCGGTGAGGATCTTCGCTTTGACGTAGCTTCCAGACGGAAGCATCACTCCCTCAGTCCTGCTTTCCGATTTCACGGGAAACGCGATCAGGTCAGGCCCTTTGGGTGACGCCCTCTGAATGCGCCCAGGAGCCTTCAGGGGCATCGTAAGCGATCCGACGGCGCCACCGGGCGATCCATAGAGCTGAAGCGCGGCTTCGGCCTCCTGGGGCGATAATCCGGTAGGCGCGATTCCTAGACCTTCGCCCTGTGGTTGGCCGACGACGGCGGGACCGGCGTCGGATTTGCCCACGACCGGGTTTTGCGCCGCTTCTTGCAGCTTTTTTTCAAGCTCCGCAAGACGGGCTTCAAGTTTTGCCTGACCGTCCATCATGGACTGAGCCTTCTGCGAAAGAAGGCGCTCCTTTCCATAGTAGAACGTGCTTTCGCGGTCGTTAAGGATTCGACCTTTCTGAAAGTCGATGGTCGCACCACGTTCGACAATCCGGCTTTCGTTCTGCTCGCCAATGCCGACCAAGTTGATAACGAAAAGAATCCCAATAACGACGAGGCCAACGACAATCGGCTTTTTCTGCGCGAGATCCTTAATCCGCTCTTGGTGCTTTTTCCAATCGAAGGTTTTGATCTGTGAGATGACGTTATCCATCTGCATATCAATCTCCTCCTTTGGATTTCGCGGCGGCCGCCTCCTCGGATTCCATCGCGAGGATCACGTCGCGGCTAGAAGCCGTGTTTTTCGCGACGACGCGAACAAAGGTCTCATTCACACCCTTACCCTTGGGGTAAAGGGTCGTTTCGTCGCTCTGAGAAAGAATCGCCATGCTCGGGTTTCCGACGGTGATGTGCCGGACGTCGATTTCGAGATTCTTGCGCCAGTTCGTGTTCTTGACCTTGAAGACATAGCCGTTGAAGGGATTGCCTTGGTAAATCCGAACGAGTTCGACCTGGCCGCCGCTTTTTGACGGAAAGACTTGTGAGGTACGGATCGCTTTGTAGCCGGACACGTTGTCGTCGCGGTACATGGCCTTGAGCAGCTCGACTTCAGTGAGCGGCGGAGCGTTTTCGTTATCGGCGCTGTCCGCCGAGTCGCGCGACTTGAAATCGTAAAACGTATCCGCCGCAGGATCATTCGGGCTCACAAGGATCTTCGTTCTCACTACCGAGTTGTCGGTGAGAAAAAACGTCACCTCGTTGACTCCGTTCGTAAATCGCGGCGTCACGCTCAAGACTTTGTAGCTCGGATCGACTTTATTCGCCGGTTCGACTTGAAGACGGCCTGCACCCGTGATGGTCTGCACGGCCTTTTGAAATCGAAAGATCGTCGGTACGCCGTACTTGATTCGCACCTGTTCCGTGCCGGAGCCGTAAGCGACAGTTTTGGCCTCCGCACGTCCCACGAGAAGAAGTCCGACGAGGACGACGACGAAGCCAAAATATAAGATCAAGGCCGCTACGACGAGGGCCTTTTGTAAGACAGACTTGACGCCTTCGAGATCGAAGGTCAAGCCTGCGTCAATACCCATTGATTCTCTACTGACCATATTATTTCCCTCCCTTTGCTTTGAACCCGTCGGCGCGTCCGCGCTTGAGGTTGGTGATTTCCATGAACCACTCTTTCCCTTTTGTGGGAGCCACCAGTCGCATATTCATTTCGATGACTTCATCGACATGACCGAGACTTTCGGCGTTGGAGTAGCGTTCACGCTGGGCAATCGCGGTCACTTTGTAGAAACCGTTTTCGCCCGAGACGACTTCGCGATCCGTGATTCGCAGAATCTCGGAAATGTTTTCGTGCTTTACGGTTTCCCGCCATTCGCGCGCTTCTTCCTCAAACTGGATGGCGAGCTCTGCGCTCATGAAGGACGCTAATCGCTTGTACTGCTCGTCGATGTTGGCTGCGTTGACGTTCCCGAGCATCCCCAGGAAAGTCATGGCGGCGTTAACCACATACGAGTCTGAAACTGCTTGAGGAGATGCCGGTGTGAAGTCCATCACTCCGGGAGCGAGAATGTATTCCTTCTCGCGCAGCTTCTTCTCAAGCCCGTGAATCTCGTATCGCGAGACCGCAAAGTTCATGGCGAAGGCCGCGAGATGAATCGCGAGGACATACTGAAGCGTCATCCGTTGCTTCAGCATGGCGGCTTTGAAAGCGATGAACTTGGGCAGTACCCGCAAATCGACGCCTTGATAGACGCCAACCGGCGGGGTCGCGACCTGGGCGGCCTCGATGCCCTTATCCATTGCTGTCAGCATCTCGTTTGCCTTTCTTCTTAGGTTTTTCGTCCGCTCCTGGAGCAGCGGTTTGATTCTTTTCGAGAGCGTGATTGCGGCTGATCGCAGAAAGATAATTAGCGGGAAGAATCCACGTCTCCACGCGCTCGATAATCCAGTAGCGACCATCGCGCGAAAGTTTCGCGCGCATATCGAAACGCGGCTTTCGCTCGAAGCGTTTGGGTTGCTTTTCGTCTTTTCTTTCAGTTCCATTTTCCATAGGTCCTCCGTTTGGTTTGTCGTTTCCATTTTTGTCCTTTCTTAGTCTGAGAATCGCCGCGCGTTCCCTCGCGGATTTGTGAGGCCAGGGAGCTGCATACGGATGCGCGCATACGGCCAGTGGAAGAAGATCCCTTTCGGGTACTTCTTCTTGATGGCCGGACCCGCGCCCAGACACAGAACCAGCAGTGTGAACATCGTGATCCACGAGTAGAACAGAACCCCGAAGATCAAGATGATGAACAAAGCCACAAACACGTCTCCAAGTTCCCAGAAATCGAAAACCATGATTGGCGAGTCGATGGTCTGACTGACGAGCGAAGAATGGCGCGCTTTGAGAAGTTCCTGCTTATGCACTCAGGAACTCCCGGCTTTGTTGAACGGTTTGAGAGAAGACGCCGCCACCGCCACCAATGTCGAAAATGTTTTTGACCCAGGTGGGTGCGGTGCCGAGTACGATGGCCGCGACCACGCAAAGGACTGCGATTCCGAAACGCTGTTCTTTAAGGTTCCATCCTGCCGACATCACGCAGAGACCGGCGAAGATCCTGGCGCCCCATGAGAACAGAACCGAATCGACAATCCTGAGCAGCGTTCCGGCCGCTTCCAACTTGTCGCTGGCATCTGCACCGGGGATTCGTGTTGCGCCGAACGCTTGCGCGTGAAAGACGAACGCGACCAAAGCGGTCACGATGATAAAGATGAACCACGTTTCATGGTTTTTCGGATTGGGACTCTTGATCGTTGAGCCGTGGCACAACGATCCGCATAGTAAAAGGCGTGCTCCGAGCATGGATTTCTCCTTCGTTTGCTCGAAGTCGCTCGCCTTTGTGGTGGAAAGAGAGACTTCTAGATTTTTCTTTTATCGACAGCCTTTGTAGTGGTGGCTGACGACTTTCTTAAAACTAACTTAGTGGCTTGCGCTCTTCAGAAGTTGAACGACATCTTCAAAATCGTGATAACCCTGAATCGGCGGAAGCAATGCTTTTCTCTTGGTATCCGCTATGACGAGAAACGGAACTCCGTTGATCCCATGTTTCTTGACTTCTTCAGTCGTCGCGAGACCCAAAGGCACGATCTTTTCGTCCGCGGCCACAGGCCCGCGGTCGATTTGTAGAGCGTGAACCTCAACGCCTTCATCCTGAAGGCGTTTGAGGACACCGAACATTCTCCGGCAATGGGGACAGGTCGATTCAAAGTACATCCTGACTTTGAATCGTGCCGGATCGAGAGGACCTTGCGCGGCCACAGGCGCTTTTCGGGCGGGCGACGGCGGTGGGGATTCCGCCATCGCAATCGGCG
Source organism: Pseudobdellovibrionaceae bacterium (assembly GCA_019637955.1). Lineage (GTDB taxonomy): Bacteria > Bdellovibrionota > Bdellovibrionia > Bdellovibrionales > Bdellovibrionaceae > JAHBUS01. Next base: position 49,449 of record JAHBUS010000001.1, on the reverse strand, counting down.
CCTGGCCCGTTTTCGTCATGTATTCGCGCACTCGGTCGTCGAGTCTGCGCGCAAGGTCGTTCTTCGCCTTCATAAAGGCGAACCAGTTTTTGATATTTTCGTCTGTGGGATTACGAGCGATTTCCATGAAGGGCTCCGGTGGAGTGTAGTCTCCTTCCTTGAAGAACTCTTTGTTCTTCGGATCAAGATACGTCTTCCAGGGAAATTTGCCGCCCTCCGGGGATTCCGTTTTCTCTACGATCAAGGGGGATTTGATCGTGGATTTTTTCTCGCCCCAAAAGTCTATCTTCGAGTCGAAGTAGGAAAGTTCGCCCGCAAGGGCGGCAAGCGGCACAATCATGCCGACGATAAAACTATAAAATTTCACGAAACACCTCCAGACCGTCGATTTCACCTGCAAGAGCTCGAATGGCTCGGGCGGCTTGCAAGCTCTGATGAACTTTAGCGCGACGGCCATTTTCTAGAGTTTCAAAGCTCACCCATTCCAGGACCGGCACACGGCCTTTAACTCCATCAGTGCATTCAGAGCAGCCGTCTTCGCTTTTTGCTTTCATTCGTTTCAGGTCGGCAATAGAAGAGCCGGGCGACAGCTTCTGCGCGATGCTCTTGAGCTGATCCGGTGCTATGGGTGAACCGCAGTTTTGGCAGACTTTCTGCTCAAGACGTTGCGCGATCGACAGCCGCAAGTTGGATTCCAGAACCATTCGTTCAACGCCCAAGCCTGAAAGTCGCTCGATGACTTCGAGGGCTCCATTCGCGTGTAGTGTCGTGAACACCAAGTGTCCGGTTTCGGCCGCTTGGAAGCAGAGCTTCGCAGTTTCCGCGTCGCGAACTTCGCCCACGAGAATCACATCGGGATCTTGACGTAGAACTGAGCGAAGCGCGTCGGCAAAGGTCATCTTCGCCGACACCTGAACTTGGTTCAGACCTTCGATGCGATACTCGATAGGGTCTTCGAGCGTCACGATGTTGAACGCCTTCGGGCCAATCGCTTTCAAAAGAGCATACAGCGTTCGCGTCTTGCCGCTGCCGGTAGGACCCGAGATCACCACCACGCCGTCTTCAAGGTGAATCGCGGCCTCAAGGACCCTTGCTTCCGCATCGGTAAAGCCCAGCTTCGATAGCTCGAACGTCGCATCCAGATTTAAGAGGCGCATCACGACCTTTTCACCGAAATGCGTAGGAAGGAGACTCACCCTCAAGTCGAGGCGATATTCTGGCAACGATGCGCGCCCATCCTGCGGCCGTCCGCTAACACCAATGGCGAGACCGAAGATCCGCTTGACCTCCAGAATCAGGCTTTCTCTATGTTGCACATCGACCTGTTTGTAGAGGCGTAGGTTTCCGTCCACACGAAGGCGCACGGCAACACCGCTTTCGTTGGGCTCGATATGAATGTCACTTGCGCCTCGAAGTTTCGCTGCCTGAACCATCTCATTGAGGAGTCGTGCATACGGACCCTCATCGTGAAGAAGCTGTTCGGCGGTTCGTCGTTTCGCAACCGTGATGCCGTGTTCGTTTTGGAGTTGGCTTTCGCTCATTGCATACCCCCACAGGCGGCGGGAATCGCCAGGGCCGCTGCTTTTGCTTGAACCGCCGCAGGCAAATCCTTGCAAGTCCAAGTGCGCTTCCAGACGACAAACAGGTATCCCTTGAGCTTTCCATTCGTGAGTCGCATGGTTTCCCGAGCGTTCTTGACGCTTTCAAGAACGCCGACATTCTGGCCTTCGCGGAAGCATGAGCTTGATTGTGGGTAAATCATCTGCCACTTTTCGTCGGGACTCGCAGGCATTGTTTTTAGAACCTCGGTCGAAAGGCTCTTGATACGCGATGCGATCATCAGCGCACCAGTCATCGAAGCTGGTCCATTGTAGGTTCCGTAACGCGGGAAGAAGACACCCCAGCCATTGCAGACCGGATGCTTGCTCGGCGGAAAAACATCGAGCTTCGGCACTGGAAAACTGCACATAGATGAATCCGCTGCGGCGTCGCTGCCACCGTCGCCACTAATCGAAGTCGCTGCACCTTTCAGTATGCAAGCCTTTGGAGCCGCACTCCACGCAAGAAAAGTTGGTTGGAGTAGATCGGCCTTTCCTGTATCCCAGTGACTTCCGAAATGCTCACTCATGCCGTCAAAGCACATCTTTTCGTTTCTGGTCCCTCCGGCTGGCATTGTCTGGAACACAAGACCCGCGAGTGGAACTGCAATGGCTCTCGCTTGATAGCTTTGTGTGTCCTCATCGCCTTCAGCTCCATACGGACGCGGAATGATCTTGGCGAGCTGAAGGCCCGCACCGGGGATGGCGCTAAAGTAGCTCGTCCGCGGCTCAGGCCACGTTTCCAAAAATGTCTGTGGGACGTAATAAGATATTGAAGCACATGGTCTCGGTGGATAACCGCAGGTACAGCCGCCGATATTCAGCTCCAGGCACGACGAGAACGCAGGCGAGCTTGCCACTGTGCAGACATTCGGAATCATGGCGCCGTGGACTGGGCCAGCCAGAAGAAGCGACGCCGCGACTGCGCGCGCGTTCTTCCAAACCGCCTTGAATTTCTCGACGAATCCTCCTTTTCCAGAGACGCGAAGGATCTCCAGCACGGCTTCGTGTTTCGTATTGATCGCTTTCAGAAAGTGCGGCTTCAAATAGAGCTTCACGAACTTCGTCTCGATACCATCGAAGACCTGTGCAAACGCCTCGAACGTGCGAAGACGTGAAAACTCTTTTCCTGTAACCAGATCCTCGCGGTGTGTGCTTCGGCTCACGGACTCATTGATACTTGCGGTTTCGGAATCGAAGCCACCGGCGAGCAAGTTTAATTTCGCCGATTGTGCAGTCTCTGAAAGTGACCGAGTTTGGCGTTCGACATCAGCTTTCCCAACAAGTTCTTGGAAGAGCCTGATAGTTTCAAGGTCCGATGAATGACAGGCGATTCGCGTTCTGAAATTCTGAACCAGCTCTAAAGCTGGCCGTTGACTACCAACGGAATTCATCAACGAGCTCAAAGATTGAGTCGCTACGATCACCGCAGGCTTAGACTCGCGCGCTTTCGCAAGGAAGCTCTCATCGCCAATCGTTCCACCGCCTCCGCAAGTAACGACGTCTTGATACTCGTCGATAATCAGCGCAGTTGTGCAAGTTGATTTCATCTGTTTCAGTTCCGGCAGAAGATTCAGTACGGCTTGTTCGTAATGGAGTTTCACGAAAGTTCCCATTGAGCGAGCAAGGCCGGGTTGATTCACGTCGAAAAGCAGGATCTTTCGCTCGCGAATCAGGTCCTCCATCGAGTCAATCGTCAGATTTTCCTGCTTTGGGCAAAACACGCGGGTTGCCGCGAACTCTTGGAACTGGTTGATGAACGCCGTGCTCGTCGCGACGATCCCGGTTCGCACTCGATCTTCAAGTTGTGAATACTCATTCTCGAAGTATTCGATGGATCGTCCGATGTTGAAAGCCTCTTCCTCGCTGAAGTTTCCATTTGCAAGGCAGGACTTCAAGTCGGCCGCAAGGTCTTCTTTCGAGGCGCGGACAATCGTCTGATACAGGTCAAGAAGAGTGAAGTATCCGTACTTAGCAGCGCAATATGCGAGAGTATTACGAACTAAGTGCGAAGAAGAAACATCCCAGAATGGAGAGTCCGAACTCTTGCCCATGAAGTTCACGGCAGCGGAGCGCACCATCTCTGCGAGATCCACGAATCGAGAATCACTAAGAGCATTTTTAATATAGACCGGATTAAAGCTCTGCGATCCTTTCAGCGAAATTTTGACGATTTTGTGCCCGAGCCCAGCCTTTTTTATGATCTCTTCGGCTTCACGTAAAAACGTGCGCTTCGGATCGACTGCGAGGATCGCGGGTGCGGCACCTCCAGCTTCGAGAATCTGTCCCAAATATCGGAGGATGGTCCCTTGTGTTTTTCCGCTTCCCACTGAGCCGGAAATAAAAATTCCGCCGTTGAGTCCGCGCCCAGGAATTTTAATCCATTCCTCGGCTTCGGTAGATTCTCCGATCTTTCCGGGGCTCGTTCCAAGAACCAGCTCTCCATGTTCAACCTCGGGCTCTTCTAACTTGTGACCATCTAGCGCAGAGAATTTGATCCGCCCGAGTAGCCCTAAAGCCATGTGCGCGATAGACGCGACGAAGATCGCAAGATTGCCACTCACCAGAATTTCAAGCCACCAAATCCAGTTGGCGCCGAGGAGAGGGGACATTTCCGCTGAAAGGGATTCTCGAATCATGTAGACGGTGCCGGTATATCCGATTGCGCCGATGGCGATAGAGAAACACTCCCGTCGTCCCAGCCTCAATCGGTTCTTTCGTCCTTCGAGAGCCGCGAGACGGCTTCCTTGGCGTTCGAGGCCGACCGAGCGTTTTAGAAATATCGCGATCAGCGTGAGGTTGAGGGCCAAAGCGCAAAGCGACAGCCAAGCCAGGCCCGCGTATTTTTCAGCGAGATCGAGGGCGTGAGCGAACTCAATCGGATAAAATCTCATGTGCGTGAAATATAGGTAAGCCACCGCGACCGCAAAGAGGGCCGCGACCGCCAGCGGTAATGAAACGTCTGATTGTCTCTTTGCGACTGACATTAGGAGCCCTTTCTGTTCTTTGTAACCGCCTTCAGGTATTCGATGGCGATAAGGACACGGTTGGTTTGTCTGGCGAGCGCGCGGTTTTGCATTTCGCGCTCGGAGAGCTGACTAAGGATCTTCTTGAATTTTTCTTCGATTTCTTTCGACACGGCTTCCTCCCTAGTCTTCTTGTTCGGCGTCGCGCGACGGGTTTAGATATTTTTTATTCCGCGGCCATTCCTCAAGACCTTGAAAGCGGCCTTTGTGAAATACGAACCGAAACGTGCCGAATAGAAACTCGGTCCCTCGGTCCTTGAGATATTGCTCCTTGAGCCGACGTGCGGCTTCCTCCAGGAATGCGATGAACTCCATGTTCGATAGGTCTTGTGCTGCGCTATTGCCCTTCATCACGACACCACCTCCGCGCCCGAAAGAAGCCGCTCAAAGGCTTCGATCTCTGCCACCAACGCACGGTTGACGGCCAGTTCCTTCACCGAGACAGTCGCGTACCAGCGGCGTAAAGCCTCTCTGATCCGCTTGACCAGTTCTCGGGGATTTTTTGAATCAACAATTTGAATTTCACGTTTCATTTTCCACCCCTCTGTTTTTTATGAGCGCATCAAGTAGCGCCGAACGCGCTCACGGCTCTCTTCGATTTGTCTGTCCGCTTCCGATGGAACAAACATGGACGTGAAGAAAGCCTTCACGATCATGGCGATCCACCGGCAAAGCGCCAGAGCGTTCGTCTTCACTTGGTTGAACCAATCGCTTCCGACGTCCGTTCTCACCATTTTCATTGTCTGTTCCATCTTGAACTCCTCACCTTTGTTTGAATTCGTCCTACTGAACCTTCTTCAACAGCAAGGTGCGGTTGAAGTCGTATTTGATCGGTAAACTGTCGCTGATGCTGACCATTACGCGGTCTTTCGAGAACATCATTTCGTAGTAATCGCCGCTGTCCTCATTCTTCGCGAGAATCAGGAACACGGTATTCTTGTGGGCAACCTTTTTCTGAACCGTGAAGTTCTCGGCGTGGAGAAGCACTTCGCCGTCGCCTTCACACTTGTCCGTTCCGGTGTAGTAGAGGACATCCAAGGACATCGAATCGTCGTCGTTCAGGATGTACTGGAATCCCTTCGAGTGTTCGACACCGTTGATCGTCGTCCATTTCACACAGTCCGAATAAACACCTGTGCTGACATCACTTTCGGTCGCCGCACTGGACATCAGCGGAAGAACCAAAGCCAAAATCGAAATCGCATACTTCATCATTACTTTCTCCTTGTTAGGCTAGAGCGAGCAGACGCTCGTCGTGGCAGTTATTTTCGTTATCTTTTTCTTTCTTCTTCGGGGTCTTCAGAAGATCGAAGACCCATTTCGGAATCGCCAGCATCTCTTCAGACTCCGGGATTTCCGTGTAGTTGCACTCCAGGCAGTAAGAGTGGCTACGGAGGGTTTCAAAACCTCCAGCTCCACATCTTGGGCAGCAGCCCATTCTCACAGCTCGATCAGCATTCAACATTTCACACCTCCTGTTTGGGTTCTCGAATTCTCGTCGCCCCCTTATTACTATTGCGAGTAGAGTGCCAAACTGGGTCGTAGTGATTTTATTGAGTTTTTTGGGAGTGACGGATTGATCTTGTCCCACGAGTGAAACGCGAAGATTGCTAAGTGCGTGTCTTTACTTGAAGTGAGCTGTCCCACGGATGAAACGCTTGTTTCAGTCGTGGGACAACAGTCTCCGACCGTGGAACATGATGATATTAGAATTGTTTATCTATGAAATAGGAGGATGCGATTAGATCGCGGTGATACTGAGATCGGGGATGCAGGCTTTGGGAACTATCGGAAGACCGATAGACTTGCACGACGCTACAAGTTCTTCGGAACCGTGGCTATTCGTCACAAGGTAACTCAGATCCGCGATGCCGAGGTCGCGGATCATCTCGAAACCGCTTCGCTCAGTTTCTCCGAGGTCGTTATCGGCGAACAGAATGATGTCAGAGATCGGTACTTCGGTTTTCTCGAACCACTCGATTGCGTGACTTGTTCGTTCAAACTCAACAATCGGATTCAGATTGCACCCAGCGGCCCGAATCTTCTTTTTGAGTCGATCTCTTTCGTGCTTTTTGTCTTCGAGAATTACGATCTGATGGTGCTCACGCAATTTGATTGCTGGGAGCTGGTGCAAAGGAAGCCGGATCGCGAAAAACGACCCTGAGCTCGAAGTATGTTCCAGGTCGATGCTGCCACCCCAACGGGTAAGGAACTTCTTCGCATGGTAGAGGCCGAAGCCGGTGCCATGAGCCTTTCCGAACGTAACGTCTTTGTCGAAAAGCGTTTCCTGTACGGCCTCATCTACACCAGAGCCATTGTCCTCGATTTCAAGGACTGCGGTGTTGCTCATCAGCCGAAGCCTAAGCTCAATTTTAGTGGCGCTCGCATCGACGGCATTGTTTAAGATGTTTGACAGGATCGAGCGCAATTCTACTAGGGATGCCTCAACGTGAGCAGTCGTCAAGCCCGTCAAGTTGTCGAACGTGATCTTTGGTCGCGAATCGCGCCCTATAATCTCAGCGCCTTTCGTATCAACACAGGCTTCTATCGTAGAAAGCAAATCAACCAGGGCATTTCCTCCGAGCAAGTTTTCATCAACAGTTCCCAGTTCGCTCGTGCTTCTTTTCGCGTAACTCGCTGTTACGTCTGAGATCTGAGACACGACGTTACCGAAAAGCCTTGCAGAGTCCGGGTCAAGTTGTGGTCCGAGCCGTTCTTCAAGAATTTTGATAAGGCCCAATGGTGATTGAATGTTGTGAATGAACTTTGCTTCACTTTCACGTTTCGCTTTTAGTATGGCGGCGTCTCTATCACTCTGTTGGGCTTTGGCAATACTCTCTCGAACTTTTTCCATCTCGGCGATTTCCATTTTGCCTTCCGAAAATGGATACTTCTCAAGTGGCTTTAAGATGTCCGACTTGAGCTTTCTCTGTACGCGGAACATGATTACAAAAAAGAAAACGAGAGAGAGCGTCGTCATCAGAACGATGGCGACGAAAGTGCTAGAGAGCTTCCAGCGAGGCATCAAGAAGACGAATTTGTAATCGGAATAGCCCGAGGCATCGACCTCAATCTCCTGATCGAACCACGAACCGGCCTGGCTGCGACATTTGGACTGCGAGTACGGGAAACTGATTTGAACTTTGTTTTTTTCGCAAAGAAGGATGTTGCGAGCGCCAAGCTCCTCGACGGCGACCGTAAAAGTGGCCTCGATGATGTCGCGATTGTGCTGCTCGATAGCGGTATTACCAATTTTTTGAACGAGGTTCCGAATCCGCAGTAGTCGTTCCGCTTCGTTGTTCGCAATATGGTAATAGATGAACACGCCTTGGACGACTAGAAAAATGAGGCCCATCAGCAACAGCGGCTTTTGGGCGTTCTTATTAAACCAGGCGTTTAGAGTAATCATCTGCGGTCTTACAGGGGTTGAAATGAGGAAAATCGGCTGTCCTCACGCTGCTTGAATGTTTTGTCCAGTTGCACTTTATCCCTGCGATAGACCATCAAAGTCTTGAGGTAGCCGAGATGAACGAAGGGAACTTCAGCAAGAGCGGCCTTCGTAACCTTCTGATAATGTTCAGCGATCTTTTCAGAATCGAGAATTCTTCGGCCTTCTTCCAGAAGTCCACTGGTTTCCTTCTTGAATAGCATCGGCGAAGAGATGGCTCCATTCTCTCCAAGGACGTGATAGATTCCATCTGGATCACCGCTGGCAACACTCATCGTCATCAACAGAATGTCGGTATTCCATTTCTTGTAGTAAGTTTCCGCAAGTTCCTTCATCGTGATGATCCCGGACTGCTCGGAGAATTTCACTCCGTGCGCCGATAATCCGTCTTTGATCCAGTTGAGCAGAATATCGGACGTACCCGCAGTAATGGTGACAGGCCGACGTTCGGTGTCTTTCACAAAGTCTGCGATAAAAGGTTCGCCTTTCTCGATTATTGCCATCGCCTCTTCGTTCTCGATATGACCTGCTTGCATCGGCAAAAATATCTGCGGATCGAGCACTGTCTTGAGCTTCATGGTTTCGGGTAGATCCATTTTCATAAAAACTTTGTAGACTAACGCTTGAAGCGCCAGCCGATGTTCCTTTTTGCGAAAGAAACGATCCGGTCTGGAATTCAGCGCCAGAACGACGTGTCTGGATTCATTTCCTGCGAAGCAGCCAATGGTGGAGCTTTCGTCAAGACAGTTCTTGAAATCCGCCTGTTCTGCCATCCCGTAAGCGTCGATTCTGTCCGAATCGAGGGCTGATTGCGAAGAGTCTGGTTTGATGACTTCGACGGTGACTTTTTGGAAGTACGGGCCTTCACGCATCGGGTTTGCAACAAGCGTAACATTTTCGCTCGTGTTCTCCACGATGACGTAGGGACCTGTACCCAGCGTTTTTCCGTTGTCGATCACGAACGCGGCCATTCGGCTGCCAGCGAGATTGGTCAATGCCGCTCGAAATGGGTTCTGAAACTCCACCTCGAAGGTCTCCTCGTCGATCACTCGTAGTCCGCGGAGTTTTTTTGTCCTCGCAAAATCCTCATAGCCAACGACTTTGTAGAGAATGTCCTGAAGACTGCTATTCGCCGACTTGGGTGGTAAATCCAGCCCATACTCCCAGGAGTCCTTGAACGTCTGCGCCGTGAGACGTTGCCCATTGGAAAATTTCTTGTTCGTGTCGATCTTGAACGTAAAAATCCGCTTATCAGGGCTTACGGTCCAGCTTTTTGCCGCAAGTGGCCTGATCGAGCCTGCGGGTCCAATCGTAACCAATGCTTCATATTCGTTCGCCATAATCGCATCCGCGTAAATCGTGTGCTGAAGGGAGGGCGACAAGTTTTCGCCCCAATGTTCAGGAAATCCAATTTTCAACGCCTTCATTGTTTCTCTCCCTTCAAACGTACGGTAAGCAAAGAATCCCACAATCGCTATTGTCGCCACAACTAAGGCGGCTTTTACCGACCTTTCCATTTTAGAACGTCGTTCCGATGCTCAGTGCGCCGCTCATGCGGTACACGCCGATCTCGTGATCCGTTTTGAATTCCTTCAACATACGCTGATAGTAGTTGTAGTTCTTGGCGGCAGTTAGCTCGTCCATGCTGATAATACCGAGTTTTTCCATGTACTCGTAGTATTTTTCCGGCAACTGGTCGGCCTGGAGACGGTAGTCAAACTCCGCCTTGATTTCATCCGGCGTCCATTTGCTCATATCGACTTGGCTCTCGAACTCAGCCGCATAAGACACTGCGCCTAGCGGAAGCGTTGCGAGCAACGTCAGTAAGATTTTTTTAAGTGGATTCATAGTTCCCTCCCTTTTTTGTTTCGTTTGTTTCATATCCAACATCCCGGATCGGCTTTGAGAAAGCTGCCACTAGATGCGAAACTTGCGTTTCGACTTCCTCCACAGCGGCGGAAGTGGCTGCAATCGCCGCATTTCTCGATCTTCGCGCGACGCAAATCGCGCAGAACTGAGCTATTCAAGAACAGATTTTCGAGTCCTTGCGCCAAGACATTGCCGACGATGAAATCGGCGCGGCTCGAAACCTTCAAATTTCCTTTGTAGTCGATAACCAAACCTTGAAAACCGTACTTCTCGCTTGCGCCTAGACGCGGGTCGATCAGATTGTAAAGCGCCTGGTCCGTATTGGTTCGCACAGTAGAGTTTTGAGAAGTGAGCCAGATGTTCGTTAGCGCACCTTTGAGTTCTTGCGGTCGAAGAGCGCGATCCGCGCCCGAGGATTCAAGCTCGGCACCGGCACCTTGAGTGATAAACCGAGTGAAGTTCATCTGATTCACTCCAAGGTCTTTCGCCATCGAAAAGAATTCTTCGATCCAAAGTGAAGTCTTTTTGGAGAGAATGGCAAGAAGAAACAAGTCAAAACCTTGGGCTTTCGCTCTGCGAACGGCGTCCGTAGCTTTCGCGAAATTGCCTACGCCGCGAACCTCGTCATGTCTCGCGGCATCCGGTCCATCGAGAGAAATCTGAAATTCGACGTTGTACTTCTTGAGCTTACCTAAAAGCGAGTCCGTGAGACGCGTTCCATTCGTCAAGATAGAGATGCGAACACCGGGCCAATACTCATCGACCTTTTGCAAAATAGGTAGCAACATCGGGCTGATCGTGGGCTCGCCACCGCAAAGAATGATACTCGGACTCAGATGTAGTTTTTCGATCATTTCTTTATACTGTGAAATCACGTTGCACCAATCGTCGAAGCTGATCGCCCCTTTATTTTGATGGTGGGCGTGATAGCAATGCGCGCAGCTCAAGTTGCAGGCGTTCGTGATGTCGATTTGCAACGCCATGACCTTCTGACCACCCAGCAAAGCAACGATTTTTCCGGTGATGAAATGTTTAATGTCCAACAGCTTCATTTTCCATCCCGTTTTCGTCGAGGTTGTATCCCCAGTCGCGAAGGCGCCGGTGAAGAGTTGACTTCGACATATTGAGCGCCTTTGCCGTCTCACGAATGTTCTTGATCTCCCGGAACTTCGAGATGATGTAGTCATGCTCTAGGCGACTCATGTATTCGTTCACTTGCTGCTGGAAACCTGGGTAGTCCGAATCATAGTTGAAGATTGGCTTCGAGACTCCGTGCTCACGCTGTTGGTAGAAAACCGAAGGCAGATCGTCGGGGCCTATTTCAACTCCATCGACAATGGTCAAAAGTCTTTGGACTGTATTTTCCAGCTCGCGCACGTTGCCGGGCCAACTATATGCCTTCAAGAAATCCATCGTGCGATACAGAATTTTCTTTGTGTTCTGAGGATCGTGCTTTTCCTTAAAATGCAGAGTCAGCACTTCGATGTCCTCGATCCGCTCTCTTAGGGGAGGTAGGTTCACCGACAGGACTTGCAGTCGGTAGTACAAGTCCTCACGAAATCGACCGTCCTTGACGGCGTTTTCCAGATCTCGATTCGTAGCCGCAAGAACTCGAACATCAACTTTCTTTTCGACCGTGCCACCCACGGAGTAGAAGGTGCTGTCTTGCAAAACTCGTAAGAGTTTCGCCTGGAGCGTGGGAGCCATGTCGCCAATCTCGTCGAGGAAGATCGTTCCTCGATGTGCGAGCTCAAATTTGCCAACTTTCTTACTGTTGGCGCCAGTGAAAGCACCCTTATCGTATCCAAAAAGCTCGCTTTCGAGCAGTGCTTCCGGGATTGCGCTGCAATTTATCGCGACGAAATTGTATCCCGATCGTTCAGAAAGTTTGTGAAGTGCTCGGGCGACGAGTTCTTTGCCCGTACCGCATTCACCGCGGATTAGAACGGTCGCTTTGCTCTTTGCGCTTTTCTTGATCGTCTCGAAGACTTCGCGCATTTTATCCGAACGGCCGATCATCTCGGCTTCTTTCAGCGCCGCCTCGTTCTCCGAATAGCGCGTAACTAAGGATTGCTTTTCGCGACGAAGATAGCGCAGCGTTTGGTCGTAGTGCGGAAAGCATTTGCGAATGGCTTCGACGACACCGAGGATATTTTCTTTTTTTACGAAGTCTGTTACGCGTGCTCGCAGGCTCTCCAGCATAGAATCGGGCGTCGTTTTTCCGGTACAAATGATGATTTGGAGCTTTTGATTGATTTTGTAAAGATCCCTGGCGATGTCCGCGCCAGTTCGGTCTTCAGCCTCGAAGTGATAATCGAGAACGATAGCGGCAAACCCGTAAGGATCGCCTTTGATGGTGTCTATGGCTTTTCGCGCGGAATCCACATAGACAGCCTCGATGTCGAGATGGGATTGCAAAAGGATTTGCACGCCCTCCATCGACTTGATGTTGTCGTCCGCGATAAGAATTTTGTAGTTCAAGGTTTTCTCCTTTCCCGTACTCGCGGGACAAATTGCCCAATACGCAAGCACTGTGCCAAACGCCTAGAGCGGTTCAAACCGTAACTAAATTACTTTTGCTAACCTCCTGTCCCACCAGTGGGACAGCAAATCGACGGTTCTTCATTCACTCGAAATCTAAGTGCCTGAATTTTCGTATTCAGGCTGGAGCGTGCTTGTCCCACGCATGGGACAGACGAAAGGATGATGGGAGCTGGAGAAGTCTTGTTGCCGGAATAATCGCTGTTCGTTGGTGTTTCGTTGTCCCATCGGTGGGACAACTCGACAGTCCGTTTGGTCCTAACCCCGGATAACTTATAGCAGCAAGTGTGCTTAAATTAAAGGCAAATCCATTTAGTCATACGAAAAGTGTTTATTTGATTAAGAGAAGCAAGTTGTAAACCTGAACCCTGAAAGATCAGGAAATAATTACACGATTTTCAGATGAAGTGGTGTCGTTGTGCCCGAGGGCAATCATTCGCCGTCATCGTCGGGATCGACGGTCATCTGGAACTCGCGCATCTGCTTCGGATACTTCGAGTCGATGAACTCCAAGAGAACAACGGATTTTTGAGCGTCAATGATAAGCCAAGTCGCTAGGAATCTGCCGCCGTACAAAGGAAAGCGGCGAATTCCCGAAACATCGTCAGCCTGACCCATGCGAGGATTTCTTTGTAGGTGATTTTTGAGAGAATTTACTTCGTGCTGAAGCTCTAAATACTTTTTGTCTGCGAACTCTTGGGACTGTTCAAGATTGTGCGAATAGAGCCAAAGAATGGCCTCTTCCATTTGGAATTTGAACTGATCGGATTCCTGAACACCGAACGCTTCCATCAACCGACGGCTTTTCTAGTCTTCTTCGCCGCAAGAGCTCTTTTTTTCGCGCGCTCGAAAACTTCTGCGGTTGATTTTTCGGAGGCGGGAGTCACACGCCCTTGGGCGACGTCGATCAAACTCGCTGAGAGACCTTGAAGCCTTGCCAGATCGAGCTGCATTTTTTCAAACGTGTCAGCATCGAGCAGAACGAAAGATTCACCGCTTTTGCGAGTGATCTTAATGGGCTCGCTTCGAGCTGCTTCCATCCATTCCTTCATGTTGGCTCTGAATTGATCGGCGTTGGTTCTGTCCATTTTGGCCTCCCATTTTTGAACAGTACCATTAACCGTACTGTTCGTCAATAGCTTGTGTAAATAACTGTAAGAAGAGGCTTATTTGAGCCGCTTACGGGCGTTTGCTGTGGCTTTGCAGGGATTTTTCGAGGTCCTTCAGCATCTTTTCGAGATGAGTTGCCAACTGGAATTTCACGTCCTCGTTGACGATAGAAATTTGATCGAGATTCCTAAAAACGATTTCAGACTGCGACAGAGCGTTAGCATCCTTGAGGCGATCAGGGTTCTCCAGGGCGCGGTCAAGATTCGCTCTCAAATCCAACCCTAAAGTGTCAAAGCAATGCACCAAGAGTGCTGCCCATGAATCAAGACCACCCACATCTCTTTGATCCAGCATTGCGCGAATGTAAGAGGGCTTGTTGCCAATTTTCTTGGCGGCAGTTTCGCGCAGTTTCTGACTGTTAAGGACCTTCCGGGCGAATTGACGAAAAATCTCACGGAGATCGCTTTCTGGATCTCCTTTAGTGCTGTTTTTGGGTTTTGGAACTCGCTTCATATTCCCCAGAGGATACCGAGATCATTAAGGAATGTCTAAGTCTTAACTTGAACATACATTTCATCTGTAGGCTATTGAACATTGGAAATATGTTTAGTATAAGATTTTAGACATTAAATTCATGTTTTAACTGGAGATTTTCAACGTGCCGCAGAAGAGGACCAAAAGCAAAAAGGCGCCGAAAGCGCGAAGCAAGGACAAGGGGACGCCTTTGGATAAGCACCTCGTTCAAAAAGCGGCCGCGAATGCCTTGCTTTCACTTTCTCCGAACGCGCTCTCGTCGATGTGCAAAGGGATGGACCCCGATGTGGCGTATGATCTTGTGTACGCGGCTGCCAACCAGACCTTGCAGCATTTCGAGGGTGTCTCTCATGCGGGCGGGATTCGCCCGCCGACAAAAATGCGAGTGGCCGTCGAACATGATCCCAGCTTGAGCAAAACTGAGATTCAGTACAGCTTCACCGAATCGAAGTTCACGATCTTTACGCCGGAGGACCTGACTGAATCCGTCAGCGCCGGGGACCAGAAGATCACGAAAGAAGAGTCGTTAAGAAACACGCTCTCTGAATCTCTTCCCAGCGCGCAATTCAAATTGTTTTTCAATCAAGGTCATCTTCTCGCCAATGGAGACGAAGAAGCGTACCGCAAACGCTTTCTTCCACAGCAATTCAAGGAAACCAACAGCAGGGAGCGAAGAACCTCAAAGCCACGGAGAAAAAAATGAATGGGTTCCACAGCCCGGATTCTTCGCCAGAATCGGATGTTCAAACGAAGACCATCAGGTTCCCTAGGCTCAAACGATCAAGCGTCCAAAAGCGAATTCTGATCGTTGATGACGTTGAAGACATTCGGATAATGCTTCGATTCACCATTTCCAAAATTTTCCCTCAAGTTCAAATCACCGATGTGCCTTCCGGGATGGTGGCTTCCGTTGAACTCGTCAAGTCGCACTACGATCTCGTTATCAGCGACGTGGATATGCCGAACGGCGATGGAATTTGGTTGCACTTCTTCATGGAGCAATATCACTCCAACACGCCGCTGGTTTTTTTCGCGTGTTCGCCGGAGCACATTCCTCCTACTGCTAGGTCCAGAAAGGCGTTTGCGAAGACCGATGCGAATGGCCTTTTGAGCGAGCTTCTGGCTCAGTGGGGCGCCGATGAAGCGTGATGAAATCGTCTCCCTCGCAAAAGCCGAATATGAGAAATTCATTGCGGCTTCCGCGCCGAAGAAACCGCCTGGCTTTTGGGAGCTGATAGTTCAAAAAACTCTGGCTCCAGGGCGCCGCCTCAGATCGCAGCTCCAGAATGTATTCTGGCGCATAAAGATGCGCGCCAAGAAGCACTACCATTTGCACTTAATGTTGCGGAACGAGGAAAAACATTGGCGAGCGAACTCCATTTTTCATACGCAGGCCCGCAAGGAAAGAGAGCCAAAGCAGGTCACGGGTATGCTTGAAACGCTTCCTCGGCGGCTTATGGTTCTGCGGAAGAAAATGAAGTCCGCCATGCCAGATACGAACATGAATCATCGAAAGTATCGCGGTGAATTCATAAAGATCGTGCGCGAACACCGTGGATTATCAAGAGAGCAAACTTGCCGCCTTCTAAACTCCCATAGAGACTTGTCCGTGCTGGCTCGTCGGCATCCGTCGTATTGGTTTGAGTTTCCTTTCACGCCGGCATTCATCGAAAAATTCGAGGATGATACAACGAAAGTCATCGAGGAAATCACGCAGGGTTTTTTGTTCGGCGCCGGATTTCCGACGGAAGACTTCACCAGATGGCTTTCCGAAATTTATGTAGCCAAAGAACAGTTTACTCAATTCAAAGAATGGTA
The DNA here is from genome assembly GCA_019637955.1 of Pseudobdellovibrionaceae bacterium. Classification (GTDB taxonomy): domain Bacteria; phylum Bdellovibrionota; class Bdellovibrionia; order Bdellovibrionales; family Bdellovibrionaceae; genus JAHBUS01. The sequence goes on along the minus strand of JAHBUS010000001.1, from coordinate 33,505 downwards.
CGAAGAACTGCCTAGAAAACGAAATGAATGATTTGGTAAGGCGCTGGGGTTCGTGGAAGAATGAAGGTGGGCACCCGTGTTCGAGTGGCCACCCCCATAGGAACGCTTTATCGGCGCGGTAACGCCGATAAGGAAAAAGAAGTCTTGTTTCTGTCAGGCGCACTCTCAGAATTTTGAAGCTCTGGGACTCTGGCCTTGTTGATCGAGACTGAGGGGGACCGCGCAGCGCAGACCGTTGCAGGACTCACGTTGCAGACCTCCCAGCTTACGAAGCCCAGCGCCCGCCGTTAGAGCCGTCGCCACGCGAGCCACCCACGAAGAGGCCGCGAGACGACAGCGAAAGCGAGCGCAAGCAATGAATGAAGACTCTATTTTCCTTCTCTGAATTCTATCGGTGGATAAAAAACAGATCGGGTGCCCGATGCCGGGCAGCCGACCTGAAAACTACATTCATCAGCCCTCACAAGACAAGAACTGACACGGAAAAAAGGAGCCTGGTTTCTATCCGGCGCTCTCTCTGAGGTTTCAGGTCAGAGACTCTGGCCGCGTAGATCGAGACTGAGGGGGACCGCGCAGCGCAGCCCGATGTTGTTGTTCGTGTTCGTCGGCGCATTGTTCCAATTAGAAGCCCAGCGCCCGTTGTTCGAGCTGTTATTCCAAGTGCCACCCACGATGAGGCCGCGATCCAACCAGGACCACAACCGACCAACAAAAGTAAGACCCCTTATTTCCGAAAGCTCGTCAGTATAAAAACGAACCAGGCACCCGAATCAAGCGGCTGGTTCGTCAAAAAAACTTTATCGGCGCAGCGGCGCTGATTGGGTAGCCGAAGCCTTGTTTCTATCAGCACTCTCTCTGAGGTTTCAGGTCAGAGACTCTGGCCGTGTAGATCGAGACTGAGGGGGACCGCGCAGCGCAGACCGAAGCTGTTCCAGATGGCCGTCGTAGGTTGATTCCAATAGGAACTCCAGCGCCCACCTTCCCAGGGTCCGGCCCAAGAGCCACCCACGAAGAGGCCGCAATCACGCGATCTTCATGAGTTGCAGACTCCCGCTACCCACAGAGCAATATAAAAACGAACCAGGCACCCGAATCAAGTGGCTGGTTCTCCTAAAAACTTAATCGGCGCAGCGGCGCTGATACGGGCGAAGAAGTCATTGTTTCTGTCCGGCGCGCTCTCTGAAGTTTCAGGTTCAGAGACTCTGGCCTTGGACCGAGACTGAGGGGGACCGCGCATCGCGGCCCGACATTGTTGAACGTATTCGTGGGTAAATATCTCCAGTTGGAAGCCCAGCGCCCGGTGTTCGAGCCTTCGTTCCAACTGCCACCCACGAAGAGGCCGCGAGACCTCTTAATAGCGCAACCGTCAACAAGTCGGAGACTTCCTATTCCGATGCCTCAATATAAAAACGAACCAGGCGCCCGAATCAAGCGGCTGGTTCGTGAAGGCTGCTTCGTCAGTGCCAAGGAAGGCTCCGACCTGGAAAATGAAAGTCTTGTTTCTATCCGGCGCGCTCTCCGAGGGTTCAGCTCGAAGACTCTGGCCGTTGATTGAGACTGAGGGGGACCGCGCAGCGCAGCCCGTTGTTCTGCCAAGCCGTCTCCGGTGTGGCATACCAATAGGAAGCCCAGCGCCCGGCGTTCGAGCCATCCCACCAAGTGCCACCCACGAAGAGGCCGCATTTTACACGCGTCCAAAAAGCAAGTGCGAGACCTTCAATTCCCACGCTTTGAATATAAAAACGGACCAGGCACCCGAATCAAGTGGCTGGCCCGTGAAAACAAACTTCGTCGGCGCGGTATCCTGCCGACATGAGAAAGGAAGCCTTTGTTTCTATCCAGCGCGCTCCCTGAGTTCTCAATTCAGGGACTCTGGCTGACGGATCGAGACTGAGGGGGACCGCGCAGCGCAGCCCGATGTTGTTGCCCGTCGTCGTCGGTGTATTGTTCCAATTAGAAGCCCAGCGCCCGCTGTTCGTGCCGTTGCCCCAGGAGCCACCCACGTAGAGGCCGCGAGATACACGCGGCCCACATAAGCGACGAAAAGGTTCCCTCCCATTTTTCTTCCTCTAAGGAGGAAGAATCTCTAACTCTCTGACCAATTTTTCTTGAAGGTAATCTGCGTTTTTCGCGTACTTCGTCTGACCGACATAAGACGACCAGCTTGCATAAAAAGCAGTGCGTTTCGTTTTCTTCGATTCCCAGAATCCTTCCGGCATATCGTAGTTACGTCCAAAAGATTTGCGGTAAGCCTTGCGGACTTTCTTCCGCATTCGGCGTAAGGCCGCGCCACGTACACGAACCTCTTTCGGGCGTTGGCAATATCCGACAAACGGAACGCCTTCATTGACGTGGCCGATCCGCACTTTTTCCGGGCTAAGTTCGAGCTTCAGCTCATCTTCAACGAATTCCCGAATCGTTTCTTTCAATCGGCGCGCGGCTTCTGGGCTTTCCGTAAGCAAGATGAAGTCGTCCATGTACCTGATATAATACTTCACTCGAAGTTGTCTCTTTACCAGTTGATCGAGCTCGTTCAGGTATATATTCGCTAGAAGTTGCGAAGTGAGATTGCCGATCGGAATTCCTGTCCGCGGAGCTGAGAGGATCAGTTTTTCTAACAGCCTGAGCATCTTATCGTCGCCAATGGATCGCTTCAGGATTTCGAGCAGTTTGTCGCGGTCGATGCTCGTGAAGTATCGACGGATGTCGCATTTCAAAAATATCGGAAGTCGTGAGCGACGAATCCAATCGCCCAGCGTGAGCATGGCGGCGTGAGTTCCACGGCCTGAGCGACAAGCAAAGGAGTATTCGTAGAACTGCGGGTCGAAAAGCGGTTCCAGTCGCTCATACATTGCATGGTGGACAACGCGATCTTGAAAACACGCCGACTCGATCAGCCGGAGCTTAGGTTCGGTGACGTAAAATGATCGGTAGGGGCCGAATGGATACGTCTCACCTCGGAGGCGCTCTTGAATATCAAAAATGTTGTCTTCGAGATTCGCCTGAAATGAAAGAACGGCCAGACGATTCTTTTTGCCCTTGGATGCCTTGTAGAAGGCTTGAACGAGATTTGAAAACTCGGTCATGGGATCAAAAATACCGTAGGCTTTGCGCTTTCTCATACTTCTGCGGATTGGGTTGGTTTCTCAGTTCGGGTTTTATTTGACGATTCTTCATTCTTGATCCAGCCACTCGTGATTTTTCCCATCTCTGTTGTGTCACGAGTCAACTGCTCGTAAACGCCTTCCTTGATGAAGCCGCTCTTTGAGGAGACACGAATCAAAAATGTGATGACATGGAGTTTGGTTCTGAGAACTTTCAAGGCTTCAAGCCGCCGATTTTTGACGTACTCCGCCTCGAAGATCAGATTCACGCAGGTCAGAGTTTCCTTTTCGATATTCTCCGCGAGAGTGTATCGTTGAGTTTTTGGAAATTTTTGAAGAATCGGAATCAGTCCTTGGTAGAACTGCTCAATCTTTCCCTTTAACTTTAGGTTGTCCCCGGCCACGTTTCCCGCCCTCTTGTTTGCGGATCAGACCTATTATTCCGGGCATAATGGAATTTTCGAGTTGATCGCGCCAGTCACTCCGACTGGTTGACACCAGATCGTCTTCGACGATGGCGCCTACCAAATGCTTTCGTGCTCTTTTGAAGTATTCGGCCTTATTTACCTGCGGATACTCGTAAAAGCCAAGACCTAAGTGATAGAGAGTTTGTTTAATCGCTTCTTTGACCGGACCTTCTTTGTCAGAGAGCTTTTCCCGATAAAGGGACTTCAGTTCGTTGTAAACTCCGAGTTCGCCCAGCATCTTATATTTCTTGGGATCTTTAGAAGTTGCTTCGGAGGCTGAACTTCCTTGTTCGGTCGGGGTGGGGTCGCTCGACGCGGCTGGTTCCGTTTTTCTTAACTGAAGCGATTCTAAATTTTCGGGCGAGATATAGAGTCCCGCACGAAGAGCAGACGCTGGATCAATTAGCCAGTGTTTGCCTTCCTTCTTGGTGGCGAACTTCTTTTGCAGCGCCATGTGTCGGATTGTGCGTTCAGGAACGGTTTTCTCCGCGTCCTGGGATTTCTTAGCGATCTTTGAAAGTTCTTGTGCGGTAAGCCATCTCATCGTCATCTCCACAACCTTGCCGTTGCTCGGCAATGTCCGGCAATCTTCGGCAAAAATACGCCTTCTTCGGCAAGATTTGCCGATCAAAAAAAATTTCCGGCAAACACCGGCAGGGTTTGCCGGAAGTTGCCGTACTTTGCCGAAAATCTCAATCTTTGATGCTCTACCCAATAGGGGAAAGGGAGAAAAAAACCTCTGGTAGAGGAGTAGAAGGTAGAGGGTATGGCATTAGCTCCGCAACCCCTTCGGGGCCGCCGAGCTAACGCTAATAACTGAGGGGGACCGCGCAGCGCAGCCCGATGTTGTAGCCCGACGACGCCGGCGTATTGCTCCAAGCAGAAGCCCAGCGCCCGCTGACCGTGCCGTTGCCCCAGGAGCCACCCACGAAGAGGCCGCGAGAGACGTTGCCATTCGTAGGATAGAGGTAGAACCGATCTCCGTGGAATTTGTTGGTGGGAGTCAGCCAAGAGTCGATGCTGATGGCATTTCCGCCGTCGTTCGTAATCATCGGGATACCGAGCGGCACCGAAAAATAGTTGGCTCCGTAAGATTTGCTTTCGATGGTCCATTCCGAAACGAGTCCGTTTCCGGGGGCAGCGACGTGATCGAACGGAAAGCCGTTCATGTCGGTGTTCCCAGCATCCACAGCGGACGTGACGCCCACGCACGTCGAACCGGCGCCCGAACAGCTTCCGAGCTGGTCCGAAGTCCATTCCCAGACGTTGCCCACCATGTCCTGAATGCCGTAGCGCGATTGGCAAGACGCTGTGGCCGTCTGAGAGCCGCTATAGAAGGCGTAAGTGCCGACCCAGCCACGATCCGTCGCAATCAGTCCGTGCGCGTTGGAGGTGTTACAGCGGCCCAAGGCGCCGCCGTTTTCAAGTGTCACGATCTGAGCATCCGTGAGTGTCGGCGACCAAGCCGCAGCAGCTTTCCATTCTTTGTTACGCAGTAAGCGTTTGTTGGCCGAAGTGAAGCCCGCCACTTGGTCGAGAGTTACGGAGTAAGCCTGACAGTTATCGTAAGACTTGGGTTGGTCAATACGAGTGAGTGGCGGTTTACCCGCCATCGCCGTTGACATCGCCAAGCGGTTCGGAAGAGTTACGGTCGCTGTAGCGGTATTCGCCGCGCGCCATGTGCCAGCGATCTTGATGAAGCATTGAGCATCGGTGCCGTCGTCGTTATAGAAAACCTGTCCGTCCGCACCTGCGATACCGGCTCCGGCCGGATTGGTCGTTGAGAAAACCGAAGCCAAGCACGGCTGATTGCCTCCAGCTCCGCAACTGGAAGTGAAGTTACAGCCGAGTTCGTGGCGATCCACGAGGAGGTCTTTCTCCAAATCGTAGTAGTTGCCGGTGATCTTACCCCAGCCGGAATAGCTGCAACGGTAGTGATTGGCGGCGTCCGGTGTGCGGCTCATCAGCCCGCAGACCTCTTGGTTCGCTATCCAGCGATGCACGAGGGCCATGTTCACAGGCGGTGCAACCACGCGCGCCTCTGCAATCTCCGTCGGTGACGTTACGTTGTAGTCGCTGCCCGCGATGGTGACTCTGAGAGTGTAGTACCAGCCTTTGCCGAAGTCGGTCGGCGATCCGACCGTGCCGATAGTCGCGCCTTGGAGCGTGTTGTCGGTGAAACTTCTGACGTTGGCAGGAATACCGCTCGGAAAATCCATGTTCGAGACCAGAGAGCCACCGCCACCGGCGATGCTTGCGCGGTACACTTTGACCGCTTCAGGCATACAGGTATTTCCAGCAGGCCACTCTTTCCAAGAGATGCGGACTTGTCCTGGCTCAGAGTTTGGAGTCGTTTCTGAAGGATTGGACGCGTATGTTTTAGGTCCGACGGAATAAATGTCGTCCCAACCGCCAAGAATCACCGTAGGCGCGCTTCCAATTTTCTTGAAGCTACGAGAGAGGGCGCCGGTATTTCCGGCCGTATCCGTCTGGCTCGCTTGAACGCTGAATGATGCAAGATCCGCAAGTGCCGTCACGTTCAGGTTCAGAGTTGCGCTCCAGGTTCCGCCAGTGCAAGAAGTCGCTACCGGAGTGCCGAGTTGAGCGGAGCTCAAGGTCACGTTTCCGTCGCCATTCGTGCAAGTGCCTGAGACTGCGAAAGTTGTCCCAGAAGAATTCGATGCACACGCCGCCGCGAGAGGAAGCGTCCAGCCGGTCGTCGGCGCCACCACATCTTTATTCAGCGCGAGCGTCGGAGCATGGGTGTTTCCAGCGGCATCCGTGTGCGTGACCGTGATCGAAAGCGCGCCGTCGCTGGCCGCCGTGAAGTTCAAATTCGCCGACCAAGTGTTCGGGCTGCCTGAGACGCAGTTCACAGTCGCGGTCGCGGAACCGGAAACAACGACGTTGTTCGTTCCTACATCTGAGCAAGTGCCGCTGACGGCGAACGCAGCTTTGTTCGCGTCATTGACATAGCTTCCCGCTGAAGGCGACGTGATCGCAAGCACTGGGTTATTCGTGTCTTTCGAGAAATTGCGGTCGCTGTAAGTCGAATTTCCTGCGGCGTCGGTAATCGTCGCGCGCACGGTGACAGCCTCATCGCCGTTGTTGAAGGCAAGGTTTGCTGTCCAGTTCGCGCCGTCGCAAGCGACATTCACAGTCGAAGTAAGAGCCGTGCTCGTCAGTGCCACGTTCGGAGTCGCGCTATAGTCCGAGCAAGTCCCGGTAACGGCGAAAGCAGCTTTATTGGCGTTATTGATGAAGGCTCCAGCAGAAGGAGTGGTCCATCCAATCGTCGGATTCACGGCGTCTTTGACGAATGCTCGGGTACGGCTTCCGACGTTTCCAGCCGCATCCGTCTGCGAGATAAGAAGGAACACAGGGCCGTTCGAGGCCGTCGAGAAATTTACGTTCGCGGTCCAAGTATTCGGAGCGCCCGCAACGCAGTTGACTTGTACGGGAGCCGTGATGTCGCCGTCGATGTTCACGTTGCTTGTTCCAACCTCAGAGCAAGTTCCGCTCACCGCGAAGCTCGATTGAGTCGCGAGGTTGACGTAAGATCCAGCGGCAGGAGAAGTAAACGCCAGCGTCGGAAGCGCAGTGTCCTTCGTCCAGCCGACCTCGGTAGCAGAGGCCAATGACTGAATGTTGCCACTGGCATCTTTCGCGCGAACACAGAGCTTCTTCGCACCATCAGCGCCCATCGTTCCCGCGTTAATGGAAATCGTAGTGGCGATTCCGGTGGCGGCCGAGTAACCCGTAGCATTCGTGCAATCCGTTGTGCCATCTCCGAATTTATACAGATACTCACTGACATCGGCGCCCCCGACAGTCACGGTCAAGCTCGTGGCATTGCTATATGATCCAGGCGCCGGCGCTCCACTCAAGATTGCCGTCGGAACGCTGATGTCCTTCTGGAGATTCAAATTCACCTGAGAAGAGTTGCCCGCGGAGTCCGCGATAGTGGCCGTCACGGACTTCAAACCGTCGGTCCCAGTGAGAGTTAGACCCGTGAACGAATAGTTTGTCCCGTTACAGGTATCCGTCAGTGTGCCACTGACATCGCCTGTGAGCGTAACGGTCGCACCGTTTTTATTACAAGTTCCGTTGATGGCAACGGACGTATAGTTATTCGCAATGAAAGTCGTCAAAGATGCGGGCGACGAAATCGCCAAAGTCGGAACAACGATGTCTTTTTGCAGGTTCAGGTTCACTTGCGAGGAGTTACCCGCTGAATCGCTGATTGTGGCAGTGATCGTTCGTGTTCCTGTAGCCCCCGTAAGAGTCAAACCAGAAAATGAGAAGTTCGTTCCGTTGCAGCTTGCGCTCAAGGTGCCGCTGACGTCGCCCGTTAGCGCGACGGTCGCACCGTTTTTGTTACAAGTGCCGGTGATCGCAAGCGTCTGGTAGGTGCTTGCATTATACATCGTCATACTCGCGGGAGACGTGATCGCGAGCGTCGGTACGAGAATGTCTTTTTGAAGATTGATGCTTGTTTGAGTTTGGTTTCCAGCCGTATCGCTAATTGTGGCTGTCACTGCGCGAACGCCGTTTGCGCCGGTCAGCGTGAGGCCGGAAAAGGAATAGCTCGTACCGTTGCAAGTCGCGGTCAAAGTTCCGCTAACGTCGCCCGTAAGCGTAACGGTAGCGCCGTTTTTATTACAGGCGCCGCCAATGGCAAGAGCCTGATAAGTGCTTGCGTTGTAAGTGGCAAGCGAAGCTGGTGACGTGATCGAAAGAGTTGGGATCAAAGTATCTTTGGTGAATGCGCGCACTCCAGAAGACGTGTTTCCGGCAGCGTCCGAGTGACTGAGCGTCGCCGTAATCGTTCCGTCGGTCAGCGACGAAATGTTCGCGGTGGTGCTCCATTCTCCGCTGCCAAGAATATCCAGACAAACTCCAGAAGCGACGACAGGTGTTCCACCGCCGCTCGAAGTTAGCGTCGCCGAAACAATGCGGGTGTATTCCGAACAGGTTCCAGAGATCGCAAAACTTGAAGCCATACTAGCGTTGATGGCGCTCATTGCGCCAGGACTTGAGAACGCGACCGTGGGTGCTGCGACGTCCTTCTGGATTTGTAGGCTGGTCGCACCAAGAGTTCCGCCGCCTCCAGCATGAGTCGCGGAGAGCGTTACGGGACCATCGTTCGTAACGGCGGAAAAATTCAAATTGATTGACCAGTCGAGGCTGACTGAGCATGGGACAACGCCACTTGTGCTTTGGCCGCCGATCTCGGCAACTAAGTTGACGTCGCTTCCAGCCGTCGAGCAGACGCCGCTTACAGTGTAGTTCGCTTTGTTGGCGTTATTGACGTAGCCGGAGTTTAGCGCCGACGTGATCGAGATGGTGCTGGTCGTTCCTGAATCCAGGACAGAGATGTTGAAGGATTGAGAGGAGTTTTCAGTCGTTAGAACGACTTTGAATTGCTTGCTGCCGGAAGCGATACTTCCAGGCTTCGATGTAATTGTAAAATCCTTGGCGCTCGTTCCTGAGAGGGAGACAGAGCCTTGAACTTCGACGAAATCAGAAGTTGTGGCGAGTGACTGGGTACCTTCTTCGTAAAGGGTCCAGGAGATGATTTTCTCGCCCTCGTAGTTTTTGCTCAGATTCACTTGAACTTTTGCTTGCTGTCCCTCGTATATTTGTGCGGGAGTGATGGTTGCAGAAAATGTGACTTCGCGATCCAGTTCAGAGATTTGTTGAAGCCAACCGCAACCAGAAAAGAAAAATAAAGTTGAAGCGGACAAGATGTACGTTGGAACGCGCGCGAGCGCGTGGCTTAAAATGGAAGTTTTAGTCATCAAAAAATCCTCCTCCGCCAACGTGCATATATGTTGCCGAATCGAAGTTGAGAAAAATACCCGAGCGTTTTCATCTATATATCGGAGTTTAGGCGGATTTCTTAACTTTGGACCGTATCAGCCTGATTCACTCGCTGATGAATCTTGATAAAAAGTCGCGGGAACCAGACCTTATGCGGGCAGATATTTTTTATGTGCGATTTTGTTCTTCAAGATGGTCCAGTTCGGGGTCCAATTTTGCGCCTCTGGACTCAAGGGTCGTCTCCCTTTGAGCCGATTTTAACAGGTGGAAAGGGGTTAAGTGAATAATAAGAGGGGTTTTGATTTCAGCGGGCTTATGAACGCCGAACGCGTTCTCATTGGTCTATCCGTCGTCGGATTGATCTTCGCCTCGCTTTTGCTTTTCAACGAAGACCTCTACAACCGCTTCATTGGCGGCAGCGTTCACGACGACACTTCAAAACCCTTGATGGGCATAGTCACTGAGAAGATCAACGACACACGCTATAAAAATTCAGCGACAATCCTCTGGGTCAACGCGCGAAAAAAGCAAAATGTGCGCGCTGGCGATAGCCTTTTCACCGGAGCGAATTCCCGAACGCACGTTGAGCTCAAAAACGGAAACGAGATGACTCTCGATCAGAACACGCTTGTGGTTTTCAATGAGACCAAGTTGATGGATCTGAACATGGGGAACTTCCGTTTCAAAGTCGATGGTAAAATGGAACTCTCTGTTCAAGGGCAACCGACAATCATCGAAGGGAATGGCTCGGACATCCAGATCATCGTTCCAAAAGAAAAAGGCGCAAAACCCCAAGTTCGCTTGTTGCGCGGACAGGCCACTGTGCAAGTCCAAGGAAAGCCGCGCCAGGAACTCGTGCCGCAGAAAATTGAAACGCTTCCTATCGTCGTCACGGAAGAGGCCATTCGTCAGACAGCATCGGTGTTGAGTGATGAACCGGCAGCGCAGCCGCAACCTGTGGCGATAGAAACGCCTGCGCCCGCGCCGATCCAGAGGCACTTACAGCTTTACGATGTGTTTGAGCTCAAGGAAGACAAGTCCCTTTCGCCGCGAGCGACGATCTCGGAAGAAGCTCGTGGGTTTTTGCCTTTGGATGAGTCTGTTGGCCTTACGTCGTCGAGCCCTCAGCCGATCACCTTGGATGAAAACGGCGCTCGCGTAACACTTGCAGCCGCTGGATCTCCTGAGATGCAGGGCTACGTTTACGAGGTTTCCACCGAAAGAGAATTTCCCGTTGAAAAGACCCGCGTAAAATGGAACCGTGACGGAAATCTTCAGCTTCGATTTGAAAACGCTGGAACCTTCTACTACCGCGTTCGCGGAGCAAATCAAAAAACGGAACTCACTTCAGTCTCTGAGCCAGTCGAAGTCGTTATTCTCCCGCAGGAGAAAGTCATTGCCCCTGTAGCTGAAGTCAAAGAGGTTCGTAAGCTCAAACCTTTAACCGTTCGCAAACCATCGCAGGCTGAGTCTCGAAAACTTTCTCGCACGAAGATCGAAGAGCTGAAGCGAGAGAGTATAAAAAACAAAAGCACCCAGGAAGATCAGTCGATTCCTGCGAGTATCCGTAAGCCCTCTTCGGTGCCTGTGGCGAATAATTCAGCGAAGATAACGCTCGAAGAAAAAACGAATCAGTCGTATTCAAGTTCGCGAATCGACTTCGAGACCGGCACATTCACCGTTTTTTCTCCTGACGAAAAAGACGTCGGTCGCACGAATCCTTACGCATATTCGCTCGGCATTCGCTCGAAACACTGGTTCAATGGGCGAAGCGGCTTCGAGGGAATCGCGCGCGTAAAAGCCGGTGGCCTCAATGAAACTGCCAATGGCATCAACCCTCTGGATCTCGAAGCACGATACCATTACAAACTGCGTTCGTCTTGGCTCGGAAGCACCAACTTTTCGCTTCTTACTGGATTCGAGGTTTATCGCAACATCGGCCGTGGTTATTTCGCTCAAAAGTACGACCTGGGCAAACTTGGCTTCGCTATGGATTTTCCAGTTGGCAACCGTTGGGATGCTGGTGGCGATGTTGTTCTTGGAATCGGTGCTGACCAAACAAAAAAATACGAAGCTATCGGTCGCCTCAATTACTATTTCCGCAAACGCTACTCGCTTGGTGTCGGCTATCGCCTCTATCTTTTGGAAGCTGGTAGCGACAAAACAGCGCCTCTGGACTACCCATACAAAGAGACCTGGGGCGAGGGCTTTTTCGTTTTCCGGTGGCACTACTAAAAGAGTCGGCTATTGCCGACTCTTGATGAACCAAGTTACGAGTTGTACGACTCCGACGACAATCGCCAAAATCCAAGTGCGTTTGAGACCGAGAACCAATCTGTAGTCGCGCATCGACAACTTCATGTTCAGTTCCAACGTAATGTAATTGTCATTTTTGTTTTGTTCCATGAATGCTCCTTTGCCCAAGCCGTTAGGCAGGAGAGGAGTATTCAGGGAACAATGGCCCTGAAATCGACATCTTCAGCCATTAGGAGACGAAGCACTTGGCGTTTTGGCATCGGTCAAGTCTCCGATCAATCAGTGACAGCGGTATCCTTTGAGGCGTGTCAGAGGAAGCGAACCCGAAGACCTTTTGCGTTTGCGCCCGCGCAGTAGCACTCGAAAGCCAGAAGTCGCCCTCGGAACGACTGCGCACTTCGTAACAAAACAGTCCTCATCTGCATCATCATGCAGTTCTTCAATCATTTTTGATCGCTGAAAATCCTTGAACATACCATCCATTTCTCCAGCAGGTCGCCTTGGCGTTCAGTTGAATGATTCTCCGCTTTTTGAAATTCATTTTTGCTTGGAATCGGTCGCTCCGCGCGCCGCCTGATCCCTCCCTTCGCAGGGGCCGCGCCAGGCGCTTCGCTTCTCCCTGTCACGGCCCCTGCCGCTACCGCACCTCTCGGGTGCTCTCGCGTGGCGGTCGGGGGCGTCCCGCTGCACTCCCTCGTCACCATCTTCAGGGCCTTCACGGGTTTGTGAAAGGCCCCTCGATGTTGATGGGGTCGGCGCAAAAACAAAACTTTCAAAGGAGAAAGTCATGCAACAGAAAGCTCAAAACAACCAAGCTCAAGAAACCAAACAGTTTCAGGGATTCTACGCGAATCCGCAAGTGTACCTAAATGAAGAACGCGGCACGATCACGCACCGTCTCGGCTCTGATCTCAGAATCGAAATGCCTGTCAACCTCTACAAGTCGATTCTCGGCTTGCCCTTCGAGAAAAAAGAAGCGCAAGAGCAAACGGCAACCCGCAACGTCTTCGGGCTGATCGCTCGTCCGGTCATCTACCTCAAGGGCGACTACCTCGTTCACAGCGTGCTCGGGATTCGAGTCTCTAAGCACGTCAACTACTACAAGAAAATCCTGTCTGCGGTGGCTGAAGAAGCTCATAGCGGCAGCGAGGCTCTTCCTGCCTAACCGAATCGGCCTCTCTTCCTCTCGGGGAAGGGAGGCTTTCGTCAACGAAAACAAATTTTAGAAAGGAATTACTTATGGAACAGATCAATCAGTTCAGTGACTTACTCAATCTTGAAGTCGGCAAACGCTACACCGTTATCGTCGAGAACGATATGGGTTTTGGTGTAAACGCGGTTCAATTCACATTTCACTCGTCAAAATTGGGCCGCTTCGCCCAATACGAAAACGCCGTCGAGCTGATCTTCACTCCGAAGAAAAAGCGTAATCTCCACAGCATCAAATTCTACGGCAAGAAAGACTTCGCTCTCTTTGAGGGATGGGTTGACGTAAATACTGACGCCTTCAGCGCACCCGAAGACCAAGGAATCATTGTCGTTAGACGCATGAAATATAGTTCTTGCGATAGTCGCTTCATGGACGATGCCATTGCATCCGTAAAAGCAACCCCTCTATTCGTCAAACGCTTCAGAACTAACTAAGAAAGGATCATATAATATGAATCAGCAAAATTTGACTTCAGAATCTCTTAAAAATTTCGGTGTGCAAATCACTGAAACCATGACCACTCCCTCAAAGCCGGGCAAGAAACCTCGCCCGGTCTGGATCGCTTCTGGCAACATCTTTGGGCTTGAAACATTCTTTCGAGAGATCAAGGGCCGCAAGTTTCGCGGTCAATGGTCCTTCTTTGAAGATCCGACTGCCGACATTCTTACTCAGCTTGAAAAGTACGGGCGCGAATCCTTTGCCGAACAAGTAGAAAGTAAAATCCAACGCGACTTGGATAAGGCTGAACGCTACCAAACTTACGCCGAAAATGCGGAAGCTCGTGCGGAAAGTCGCAGCCAAGCGGCTGATAGGATCAGTTCTTTCATTCCTTTTGGACAGCCGATACTCGTCGGCCACCATAGCGAGCGCCGTCATCGGCGAGACATCGAGCGTATTCGTAGCAATGTGGAAAAATCCATCGAGGAAAACGACAAGGCTGCGTATCTCCGAGGTCGTGCTTTTGACCTTAACCGTTCGCAAGAACGCTTGGAAGACCGTCGCTATATCGGAAATCGCATCAAAGAAGCTCAAAAGGTCGTCAGGCAACTTTCCAAGTGGGCCGAACCCGCAAACCCGCGACTCGTTCAGGCGCAGGAAAAGCTCACATTTTGGCAAGGTCGTCTTGCCGAGATCGAGACTGCTCGAAAAGATGACGGTGAAGCTATTGCGTCACCGGAAACGATCAAAGTCGGCGACTACATTTGCTATAAACGCAGTTGGATGCCTGTCGTTCGTGTGAATAAGCAGACTGTCACGGTTTCGCACTGGCTGGATATTCCTACTTTCCATTACAAGATTGCTTATACTCGGATCGAAAAGTTTCGCTCTGCTGAAAAGCAGATTTGACTTCGCTTCGTTCTCCAAGCGCGCAAATTCTCATTCGAGAGTTTGTGCGTCGAACGAAACTCCTGATTGAATACAATCAGGAGTCCTTTTCTTTCGGAGTCTCCAGTTTCGGGCTTTTCGGTCCTCAAACTGGAGACCTTTTCTTGGGCGTTAGGCCGCAAAGAGCTCGGCTTCTTGTTGCTTAACGAATTCTTGGAGTTGCGGACTCCACGCCAGGCCGAGGAAGTCGTCCTCGGAAATGTATCCGTTCAACTCGATATATTTCTGCCGCAGAATCTCCATGCGACCTTTGTTCGTCATGGCTTTCTGGCGGAGTCCTTTCAGATGATCGTCTGTCACTAAGGACAATGCCAACTCGAAGATGTCGTCGATCTTCATTTTGCGACATCCTTTGTTTTCGCTGTTGACCTTGTTCAAGAATGCCTTGGCGGTTTTCTTGATCTCCGATTTGATGCGAATGGAACTACTGCTGACGGTGGTTTTGCTTTTCTGTTTTTTCATTTTTTAATCTCCTTTTAGTGTTGAATTTGAAATCTTGTTTTGCTTAGAACTTTTCGAGAATGCCCTTCACGGCGAGAAGGCGAGTGTCGTCAAGACGCTGAATCAGCTTGAGGCATTCGTCTTCGACCTCTTCGCGCTTTATGCCGCTGCGAACCGACTCATAAAACTCTTTGAGAGTGAAGCCGTAAGCGCCGAGGATGTGCTTAATTCGTTCCTCGGTGAGTTCGATTCTGCCTTGCTCAATGTGCCCAATCGTCGCCGAGCACCAGCCGCAAATTTCGCTGGCCGCGTACTGCGAAAATCCTTTTCGTTTGCGGAACATTCGGAGCGCGCGAACCTCATCTGTGATGAGCTTTTTGTAGCTTCGGCGAAGTTCAACGTGCTCAATGATTCGGATTTTTTTTGGAGCAGCCGTCGGTTGAAAACCGTCCGGCAGCTTTCCAAGTTTTAGATCAAGAAACTGATTCATCGTGAAGCCGTAGGCTTCCACGAAACGCCGCACTCGATCCGGCGTAAGTTTCCCTCGTCCATTTTCTACTTTCTCAATGGAGCTTCGGGAATAGTTGAAAAGGAGGGCCGCCTCTTTGCGCTTCATCCTCCGCAGAAGGCGCATTTTCTTGATCGCGACCGCATCACTTATTGGGCCGGAAATGTGCTCATTTTGATTTTCGATTTGTTGCATAGATTCTCCTTGTTTGGGATCGCTCCTGGCACCTTGAACGTGCCAGAGAGCGCATGGTTAAAATTCCGCTTGAGCGCGTAAAACGCGCCAGCGGAACGCTGGACAAGGAATCCGAAGCGCCTGCCATCGGGCGCTGGTTTTGAATTTTGAATGAAAACAAGAGCTTGGCGGTAGGTGCTACCGATTCCTGGGGGCGGCTGGCTGGGTACTACCCAACAAGCCAACAGCAAGCCACGAGAAAGCCAAAATCAGAAATTTTGCGAAATACGGAGAACTATCCGAAAGGGCCAGAGAACCTGAGCCCTCGCTATAATTTAGCAGACATTACTAACACTTCTAAAGAAACGGCCAAAATTCGCGAAGAAATTTGGTGGACCTGATCGGGATCGAACCGACGACCTCTAACATGCCATGCTAGCGCTCTCCCAGCTGAGCTACAGGCCCACGTGTCTTTGGGTCTCAAAATGTACTTCTAAGTGCCCGGCGCGACAAGATGATTTTCGTTGCTCCCTTTGGTCTTTTGGCTTTGAATCATCTCCACTGACCAAGGAGAGCATCGTGTTTCGTTCGGGATTTTTCTGCATCGCATTGTTGAGTGGTTTGCTCGCGTTCACCTCGACGGTTCAAGCCAAAGACCTGACCAGCCGTTTGGGTGTGGGCTTTCGCAACTCTTACGCCTTTGATCTTCCGAGCTTGGCGGCTCACTACTATCCGACCTCGGATCTGGGTTTTGTCGGCGCCCTCGGGATCGACACCGAAGATCAAAACTCAAAATTCGCCCTGTCGGGCGGCGTTCGCAAAATCGTGTTCACCGAAGATGCCCTGAACTTCTTCATGGGCGGCGTCCTCTCGATGGTTTCGAAAGAGACGGCAGGAAGCACCGATTCGGGCTTTGAGCTCGCCGCTCTCGTCGGCGCGGAGTTCTTCTTTCAAGGGCTCGAAAATTTGGGGTTCAACTTTGAGACCGGGATGGCGGTCACCAACGTGAAGAAGGTTCGCTTTCGCACGATGGGCGATTCGTTCCTGCGTGCCGGGATGATTTTTTACTTCTAAAACAATTTCTAACTGTTTGTTCTAACTGACTGAGGTTCTTATGAAAAAAGTGATTCACACCGACCATGCCCCGGCCGCGATCGGCCCTTATTCTCAAGCCATCGAAGCGGGACCCTTTGTGTTCTGTTCGGGCCAAATCGCGCTGTCGGCGGATAAGAACGCCGCGATTCCCGGTGACGTGAAGTCGCAAACCGTTCAAGTCATGAAAAACATCGAAGCCGTTTTGGGCGGCGCCGGTTTGAAATTCGATCACGTGGTGAAAACCACGATCTTTTTGACCGACATGGCCGATTTCGCCACCGTGAACGAGGTTTACGGCGAGCACTTCAAGCAGAACCCTCCCGCGCGTTCGACCGTGGCGGTGGCGGGTCTTCCTCGTGGAGTGAAAGTTGAAATCGAAGTCTTGGCCCATAAAGGTTAACCGCGCGGCCGGTTTGACCCTCATCGCGGTCGGGCTCTTTGGGCTTCTCGCCTTCCGGGAGGCCCATCTTGTTTTATCAACGCCGATTTCGAGCTGGACGCAAGATCCAGCCGCCGACTGCGGCGTGGTCTTGACGGGCGGAGCGGGGCGGGTGCGCGAGGGCCTCGCGCTCATCGAAAGAGGGGCCATCAAAACGCTCGTCATCTCGGGCGTGAACCCGCAAACCGAGTTGCGCGATCTGGTGACGCCCTTTGATCTCGCCCTCGGCGTGAACCCCTCAAGCATCGTGCTTGAGCGGCGAAGCCAGACCACCTACGGAAATGCGCACCAGAGCGTGCCGATCCTCGAAGCTTTGCACTGCCGCGATCTGATCTTGGTCACGTCCCAGGTGCACATGTACCGGGCGCACCGGACCTTCTCGGCGGCTCTGAAAAACGACATGCGCATCATCCCCCACGCGATCTCCGCGTCCAAGGGCGAGGAAGCGCCCTGGAACCTTGCGACCGAGGTCCTGAAATCCATGTTCTACGCCCTCTGGGCCTACGCTTAATTCTCAAAGATTCCGACACGTTGGGTAGCGCTTGGAGGCTATCCTGTGGTCGTTCGGTTGGGACAAACCGTCACTAAAAACTTGGAGTATACGGCCGAGATTTTTCTCATGCTGTACCTCGCGCTTCGCGCGGGCGTGCGCGACCAGGCTCAAAGTTTTCGTTCGATCTATCAGGTCATCTCGGCGCAGGTTTACTTTACCGGTTTTCAGGCTCTTCCGCTGATCTCCATGCTCGCGCTCGCCTCGGGCGTGATGGTGATTTTGCAATCATCAAGTCAGCTCAATCTGCTCGGCGGCGCGGGCATGATCGGCAAGCTTCTGGTCGCCATCGTGGTGCGCGAGATGGCGCCGCTGATGACGGCGCTCGTGGTGATCGCGCGTTCGGGAACCGCCGTGGCCTCCGAGATCGGCAACATGCGCGCCAACCGCGAAATCGAAGCGCTCGAGTCGCTCGGGATCAATCCGATGAGCTTCATCGTATTTCCGCGACTGGTAGGCGGCATCGTGAGCGTCGTGTGCCTGGCGATTTACTTCGTGGTGATCTCTTTACTGGGCGGGTTTCTGCTCACCAAGCTGATTCACGGCATGCCCTTTCAGTTCTACGCCGACTCGCTCTCGCAGGCCGTGGCCAGCGAGGATCTGGGTTTGTTTCTGTTGAAGAACGTCTTTAGCGGCATGATCATCTTTTCGGTTTGCTGCTATCAAGGCCTTTCGGTTCAGCGCAGTCCGACCGAAGTTCCCGTGGCGACCACCCAGGCGGTGGTGAAGTCCATTCTCTACGTCGTTGTTTTTAACATCTCGGTTTCCACTCTTTTCTATCTCAATCAGTTGATGACATTGGGGGTCCTGTAATGACGTCGCCGAAAATCGAAAAACTCCGTTTTGAAAACGTCAGCTTTAAATTCGACGGACAGGACCCGGTTTTCGAGAATGTCGATTTCGACTTTCCGATGAACCAGATGGTGTGGGTCAAAGCCGAGCATGGCTCGGGCCGTTCGACGCTCCTGCAGATTCTCGCGGCTTTGCAGATGCCCACCAAAGGAAACTATCTCATCAACGACGCGAACGTGGGCGAGATGTCCTTTGAGGAGTTCCTGCCTTACCGCTTGGCGATTGGTTACGGTTTTGACATGGGCGGTTTGATTCACAACCGCACGCTCTTTGAAAATTTGATTTTGCCTTTGAATTACCACAAGGTCTTGTCGCCCCAAGAGGCGGGCGAGCGCGTGACTCATTACATGCGTGAGTTCAACCTGACGAAGTACAAAGATCAGCGGCCGTCGTTCATGCCCGGCGGCGCCAAGAAGCTCGCCTGCCTTCTGCGCGCGGTGATTCTGCACCCGCAGATGGTGCTGCTGGACGATCCCACCGTGGGCCTGCCCCAGGACACGGCGCTGAAGTTCTTTGATCTGCTCGAAACTTTGCGCAAAGAGGGCTCCCTCAAACACGCGTTCGTGAGCTCGTTCGACGAAAAGTTTATGGGCCTGATCGAGAACACCGAGATCTTTATCGAGGGCGGCTTGCTCCACGCCCTTCCCGAGATGGATGAGAAGAAAGTGGTTTCACTATGAAGGTGAAGTTCAATAAATTTGAGAGGGTGGCCGGTTTTTTCGTGCTGGGCGCGATCGGCTTGTTTTTCATGAGCATGGTCGGTGTCGCCGTGAAACAAGGTTGGTTTGACACCAAAGTCAGTTACACCACGAAGTTCAAAGCCGCCGAGGGTTTGCATGCGGGTGCCGTGGTGCAGATCGCGGGTCTTCGCGCCGGCAGCGTCGATCAAGTGGACCTGATGGACGATGACATGATCATGGTCAAATTTTCGGTCCTCGAAAAATTCACCACCCGGATCAAGACCGACAGCCAGGCGCAATTGATCCGGCCCTTCGTGATCGGCGAGCGTGCGCTCGAGATCACCGTGGGCTCGAATGAGGCGTCACGTCTGGAGCCGGGCGGCCTCATGCGCGGCCACGACACGGTTGACTTGATGACCATGCTCTCGGGACGAAACCTGGGCGAGTCGCTCGCCACGATGAGCGATATGATGACCAATCTCAAGACGCTGGCCGAGGCGTTCTTGGACAAGGACCGCACGCAAAACATGATTCGCATGTTCGACCGCATCGACCCCTTGCTCAAAAATTTGAACACGATGTCGGTCGAAGTGATCAAGCTCTCCCGCCAAGCCACCAAAGACGAAAACATGGGACACGTGATGGCGGAGCTCGCCACCACGACGCGCGAACTCAATGCCTTGATTCCGATGATCAATCAAAAGGCCCCCAAAATGGGCGAAGACATCGAGAAGTTGGTCAGCAACTTGGCCGTCTTGACGGATCAATTCAAAGTCTTCATTCCGGCATTGGCCGAAGTGGGACCCGATCTTCCGCACGCCAGCCGCCGGGCCGTCCAAGCGCTGGATGAGGCCGTGGTGCTGCTCAAGGCCATGCAAAAATCCTTCTTCCTGCGTGGCAACGTCGAAGACGTGAAAGAGGAAGAAGAAAAGGCCAGACGCCTTCCTGCGTCGACGAAATAATCGCCCCAGAAACTCTTGAACACCGGGTGCGCCCTTTGAGACATTCAGAGGGCGATGATTTTCGATTTTCTCCTTCGCTTTCTCTTTTCAAAACGGGCCGGGGCGGTGATCCGCCGGATCTCGTGGCTCACCGTGGGTGGGCTCACGGTCAGCGTTGCCGCCTTGATCGTGGTTTTAAGCGTGATGCGGGCTTTGAATGAACGCGTGCAAGAGCGCACGCTCGCCACCGAACCTCATCTGTGGGTCGAGGTCCCGGGCGTCTCGGCGCAGGTGCTCGACACGCACCCCGTGGTCGAAAAAATCCGCGCGCACGCCGATTGGCGCTCCTTCGCCGAAGAAACTCAAGACGTGATTCTGCGCACGCTGGATGGCCGCTTTCAAGGCGCCGTCGCGCGCGGAATGACCGACGCGGGCTTGGCGACTTTGCTCAAGCAGATCAACTCCGTTGGCGAAAAGACGGGGACGGAGGGGCCCGTCTTTCCCGAAGACCCGATGGCTCCGGGTGAAGTTCTGGTGGGCGTGGATCTCGCGCACAGCATGGGAATTTTCGAGGGTGACTCCCTGATGGTGCTGCCGCCCGAGGGGCTGCTCCTGCCCGCGGGTGAGGCGCCCAAGTTTGAAAAGGTGCGCGTGCGCCGGATCCTGACGACCAATCTGGCCGACGTTGACGCCAAAAATATCTTTTACCTCAAAGGAAAAACGCTGGGCGTTCTGGCCAATTCACCGAGCCGCCATCAAGGCATCGTCGTCTGGACGGGCGACGCGAACAGCGTCGACACTTATAAGGCCGAGCTCGAAAAACTCTCGGGCGTTCGCGTGCAGACCTGGCGCGAGCGCAACTCGGCCCTGTTCCTGGCGCTGAAGCTCGAAAAGCTGGTGATCGGTTTGTTTTTGGGAATCGCCGCGCTCGTCGCCGGTTTTTCGCTGTTGAGCGTGATGGGCCTGCTCGTCTCACAGAAACGAAAAGAGATGGGTCTGTTGCAATCGATCGGTTTGGGGCCGCATTCGCTGAAGCGGCTTTTGATCGGCATCGGCGTGAGCCTGGGCGGACTTGGTCTTTTAGCCGGAGGCCTGCTCGGGACGCTCATTTCGCTTATTTTGCAATTTCACCCGCTGCGGGTTCTGCCGGACATCTACTACGACGCCGAGATTCCGGCCTCCACCGATTGGTTCCTCATCTTGGTCGTGCTGGTGGTGGGCTTCGCGCTCAGCTACGTCGGCTCCGCCAACATCGGAAGCACCCTCTACAAAAGCAGTCCCTCCGAACTCCTCCGCAACCAATCCCGCGCCTAAAAATTGGCTGCCGGGACGATGTCCAGGCAGCCGAGGTCCTAGCGTTTGCGCTTATCAGGAGACTGCGTCAGGGTGGAAGCAGCCAGCGACTTAATTTCTTTTTTTGAAAGGCTTCCGGGGTCTTTGAGGCCTTTGGATGCGATCGTTGCAACTTTGCCTGAAGTTTTTTCGTTCTTAGACATATAAGTTCCTTACTTGGTTAAAGCGATTTCTTGCGATTGAAAAATCGCTTGATTGGAGTTTAATCTAGTGGATAGATAAGAAATACCGCAGGCCTTTGCCTGCGGTATGGATGCTACCGGGTGACCATTAGTTTTTTCAGTGTGCAAATTGAGAAAAACTAATGGTCACTTTTTTTGGGCCGCCGGACGGCCAAAAAAAATTCTTTGGTTATTTTTTTCAATCGAGTCTCCTTTCCGTGGAGATCAAAGTTTTACTAAAAATCTAGTTCATTGGTTGGGTCATGATCTTTGAGACGATATGAGTTGGGCATTCGTCCGCGCCCGTTCTCTACAATTTCGATCTCTTCACTCCGAGCAAGGCGGTTTAACAGGTTCGAAAGTTGAGGTTTCGACACTTCTTGACCCAGGTCCCGAAGGCCGTCCGCGATTTCATTCACGGAAAAAGGCTTATCAAGAGCCTTCATTACCTCTCGAGCGCTTTCGGAAATTGTTCGCTTGCTAGAAATGAAGGTTCCCGATTCCTTGTTGCCGTAATTTTTCCAAAGAAGCTCGAGTGCAAGGACCTCTTGTTTGTATTTTTCTTCGATCTGTTTTTTGAGGCGCATGTATTCCTTAAGATCCATAAGCAAAGGTTCGCAAGGCCAAGGACCAGGTGTCAAGACATGGGTAGATAAATTAAAAAAAAAATAGATAAAGCTGATTCGGCTATAGCAAAGCTTCTGTAGCGCGCAGCATCGCAATGCGCTAATCGCCATCAAACCAGCGTCAATATTAGATTCCTGGCTTTAGCTTGTTAAAGCGCGATCGACGTGGAGATAGACTACAGAATATTCGCGGGCTTTCCGCCGTCCAAAACGGCTTCAGCGTTTTCGACCATGAGGAAACCCATTTTTGTTCTGGTTTCGATCGTGGCGCTGCCGACGTGAGGGGCGAGCACCACGTTTTGAAGCTCCAAGAAACGGGGATCCAAAGTGGGCTCGCGTGTAAAGACATCGAGACCGGCTGCGAACAAGTGACCAGTGCGCAAGGCTTCAATGAGCGCGTCTTCATTCACCAGGCTGCCGCGTGCGGTGTTCACGAAGATCGAGCCTTTTTTCATCAGCGCAAAGGTCTCACGATTCATCAGCTCTTTGGTCTCGTTCGTCCCGGGCGCGTGCAGCGAGAGCGCGTCGGCGAGCGGGAGCATTTCTTTGAAGTTCGCAAAATACGCCGCGCCTTTTTCCAGATCCGGGTGCAGCCGGTTGCGGTTGCAGTAAACGATCTTCATGCCAAAGGCGCGGGCGCGGTCGGCCATCTCGCGCCCGATGCGGCCCATGCCAAAAATCGCGAGGGTTTTTCCGGTCAGATCCACGCCGAGAAGGTCTTGCGTGCCGAGGTGGCGGCCCCAGCCTTGGCGCATCAGAGCTTCGGCTTCGGGCAACCGGCGGCTGGCCGCGAGCAAAAGAAGAAACGCCAGATTGGCCGTGGCTTCGCTTAAGACCTCGGGCGTGTTGGTGACCGCGATGCCCTTGGCTTTGGCGGCGGCCACATCAATGTGATCAAAACCAACGCTGAACGTGGAGATCACCTTGACCGTGGCGGGAAGTTTTTGAATGAGTTCGGCTCGCACCGGGTTGCGAGGCGCCACGAAGAGCGCGTCGACTTGGTGTTCGTTCGCGAGCTGAGCGATCTCGTCAACGCCGAGAGCGCCACCGCCAGAGCGCACGAGCGTAAAGCTTTTTTGCGCGCGGGCGACTACCGCCTCCAGCGTGGGAAACGCCAGCAGCGCTTTCACACCGAGACCGCGTGCTCGCGAAGGGCCTGCGTGAGCGACGTTTTTTTATCGGTGCTCTCTTTGCGCGTGCCGATGATCAGCGCGCAGTTCACGCCGTAATTTCCGGCCGGGAAACTTTTTTGATAAGTGCCGGGGATCACGACCGAGTTCTTGGGAACGCGGCCTTGATAGATCTTTTCCGAAGCGCCGGAGACATCGATGATTTTGGTCGAGGACGTGATGGTCACGCCCGCGCCCAGAACCGCACCTTCTTCGATCAAGGCGCCTTCAACCACGATGCAGCGGCTGCCAACGAACACGTCGTCTTCGATGATCACGGGGCTCGCCTGGATGGGTTCCAAAACGCCGCCGATGCCAACGCCGCCCGAGAGGTGCACGTTTTTGCCGATCTGCGCGCACGAGCCGACGGTGGCCCAGGTGTCGACCATGGTGCCCGAACCGACGTAGGCGCCGATGTTCACGTAAGAGGGCATCAAGATGGCGCCCGCCTCGATAAAGCTGCCTTTGCGCGCGACCGCCGGGGGAACCACACGCACGCCCACGGCCGACGACCAAGTTTTCAAGGGGACTTTGTCGAAGAATTGAAGATCGCCCGCTTGGATCGGGTTCATTTGCATCACGCGGAAGTACATCAGAATGGCCTGCTTGACCCACGCATTCGTGGTCCACTGGCCGGGAGCTTGCTTCTCAGACACCCGGATTTTTCCGGCATCGAGAGCCTCGATCACGTCCAAAAGCTGGCGCTTTTCTCCCTCGTTCAATGAGCCGTTGGTTTTAAGACGGGCGTCCAAAGTTTCGATGGTCGAAGCGTTCATTTTCGGGTCTCCGTGTATTTGAGGCATTCAAGAATGGCGGGAACATGCACGCGAAGAGTCTCTTCGGGCGAAAGGCCGCGTTCGATTTCGTAAGTCAAAGTGGGCGAGGTGCGCTCCAGGCCCGCGTAGGTGCCCAGACACCCAGGGGTGGGGTAGCCGATATCATCATCAATGGCGTAGCCCGTGAGTTTCGCCAGCACCTCGGCTTCGCCCCGGCAATCGCCGTTGACGTTCAAAACGGGTTTCCATGAGTGCAGGCTCAACAAAAACACCGGCTTCTCGTGCTCGAGAAAAACCGCCAGCGCTTGGTTCTCGGGCTCGCTGCCCGCCGAGGGGCCGGGATTGTAGCGAGGCGTTTTGATCTCGGGCGACCAGTCCTTCGTGGGGAGATTGCGGTTCAAGTCCACGCCGCGCGTGTTCATGCGGCTGTTAAACAGAACGCCCTCTTCGTTGAAGCGGGGAACCAAGGTCAAATCAAGTTTGTAAGTGAAGCTCTTTTGGAACTCACGCAAGAGCCCCAGGGCCGCGACCACGCCTTCGCGCTCATCGCCGTGAACGCCGCCCAGGATCAGCACCTTGGGCCCCGAATTTTGAAAACGCCAGGCCTCGATGGGGAGCCCCAAAGGGGTGGTACCGAAAACGAAACTTGTCATTCGAGCGACTCCTGATAAGAATGGCGCCATGAAATCGGATTCCGCCAGCGAGGTCAAGGTTCCATGGGTAAAAGGGCTCGAAAAGGGCCCCAAAGGTGAGCTTTCGTTCGCCGGAAGGCCTCTCGAAGCCACGCTCAAAGCGGCCTCCGCCGCCGTGCCCGCGTACGTTCTGTCGCTCGCGGTCGTCCAGTCACGCGCGGCGGCCTACCGCAAGGTCCTTGCCGAGCACCTCGAGCAGCCGCTCTATTTTCATTTCGCCATGAAGTCGAACAACCATCCCGCTCTGCTCCAGATGCTCGCGGGTGAAGGCTACGGCGTCGACGTGGTGAGTGGCGGTGAAATGCAATGGGCCCTGGATCACGGTTTTAAGAGCGCCGATGTCGTGTTCTCGGGCGTCGCGAAATCCAAAAACGAAATCCAAAAAGCTCTCGAAGCCGGTGTGGGTCAACTCAATGTCGAGAGTCTTCCGGAGCTCGTGCGCATCCTGGAGGTCGCAAAATCTCTCAAGAAGACGGCGCGCCTCGCGATCCGTTTCAACCCCGAGGTGAAAGCCGAAACCCATCCCTACATCGCGACGGGTTTTCGCGAGAATAAGTTCGGCGTCGATGCGCTGGATCTTCCCGAGATGGCCGACGTGATTCTTCAAAATCCGGAGTTCTTGGATTTCCAAGGCTTGAGTTTGCACATCGGCTCGCAGCTTTTGGATTTTGCGGCTTTGGGCGATGCCATTCAAAAAACTTTGGCCGTCGAACAGCAGCTGAAAAACCGCGGCCTCAAGATCAAGTCGCTGGATGTGGGCGGCGGCGTCGGTATCGCCTACAAGGGCTCCGAAGACGAGGATTCTCAAGTTTTACTGAAGTACGCACGCACGCTGGCCTCGGCCCTCAAGGGTTACCCGGGCGAACTGCACTTTGAGCCTGGAAGGTTCTGGGTGGCGCGCGCGGGGGCTCTCGTCACGCGAATCGAGTACGTGAAGCGCACGCCGTACAAAAATTTTCTGATTCTCAACGCCGGCATGAACGCTTTGCTCCGTCCGATGCTGTACCAAGCGTATCACCGCATTGAATTGGTCCCCGCACGTGAGGGCGCGAGCGCGGTCTACGATGTGGTGGGTCCCGTCTGTGAGTCGAGCGACACGCTCGGAACTTTGCGCGAGTTCATCGACCCGCGCGAAGGCGACTTGGCCATCATCGGCGAAGCGGGAGCCTACGGCGCCGTTCTGGCGAGCAATTACAATCTGCTGGGCGCCGTTCCTGAAGTTCTGTGGGACGACCTCTAAGTCTTATTGCCCCTTGCACTCATCTTGTTTAAATCCGGCCTGACGGCAGCGGATGAATTCGTAAGACTGGCGGTCGCAGTCTTCATGCGAAAAGCCCGCACGGCGGCAGCCCGGGTAGGCGGGCGGTTGCAGACTGCAGCTCGCGTGGTCAAACCCAGCCTGACGGCAAACCGGATAATGCGGGGCTTGCAGTGAGCAGGATCCGTGATCAAAACCGGCGCGCCGGCACGAAGGGTACCCGCGAAACTGATTCTGGCAAGACGCGTGGTCATAACCCGCTTGGCGGCAGAGCAAGTACGCGCTGTCTTGTCCGTCACACGAGGCGTGATCAAAACCGGCACGGCGGCAAGTGAGATACTCAAAACCTTGGCCATTGCAGGCCAGGTGCTCGATGCCGAGCTCGCGGCACTTCATGTAGGCATCGCTTTGACCATTGCACTCCGCATGGGTGTAACCATACTCGCGGCAATCGGTGTAAGCGGCCGGAGCCAACGTGGTGAAAAAGAGAGTCGCGGCGAAAAATAAAAACGGACCCATTGAGAACTCCTCCGGTGAATGGCTTCACGATACTGAACTCGAGGGTCGAATCAAGTGGTATTGACGACTTCGATGGGCTGTGAAGTTTCCTCGAGAATTTCGAAAGCCCATTTTTGCAAATGGCTCGAGAGGTCGGTCATCAAAACGCGCAAACCCGCTTCGGCCGAGGCTTTGAGTCGGCCGGATTCGAAATCTTTTTTAAGCACGGCGGCAAGCGCGTGGCCTGAATCCACCAGGGTCACCGACTTGCCGGTGGCACGCTCGATCGAGCCACGCAAAATCGGGTAGTGCGTGCAGCCCATGATCAAGGTGTCGATCTCTTCGAGCAAGAGCGGGTGCAGGTAACGGTAGACGATGAGATTCGTGATGGGATCCAAGGTCCAGCCCTCTTCCGCCAAGGGGACAAACAGAGGACAGGCCTGGGCGAACACGCGCACATCGCTTTTGCCGAAGGAGGCCGCCTGTTTTTTAAGACGGGTTTGGTAAACGTGGCTCTCGACGGTCGCCCGTGTTCCCAGAAGCCCGATGCATTGATTCTGCGTGGTTTCGAGCGCGGCTTGCACTCCGGGATCGATGACGTTGTAAACCGGAAGGCCTTCGATCTCGGGTTCGGTGATCTGCGTGCTCGCCGAATTGCAGGCGACCACCACGGCCTGCACGCCCTGATGCGCGAGAAAACGCACGTTCTGCAGCGAGTACTGACGGATGGTGTCCGCCGATTTGGTTCCGTAGGGAAGGCGGGCGGTGTCGCCCAAATAGATGAACTCTTGCTGAGGAAAGGCGGTCCGAAGACTTTTCAACACCGTGAGCCCGCCGACACCCGAATCAAAAACGCCGATCGCCGCCTTCATGCCGCCCTCACTTCACGCCGTGGGCGTGAGACTCGCGGATGCCCGCATTCGACATTTCGATGAACCGCGCCTGCGTGCGAACGTCGCTCAAGGTCTGGGCATTCAAGTACGACATTCCCGAGCGCAGGCCTCCCGTGAGTTCGAAGATCACGTCTTTGACGTGACCCTTGACCGAGACTTGCGTGCTTTCGCCCTCGGGCGCCATGCCTTTAGGAACGCCGCCGCGCCAAGAGTCCTGCGCCGAGCGCGAGGCCATGCCGCGGTAAAGTTTTTTTCCGTTTTTGATTTCGCCGGGAGTTTCGATGGTGCCCGAGAGCATGCTGCCGAGCATGATGGTCGAGGCGCCCGCCGCGAACGCCTTGACGATGTCGCCGCTCGTGCGGATGCCGCCGTCGGCAATAACCGGCACGTTGGTGCCTTCGGCCGCTTCGGCGCAAAGAGCGATGGCGGTCAGCTGCGGAACGCCGTTACCCGTGATAATTCGAGTGGTGCACATCGAGCCGGGGCCAATGCCAACCTTGATCGCATCCGCGCCCGCCTCGATGAGTTCTTCGGTGGCTTCGGGGGTGGCGACATTGCCCGCGATGATTTCAGTTTCAGGTGAGAGATCTTTGAGCCACTTCATGGTCTCGAGCATCGCGACCGAGTGGCCGTGGGCGATGTCGAGCGTGAGTAAATTCGCGCCCGCTTTGAGCAAGGCTTTGGCGCGTTCGCGGTCGTCTTCGGTCACGCCGATCGAGGCCGCAAGA
The DNA here is from genome assembly GCA_019637955.1 of Pseudobdellovibrionaceae bacterium. Taxonomy (GTDB): domain Bacteria; phylum Bdellovibrionota; class Bdellovibrionia; order Bdellovibrionales; family Bdellovibrionaceae; genus JAHBUS01. The sequence continues at coordinate 5,425 of JAHBUS010000001.1, read as the reverse complement.
ACCTTCACGCCTTTTGCTTTGAGCGCGCGCACCTGCTCACACTGCGCTTCGGTCGACAAAAAGCGGTGAAGAATGCCCACCGCGCCCAGCTCCGCCATCGCAAAAGCCATGTCGGCTTCGGTGATGGTGTCCATGTTCGCGCTGATGAGCGGGGTTTCGATTTCGATTTTTTTGGTGAGGCGCGATTTCAGGCTGGGGTCACGGCGTGAGCGCACTTCCGATTTGCGAGGGACAAGAAGAACGTCGTCGAAGGTGAGGCCGCGGCCGCGAAGTTTGATCTCAGACCATGGAAATATGAGGTTCATTGGCTTTCTCCCATGTTTTCAGAACGCTCCATTGAAACACGATCAAGACCGTGAGTTCAACGAGGAACAAAGGCAGAGCCGTGAGCGGTTGCTCGAGGATCGAGCGGTAGCCATCGAAGAACGTCATGAGCAAAGGCGTGACGAGACCAAAAAAAATGAACAAACCAAGGAGGCGAGCCCAAACGCGTTTCACGCGGGACCACGAGGCCTGCAGAGCATCGACCTCACCCCTTTGATACTGGGGGTCAAGAAGCACCACGAACGGAACGAAGAGGCATTGAAAAAAACGGATCAGGCCAGGGATCAAGAGCAGCAGGCCCCAGAGCAGAGATTTCCCCATCACGCGCATCTCTTCTTTGACCAAATAGCCCAAATGCTTCTGGGCGACATCAAAGGTGCTCTCGTGCGGGAAGCGCCAAGCCGAAATGATGACAAAGGCCATGACAAGTGGGGTCAGTAGGCCCAGCACGAACGACAAGCCTCCGTAAACCCAAATAATCGCCGAGGCGCCGTCGGGATTGAGCAGTTCGGATTCCATCAAGCCCGTCAAGGTTTGATCCAAGGTCATCGAAAACGCAAAATACACCACGATAAAGAGACCCTTTAAGCCAATCAAAGAGGCAAACGCTTCGCTGAGGCGGCGGGGCATGGGGGCAGAGTTCATCAGGCTGATCAGAAGCCAGGCGTCCTCTCTTGTCAAGGGGCGGAAAGGATGGTCAACTGGCGGGATCTTGCAAGCCCCGGTGGCGAAATTGGTAGACGCACAGGACTTAAAATCCTGGGTTTCGAAAGGGACGTGCCGGTTCAATTCCGGCCCGGGGCACCAACTCTCAAGGTTGGTCCAAAACGCGAGGACTCGCTTCATGACACAAAGACATTCGGGATCTTGCCTCTGCAAAATTGAGAAGTTGGTCACATGAAAACAATTGCCGTTGTTGTGGGTCTGGCCTTGATGATCGCAACGCTGATCATGATGGGACTTGTGCGAAGCGGGGGCGCCCTCAAACCCGCGGGCGTGATCAAGGTGACCGAGGTCGGCGCCGACCCGAGTCTCATTGGAAATTATGTCGCGACCCGTCTGTTTCCGGAGCTTCACGGAGCCAAAGCCGTGATCTGGTACACCGACGATCAGCAAGGTCTGCCGGCGCAGATCCCGTGGCTGACGCACGCAAACTACAAAGCGCCCGAAAAGCCCGTGGTTCTCGATCTGTGGACCAACCCCTCCGCCGAGTGCCAGGGCCCATGTTGGTATCTTCAACCTTTGGGAAAAGAGCTGCGCGCGGATCTAGCGCGGCAAGTTCAAGACGAGCGGGTGGTCGAAATTTTTGTGCGCTATTTTGATCGCAATGAAGAGGTCTCCGATCTGTGCGAGCATCAAAAGATCTTGGACGGGGATTGTCTGCGTGCCGTCAGCGCGCGTGAGGTGAAGCGAAAGCTCAAGACCCCGGCGCCTCATTTCTTTATGCAAAGATACCTGGAATCGCGGTTTTACCTCTTCATCGAGAGACCGCTTGCCAACTGAAAACCTCTCGAGTATTCTGCCCAAAGTTAGGGAGTAGTCGTTCGGGCCCCAAAGCCTGAAGGATGCGTCGACACACTGGGTACAACCCCCGGCGCATTTCGCGGATCTTCATGGTCCCGCTGACGAGACTGACACAGGTGATTTTTAAATTGCCGTGTCGTCTCGTTTTTTCATTCAGAAAAAAGAGGACCTCGCGGCTGAACGTGAGGTTTTTTTGGAAGCTCTTCTCAATTCATTCTTGCTCGTGTTTGCCGGCGAAATGGGTGACAAAACCCAATTGCTCTCGCTCGTGCTCGCGGCCCGGTATAAAAAGCCGTGGACCATCTTGGCGGGCGTGACCGTCGCCACGCTCTTAAATCATGCGCTGGCGTCTTGGTTTGGCAACTACGTCGCGAGCCTCGTCAGTCCCACGGCGCTGAAGTGGGGGTTGGCCCTCATCTTCTTCGCCTTCGCGGCCTGGATCTTGATTCCCGATAAAGAGGGCGAGATCAAAACCGGAAGTCGCTACGGCGCTTTCTTCACGACCGTGATCGCTTTTTTTATCGCCGAAATGGGAGACAAAACCCAGCTCGCCACGATCGCGCTGGGCGCCCGCTACGACAGCGCGGCCATCGTCACCTTAGGGACCACCGCCGGGATGATCGCCTCGAATGCGCTGGCAATCTTCTTGGGCGAAAAGCTGCTCAAAAAGATCCCGATGACCTACGTGCGCATTTTTGCCTGCGTGCTCTTCGTGATTTTTGGCGTCGCCATTCTCGTGGCGATGTGAATCTAGTTGGCTTTGATCGCGAAGAAGTGACCCCAGCCCGCACGGATGCGGACCCACGAGCCTGCGTAGCTATTGATGTAGTGGATGACGTAATAGGTGGTCGTTGTCGACGGTGAAACAAAATACATTTGCTTAATGGGGCAGTAGCTCGTTGTGCAACCGTTGAGCCCGCCGTTGTCGACGGAATTGGCGCTACTGGTAGATGTTGAGAGAACCGGATGATTGTAGGTGCTTGCCGTGAAGCCCGTGCCATCGTGGTCGTAGAAGGTGTCATACCAGATGGTCCAATTTCCGGCCGGCAAAGTGATGTAGTCGCCAACGTAGGTGTAAGAGTTGTTCGGAATGTTCGTCGAGGCACTTCCCCAAGTTCCGATCACGCGCGTGGCGCCCACGGTTCCGCCGCCCGTGGCTTTGATATCGCCCGCAACTTCAAGTTTCGCCGTGGGAGCGGCGGTGCCGATGCCGACATTGCCACCCAATGGATTCAGCGCCAAGGCCTTCTGCGTGACATTTGTCTGCGTGCTTTGGATATAAGAGTAGTTCCCCGCCGTGTTCACGCCGAGCTTCAGACGCTGTTGGTTGGTCTGCCCATCTTGGATATTCACTGTGCCGTCGGTATCAAGTCCAGTTCCCGTCGCCACGACGACATCCAGTTTTCCTCCGGGCGCCGCAGTCCCGAGACCCACATTGCCTGAACTGACCGTGAGCGGGCTGTTGCCAAGCGTGTTGCTAGAGCCCCAAACGGGAATGGTGTTGCTGGTGCCGCTTCCTGAGCTGGCGGTCGTGCTCGAGCTCGTTAGAAAACCATTGAGATAAGTGAGTGTTTTGTTGCCGCTTAACGTGGTGCCGCCGGAGTTGTAAACGTAAACCTCGACGTAGTCGGTCGTCCCGTTCATGTCGATCAACTGCGAGAACGTCGGCGCGGCGGAGGTTGTGCGTCCAAAGGAGTAGGTGACTTGGACGCCGTTTTTATACAGGGCCACCGAGCAGTGTGCGGTGTTGTCGCTGCAATAGGCCTGTCCACTAAAGAGATATTTTCCGGCCAGGGCGGGAGTGTAGCGGCTACTCGCAAAATTGCTGTTCGTATCGAAATCAACGGTGGTCCAAAGGACTTTGCTCCACCCGCCGTTAGTCACGGTTTGATCGACCCCGTTTCGATGAACCGAGAAGGAGAGCGGGCTGGTCGTCGACGCACCGGTCATCGATTTCCAAGTTCCTCCGGCGCGTCCTTGGAAATCTGTTCCGTTCCAACGGATGGTGCCGTCTTGAGTGCCTGAGGTCGTTCCGATTTTAATCGCGCCCGCGACTTCGAGTTTTTCGCTCGAGGAGGCGGCGCCCACGCCGACATTGTCTCCGCTGACAACGAGTTGGTTGGAACCGACCACCAGCCCATTGCTCGCCAAAGTCAAAGTTCCGGTCATGGTGTCGCCCGTTTTGGCGACGTAGTTCGAGCCGTTAGCGGGCGTATAGCCCAGCAAAGTCGAAATGGTCGCGCAGCCCAAGACGCCGCTCACGTCGAATTTCGGGACCTCTCCGGCCGCACAAAAGAAAGAGCCCATCGAAGCTCCGGTGCCGTCACTCGCGACCAGTCGGTTCGGGCTTAATGACGTGGAGCCGGTCCCGCCTTTCGAGACGGGGACCGTCGGAAGTTGTGAGGTCGGAACGGTGCCGCTCGCCAAGCTCGATGCGTTCAAGCTGGTCAAGTTTGCGCCGCTCACGGCGGGGAGCGCGCCCGATCCGTTGAGTTTCAAAATTTGGTTGGCGCCGGTGCCGGCGTTCAACGTCAGCACGGGCGTCGTGGTGGTAGTGGCCACCGAGATGTCGGCATTGGCGCTCGTCACGCTGGTGACCGTTCCGCCCGCGCCCGTGGGCCAAGATGAACGGCAGTCCGCGCCGATGCAGAGCTCGGTGCCTTTGATTTTTCCGCTCACATCCAAGCGCTCGGTCGGAGTGGCGAGGCCCACGCCGACGTTGCCGCTTGAATCGATGCGAAGCCCGCTCGCGCCGCCACTGCCCGAGAGCCAGTAATTGCCCAGCGTGATGTTGCTGGTCGCAATCCCGTTGCCGAGGTTGTCCGCCGAGCCGCCGCCGATCGTGCCGCCGTCCAATTTGCTTCCGGAGAAGCGAACCAGAACGCTGCTTGCTGACACGTCATTGATAATCTGAAGCTGAACGGTATCGCCCGCATTGAGATTCACGACGTACGACAGGTTGGTCATCGGGTTGGTGCCGCCGGGGTTAAAGCGTGAACCGTAGTAGGAGGCCCCAGACCCATTGACAAGCAGCTGGATGTACCAGTTCGAAGAAGCGGTTACGCCATGGGACATTCCCGTAAAGAGATACTGACCCGACGACGGCGCCGTAAAGACTCCCGTCGCGGCATTAAAGTCGGTACCGCCCACGTCGAACTCTTTGGTGTAGCCCGAAAAATTGGTCGAGCCCGCGCCGATCGATCCGCCGCCAATGTAGCCCGCGAAGCTGGAGGCCGTCGATCCTCCGAGTTGGGTCCAGCCGGTCGAGCGGCACACTTGCACTTTGCCGGTATTGTATCTCATCGCTCCGAGTTTCACATTGCCCGCGCCCGGGCACGCGCTGCCGTCATCGCCAAATTGAATGCTGCCATTCACGTGCAAAGCCGATTGCGGCGAGGCTGTCCCGATACCCACGCTTCCACCGCTCACAACGAGCTGATTGGTGCCAACCGCAAGGCCGTTGCTGGGTAAATTCAAAGCGCCGGTCATCGTGTCGCCCGCTTTGGCGACGTAGTTGGTTCCGTTCGCGGGCGTGTAACCCAAGATGTTCGTGAGCGTGTCGCACCCGACAACCCCA